>CAVZYF010000001.1:0-235327 GCA_963779405.1 uncultured Solirubrobacterales bacterium
GATCGCGGCGGGTTCGCTGTCGGCTGGGGAGTTGTTCGAGGCCTATCGCCTCCGCGCGGGCGCACACGTGGCAGAGGAGGGCCTGAACTGCTTCACCTGGGTCGCTGCGCAGGCACCCGTCGGCGACGTTCCGGCTTCTGCCCCGCTGCACGGAGTGCCGCTGGCGGTGAAGGATCTGTTCTGTACCAAAGGCATCCCCAGCCAGTCGGGGTCGAAGATTCTCGAGGGGTATGAGCCGCCATATACCGCCACCGCCGTCTCGCGCTTGACTGGAGCGGGCGCAACGCTGTTGGGGAAGACCAACCAGGATGAGTTCGCGATGGGCTCCTCGAACGAGAACTCCGCCTACGGTCCTGTGCTCAACCCCTGGAACCGAGAGCGGGTGCCGGGAGGGTCATCGGGCGGGAGCGCCGCCGCGGTCGCCGCTGGGCTGGCGCCATGGGCGCTGGGCACCGATACCGGCGGCTCGATCCGCCAACCCGCGGCGCTGTGCGGGATCGTCGGGTTGAAACCGACCTATGGCGCCGTCTCGCGCTACGGGATGATCGCGTTTGCCTCCTCGCTCGATCAGGCGGGCCCGCTGACTCGCGACGTGACCGACGCGGCGTTGATGCTGCGCCACCTGGTCGGCCGCGACGAGTGCGATGCGACCTCGCTGAGCTTCCCGGAGGAGATCGTGTTGCCCAGCGCCGAGCGGCTGGAGGGCATCCGGCTCGGCGTCCCGAAGGAGCTGACCGGCGGCTCGGCCGGCGCGGACGGCGAGGGGATCGAAGCTGGCGTGCTCGATGCGTTCCGCGCCGCGCTGCGCCGCGCCGAGGAGCTGGGCGCCGAGATCGTCGAGAGCGTCCAGTTGCCGCATGCCCCGCACGCGCTTGCGGCCTACTACGTGCTCGCGCCCGCTGAGGCCTCCTCGAACCTTGCCCGCTTTGATGGCGTTCGCTATGGGCTGCGGGCGCGGGACGCGAAAGACCTGCTGGATATGTACACGCGCACGCGTCACGACGGCTTCGGAGCCGAGGTCAAGCGGCGGATCATGCTCGGTACCTACGCGCTGTCCTCCGGCTATTACGACGCCTACTACGGTCGCGCCCAGCGGGTGCGGACGAAGATCACCGAGGATTTCGCCGCGGCGTTCGAGCAGGTGGATCTGATCGTCACGCCGACCGCCCCAACAGTGGCCTTCGAGCTTGGTGAGAAGACCGAGGATCCGCTGGCGATGTATCTGAACGATTACTGCACGGTGCCGATGTCACTCGCGGGGATCCCGGCGATCTCGATTCCCTGCGGTCTCAGCGAGGGATTGCCCGTCGGCCTGCAGATCGCCGGGCCGGCGTTCAGCGAGAATCGTCTGCTCGACGCCGCCCACGCACTGGAGCGAACAATCGGCTTCGAAGGGTCGACGGCACGCGTATGACCGAGCTCGAGCCAGTGATCGGGCTGGAGATCCACGTCCAGCTGAAGACCAGGACGAAGATGTTCTGCGGCTGCGAGCTGTCGTTCGGCGACCCCCCCAACACGCACACCTGCCCGGTTTGCCTCGGGCTGCCGGGGAGCCTGCCGGTCGCGAACGCGAAGCGCTGTGCACTTCGGCCTGATGATCGGCATGGCGCTCGACTCGGAGCTTGCGCCCCGCTCGATCTTTCACCGCAAGAACTACTTCTATCCCGATCTGCCGAAGGGCTACCAGATCTCCCAGTACGACGAGCCGCTGTGCAAAGGCGGGCGGCTGGGGGAGGTGCGTATCCACAGGGTGCACTTGGAGGAGGATGCAGCGAAGCTGATCCATGTGGGATCGAGCGGGCGGATCCAGAGCTCGGAGGAGAGCATCGTCGATTTCAACCGTGGTGGCACGCCCTTGGCGGAGATCGTCACCGAGCCCGATCTGAGCGCTCCGGAGCAGGCGGGCGAGTGGCTGCGGCTGTTGCGCACGACGCTGCGAGCGCTGGGAGTGAGCGACGTGAACATGGAGGAGGGTTCGCTGCGCTGTGACGCGAACATCTCGCTACGCCCAGCCGGTACGACGGAGCTGGGAACGAAGACAGAGCTGAAGAACATGAACTCCTTCCGTTTCATCGAACGCGGCATCCGCGCCGAGATAGCCCGCCAGGAAGCGACGCTCCAGGCGGGGGGGAGGGTCATGCAGGAGACGCTCCACTTCGACCCCGCCTCGGGCGCGATCACCTCGTTGCGCTCCAAGGAGGAGGCGCACGACTACCGCTACTTCCCCGAGCCCGACCTCGTGCCGGTGGCGATCGAGCAGGCGATGCTGGGGGCCGCACGTGCGGCGATGGTTGAGCTGCCCGCGAATCGTGCAGAGCGATTCGAGAAAGAAGTCGGCCTTACGCGCCGAGAGCGCCGTCCAGCTCGCATTTCGAGGCGAGTTGGGCGACTTCTTCGAGGCGGCTCTGCTCGTCGGAGTCGACGTTGCCGCTCAAACTCTGGCCAACTGGGTTACCGTCGAGCTCGCCGGACGCTTGGAGGACGACCCAGCCAATGCCCTCGTTACGCCTCGGGCGCTAGCGGAGCTTGCTGGACTGGTGGCCTCCAAACAGGTGAGTGTCGGTGCCGGACGCCAAGTTCTCGACCGGCTGATGGCCGAGGGTGGCGACCCCGTGGAGATCGTTGAGGCCGAGGGGCTTGCCGCGCTCGACGGTGAAGGGGACGAGCTGGCCGCGATCGTAGCGGCCGCGCTCGAGGCCAACACGGACGCCGCCGAGCGCGTTCGGGGCGGGAACGCGAAGGCGATCGGCCCGATCGTGGGGTACGTGATGCGCGAGACAAAGGGCCGCGCCGACGGTGGTGAGGTCACGAGGCTGGTGAATGAGCAACTGGGAATCTGAGCCGCCGCGTCATTCCCAACACGCGCACGGTGCACATTTTGGACGGCAGGCCAATGGCACGCGTCCAGCCCTGCATCAATATGCAGAACGCATGAGTTAGCTCTCTCCTCACATCAACTGCACCTTGGCTTCCCCCGGCCGGGTGCGCGCGAGTGCGGTCGGGCAGGGGTTGTTAGCGCCCTGCTCGACCGCATAACCGTCTACGCTGTGGATATGAACGCGAACGAGTCTTCATCTCCGTCACTCGGCAAGATGCTCGTCGCCGGGCTGATTCTGGTCGTCGCCGTTTGGCTGCTGCTGCACTTCGTGATCCACTTGGTCGTGTTCGTCGCGAGCATCGCCGTCGTGGTGCTGGCGGTGGGAGCCCTGATCTGGGCTTTGCGGGTCCTCTTCTAGGAATCGCCGCCCACCCCGCCGATGGCCTACGTCGTGATCGCCATCTGCTTCGGTCTGGCCGGCGGGATCGTCGGCAAGATCAAGGGCAGCTCGTTCTTCCTGTGGTTCCTGATCTCGGGGCTGATCCCGGTGCTGGGCCTGATCGCCGCGATCGCCTATCGCTTCGAGCGCGATGAGATGCGCCGGCAGTGCCCGCAGTGCGGGCGCGTGACGAAGATCTACGACGCGCTGTGCACACGCTGCGGGGCCGAGCTCGAGTTCCCCGAAGTGGCGATCGCCCCGGAATCGTGGGAGCCCCGCTCGGCTCCTCATTCCTGACCCCACCTGGGGCCACAGAGGCCAGAGCCACTTCGGCCGCCCTAATCCGGGCCTTCGCCTAGCCTGTGAAGGTGTATGAGCACGCAGGTGAAGCCCGTCGTCCATTTGAGCTCTTCGCGGATCGCGCGGATGATCCATCGCTGGGGCTTCGAGGACGAGACGGACTTCGTCCTGCGCGTGGTGCAGCCCGCACTGGTGGGGTTGATCGACGGCACGGTATCCTCGCTGGCGCCGATCTTTGCGGCGGCGATCTACGCGAACTCCCACACGGCGCTGATCGTCGGCCTCGCCACCGCGCTGGGCGCCGGGGTCAGCATGGGCTGGTCGGAGGCGCTGTCGGACACCGGTGAGCAGACGGGTCGAGGCTCGGCGGTCGTGCGGGGCTCGATCACCGGCGGGATGACCACTCTGGGCGGCCTGTTCCACACGCTGCCTTTCATCATCTCCGACGTCCACACGGCCCTGCTGGTGGCCGGCTGCGTGGTGGCGGTGGAGCTGTTCACGATCGCCTGGATCCGCAAACGGTTCCTCGAGGTCTCGATGCGCTCCTCGCTGCTGGTCGTCACCGTCGGTGGCCTGATCGTGCTCGCGATCGGCATCGGGATCGGGTCGTCCTGAAAGCGGGATTTAGCTCAGGACGGCGAAAACCCGCTGGTACACTGGGCTTTTGCGGAGATAAATCCCTGGACAAGAAGGAAAGGAGGTCGGTGATATGCGCGCGGTGGACGCGGTGATGGAATGCTTGAAGGCGGAGGGTGTCGACGTCGTCTTCGGGCTGCCCGGTGGCGCCAACCTTCCGACCTACGACGCCTTCGTGACCGGTGGCATCAGGCACATTCTCGTCCGGCACGAGGCCGGCGGCGGCCACGCTGCCCAAGGTTACGCGAAGGCGACCGGAAAAGTTGGGGTCGCGTTCGCCACGAGCGGGCCCGGCGCGACGAACCTGATCACGCCGATCTGCGACGCGATGATGGATTCGGTGCCGGTCGTGTTCATCACTGGCCAGGTACGCACGGAGCTGCTCGGCACCGACGGCTTTCAGGAGGCCGACACGCTCGGGATCACGATTCCGATCGTCAAGCACTCGTTCATGATCCAGGACCCGAAAGAGATACCGCGCGCGATCCACGAGGCGTTCTACATCGCGCGCTCGGGCCGGCCGGGTCCGGTGCTCGTCGACATCCCGCAGGATCTCTCGCGCGGCGAGATCGAGTACGAGCCGGTGACCGATGTGCGTCTGCCGGGCTATCAGCCGACGACGGAGGGCAACCAGAAGCAGATTCGCCAGGCGGCGAAGGCTTTGGCGGCGGCGCAGCGCCCGGTGATCTACGCCGGCGGCGGCGTCGTCAACGCTAACGCCTCGGAGGAGCTGGTCGAGTTCGCGTGCAGCGACCGTTTCCCGGTCACCTGCACGCTGATGGGTCTCGGAGCCTTCCCGGCGCGGGTGGGTGGGGAGATCAATCCCCAATGGCTGGGAATGCCCGGCATGCATGGGACGCGCGCGGCGAACTACGCGATGGACGAGGCGGATCTGATCTGCGCGGTGGGCGCGCGCTTTGACGATCGTGTGACTGGCAAGCTGTCGGAGTTCGCGCCGCACGCGAAGTTCATCCACATCGATGTCGACCCGGCGGAGATCTCGAAGAACATCCCCGCGCACATCCCGATCGTGGGCGACGCCAAGCACGTGCTGGCGAAGCTGGTGATCGAGTACCGCGCGCTGGGCGTCGACCCCGCCCGTCTGAGCGCCTGGTGGGAGCGGATCGAAGGCTGGCGCGAGAAGTACCCGCTCGGCTACGAGGACTCAGCGGACGACGAGATCAAGCCGCAGTACATGATTCAGGCGCTGTACGAGGCGACCGGCGGCGAGGCGATCGTGACGAGCGATGTCGGCCAGCACCAGATGTGGACGGCGCAGTACTACGACTTCCCGGCCCCGCGCCGCTGGATCAACTCGGGTGGGCTGGGCACGATGGGCTTCGGGCTGCCCTCGGCGATGGGCGCCGCGGTGGGTTGTCCTGATCGCCTGGTGTGCTGTGTTGCCGGCGACGGGTCTGTGCAGATGAACGCGCAGGAGTTGGCGACCTGTGCGCAGAACAAGATCCCGATCAAGGTTTTCATCATGAACAACGGCTACCTGGGGATGGTCCGCCAGTGGCAGGAGTTGTTCTGGGACGGCAAATACAGCCACGTCGACACGGGCGAGTTCCCCGACTTTGTGAAGCTGGCCGAGGCCTACGGCGCGACGGGGATGCGGTTTACGAACAAGAAAACGCTCGTGGACGACATGAAGCGGGCGATCGAGACAGACGGCCCGGTCGTGGTCGACGTGAGGGTGACGCCCGAGGAGAACACATACCCAATGATTCCCGCCGGGCACGCCGCACGGGAAATGGTGGGGTGAGCGCGATGAGTGGGCAGGCCACGAAAGAGCCCCTGAGCCTGGAGGGACTACAGGCGTCGGGCAGTATGCGCAGCGGGCGCAAGCATGTGTTGTCGATCCTCGTGGAGAACAAGTCGGGCGTTTTGACAAGAATCGCGGGGCTGTTTGCGCGCAGGGGCTTTAACATCGACACGCTGACCGTCGGCCCGACCGACGACGAGCGGATCTCGCGCGTGACGCTGACGGTCGACGGGGCGTTGCACCCGATCGATCAGGTCACAAAGCAGTTGCACAAGCTGATCAACGTGCTGAAGATCCGCGACCTGGAGCCGGGCGACACGGTCACCCGCGAGCTCGCGCTGTTCAAGGTCTCCGCCGATGGTGCGCAGCGCGGCGAGCTGATGCAGATCACCGAGATTTTCCGCGGTAAGGTCGTCGACGTCACAAAGCGCTCGGTGATCGTCGAGATCACTGGCACGACCGAGAAGATCGAGGCGTTCGAGGGCATGGTCCGCCCCTTCGGCCTGATCGAGATGATGCGCACGGGGGAGATCGCAATCTCCCGCGGACGGTCAGAAACCTAGCGAGAGCCATGTCCCATCCGTCCCTCACGCAGTCCAGGCATCCGTTCGCGCTGGGTGAGGGAGACCGCGAGCGGCTCCTCGCGCGCATGCAGCTCGCGGTCAAGCGTGCACGGCGGTCGGGCAAGGAGATCCTTGCGACGATCAGCGTTCCGCTTCCCGCCGAGGTGGACCCGAGCGCTGTCGTCTGCGCCTCCAGGCGAGCCGGCGAGCAGTGGTTCGTGTTCGAGCAGCCCGACCGGGGGAGGGCGGCCCTGGCGACGCTGGGCGAAGTTGCTCAGCTGAGCGCGTCCGGCCCCGACCGCTTTGCGGTGGTTGCGGATCGCTGGCGCGGCATGGCGGCCGCCGCGGTGGCCGATCCAGCGGAGGGTCTCGGCGGCGGGCCGATCGTGGTTGGGGGGTTCGCGTTCGCGCCCGACGGGGGAGAGGCGCCGCACTGGGCCGGGTTCGCGCCCGCATCGCTGATCGTGCCCGAGGTCGCGCTGACGCGGAGGGTGTCGCGGCGCGATCGCGGAGAGGGCCGCGCGGAGGTGCGATTGACGCTGGCGGCGATGGCCCATCCGGACGATCTGGCGGACGAGCTCATGGCGCGCCTGGAGCGGCGCTTGGCCGAGTTGCGCGACGCGCCCCTGCCGCTGCTCGATCCCGCGCCGGCGGGGCGCTACCAGGTTGCGAGCGCGATGCCACCCGAGCACTACGAGGCTGCCGTGCGGAGCGCGGTGCGGACGATCGAGGCAGGGGAGGTCGAGAAGATCGTCCTCGCCCGCGAGGTCCAGGTCCACGCCCCGCGCGATTATGACCCGGCGGCAGTCTTCGGCGTGCTGCGCGAGGCGTTCCCGTCCTGCTTCGTGTTCTGTGTGGGGCGCGGCAACGCCACGCTCGTGGCCGCCAGCCCTGAGTTGCTGGTGCGCCGTGAGGGCCACCGCGTGAGCACGCTCGCGCTGGCTGGATCCACCCGTCGTAGCGCCGACCCTGCTGTCGACGACCATCTGGGCGAGCAGCTGCTGCGTGACGAGAGCTACCGCGAAGAGCACGCGATCGTTGCGCGGCGGATCGAGCGAGCGCTGAGGCCCCATGCGGTGTGGGTCGCCGCGGCTCCAGAACCAGAGCTCGTTAGGATCGCCAACATCCAGCATCTGGCGACGCCGATTCGTGCCCAGTTGGCCGCCCCGATAGAGGCCTTGGAGCTGGCCGGGCTGATGCACCCGACGCCGGCGGTCGGCGGCGAGCCGGCAGCGCCGGCGCTGCGTCTGATCCCAGCCTTGGAGGGCTTGGATCGCGGCTGGTACTCGGGCCCAGTGGGCTGGACCGACGGGGCCGGCGACGGCGAGTTCTGCGTGGCCTTGCGCTGCGCGCTGCTGCGTGGCGGGGTCGCCCATTGTTATGCGGGCAATGGAATCGTGCGCGACTCCGACCCGGCGAAGGAGCTGGCGGAGACGGAGATCAAGCTGCAGGCGTTGCTCCCCCTCCTGGCGGGCTGAGTGCCCTCGCGCGCGCCGGTCGCGGCCGTGCATTCCCGGATGCTTGTTCAGCGGTGTTCACGGGTACTGGTAACCGAAAGATCAGCTCTGTAAGACTGCAGGCCCGCCGAGCGAGCGAGGAGGAAGAAGATGGGATTCGACCAGTACCACGAGCCGCCCGATGAGTTGTCAGCGCAGACGAGGACGTTCGCCCGGATGTGTGCGTCGCTGACGGAGGAGGCCGAGGCGATCGGCTGGTACGAGCAGCGGATCTCGGTCGAGGCCGACGCGGAGGCGGTCGCGATCATGCATGACGCTCAGGGTGAGGAGTTCAAGCACTTCGCGATGGATCTGGAGTTCTTGCTGCGTCGCACCCCGAAGTGGCGGGAGATCGCCAAAGGGGTGCTCTTCCAGGGCGGCGACATCGTCGAGCACGGCGAGGCCGCCGAGGCGGCCGCCGACTCCGATGTGCCGGCTGCGCCCGCTGCCGCCGGCGGTGCAACCGCTTCCGGATCGCTCGGCATCGGCGATCTGAGGGGAGTGAGGCGATGAACCATCTGCTCCGCGGCCACGCCCCGATCACCGACGCCGGCTGGACGCTGCTCGACGACGAGGCGCGCGAGCGGTTGCGCTCCGCGCTTGCGGCGCGCAAGCTCGTCGACTTCGACGGCCCAAAGGGCTGGGAGTACTCGGCCACGAACCTCGGTCGCACCACCGCCGTTGAGCAGACGCCGATCGATGGTCTGCGTGCCGCCCAGCGCCGCGTCCTCGCGCTCGTCGAGGTGCGCGCCCCGTTCAGTGTCTCGCGCGCGGAGCTCGCCGATGGCGACCGCGGCGCGGACGATGTCGACCTCGGCGCTCTGGACGAGGCCGCGCACAGGATCGCGACGGTGGAGAACGTCGCGGTCTTCCACGGCTGGTCCGCGGCGGCGATCGACGGCATCGCCGAGACCTCTCCGCATCCGGCGATCGCACTCGGCGAGGGCGACTTCGTGGAGTACCCGCGTCACGTCGCCAGGGCCCAGCAGCTGCTGCTGGAGGCCGGGGTCGAAGGCCCCTACGGCCTGGCGCTGGGACCGGAGGAGTACACAGGTGTGGTCGAGACGGCCGAGCGCGGCGGCTACCCGCTGCTCGATCACCTGCGCGAGATCGTGGGCGGGCCGATCGTGTGGGCGCCGGGCGTGCGCGGCGCGGTGCTGCTCAGCCTGCGCGGTGGCGACTTCCTGTTCCAATCGGGGCAGGACCTCTCGATCGGCTATGACCATCACGACGCCGACACCGTCCAGCTGTACCTGGAGGAGAGCTTCAGCTTCCGTGTGGCCACGCCTGAGGCGGCGGTTGCGCTGCGGGCCTAGCTGTCCAGCGCGCCCGTGACGTCGGCCCAGATACGCCCGTGTAGCTCGACGTTGCGCGCGCGCTCGGTCGGCACCTGCAAGATCGCCGAGCCGACCTGCGGCGAGAACGCTCGCTCCAGGGCCGCGCGGAAGGCCGGGACGGTTTCGACGCGCTCATGGGTCAGGCCGTATAGCGCCGCGGCCCGCTCGTAGTCGAGGCTCGTCGGGGTGGCGATGTGGCGGGCGTAGATCTCGCGTTCCGCCGCCATCGGCGCGTGTGAGATCGGCAGGAAGTCGAAGATCCCGCCGCCGCCGTTGTCGATCAGCACGATCGTCAGCTTCAGCTCCAGGCGCTTCGCGGCGAGTAGGCCGCCGATGTCGTGGGCGAGCGCCACGTCGCCGATCAGCAGCACCACTGGCCCGTCGCCGTTTGCCGCGGTGCCGAACGCGCTCGAGACGATCCCGTCGATCCCGTTCGCGCCGCGGTTGCAGAGCACGCGCGGGGGATCGTCACGCGCAGGCCAGAAGGTCTCGATCTCGCGGACCGGCATCGAGGAGGCGACGAACAGCGTTGCCGTTGCGGGTAACAGCGTGCCGAGCTCCGCGGCGATCGCCGGCTCGCTGAGCCCCTCGCGGGGACCGAGCGCGCCCAGAATCGCCTCCGCCGCCTGCTCGTCGGCGGCGCGCCAGCCGGCCAGCCAGTCCGTATCCGCGGCGGGCTGCTGCGCCGTCAGCTCGGCGAGGGCCCCGGCGGGCTCCAGTGCGAGCGACTCGGCCAGGATCGACGCCGGGTCCTGCCAGGCGCCCTCGGGGTCGAGCGCCACCTGCGGGATCTCGCCAAGGCCCGCGAGCCACGCACGCAGCGGCTTGGAGACGGGCAGGTCGCCGACCCGAATCACGAGATCGGGGACGGCGCCGGCGGCAAACGGGTCGTCGCGCAGCAGCGCGTCGTAGTGGGCGATCGCCGCCGCCCCCCGGCGCGCGCCGGAGAGGGGGTCGGCCAGCAGCGGCCAGCCGGCCGCCGCGCAGAAGGCGGGGGCGGCCTCGCCGAGTGGTGGGGAACGCTCGTGGCGTCCGGCAACGACCACCCCGCGTTTGGCTTGCGCCATCAGTCTCTTCAGATGCTGGGTCTCACTACCGTTGTTTGCGTTGGCTACGGTGGGCGAGCGGCGCACGTAGGGACGACCGCCGGGGCGACCGGTTGGATCCTCGGGCAGATCCCCGTCGATCACGAGCGGCTCGCGCAGGGGGAAGTTGAGATGGACCACGCCCGGCCGGCCCTCGAGCGCCACGTTGTAGGCCCGGCAGGCGAGCGTGCGCATCCACCGCAGCCGCTCGGGGCTCGCGTCGTGCGTGCCGACCTCGAAGAACCACTTTGCCGCGTCGCCGAACAGCTTCAGCTGGTCGATAGCCTGCCCGGCGCCGTTCTCACGTAGCTCCGGCGGCCGGTCGGCGGTGAGCAGCAGCAGCGGCACGCGCGCCTGGAAGGCCTCGATCGCCGCGGGCGCCAGCTCGGCGGCGGCCGTGCCCGATGTGCAGGTGACCGCAACCGGCAGCCCTGAGGCCTTCGCGAGCCCGACCGCGAAGAACCCCGCGCAGCGCTCGTCGATGTGCGAGTAGCAGCACAGGCGCTCCTCGCGCGCGAGCGTCAACACCAGCGGCGCGCAGCGCGACCCGGGTGAGGTGCAGGCGGCGCGCATCCCGCAACGTGCGAGCTCGTCGACGAACGCGCGCAGCAGCAGGTAGGTGTCGGTAGCGGGGGTCATAGGATGGCGGTGTGCCGGATAGCGTCGTCCTGCTGCACGGGTTCAGCGGCACCCATCGCGCCTGGGACGGCGTCGTGGCGCGGCTCGACCCTGAACGCTACCTGCCGCTGGCTCTCGACCTCCCGGGGCACGGCGCGGCGGCCGACGCCGAACATCCGATCACGTTCCCCGGCTGCGTTGCCAACGTGCTTGCCGCCGGCCCCGAGCGCTTCGTGTTGTGCGGCTACTCGCAGGGAGGGCGCATCGCTCTGCACGTCGCGCTGGCGGCACCCGAGCGCGTGAGCAGGCTCGTGCTCGTCTCGACCTCGGCTGGGATCGAGGACGCCACCGAGCGGGCCGGACGCCGCCGCTCCGACCATCTGCTCGCCGACGAGCTCGAATCGACCCCTTTCGATGATTTCATCGAGCGCTGGCGCGCCCAGCTGCTGTTCGTCGGCGAACCCCCCGACGCGAGTCGCCTCGCACGCGAAGATCAGCGCCGCAATCGTCCCGGCGCGCTCGCCGCGGCGCTTCGTGGCATCGGCGCCGGGGAGATGGAGCCCCTCTGGGATCGCCTCGCGGAGCTGCAGATGCCGGTCATCGTGCTCGTCGGTGCTCGCGACGAGAAGTATCGGGCGCTGGGGCAGCGGATGGCGGAGCTGTTGCCGATCGCGCAACTCGTGGTCGCGCCCGGCGGACATGGCTTGCCGCTGGAGAATCCGGAGGCCGTTGCCCAGGCAATCGAGCGACGGTAGCTTCGACCGGTGCCCGTAAGGGGTCAGTCGGCGAAGAAGATGAGCATCCGGCCTTACCTCGAGGAACCGCTCAGAGCGGATCCACTCCGAGCCCGCCGGCAGCGGGCAGCGCGATCTGCCCCTCCCTTGCCTGCAACGGATTCTCGAGATCCTCGAACAGCGAGAGCGTCGCCAGGCCACACGGCGGGACCGGACCGCGGGAGGCGAGCGCAGCGGCGGCGTGCAGAGCGGCGGCTACGCCGAGCGGGCCGTCGAGTGTGGAGGCGACATACACCTCTGCGCCTGAGGCCCTGACGAGCGTGGCTGCCGCGATCAGGCTGGAGATGCCTCCGCAGCGCGAGATCTTCAGGCAGACCGCGTCAGCCACGCCCGCACCGAGCGCTCCATGCTCGGCCGCGGTCTCGTCGATCGCCACGCGCACCGCCACCTGCTCGCGCACTTCGCGCACCGCCTCCAGGCCGTGCGTGGGCTCCTCGACGAGCTCCAAGCCGGCAGGGGCCAGCACCTCGATCGCCCGCACTGCCTCATCGACGCTCCAGGCGCCGTTCGCGTCCAAGCGCAGCGAGGTCTCCGAGCCGGCCGCAGCCCGCACCGCGGCCACGCGGCCCGCGTCGTCGCCGATGCCGACCTTCACCTTCAGACATTTGAAACCCGCCGCCACAGCGGCTGCCGCCTGTGTGGCGGCCCCCGCGCGGTCGAGCGCCGACAGCGTCGCGTTGACCGGCACCGCCCGCGCGGGGCGATCGGTGAGCAGCGCAGCGACCGGTCTGCCCGCACGCCGCCCCGCGCGGTCCCACAGCGCCATGTCGATCGCGGCGAACGCTGCAGGTAGATCATCAACGCCACGGCACGCATCGATCAGCTGGGCTCCGTTCTTGCCCTCCGAGCTTGCGAGCACAGGCGTGTAGGCCTCGAGCGCCTGCTCCACCCGCTCGATGCTTACGCCGTCATAAGCCTCCAGCGGCGCCGCCTCGCCATAGCCGCTGAGCCCGTCTGCGTCGGTCAGTGAGACGCTCAGGATCGCCCGCTCCTTCACCGCTCCATATGAGCTCTCCAGCGGCGTTGCCAATCTCAGCGTGTGCCGCCGAGTGTTCAGCTTCACGAGCCGATTCCGCCACCGGCCAGGATTCCGGCCGAGAACAGCAGGCAGAAGACGAGTTGCAGCGCGCCCGTCTTCGCCAGCGCCCCGTTCAGTGCAGGTCCGTCCGTATGGGTTCTGACGACCCCGATCGTGCCGAGCGCCAGTGGGATCGCGGCCCAGCAGAGCAGCAGCCATGGGGTCATCGAGCCGAGCGCCCACAGCAGCGGCGCGCTTCCGAACGCGCACACGACCATTCCCGTGTACAACGCCTGTGTGCGCTCGCGGCCGAGGCGCACCGCGAGCGTGCGCTTGCCGGCGCGGCGATCGGTCTCCAGGTCGCGCACGTTGTTCACTACCAGGATTGCGCTCGCCAACAGGCCCACCGGGACGGCGCAGGCAAACGCCTGCCACGGCAGCGCCTGAACCTGCACGAAGTAGGAGCCCGTGACCGCCACGATCCCGAAGAACAGGAATACGAATACCTCGCCCAGCCCCTCGTAGCCATATGGCCGCGGGCCGCCTGTGTACAGCACACCAGCGAGAATCGAGGCGGCGCCGACCGCGATCAACTCAGGTCCCGCCACCGCCACGAGGTAGACGCCGCAGAGCACCGCCAAGCCAAAAGTCACGTATGTGGCGAGTAGTACCTGGCTCGGTGGCACCAGGCCGCCAGCGGTCACCCTGACAGGTCCGAGCCGGTCCTCGGTGTCGGCCCCACGCCGTGCGTCGGAGTAGTCGTTAGACAGATTCGTTCCCACCTGGATGAACACGGCGCCCAGCAATGCCGCGACGAACGCAAGTGCGCGAAAGTGACCGGCGCCAAGGGCGAGTGACGTGCCCACGAGCACCGGCGCCACGGCCGCGGGCAGCGTGCGCGGACGCGCGGCCATCACCCAGATGCGCACAGCGCTCACGCTAGGCCCGCTTGGGGAAGCGGGAGAAGTCCGGCTTGCGCTTCTGCTTGTAAGCGTCGCGACCCTCTTGGGCCTCCTCGCTGCCGTAGAACAGCAGGTTGGTGTCGTGCGCGAGCTGTTGGATGCCGCTCAGACCATCCTCGGCGGCGTTGAAGCTGGCCTTCATCAGCCGCAGCGCAAACGGTGACAGCGCGAGCATCTCGCTGCACCACTGTACGGTCTCCTCCTCCAATCGCTCCAGCGGCACGACTGTGTTCACCATGCCCATCTGCAGGGCCTCCTCGGCCGAGTACTGCCGGCACAGGAACCAGATCTCCTTCGCCTTCTTCGGCCCCACCAGGTTCGCCAGCAGCCCTGCGCCGAAGCCGCCGTCGAACGAGCCGACCTTCGGACCGACCTGTCCGAAGCGCGCGTTATCGGCAGCGATTGTCAGGTCACACACGAGATGCAGCACGTGCCCACCGCCGATCGCATACCCGGCGACCATCGCCACGACCGGCTTCGGCAGGCGGCGGATCTGCACGTGCAGATCGGTCACGTGAAAGCGGCCGACTCTGGCTTGGGCGGGCAGTGACTTCAGCTGCTCGTCATTCAGATATCCGGAGTCGCCGCGCACGCGCTGATCGCCCCCGGAGCAGAAGGCGTCCGGGCCCTCGCCGGTGAGCACGATCACGCCGATCTGCGTGTCCTCGCGCGCGTCCTCCAGGGCTCGTGAGATCTCGATGATCGTCTGGGGCCTGAACGCGTTGCGGACCTCGGGGCGGTCGATCGTGATCTTCGCGATCCCCTCGTCGGAGCCCGTCGACTTCTCGTAGCGGATGTCTTCGTACTCGCCGGCGGCGATCCAGGTGGTGGTTGACAAGCATTCCTCCGGGCCGGATTGGGATGGGCGGCCGAGATGGCCGAAATCTTGGGGATGAGCGCGATGAAGGCTAGCCTGTGGATGATGATCGTCGAGGGATGGCTGCCGCGCGCGGCCGGAGCGCGGCCGGAGGGGGTGGCGTTGCAGGCGCCTGATGGCGCCCTCTCCTACACGGAGCTGCTCGCCGGTGCGAGCCTGGGCGCGGCCGAGCTTGCCGCGCGCGGCGTGAGGCCCGGGCAGCGCGTCGCGATCGCCCTGCCGCCGGGGCTCGCCTTCGCTCAGACGTTCCACGCCTGTCTGCTGCTTGGGGCGGTTGCGGTGCCGGTCGATCTCAGATTGACGGCGGCCGAGCGGAAGCATCTCACCGCCGGCGCCGCCGTGCTCGTCGAGGAGCCGCTCGCGCCGGCCTCAGACCACGGCGATGCGGATCGCTACGCCACCGCGCGCCACGATCTGGAGAGCACCGCCGTGGTGATCCACACCTCCGGCACGACATCTCAACCCAAGCCGATCGAGCTCACCTACGGCAACTTCCTGTGGAGCGCGCTCGGCTCGGCCGTCGCGCTCGGTCTCGATCCGCGCGAGCGCTGGCTGTGCGCGCTGCCGCTGGCGCACGTCGGCGGCCTCTCGATCCTGCTGCGCTCGACGATCTACGCCACGACTGCGGTGCTCCACGAGCGCTTCGACACCGACGCCGTCAACCATGCCATCGAGGAGCAGGAGATCACGCTCGTCTCGCTCGTCGCCACGACGCTCACGCGCCTGCTCGACGCTGGGCTCGAGCGTCCCGCGCAGCTGCGCTGCGCGCTGACCGGAGGCGGGCCGGTGGCGCCTGCGCTCATCGCCCGCGCGCGGAAGGCGGGGGTGCCGGTGAGCCTGACCTACGGGCTGACCGAGTCCTGCTCGCAGGTCACCACGACGCCCGTCGTGGCGCTGGATGGCATCTCCACCCAGCCGCCAAGCGCCGGGCCACCGCTGTTCTGCACGCGCGTGCAGATCGTCGATCCGTCGGCGGATACGCAAGCGGCATTGAGCTCCGGGCAGGAGGGGGAGATCCTTGTCGCGGGACCGACCGTCGCGCCCGGATCGCTCGACGGCGACGGCTGGCTGCACACCGGAGACCTCGGCGTGGTCGATGAGCGGGGTCGGCTGAGGGTGACCGGGCGCAAGGCAGACACGATCGTGAGTGGCGGCGAGAACGTCGCGCCCGCGGAGGTCGAGGCGGTGCTCGAGGCCCACCCCGACGTGCTCGAGGCGGCGGTCCTCCCGCGAGCCGACTCGCAGTGGGGAGAGGTTGTCACGGCGATCGTCGTGACGCGGCCGGGGACGGTGCTCGAGGGCGAGTCGTTACGCGCACACTGCGCTCGTGGTCTCGCTCGGCATAAGGTCCCCAAGCAGGTGTCTTTCGTCCACGAGCCATTGCCACGAACCTCCTCGGGAAAGCTCTTGCGCAAGGAGCTTCTCCAGATCGGCGGCGAGGCGTGAACGCTCTGCCGGTCTGTGTAGAGGAGCGATGAGCTTCGACCCGAACACCCACCGTGATGCGAGCCTGCAGGCCTGGGAAGAGGCGGCGTCCGGCTGGACCCGTCAGCGAGAGGCGATGCGCGAATTCAGCGCTCCGGTCTCGCACTGGATGATCGACGCGATTGTGCTGCAGCCTGGCGAGCGCGTGCTCGAACTGGCGGCCGGTCTTGGCGAGACGGCCATGCTGGCGGCGGAGCTGGTCGCGCCGATGGGCGGGGTGATCGTCTCCGACCAAGCTGAGGCGATGCTCTCAGGCGCCCGCGAGCGTGCGATCGCGCTGGGCCTGAGCAACGTCGAGTTCCGGGTTCTGAATGCCGAATGGATCGACCTGCCGGTGGCGAGCGTCGACGCGGTGCTGTGCCGCTGGGGCTACATGCTGATGGCCGACCCCGCTCGCGGCGCTGATCGAGACCCGGCGTGTGCTGCGTCCCGGCGGTCGCGTCGCGCTGGCGGTGTGGGACCAGGTCGATTGCAACCCCTGGATGATGCTTCCGGTGGAGGAGCTGCGGGAGCGAGGCCTGACCGAGCCGGCCAGCCCGGGCACGCCGGGGCCTTTCACGTTGGGCAGCGCCGAGCGGGTGCTGGAGTTGCTCGAGCAGGCTGGCTTCGCAGAGATTCGAGTGCAGACGCTCGACTTGCACCGGCGCCACGCGAGCTTCGAGGAGTTCTGGGACTCGACGCTCGATCTCTCGCGTGCGTTGCACGACGCGGTGCTCGACCGTCCCGAGTCGGAGATCGCTGAGATCCATGCGGCGCTGGCGGA
Organism: uncultured Solirubrobacterales bacterium; assembly: GCA_963779405.1. GTDB lineage: Bacteria > Actinomycetota > Thermoleophilia > Solirubrobacterales > Solirubrobacteraceae > Palsa-744. Next base: position 16,957 of record CAVZYF010000001.1, read on the forward strand.
GCGCTTCGCGCCCTACACCGACGACGATGGCTCCTTGGATATCCCCGGGCGCACGCTCGTTGCGTCCGCTAGCGCGTAAGTTGGATAGCCTGCGGCGCATGCTCTACGACGACGACGCTGACCTCACACTGCTCGACGGCAAGACCGTCGCGATCATCGGCTACGGCTCCCAGGGCCACGCCCATGCCCTCAACCTGAAGGACTCCGGCGTCAAAGTCGTGGTCGGCCTGCGCGAGGACTCCGCCTCCGTTGCCGCCGCGCGCGAGCAGGGTCTCGAGGTGCTGTCCGTCGTCGAGGCCGCCAGCCGCGGCGATCTCGTGATGATCCTGCTGCCGGACGAGCGGCACCACGACGTCTGGGAGCAGGAGATCCGCGACGGCATCGCCGAGGGCAACATGCTGCTGTTCGGCCACGGCTTCTCGATCCACTACAACGAGATCGAGCCGCCGCCGGGCGTCGATGTCGGCGATGGTCGCGCCCAAGGGCCCCGGCCATCTCGTGCGCCGCCAGTTCCTCGAAGGCAGCGGCGTGCCCGGGCTCGTCGCGGTCGAGCAGGACGCGACCGGCAACGCCCGCGCGCTGGCGCTCGCCTACGCCAAGGGCATCGGCTGCACGCGCGGCGGCGTGATCGAGACGACCTTCAAGGACGAGACCGAGACCGATCTGTTCGGCGAGCAGGCGGTGCTCTGCGGCGGCGCCTCCGAGCTCGTCCAGGCCGGCTTCGAGACGCTCGTCGATGCCGGCTATGACCCCGAGATGGCCTACTTCGAGTGCCTGCACGAGCTCAAGCTGATCGTCGATCTGATGCACGAGAAGGGCCTGGCGGGGATGCGCTACTCGATCTCCAACACGGCCGAGTACGGCGACTACACGCGCGGCAAGCGCGTGATCACCGAGGAGACCCGCGCGAGCATGCGCCAGATCCTCAAGGAGATCCAGGACGGCGACTTCGCGCGCGAGTGGATCGCCGAGAACCGCGCCGGGCAGGAGAACTTCAAGCGGATGCGCGCCGAGCAGGCCGACACGCAGGTCGAGCACGTCGGCGCCGAGCTGCGCGAGGGCATGGACTGGATCAAGCCTCGTTCTAGAGGACCCCCGACCGTCGCGTGCTCGCCTACGTCTTCTGGCATCGCCCGCTGGACGGGTCGGCGGTCGAGGCCTACGAGCACGCCCGAGATCGCGTTTCACCGCTCGCTGGCCCACGCTCCGCCGGCCGGTTTTCAGGGCTCGGCGGTCGTGTCGGATCCGCCGACCACCCCGGCCGGGCTGGCTCCCTGGGCTCGAGGCGGTCCCGGCTATGAGGACTGGTACTTCGTCGAGGACTACACGGCGCTCGGCGTGCTGAACAGGCCGCGGTCGGTCACGGGCACCGCACCGTCCACGACGAGATCGCCGCGCCGTTTCGGCGCCGGCGCCGGCGGCCTGTACGGGCTGATCGAGGGGCATCCGCCAGTCGCCCCCGGCCGCAGTTTGACCAGGAGTCGGTCGCCGTCTGGGTCGCGACGAGCGCCGGGGACTCGAGCGGCGCGCGCTCGGCGAGCTGCTCGGTGACGGTATGGACTCCCAGCACGCGAGCCTCTGGCGCCGGCAGCTGGTGTTCGGGCCCGGCGCCCGAGTTCTGCCTGCTCGCCGGCGACAGAGCGAAGCTCGGGCTGCCGGCGGGTGTGGCGCCGACCCGCCTGCCGGAGGGCTGGACGGCGAGCGTGTTCGAGCGCGAGGCGCTCTGGAGCCTGCTGAAGCCGCGTTCGCTACACTCGCTCACGTCGTCGCGACTGGCGCTCGAGGTGGGTCAACCACCGGGAAGCGACGACGAGCAGCACCGCCGCGCGCCTGGGCACTCTTCGATCTGCGACGATCTCCGACGAAGGAAGCCCATGACGCCGAACGTCATCGCCACACCGAGACAACCGCCACTTGTGATCCCCGACGAGCTGAAGCCGCTCCGACGGGCGCTTCGGCTGCGGCCCCTCGAAGGTCCGCCCGCAGGCGCTCGCGCGCCTGGCCGGCGAGGGCGCCGCGGTGATGGGCACCTCGCACCGCCAGAAGCCGGTGAAGGCGCTCGTCGGCGAGATCCGCGCGGGCCTGCGCGAGCTGTTCTCGCTGCCCGACGGCTACGAGGTCGCGCTCGGCAACGGCGGCGCGACCGCCTTCTGGGACGCCGCGGCCTTCGGGCTCGTCGAGATCGCGCGCTGCACCTGACCTACGGCGAGTTCTCCTCGAAGTTCGCGACCGTCACGACGCGGGGCGCCGTTCCTCGCAGGACCCGATCGTCGTCTCGGCCGACCCCGGCGACGCGCCCGACCCGGCCGCGCTCGACGCGGCCGCCGACGGCGGGCCGACGTGATCGCCTGGGCGCACAACGAGACCTCGACCGGCGTGATGGTCCCGGTGCAGCGACCAGCCGGCGACCGGCGACGCGCTGGTGCTGATCGACGCGACCTCGGGCGCGGGCGGCCTGCCCGTGCGACGTCGACGCAGGCCGACGCCTACTACTTCGCCCCGCAGAAGAGCTTCGCCGCCGACGGCGGGCTGTGGATCGCGCTGCTCAGCCCCGCCGCGCAGGAGCGGATCGCGGCGCTCGACGCATCCGAGCAGCGCTGGATCCCGGCGTTCCTCTCGCTGCAGACGGCGCTCGAGAACTCGATCAAGGACCAGACCTACAACACGCCGGCGGTCGCGACGCCTGTTCCTGCTCGCCGATCAGATCCGCTGGATGCTCGACGGCGGCGGCCTGGACTGGTGCGTGTCGCGCACCACGGCCTCCTCCGAGCACCTCTACGGCTGGGCCGAGCGCAGCGGCTACGCGACGCCGTTCGTGGCCGACCCCGCGAAGCGCTCGCTCGTCGTCGGGACGATCGACTTCGACGACGAGGTCGACGCGGCCGTGGTCGCGAAGACGCTGCGGGCGAACGGGATCGTCGACACCGAGCCATACCGCAAGCTCGGACGCAACCAGCTGCGGATCGGGATGTTCCCGGCGGTGGAGCCGGCCGACGTGCAGGCGCTGACCGCGTGCATCGACTGGGTCGTCGAGAGGATGGCGATGAGCCGCATGAGCCGACCGACCGCGCCGTCTGAAGAGTCCTGTGTCAAGGAGAAGATCGGCGACTCCGGCATCGAGCTGCTGCGCGAGCACTTCGACGTCGAGCTCGGCTTCGACTGGACCGACGAGCAGCTCGCCGAGCGGATCGGCGACTACGACGGGCATCCTGATCCGCTCGGCCACGAAGCTGACCGCCGAGCTGATCGACCGGGGCACGAACCTGCGCGCGATCGGCCGCGCCGGCGTCGGCGTGGACAACGTCGACGTCGAGGCCGCGACCAAGCGCGGGATCATCGTCGCCAACGCGCCGCAGTCGAACGTCGTCACCGCGGCCGAGCACACGATGGCGCTGCTGCTGGCGCTCGCGCGCAACATCCCGCAGGCGTACGTGTCGCTGACGAGCGGGCAAGTGGGAGCGCTCGAAGTTCTCCGGCGTGGAGCTGTACGAGAAGACGCTCGGCATCCTCGGCTTCGGGCGCATCGGCCAGCTCGTCGCGCCAGCGGGCACGCGGCTTCGGCATGCGCGTGATCGCCTTCGACCCGTTCGTCAGCGCCGAGCGCTACCGCGAGCTGGGCGTCGAGAAGGCCGACAACAGCGAGGAGATCTACGCGCAGGCCGACTTCATCACGATCCATCTGCCGAAGACCCCCGAGACGCAGGACTGGCTCGAACGCCGAGGCGTTCGCGCAGATGCGCGACGGCGTGCGCATCCTCAACGTCGCGCGCGGCGGGCTGATCGACGAAGCGGCGCTGGGCGAGGCGCTGGACTCGGGCAAGGTCGGCGGCGCCGCGCTGGACGTCTTCCCGTCGCGAGCCGATGACCGAGAACCCGCTGTTCGCCTATCCCAACGTGATCGTCACCCCGCATCTCGGCGCCTCGACCGCCGAGGCGACCGACCGCGCCGGCTACCAGAGCGCCGAGCAGGTCGTCGCGGCGCTCACCGGCGGCGTCGTCTCGACGGCGGTCAACATCCCCGTCGATCGGCGCCGAGGACATGGAGGTGCTCGGGCCGTTCCTGCCGCTCGCGACACAGCTCGGCCGGCTGGCGATGGAGCTCGCCGAGGGCAGCTCGGTCGAGCGGATCGAGGCGGCGTTCATGGGCCGGATCGCCGACTTCGACACGCGCCTGCTTGACGCTCGCGGTGATCGGCGGCGCGCTGCGGGGACGCACCGAGGAGGAGGTCAACCTCGTCAACGCGCCGACGCATGGCCGAGGAGCGCGGGATCGTGATCGAGGAGAAGTCGGTCTCCGAGGCGCAGGACTTCAACGAGCTGATCCGCGTCACGGTGGTCGCCGGCGGCGAGCGCGTGGCGGTCGCCGGCACCGGCATCGGGCCCAACCGCGTGCCGCATCTGGTCGAGGTGCAGGGCCGGCGCTTCACCGTCGAGCTCGAGCCGTACGTGACGGTCTTCCGCTACGCCGATCTGCCCGGGCATGATCGGCCGCGTCGGCACGATCTTCGGCGGGCACGGGATCAACATCTCCTCGGCCGCCGTCGGCCACACGCCCGACGGCGGCCAGACGGCGAGGACGGCGCGGTGCAGCGCCTCGCGGCGATGGTCGTGACGACCGACGCCGCCGTGCCCGAGGCGGTCGTCGATGAGATCGTCGCCTCGGAGGGCTTCGTCGACGGCTGGGCTGTCGACCTCGGCTGAGCGGTTGGTCGGCGCCATGGCTGGGCTATTAGCGGTCACTAACCAAATCGAGTAGGGTGTCGTCGATGCGGGCGGTCGTCATCACCAAGCACGGCGGGCCGGGCGTGCTGCAGGTGCAGGAGCGGCCCGATCCCGAGCTCGTGGCCCGGCGAGGTGCGCATCGACGTCGCCGCGGCGGGCGATCAACTTCGCCGACGTGATGGCGCGCATGGGCGTCTACCCCGACGCGCCGAAGACGCCGTGCGTCGTCGGCTACGAGGTCGCCGGCACGATCCTCGAGCTGGGCGAGGGGGTCGGAGGACCTGAATCACGGCCAGCGCGTCATCGCCCGGACCGATGTTCGGCGGCTATGCCTCGCAGGTGGTAGTGCCCGCCGGCGATGTGATCGCGCTGCCGGATGGACTCAGCTTCGAGCAGGGCGCGGCGATCCCCGTCAACTACGGGACCGCATGGGCGGGCCTTCGGCTACGGCAGCCTGCAGCCCGGCGAGCGCGTGCTGATCCATCGGCCGCCGGCGGCGTCGGCATCGCCGCGACCCAGATCGCCAAGCGCCACGGCGCCGAGATCTACGGCACGGCCTCGCCCGGCAAGCACGCGCGCTCGCGAACTGGGCGTCGATCACGCGATCGACTACACGCAGAGCCGGCTGGGAGCGAGGCTTGCCGAAGTTCGATTTGATCCTGGACGCGATCGGTGGCAAGAGCCTCCGGCGAAGCTACGAGTTGCTCGCCCCCGGCGGCCGCCTGGTCGCCTTCGGGGCCTCCGGGGTCGTCTCCGGCGAGCGGCGCAACCCGATCGCCGCGCTCGGCACCGCTTTGCGCATGCCCCGCTTCAACCTGATCAAGCAGATGTCCGAATCCAAGGCCGTGATCGGCCTGAACATGTACACGCTCTCCCAGGACGAGCGCCGCCGCGCACGGTGGCCGCGCCACTGCGGGAGCTGCTCGGCGACGGCACGATTCAGCCCGTCGTCGCGGGCGCCTTCTCTTTCGAGGAGGCCGGCGCTGCGCACAACATGATCACCGAGCGGCGTAACGTCGGCAAGGTCGTTTTGACTCCCTAGAGCATTTGCGGGCACCCGGCGACCGGTGCTACCCTGCTCAGCAGATGTCGTTCCGCAAGTCCCTTTCGCTCCTTCTCCTGCTCCCCCTTCGGGGGGAATAGCGCGTGGCGGCCGCGTAGCCGCATACCCAGCAGAGAGGAAGCCCGAAAGAGACCTAGAAGGAGAACGAACGACATGAGTACGAGACGATGCACGCAGCGAGCTCCAACCGCGTCAAGATCTTCGACACGACCCTGCGCGACGGCGAGCAGTCGCCGGGAATCTCGTTGAACAAGCAGGAAAAGCTGGAGATCGCCCACCAGCTCTCGCGGCTGGGGGTCGACGTGATCGAGGCCGGCTTCCCGATCACCTCGCCCGGTGACTTCGAGTCGGTGCAGGCGATCGCGCGCGACGTCGAAGGCCCCGTGATCTGTGCTCTGGCGCGCACGTCAAAGCAGGACATCGAGGCTGCCTGGCAGGCGGTCAAGGACTCCGAGCGGTGGGCGGGGCACGAATCCACATGTTCCTCGCCACCAGCGACGTGCACATCGAGTACAAGCTGCAGACCACGCGCGAGGACGTCAAGGGGCAGGTCCGCGCGGCTGTGGCGCAGGCGAAGAGCTACACCGATGACGTCGAGTTCTCGCCGGAGGACGGCTCGCGCTCGGATGTCGAGTACATGGCCGAGGTGATCCAGATCGCACTCGACGAGGGCGCCACCACGATCAACGTGCCGGACACCGTCGGCTATACGATGCCGGGGGAGTACAACGCGATGTTCACGGAGCTCTACCGGCTGGTGCCCGACCTGCGCGCGGCCACCGTCTCGGTCCACTGCCACGACGACCTCGGTCTGGCGGTCGCCAACTCGCTGGCGGGCGTGGAAGCCGGCTGCCGCCAGGTGGAGTGCGCGATCAACGGGATCGGCGAGCGCGCCGGCAACGCCTCGCTCGAGGAGATCGTGATGCTGCTGCACACGCGCGAGCCGAGCCTCGGCCTGTGGACCGGGATCGAGACGACGGAGATCGCGCGCACGAGCCGGCTGGTCTCGCGACTGACCGGGTATCCGGTGCAGCCGAACAAGGCGATCGTCGGGCGCAACGCGTTCGCGCACGAGGCCGGCATTCACCAGGACGGTGTGCTGAAGGAGCGCACGACCTACGAGATCATGGACGCGACGACGATCGGCCTGAAGAGCAACTCGCTGGTGCTCGGCAAGCACTCCGGCCGCCACGCGCTGCGCGACGCACTGGAGGAGATGGGCTTTCAGATCGACGGCCAGGCGCTGAACACGGCATTCAAGCGCTTCAAGGAGATCGCGGACCTAAAGAAGCAGGTGACGGCGATGGACCTGGAGGCGCTCGTCACCGACGAGCTACGCGAGGAGATCGCCGGCTACGCGATCGAGTCCTTCGACGTCGAGTCCTCTTCGCAGCGGCCGCCGCACGCGCGCGTGTCGATCACACTGCCCGAGGGCGGATCTGCGAGCGGCTCGTTCACCGGAGATGGTCCGATCGATGCCGTCTTCCAGGCAATCAACGCCGCCACCGGTAAGGCCCCGACCCTCAGCGAGTTCACGATCGGTGCGGTGACCGAGGGGCAGGACGCGCTCGGCGAGGTGTCGGTCGTGGTGGAGCTGGATGGCTTCACCGGCGCGGGTCAGGGCGTCTCGACCGACATCATCGATGCGGCCGCACGCGCGTACGTGCGCGCGCTTTCGGTTGCCGTAGCGCGTTCGCAGGCCGACGAGGCGATCGGGTTGCCGGAGACCGCGGCACCCTGACGCTCTGAGTATGGGCGGGCGCCTCTGCGGCGTCCGCCCATACAGGCAACGCGATACATTCGTCTGTGATAACGTACGCATGTATGGCAGTTGCATCGGCCTCTGCACCAGACACTCACCCGCCCGACCAGCTCGATCCCGCGGTGATCGGCGCGCGTGTGAAGGCGCTGCGCGAGTCCTCGGGGCTCTCGCTGCGCGACCTCACCGAGCGCAGCGGCGTGAGCGCGCCGATGCTCTCGCAGGTCGAGCGCGGAGAGACGAGCCCGACGCTGACGGTCGCCGCGAGGATCGCCGCTGGGTTGGATTTGCGGCTCTCGCAACTGCTGCGCCTCGACGAGGACGGCGCCGTCACAATCGTGCGTGCGGACGACCGCCAGCGCGGGGGTAACAGGCGACGCGGGCACAGCTTCGAGGTGATGACCTCCGGCCAGCCCGGACAGCGCGCCGAGCTCTCGCGCCACACGCTCGCCCCTGGCGGCGCGACGGGCGCGGCCGATGGGGAGGGTGGGGGTCCATTGCACGAGCCCGGCAGCCGCGAGACGGCGCTGGTCGAACAGGGCACGATTCAGTTGATCTGCGATGGCGCGTCGTATGAGCTGAAAGAGGGCGATTGCGTCACCTTCGACGCTGATCTACCCCACCACTTCGAGAACCCGACCACAGACGCCGCTGCCTTTCTGGCGGTCGTCTCCGCCGGTTTGCGACGCAGCTAGACGATCCACGAAACGAGAGAGAAGAGACCATGCCACAGACGCTGTTCGACAAGATCTGGGAGACGCACGAGGTGGCCCACGGCCTGCTCTACATCGACCTGCACCTCGTCCACGAGGTCACCAGCCCTCAGGCGTTCGACAGCCTGCGCATGGCCGGCCGGCCGGTCAGGCGTCCCGACCGCACGCTCGCGACCGCCGACCACAACACCCCGACCGACGGTACCCCGATCGCCGCGCGGATCAAGGACGAGCTCTCGCGTGTGCAGGTGGAAACGCTGGAGCGCAACTGCGCGGAGTTCGGCGTGCCCGTCTACTCGCTCGGGTCCGACCGCCAGGGGATCGTGCACGTGATCGGGCCCGAGCTCGGCGTCACGCAGCCCGGCATGACGATCGTCTGCGGCGACTCGCACACTTCCACGCACGGCGCGTTCGGCGCGCTCGCCTTCGGGATCGGCACCTGCAGAGGTCGAGCACGTGCTCGCGACGCAGTGCATGGTCCAGCACAAGCCGCGCTCGATGCGCATCTCCTATGAGGGCGAGCTCGGCTTCGGTGTGACCGCCAAGGATCTGATCCTCGGCACGCTTGGCAAGCTCGGCGTCGGCGGTCTCACCGGGCATGTCGTCGAGTACGCCGGTCCGGCGATCGAGGCGCTGTCGATGGAGGGGCGGATGACCGTCTGCAACATGACGATCGAGGGCGGCGGCCGCGCTGGGATGATCGCGCCCGACGAGACGACCTTCGCCTGGTTCACCGACCAGGATCTCCCCGGCGCGCCGCGTGGGGAGGAGTTCGAGCAAGGCGATCGAGCAGTGGCGCGAGCTGCGCACCGACGACGGCGCCGAGTTCGACAGCGAGATCGTGATCGACGCGACGAAGATCTCACCGCAGGTGACGTGGGGGACGAACCCCGGGATGGTGCGTGCCGTCACCGAGAGCGTGCCCGCGCCCGAGGAGTTCGACAGCCCGGCCGACCGTGAGTCGACCGAACGCGCGCTCGCGTACATGGGCCTGCAGGCCGGCACGCCGATCGAGCAGATCGCGCTCGACCGCGTGTTCATCGGCTCATGCACGAACTCCCGGATCGGTGACCTGAGGGCCGCCGCAAAGGTCGTCGAGGGCCGCAAGGTTGCTCAGGGCGTCGACGCGATGGTCGTCCCCGGCTCTCAGCAGGTCAAGAAGCAGGCCGAGGCCGAGGGTCTCGACCGCGTGTTTCGTGAGGCCGGCTTCGACTGGCGCGTGGCCGGGTGCTCGATGTGCCTCGGCATGAACCCCGACATCCTGCAGCCGGGAGAGCGCTGCGCCTCGACCTCGAACCGCAACTTCGAGGGACGCCAGGGACGGGGCGGCAGGACGCATCTCGTCTCCCCGCAGATGGCGGCTGCCGCCGCGATCGAGGGCCACTTCGTCGACATCAGGGATTGGAGCTAGAAATGGACCCGATAAGCGTCATCGCCGGCGCCGTCAGCCACCTCGACCGCGCCGACGTCGACACCGACCAGATCATGCCCAAGCAGTTTCTCAAGCGCGTCGAGCGTACGGGCTTCGGCGAGTTCCTGTTCTTCGACTGGGCAAAGGAGCCCGGCTGGGAGTTGCCGGCCAACCCGATCCTCGTCGCCGGGGAGAACTTCGGCTGCGGCTCCTCGCGCGAGCACGCGCCGTGGGGCTTGCAGGACTACGGCTTCCAGGCGCTCGTCGCGCCGAGCTTCGCCGACATCTTCTACTCCAACTGCACGAAGATCGGGCTGCTGCCGGTCGTGCTCGACGCCGAGGACTGCCGCGCCCTGGCGCACGCCGGCGCCGGCGAGGTCGATTTGCTCGAGCAGGAGGTCCGCTTTGCCGGGCGCGAGGTCCCGTTCGAGATCGACCACGAGATCCGCCATCGCCTGCTGAACGGCCTCGACGACATCGCGATGACGCTCGAGCAGGCCGCCGAGATCGCCGAGTTCGAGCGCGAGAGCGAGCACGTCGGCTGGGCGCCCACCCCGACGACGGCGCTGTGAGCGAGCCCGCCGGAGCGCTCCGGGGTGCAGGACCGGCGAGCGCAAGCCAGAAGAGGTAGCCAGATGAGCACTCACCACATCGTCACCCTCCCCGGCGACGGGATCGGCCCGGAGATCATGGCGCCTACCCTCCAGCTGCTGCGAGGCGCTCGGCGAGTTCGAGTTCGAGGAGCACCTCTTCGGCGGCGCCTCGATCGATGCGCACGGGACCGCGCTCACCGACGAGGTGCTCGCGGCCTGCCGCAACTCAGACGCGGTCCTGCTCGCGGCCGTCGGAGGACCCAGATGGGATACGACGGACCCCGCCAAGCCGCGGCCCGAGCAAGGGTTGCTCGGCCTGCGCAAGGGACTCGGCCTGTACGCGAACCTGCGCCCGGTCAAGCCACTGCCTGCCCTGTACGAGGCCTCGCCGCTGCGGCGCGAGCGGATCGAGGGGACCGACCTGCTCGTGGTGCGCGAGCTGACGGGGGGGATCTACTTCGGCGAGAAGACCCGCACTGCGACCTCCGCCTCGGACCTCTGCGCGTACACCACCGAGGAGATCGAGCGGATCGCGCGCACCGCGTTCGGAGCGGCGCGGACGAAGGTGACGAGCGTCGACAAGGCCAACGTGCTCGAGACCTCGCGGCTGTGGCGCGAGGTCGTCACGCAGCTGCACGCGCGCGAGTTCTCCCAGATCGAGCTCGAGCACGTGCTCGTCGACAACGCCGCGATGCAGCTCGTCTCCAATCCCCGCGAGTTCGACGTGATCGTGACCGAGAACATGTTCGGCGACATCCTCTCCGACGAGGCGGCGATGCTGACGGGCTCGATCGGGATGCTCCCCAGCGCCTCTCTGAGCGGGGATGGGCCTGGCATGTTCGAGCCCGTCCACGGCTCCGCTCCTGACATCGCCGGCACCGGCAGGGCCAACCCGCTGGCGATGTTCCTGTCCGCCGCGATGCTGCTCAGGCACGGCCTCGGTTTGGAAAGCGAGGCGGCCGCTGTAGAATCGGCCGTTGAAGGCGCGCTGGCGGCGGGTCTGCGCACCCCCGACCTGGGAGGGACGGTGGGCACGGCGCAGGCGACGAAGGCAGTGATCGCCCACCTCGAGTAATCCCAAGCAGGAGCGAAATGAACGTGGACCAGACCGACCTCATATGGATGAACGGAGATTTCGTCGCCTGGGAGGACGCCAAGGTCCACGTCCTCACGCACGGCCTGCACTACGGGACGGGCGTGTTCGAGGGCGTGCGCTGCTACGACACCGAGCTCGGCCCGGCGGTGTTCCGCAACGCCGACCACGTCGCGCGGCTGCTGAAGTCGGCCGAGCTGTACTACATGCCCGTGCCCTACTCGGCCGAGGAGCTGCGCGCCGCGACGCTCGAGCTGGTGGCCAGAAACGGCATGAGCTCGTGCTACATCCGCCCGATCGTCTACCGCGGCTACGGCCAGATGGGGCTCAACCCGCTCGACGCGCCGGTCGACGTGACGATCGCCTGCTGGGAGTGGGGCGCCTACCTCGGCGAGGAGGGCAAGCGCAAGGGAATCCGCGCGAAGGTCTCCTCCTGGGAGCGGATCAGCCCGCGCTCGCTGATCCCCCACGCGAAGGCCTCGGGGCAGTACCTGAACAGCGTGCTCGCGAAGGTCGAGTCGGTCAAGGCCGGCTACGACGAGGCGATCCTGCTCGACGAGCACGGCCACGTCTGCGAGGGCACCGGCGAGAACCTCTACATCGTGCGCGACGGCGAGATCTCAACGCCCGGGCAGCACAACTCGATCCTCGACGGCATCACGCGCCGCTCGCTGATCCAGATCGCCGGCGACCTCGGCTACAAGGTCGTCGAGCGCAACGTCGCCCGCGCCGAGCTCTACCTCGCCGAGGAGGTCTTCATGTCCGGGACCGCAGCCGAGCTCGTGCCGGTGCGCGAGGTCGACGACCACACGATCGGCACCGGCCAGCCGGGCGAGGTCACGCGCGTGCTGCAGGCCGCCTTCGACGACGCGATCCACGGGCGCAGCGAGCGCTACCGCGAGTGGCTCGATGTGGTTTCCCCGACCGCGCTCCAGACTCCCACCGGCGACGTCCCGGCGCGGCGCCGCGAGCTCGGCCGCGCCGACAGTCACGGGGTAGGCTCCGATGACAGGGGACCGACCCCGATGACCGCGACGATCCAGCTCTACGACGCCACCCTGCGCGACGGGATGGGCGGCGGTGGCATGAGCCTCACCGCGGACGAGAAGCTGCGCGTCGTGCATGCGCTCGACGCGCTCGGCGTGCACATGATCGAGGCCGGTTTCCCTTCGTCAAACCCGAAGGAGGAGCAGCTGTTCGGGCTGCTCGCCGAGGAGCATTTCGAGACGTCTGAGATCGTCGCGTTCGGGATGACGCGCCGTCGCGGGGTCGACGCCGACGCCGATGAGGGATTGCGGATCCTCGCGGAGTCCTTCGCGCCCGTGTGCACGCTCGTCGGCAAGTCATCTCCGCTGCACGTCGAGAAGGTCGTGCGCGTCTCGCGCGAGGAGAACCTGAAGATGATCTCCGAGTCGGTTGCCTTCCTGATCAGACAGGGCAAGCGCGTGCTGCTCGACGCCGAGCACTTCTTCGACGGCTTCGCCGAAGACCCCGGCTACGCCCTGGACTGCGCGCGCGCGGCCGCCGACGCGGGGGCCGAGCGGATCGTGCTGTGCGACACCAACGGCGGCTCGCTGCCGCCGCAGATCCGCGTCGCGATGGCGGTCGTCGGCGAAGCGCTACCGGGCGTGCCGCTCGGGATCCACACGCACGACGACTCCGGCTGCGCGGTCGCGAACACGCTGACGGCGGTCGAAGGTGGGGCGACGCAGGTGCAGGGCACGATCAACGGGATCGGCGAGCGCGTCGGCAACGCGAACTTGGTCACGATCATCGCCGATCTGCAGCTGAAGCTCGGCTACGAGCTGCTCGCGCCCGAGCAGTTGGCGCGCCTGACGGAGACCGCGCACCTCGTCGACGAGCTGCTCAACCGCGTGCCGAATCCCGCGCAGCCCTACGTCGGCAAGCATGCCTTCGCGCACAAGGCCGGGATGCACGCGGCCGGGGTGCGGGCCGACGCGCAGACCTTCGAGCACATCGATCCTGCGCTCGTCGGCAATGATCGGGACGTGCTCGTTTCCGAGCTCTCAGGCCGCGGAACGGTCGCGGAGAAGGCGCGCCAGGCGGGGATCGCGGCCGACGAGGACTTCGCCCAGCGCGTCGTGGATCGCGTCAAGGAGCTCGAGCACAAGGGCTTCCAGTTCGAGGCCGCCGACGGTTCGTTCGAGCTGTTGATGCGCAAGGAGGCCGGCGAGTACGAGCCGCTGTTCCGTCTGGAGTCATGGCGCGTGATCGTCGAGAAACAGGCCGACGGGCGCGTGCAGACCGAGGCGACGATCAAGGTATGGATTCCCACCCCCACCGGCGAGGAGCGCTACGTGCGCACCGCCGAAGGGAATGGGCCGGTGAACGCGCTCGACAGGGCGCTGCGCGACGCGATCGCGGAGATCCATCCCCATCTGCGGGATATCGACCTCGTCAACTTCAAGGTGCGGATTCTCGACGAGACGAAGGGGACGGGGGCCGTTACGCGGGTTTTGCTCGACGCCTCCGACGGGCAGGAGGTTTGGGGGTCGATCGGGGTCTCGGAGAACGTGATCGCTGCTTCTTGGGATGCGCTGGTCGACTCGCTCGAGTATGGAATGCAGTTGGCCGCCCGCCTCACGTGAACGGAGAGGAGGTGATTCCGCTTGCGCGGCCCGTGCTTGGGGACCAGGAGGAGCGCGCGGTCCTCGATGTGCTGCGTTCGGGACAACTGTCGCTTGGACCAAGGGTGCCGGAGTTCGAGCGGGCGTTCGCCGAGCGGGTTGGGGCCGGGTGCGGGAGCGCCGTTTCCAGCGGGACCGCCGGGCTGCACTTGGCGTTGAGAGCCGTGGGGGTGGGGGATGGGGATGAGGTCGTTACCAGCCCGTTCTCGTTCGTTGCCTCAGCCAATGCCGCGATCTACGAGCGGGCGAGGCCCGTGTTTGCTGACATCGATCCGGTGACGCTCAACCTCGACCCGGAGGCCGCCGCCGCCGCTGTTACCGGGCGTACGAAGGCGCTGTTACCGGTGCATATCTTCGGCTACCCCGCCGACATGCCGGCGTTCGAGCGGCTGGCCGAGCGACACGGGTTGGGGATAGTCGAGGATGCCTGTGAGGCGCTGGGGGCTGTCTATGGAGATGGGGGCGCTGTGGGAGGGCGGGGACATCCGGCTGTGTTTGGGTTCTATGCGAACAAGCAGCTCACGACGGGCGAGGGGGGGATGGTCACCCTTGGGGACGAGGGCATGAAGGAGAGAATCGATTCTGAGCGTAACCAGGGTCGGGCGCCGGACATGGGCTGGCTGGACCACGACCGTCTTGGGTTCAACTACCGGTTGTCGGACATCGCCTGCGCGCTGGGGTTGGCCCAGTTGGAGCGGTTGGACGGGATGCTGGCGGCGCGGGGAAGGGTCGCGAGGCTATATCGGGAAGCGCTCGCCGGGATCGAGGGGCTCGGGCTGCCCTGCGCCAACAGCGAGGGCGCCCGGCGGGGGTGGTTCGTGTTCGTCGTGCAGTTGCCGCACGGCGTCGATCGCGACGCGACGATCCGCGCGCTCGCCGAGCAGAGCATCCAGAGCAAGCCCTACCTGCCGGCGATCCATCTGATGAGCTTCTATCGCGAGCGCTTCGGTCACAGGGAGGGCGAGTTCCCGGTCTGCGAGGACGTCGCCGCGCGCTCGCTGGCGCTGCCGTTCTTCCCGGCGATGGAGGAGGGGCAGGTCGCCCGCGTGGCGCAGACGCTGCGCACGGTGATCGGCGGGTAGGCAAGACGGCTGAGGAGAGGGGCTCATAGACTGCTGGCTCATGTCCCGCTTCCATGAGCCCCAGGATCCCGACTTCCGGCGCCTGAACTCCTCGATCGAGTTCGACAGGCGGCTGTGGCCGCAGGACATCGCGCAGAGTCGCGCGCACGCGAAGATGCTGGCGGCGCGGGAGATCATCAGCGGGGAGGATCGCGACGCGTTGCTGGGTGGCCTCGATGCGGTCGAGACAGAGCTGAGCGAGGGGCGTTTCCCGTTCGAGGAGGACGACGAGGACATCCACATGGCGATCGAGCGGCGCCTGACGGAGCTCGCGGGGCCGGTCGGCGGGAAGCTGCATACGGGGCGCTCGCGCAACGACCAGGTGGTGACCGACCTGGCGATGTTCGCGCGCGAGCGCGCCGTCGTCGCGCAGGCGGCGATCGGGAAGCTGATGGGAGTGGTACTGGCCAAAGCCGAAGAGCATCTCGACTGGCCGCTGCCGGGCTATACGCACCTGCAGCGCGCGCAGCCGGTGTACCTCAGCCACCATCTGCTCGCCTATTTTTGGATGCTCGCGCGCGACCGCGCGCGCTTTGCGTACGCCGAGCACGAGGCCGGGCGGTTGCCGCTCGGGGCGGGCGCACTCGCGGGGGTCAACTTCGACACCGACCGCGGACAGGTTGCCGAGGAACTGGGCTTTCGCGAGGTTGCGCCGAACTCGATCGACGCGGTTTCCGGAAGGGACTTCATCCTCGACTACCTGGGGGCCGCCGCGACCTGCTCGACGCACCTGTCCCGCCTCGGCGGCGAGCTGGTGCTGTGGTCCAGCAGCGAGTTCGGCTTCTGCGAGCTGCCGGATGCGTGGAGCTCGGGGAGCTCGATCATGCCCCAGAAGAAGAACCCCGACGCGGCCGAGCTGCTGCGCGGGAAGGCCCCACGGGTGGTCGGGCACCTGGCGGCGCTGCACGGCGTGATGCACGCGTTGCCGCTGACCTACAACAAGGATCTGCAGGAGGACAAGGAGCATCTGTTTGACGCGGTCGACACGATCGAGCTGACGCTCGTTGCAGCGCAGGGGATGCTCGCGGGCGTGCGCTTCGATCGCGAGCGGATGAGCGAGGCGGCCTCGGACGAGCTGCTCGCCGCCACCGATGTGGCCGACCTGCTCGTGCGCCTGGGCGTTCCATTCAGGGAGGCACACGGTGTGGTCGCGGGCCTGGTGCGTACGGCGCTCGACGGCGGTAGGACCCTGTCGCAGCTCACGCCGGAGGAGCTCGCCGCGCACAGCGCCGAGCTGGCCGCCCACAGCGAGCTGTACTACGAGGCGCTCCAGCAGAGCTCCTGGCTGGAGTCGAAGATCTCCGAGGGCGGGACCGCGACTGCGCGTGTCCAAGAGCAAATCGTCCTGGCGCGGGCCGTGCTCGATGGCGACGCTGCGGGCTGACCAAGCGGAGATCGCCCGGTCGCGCGTGACGCAGGCGTTCGCCTTGCCCACGCCGCCCGAGGCCTTGCCCGCTGACTTCTACGCGCGCCCGGTTCTCGAGGTCGCCCGCGATCTGATCGGCTGCGTCGTCGAGCACGCTCCCGATGACGGGCCGCCGAGGAGCGGCGTGATCGTCGAGACCGAGGCCTACCACGAGTCAGAGCCGGCCTGCCACGCGTTCGTCGGGTTGACCCCGCGCACGCGGATCCTGTTCGGGGCGCCGGGCCACGCCTACGTCTATCGCTCGTACGGCATTCACGCCCTGCTGAACGCCGTCTGCGAGGCCGAGGGCGTCGGCGCGGCGGTGCTGATCCGGGCGCTCGAACCGCTCGCGGGGATCGAGTCGATGCGCGCCTGGCGGGGCCTGAAGCGTGAGGAGGATCTGTGCTCGGGCCCCGGCAAGCTGACCCAGGCGCTCGGGATCGAGCTGACGGAGAACGGCGGTGACCTCTATGACGGCCCTGTCCGCATCCTCCCGCGTGAAACCGCGTGGCTCGAGCCGACCATCCTCGCCGGCCCGCGGATCGGGATCACGAAGGCGGTTGAGCTTCCCTGGCGCTTCTGTGCGGCGAACAACCGTAACGTCTCTCGTCCGCGGCCAAGCGAGGGTCATCCAGGTCAGCCATCTAGTGGATGATATCGAACTATATGAATTAACTAGACGAGCGCCCATTCAAAGTGTGACGGTATTGCACCAAGTTTGGATCAAATTTGCACATGCCATTGACTCTTTGTGAAGTCGTCCTACGGTGTCGGAAAATACAACACCGAAAGGAACGTGACATGTCATTGAAGGACAAAACGCGGAAGGCTGGGAAACGTGACGGGCAGGCGCCAAAGGTCAAGTTCGGCCGGCTCTACCGCGACGACCTGACGGGCTACGAAGGTCGCTGTGCGGGCTTCACCTCGTACATATCTGGATGTGACCAGGTGCTGCTCGTGCCGAAGGTGGACAAGGATGGCAAGCACCAATACGGTCACTGGTTCGACGATGACAGGCTGGTCGATGTCAAGCTCGAGCAGAAGGTGGAGCGCACGAGCACGCGTGGGGGACCACAGCAGGCTCCCATCCCCCGCCTGAGCTAGGCAGAGACTAGCCCCCGGGACTGACCCCGCCCGTCGGCGACGGCGAGGCGGGCGTCGCCGGCGTGGACGGCGCCGGCGAAGACGGTGCGGACGGGGATTCCGGGGTGGGCGTTGCCGGCGCTGGCGCGGCGGTGTGTTCTTTTTCGCCCACCGCCCCCGGCCGCGCCGCTGCCGGCTTCACTGCCGCCGCCGGGCGTGGCGGATTTCCCGCTTTCCCTGCCCGCCCCGGCGCCCGCCCCCGTCGTCGCAGGCGCGCCCTGGCTCGGCGTCTTGGTCGTGCCCGTGCTCGATGGCGCACCGGGTTCCACTTCACCCCTGCTCGAAGTACCGGCGCCACTCCCGCTCCCGCTCGAAGAGCCCTTGGGGCGCGCAGCATGTTCGGCCCGTTCCTTTTCGATTCCCAGCGCGGAGACCATGAAGTCGTGCCAGATCAGCGCCGGGAAGGTGCCTCCGAGCACGGGGCCACCCTCGAACTGGGTCGTCATCGGCACCAGGCTGTTCGGGTAGCCGACCCACACCGCGACGGTGTACTTGTGGTTCCAGCCGACGAACCAGGCGTCACCGTAGTTGGAGGTCGTGCCTGTCTTGCCGGCGGCGAATTCGTCGAGCGCGGCGGCTTTCGCGGTGCCGTACTGAAGCACGGTCTCGAGCACCGAGGTCTCGGTGGCCGCGATTTCGGGCGGCAGGATTCGCTTCGTCTCGACCATGTTCGTGTCGTGCCGCGCCCCGTCCGGGAGCGGGCGACCGCTCGCTTCCACTTCCTGGATTCCCACCGGCGCGTCGTCTTTGGCCATCGTGCCGCTGACGCGCTCGCCGCCATGGGCGATCGTCTCGTAGGCGTGGGCCATGTCCAGCGGGGTGACGCCGACGGACAGGCCCCCGATCGTCATCGCCGGGTTGGTCGAGATCGGGGTGGTTATGCCCATCGCGTGGGCGAGCCGCGCGATCCGGGTGGTGCCGACGTGCAGACCGACTTCGGCGTAGATCGAGTTGTCGGAGTAGGCGGTCGCGTTGGTGAGCGTGTTCGAGCCGGTGTAGGCGCCCTCGTCGTTGTGGACGACGAACTTTTCGACGCCGCGCGGGCTGTGTACGTAGAAGGTCTTCTGCTTCGAGGTCCAGACCGAGTCCGGCGAGATTCCGTCCTCCAAAGCTGCGGCGAGGTCGAACGCCTTGAACGAGGAGCCGGGCTGGCGCTCGCCCTCGGTGGCGAGGTTGAAGGGGCTTTCGTCGTAGTTGCGACCGCCGACCATCGCGCGGACCTCGCCGGTCGAGTTTTCGATCGCGACGAGCGAGGCGGAGGGGTCGCCGGAGTAGGCGAGGTAGCCGTTGATCGCCTGTTCGGCGGCGCGCTGCAGTTCGAGATCGAGCGTCGTCTTGATCCGCAGGCCGCCGCCGAAGGCGCGCGGTGCGCCGTAGCGTTCGATCACCTGCTGGGCGACCCAACTCGTGAAGTAGCCGGCGTCGACCCCTTCGATCGTCTGCTCCCGGGGGGCCTGCACCTGCGCCGGGGAGGGCAGCGCCTGCTTGACGCTTTCTTCGTACACGGGCCTCGTCAGATACCCCTGGTCGAGCATCTGGCGCAACACCACGTCGCGGCGTTCCCTGGCCGCAACCGGGTGCTCCGCCGGGTCGTATTCGGTCGGCGACTGGATGATGCCCGCCAGCAGCGCCGCCTCCCACGGCTGCAGCTGCGAGACGCACAGCGCGTGCCCGGGCATGCCACAGCCGGCGTGGTCGGGGTCCTGCCCGAAGTAGGTCTGCGCGGCGGCCTCGATCCCGTAGGCGCCGTTGCCGAAGTAGATCGTGTTCAGGTACGCCGTGATGATCTTTTCCTTCGACCACTTGTGCGAGAGCTGGTAGGCGAGCGCCGCCTCGCGCAGCTTCTCGAAGATCGTGCGGTGCGACTGGGCCTGCAGCGCGTTCTTGATGAACTGCTGCTCGATCGTCGAGGCGCCCTGCAGGTTGCCTTTGTGCTGGATGTCCTGCACGAACGCGCGCGCGATCCCGCGGATGTCGACGCCACTGTTGGTCGCAAAGCGCTTGTCCTCGATCGAGATCACCGCCTCCTTGACGATCTGGGGGATCTGCGTGGGGGTGACGATCACGCGGTTCTGCTGGCTGAGCACGCCGATCGGGTGCCCGACGTCGTCGTACAGGTAGGAGCTCTGCTCGTCCTTGAACTGCGAGAAGCGGGTCAAAGACGGCAGGTCGGACGCGACGGCGACGAACATGCCGAAGACGAACGAGACGAGGCCGAGCAGCAGCACGGCGAAGAGGATCAGCAGAAAGCGCAGCCTCTTCAGACGCGGCCGGCCGCGGGCAGGCGGTGCGGCGGACTCCACAGAGGACAAGACTCTACCATTGGCCTCCGATGCCCGACGCACCTAAGGTGGCCTCAGAGGTTGCCGAGATCCTCGCGCTGGGTGCCGTCGACAGCCTGCCCGAGGGCGCACTCGCCGCCAAGCTGCAGATGGCGCGCGGCGAGGGCCGGCCACTGCGCGTCAAGCTCGGCATCGACCCGACGGCGCCGGACATCCACCTCGGGCACGCGGTCGTGTTGGGCAAGCTGAGGGAGTTCCAGGACGCCGGGCATCGGGTGGTGCTGATCGTCGGGGACTACACGGCGCGGGTGGGGGATCCGTCGGGGAGATCGAGCCTGCGACCGATGCTCACGGAGGAGGAGATCGAGGCCAACGCGAGGACGTTCCAGGAGCAGGCGTCGAAGATCCTGGACCCCGATCCGCAGCGGTTGGAGGTCAGGCGCAACAGCGAGTGGTTGGACATGAGCATGATCGAGTTGCTGAGGCTGGTGCGCACGAGCACCGTGGCGCAGTTGTTGGAGCGCGACGACTTCGCCAAACGCTGGAGCGCGAAGGAGCCGATCTCGATGCTGGAGCTGCTGTATCCATTGCTGCAGGGCTATGACTCGGTGGCGGTGGAGGCCGACGTGGAGCTGGGGGGGACCGATCAGAAGTTCAACCTGCTGCTGGGGCGCGACATCCAGCGCGCGTATGGACAGCCGGAGCAGGCGGTGATGACGATGCCGATCCTGGTGGGGACGGACGGGCGCCAGAAGATGAGCAAGTCGCTGGGCAACCAGATCGGGGTGACCGATGCGCCGGGGGAGATGTATGGCAAGACGATGAGCATTCCCGACGAGGCGATGGAGGAGTACTACGGGTTGCTACTGCATACGATTCCACCCCATCAGCTACCCCCACGCGACGCCAAGCGCGCGCTCGCGCGCGGGATCGTGGCGTGGCTGTACTCCGAGCAGGACGCGGAAAGGGCCGAGCAGGAGTTCGACCGCGTGCACATCGAGCATGCGGCGCCCGAGGAGGTGTCAGACGCGCGCGTGCGCGCGGGAGAGGACGGGACGGTGCACCTGCCCGAGGCGATGAGCGAGGCGTTCGGGTTCTCCCGCTCGGAGGCCAGGCGGTTGATCGATCAGGGCGGGGTGACGCTCGGTGGGTCTGTGCTGGAGAAGGGGGAGCACGACGTCCCGGCCGAGCGCGCCGACGGGGCGGTCTTGAAGGTCGGCAAGCGCAGGTTCGCGCGGCTGCGCGTCGGCTAGACAACCCCGCCGCATCGCGCTATACTTCGTCGTTCGCCCTGATGGCGTCTGCGGACGCCGGGTGAGATAGGTCTTCTCCGGGGATGTCCTCCCCAAAGAGGCACGGCGGTCTTTGAAAACTCAACAGCATGCGCATCTACGATCATTCGTGATCGTGGTGTGCGTCCAGGTTCGACCCGTCAACGGGAGCGCTTCGGCGTGCACGGAGGCGGTACAAAGAGTCAAGTAGGATTGTAGTACCCCGTCATGGTGCGGAACCACGGTGTATAGGTTTCGTGGCCGTAGCCAACTCGTGCGCTCGCGTACGAGTTGGCGAAAGCAAACCAATGACAGGCTTTTCGTGAAGTTCTTCACGGAGAGTTTGATCCTGGCTCAGGACGAACGCTGGCGGCGTGCTTAACACATGCAAGTGGAGCGACGAACCAGGGCTTGCCCTGGGGCAGAGCCGCGAACGGGTGAGTAACACGTGGGTTATCTGCCTCGATGACCGGGACAACCCGAGGAAACTCGGGCTAATACCGGATGTGCCCGCAAGGGGAAAGGAAGCTTCGGCCTCCGCATCGAGATGAGCCCGCGGCCCATTAGCTTGTTGGTGAGGTAACGGCTCACCAAGGCTTCGATGGGTAGCTGGTCTGAGAGGACGATCAGCCACACTGGGACTGAGACACGGCCCAGACTCCTACGGGAGGCAGCAGTGGGGAATCTTGCGCAATGCGCGAAAGCGTGACGCAGCAACGCCGCGTGGGGGAAGAAGGCTTTCGGGTTGTAAACCCCTTTCAGTTGGGACGAAGCTTCTCCGGTGAATAGCCGGACGGAGTGACGGTACCTTCACAAGAAGCACCGGCTAACTACGTGCCAGCAGCCGCGGTAATACGTAGGGTGCAAGCGTTGTCCGGAATTATTGGGCGTAAAGAGCGTGTAGGCGGCCCCATTAGTCCGCTGTGAAAGTCCAGGGCTCAACCCTGGAATGCCGGTGGATACTGTGGGGCTAGAGTCCGGAAGGGGCGAGTGGAATTCCTGGTGTAGCGGTGAAATGCGCAGATATCAGGAGGAACACCAATGGCGAAGGCAGCTCGCTGGGACGTGACTGACGCTGAGACGCGAAAGCGTGGGGAGCAAACAGGATTAGATACCCTGGTAGTCCACGCTGTAAACGATGACAACTAGATGTGGGGGGTGTCGACTCCCCCCGTGTCGAAGCTAACGCATTAAGTTGTCCGCCTGGGGAGTACGGCCGCAAGGCTAAAACTCAAAGGAATTGACGGGGGCCCGCACAAGCAGCGGAGCATGTGGTTTAATTCGACGCGACGCGAAGAACCTTACCTGGGCTTGACATGTGCCTGACCGGCGTGGAAACACGTCTTCCCTTCGGGGCAGGTTCACAGGTGGTGCATGGCTGTCGTCAGCTCGTGTCGTGAGATGTTGGGTTAAGTCCCGCAACGAGCGCAACCCCCGTCGCATGTTGCCAGCATTTAGTTGGGGACTCATGCGAGACTGCCGGTGACAAACCGGAGGAAGGTGGGGATGACGTCAAGTCCTCATGCCCCTTATGTCCAGGGCTACACACGTGCTACATTGGCGCATACAGAGGGCTGCGATACCGCGAGGTGGAGCGAATCCCTTAAAGTGCGTCTCGGTTCGGATTGCAGGCTGAAATTCGCCTGCATGAAGGCGGAGTTGCTAGTAATCGCGGATCAGCATTGCCGCGGTGAATACGTTCCCGGGCCTTGTACACACCGCCCGTCACACCACGGGAGTGAGCAACACCCGAAGCCGGTGGCCTAACCCGCAAGGGAGGGAGCCGTCGAAGGTGGGGCTCGTGACTGGGGTGAAGTCGTAACAAGGTAGCCGTAGCGGAAGCTGCGGCTGGATCACCTCCTTTCTAGGGAGCACATAACAGTGCCCCGATCGCAGCGACCGTCCGGCCTCGAGCTCGTAGCATGAGAGCGCGAAGGACCGGAGGGCATTCGAGCGATCGGGCCTAGCATGTCGACCGAACCTGGCTGGATGGGCGGACGTCGCAAATGTCCCTTACTACTTGGGGACAGGATCGGCATCGCCCGCAAAACGACCCCAGCATGCTGTTGAGTTTTGAGAGACCGTTGTGATTACGTGGAAAGGCCAGGATTTTGGGATAGGTAATTTATATTCCAGAATTCCTGGCCTTTCTGTGTTGTCAGGCGGAGTAGAGGCCCGGCAAAGAAAAGAAACAAAAAATGACGGCCAGGACGCCAGAGGTCGTGGTTTTCAAAGGCGAACGGGCAAGGAGCCGTCATTTTTTGTTTCTTTTCTTTGCCGGGCAGAACCGCCTCGTCATTCCTGGAAACCCGCACCTGGCCGAACATGACGCCCTGTGTAACCGACATCCCATGTAACCGACATCGGATGTCAGCGAGCACAAGCGCTACGACGTCTGCCGTCCCTCGGCTTCGCCCGGCGACGTGAGCGATCACCGACTAGTTTCCATCGAAAGGAAGCCATGCAATACGTGACTCTCAACAACGATGTTCAGATGCCGGCTATGACCAGACCAAGCAGGCGTTCGCCCGATCGCTTCAGAAGCCCAGCGGACCGCCGATCAGACGCTAGCGAGCGAGCACCAGCCGCAATAGGTCGGTTGCGATAGTTTGCCGTCAGGTCCAAGACACCGTCAAAGGGAGGCATCCGATGCACGCAGTCCTGATCGAGGTCGATACAAGCGGACAGCCCAGTCCGCAGGTCGGGCTCAAGGCCCTACAAGAGCAGATCGTGCCCAGCGCCCGCCAGACCCCGGGATTCCAGGCCGGATACTGGCTCAGACCACTCGAGGACGGCAAGGGAACATCGTTGGCGGTGTACGACACGGAAGAGAACGCCCAGGCAGCCGCGCAGGCGCTTGGTGTTGGGAGCAGCCCGATGCCCGGGGTGAGCGTGGTGCGCAGCGAGGTACGCGCGGTCGCCGCCTCGGCGTGACCGAGGACCGCTAGTCGGGGACGCCAGGCGCCTCGAGCGCCGTCGCAATCAGTTGTGTGTCGCAATACTCGGTCAGCTCGGTCAGCACGGCCTGCTTGCCGGCGTAGGTCCCTGACCAGCTCGTGCTGCCAATCACGGTCCAGGAGAAATCGTCGGCCATTGCGTCACGGAAAGGCTCGCTGTTGCATCCTGCTGGCCGGTCATCTCGATGATCTTCTCACGCTTGCCTCTACGGCTGAGGGGCACATTTTTGAAGCCGCCGACGACCTTTACGGAGTAGGTGTGCCCGGCCTTCTCGAGTGCTTGGGCTGCCACCCCGCATGGGTGCTTGACGATCGGCGTATCGGCTCCGTGGGTACGGGCCGGACATGTGTAGAGATCCATCGGGCGATTGTAGAACTGACGTGAGTACGGTGCCCACAACGCATTTTTCCGGAGAATGCGGGATGCTCCCGACGAACGCCCCCGATCGAGCGTCCCGTCTCAAGCTCGCGCTAGCTTTCGGCGCATGCTTTTTCACGACCCTCGATCAGCGGCGGGCCGGTGGCTGGATGCCCAGTCGCCGGGCCGGTAGAATGCAACGATGGCAACCGCAGTCGCTCCACCCGCTCCGTCGCTCCCGCTCTACCGGATGGACGTCGGGACCTACCACCGCTTGGTCGAGGCCGGGGCGCTGGACGGTTTGGACGTGGAGCTGCTGGGCGGGCTGCTTGTCGACAAGCACTCCCACCGTGAGGACGCGATCCACCGGCTCGACGTCGGGACCTACGAACGGATGGTCGCCACGGGCGAGCTGGAGGGCCTGCGGATCGAACTGCTGGAAGGGCTGCTGGTCGAGGTGAGCCCGCAGAGTGAGGAGCATGCGACGGTGATCGAGCGGCTCACGAGTCATCTGGCGCGCGCTCAGGCACGGCTGCGTGTGCAGCTGCCGCTGGAAGCCGAGTGGGACTCGGTGCCGGAGCCTGACCTGGCGCTTGTGGAGGGACGGAACCCCCCGCACCGTCATCCCCGTGCGGCGCTGCTCGCGATCGAGGTCGCGGTGAGCTCGCATAAGAAGGATCGCGAGACGAAGGGGAACATGTACGCGTGGGCCTCGATACCGATCTACTGGCTCGTCGACGTGCCCGGCCGCACGGTCGAGGTGCGCACCGATCCCGGGCCGGAGGGGTACGGCCGCTGCGTGCTCTACAAGCCCGGCGACCGCGTCCCCTCGCCGGCGGAGGGCGTGGCCGAGCTCGACGTCGGCGCGCTGCTGGAGGGCCTCTCGTGAGTGCCCGCGCCGCGGCTGGACACGCCGGCTCGATCTCGCTATAGTACGTCGTTCGCCCTGATGACGTCTGCGGACGCCGGGCGAGACAGTCTTCTCCGGGGATGTCCTCCCCACAGAGGCACGGCGGTCTTTGAAAACTCAACAGCATGCGCATCTACGATCGAGAATCGATGGTGGTGTGCGTCCCTGTTGAGTTTTGAGAGACCGGCGTCCGCTCGGCGCTCGCGTAGACGCGATCTAGAGATCGCGCTCCATCACATGCGAGACCCGGCCGGCGTTATCGCCTCTCCACGGTCCTTGAAAACTGCACAGAAGCCACAAATCGGCCGCCATCGATAAGCGGCGGCTGATAACGGGTATCACCGGGCCCTGCAAGGTCAACCACGCAAGCGTGTCTCGCAAGAGGCGCGGCGAGCGTGCGCGACCATGTTGGGCCAGATCACCGTCAAGATAGTAAGGGCGCATGGTGGATGCCTTGGCACCAAGAGTCGAAGAAGGACGTGAACGGCTGCGATAAGCCACGGTTAGGCGCTGAATAGCCTTTGACCCGTGGATCTCCGAATGGGGAAACCCAGCGCTGGTAATGCGGCGTTATCCCCACCTGAACACATAGGGTGGGAGAAGACAAGCGGGGGAAGTGAAACATCTCAGTACCCCGAGGAAAGAAAATCAAAAGAGACTCCCTGAGTAGTGGCGAGCGAAAAGGGATCAGCCCAAACCTCACAAGTGTAAGCGGACATGCGTTGCTTGTGAGGGGTTGTAGGGCGTCTGTTCCGAGCCGTGTCCGGCTCGGCGGAAGTTACAAAATCGTGTGGTAGTCAAAGCGCGTGGAACCGCGCACCATAGAGGGCAATCGTCCCGTAGACGAAACTGCATGATCTTCCGTCAGATGTTCCTGAGTAAGTCCGCGCCCGTGAAACGCGGACTGAACCTGGGGGGACCACCCTCCAAGGCTAAGTACTCCTTGGTGACCGATAGCGGACTAGTACCGTGAGGGAAAGGTGAAAAGTACCCCGGAAGGGGAGTGAAATAGTACCTGAAACCGCGCGCCTACAAGCGGTGGGAGCACCTTCGTGGTGTGACCGCGTGCTTTTTGCATAACGAGCCGGCGAGTTACTCGTCTGCGGCAAGGTTAAGCGATGAGCGGAGCCGTAGCGAAAGCGAGTCCTAATAGGGCGACATAGTCGTAGGCGGTATACCCGAAACTGAGCGAGCTACCCATGGGCAGGCTGAAGCGGGGGTAAGACCTCGTGGAGGGCCGAACCGACCTAGGTTGAAAACTGGGCGGATGACCTGTGGGTCGGAGTGAAAGGCTAATCAAGCTCAGTGATATCTGGTTCTCTCCGAAATATATTTAGGTATAGCCTCGGATAAATTACGTGGTGGCCGTAGAGCACTGTTTGGACTAGGGGCCCTACCAGGTTACCGACTTCAGGCAAACTCCGAAGACCATCACGTCTACTCCGGGAGTCAGTTGCTGGGGGATAAACTTCAGCGTCGAAAGGGAAACAGCCCAGACCGCCAGCTAAGGTCCCAAAGTACTAGCTAAGTGGGAAACGATGTTCGAGTGCATAGACAACCAGGAGGTTGGCTTAGAGGCAGCCATCCTTGAAAGAGTGCGTAACAGCTCACTGGTCAAGTGTTCGAGCGCGGACAATGTAACGGGGCTCAAGCTAGTCACCGAAGCTGCGGGTGCGTGAGATCTTCGGATCGATCGCGCGGTAGGAGAGCGTTCCCATGCCAGTAAAGCGGCGGCGTAAGCCAGCCGTGGAGGCATGGGAAGTGAGAATGCCGGCATGAGTAACGAAAGAAAGGTGAGAATCCTTTCCACCGATTGCCCAAGGATTCCTGAGTAAAGTTCGTCTGCTCAGGGTTAGTCGGGACCTAAGGCGAGGCCGAAAGGCGTAGTCGATGGCCAACAGGTTGATATTCCTGTACCACGTCGCTTCCGTTTGACCGATGGGGGGACGGGGAAGGCTAAGGGAACCCAGGCGATGGTTGCCCTGGGGTAAGCATGTAGGGGTGGCCCATGTTAAATGCGGGGCCGCATAACCTGAGGTGCGATGCCAGCTGGCTCTAAGCCGGCGAGTCCCTGACGCCATACCTCCAAGAAAATCCTCTAGGGAGGAAGCGCGTGCCCGTACCAAAACCGACACAGGTGGGCAAGTAGAGAATACTAAGGTGATCGAGATAACCCTCGTTAAGGAACTCGGCAAAATAGCCCCGTAACTTCGGGATAAGGGGCGCCCCAGTAGGGTGAAGGCACTTCGCGAGCGGAGCCCGAGGGGGCCGCAGTGAATAGGCTGAAGCGACTGTTTACCAAAAACACAGGTCTCTGCTAAGTCGTAAGACGACGTATAGGGGCTGACGCCTGCCCGGTGCCGGAAGGTTACGTGGAGTTGTTAGGACTTGATCCGAAGCAGCGAAGCTAAGCCCCGGTAAACGGCGGCCGTAACTATAACGGTCCTAAGGTAGCGAAATTCCTTGTCGGGTAAGTTCCGACCTGCACGAATGGCGTAACGACTTCAGCACTGTCTCAACGAGGGGCTCGGTGAAATTGCAGTCTCGGTGAAGATGCCGAGTACCCGCGGCTAGACGGAAAGACCCCGTGAACCTTTACTACAACTTGGTATTGGGATTCGGTGCATCTCGCTCAGGATAGGTGGGAGGCTTTGAAGCGCCGGTTGCGGCCGGCGTGGAGCCAACCTTTAGATACCACCCTTGGTGTATTGGATTTCTAACAGCATTCCGTGAATCCGGGTGCTGGACAGTTCCAGGCGGGTAGTTTGACTGGGGCGGTCGCCTCCTAAAATGTAACGGAGGCGCACAAAGGTTCCCTCAGCACGGTTGGAAATCGTGCGTAGAGCGTAAAGGTAGTAAGGGAGCTTGACTGCGAGACTGACAAGTCGAGCAGGTGCGAAAGCAGGTCTTAGTGATCCGGCGGTAGCAAGTGGAAGTGCCGTCGCTCAACGGATAAAAGGTACTCCGGGGATAACAGGCTTATCGGGCCCAAGAGTCCACATCGACGGCCCGGTTTGGCACCTCGATGTCGGCTCGTCGCATCCTGGGGGTGGAGTTGCTCCCAAGGGTTGGGCTGTTCGCCCATTAAAGCGGTACGCGAGCTGGGTTCAGAACGTCGTGAGACAGTTCGGTCCCTATCTGCCGTGGGCGTTGGAGAATTGAGAGGATTTGTCCCTAGTACGAGAGGACCGGGATGAACGCACCTCTGGTGTATCTGTTGTCCTGCCAAGGGCATAGCAGGCTAGCTACGTGTGGATCGGATAACCGCTGAAGGCATCTAAGCGGGAAGCCGGCCTCAAGATGAGTTCTCCCATCCCCTAGAGGGAGTAAGACCCCTGGTAGACCACCAGGTTGATAGGCCGGATCTGGAAGGACGGTAACGTCCGAAGGAGACCGGTACTAATCGGTCGAGGGCTTGACGGATTTTTTTGATGCACCTTCTCGAGACCCATGCCGTGGGGCCCTTTACGGGTTCCCATGAGACCCTTTACCGGGTCTCCGCGGGCGTGGTCTCATGCAGGTGTGTGGTACCCGTTTGTGGCGCTGTGCAGTTTTGAAGGACTGAGGAGGGCGAGGTCTCTCGCCTTTTTCCGGTGGCCTTGGCGAGGGGGAAACACCTCTTCCCATTCCGAACAGAGCAGTTAAGCCCCTCAGCGCCGATGGTACTTGGCTCGCAAGGGCCTGGGAGAGTAGGACGCCGCCGGTTTTTTCATACGCGGGCCGCCTTCGGGCGGCCCGCGCGTCGTGGGAGCCCGAGACTTGAGACGTTCGCCGGAGTCACGGCGGGAGAGGCAGACCTGCGGCCTCGCAGTCGGCTCGCCCGGCCGCCGGCGAACGGATCCCCCGCGCAGCGGCGCTCGATGCGGATGGGGCGCCTCACGAGATGGCTCGTCCCTGTCGACCTCCCAGTCGACGGCATAGTCGTCCTCGAGCGTGAGGAACGAGCGGGTGAGGCGCAGCGCATCGAGCGCGCGCCGGGCGAGAGATGAGTTCGCTGATGGGAACATCTGTTCGTACGATAGGCGGGGCTGCGGACGGAATCGATGCGAACGTGTGTACGTATCGAGAATCATCCCGAAAAAGCGCATGCTAGAGCCAAATATGTGCACACAACTTGCAATGGAAGTTGCATTTTGGCGTGTCGGGTCCCGTCCGCAGCACACCGGCAGGTCAGAGCGTGGCGACCGCGAACTGGAGAGGGGAGATGGCTGTTAGGCTTGGAGAGCCCCATATGAGCGTCCCCGCGAGCGACATCAGCGTCTCCGTGAGGGGCGAGAGGTTCCGCCGGAGAGAGCGAAAAATGGAGAAGTTCGTAATCGAAGGCGGGGTCCCGCTGGCCGGCACGATGAGGCCGGCCGGAAACAAGAACGGGGCGCTGCCGATCCTGGCCAGCGCGATCCTCACCGAGGACGAGGTGATCGTGGGCAACGTGCCGCGAATCAGGGACGTCGACGCGATGTTGAGCATCCTCGAAGCGATCGGCGTGCAGGTCGACTGGCGCGGGCCCAACGAGGTCGCGCTGTGCGCCGCGGACGTGCACGAGGTCGAGATCGAGCGCGAGCTGGCGGAGATGATCAGGGCCTCGTTCCTGCTCGCGGGCCCGCTGCTGGCGAGGTTCGGACGCGCGGTGATGCCGCCGCCGGGCGGCGATGTGATCGGCCGCCGGCGCCTGGACCCGCACCTCGACGCATTCCGCGCGATGGGCGCGAGCGCCGAGTGCGGGCGCGAGATCGTGTTGACCGCGCCGAGCGGCGGGCTGCAAACCGACGGACGTGTTCATGGATGAGCCGTCGGTGATGGCGAGCGAGAACGCGCTGATGGCGGCCGCGCTGACGCCCGGGACGACCGTGATCGGCAACGCGGCCTGCGAGCCGCATGTGCAGGATCTGGCAAGGATGCTCGTGAAGATGGGCGCCGACATCCAGGGCATCGGCTCGAACCTGATCACGGTCAACGGCGCCAAGGAGTTGCATGGCTGCGAGCACGAGGTTGCCCCGGACCACATCGAGATCGGCAGCTTCATCGCGCTCGCGGGCGTAACCGGCGGCGAGCTGCGGATCAGGGACACGGTCCCCGGCGACCTGCGCATGATCCGCCTGGTGTTCGAGCGGCTGGGGTTGAGGACGGAGCTGGACGGCAACGACGTGCTCGTGCCGGGGGAGCAGAAGCTGACCGTGCAGGCGGACGTGGGGGAGTACAAGTCAAAGATCCAGGACGGTCCGTGGCCGGCGTTCCCGGCCGATCTGACCTCGATCGCGGTGGCGCTGGCGACCCAGGCCGAGGGGTCGATCCTCGTGCACGAGTGGATGTTCGAGAACCGGCTGATCTTCACCGACAAGCTGATCCTGATGGGCGCGGACATCGTGATGTGCGACCCGCACCGGGCGATCGTGACGGGCCCGCGCAGGCTGCGCGGCGAGCGCGTGGAGTCGCCGGACATCAGGGCGGGGATGGCGATGCTGCTGGCGGCGCTGTGCGCGGAGGGCCGCGTCAGAGATCGGCAACATCCGCCAGATCGACCGCGGCTATGAGCGGATCGACGAGCGCCTGCGCGAGCTCGGCGCGCGGATCGAGCGCGTGGCGATCGAGCCCGTGCCCGCGTAGTCTCGGGTCTTCTCCCCATGATTTATCCGATTCCCAGCGGCACGCGCGACGTGCTTCCACAGGAGACGGGCGAGGTGCGCGCGATCACAGACACCTTGCGCGCCGCCTTCGATCGTCACCACTACGGCGAGATCTACACCCCCGCGCTCGAGTACGAGTCGGTGCTCGCGCGCGGCCGACATGGCCGAAGCGCAGCCCGCATACCGCGTGTTCGACGAGTCGGGCGCCGTGCTCGCGCTGCGCTCGGACATGACCGTGCCGATCGCGCGAGTGGTCGCCACGCGCTACACCTCGAGCGAGCCGCCGCTGCGCTTCTGCTACTTCGCGCACTGCTATCGCGGCGTGCGACCGCAGCGCGGACAGCTGCGCGAGCTGCTGCAGGCGGGCATCGAGCTGATCGGCTCGCCGGCCCCGGAGGGGACCGCGGAGGCGCTGACGGTGCTCTGCCGCTCGCTCGACGCCGTCGGGCTGAAGGACTACCGCGTGGGCATGGGCGACGCCTCGCTGTTTCCCGCGCTGATGGCCAGCCTGGGGGTGCGCGAGCCCGTGCGGCACGGCCTGCTGGAGGCGCTCGTGCGTCGCGACTTCGTCGAGCTCGGCCGGCGGCTGCACGAGGCCGGGCTGGAGGGGGAGGCGGCCGAGCTGCTGCTCGACGTGCCCCAGCGACGGGGTGGCCCCGAGGTGCTTGCCGACACGCCTGAGCAGGCGGACGGGGCTGTGATGGGGCTGCGTGACGTGCACCGGCTGCTCGAGCCCGATGTCGCGGCACGCGTGATCTTCGACCTCGGGTTGATTCGCAACATCGGCTACTACACGGGCGCTGTGTTCGAGGTCTACGACCCCGCACTCGGCGCGCCGATCGGCGGCGGCGGGCGCTATGACGAGCTGCTGGGGCGCTTCGGGCGGGCGCTGCCGGCAGTCGGCTTTGCGCTCGACGTCGATCAGCTGCACCAGGCGCTCGCCGGAGAGGAACGCGGCACGGGGGTGCTGGCCGATCTTCGATCGGTCGCACAGCCTGCGGGGGAGCAGGTCGCATGAGCTCTCCGAGCGGCCTCACGATCGCGGTGCCACGTGGGGCGTTGTTCAAGGGCACGGTCGACCTGCTGACGGGGCTTGGGATGGACACCGAGGAGCTGCGCGAGAACGACCGCAAGCTGCTGTTCGAGGAGATCGGCGTGATCACGATGCGCCCCTCGGACGTGCCCACATACGTGGAGGCGGGCGCCGCCGACGTGGGGATCACGGGCAAGGACGTGCTGCTCGAGCAGGCCAGGCACGGATCCGACGATCCGGCCCACCGCGAGAGTGGCCGCGAGGTCTACGAGCTGCTCGACCTCGGCTATGGCCGCTGCACGATGGTGCTGGCAAGCAGGGAGGGTCCCGACCCGGCGGTCGAGGCGCTGCGGAGGCTGGGGGTGATGCGGGTGGCGACGAAGTACCCGCGGATCGCCGCGCGCCACCTCGAGGAGACGGGCAGGCAGGCGGAGATCGTGGAGGTCAAAGGGTCGGTCGAGCTCGCGCCGCTGACTGGGATGGTCGAGGCGATCGTCGATTTGACGGCGACGGGGACGACGTTGCGCGAGAACAACTTGGTCGTGCGCGAGGAGCTGATGGTGTGCACGGCCAGGCTGATCGCCAACCCGGTGGCGCACAAGCTGAAGGCGGCGCGGATCGACGAGCTGGTGCAGCGGTTGCGCGGCCTGGCGACCGCTGGTGCGACGGCGTGAGCGCCGGTGCGACCACATGACCGACACGACCGCGGGCACGATCACCGCGACCGCCGCACGGCGCGACTGAGATGAGGATCGAGCGACTGGCCGTCGCGGACGTCGCGCGCCTCGGCGGCCCGAGAGCGGCGGCTGCACACGTGCGCGCGCTGGTCCCGGACGGGGCTTCGGTGGAGGAGGCGGTGAAGGAGATCGTCGACCGGGTGCGCGTGGAGGGCGACGCGGCCGTGCGCGAGCTTACGCGTCGCTTCGACACCGCCGGGAACGAGCCAGGGCCACTGGTCGTCGCGCCAGGACGAGCTGGACGCGGCGATCAAAGAACTGCCGCTGGAGCTCGTGGCGGGCTTGCAGGTGGCGATCGCGAACGTCGCAACGGTGGCCCAGGCGGGGGTCGACGAGAGCAAGACGGTACAGCTGCCGCAGGGCCAGAGCGTGACCCTGCGCGAGGTGCCGGTCGCGGCGGCGGCGGTGTATGTCCCGGGGGGGCGGGCGCCGTATCCGAGCACGGTCGTGATGGGCGTCGTGACCGCTCGTGCGGCGGGTGTGCTGGAGGTGGTCGTGTGCTCCCCGCCGGGCGCCGACGGGGAGATCGACCGGACGATCCTGGGGGCGTGCCGGTTGTGCGGGGTGGAGCGCGTGTACCGGATCGGCGGCGCGCAGGCGATCGCCGCGCTGGCGTACGGCACCGAGACGGTCGGCCGCGTGGACGTGGTCGTCGGCCCGGGCAACCTGTACGTGCAGGAGGCCAAGCGCCAGCTCTCGGCCGTGGTCGGGATCGACGGGTTCGCGGGGCCGAGCGACCTCGTGACCGTGATCGGCGCGCAGGCCGGCGACGCGCGGGATGGAGCTGGCGGCGCTCGACCTGCTCGCCCAGGCGGAGCATGGGGCGGGGAGCCTCGTCGTGGCGATCGCGCCGAGCGCGAGACCCTGGACGCAGCTGGAGCAGACGCTGGAGCGCCTGGTCGTGGCACGCCCGACCGTGGGCGACGCAGCGTGCGCGCTCGTCGAGGTTGCAGACGCGCGGGGGGCGGTGGAACTGGCGAACGAGCTCGCGCCCGAGCACCTGGAGTTGATCGGCGCCGATGTGGAGGCGCTCGCCCCGATCGTGCGCTGCGCCGGCGCGCTGTTCGTCGGCGAGGGCGGCGCTACGGCGTTCGGCGACTACGTGGCGGGCTCCAACCACGTGCTGCCGACCGGGGGCGCGGCGCGCTTTGCCTCGGGGCTGTCGGCGCGGCACTTCCGCCGGCGGATGCAGGAGGTGAGGATCGGCGATGTTGGCGGGGAGACGGCGCGCAAGCTCGCCGCGGCGGGGGCGCCGATCGCGCGCGCCGAGGGGTTCGAGGTGCATGCGGAGTCGATGGAGGCTCGTTCGCTCGAAAGCGCGGGGGCCGGGCCGCCTGCAGACGACGCCTAAGCTGGCAACGACAGCTCACTCAGGGAGAATGCAGACAATGGCCGCGACCAACAAGACACGCACAGCGACGATCGAGCGCAAGACCGGCGAGACCGACGTGCGCCTGACGCTGGGCCTCGACGGCAGCGGTGCGGGTACGCGCGCGACCGGTGTGGGCTTCCTCGATCACATGCTCGACCTGCTCGCACGGCATGGGCGGCTGGACCTGGACGTGAAGGTCAGCGGGGACTTGGAGACGGGCGCGCATCACACCGCGGAGGACACGGCGATCGTGCTCGGCCAGGCACTGGACGAGGCGCTGGGTGACCGCGCTGGAATCACCCGATACGGTGCGGCGACGGTGCCGATGGACGAGGCTCGCGCGAGCTGCGCGATCGACATCTCCGGGCGTCCCTTCACGCTGTTCGAGGCGCAGTTGCCGCCGGGCTCGACGGGGGGCTTCGAGCACGAGTTGACCGAGGAGTTCTTTCGGGCGCTGGCGAACGCGGCGAAGCTGACGCTGCATTTGCAAGTGCAGGCGGGGACGAACGCGCACCACATGATCGAGGCGGCGTTCAAGGCGTTCGCGCGGGCGCTGCGCGAGGCGGTGAGCATCGACCCGACGGAGAAGGGCGTGCCGAGCACGAAGGGCACGCTGACCGCATGACCTATTCCGACTGGACCCGACGTCACCGGGACTGGCGGTCGCTATGAGCGCTGGAAGCGAGCCGGCACCTCGAATCGGCATCGTCGACTACGGCATGGGCAACCGCCGCTCGGCGGAGAAGGCGCTCGAGCACGTCGGTGCGCGCGTGGAGGTGAGCGCCGATCCGGAACGGCTGCGCGCGATGGACGGGCTGGTGCTGCCGGGGGTGGGTGCATTTCCCGCGGGGATGGCCGCGATCCGCGCTGCCGGGCTGGGTGAGCTGCTGCAGGAGCGCGTCGATGCGGGCGTGCCCCTGCTGGGGCTGTGCCTGGGGATGCAGCTGCTGTTCGAGCGCTCGGAGGAGCACGACGGGGCGACGGGGCTGGGACTGCTGGCGGGAGGAGTGCGCCGGTTGAACGCTCCGGGATTGAAGCTGCCGCACATCGGCTGGAGCGAGCTGCGCTGGCTGCGGGCGACGCCGCTGAGCGAGGGGTTGCCCGATCCGGCGTATCTGTACCACGTGCACAGCTTCGCGGTGTGGCCGGCCGAGGAGGATGTCGTGCTCGCGAGCGCCGACTACGGCGAGCCGTTCGCGGCGATCGTGGGGCAGGGGAACGTGTACGGCACGCAGTCGCACCCGGAGAAGTCCTCGGCGCACGGGCTCGCGCTGCTGGGCAACTTCACACGGCTGTGCGGCCGCGCGGCAGTGCCGGCGTGATCGATCGGCCGCGCGTGAACCCATCGAGATCTCAACACCACGCGTGAGCCCGCAGCAAGTTCCAATTCCGGACGTGGGGTCGCGATCCCTTTTCCAGAGCGGGTTTGCGGCATGATCCTGTACCCGGCGATCGACATCCTCGACGGCAGCGCGGTGCGTCTGGTGAAGGGCGATTTCGAGGCGAAGAAGGTTTATGACGAGGACCCATTGGCTGCCGCACGCGGCTGGACGAAGGCCGGCGCGAAATACCTGCACGTGGTCGACCTCGACGGCGCAAAGTCGGGCGCGCCCGTGAACCTGGAGCACCTGCGGCGGATCGCGGGCGAGCTCGGTTTGCCTGTGCAGTTCGGGGGTGGGCTGCGCTCCGACGCCGCGATCGCCGCGGCCTTTGAGGCGGGCGCCCGGCGCGTGATCCTAGGCACTGCGATCTTCACCGATCCTGAACTGCCCTATCGCGCGATGGAGGAGCACGGACACGAGAACGTGCTGGTGTCGGTCGACGCGCGCGGTGGCTATGTGGCCACGCATGGCTGGCTCGAAGCGACCCAGGTGCCCGCCCGGGAAGCGATCGAACGCTGGAGCGAGGGCAAGGGGGGCGTCAAGCGCTTCGTCTTCACGAACATCGACCACGACGGGATGCTCGACGGCGTCAACCGTGAGGAGGTCGCCACGATGGCCCGTGCGGCCGGCGACGGGCAGCTGATTCTCTCTGGCGGCATCGGGACGATCGATGACCTGTATGCCGTCGCGGCACTGCGCGCCGAGCAACAGCTCGACGGCCTCGACGGCGTGATCGTCGGCAAGGCGCTCTACGAGCAGCGCTTCACAGTCGCCGAGGCTCTGGCGGCGCTCGATAGATAATCGCCCGGTCGCTACGGTGGGCGGGTGCACTTGAAGCGTGTAATCCCTTGTTTGGATGTTGACGGTGGCCGTGTGGTGAAGGGCGTCGAATTCCTCGACATCCGCGATGCCGGCGACCCGGTTGAGCTGGCGGCCCACTATGACCGCGAAGGCGCGGACGAGCTGGTGTTCCTCGACATCACCGCCACGCACGAGAAGCGCGACACGATCGTGCAGCTCGCGCGGACGAACGGCAGACGAGGTGTTCGTGCCGTTCACGATCGGCGGTGGGATCCGCTCGGTGGAGGACGCCCAGGCGGTGCTCGACGCGGGCGCCGACAAGGTCTCGATCAACTCCGCCGCCCTGCAGCGCCCGGAACTGCTGGACGAGCTGGCGATGCGGTTCGGCTCGCAGTGCGTCGTGCTGGCGATCGACGCCAAGGCGCGCACCGTCGGGGCGCCCGGATCTGGACCGGGAACCCCACCCACCCGAACCTCACCGGCCCGAACGGGTTGGGAGGCCTATCTCGCAGGCGGACGCACCCCCACCGGTCGCGACGTCGTCGAGTGGGCGGCCGAGGCCGTCGAGCGGGGGGCGGGGGAGATCCTGTTGACGAGCATGGACCGCGATGGGACCAACAACGGCTATGACCTCCCGCTCACGAGCGCCGTGAGCGAGGCGGTGAGCGTGCCCGTGATCGCCTCCGGCGGCGCGGGCGAGCTCGATCATCTCACCGAGGCGCTCCAGGCCGGCGCCGACGCGGCGCTGTGCGCGTCGATCTTCCACTACGGGCAGTACACGATCCCGGAGGCGAAGGCCCACCTGGCGGCCGCCGGGATCGAGGTGCGCGCGGTCAGCCCGCAGCCGGCGTGAGCGGTACACATGCGATCCGTGGGGCGGAGGAGGTGATTGAGCGCCTGGGGAGCCTGCCTGGCGGTCCCGAGCTGCTAGCCCAGGCGGGGCGCCGCAAGGACATCGCCCTCGTCGGCGGCGCCGTCCGCGACCTCCTGCTCGGGCATTGGCCGCGCGAGCTCGACGTGACCGTCGCTGGCAACTCGGCTGATTTCGCGCGTGCCCTGGGCGCGTCCATCTCGCCCAGCGAGCGTCCCTACGGCCACGCCGTCGAGCCGATCCTGCACGAACGTTTCGGCACCGCATCGATCGTCTGGGACTACGGGCGCATCGACATCGCCGAGCTGCGCGCAGAGTCCTACCCGGCGCCCGGTGCCCTGCCCGACGTGCGCTCGGGCAGCGTCGAGGAGGACCTCGCGAGGCGTGACTTCACCGTCAACGCGATCTCGCTGCCGCTCGGTGGTGAGCGGCGGGGCAGGCTGGTCGCGGTCGAGAGCGCGTTCGAGGACCTCTCCGCGGGCACGTTGCGCGTGCTGCACGAGCAGAGCTTCCGCGACGACCCGACACGCTTGCTGCGGATGGCGCGTTACTGCGCCCGGCTCGGGTTCGAGGTCGAGGACCACACCGCCGCGCTGGCTGCAGCGGCGATCGCGGCGCGCGCGCTGGAGACGGTCTCCGGCGCACGGATCGGCGCTGAGCTGCGACTGGCGCTGGCCGAACCGGACGCGGTCGCGGCGCTGGCGGCGATGAATGAGCTGGGCGTGCTGCACGCGCTGCACCCGAGGCTGCGCTTTGAGCAGCCGGTGCTCCGCGGCGACGCTTGCGCTGCTCCCCGAGGACGGACGGCCCGATTTGGCGTTGCTCACATCGCTGATGCTTCCCTTGGCACTGCGCGCGCAAGGCGACCGGAGCTCGGAGATCGTTGCGCTGCTCGACCGCTGGGACTTTCCCGCGGGAGATCGGGATCGTGTGGCGGCGCCGTCTGTCGCCGTCCCGCGGCTGATCGAGCAGCTGCCGATCGCCGAGCGTGCCTTCCGAGCTGCGCGCCGCGGCGCTCGGCGTGCCGCTCGAGGGCGTCGCGCTGGCGGGTGCGCTGGCCGGCGGGGAGGGGGCCGCTCAACGATGGCTGCAGGACACCCGCCACATCGCCCCCACGATCACCGGCGATGACTTGATCGCGGCGGGCATACCCGAGGGGCCGGAGGTCGGCCGGCGGTTGGAGGCGGTGCTCGAGCTGCGCCTCGACGGCCGGCTTGCCCGACGGGCGCGAGGCCGAGTTGCAGGCGGCGCTGGACCTGGCGACGCCCGAGGAAAATGGCGCGGGCGGGCCGGCGTGAGCGCGGCCGAGCTGTCCTTCGACCTGCC
Source organism: uncultured Solirubrobacterales bacterium (assembly GCA_963779405.1). GTDB lineage: Bacteria > Actinomycetota > Thermoleophilia > Solirubrobacterales > Solirubrobacteraceae > Palsa-744. The sequence goes on from CAVZYF010000001.1 coordinate 55,552, forward strand.
CGGCGGCGGCCATGTCCTGTTCACCACGCGTGCGCAGGGCAACCTGTCGAGCGTCGGCGGCGAGGATGCCGAGCACGGCCTGCAGGCGCGTGAGCGGCTGCGCCGGCAGGTGGGGGTGGAGCGCCTCCAGCGTGGCTACCAGGTCCATGGCACAACGGTGCAGAGGGTCCAGGCCGACCCGCAAAGGGCGCAGGTGGGCGCAGGTGGGCGGAGGTCGATGGAGACCGGGGTGCAGCCAGACACCGCATTCCTCATCGACACCGGCGCCCAGCCCGATGTCGAGGCCGATGGGCAGGCCACCATCCTGCGCGGCGTGGGAGCGATGGTGCTCACCGCCGACTGCCTGCCCGTCGCGCTCGGCTGCGGCGGCGCCGTGGCGATCGTGCACGCCGGCTGGCGCGGCCTTGCGGCGGGGGTCTTGGAGGAGGGAGTCCGCGCGATCGAGGAGCTGGGAGGTGCAGATGAGATCGTCGCGATCATCGGCCCCGGCGCAGGGCCCTGCTGCTACGAGGTCGGCGAGGAGGTCCAGGCGGCCTTTGGCGGCGCCCATCTGGTTGGGGCTCCGTCCGCCCCGGTTTCGGTGGCGCCTGCGCAGAACCTGCCAGGACGGCGGATCGACCTGAAGGCGATCGCCCGCGACCGGCTGCTGGCGGCCGGCGTGAGCGAGGTGAAGGATCTCGCGATGTGCACGATCTGCGACGAGCGCTTTTTCTCCCACCGCCGCGAAGGCGCGCGTGCCGGACGGCAGGGTGCAGTGGCGTGGTTGAGCTGATCTCCGGCCTGCGCGCCGACGCGGTACGGGCGAACCTCGCGGAGGTGCGCGAGGAGATCGCGACGGCCGCGACCTCCGCCGGGCGGGATCCGGGGGAGGTGGAGGTGCTCGCCGCGACCAAGTACGTATCCGCCGAGGACCTTCCGACACTTGCCGAGGCCGGCATCGAGCTTGTCGGCGAGAACCGGGCGCAGGACCTCGCCGCGAAGGTCGCCGCCCATGGGGAGATGTTCAGGTGGGACTTCATCGGCCGCCTGCAGAGCCGCAAGGTCAAGACGATCGTGCCGCACGTGCGGCTGATCCACTCGGTCGCCTCCGAGTCCGTCCTGCGCGAGCTGGCCGCCCACCGGGCCGAGTCCCGCCCGGGCCTGGAGATCCTGGTCGAGGTGAACGTCGCCGGCGAGCTCGGTAAGGATGGCGTCGCCCCAGAGGAGCTCGACGCGTTTATCGAGCGCGCTCCCATCCCCGTGGCGGGATTGATGACGATGCCTCCGTACGTCCAGGATCCGGAGGACAGCCGCCGCTGGTTCGCGGCCTTGCGCTCGCTCGCGGACGAGCGCGGCCTTGCGCGGCTGTCGATGGGGACTTCGCAGGACTACCGGGTTGCGGTGCAGGAGGGTTCGACTATCGTGCGAATCGGCACGAAACTGTACGATTAGCGCTTGAGAAGTGCATTCTCGTGGATGGCAGACGACGCACGCGAGCGCAGACGGGCTGGTGGCCCGGCGAGCATCGCGGGTGGCGTCTGGCGCCGCGAGATGGCTAGCATGAGCAGGGAAATTCGCCAAGCGGGCGAAAACGCAGTTACTTACTATGGCCTTCCGTGATTCCTGGCACCGCGCGCTCGTGTACTTCGGCTTGGCCGAGGAGTACCACGACGACGACGATGGCTACGACGACTCCCCGGGGCGGGCGGGCACTGAGTCTGATCTGGAGGATCGCTACCGCGAGCGGCCGAACGTCCGCCGGCTGCGCCGCCGCCGCGACGAGTACGACGACATCTTCGCCGAAGATGAGCCCCGCGGGCGCTCGAGCACCGCGCTGCGTACCGTCGGCGGCCGTGGCAACGGCAACGGCGATGTCCGCGTGCACCTGGTCGTGCCGAAGTCCTTCAACGACGCCCAGCAGATCGCTGACAAGTTCAAGGACTCGATCCCGGTCATCCTCAATCTCCAGGGCACCGAAGTCGATCTCTCCAAGCGCCTGATCGACTTCGCCTCCGGCCTCACTTACGCGCTCGACGGCGGTATGCAACGGATCGCCGACAAGGTGTTCATGCTGACCCCGCGCAACGTCGAGATCTCCGCCGAGGAGCGTGCGAGGTTGATCGAGAAGGGCTTCTTCAACCAGTCCTGAGGCACGATAGTCGGCGCCTGGCGGCGTCCTCAGTCGCTCGCGTGCGTAGCACGCCGCGCGGGCGGGCGGGCCTCAATCCTTGCCATGCTTGACTCTCGCACCTCAGGATCGCGTCATTGCGATAACGATCGGTAGCCTGGATCGCCTTATGCAGATCGGTCTCATCGGAGCAGGCAACATGTCACGTGCGCTCGCGCGCGGGTGGAATCGGCCGGTGTTCGTGGCGGATCCCGTAGGCAAGCGCGCGCAGGCACTGGTCGCCGAGGTCGGGGGTGAGGCACTCGCCTCGAACGCCGAGGTGGCCCAGCGCGCAGACCTCGTCGTGCTCTGCCACAAGCCGGCTCAGCTGGCCGATGTTGCCGGTGAGGTGGCCCCGCACGCAAAGGCGGTTGCATCGATTCTCGCCGCTACGCCCCTGAAGGACCTACACGAGGCCTATCCCGACGTGCCGGTTTACCGCTTCATTCCCTCGCTACCCGTCGAGGTTCGTCAGGGCGCCGTCGTCCAGGCCGCTCCGCTGGAGGAGGCCGAGCTCGACGCGCAGGTGAGCGAGTTGTTCGCCGAGCTCGGCACGCTCGTCGTGCTCCCCGACGCGCTCGTCGACGTGGCGATGGGTCTGATGTCGTGCGGCCCCGCCTACGTGGCGCTCGTCGCCGAGGCGCAGATCGACGCGGGCGTGCGCCGCGGTATTCCCGCCGCGCAGAGCGCGGAGCTGGTCGTGCAGACGCTCGCCGGTACGGCGGAGCTGCTGAGCCGGCGTGGCAACGACACGCTCGCCGTCCGCCGCGAGGTCGCCTCTCCCGGCGGGGTAACCGCGCGCGGTCTGGCCGCCCTGGAGCGCGGCGGGCTCCGTGCGGCCTTCAGTGACGCCCTCGACGCTGTCCTGTCTGACGGGATTGAGCAGCGATGATCCTCGCCAGCGTGGGCACCCAGCTCGCTGAATACCTGTCGACGCTGATCTACGTATACACGCTTCTGATCGTCCTCTACATCGTGATCCAGCTGCTCTTCTCGCTCGGCGTGCGCCCTCCTTACTGGCGCGCGACCGACATCGTTATGGGGTTCCTGCGCGACGTCTGCGAGCCGTTCCTGCGCATCTTTCGCCGCTTTCTCCCCTCCTTCGGTGGGGTCGACTTCAGCCCGTTGCTCGCCATCCTCACCCTGGAGATCGTCAACAGCGTGATCGTCCGCGGCCTCCTGGGCGGCTGAGCCGCGGGGATGGGCTCTGTCAGCGCCCTTGGCGCCTGGGCCCGCGCCGGGCTCGTCGTGCTCGTCGTGCTTCTCCTCGACCAGATCTCCAAGTACCTCGTCCGGCAGTCGATCCTCCCCGGCGAAGAACGCAAGGTGCTGCCCGGCGTCCAGCTCGTGAACACCCGCAACCACGGCGTCGCTTTCGGGTTCCTGCCGGGAGACCAGACTGCCGTCACGCTCGTGATCGGCGTGGCGCTGCTGGCGCTGCTCGTCTACTTTGCGCTGCACGCCACGCGCCCGCTGATCTGGTTGCCCACGGGCATGCTGATCGGCGGCGCGCTCGGCAACATCTTCGACCGCCTCCACGAGGGATCGGTCACCGACTTCATCAAGCTCCCGCTCGGCTGGCCTCCCTTCAACCTCGCCGACACCTCGATCACGCTCGGCGTGCTGCTCTTGCTGTTCGTCCTGGAGGCCCCACGCAAGGACTCCTCGTGACCGGGGCGGGTGGGGTGGGTGGGACTCAATTCACGATCGCCTACCAGGACGAGCACCTCCTCGTGATCGACAAAGCCCCGGGTCTGGTCGTGCACCCCGCGCGCGGGCATCGAGAGGGGACGCTCGCGCAGTTGCTCGAGCCGCTCGCCGCCGGTGGCGAGGAGGGGCGGGCCGGCATCGTGCACCGGCTCGACCGCGACACATCCGGGCTGCTCGTCGTCTCGCGCTCGGACGAGGCCCACCGCTTGCTCCAGACGGCGCTGGCCGAGCGACGCATCGAGCGCGAGTACATCGCCCTCGTCGAGGGACGCCCGCCGGCGCGAACGGGAACGATCGAGGCACCGATCGGGCGCGACCCGCGGATCCGTACGCGCATGAGCATCGGGGGCCTGAGCCCGCGCGAGGCGCGCACCCATTTCACGCTCGACCGTGCTCTTCCAGACACATCGCTGCTGCGGCTGCATCTGGACACAGGGCGCACCCATCAGATCCGCGTCCACCTGCAAGCTATCGGGCTCCCGGTGTGCGGCGACCCCGAGTACGGGACCCCGGGCTTGCTGGGCCTGCAGCGCCAGTTCCTGCACGCCGCGCGCCTCTCCTTCGATCACCCCTTCACCGGCGCTCCGATCGAGGTGATCTCGCCGCTGCCCGCCGATCTCCAGCGTGCGCTCGAGCAGGCTGAACAGCTATCCTGAGCGGCTAAACCAGATCTTCGACCCGTGCGGGTCCAGGATTGCGGCCCTGCCCGGATCGCGACTTTCGTGGTGTAACCGGGTCCGCTTCCCCCGTACGGCATCCAATTGCATAACAAAGGGAGTACCTCGTGGCTCAAGTAGGCATAGCGGAGCTGCTGGAGGCCGGCGTTCACTTCGGTCACCAGACACGCCGCTGGAACCCCAAGATGCGCCGCTTCATCCATGGTGAGCGTGGCGGCATCTACATCATCGACCTGCTCAAGACCTCGGCGGCGCTGAACCAGGCGCAGGAGTTCGCCGGGACGCTGGCCCATCGCGGCGGGACCGTGCTGTTCGTCGGCACCAAGAAGCAGGCCCGCGACACGGTCAAGGATGTCGCCGAAGCATCCGGCATGCCCTTCGTCAACCACCGCTGGCTCGGTGGCCTGTTGACGAACTTCCAGACGATCAACCAGCGTATCCGTCGCCTGCACGACCTCGAACGCTATGAGGCCGACGGCCAGCTCGCGCTGCTGCCCACACGCGAGCGGATGGCCGCGCAGGCCGATCTCGCGAAGTTGCGGGCGAACCTCGGCGGCGTCAAGAACATGCAGCGCGTGCCCGACGCGATGTTCGTTATCGACCTCAAAACCGAGGAGATCGCCGTCAAAGAGGCTCGGCGCCTGCGGATCCCGATCATCGGCCTGGTCGACACCAACTGCGACCCGGACGGGATCGACTTCGTGATCCCCGGCAACGACGACGCGATCCGTTCCTGCGCGTTGATCACCCAGGCGATCGGCCAGGTGGTCTCCGAGGGGCACTCCGTCTTCCGCGCCGAGGAGGAACGCGCTCGCAAGGAGGCCGAAGAGAAGGCGCGCATCGAGGCGGAGGCCCGCGCCAAGCGCGAGGCCGAGGAACAGGCCAAGCGCGAGGCCGAGGAACAGGTAAAGAAAGAGGCTGAGGAACGGGCCGCCGCCGAGCGGGCAGCTGCTGCCGCACAGCAGGTTCCGCCCACACCCGCGGCGTCTGCAACCCCGGTCCCCGCACCGGCTGCAGCTGCGCCTGCCGAGCCCGCAACCACCTCGACGACCGCGTCTGAGCCCGCCACAGAGCCGGTGGCGGTAGCCGCGGAGGCACCCGGCGAGAGCAAGCCGGCAGACGATCCCGCCGCCAAGGAGGTATCGAGCGCATGAGCACTGTTGAGATCTCAGCACAGGACGTGAAGGCTCTGCGCGAGCGCACGGGCGCGGGCATGATGGACTGCAAGAAGGCGCTCACCGAGGCCGGTGGCGAAATCGAGCAGGCGATCGAGATCCTGCGGGTGAGGCAGGGCAAGAAGGTCCAGGACCTCGGCGAGCGGGTCGCCACCGAGGGTACTGTCCAGGCCTACGTACACGCAGGCGCCAAGGTGGGCGTGCTGATCGAGGTCGACTGCAACACGGACTTCGTGGCCACGAACGAGGACTTCATCCGCTTCGCGCGCGACATCGCGATGCAGATCGCCGCCACGCCGACGGTGCAGTACGTCAGCCGCGAGGACGTTCCCGCTGAGCAGCGCGACGCCGAGGCTCGGATCTACGAGCAGGAGGCGGCCGACAAGCCCGAGAACGTGCGCGAGCGGATCGTCTCCGGCAAGCTCGACTCGTGGCTCCAGACGATCGTGTTGCTCGAGCTCCAGATGCACAACCCGAAGTTCGAGGGCAAGACCGTGCAGCAGCTGCGCGACGAGCTGACGGCCACCACTGGCGAGAACGTCGTCATCCGCCGTTTCACACGGTTCGCTGTGGGCCAATAGTCTCCTGGAGCGTCTCGTTCACCCGTGCCGGGTAGGCTCTCGGGCGTATGGCTGAGCCTGTCTTCAAACGCATCCTGCTGAAGCTCTCCGGCGAGGCGCTGATGGGTGAGCTGAGCTACGGCACCGACCCCGAGCGCGTGCTCGAGGTCGCACGGCAGGTCTCAGACGTGCGCGCCCAGGGGGTCGAGGTGGCGATCGTGGTGGGCGCGGGCAACATCTACCGTGGCATGAAGGGCGCCGCCGCGGGTATGGATCGCGCGACCGCCGATTACATGGGGATGGTCGCGACCGTGCTCAATGCACTGCCGCTGCAAGATGCGCTGGAGAAGCAGGGCAGTCCCACGCGTGTGCAGTCGGCGCTGGGGATCTCCGAGGTCGCCGAGCCCTATATCCGCCGTCGCGCGATGCGCCATCTGGAGAAGGGCCGCGTCGTGATCTTCGCGGCGGGCACGGGCAACCCGTTCTTCACGACCGACACCGCCGCCGCACTGCGCGCCGCGGAGATCCATGCCGAGATCATCCTGATGGCCAAGAACGGCGTGCAGGGTGTTTACACGGCCGACCCGGCGCTCGACCCGACGGCGGAGTTCATCCCCGAGATCACGCACATGGAGGCGCTCGAGCGCCGTCTGCGGGTGATGGATTCGACGGCGCTGGCGTTGTGCATGGAGAACTCGATGCCCTTGAACGTGTTCAACATGGACGATGCGACGAGCATCCCACGGATAATCTCTGGCGTTCGCGTGGGCACTTTGGTTTCGACAGCGCAAGGAGACAGCGATGGCCTCGACTGAAAACGTGATCGACGAGCTGCTCGACGACGCGCGCGAGCGCATGGGCAAGTCGCTGGAGTCGGCCCACCAGGAGTTCTCCACCGTGCGCACCGGGCGCGCCAGCCCGGGGCTGCTCGACCGGATCGTCGTCGACTACTACGGCGCGATCACACCGCTGAACCAGCTCGCCACGATCTCCGCTCCGGAGGCGCGCCTGATCACCGTGCAGCCGTATGACAAGTCCTCGATCAAGGAGATCGAGAAATCGATCAACGAGTCTGACGTCGGCCTGAACCCGTCCAACGACGGCAACCTGATCCGTCTGGCGGTGCCCGAGCTGACCGAAGAGCGCCGGCACGAGCTGGTCAAGGTGGTGCGCAACCTGGCAGAGGAGGGGCGCGTGGCGATCCGCAACGTTCGTCGCGATGTGATGCAGCACCTGCGCGAGCTGAAGTCCGAAGGGGAAGCCAGCTCCGATGACGAGCACCGCGCCGAGGTCGAGTTGCAGAAGCTCACCGACGGCAAGGTCACAGAGCTCGATGGCGTGCTGAAGGCCAAGGAACAGGAGATCCTCGAGGTCTGATGCCGCCCACGGCGGATTTGGAGGGCCGGGATTTGGAAGGTCGCGATTCGGAGGGCGTCGATTCGGAGGTCCGTGACTCCGACGGCCGGGATTCTCAGGCGGCGCGCTACGTCGCGATCATCACCGACGGCAACGGTCGCTGGGCGCGCGCTCACGGCGTGCCCGTCAACGAGGGCCATGGCGCCGGCGCCGACACGGTCAAGGCGCGCTTGCGAGACGCCGCTGAGCTGGGGATCGAAGAGCTGACCGTGTACTCCTTCTCGACCGAGAACTGGTCGCGCCCCGCGGCGGAGGTGGAAGGTTTGATGGCGATGTTCTCGCAGCGGATCGCCGGCGAAACCCCGGAGCTCGACGAGGAAGGCGTGCGGATGCGCTTCATCGGACGGCGCGCCGGCGTCAGCGAGCAGCTCGTGGAGCAGATGGACTGGGCCGAAGCCGTGACTGCCGCCAACGAGCGGATCACACTGTTCGTGGCCTTCAACTATGGCGGACGCGCCGAGATCCTCGATGCCGCGCGACGCTTCGAAGGAAGCACCGAGGAGGAGTTCCGCCAGGGCCTATACGCCCCGGAGATGCACGATCCGGACCTGATCATCCGCACCAGTGGCGAGCGGCGGCTATCCAACTACCTGCTGTGGCAGTCCGCCTACTCCGAGCTGATCTTTCGCGACGAGCTGTGGCCGGACTTCACGCGCACGGCGCTCGAAGAGTCGCTGGCCGAGTTCTCAGAGCGTCGCCGGCGCTTCGGCGGGCGATGAGCGGCGCGATGGCCGGCGACGCCCACACGCCTGCAGGCGGCTCGCGCAGAGCGGTCTCTCCCCGTCCCGCAAGACCTTCCTCCGCCCGGGCTGGGCGTGCTCCTGGACGGACAAGTGCGCGCAGACCCCCGGCGGGCGGGCAGCGCTCGGATCTGAACGCGCGACTACTCGCCGCCGTGCCCGCGATCGCCGTTGCGCTGTTCCTCGTAATCGAGGGCGGCTTGGTGTTCGCGCTCGGGCTGTTCGTGCTCGGCTGTATCTGCATGCACGAGCTCTACGCGATGTACGACCGCGCGCACCCGGTCCGCCTGGCCGGCTTCATCGCGCTGGCGGGCCTTTTGGCGGCGGCGCTGTACGGCGGGCAGTTCCAGATCCTGCTCGTCGCGGTCGCGGCGCTGCCGGTGCTGTTCGGGCTGACACTGCTCCAGACCCGGCCGAGCGTGGGCGGGATGGCCGTGACGCTACTGGGGATCTACTGGATCGGCTTCGCGCTCGCCCATGCGGTGCTCCTGCGCGGGCTGCCGCACGGGCTGGGGATCGTGATCGATGTGCTCGTCGGTACTTTTCTCGGCGACACCGGTGCCTACCTGGGCGGCAGAATCTTCGGGCAACGTCCTTTGGCGCCGAGGATTTCTCCGAACAAGACGGTCGAGGGCCTTCTGATCGGCATGGTCTGCGCGGTCCTCGGTGTCTGGTTCGCCGGGCGCTACCAGGGCTGGCTGCCCGGCACGCACGCGCTCGTGCTCGGCCTCGGCGTGGCGATCGTCGCGCCGATCGGCGACCTGTTCGAGTCGTTCGTCAAGCGCGAGGCCGGTGCGAAGGACACGGGGCGGGTGTTCGGGGCGCATGGGGGGGCTTTGGATCGCCTGGACGCGGTGCTGTTCGCGGCTGTTGTGGGCTATTACATCTGGGCCGCCTACGCGTAGGCGGGATCTCCATGCATGATGACTATTGTCATCATTTTTCGCTACGGTGTTGTGCATGGATGACGAAGAGGAGCTCGCTCACAACTCGCTCGAAACGCCGGGCGCGCATCAGATGACGGCTTGGACGCTGCGCCTGGCAGAGAGCCAGGGCTTCGCTTGGCTGCTCGCCGCCGACCCGCATCTGTTTGGACTCTTCTACGCGACCTGCGCGGCGGCGGTCCCGGCTCCCGGACCGCTCGCGGGCGAGAGTGCAGTCGGGGGCTTGGTTTCCGAGAAGCTGCTGCCGACCCTCAAGGACTTGCAGCGCCAGTTCGGCAATGCCACCAGCGGCCGGTTCGCGCGCCTTTATCTGCAGGGCGTCAACGTATTCCCGCTCGCCGAGAAAGACGACGGCTCCTATCGCAAAGCCATGCGGACGTGGCGGAAAGCAGCGGAGCGCAAGGCAGCCAGATTCGTGACTGCGCAGGAGCAGAACGTCACCTGGGTCGCCGACCTGCTGGACCTCGAGAAGGTCGAGCGCATGCTGCTCATCTTCCAGCTCAACCGTCACCGGCCGGGGTTCTCGCAGCTTTTCGACCTGCTGCTGGGCTCCGATCACGTCACGGCGGCGATTCTCGCCGATGCCTTCGACGTCGATGAGCTAGAGGTCGTCTCGGCACTGGCGGAAAGCTCGAAGCTCGTGCGCTCCGGGCTGCTGCGTGTTCGGGAGCGCCCATTGCGTATCGGTGAGCTGTCCACCCATCTGCGCGCGACGCTGACCGAGTCCGCCGATGGCGCGGCCCAGTTCCTGGAGCGCTTTGTCAAGCCGCTGAAAATGTCTCCTTCGACGAGCTCTCTCGCGCGTCTGCATGAGGACGACAAGAGGATTCTTCGAGGCATCCTGGGGCTACCGATGCCCGAGGAGGGCGGCCTGCACTGTCTCGTATACGGCCCGAAGTCGGTGGACAAGCGCGACATGCTCGCCAGGCTCCTGCAGGACGAGGGCATCGACGGCTATGCGGTCGTCGCCAAGCACGTCCCGGCCGGCGATCTGCCGACCTGGGTATATATCGCTCAGAGTTATCTGGAGCAGTCGAACTCGGACGCCGTGCTGGTCGTCGACCGGGCCCATGAAGCGCTCGCCTCGCGTCGTGTCAGCGTGCTCACCATCTTCGGTGTGGAGGACGAGGACGCCGCCGAAGAGGAGGAGGGTCGCGCCTCCGATGAAGGGCTCACCGGCAGTCGCGTGCGCTGCGTGTGGCTGACCGACCGCGCCAAGCTGCTGTCGGAGCGCAACCTCGGCGCCTTTCTGTTCCATTGCGAGGCGCTCCCGGGTTCGCGCGCCGATCGCCGCGAGCGTGTCACCCAGGTGATCTCTGATTTCGGCCTGTCAGATGAGCTCGAGCGGCATCTGACGAAGTACAGCTTGCTCGGTGAGAAGCAGGTCCGCCAAGCGGCGGATCTCGCCCGCCTGCTGTCTGTGGCACAGGCCGATACCGACGGAGGCTCCCTCGCCGAGCGCGAACGCGTGATCAAGCGCGCGGTCGCTCAGAGCCAGAAAGTGCTCGGGCGCGATCGCACCGAGGGGCTGCGCGAATCCGTCACCCACTACAGCCTCGATCACCTCAACATCGCGGGGCGCTTCACGCCACAGCAGATCATCGCGGCGCTACGCAAGCGCCCGAAGGGCTCGCTCTGCTTCTGGGGCATCCCGGGGGCCGGCAAGACGCAACTGGCCGAGCACATCGCCGTCGAGCTCGACCTGCCGATCCTGATGCGCTCGGCCTCGGATCTGCTCTCCAAGTGGCTGGGTGAGACCGAGCAGCGGATCGCGGGGATGTTCAGCGAGGCCGAGGCGGAGGGGGCACTGCTGTTCCTCGACGAGGCCGACTCGTTCCTGCGCGATCGCACGCTGGCCCGCGCGGAGTGGTCCGTCACGCAGGTCAACGAGCTGCTGCAGAGCATGGAGCGCTTCGAGGGCGTATTCATCGCGGCCACCAACCTGATGGATTCTGTGGACGCGGCGGCGATGCGTCGTTTTACGTGGAAGCTCGAGTTCAAGGCGCTCGAGCCCGAGCAGGCATGGTCGATGTTCTGCGCTGAGGCCGAGTTCGACGCTGAGGCCCAACCGGAGCGCGCCGAAGAGCTCGAGGAGCAGCTCGGCGGCATTGCCGACTTGACCCCGGGCGACTTTGCGACGGTGAAGCGCCAGGCGAACATGCTCGGTGAGCAGCTGTCCCCGGACGCATGGCTCGAGCAGCTTGCGGCCGAGGCAAAGGCCAAGATGTTCGGCCTCAGGCGTCAGCAGCTCGGTTTCGCCGGCTGAGTCGCTGACCTCGCCCGATCCGCACACACCACGTGTCCATATAGGCGCTCTCGGCGTCGCTCTGCGAGCATCTCCCACCGTGCGCAGGCTCCTCATCCTCGGCTCCACCGGCTCGATCGGAACTCAGGCGCTCGATGTGCTGCGCCGTAGTGACGACCTGGAGCTGATCGGCCTCTCGGCCGAGCGCTCATGGGAGACACTGATCGAGCAGGCCCGCGCGCACGAGGTCAAACGGATCGCGCTCGTCGACGAGGGTGCCGCAGCGCGTGCCGCGGAGGCATGGACCGATGGGGATGTGCTCAGTGGGCCGGAGGGGCTCGTGCGGCTCGTGGTCGAGTCCGGCGCGGATCTCGTGCTGAACGCGCTCGTCGGCTCCGCCGGCCTTGGTCCGACGGTCGCGACGCTCGGCGAGGGAATCGATTTGGCGCTCGCCAACAAGGAGTCACTGGTCGTCGGCGGCGAGCTGGTGAGCGCATTGGCGGAAGCGACGGGCGCGCAGATAACGCCGGTCGACTCCGAGCACACCGCCCTGCATCAGTTGCTCGCCGGACAGTCGCCGGGGGCGGTCGAGCGCCTGACGATCACCGCCAGTGGGGGTCCCTTTCGCGGCAAGACCCATGCAGAGCTTCAGGATGTGACCATCAAGCAGGCTTTGAATCACCCGACGTGGGCGATGGGCGGGAAGATCACGATCGACTCGGCGACGTTGATGAACAAGGGTCTGGAGTTGATGGAGGCTCATCACCTGTTTGGTACGCCCTATGAGCGGATCGATGTTGTCGTCCATCCCCAGTCGCTCGTGCACGGAATCCTCCAGCTGGCGGATGGAGCGATGCTTGCGCACCTCGGGCCCCCGGACATGCGGATCGCAATCTCCTATGCGTTACATGGCGGCGAGAGCGTGGGGTTGCCGATTGCGCCTCTCGACTTGGCGGCGGTGGGCGAGCTGACGTTCGAATCGGTCGACCTCAACGCTTTCCCGTGCCTGCGCTTGGCGCGCGAGGCGGCGCTGGCGGGGGGCACGGCGCCGTGCGTGCTGAATGCCGCCAACGAGGTGGCGGTGCACGCATTTCTGGAGGGGCAGCTGCATTTCAACGGGATTCCCGAGGTGATCGAGCGAACGCTCGACGAGCTGCCCGTGGCGCCCGTGCGCGCGTTCGAGTCGCTCTATGAATCCGATCGCGAGGCAAGGGAGATCGCCCGAGAGGTCGTGGTGGGTTTGATTTAAGCCTGTGCGATGATGGCGCCATGCGGGATCCGCGGGCCGCGCCTGAGTTGCGAGAGTTGGCGCTCGAGGAGATCGAGCCTAATTTCTCGCAGCCGCGGTATCACTTCGATGAGGCGGCGCTGGAGGCGTTGGCGGGTTCGCTGCGCGAGCACGGCGTGCTGCAACCGGTGCTTGTGCGTCCCCACCCAGAGGGTGGATATGAGCTGGTCGCGGGCGAGCGGCGCTGGCGCGCAGCTGAGATCGCGGGTTTGGAGAGGATCCCCGCGCTTGTGTGCGAGTACGACGACGCCGCGGCGCTCGAAGTCGCGTTGATCGAGAACGTGGCGCGCGAGGATCTCAACATCGTCGAGGAGGTCCGCGCCTTCGCGGCGCTGCGGGAGCTCGGTCTGACCCATCGGGAGATCGGGGAACGCGTGGGACGCAGCACCAGCGCCGTCGGGAACATCGTGCGGATGCTGGATCTGTCCGAGGAGATCCTTGGGTTCCTGGAGCGGGGTGAGCTGCGTATGGCTCATGGAGTGGAATTGCTCGCGGCAAAGGATCCCGAGGTGCGTGGCGAGCTGGCTCGCAGGGCGGTCAAGGAGGGATGGACGGTGATGGCGACCGCGGCTCGTGCCCGTGAAAGCAACGAGAATCAGCGGGCACCCCGTAAGAAGAGACAGCAGGTGCGATACCTCGACGAGAGTGTTCACTCGGTCGCGAAGGCGTGGGGCGATGTGCTGCGCACCGAGGTGCAGGTCCGTCCGATGGCCTATGGGCAGGTGCGCCTGGAGATCCAGTTCACCTCCGCGGAGGCGGCGCTGTACGCGGCCGGACGGCAGGCCGAGGCGCTCGCTCGGGGCCCGTCGAGTGCCGGCGCGAGATAGGGACCTCGCCCATGCCTTCTGCCACCGCCACCGCATATGCATCTCCAGAGGCGATCCAGCAGGCACGGACGATCGCCTGGACCACCGCTCTGGGTGCGATAACCGCCGAGGCGTTGGCCGAGCGCGACGAGCTCAGTACCGACGTAGCGCGGGAGCAGCTGGATGAGCTCGTCGGACTGGAGCTGCTGGAGCGCCACTCGGTGCTGGTCGGCCATCCCGATCTATACACGGCGACAGTCGCCGGTCGCCGGCTGGCCCGCAAGCACGCAGACGCCGGCGGCTACACCTATCCAGAAGGTCTGCGCACCGCTCGCGTCACGATCAGAGAGGCGCGGCACATGATCGCCTGCGCAAGTGTGGCGGCTGCCTTGGAACGCCGCTACGGCGACCACCGTGTGATCGGCGAGCGCGAGCTGCAACGTGACGAGCGCAAGCAGAAATGTCGCTTGGCCAGTGTCGATATTCGACGTAACGGCGAGCGGCGATCCCACTTCCCCGACCTGGCGATCTGGCCGCCTAGCACGCTCGATGACCCGGATACACCGCCATCCCCCACCTCAGCTTCAGCTCCATCTGCGTTGCCGATCGCGGTGGAGGTCGAGCTGACACTGAAGTCCAAGCAGGAGCTGACCGCGATCCTCCGCGCTTGGGCTCGCGCCCGCCACATCGAGGCAGCGGTGTACTTCGCCGAGACCGTGAAGATCGAGGAAAAGCTCCTCGACGTGATCGAAGAGATCAAAGCCGACGACGTGATCATCGTGAACCCGCTGAGTGAGATGGTGAAGGAGTTGGCGGGGTTTGAACTGGATGATGACTTCGAGTAAGAAGGTGACTTTATCTCTAGCTACGCTACGGGGTGTGTGGTGACCGACGGTAGATGAGCTTGCCTGCAGTTGCGGGTGGTTAGCCTGGAGGCTATTTTCCCTTCAGCTGGTATCGAACTCGATCCGGATCGTGGTTAGGTCGGTCGCGAGCGCGCGTAGGAGCACCGCGTCGATTCGGTAACCGAGCCGACCGCGGGCCAGTTCGCGTTGTCGCGCCCGCGTGTCGTCGTCGGGGACCAGGCGAGCCATACCGGTCCGCCAATGCAGCTCGCCGTCCCGTGCGAAGCCAACACGGACGCGTGGGTTCGCTAGCAGGTTGTAGACGTAATTGGCGTGTCGGCCGTGCGCAGAGATCAGCCAAAAAATGTCGCCGTCGAGGCCGTTGGCGACCGGGATCTGGCGAGGAAGTTCGGTGCGCCGTCCAGTCGTCTCCAGCACCGCGTAGGTCGCTCCGAGTCGCCCGGAACCGAGCATGGCACGGTTGACCGGGTTCACCAGCCGCCGCTCCAAGCTGCGAGCCAGTCGTCGCTTGGTAGTGCGTCGCCAAGGCTCTGCCATGAGTCAAGCCTACGGCTCCACGGCATCCCGTCGGCGGTCGGCTGCGGTTTATGGTCTACGGGCATGCTCATCCGGGACGCCGATCCACAGCTCGACGCGAGCGCCTGTGCGGCGATCTACGCGCCCTACGTGAGCGACACCGCGGTCTCATTCGAGATCGAGCCGCCGACCCCGCAGCAGATGACCGAGCGCATCGAGGTCGCATCGCGGATGCATGCCTGGCTCGTGCTCGAGGACGAGGGGCGCGTCGTCGGCTACGCCTACGGCTCGCGCATGCACGTCCGCGCCGCCTACCGCTGGTCGTGCGAAGTGAGCATCTATCTCGAGATGGGCCGCCGGCGCACCGGCGCCGGCAGGGCGCTGTACGAGGTGCTGCTCGCGCGCTTGGCCGAGCGCGGCTACCGCACGGCGATCGCCGGCATGACCCTGCCGAACACGGCGAGCGTGGGGCTGCACAGCGCGATGGGCTTCAAGGAGGTCGGCATCTACCGGCGCATCGGCTGGAAGGCCGGAGCCTGGCACGACGTCCAGTGGTGGCAGCTGGGCCTCCACCCCGGCGAACCAGGACCACCGAAGGAGCTCTCGGGCGTGACGGCGGGCGCTCCGAATGCCGTGCATGAGGCGGCGGCTGAGGGTTTCGCTCGCGGGGGCGGGTGCCTACGCGCGGTCGCCCGAGCTATCCCCCTGAGGCTGTGTCCTGGCTGGCGGAGCAGCTGGGAATGGTGCCCGGTGCGCGGGTGCCATCGCGCCAAAGTTACTCTCGCGCGCCTATGCGCGCGACCCCAGCGGTCAGGTCCTTCAGGAGCACGTCGCGGTGGATCACACCGTCCGGCGGATCGGATTCAGCCGCTCAAGGCGGACGCAACCAGGCACGCCTCTCTTCACGGGTGCGGCCTCACACCTCGAGCTCAGCCCGTCAGCCACCTTCGACCTCGGTGGTTGGATCGCACGGGGCACATTTGCAGGTGTAACCGTCGGCTTTCTGATCTACCTATTGATCGGCTAGCGCTGCTGTCGCTGGCCTCATCGATAGCCTCAATGCGAGTGCTGATCACGATTACAACGACACATCGTCCTGCCACCGATCTCGGCTACCTGCTGCACAAGCGCCCGGATCGTGTGCAGACCTTTCCCGTGCCCTTTGGCGAGGCGCACGTCTTCTACCCGGAGGCGAGCGAGGAGCGGTGCACGGCGGCGCTGCTGCTTGACATAGATCCGGTTGGGCTCGTCCGACGTGGTCGGGGCGCGAGCGGCTTCGCGCTCGCCGAGTACGTCAACGATCGACCCTACGTCGCCTCGTCTTTCCTTTCGGTTGCGCTCGTGAGCGTCTTCAAGAGCGCGATGGCTGGGACCTGCAAGGAACACGAGGAGCTCGCGGCGGCGGCCATCCCTCTGGAGGCCGCGCTGCCCGCGGTTCCGGCCCGCGGCGGCGAGTTGCTTGTGCGCAGGCTGTTCGAGCCCCTCGGATACACGGTGGAGGTCACCGAGATTGCGCTTGACCCCCAATTTCCCGATTGGGGAGACAGTCGTCACGTGGGTCTGCGTCTCGCCGGAGAGCTGCGCCTGGCCGACCTGCTCAACCACCTCTACGTGTTGCTTCCGGTGCTCGACGACGACAAGCACTATTGGGTTGACGAGGCCGAGATCGAGAAGCTCATGCGGCGGGGCGAGGGATGGCTTGCCGCCCATCCGGAGCGCGACCTGATCGTGCGGCGCTATCTCAAGAAGCAGTCGCGCCTGTACTTTCCGACGCTCGCGCAACTCGACGAGTCGGCGCCGCCCTCGGCGGATCCGGAGGACCCTGGTCGCGAGGATCAACTCGAGGAGCGCGTGTCGCTGCGCGACCAGCGCCTCGGCACGGTGCAATCTGTTCTCAAAGCGTCGGGCGCCAAGCGCGTTCTGGACCTCGGGTGCGGTCCAGGTGCGCTCCTGGCTCGCCTAATCCGGGATGACTACGAGCTGGTTGTCGGCATTGACGTGAGCGTTCGATCCTTGGAACAGGCCGCGCGGCGGTTGAAGCTCGACGACATGCACGATGCGCAGCGACAGCGCATCAATCTGCTCCACAGCCCGTTGACCTACCGGGACAAGCGCCTCGTCGGGTTCGACGCGGCGGCGCTCGTCGAGGTCATCGAGCACTTGGACCCGCCACGCCTCGCGGCCTTTGAGCAGAACATCTTTGGCTCGGCAAGGCCTGGAACCGTCGTCGTCACAACGCCAAACGCGGAGTACAACGTGCGCTGGGAAACCTTGCCCGCGGGCCAGTTCCGGCACCCCGACCATCGCTTCGAGTGGACACGCTCTGAGTTTGCCGCGTGGGCGCAGGCCGTAGCCGATGGGCACGGGTACGAGGTGCGCTTTCTGCCCGTAGGACCAGTTGACGCCGAGGTCGGATCGCCGACGCAGATGGCGGTGTTCAGCCGATGAGAATCGACCTGCCCGATCCAAGCCTCGTTGTGCTCATCGGCGCCTCGGGGTCGGGCAAGAGCACGTTTGCGCGCGAGCACTTCAAGGCGACCGAAGTGATCTCCTCGGATTTCTGTCGTGGCTTGGTTTCCGATGACGAGAACGATCAGGCCGCGACCGCGGACGCATTCGCTGTGCTCCGCTTCATCGCTGGACGTCGCTTGGCCCAACCGCGCTTCACCGTCGTCGATGCGACGAATGTTCAGCGCGAGGCACGCAATCCGCTGATCGAGCTCGCCAAGCAACACGACCTCTTCCCGATGGCGATCGTGCTCGACATACCCGAGTCGATCTGCAGGGAACGTAACCGCTCGCGATCCGATCGCGACTTCGGAGCTCATGTGGTGCGCCGACAGCGCTCCCAGCTGCACAAGTCGATCAAGGCGCTGAGGCGTGAGGGTTTTCGGCGAGTGTGGGTTCTGCGCTCTCCCGAGGAGGTGGCGAGTACTGAGGTACATCGCGCTCCGCTGTGGACCGACCGGCGGTCCCAGCACGGGCCGTTCGACATCATCGGCGACGTTCATGGCTGCTACGACGAGCTGGCGGCTCTGCTACGCGAACTGGGCTACGACATTGCCGCGGAGGACGGCGTCAGCATCACTCCCCCTGATGGGCGTCGCGCGGTGTTCGTCGGCGACTATGGCGACCGTGGCCCCGACACGCCACGCGTGCTCAGGCTGGTCATGGCCATGGCTGACGCCGGCACGGCGATCTGTCTACCCGGGAACCACGACATCAAGCTCGTGCGCAAGCTCAAGGGCCGGGACGTCCAGATCACTCACGGGCTGGGGGAGACCCTTGAACAGCTTCAAGCGGAGCCCGAAGAGTTCAGCGAGCGAGCACTCGACTTCCTCGATCGGCTGGTAAGCCACGTCGTGCTTGATGACGGAAAGCTCGTGGTGGCGCACGCCGGAATGAAGGAGTCCTATCAGGGACGATCGTCGGGTCGAGTTCGCGACTTCGCGCTCTTTGGCGAAACGACGGGAGAGACCGATGAGTTCGGTTTGCCCGTCCGCGGGCAATGGGCGGGGGACTACCGCGGCGATGCGGCTGTCGTCTATGGGCACACCCCGGTCATCGAGGCCGAATGGCTCAACAACACGATCAACATCGATACCGGCTGCGTCTTCGGCGGCAAGCTGACAGCGCTGCGCTGGCCCGAGCGCGAGCTCGTCTCGGTGCCGGCGAGTCGCATGTACTACGAACCGGCGAAGCCGTTCCTCGCACGCGAGGACGCGGCGCCGGCGATCGATCAAGACCGTCCCGCGCTGCTGCTCGATGTGGACGACGTGGCGGGCAAGCGCATCATTCAGACGCGGCTGACGCGCAGCGTCACGATTCGGGAGGAGAACGCCGCCGCCGCGCTGGAGGTGATGAGCCGCTTCGCGATAGACCCCCGCTGGCTGGTCTATCTACCGCCGACGATGGCGCCGACCGCCACTTCCAATCGGCCGGATCTCCTGGAGCATCCTGAGGACGCCTTTGCCGAATACAGGTCCGCTGGGGTGCCGCACGTGATCTGCGAGGAGAAGCACATGGGATCACGCGCGATCGTTGTCGTCTGCCGTGATGCCGACATCGCCCGTGAGCGTTTCGGTGTCGATAGCGGCGAGATGGGCGCCATCTACACGCGGACGGGACGTCCCTTCCTCGACGGCGACGCTGATACTGAAGCTGCGCTCAGTCGCGTGCGCGACGCCGTCGAGTCCGCTGGCCTGTGGAAGGAGCTCGATACCGGCTGGCTTGTGCTCGATTGCGAGCTATTGCCCTGGTCGGCGAAGGCGATGGAGCTGATCCGGCGCCAGTATGCGGCCGTGGGCGCCGCCGCCCACGCTGGGCTCGCCGGCGCCGTCGCGACGCTCGAAACCGCGGAGGCACGAGGCCTCGAGGTCGGGGAGTTGCTCGACCATCAACGTCGCAGGATCGAGCACATCGATCGTTATGTGGATGCATACCGGCGTTACGTCTGGCCGGTGGGCGGAGTCGCAGATCTTCGCCTGGCTCCGTTTCACATCCTTGCTGCTGAGACGGGTGTCTTTGCCGACCACGATCACGCCTGGCATCTCGCGCTCTGTGACCGCTTGGTGGATGCCGGCGCTGGTTGGCTCCAGCAGACGGGCCGTACGGTCGTCAACGTCACTGATCTCGAGGACGAGGCCCGGGGCGTGGCCTGGTGGGAGGAGCTAACCGCCGGCGGAGGCGAGGGGATGGTCGTCAAGCCGATGAGCTTCGTTGCGCGCGGACGCAAGGGCATCGTCCAGCCGGGCATCAAGTGCCGCGGGCGCGAGTACTTGCGCATCATTTATGGCCCCGAGTACACGGATCCGAGCCAGATCGAGCGGCTGCGCTCCCGCAGCCTTGGTCGCAAGCGCTCGCTTGCCGTCCGGGAGTTCGGTCTGGGCATCGAGGCACTCGAGCGGTTCGTACGCCGGAAGCCCCTCTACCGCGTTCACGAATGCGTCTTCGGTGTGCTCGCGATGGAGAGCGAGCCGGTCGATCCGCGACTCTGATCCGTCGAGAACGGATTGCTTCCCGGGTCGGCATAGCCGCCATGCTTGCTGGCGGCACGGGTGAACCCTGCAAGAGTTCCTCGGCGCCGAGAGGCTGTAGATGTTTATAATCTTTCAAGGCTTCCTGTTGTTGTGCCGATGATGTAGTAGCCTGGTGTGAGCAGGCAACGAGCCATGAGCATCCTTTCGCCTACCGATCGAGCCGTTCTGTGGCGCACCGCCATCACGAGTGGGCCTGAGGAGCGCAGGTCGCTACTCAGGGTTCTTGCTGCCGAGATTCTCGCCAGTGTCGGCCGGCGCCTGGACCTCTATGGCGGCTACGAAGACGAGGTCATTGACACCGTGGAGATCCTTGATCAGTCAGGGCTCCTTGGGCGTGACGACCTTCGCGAGGCATTCGAGGAGGCAGACGAGGACGAGGACCACGCAGAGACATTCACCGCGCTGCTGATCAGCCATCTCAGTGCCGCCGCGGACATCGAGCGACTCGGTGTGGGGGTCCGGCTGAAGGCCATGCGGCTCGCCGGCGCCTGGCAGTTGCATATCGCCGACCGCGCGCAAGCTGGGCGTCAATGGCTGACCGCAGCCCAGGTCGCCGCGAGTACGGCGTCACGCCTCAAGCCGTCTACAAATGGATATCTGCTGGGCGGGTACGTGCAGAGCAGACACCAGGCGGCTCCTGGCGGCTGCCGGCTGACCAGTTCACGCACGAGCACATTAAGCCCGACGTGACGATGGGGCTGAAGGCGCAACTGCTGGCACGAGCCGCCGACAGCCCGACTCCCTCGGATGAGGATCTGGCCGTCGAGATCGTCGAGCGCCGCCGCTCCTGAATGCTCGTCTGTTTCGACGCGACGGTCCTTTGCGGGGCCATTCGCAAGCCGACCGGATACAACTTCAAGCTGCTCGAGCTCGCTGCGGAAGGGGCGGTCTTCAGCGGCTTCACGACTGACGTCGCCGGCATGGAGTTCGTACGCAACGCGCTCGATGGGCTCAGCGGGGTGACCTACGACATGGAGCTGATCGAAGCGTTTCTCGATCACTTAGCGCCATTGTTCAATCCCGACAACATCCAGCCCTCGCCAATCGGCCGGTCCCTGCCGATGCAGGTGTCGCTCCATAATCGCCCCATCGGAGAGGTTGTATATGAGCTCACCGAACGGACACATGATGAGCTTCTCGCCGGGCTCTCCAAGCAACTCGGCTAGTGGCGGGTGAGTTCGACGCCTACGACCTCCACCTCGTCGCCGCCGCTGTGACCCGCAACGCGGATGTAATCTGCAGCGCGAATCGCGCCCACCTACCTGAAGGCCCGCTCGCCGGCGGCATCAAGATCGTCGGACCAGGGCGTTTGGCTGCCGACCTTGGTATCGCATAGTTGTGCTGTCGCAACGCGCACATGTTCGCGTCTCAGCTCGCTGCGCCCGCACAGTGACTTGGTTGTTGGGTGCTTCGCCGATAGTGTGCCGACAGGGGCAACGTTGGAAATGGCGGGCCGACTTGCCTCAGCTAGGAGCTCTGCCCGAGTGCGCGGGAGATCTGGGAAAGAGTAGTTTCCAGGGCATCGATCGCTATGTGAGTAGAAACAGGAACGGCCTGCCCCGCCGTCCCGGGTGGGCGGGTCCTTAATCGTCGCCGCCCCCCGCCGACCCGACGCCCCGTCCTGACGCGACGAAGTAGTAGGATTTACCGCTGGTGGGCGGCGGAGGCGCACAGGGGGCGATCGTCTTGGAGGCCGGGGGGACAAGGTCGTGGTTGAAACGATCTAGCGTCGGCTGGCTCGTCGTGCTGGCGCTCGCTCTTACCACCGTCGCCGTGCTGTCAACCGCGGCGTTGGCCAAGGTGGGACATCGCTCCTGGTCGGTCACGCTTCAGCGCGCCTCGCGTGACGTGGGGCAGGGGATTCATCTCTATTGGGGCGCGGGCCATCCGCTATTAGCTTTCAGTGCAGTGCACTGCAGACGGCCAGCTCCCGCGGAGCACGACATCGAAGCGCTTTGCGAAGCAAGCTGGATGCAGGATTTCGAAGGGCGATTCGAAGCAACGAAGGGCGAAGAAATCCTGGTTGGCTTGGTGCCGGGTAAAGGCGATTGGTTCCTGCTGAGTGGTCGTGAGGCGAGCTTGACATGCGTGCTCGCCCGAGGCTGGAAGTCGTGTGGCCGCCGCATCGACTGGGGACTCCAATACCGCTGTAGGAAAACGCGCTGCGATAGGCGAGAACTCTTTGGCGAAGCCTCGCGTGTTCCCGCTGGCGACAGGATGTTCCCTACGAAAAATCGCCGCCGCCCGCAGCGCCAGTCATCCCCGCGTCGGCCGCCGGCCGCGCGCTGCTCGCTGCTGATCACGGGCGACTGAGCGCCAGCCTGACGATCCTGAAGTCTTCCCCAGCACCCTCGCAGACACACACCGACAGCATGCATCTCGTGCAGCAGAAGCCGCATGGCAAGGCGAAGAAATGAGACGTCGGATCATCGCTATATCCCTCGCCGTAGTCGCGCTGATCGCCGGTGGCGTGACGATCGCGGTGGCAAGCTCCGGCAACGCGAGTACGAAGGTCACAAAGGCGCAGGCCGTCGCCTACGCTCACGCCGTCAATCTACGCGCGAGCGATCTCCGCCGGCGACCGAAATCCAGCTGCTTGCGCTGCTGCACAGTCGCGCCGAGGCGCACAAGCTCAACTGAGGCGGGCCGAGGATCGAATGCGCTGACCCCGGTGCCGGACGCGGCGCCGACTGCCTTCGTTTGCAGGCACCCTCGGCGAGCATATAGCGGGACCGTTTGCCCGTGGGTTCCACGTGTGGCGTAGATGATCGATCGCCGCCATCGAGGACGCCGCCGGAAATCACACTCCCGACCCGCGGTGCGGCATACTTCGGCTTCCGACGTGTTCAGTGATGTCCTATTAATAGTGCTTGGTGTTACCACTGTGCTGTGGGGAAAGTGGCTGCTTCCCCGGCAGTTGCAAAATGCACGCAGCAAGATGTCCAAAGCGGGACAGGAGCACTTCGATGACCGTCTGCAGCGCCCTTTGGCCCGGAGGCTTTTTGCTTTGACGGGGGTGATGGGGAGTCTGTTGATCGTCATCCGGGCTGTTGCGTTCTTGCTGACGGAATGAAGGGGCTTGGGGTGACTATTGAAGGCCCTGTCGGTCGATCTCGTGGCGTTACCGTGTCGAGTAGGATGGGATGGATGACAGTGAGGGGGTTGTTCGCAGGGCTCGCGTGTGTGGGGTCGTTGTATGTGTCGGCGCCGGCGCTCGCGGCCGGTGGGGGCGGGCGATGCAGCTGCCACGCTGGCGTACCTGCGCGCGAGCGAGGCGTATGCGCATGGGGCGAGCGCCGAGGTCGGGGCGGGCGTGGCGGCGATCGCAGTACGTACGAGTGAGATGGCCGGGGAATGCCCGCCGCTCTGACGTACGCCCCCCGTGATGGCGCGTTTGGTGAAATCGGCGAAGAGATGAGGACAACGTTGTACTACGCCGGCGACGCGCCCGATGGCGCGGCCAAGCTAGCTTTGCCGCGGGCGGTTGGCCGCCTGCGCTGGAGCAATCGCAGGCTCACGGAGCTCGTACGGCACAGGCGGCCGAGGAAGACACGCCCGTGGCGGTTGCGCTGCCGGATGTGTGCGCCGACATCGCGGCGTGGAAGGCGAGCGCGTATGCGGCGTTGCCGCAGAGCGCGACGGGTTCCTCGCGCGCGTAGCTGCGCTCGAATCGGGAGATACGTGGGGCCGTCGGAAGAGGCGCGCGAAGCGGTGATCAGGCGCCTGCTCAGGCCATACGAGGGGCCAGCGAAAGGCGGAGGTGAAGCAGATCAACCGCCGAGAACAACGCGAACAGGATCCATGAGGCGGCTGAAGAAGCCGCCTGGAAGGCTCGCGGCGGCGCTGGGGTTTCGACGCTGTGAGAGCGCGCGCACTTGGCCGCCCCCTCGCGCTCGTGTGCGCGGCGCTGGCGCTCGCGTTGCCCGCCGGCGCCGCTGCGCAGACGCCGCGCTGGCGTTCGGCTCGTGCTCCCATACGCAGCTCGTCGTCCCACAGCGGGGTTCAGTGCGCAACGCTTACGGTGCCATTCGATCGCGCCGACCGGCCGTCGGCAGCATCGCCCTCGCGGTGCAGCGGGTGCCGGCGAGCGCACCGCGGGTGGGGGTGATCGTGCTGCTGGCGGGCGGCCCGGGGCAGCCGGCGCTCCCGGCCGTTCGAGGAGTTCCTCGCGCCGCTCGCGCGCGAAACGGCGCTGCGCGGCTATGAACTGGTGGCCTTCGACCAGCGCGGGACCGGCCAGTCGGAGGGGGTGCAGTGCCCGGAAGACGGATCGCTCAAGGGCGGCCTGCCGCCGTACCTGGGCGCGTGCGGCACGGCGCTTGGTCCCACTCGCGCCTTCTACTCGAGCCAGGAATCGGTCGAAGACCTCGATGCGCTGCGCGAGGCGCTCGGCGGTACGCCGCTGTCGTTGTTCGCGGTCTCCTATGGCGGGCGCGTGGCGGGAATGTATGCGCGCGAGTATCCGCAGGGTGTGGCGCGCATGGTGCTGGACTCGCCGGTGCCGCTGACGGGGCGGACCCGCTCGAGCGCGAGCGCCTGCACGCGCTGCCGCGCGTGCTCGACGAAGGGATCTGCGGTGCCGGTGACTGCCGCTCGTTCTCGGGAAACGTATACGCCGATCTCACGCGCGTGGTGGCGAGGCTTCACCGCCACCCTCTGCGCACAAGGATCTATAACGCCCACGGCCGCCTGCGGTCGGCGCAGCGTTACGGAACGAGAGCTTTCAACCTCTTGCTCGCCCTCGACCTCGACCCGGGCGTTCGAGAGCTCGCACCGGCCGCGATCGCCGCGGCGGCCCACGGTGACTCCGCGCCGCTGGCGCGCCTCGCCCACGCTCTAAACGGAAGAAACACCGACGAGCGCGTCGTCACAGCGCCTCTCGCTTCATCGCCTTCCCACCGCCGCGTCGCTTGGCGCGCTGGCAGGCGGCCTACGCTGCCGAAGCGCCGGAAAGCGCCTCGCAGATCTCTGGCTCGGGCTGTTCGCGGCGACCTACTGCGCCGAGAGCGAACTGCCGTGGTCCTCGGACTCTGCGCCGGCCGGGCGGGCGGCGGCGCTCCAGAGCTGGCTTGCCTCGCTGCCCGCCGGCGCGACCGCGCCATTCTCCCGCCACATGCGCTCGCCGTCCCTCTTGCCATGTGCGGGACTGGCCGGCGACGCCGCCCGCGCCGCCTCACCGAGTGGCGTCTCGGCAACGCCGACGCTGTCGTCTCCGGCGAGGACGACCTGCGCACCCCCTACGAACAGGACCTCACGATCGCCGGCGGGATACAGCGACCTGCAGCTGCTCAGGATCCCCGACGTTGGACACTCGGCGGTCAGCACCGATCGCACGGGCTGTGCGCTGCGGGCGATGATGGGGTTCCTCACGGGCGGGCAGGTCCCGGTGAGCTGCCCGCCCTCAGCGGAACCGCAGGCGCTGCCACTGCCGCCGGCGTCGTTGGATCGATTGCGCCCGCCGCGGGCGCTCTCTCCTGGTGGGTCGCGTGGCGGCCGCGGTTGCGCTCACGCTCGAGGACTTCTACGGCCAGACGGGGACCTCGGGCGGAGGCCTGCGCGGCGGCTACTGGCAGCTGGGGCCCGCGTGCGACCCTCCACGGGACTTCACCGACGTGCCCGGCGTTGAGATCAGCGGCACGATTCGCTTGGGGGACAGTGTCGGTTCGATCCACGGACGTCTGAGCATTCGCGGCCGTCTCGCAGGTGAGCTCATGCTGAGAGGGCTTGAGCTCAGCGGCCGATTGAACGGTGCGCAAGTCCACGCAAAACTCAGCTACTGACGGCTGCGTCATGAGTGTGCGTGAAACAGTGGCCGAGCATCCCCCGGGCATGCAGTCGCTGCGGCATTCCAGTAGTTGACAGATTTGGTGCCGTCCGCTACCGTCGCCGCGACTATTTATCTGTCTGTCATGGCGACCAAGGGGGCCGAGCGCGATGCAGCGCGTAAGGTGGCTCCATGCCGGTTCAAGCTTCCGTCGGGGGGCACCGAGGAAGCCCGGGCATAACTCCTAGGAGAAGGGATTCGGCTATGCGCTTACGCAGACCATCACCGACCATCGTCATCGCCGTCCTGGTGCTCTTCTTTGCGCTGGGCGGCACCGCTGTCGCAACTACCCACTACTTGCTCACGAGCACTAGTCAGATCAAGCCGAGCGTTCTGAAGAAACTCGAGGGTAATGCGGGACCGCAGGGATCACAGGGACCGGTGGGTGCGCAGGGAGCAGCGGGGCCGCAGGGACCGGCGGGTGCGCAAGGTCCAAGTGGACCGCTGGGTCCGAAAGGCGAAACGGGACCGAAAGGCGAACCGGGTAGCGCTGGCACTCTGAGCCCGCTAACCACGGTCGAAAGTAACGAAGCAGGCTATGTTTACAACTCGGAAATCGGAACCTACGTCGCCGTTGCAGTCGCGGAATGTCCTGCGGGCCAGAAGGCGGTCAGTGGGGGGGAGTTCAACGAGGGATTTCCGTACGTCACGCTTTCAGACAGAAACAAGGCCGGTACCGATTGGGGCGTCGTCGCCTTCGCGGAAGAAAAAAGCGACTTACGAAAACGGTGGCGTCGCGGCGATCGCCTACTGTTCCAAGGAAGGGCAGCCGATATCCGCGATAAGAGTCGCGCCGAGCGAGTCGCAAGTGAGCGCGCCGAGCAAGTCGGAAGTGAGCGATGAACTTGTCGCGCAGTTGAAGGCCAAGCTCAAGCACAAATAGGTCCAAGGCCCTCGCCTGGCCCGAGCCGCCGGGTGAGGGCCTGTCAGTGTTTTGTCAGTCTGTTCACTCATCTTGACCGGGCTCCGTAGGAGGCCGTCGAGCGTCGTCCTCGTGGTGGCCTGCGCGATGCTCTGCGCCTCGGCCGCGCAGGCGAGCGCCGTCTCCCCGTTGCCCACCTCGGACTACACGGTGCAGTCGGTGTGCGCCGCGCCCGCTCCCGGACACGCGGGTTGCCTGGCGCAGCTGCTGGTAGCAGAGACCGCGGCTGCTCGGGCTTACACTCACCCGTTGGGGGTCACGAGGAGCCATCTGATTACGGCGGCCAAAGCCTCAGAAGGCGTGTACGGCCTGCGCCCACAGGACCTGCGCGGCGCCTACTTCCCGGGCGAACAGCCTGACGCGCCGATTCTGAACCGCAGACGATTGCGCTGGTCAATCCTTCGAGAACCAAACGCGGAAACCGATCTGGAAGTTTACGATCACGAATTTTCTCTTCCTCGATGTACGGAAGCAAATGGGTGTTTCAAAAAGGTCAACCAGGAAGGTGAAACCGGGGACCCACCAATCACGCGAGCAGCGAACGGGAACAGGAAGAAGCCGACGGGTGGGCGCTCGAGACCTCCCTTGACATCGAGATGGCTCACGCGGTTTGTCAGGACTGTCATATCGTGCTTGTCGAGGCCGACAATGCCGAAAATGCGAGCCTCGAAGCGGCGGAGGACACCGCCGCGGGAAAGATCGGGGCCACTGAGATTTCCAATTCCTGGAGAGGGAAGAACCGCTCGTTGACAGTGCGGCTTTCGATCATCCCGGCATCGTGATCACGGCTGCCGCCGGCGATGACGGCTACCTCAAGCTCGGATGCGTCAGAGAAGAGTCGAAGGCAGCGTCGAGGTTCCGGTGGTGTCAACTATCCGGCGTCCTCTCCGCACGTCGTCGCGGTTGGAGGCACCAGCCTGACCCTGAGCAGTCCTGCTGAGACGAGGAGGAGCGAGACGGTGTGGAACGACGGTGGAGGCGGTTGCAGCCTGAGCTTCAAGGCACAGGTGTGGCAGAGCGAAGTGCTGGACTGGTCTTCGGTCGGGTGCGGCGCGGGCTACGAATCCAAACGCGCGGTGGCCGATGTCGCGGCGGACGCCGATCCATACCCGGGGTGGCCGTCTATTGACTCGGTCCCCTATGTTCGCGCGGGGAGCAGCCTGAAAAACGCGAGTGTGATCGGCTGGACGCCGATCGGTGGCACGAGCGTCGCGCTCCGATCATCGCCTCGATGTTCGCGCTCGCGGGTGGATCGCGCGGTCTGAATACCCGGCCAGGACGCTCTACTCCCACCTGGGTTCGGCTGGGTTGTACGACATCACCGAAGGGGGCAACGGCGAGTGCAACGACGACTACTCCTCTGGTTGCACCGGTTCGATGAGCCCACTGTCCGTGACCGATTGTGGTCAGGGGGTGTTGATCTGCAACGCCGCGCCTGGCTATGACGGTCCGAGCGGAGTGGGCGCTCCGAACGGGATCGAGGCGTTCGAGCCAGCTCGACAGCACACGGGCG
The DNA here is from genome assembly GCA_963779405.1 of uncultured Solirubrobacterales bacterium. Taxonomy (GTDB): domain Bacteria; phylum Actinomycetota; class Thermoleophilia; order Solirubrobacterales; family Solirubrobacteraceae; genus Palsa-744. Next base: position 83,939 of record CAVZYF010000001.1, read on the forward strand.
GCGGTCCGGAAACGCCGATCACCGAAGCGTGTGGTGGGCCGATCGGCGCGGGTGGCGAGCAGCGTGTATGCGGAAAGCTCAACCCAGGTGCCAGCGCGAAGGCCGGCTACTACTTCGCCTACAACAGGGGCACGAGCTGCAGGGGGCAAGGAAACCGAACCGATGCCGGAAGTTGAAGGGCAGGCCATCGCGGTGTCCGGCGAACTGACGGGACTCGAACCCGCCACCCAGTACGCCTATTGCCTGATCGCCACGGACGCCTCCGGGGAAACGTCGGGCGGGCTCTGACGTTCACGACCGAATCCGTGGCGCCCAAAGAACCAGAAACGCGCTCCGCCACCAGCATCACGAGCGAATCGGCGACGCTCGAGGGCAAGCTGCGAGCAGAACCCGGCAGGACGAGCTGGTACTTCGAGTACGCCGCCGGGGAAAGCTGTACCGGCACGGGGGCCAAGACGACTCCCGAAGCGCAGGACACGATGCTGAACGAACCGGACGTAGTCTCCGCCGCGATCGGCGCGTTGCAGCCGGACACGGAATACACGGCGTGCCTCGTCGCGAAGAACTCGAGCGGTTCGACGCCCGGGCCGGAAGTGACGTTCAAGACGCTGCTGCCCAAGCCGGCGGTGCTCAGCGAGTCGGCGTCGGCGAAACTCGCACGGGGGTGCAGTGTCGGGTCGGTCAACCCTGAGAACAGCCTCGCCTCTTACTGGTTCGAATACGGCACGAGCGCGAGCTATGGGTCGAGCGCGGGTGAAGCGCAGGCCGGCTCGGGATTCGGCGAAGTGGCGGTGGGGCCGAGCACGGTCGGCGAACTGGAGCCGGGCACTACTTATCACTACAGGCTGGTCGTGAGCAACGGGTCGGGCACCACGGACGGCGAAGCCGAGATGTTCACGACGCTCCCTGACACGCCGCCGATCGTGAGCACCGGCGCGGCGAGCGGCATATCCGAGCACGCGGCGACGCTCTCGGCCACGGTCGATCCACAGGGTCTGCCGAGCACCTACGAATTCAGCTCGGGACCAGCACCAGTTACGGGATACCGGTGTTCGGTCTCGCAGGGCAGGGTACCGTCGCCGAAACGTCGCGGTCAGCGTCCTGTTCTTGGAACCGGGCGTCACCTACCACTACCGCATCCAGGCAAGCAACACCGACGGCACGAGCTACGGCGCCGATCAGACCTTCACGACGCCGACCTACCCGGCGCTCACGTTCCCGCCGGCGATCGTTCCGCCGCCGAAGAAGATGACCGGGCCGAAGGAGTTGACGCGCGCACAAAAGCTCGCGAAAGCGCTGAAAGCATGCGGACGTGGAGGAACGCTCGAAAGCGGGCGGCTTGCCTAAAGCGGGCCAGGAGTAGCTACGGCGCGAGCAAGACGAAGAAGGGCAAGACGAAGCATAGCGCACCGGGTCAGCGGTCGCTGATGACGATCGTCCCGGCGAGCTTGTCGGGGAGTCCTTGGTGCAACGGTGTCCACAGTGCGGGGGACTCGATCGCCAGGCTGAGCGACAGTTGCATGAGTGCCGGGAGGCAGGCCATGTACGGGCGCACTCGGTTATCCCTGTACATCTCCTTCATCGCTTGCTGGAACGCGTCGCGATCATCCCCGTGCTCACGTTTGAGCGTTTCGATCTCTGACTGCATGTCGCGGTGCTTGAGTTGCTCGGGTTTCCCCAGTCGAATGGTCAGCCGCTTGGCCAGGAGCTCCAACCCCTGCCGTGAGCCGGTGCGTAGGGTCGCCTGTGTGAGGTTCACCGGTCCTCCCGTGCGAGCGTCCACCAGCCGGATCCCGATGATGCGAGATCCTGGACCACGACGTCCGGTGAGGAGCACGTTCAGCAGAACGCGCACACCCGAAGTGCGATGCGCACACGCTTGGAACTCGTTAGCTTGGGTAGCGAGCGAACCCCTGGGGCGTCTTTTGAGCCGAGCGTGGCGGCAGCACCGGTGTAGGCGCCGATCGCGAGGATTCCCGCGAGGAGCGCAAGCGTCACGTCGATCAGCGATGCCAGCAGGCGACGACGAATCGGCGCTACCCGCATACCTCGTCGTCGGGTGCGCATCACTGGCTGATCCCGGTAGTCTGCGGCGGCGAAGATGACCGGATTGGGTAGATGATGTCACAGGATCGGGACTGGCGTCTGCGGCTCGATCTGGATGAGTCCACCGATCTCGATGGGCTTCTCGGTCGTGTGCGCAACCACCCAGATGACCTCGAGGGCGAGGCCCGGGCCGCGTTGAGCGACGATGTCGTGCTGACCCACGATGGCGACACGTTCTTCGCCTACGCCGTGAACGAGAGGGCGATCGACGAGGCTCGTGAGGCGATCGAATCGGTGTTGGGCAACGAGCGGCGCGGCGGGGCGATCCGTGTGAGCCATTGGGATCAGGGTCTTCGCGCTTGGCGCCAGGTCGATCCTCCCCTCACACCCGCCCAGGAAGAGCAATTGCAGAAGGCCAAAGCGGCCGAGGAGGGTGGACAGGCCACCGCCCTGGATGAGAAGTCCGAGACCCGCAACGTGATGTGCGTGATAGGCAAGCTGATTCGTAAGTCGTTTGAGCGTCAGATGATCGCGTTCGCCCAGGAAATAGGGCTGCAGTGCGCGATCGTCGAGCATCCCCACCTACTCTCGACGCAGGTCGCGTTCAACGTGACGGGCCCATCGAGCAGCGTCAACCAGTTCGACCGCTATCTGAAAAGCGAAGCGAGAGCCACAATCAGACTCGACCCCGGGCTCATCCCATACGGGCTCCCATAGCTCACGCAACGGCCCACCGACGCTCTCGCTGACCACCGGACTTCCTTGGTTTTCTAAATGGACCGGCTAAGGTCATGCTCCGCAGCTCAGCCTGCCAGAACCGTTTCCGGCCACTACCGAGGAACGAATGTTCTCGCTGCTGCTCACACGAGCCAAGACGCACGGCGCATAACCAAAACACCGCGGAATGGATACCGTGAATCCCGCTGCGAGGGTATGCTGCGCGGATGAGGCAGGCGAGGAGTTTCCACCAGCCTCGGCGTGCTTGGATGGCGGCGGGCTGCGTAGCGGTTGTTGTGGTCGGTGTGCTGGCTGTGCCGGCGTGGACGGTGGCACAGACGCCGGCGGTCGTACCGCCCAACCTCCAGGCGCTGGAGCAGAAGATGGCGCAGATTCGGTTCAACACCGCGCGCGTGGCCCTTCGCTTCGCGCTCGGCGAACTCGGGCCCGCGGTAAGTGGTGCCGAGCTCGGCACTGGGGCTACGGGGTTAGACAGCTTCTTGACCTCCGTGACCGTGGCCGTGAGGCGCTCGCCGCCCGCGTCGATCTCTACGACCCGCAACGAGGGGCTGAATCTCCCTGGCGGGCATGCGCTTGGCGGCAGTACCTCCACAGAGCGTACGATCGGCAAGACCATCTATACGTATAAGCCCTCGGTGGCGAGCTACGACGGTGGGCGTCCTTGGGTTCGCAGCAAGGCAAAGCCTGCGCCGAAGGCCAACAGTGATAGCGAGAAGCTCTCCGCTGTCTTCGATTCGTTGTCACCCACGTTTGCTGGCTCGGTGGGCAGCCCGGCTGGGCTGTTCTCGAAGCTGATCGAAGAGCTCGGCGAGGCGCAGAGCATCCAGGAAGTCGGTCCGGCGACGGTCGACGCTCAGCAGGTCACGGAGTTCACCGCTTCGATCTCCCTGGCGAAGCTGCTCTCTCCCAAGCAGCTTGCCTCCGTGAAGCTCAGCGAAACGACTGTGGAGCTCGAACTGTTCATCGCGCCGAGCGGTCTGCCCGTGCGGACGATTTCCGTCCTAGGCGGTCGTAGTGAAGGCATCGGCTTCGAGGAGGACATCCTCGCGCTCGAAATCCCCGTGGTGGTCCATGCGCCGCCCGCGCGAGAGACGATCGGCGAAGCGCAACTGAGCAGGCTGGAAAAGAAGCACGCCAAGCGGGTGTGCAGCATCATCAAGGTGGGTGCCGCCTCGAACGCGCAGTCCGTGCTCTGCCCCAGATCACCGTCGAAGCGGGCACTTCGGCGACATCAAGACCACACAGTGTGATGACTGACCTGCCGTGGGGCGATCGCCCGCCGCGAGACGCATCCGAGTTCTTCCGCGGTATGTGGCGGGTCGGCCGCGAGGCGGCGGACGAGAAAAAGCAGGTCGTTCAGGCGGTTCGTGATGCTTCTCACGGCAAGACGCGGGATCAGCGGCGCAGCCTGTTTGAAGAGGAGCTCGCTCGCCGCGAGATGTCATCCGATCCGATCTGGGTCGAGCGGATGATGGACGAGCTGGAATGGTCGTCTGGCGAGCGGGTACGACAGACCGCCCAGCGTCTTTTGCTGGTGGGTGGCGCGCTCGGCCGCATCGCACAGTCCCGTGGATACCCGACCCGCCCGGGTGGATGCAGCCACCCGAGGACGCCGACTATCACGTATGGGGGCCTCGCCGCGAGAAGACGCCGGTCGACGTGGACCCCGACGCGGCTCCCGTGCTCGACCGGGCCCTCGCCGGCGCACCGGGGCACGTCGGCGAGCTGATCGCACTCGTGGACGTCTGGTTTGACCGGGAGCATGACGCGGACGACGACGCACCGGTTGCCGTTCACATCGGACAACAGCGCGTTGGGGCGCTGGGCCAACAGGCCACGGAGTGGTTCATTCCGGTCATGCAATCCGCCACCGAACGCGGCGCCAAGCCCCGTGCCAAGGCCCAGCTGGCGAAGGCCACGCACCTGCAGCCGCCATACCTGCTCGTCGTGGACATACCGGTGTCGGAGACACCCCAGGACGCAAAGAAATGAGACATCGGATCGCCGCAACCTTGCTGGTCCTCGCCGCGATCGCCGTGCTGCTCGCCGCATGCGGTAGCAGCAGCCATGCTTCCTCCACTAGCGCGCCAGTGGGGGCGGACAAGCCGATCGCCAACCCACAAGCCATCGCGTACGCTCGCGCGGTCAACCTCCGTGTCTCCGATCTCCCTGGCTTCAAGCTCGCCTTGGCCGGTGAATCCGAACACGGTGATGCCCCGTCCGGCCCCGTCCCTCGACCGGTTGAAGAGTGCGATGGCGGGCCAGTCGTGAATGGGGCAAGCCGCGGCGTGGCCTCACCGCTCTTCCAAAAAGAGAGCGTCCCGATACAGACCATCCTGTCCGTGGTGTATCCGATGCGCGACCCGTCTATCGCATCGGCGTACATTGCAGCTGCCGATGCCGACCGGGGGCTGGGCTGCGTTCAGCGCGAAGAAGTCCAAAAGAGGGCTGCGTCGGGACTGCACCAGAAGAGCGAAGTCGTCGCGCTTGACCCGCCGCTGGCCGGCGCGCCGGATCCGGCGTGCGCGTGTGGCTTTGTCTGGTCAGGGATCAGACCTGCAAGAACAGCCCGGACCGGAGCTTCACTGATCGGCTCTGGTTCGCGGCCGGGCCATACGTCGTGACGCTCTTCTACATCGCTCCGCCAGACAACGAGGCGAAGGGTCCCGACCCTCTGGCACTGCCTCTCAGCGTCACCTGATTGCGCTGCTCTACAACCGCGCCGAGGCACACAAGCTCTAGGTTCCCAACAGAGTTCCAGAGAATTGGTTTCAGTTATTAGGTGTGTGTATGGGATCGAGTATGCCATCCGAATTGCAGCGAGTTGGCGTCACCGTCGATGTGGCGGACTTTGACCCGAAGCGCGTAGGACGCCTCGCGATACGCCCGGCGACTGAGACGAGTAAGGATCGTCTTGTCATTCAGGCACGAACCTTCGCGGAAAGCGACGACGGGCGACGTATTGCACCAGCATATTGGCACATGTCAACAGGCCTCTGGCGCAATGGTGCAAACGCCATTGTGAAGGGCTGGAGAGGACCACCGCTGCCGACGGATCCAGAGGGGGAAATGCGCGCCCTCGGGGAATATCGTCTTCAGGTGCACGACATCGAAGACTGGGCCAACCAAATGCTTGGCAGAGACCCAGAGCAGACATCCCCTCCTCGGCTGAGCTGGGGGCCGCTGGTAAGCGCGCTGCACGACGAGGGGATACACATCTCGGAGGCCGAGCTCATCCAGTTCCCCTTCGTCTTCGAGTTCTCCGAGCAGCTACTTGCGGAGATCAAAGTCAACGATGAGAACGGAGCGTGACGTCCACGACGATGCAGAGGCTGCGGGACGGTCATCACCCAAATATCTTCTCGATCCCGCCGAGCAAGACCGCGACCGTTGAGGTCCGGCTAATACTGCTGGGCGCGCGCTGCTCAGCACCGATCATGGGCGCCTCGGTGCCACGCTTTCAATCCTGAAGTCTTCCCCGACTCCCTCGCAGACACACACCGACAGCATCCATCTCGTCCAGCAGAAGTCGCATGGCCATGTGGCGCAAAGAAGAGCGCTACGCAGCTAGCGCAACGCTTTACGTTGCGCTAGCATAAGCGCATGCCCGTGAGCACTGCCGAGAAGGTCGTGGCGTTGAGCGAGGACTTCCGCTCGCAGCGTCGGCTTGCCGAGTTGCTCGGGGTGAGCCCGGCGCAGGTCACGCGCTGGCGGCAGGGGAGCGGCATCGACGAGATGAATGCACGGCGCGTCGATCTTCTGGAGCTGGTCATGTCGAGCCTGCTGCGGCTGTACTCGCCCGAAGTGGCTGAGCTCTGGCTTCTCGGTCTCAATCCCCACCTTGCCGACCGCAGACCGATCGACCTCGTCCGCGCCGGACGTTCGCGTGAGCTGCTCGATGCGCTCGCGCAGGAGCGCGCCGGCAGCTTCGCATGATCCTCTGGCGACTCTTGCCGCTGGTGGGAGACGTGGCGCCGTCCAGTCCGGGTGGAGCGCTGTGGTTTCCGCGCGAGTTGCAGGGGACCGGACGCCATGACAACCCGGGTCGCTACGGCTGTCTGTACCTGTCCGAGAGCCCGATGTCGGCGGTCGCCGAGGCTTTGGTCCCGTTTCGTGGCACTGGCGAGCTTTCGCAGAGGATGCTCATCCGCGCAAATTTGCCGCTCGCGCTCGCACAAATCGATTGCGCGGACGATGAGAAGGTCATCGATCTGGATGATCCCGATGTCCTCACACGTACGCGGCTGCGTCCCTCCCGGGTGGCCACCAAAGCGCGCGCGGTCACGCAGGCAATGCCGCACGTCTCTTCGACAAGCATCCGGCAGCGGTTGGTTTGCGCTGGTGGTCGACGCTGGAGGCGAGCCTTACGAACTTCACGCTCTACGATCGCGCCGCCCCGATCCTACGTCTCATCGACGTCGAAGCGCTCACGCTCGAGCACTCTGCCACGCGCGAAGCGGCGGATCTGCTTGGGCTCACGATCAAGCGTCGTTCTGAAATGCAATTGGCGGCAACGGCGAGCCTGCCTGCCAAACTAGCGCATGAGCTGGGTCCTGACAATCCTCGGCATCTGCGCGCTCGTCGTGCTGCACGAGCTCGGGCACTTCACGGTGGCGAAGGCCGTCGGCATGCGCGTCGAGCGCTTCTCGCTGTTCTTCCCGCCGACGATGTTCCGGGTGAAGCGGGGCGAGACCGAGTACGCGATCGGCCTGATCCCGGCGGGGGGCTACGTGAAGATCTCCGGGATGAACCCCGAAGAGATCAAAGACCTCCATCCGGAGGTGGCGCGGCGCGCCTACTACGCGCAGGCGCCCTGGAAGCGGATCGCGGTGATCCTCGCCGGGCCGGGGGTGAACATCGTGATCGCGTTCCTGCTGTTCTGGGCGATCCTCTTCACGGGCAGCCTCAGCGGTCTCGGGACCCTGGAAAACCTCAACCCGTCCCTGCAAACACGAGTCCCGACGAGCTCGGTGCGAACGATCATCCCGGGAATGCCCTCTGACGGGGTGCTGCGGGTTGGTGATCGGATAGTCGCGGTCGATGGTAGGCCCGTGACTGCCGCTTCCGCGCAGCGGGCGATCGAGGCTCATCGCTGCAAGGGAGCTCTCATCGAAGGCTGCCGAGCGGCGACGCCGGTGCAGCTGACGGTTCGACGGGCGAGACAGACTGTGAAGCTGTCCGTCTATCCCCGCTACAGCAAGGTATACGGGCACATGCTGATCGGCTTCGACTTCGGGGAAGGCGCCAAGCACTACGGCGTGTTCAGCGCCGCCGGAACCGCATTGCGCGAGATGTGGGGCATGAGCACGAACATGGTCTCGAACATCGGCAAGGCCTTCACGAGCGCAAAGGTGCGGCATCAGTTCCACAGCATCATCGGCATCACCGAAATCGCGCACGAAACAGTGGTTGCCGGGGCGGGCTACGCGCTCGTCTTCCTCGGGTTCTTCTCGCTCGTGCTGGCGGTGCTCAACCTGTTCCCGTTCCTGCCCCTCGACGGCGGGCACATCCTCTGGGCGGTGGCGGAGAAGGTGCGCGGCAAGCCGGTCTCGGTGATGGCGATGTGGCGCTACAGCTCGGTCGGGATCGTGCTGCTGCTGTTCCTCGTGGTCAATGGGTTCAGCAACGACATCGGCCTCGGCGGCTGAGCGTCACAATCGGCGGGCTTCTGAGCCGCTATGCGGGCTGACGCACACCCAGCTCTTCACCAGCGGCCCGACCCGCTCTGGCAGCGCCGGCCCGAACAGCGCCTCGACCTCGCCCCGCCGCAGCAGCGAGATCTCCTCCCACTCGCCCGCCGCGCCGAGCCTCCAGTAGCGACGCCGCAGTCCCGCGCGGCAGCCAGTGGGCGCGCGGGCAGCAGCGCGTGGGGCTCGATCGGGAACGAGCACGCGGGCGTCTGCACGAACCAGCCTCTGCCCACGCGGCGGATCTCCGCGCGCGAACGCCGCCCGGCGCGCCGGCGGGACGTGCTCGATCACGCTCGAGCAGTACACGAGCTCGAACTCGCCGTCGGCGAACGGCAGCCCCTCGGACGCGTCGGCCTGGACGAACGGCCCGGGATAGTCGGGGCGCTCGGCGAGGTCGACGCCGGTGATGTCCAATCCAGGCTCGAGCGCGCGCAGGCCGATCCGCCCGCAGCCGACGTCCAGCACCCGCGCTCCCTCAGGAAGGCGCGTGAGCGCGAAGAAGTGCGCGTGGCGGCGGGCGCGGGCGCGGGCGGCCAGGGGCGAGGCGAGGCGGGCGAGCGGGCCGCGCGCGGTGGCGTAGACCTCGGGAGCGAGCCGGCATCGCGCAGGTTAGCGCTGGATCTGCGATTACGCAGGCGTCACGGGCGATCGTGACCGACCCATCCGCCGACCCACCCTAGAAGTGAGCATGTCCTCCAAGCGGCAGATCCACGTCGGCGCGGTCCCGATCGGCGGCGGCGCGCCCGTGGCGGTGCAGACGATGACGAAGACCGAGACCGCGAACCTGGCCGCGACGATGGACCAGATCCGCACCGTCGCCGACGCCGGCGCGGACATCGTGCGCGTGGCGGTCCCGCGCGAGCAGGACGCCGAGGCGCTGAAGAGCATCGTCGCGCAGTCGCCGATCCCGGTGATCGCCGACATCCACTTCAACCACACGCTCGCGCTGAAGGCGATCGAGGCCGGCGCGCACTGCGTCAGGCTGAACCCCGGGAACATCGGCGGCCCGGAGAAGGTCGCCGAGGTGATCGCGCTGGCCAAGCAGCGCGGCACGCCGCTGCGCGTCGGCGTCAACTCCGGCTCGCTGCCCAAGCACCTGCGCCAGCTCGAGTACGACAACCCCGTCGAGGCGCTCGTGACGGCCGCGATCGAGACGGTTGCAGCTGATGGAGCGCCTGGACTTCGAGAACTTCAAGGTCTCGATGAAGTCGACCTCGGTGCCGAACACGATCGCCTCCAACCGCATGCTCTCCGAGCGGATCCCCTATCCGCTGCACCTCGGCGTGACCGAGGCCGGGACGAAGTGGTCGGGCTCGCTGAAGTCGGCCGTCGGGCTCGGCACGCTGCTGGCCGACGGGATCGGCGACACGATCAGGATCTCGCTGTCGACCTTCCACGCCGAGGAGGAGGTGAAGGTCGCCTGGGAGATCCTCAAGGCGCTGAAGCTGCGCGAGCGCGGCCCCGACCTGATCGCCTGCCCGACCTGCGGGCGGCTGCAGTTCGACATGGACACGCGTCGTGGTCGAGGTCGAGCGGCGCCTGGAAGCCTACGAGGACCCGATCGAGGTCTCGGTGCTGGGCTGCGCGGTGAACGGCATCGGCGAGGCGCGCCACGCCGACTTCGGCATCACCGGCGCGAAAGACATGGGCATGATCTACTCCAAGGGCGAGCCTCTGAAGAAGGTCCCCACCGAGCAGCTCGTCGACGAGCTGTTCAAGGAGATCGACCGCTACTACGCGGCCGGCAAGACCGTCCAGCGCGACGAGACAGCCGCCGCCGAGGCACGCGCGTGGCTCGCCGAGAACGAGGACGAGACGGCGATGACCCCCGAGCGGATCGCCGCCCTGGAGGCGGCCGCCGTCGACAACGACGCCACCGCGGACGCGGTGCTCGACTCGATGCTCGTCCCCTCGGCGCTCCCCGCCGACGCGGGTCCGGTCACGACCGCCGCGGCCGAGCCGGCGACGGTGCTGGACGAGGGCGTCTCGCCGGTGGCCGGCCGGCGCTTCAGCCGCAACTGAGCGCCAACCCGGATCCGTCCCAGCTAGGTTCGCTCAGCCCTTGGCTGCCGAGAGACGCTCGGCGACCTTGCTCCAGTCGACGACGTTCCACCACGCGTCGATGTAGTCGGGCCGCCGGTTCTGGTACTTCAGGTAGTAGGCGTGCTCCCACACGTCGACGCCGAGCAGCGGCGTCTTGCCGTCGGAGATCGGGCTGTCCTGGTTGGCGCTGCCGACTACAGCCAGGCCCGAGCCGTCGTGCACGAGCCACGACCAGCCGGAGCCGAACTGCCCGACGCCGGTCTCCTTGATCTTCGTCTTGAAGTCCGCGAAGGAGCCGAAGGCCGAGTCGATCGCCGCGCCGAGCTCACCCGAGGGCTCGCCGCCGCCGTCGGGAGACATGCTCTCCCAGAACAGCGAGTGGTTGTAGTGACCGCCGCCGTTGTTTTTGCACAGGGCCCTTCTTCTCGCCGAGGCTGTCGAGGTTCTGCAGCACCTCCTCGACGGGCTTCTCGGCCCACTCGGTGCCCTCGAGCGCCGCGTTGGCCTTGTCCACGTAGGCCTGGTGGTGCTTGTCGTGATGGAATTCCATCGTCGCCTTGTCGATGTGCGGCTCGAGCGCGTCGTAGGCGTAGGGAAGCGGGGGGACTGTGTAGGCCATTGGGGCTCCTTGGTCGGTCTGAATCGAAGATCAGTAGTTGACGGCTGTTCTATCAGAGGGCTCTCCGATGCAAAGGGACGGCGACGGTGCCATCCCTCTAGGCTCTGCTCTCTGATGCCCGTCTCCGGACCTCTTCAATCGCCTCCGCAATGACGCGCCTGTCCGAATACCTGCTCCCCACCGAGAAGCAGCCGCCCGCCGACGCCGAGGCGATCTCGCACAAGCTGATGGTCAGGGCGGGCCTGGTCAGGCAGATGGGCGCCGGGATGTGGACGTGGCTGCCGGCGGGCTGGCGCGTGCATCAGCGGGTGGTGGCGATCATCCGCGAGGAGATGGACGCGATCGGCGCTCAGGAGATGCTGATGCCGGTGCTGCAGCCGGCGGAGCCGTGGCGCAAGACGGGCAGGATCGAGATCGAGGAGCTGTTCAAGCTGACCGACCGCAAGGGCTCGGAGCTCGTGCTGGCGATGACCCACGAGGAGGCCGTCACCTTCCACATCGCCCAGGCCGTGCGCTCCTATCGCGATCTGCCGCTGATCGTCTACCACTTCCAGGTCAAGGAGCGCGACGAGCCGCGCCCTCGCGCCGGGGTGCTGCGGACGAGGGAGTTCGTGATGAAGGACTCCTACAGCTTCGACCGCGACCAGGCGGGAATGGAGCAGAACTACGCGCTGCACGTCGGCGCCTATGACCGCATCATGGAGCGCACCGGGCTGCGCTTCTATCGGGTGGAGGGCGACGTCGGGATGATGGGCGGGCTGGGCGCGCACGAGTACATGGCGCCGTGCGCCGCCGGCGAGGACGAGGTCGTGCTGGGGGATGGCTATGCGGCGAACGTAGAGGTCGCGCTGAACAGCCCCGGCGTGGAGAAGGTCGGCGAGGAGTACTTCAAAGACGGCGAGCGGCTGACGAGCGAGCCGGCGATCGAGATCGGCAATATCTTCAAGCTGGGCACCCGCTACTCCGTGCCGCTCGGAGCCACCTACCTGGACGAGATCGGGGCCGAGCTGCCGGTGTGGATGGCCTCCTACGGGATCGGGCCCGCACGAATCGTGGCGGCTGCCGTTGAGCAGTTCGCCGACGAGCACGGCATCTCCTGGCCGAGGGCGCTCGCGCCCTTCGCCGTGCACCTGGTTGCGATCGGCAAGGCCGGGACTCCCGAGCGTGAGGCGGCCGAGAAGCTCTATGAGACGCTGCTTGCAGGCGGGATCGATGTGCTCTACGACGACCGCGATCTCGGCCCGGGCGAGAAGTTCGCCGAGGCCGAGCTGCTCGGATGCCCGCTGCGGCTGACGGTCGGACGCAAGTCGCTACAGGACGGCGAGGTCGAGGTTCAGTTGCGCCGGGGACGCCAATCAGCGGCGGGCATTCCCCTGAACGGCGAGCCCGCGGAGCTCCTCCAGGCGGTGGACGAGCTGTGGCGGGCTCTTCCCTGAGGCCTCTTCGCCGGCTGTTCGGTCTCGATCGCTCCGGACCGCCACCGCCGCAGACCGCTGGCCGGAGCGCCACTGCGGCCGTGGACGCTGCCCAACGCGATCGGCTTCACGCGGCTCGTACTGATCCCGGTGTTCCTGATCGTGGAGCTCTCGAGCGGCGACGGCACAGGCGCACTGGGCGCAACTCTGTTTGCTGTGATCGCTTGGGGGGACTACGCCGATGGGATCGCCGCGCGCGTGACCGGTCAGTACAGCCGGCTGGGTACCTTGATGGATCCTGTGACCGACCGCCTGCTGGTCGTCTCGGGCGTGGTCGTGTGCTGGCATTTCCAGCTGCTGCCGCGCTGGGCGATCGCGGTGCTGGCGCTGCGCGAGCTGGCGATGCTCGCGCTCGGTCGCTACGGCCTGAAGCGCGGGGTCAGCTGCGCATCAACTGGCCGGGACGTCTAGCGGTTGCGCCGGTGATGGGCGCGTTCTTCTTCGCGATGGTCGGCTGGCAGACGGTTGGTGAGGTCCTGCTCTACATTGGCCTCGTGCTCGCGCTGGTGGCCACCGAGCTGTATGTGCGCGATGGCGCGTCACCAACTACGCAGACTCTCAAGCTCAGCCTGACCTTTTGGTCTATACTCAGGCATTCTGGCCTTTGCGCCGGTAGTTCCTGCCCGGCGTGCCCGGTGCAAGTCTTCGATAGGAGAAACCCGCGATGGAGACGTTCCCCGACCTTGGCTCGCTGCAAGACGCCGAGCTGAAAGACCTGATCCAGGAGTTGACCGCAGAGGAGACGGAGATCTCCTATCGGCGACGCATTCTGCACGGCAAGATCGACATCCTGCGCGCCGAGCTGGTCAACCGCCTGCGCAAGAAGCACGATGGCGGCGAGGTGATGATCACCGGCGACGACGTCCAACGGCTGACCGACATCCTCGCCCATAATCAGACCGACTCGGCGCAGGACGGCCAATCGTGATCGTCTTGGGACGCACCCTGGCGCGCGCCGTGCGGCCGCGGGTCTCCTAGAGCAGGGTTGGGAGCGCGATGGCCCTGCACTGCACCGAGTGCGGCTTCATCAACGACGAGGGAGCCAACTACTGCCAGCGCTGCGGCGCGCTGCTCACGCGTGGCGAGAGCGTCGGCAGCGGGGGGATCCGGTCACCGCGACCTACCGGATCGACGACGCCGGCGAGCTCGTGCCGATCGAGGTCGACGATGTCACGGCGAACGGCCCGGCGCTCGTGATCCGCGCCGGCGGGGGACGCGTCGGCGAGAGCTTCGCGGTGGATCAAGAGCGCATGAGCATCGGCCGGCGTCCGGATGCCGAGGTGTTCCTCGACGACGTGACTGTCTCGCGGGACCACGCGCTGCTGATCCGCCGCGGCGAGCAGTGGTATCTCGACGACTGCGGCTCGTTGAACGGAACCTACGTGAACCGCTCGCGGATCGAGTCTCAACGCCTGGATGAGGGCGACGAGGTGCAGATCGGCAAGTACAAGCTGACGTTCCACATCCGCTGATGGCGACCCGGACCCCTCAAATCGACGAGATTCCGCCCACGCAGTTGCAGGACGAGCTCGCGCTCGACGCGACTGTCGTGGCTCCCCCGGGTGGACCTCGTCAAAAGTCGATCACGATCGGCGCCGTCTGTAAGGCTCTCGTGCAGGAGTTCCCCGACATCTCGATCTCAAAGATCCGCTATCTGGAGGATCAGAAGCTGCTGACTCCGCGGCGCACCCCCGGCGGCTACCGTCTTTACACGCAGGGCGACGTGGCGCGCCTGCGCACAATCCTGAGGATGCAGCGCGATGAGTTCCTGCCGCTGCGGGTGATTCGCCAGGAGCTGGCGGCGGGGCGTGCGGGGGAGGCCACACCGGCTCCGGGTCGCGCCGCGCGGGATGGGATGCGTCCCTGGCGTACGAGCGTCAGCGTTCGCGAGACCACGGGCGCGCTGTACTCGATCGAGGACGTGCTCGAGGAGACCAAGGCCGACGCGAAGCTCGTGCGCGAGCTCGAAGAGTACGGTGTGGTCAAGGGCGAGCAGCGCAGCGGCGTGCGCTACTTCGACGAGACCGAGCGAGAGATCATCGGTGCAGTGGCCGAGCTCGCGCGCTACGGCGTGGGCGGGCGCAACCTGCGGGTGTTCCGCTCCTCGGCCGATCGCGAGGCGAACCTGCTCCAGCAGATCCTCGCTCCCGCGCTGCGCTCGCGCAACCCGCAACGGCGCAAAGAGGCGCTCGAGGCGCTGGAGAACCTCGCGGCCGTGGCCACCCACCTGAAGCATCTCCTGCTCGTCCGCGACCTGCGCAAGATCGCCGGCTGATGAGCCCCGCGGCCTGAGAAGATCTGGCGGCGATGCCCGACGCGAGTGCCGTCCGCACGATCGCCGCGCCCGCTGCGGAGCTGTGGGATGTGATCAGCGATCCTCATCACCTGCCGCGCTGGTGGCCGCGCGTGACACGCGTCGAGGACGTGGAAGACGGTGAGTTCACCGAGGTGATGAAGACGCGCAAGGGCAAGCTCGTGCGTGCCGACTTCAGGGTGCTCGCTCGAGATGACGCCGCGCGCTCGCTGACATGGGTCCAGCAGATCGAGGGATCGCCGTTCGCGCGTGTGCTGAAATCCGCCGAGACAGAGGTCCGGCTCCAGGCGGGCTCGGCACAGGCGACGGAGGTGACGATCGAGTTGCGCCAAGTCCTCAACGGAGTCTCTCGCTTCGGGGGCTACATGGTGCGCCGCGCGGCGCGGGCCACGCTCGAGGAGGCGCTGGGTGGCCTGGAGCGAATCGGTGGCTGATGTGACGCGGCCGTCCGTCGCGCCACGGGACAGCCCACCTTCGATGCGCTGGTGGGGTTGGGGGGATCCCGCCCATCCCCAGGCACTGCCCGAGCATGCGCTCCAGTTCCTGCGGGGGACGGTCGGTGTCGCCCCGCGCCCGCGCCCGCCGGTCGCGCTCGGAGCGGTGCACCTCGAGCCATCGGCGCTCTCCGATCAGGCGGCGAGCGCGTTGCGCGAGATCGTCGGCGCCGAGGGCGTGCGCGACGATCACGGCGAACGGGTCCTGCACGCCGCCGGCAAGGGCTACCCCGATCTGGTGAGGCTGCGCGCCGGGATGCCCGAGGGCGCACCCGACGCGATCGTTCGACCTGCAGATCGTGAGCAGGTGCAGGCCGTGCTCGATCGATGTGTGCGCCTTTCGGTCGCCGTGGTGCCGTGGGGCGGCGGCACGAGCGTGGTCGGTGGCGTAGCACCGCTGCGTGGCGAGCACGCCGCCGTGATCGCGCTGGATATGGGGTCAATGGCGCAGGTGCTGGAGCTCGACCGCCAATCGCGGACGGTCACCGCACAGGCCGGCATCCGCGCGCCGGCGTTGGAGCGAGCGTTGGCGGCGAGCGGGTTCACGCTGGGGCACTTCCCGCAGTCCTACGAGTACGTCTCGCTGGGGGGCTGCGCGGCGACCAGGTCGGCGGGTCAGGCATCGAGCGGCTATGGCCGGATCGAGCAGATGGTGCTCGGGCTGCGCTTCTCCGCGCCCAAGGGCCAGATTGAGCTGGCCGCCGTCCCCGCCAGCGCCGCGGGCCCGGAGCTGCGCCGGCTGCTGGTCGGCTCGGAGGGGACGCTGGGGGTGATCGACGAGTTGATCCTGCGCGTGCGTCCGGCGCCGCGCGAGCGGGTGTACGAGGGCGTGTTCTTCACTGACTTCGCCGCAGGTGTGGAGACCCTGCGGACGCTGGCCCAGCAGCGCGCGTGCCCCGACGTGGCGCGGCTCTCAGACGAGGCCGAGACGCGGATGTCGCTCGCGTTGGCGGGCGGAGGGGGCTTGAAGGGCCGGCTCGGTCGCGCCTACATAGGTTTGCGCGGCTACGGCGAGGGGTGCCTCGCGATCCTGGGCTTCGAGGGCGAGGCGGAGGAGGTCGCCGTCCGTCGCAAGCGCGCGCTGGAGTTGGCTCGCCGCGGTGGTGGTCTGGCGGTGGGGCGCTCGCCCGGGGAGGCGTGGCGCAAAGGACGGTTCTCGGCGCCGTACCTGCGCGACGAGCTGCTCACCCAGGGCGTGATGGTCGAGACGCTGGAGACCGCGACGCAGTGGTCGAACGTGCGCGCGCTGCACCACAAGGTTGGCACGGCGATCGCCGACGCGCTGAGCGCGGAGCTGAGCGACGAGGGCACGCCGGGGCTCGTGATGTGCCACGTCTCCCACCTGTACGAGACCGGCGCGTCGCTGTACTTCACGTTCATCGCCCGCCAGCGCGAGGGCGCGGAGCTGGAGCAATGGGCTGCGGTCAAGCGGGCTGCGAGCAGGGCGATCGTCGACGGCGGCGGCACGATCACCCATCACCACGCGGTCGGGCGCGACCATGCGCAGTGGCTGCAGGATGAGGTCGGACGCGAGGGCGTGGCAGCCCTGCGCGCGCTGAAGGCCGCGCTCGATCCGGCCGGGATCATGAATCCGGGCAAGCTGCTGCCCTAGACGGGTACTCAGGCCGGTAGGCATGGTAGCTTTCGCTCGAATGAGCACGCTCGCCTGCCTGATGCATTGGTACATGTCGGCGCTGTATGTCGCGCCGGTGGTGGCTGTCGGTGGCTGGGGTTGGTTGAGCACCCGGCGCATGGATCGCCGGCGCCGGGACCCGCCGCACACGGCGTAGCGCGCGCGGCGACGGGCACGGAACCTCCTCCGGCCGCAAGGCCTCCCCCCGATCGCCGGGCGCTCACCCGGTGGTGGTGGTGACTGCCGAGAGGATCCACAGCGCGAGGCAGGTGAAGGCGACCATGATCGCGAGCATCCAGTACTGCGAGCGCACGGCGGCTTCAGGGGATTTGAACTCGATCAGGCCCTGCTCGTGGGAGAGGATCAGGCCGCTGACGTGGCCGGCGACGATCGCGGCGATCTGTACGTACCAGATCGCGGCGAACGAAATCAGGTTGTAGTCGATCAGGAAGTTCGATGTTCCGAACAGGTCGCTGCCGCGGCCCAGCGGGTCGGAGATCAGGTAGCCGATCGCCTGCCCGTCGAGCACCAGCAGCGAGAAGTAGTGGGCGAGCATGTAGCCGAACGCGATCGGCACGAGCGTGTGCAGAAACGTCCGCGACAGCGCCCGATGATCCTCGGTGGCGACGCCGCGCAGGGCGCTGCGCATACCGTAGATGCCGAGGTTGTAGAGGCCCGCGACGAACGCCACGCAGAAGATCAGGCCGATCGTGCCGACGACCTCGAACGCCCCGATCGCGCTGATGCCGAGGTGGCCGAGGTCGGCCTCCAGCGATGGTGCGAGCTGGTACCAGACTTCGCCGTTGGAGAAGCCGTCAAAGCTCGTCGAGCCGATCAGCACGAAGATCACGGCCGCTGTGCCCGGCCACAGCTCGAGATCGCCGAGCCCGGATAGCGGCCTGCGCAGCCGCAACTCCCGGTCGCGCCATGACAGGGGCGAGAGCCGGGCGATCAGCCCGAAGTAGACGCCGAACCCGTCGGCTCGCTCGCACCACGTCTCCACCCCGAAGGCCGCCATCCCCGCCAGCTGCACGCCGCCGTAGGCGAGCATCAGGATCGCGAGCAGCGAGGGGTCGTCCTTGCTCGGGTAGACGAGCTCCAGCCAGGCGAAGGCGAGCAGCGTCGCTGCGGCCGGCCAGCGCCCCAGCCACCGCGGATAGGAGCCGAGCAGCGGCCCGCGCCGGTAGCCCGCGCGCGGGAGCAGCCAGCTCGTGAACCGTCCGAGCGCGCGCCACGGGTTCAGCGGACGGAAGAGGTCCCCGACGAACGCGCTTGCGATCGGGATGCCGACCCAGAAGATCACGTAGACGAAGGTGGGGGCGAGGTTCGAAGTGAAGTTCTGTTCCCCCACGAGTCCGGCGTAGACGACGATCGCGAACAGCGCGATGCCGAGCACGCCGCACAGCCATTCCATCGATCGCGGGACCCGCAGCAGCACCCTCCCCGGAGGGCGCTGCAAACGGGGCTTTGACCACAGGCTCCACAGCGCGATGAACGAGATCACCATCACCCCGGTCGCGGTCCAGGCGAACAGCCAGGCCGGGATCGGCAGATCGGCACGGCCCACGATCCCGTGAGCCGACGCCGACGCCGGTAGCAGCAACGAGACGAGCAGCGCCGCCGGGCACGCCAATCCAAACAGCGGGCGTGCCCGGCGAGCGCTCATCCTCAGCTCTTGACCGTGACGTTTCCGCAGAGGATCGCCGGGTCGTTCGACATCGCCTGCATGAACGCCATCGACGCCGGCGCCGAGCCGATCTGGTTCAGCTGACTGGCCGGCGTCGGTTTCGCGTGCACGACCATGAAGTACCCCGGGCCGATCACCCGCTGGTGCACGATCAGGTTGACCGTTCCGTACGCTTCGCCCTTGCCGTTCGCGACCAGGTCCGGCAGCACGACGGCCATGTTCGAGACCTGCTTGCTCTCGGGACTACACGCGCCATCCGGGCCATGCAGGTGATTGGCATGGCGGCTGTAAGGCACCAGCCCCGTGATCCGCCGCCAACCGGTGAGATGATCGCCGACCTGTTCGAAGTGCCCTTCGCCCGAGGCCATGCTGGGCAGGAACGGCATGCCTTCCGCGGCCTTCGCGGTCGACTGCATTTCTTTCATCTCGCTCGCGCTCATGCCCTTCATCGAACCGGTGGTCTGCGTCTTCGCCCCATGCGACGACGCATCCCACACCGCCATCGGTTTGAAGACCACGGTCGCCTCGGTCTTGGCGCCGCTGGAACCGCCGCAGCCGGCCACCGCTACCGCTGCGGCTATGGCGATAACGCCGAGCGCGACACCTCGATACGCGCGCTGCCCGCGTACGCGCACGCGCGCGGGCGCTCGCTCGCCGGCGCCCACCAGCGGGAACATCGCGACGGCCAGCAGGATGAACAGCGGCCCCGCGTTCGGGTCGGTCGCGCCCCCGGCAAAGATGCCGCCGAAGCCCTGCCCGAGCACCCAGTAGAGGAGGTTCAAGACGATCGCCAACCACAACAGCGGCCGCGCCCATCGATCGGTCCCGACACCGATGGCGATCGCGGCTGACGCAAGCGCGAGCACGAGCGCGATCGCAAGCCCGTTGCCCTGAGCGCCTCTGCCGGCCCAGTGCTGCACGCTGCTCAGCCAACCCATCCCCGACGGAGCGCCTTTCAGCGCGTTGGCTGTGGCGTTCGCGCTGCTGCTCGCGGCCTCGAGCCACAGCCACGCCATCGCCAGCCACAATCCCGCCCACAGCGTGCGTGCGCCGCGCGCGTCGAGTAGACCGGCCGCCCGCTCACTCGGCCACACGATCACACCGACGAGCGCGTACAGCAACACCGCGCCGGGCGCCCCGGTCAGCGGGGAGGCCATGTTCATGAACAGCATCCCGAACGCCTCGCCGAACCACCACACGAGCAGAGCCCAAGCAAACGACGCGATCAGCGCCGGCTTGACCGTGCGCCGGTAGAGCAACCCGAACCCGATCAGGCACTGCACCAAAGCGAACAGCGTGTTCCAGACCGTCAGGTTGTGCTGGGCCAGGTGCGCGCCCCATTTGATGCTGCCGGCGAGCCACCCCGGCTGACCGGGCGCCATTCCCGTCAGCATTTCGATGAAGCCGTGCGAGTACATGAACGACTGAAACTGCAGAGCCCCGTCCAACAGCCAGACCAGACCAAGCGTGATCTGAAGGCCCCTACGAGTAATTGAAAAGTGCATAGTTCTTCCCTTCCACGTGCCTCACCGCCGCCGTCATCGATCTCGACAGCCATCGACCTCGACGATCAGCCGTCTCGACGACCGACGATCAGCCGGCGGGAAGCTGGTTTGTGGTCTCTAGAAGTAGTGCGCTGCAGCCCAAGCGGGCGGCGCACGACCGGCGAGCGCGGCGGCGATCAGACGGCCGCCACGAGGGAAGGAATGCTCGGTGGGATGCGCGAGCCGCAGGCCAGGGGTAGCGACAGATCCGGCCTTACGGGCCCGCTGGGCGCAACGGCGGTGCAGCGCGACGATCAGACGCTCGCCGGGTCGCCGGGCGAGAAGCGCCGCCGCGAGCAGCAGCGCCGGCAGCAGGTACAGGGCGCCTTCGACCAGGATGTGGGATACGGCCACGACGGCGGATCATATCGATCACTGGGTCCATCCAGACGATCTCCAACCGCCGGATCTCGCGCTGAGCAGTGGTAGATTCGCGAGGATGACACCAGCACCTGAGCGCAAGCGCCTCGATCGCCGCATGATCCTGCCGCTGATCGCGATCGTCGTGATCGCGGGTGGATTCGCGCTGCTGTTCCAGAGCACGGGACACAACTCCCAGCCGCTGGCGGAGGGCACGCACAGCGCCAAGTCCGCCAGCTTCCTCGGCAATGAACTCTCGCCCCCGAAGCCCGCGCCGTCGCTGTCGCTAGGTAACTATCTGGGTCAGCGGGTGAACATCTCCCAGTATCGAGGCAAGGCGCTGTTGGTGACCTTCATCTACGACCACTGTCCGGACATCTGCCCGCTCATCGTCGCCAACCTGCGGGTCGCACAGAACCTGATGGGCCCGAAGACGGCGTCCAAAGCGCAGATCATTGCGGTGTCCGTCGATCCCCGTGGCGATACGCCGAAGACGGTCGCTGCGTTTCTGAAGGTGCATGAGATGACAGGTCGCATGCAGTACCTGATCGGCTCGGCAAGGGAACTCGGACAGGTTTGGCAGAGGTGGGGGGTTGGCTCCGAACGGGACGCCGAAGATCCGGACATCGTCAACCACTCCGCGCTCGTCTACGGGATCACGGCGTCGGGCGAGCTGAAGACCGTCTACATCGGCAGCAGCTTCAAGCCGAGCGAAATCGCCCACGACGTGCCGCTGCTGGCCTCACAGTAGCGGCGAGGAGCCGGGAATGTCGCGCACCGGCAGGCGGCTGCTGACATGGGGGGTATTCGCGGTGCTCGTCGCGCTGGCACTGGCGATCGGGCTCTCCGGCAAGGGCACCCCCGGTGGGCGCCTCGCTCCGGCGCTGCCGAGGGAACTGCTCGCGGGGCCTCCCGCGACGCTCGCCACGCTGCACGCCACAGCGAAGGATCGGCCTACGCTGGTCGTGTTCTGGGCGAGCTGGTGCGAACCCTGCCGGCACGAGGCCCCCGCGGTGGAGCGCTTCGCACGCAGTCCAGCCGGCCGCGGCCGGGTGGTGGGCGTGGACTGGAGCGACGAAGTGGCGAGCGCGCGCGGCTTCGTCAACAAGTACCGCTGGAGCTTCCCGAACCTGCGCGACAGCGAGGGCACGGTCGGCTACGCATACGGGCTGACGGGGCTGCCGACGACATATCTGATCGGCGCCGACGGGCACATCGAGCAGACGCTGCGCGGGCCGCAGACCGAACAGACGCTCGGGCACGCTCTGACCGCGGCCGGTTGAGCGGCACGGCGCTCCCGTGCGACGTAGGGGACGCAAGTACCGGGTCGCCAGGTAGTACCCTTCGCACCCACAGCAAGCGCTCCAACCGGAGGTCAATCGACAGTGAGCAACGCCGCCACCAGCAGCAGTAGTAGTAGCAGCAACCGTCAGCTACCCGCGGGTTTCGCCGAGGTCTCGCCCTTGCTGATCGGGCTCGTCGGGATCTCGATCCCGGTCAGCCTGCTCGCCTGGGCGGCCGTGACGAAGAGCACGGTCGTGTTGGTGTTCGCCGTGCTGGCGATGTTCGCGGTCGGCGCTGCCACGTTGAGCTTCGTGATCGTGCTCGCCGGCGAAGGCGAAGATCACGAGGGCAGTCACGAGGAAACCGACGAGTAGCGCGCGACCCGCCAGCTCGACCAGCCTCTGAGGAGGCTTTCCAATACGCGCCCGGCAAGATTCGAACTTGCGACCTCCCGCTCCGGAGGCGGGCGCTCTATCCACTGAGCTACGGGCGCGGGTATCGCTACCGTAGCGAACCATGGACCTGTCGATCTTCTTTGCGGGCACCGGTGGCTCGGTGCCCAGCCCCCGGCGCGGGCTGCCGGCAATCCTGGTGCGCCGCGGGGGCGACAGGATCCTGTTCGACTGCGGCGAAGGCACGCAGCGCCAGCTCGTGCGCTCGGTCGGGCTGACCGATGTGGACAGCGTGTTCATCACGCACTTCCACGCCGACCACTGGCTGGGGTTGCCGGGGATGTTGAAGTCCTTCGCGCTGCGCGAACGCGATCGGCCGCTGAACGTATACGGCCCGCGTGGGCTGAGGGAGCTGATGGGGGCGATGCGGGTCGTCTACGGCCGGATGCCATACGAGCTCAGCTTCATCGAGCTCCAGCCCGCGGAGACGGTGCAGCGCGATGGCTATGCGATCGCCGCGATCCCCGTTAGCCACCGTGGCGCGGCGTGCCTCGGCTACGCCATCGTCGAGCAGCCGCGCCCGGGGCATCTCGACGCACGCTTGGCCGAGGAGCTGGGTGTGAGCCCGGGACCCGACTTCGGGCGGCTGCAGCGCGGGGAGACGGTGGGCGGTGTCGCGCCCGAGCAGGTGATGGGACCGACGCGCGAGGGCCGAAAGGTGGTGATCTCCGGCGATACGGAGCCGTGTGAGGCGGTCGCGATCGCCGCGTATCAGGCCGATTTGCTCGTGCACGAGGCGACGTTCGCCGAGGACGAGGACGAGCGCGCGCACCAGACCGCGCACTCGACTGCGCGCCAGGCGGCGCAACTGGCGCGCGAGGCAGAGGTGCGGATGCTCGCGCTGACCCACATGTCGAGCCGTTATGCCGACCGTGAGCTACGCGAGCAGGCGCGTGCCGTGTTCGCGGCGACCGAGGCGCCACGCGACTTCGACACGATCGAGGTGCCGTTCCCCGAGCGCGGCCCCGCTGAGCTGATCCGTTGGTCCGAGCGCCGCGAGCGCGAGGCGGCCACCGAAGTTGTCACGGCGAGCTGACCCCTCGCGACGCACGCAAGCTGACAGTCGAGGCGCACTGATACAGTCCTCACAACACTCCTTTAACCCGGTCCCGAGAGGCCAGGAAGGAAACGATGGACAGCCCCAACGAGAAGGTCGTCCTCCAGGCGGAGGACGTGCGGCGAGCGCTGGTGCGGGTCGCACATGAGATTGTGGAGCGCAACCCCGGGCCGCCGGCGCCGGTGCTGATCGGGATTCACCGGCGCGGCGCGTTTCTGGCCCAGCGATTGCGGGCACAGCTCGAAGAGCTGCTCGACGCGGAGGTCCCACTCGGGGATCTCGACATCGGCTTCTACCGCGACGACCTACAGCGCAGGCCCGATGCCCCGGTGGTGCATGCCTCGCACATCGACTTCGACGTCGCCGGGCGCACGGTGGTGATCGTCGACGATGTGATGTTCACAGGCCGCACGGCGCGCGCCGCGATCGAGGCGCTGTTCGACTACGGTCGCCCCGCCCGCGTGCAGCTGGCGGTGCTCGCGGATCGAGGGCATCGCGAGCTGCCGATCAGGCCGGACTACGTCGGCAAGAACCTGCCGACCTCGCGCGCGGAGCATGTGCATGTGCGTGTGAGCGAGCTCGATGGTGTCGACGAGGTCGCGATCGAGGCCGCCACGGTACAGGTGCCGGCATGAATCACCTGCTGTCGATCGAGGAACTCGACCGGACCGAAATCGAGCGGATCGTCGCGCAGGCTCAGCGCTTCGCTGAGGTCTCGGACCGCGAGATCAAGAAGGTCCCGGCGCTGCGCGGGCGGATGGTGCTGAACCTGTTCTATGAGGCATCCACGCGCACGCGCAGCTCGTTTGAGCTGGCCGCCAAGCGTTTGTCGGCCGATGTGGTGAACTTTGCCGCGAGCGGATCGAGCGTGGAGAAGGGGGAGTCGCTGAAGGACACGGTGTTGACGCTGAGCGCGCACAAGCCTGACGCGATCGTGCTGCGCACGCCGTGGGCCGGCGCGTCCGAGCTGGTCTCGAAGTGGTGCGGCGCGGCGATCGTGAACGCGGGCGACGGCAAGCACGAGCATCCGACGCAGGCGCTGCTCGATGTCTACACGCTGCTCGAGCGCCTGCCGGGCGGGATCGACGGCGCGTCGATCTGGATCGTCGGCGATGTCGCGCACTCGCGGGTCGCGCGGTCGAACATCATCGCGTTTCAGCGGATGGGCGCGAAGGTGACGGTCGCCGGCCCGCCGACGCTGATCCCGCGCGGGATCGAGGCGCTCGGCTGTGAGGTCCGCTTCACGCTCGACGACCTTGCAGAGGCCGACGTGGTGTATGCGCTGCGGATGCAGCGCGAGCGGATGAGCGAGAGCTTCCTGCCGTCGCTGCGCGAGTATGCCGCCTGGTATCAGATCAACGGCCGGCGGCTGGGGCCGCGCCAGGTGCTGATGCACCCTGGGCCGGTCAACCGCGGGGTGGAGCTCTCCGGCGAGGTCGTCGACTCACCCCAGGCGGTGATCACCGCCCAGGTCGAGGCCGGCGTGGTGGTGCGGATGGCGGTCCTGTACGAGCTGCTGGCCGGTTCGGGGATGCGACCGAGGGGAGCGTCTCCCGGTCCGGCCAGCGCGCGCGAACCCCAGCCGGACCCGGGCAGTCCAGACCGTCCAGAGAACGTCAAGCAGCTCGCGTGATGGCCGCCAACCCGCTTGTCCAGGGACCGGGAGTCCCTGCAAACCTCCTGCTCTCCCGGGCGCACGTCCTCGACCCTCGTGCGGACATCGACGCCATCCACGACGTGCGCGTGCGCAGTGGGGAGATCGCCGAGCTGGCGGCGCCCGGCACGCTCGATCCAGCAGTGGGCGAGGAAACGATCGACGCGCAGGGGCGCACGCTGCTGCCGGCGTTCTTCGACCCGCACGTCCATCTGCGCACGCCCGGGCAGGAGCACAAGGAGGACCTGGAAACCGGTACCCGCGCGGCCGCCGCCGGGGGGTTCGGTGGGGCGATCGCGATGCCAAACACCGACCCCGTGCTGGACTCAGCGCCTTTGTTGCGCTCGTTGCGCGACGCGGCAGCGCGCGAAGCGCGGATCCCCGTCGGCTTCCTGGGAGCGATCACGCGTGGGTTGGAGGGGAAAGAGCTGACGGAGATGGCCGAGCTGCGACAGGAGGGCGCGCTCGGCTTCACCGACGATGGTCGACCGGTCGCGAGTGCGGGGATGCTGCGCAAGGCTTTGCAATACCAGCGGCTGTGCGGCGGGACGATCGCGCTGCACGAGGAGGACGCCTCGCTGTCGAAGGGTGGCGCGATGCACGAGGGCACGGTCAGCGCTGCGCTGGGCTTGGGCGGAATCCCGAGCGTGAGCGAGTCGACGATGGTCGCGCGCGACGCCGCGCTCGCGGGGTACGAGGATGCGCGCGTGCACTTCCAGCACCTGAGCTGCACCGCGTCGGTACAGGCGGTCGCGTATGCCAAGGCCCAGGGCTGGAGGGTCAGCACCGAGGTCACCCCCCATCACCTACTGCTGACCGAGGAGGATGTGCGCGGGATGGACACGCGCATGAAGATGAACCCGCCACTGGCCCGTGAGGAGGATCGCAAGGCACTGATCGAGGGCCTGCGCGACGGAAGCATCGACTGCGTTGCCACCGATCACGCGCCGCATGCGCGCGATGAGAAGGAGGTGCCGTTCGAGCAGGCGCCAATGGGCACAACAGGCCTGGAGACCGCGTTCGCGGCGCTTTACACCGGGCTGGTGCTGCCGGGGATACTCGGGCTGGGACTACTCGTAGAGCGGATGACCGCCGGGGCGGCGTTGTTCGATCTGCCAACCCCAACAATTGCACCTGCAGAGACAGCCAACTTGACCCTGGTCGACCTCGACGGGGAGTGGACGGCGGGAGAGCACGGCTGGGAGAGTCGCTCGGAGAACTGCTGCTTCGCCGGGCGGCGGTTGAACGGCCGCGTGCTGCTGACGGTGGCCGCCGGGGCGGTCGTCTACCGCGAGCGAGCCTTCTCGGTGGTGGCTGCATGATCCTGAGCACGCATGACGGCACGCGATCGGCGCGCCCAGAGTGGCTGGGGGTATCGAGATGAGCCTGCTCAACCGCGATCGAACCGCGCTCGTCGTCGTGGACGTGCAGGAGGCCTTCAGGCCGTATGAGTCCTTCGCGGGCGTCGCGGACGCGTGCGCAAAGCTCGTGCAGACGGCGCGAATCCTCGACTTACCGATGACCGTGAGCGAGCAGTACCCCAAGGGCCTCGGCCACACCGCGCCGGAGGTTGGCCTCGAGGTGCAGACGCCGATCGAGAAGAGCGTGTTCTCGGCGGCTCGCGCGGACGGCTTCGACCTCGAAGGCCGAAACCAGGCGATCGTGTGCGGGATCGAGACGCACGTGTGCGTGAGCCAGACGGTCCACGACCTGCTCGGCCAGGGCGTCGAGGTACACGTCCCGGCCGACGCGGTCGGCTCGCGGTACTTGATCGACTACGAGCGCGGCTTGGAGCGGCTGGAGCGTGCGGGAGCCGTCGTGACGACTGTCGAGGCGGCGTTGTTCGAGCTGCTGGAGCGCGCGGGTACGCCGGAGTTCAAAGCAGTGCAGAAGCTGATCATCTGAGATGCCCGCCCTCCCGCTCCCATCCACCGGTGCAACGGCCTACGTGCTGTTGGAGGACGGCACGCGCTTTGACGGTGAAGCCTGCGGGGCATCGGATCCCGCCCACCATGCCGTCGGTGAGGTCGTATTCACCACCGGCATGGCCGGCTACCAGGAGTCGATGACCGACCCGTCGTTCGCGGGTCAGCTGATCGCGTTCACCTATCCCCACATCGGCAACTACGGGGCCAGCGCAAGCGCAATGGAGTCGGAGCGGGCATGGGGGAGAGCGGCGATCATGCGCGAGGCATGCAACCTGGAGGATGCGCCGACGGCGGAGCGCGGCTGGCTGGATTGGCTGCAGGATTGCGGCGTGCCGGCGATCAGCGGCGTGGACACGCGTGCGCTGGTCAAGCACATCCGTGAGGCGGGATCGATGAAGGGAGGGGTGTTCCCGATCGAGATCTCCGAGCGCGAGGCAAAGGATCTGATCGAGGCCGAGCCGGCGATGGCCGGGCAGGATCTGGTTGGCCTCGTGACCCCGGGCGAGGTCACCCACCACGGCTCGGGCGACGGGCCGAAGATCGCCGTGATCGATACTGGGATCAAGGGGTCGATGGTGCGTGAGCTCGTAGCCCGCGGCGCGCGTGTGACGTTGCACCCGTGCACGACCACGGCCACCGAGCTGCTCTGTGAAAACCCCGACGCGGTCCTCCTCGCCAATGGCCCCGGCGATCCGGCCGCCCTGGACTATGTGGTGGACACCGTACGTCAGCTGGTGGGCCACCTGCCGGTGTGGGGAATCTGCCTCGGCCACCAGCTGCTGTGCCGAGCCTTGGGCCTGCAGACATTCAAGCTGCCCTTCGGCCACCGCGGTGCGAACCACCCGGTCAAGGATCTACAGACCGGGCGCGTGGAGATCACCTCCCAGAACCACGGCTTCGCGGTGCTCGGGCCGAGCGGATCGCGCACGATCGACGGCTCGCGGCCGGTGCGCTGGCACACGGACTTCGGCGCGGCCCAGCTCTCGCACGTGAACCTGTATGACCGCACCGTCGAGGGCTTCGAGCTGCTCGACGCTCCGGGCGGGGCGGTGCAGTATCACCCCGAGGCCGGGCCGGGTCCGCATGACAGCCTGTACCTGTTCGATCGTTTCCTGGAGCGCATTGCCGCGGCGTAGCGATATCCAGAAGATCCTGATCTTGGGCTCGGGCCCGATCGTGATCGGGCAGGCGGCCGAGTTCGACTACTCCGGCGTGCAGGCGTGCAAGGTGCTGCGCGAGGAGGGCTATGAGGTGGTTCTCGTCAACTCGAACCCGGCGACGATCATGACCGACCCGGAGTTCGCCGACGCGACGTACATCGAGCCGCTGCTGCCCGGGCCGGTGGCGCAGGTGATCGAGCGCGAGCGCCCCGACGCGCTGCTGGGAACGCTCGGCGGGCAGACCGCCCTGAACCTCGCCACGGCGCTGTACGAGGATGGGACGTTGGAGCGCTACGGGGTGGAGTTGATCGGGGCCAACTACGACGCGATCCAGTGCGCTGAGGATCGTGAAATGTTCAAGCTGACGATGGAGCGCGCCGGCTTGCGGATGCCGCGCAGCGCGATCGTCACGACGCTGCGGGAAACGATTGACGCGTTGCCCGATCTGGGCCTGCCGTGCATCGTGCGTCCGGCGTTCACTCTTGGGGGGCGCGGCGGTGGGATTGCGCGTACCGAGCAGGAGCTCAGGGCGCTGGTGGAGCGCGGGATCGAGGCCTCGCCGATCGGGCAGGTGCTGCTCGATCAGTCCGTGATCGGCTGGGGCGAGTTCGAGTTGGAGGTGATGCGCGACGGCGCCGACAATGTGGTGATCGTGTGCTCGATCGAGAACGTCGACCCGATGGGGGTGCACACGGGCGACTCGGTCACGGTCGCTCCCCAGCAGACGCTCACCGACAGCCTCTACCAGCGCCTGCGCGACCAGGCGATCGCGGTGATCAGGGCGGTAGGGGTCGAGACGGGCGGCTCGAACGTGCAGTTCGCGGTCAACCCCGCGACCGAGGAGATTCTGGTGATCGAGATGAACCCGCGCGTGTCACGCTCCTCGGCGTTGGCGTCGAAGGCGACGGGCTTTCCGATCGCGAAGATCGCTGCACGACTCGCGGTGGGCTACCGGTTGGATGAGATCGACAACGACATCACCGGCGTGACCCCGGCGTGCTTTGAGCCGACGATCGACTATGTGGTCGTGAAGTGGCCGCGGTTTGCGTTTGAGAAGTTTCCCGGCACGGACCCGACGCTGACCACGCACATGAAGTCGGTGGGCGAGGCGATGGCGATCGGCCGCACGTTCGGGCAGGCGTTCGGCAAGGCGCTGCGCTCGCGCGAGCTGGACAAGCCACCGTGTCTCGATGACATCCCTGACGAGGTCCTGCTCGAGTCTCTGAAGACGCCTGGGCCGGAGCGTTACGAGGCGATCATCGAGTTGCTGGGGCGGGGCACGAGCATCGATGCGATCCACGAGGCGACGTCGATCGACAAGTGGTTCCTGCACGAGCTGCAGGTGCTTGGGTCCGATCCGGACAAGCCGTTCGAGGGCGAGCGGTCATTCCGCTCTGTCGACACCTGCGCGGCTGAGTTCCCGGCGCGCACGCCCTACTACTACTCCGGCTGGGACAGGACCGGAGCCCACCCATCCGACGAGGTGCGCCGCGGAGAGCGCGAGTCGGTCGTGATCCTCGGCTCGGGGCCGAACCGGATCGGGCAGGGGATCGAGTTCGACTACTGCTGCGTGCACGCTGCGATGACCGTGCGCGAGTCAGACCGTGACGCGGTGATGGTCAACTGCAATCCGGAGACGGTCTCGACCGACTACGACACCTCCGACCGTCTGTATTTCGAGCCGCTGACGCTCGAGGACGTGCTCGCGGTTGTGGAGGTGGAGCAGCCGAAGGGCGTGATCGTGCAGTTCGGCGGGCAGACGCCGCTGAAGCTCGCCGCGGGCTTGGTGGCGGCGGGCGTGCCGCTGCTGGGCACGAGCGTCGATGCGATCGACCTGGCCGAGGACCGCGGACGCTTCGGCGCGCTGCTGGCAGAGCTCGGCTACAAGGCCCCGCCGTATGCAACGGCCCGCTCGGTGGATGAGGCGTTGACCCAGGCCGAGGAGGTGGGGTATCCGCTGCTTGTGCGGCCGTCCTACGTGCTCGGTGGCAGGGCGATGGAGATCGTCTACTCGCGCGAGGGACTCGCCGACTATCTGAGCCGCGAGCCGCCTCCGGACACGAGCGATGCAGACACCTCCCACGGCGGCTCTGCTGCATCGTCTTCCCGTGCCCCGAGCATCTTCCTCGACAGGTTCCTGGAGAACGCGATCGAGGTCGACGTTGACGCGCTGTGCGATGGGGAGACGGTGTGGATCGGCGGGATCATGCAGCACGTCGAGGAGGCCGGCGTGCACTCGGGCGACAGCGCGTGCGTGCTGCCACCGCACTCGCTCGGCGAGGAGATGCTCGAGCAGATCAGAGCGGCGACGCGCGAGATCGCGCTTGCGGTCGGGGTGGTCGGGTTGCTGAACGTCCAGTACGCGGTGTACGCGGGCCAGCTGTTCGTGATCGAGGCCAACCCACGAGCGTCGCGGACGGTGCCGTTCGTATCGAAGGCGGTCGGCGTGCCACTGGCAAAGCTGGCCTGCCGGATCATGCTGGGCGAGAGGATCGCGGACCTCGGCCTGCCTGCGGGCAGGGAGGGCCTGGGGTACGGCGAGCATGTGTCGGTGAAGGAGGCGGTGCTGCCGTTCGACCGCTTCGAGGGCGCCGACGCGGTGCTCGGTCCAGAGATGCGCTCGACCGGCGAGGTGATGGGGATTGCGCGCGACTTTCCGACCGCCTTCGCCAAGGCGCAGGCCGCCGCGGGCGTGCCGCTGCCGCACCGGGGCACGGCGTTCATTACGGTGACCGACTCGGACAAGGCTGGTGCGTTTGCGGTCGCGCAGATCCTGCACGACAACGGCTTTCGGATCGTTGCCACACGTGGGACGGCGGAGGCGATCGCGCGGATGGGGGTGCCGGTGGAGCGGTTGAACAAGCTCGGCGAGGGCTCGCCGCACGTGCTCGACTGGATCGAGCGCGGGGATGTCGACCTCGTCGTGAACACGCCGACGGGCGTCGGGGCGAGGACCGACGGTTGGGAGATCAGGCGTGCCGCGGTGATGCACGGCATCCCCTGCTTGACGACGCTCTCCGCCGGGGTGAGCGCGGCACGCGCGATCTCGAGCGCTCGGCGAGATGGAGCACCCGAGGTGCTGTGCCTGCAGGAGTTGCACGGGGACCGTGCGGCCGTCGATCGAAATCGAGCCAGCCTTGATGGCACAGAGGTGGTGGGGTGAGCGACGGGTTCCTCCCGGCGGCTTCGACTGGGGAGGCTGAAGATCGCCGTACGACAGCGCTCTTTGGCCGTAGGCTGTTGACGGTCTCCGGGAACGACGAGCTGGGCGCCTACCGCGTGCTGCGGGTCGTCGACGCCGACTGGTATGGGAACTCGCTCACCCAGCGGGTTCCCAATCCAGGCCAGTTCACGATGCTGGCGGCTGCAGAGTGCTGGGGCGGAGGCGAGGATGAGCGGCCGTATCTCCCGCGCGCGTTCTCTCTCGCCCGCTGGCAAGACGGGGAGGCCCACTATCTGTTGGAGGATGTGGGTCCGGGTACGAAGCGGCTGTGCGAGCTGGCGGCAGGGGATCGGCTGTGGGCGCTTGGCCCGCTCGGGCAGGGTTTCACCGTACCGCTGGACGGCCGGCGGGCGCTGCTGGTGGGAGGCGGTGTGGGGATCGCGCCGCTGGCGATCTTGCAGGATGGACTGGAGTGCGAGACGACCGTTCTGCTCGGCTTTCGCGATGGCCCGCGTGCGGAGGGCGCGGCGCTGCTTCGAGGCGCGCGCGTGGCCACCGATGACGGCTCGGCCGGCCATCACGGCCTCGTCACAGACCTGCTCGGCGAGGAGCTCGAGCGCGATGCGCACGCCACCGTGTATGCGTGCGGACCGGCGCCGATGTTGGAGGCGGTCAGAGCGCTGTGCGCGACGGGTGGAGTGCCCGCACAGCTCGCGCTGGAGGCAGGGATGGCATGCGGGTTCGGCGCGTGCTTTGGCTGCGTAGTGCCAAAGCGGGGTGGGGGCTATCTGCGGGTGTGCGTCGACGGCCCGGTGATCGATGCCGCTGAACTGGAGTCGATCGAGGAGCACGCCGGAGGGGCGGGCGGGATTCGATGAGCGTGGAGTTCTGTGGGCTTCAGCTGACGCATCCGATCATCAACGGCTCGGGCACGTTCGATGCGCTCGCGGCGAGGAAGGCGTTCGGGTCGGCGCTGGACGAGGAGTTCCCATTCGCGGCGTACGTGTCGAAGACGATTACGCTGGAGCCCCGCACGGGCAATCCTCCACCTCGGCTGTGGGAGGCGCCGAGCGGGCTGATCAACTCGATCGGGCTGCCGAACAAGGGATTGGCGGGCTATCTGGTCGAAGACCTGCCCGAGCTGGCAACCTTGCCGGTGCCGTTGGTCACGAACGTGATGGGCTCGAGCGCGGCAGAGATCGCCGAGCTCCTGGAGGCATGTGACGCGTGCGCGGAGATCGCCGCAGTCGAGCTGAACGTGTCCTGTCCAAATGTGAAGACAGGACTGGACATCGGTGCCGACCCCCATCAGCTGGAGGAGGTCGTGCGGACGGTGCGTCCACGGACGGGTAAGCCGCTGATCGTGAAGTTGACGCCGAACGCGGCAGATGTGGCCGCCTGTGCGCAGGCGGCGCAGGAGGGTGGCGCGGATGCGGTGTCGCTGATCAACACGCTGCGGGCGCTCGCGCTCGCGCCGGCATCTCGCGGCGGTCTGTCCGCGCCGCGGTCGCCTCGGCCATGGCTGGGGGGCTGGACCGGCGGCCTATCGGGTTCCGCGATCCGCGCGGTCGCGCTCGCGCAGGTGGCTGCTGTCACCGAGCGCGTGAGTATCCCCGCGATCGGGATGGGCGGGGTGAGCTGCGCGGCGCACGCTCGCGAGCTGCTCGACGTCGGGGCGCGGCTCGTGGCGGTTGGCACCGAGAGTTTCCGCGACCCTATGGCCGGGGCAAGGATCGCACGGGAATTGGATCCCGGCCCAGCCTTGTCCACCTCTGGCCAGGCGTGACGTCGGCGGAGATCGGTGTTCGGCCAGCTTGGGTGTGGCTGGAGGTTGTGGCTGGCTGATCGGCCAAAATAAGGGCGCTAAAAATCCCTGCAAAGCGGCGGCGCGACCGTCCATCAGCCTCGACATGCCTATAGCTCAAGTTGAGGTATAGCTGAATTGGTCGCTTTTCCTTGATCGACTGCCGCCGGTGTGTAGACTCGCCGCCCATGGCGATGGCGACCGAGACGGCGAGCGAGAAGACCTCCTTGACGCCCGCGGCAGCCCCCGAGCGGTCGCTGAATCAGCGGATGGACGCGCTCGCGAGGGCCAACCAGATCCGCACACGCAGAGCGCAGCTCAAGCGCGACCTGAAATCGGGTCGCCTGTCGATCCAGACGCTGCTTCAGAACCCGCCGGAGTACGTCGAGACCGCGAAGGTGTTCGACATGCTGCTGGCTGTGCCCAAGTACGGCCGGGTGAAGGTGAACAAGATCCTCGCCCTCTGCCGAATCTCCCCGAGCAAGACGATCGGCGGTCTCTCCGAGCGCCAGCGCAGCGAGCTGGTTTCGCTGCTGCGCCGCTGAAATCCGGTTCTTCCCCCGCTCTCCGCAATAGGGTCCCAGCAGTGGCGCGGGTGTTCGTAATCACAGGTCCTTCGGGCGTGGGCAAGGGAACCCTGATCCGGGGGCTGATGGAGCGGCTGGGAGAACTGGAGCTGTCGGTCTCCGCCACCACGCGCGCGCCACGGCCGGGTGAGCGGGACGGCGTCGACTATCACTTCCTCACGCGCGAGGAGTTCGACCGGAAGGTTCAGGACGAAGACTTCGTTGAGCACGCCGACTACGCCGGTCGCAGTTACGGGACGCTGCGCTCGGAGCTGGAGGAGCGGGTGAGCGCAGGTGCGCCGGTGGTGCTGGAGATCGAGGTCCAGGGTGCGCGCCAGGTGCGCGAATCGGTGCCTGATGCGGTGCAGGTGTTCATCGCACCGCCGTCGTTGGACGAGCTGCGCACGCGGCTGATCGGGCGCGGTACCGACGATCCAGAGGGGGTGGAGCGGCGACTACTGGTCGCAGCGGAGGAGTTGAAAGCCCAGCCAGAGTTCGCTCACGTGGTCGTCAATGACCGTCTGCAGGACGCGCTGGAGCAGTTGACTGGGATCGTCGCCGATGAGCTGGAGGTTCGAGGCACTACACTGGGAGATCAACCAGGAAAGGCTCAGACCAAGTGATCTCGCCCCGCATCGACCGTCTGCTCGACAACGTCGACTCCAACTACGCAAGCGTGCTCGTCGCCGCCAAGCGCGCGCGCCAGATCAATAGCTACTACCACAACCTCGGTGAGGGCACCTTCGATGAGTTCCCGCCGCCAATGGTCGAAACGATCTCCAAGAACTACCTCACGATCGCCTTGGAGGAGGTGGCAGCCGGAAAGATCAAGTACCACTACAGATGACCGCATGGCGGCGCGCTGCTGCGACCTCAGTCGCTCGCGTGCGTAGCACGCCACGCTCCCTGCGTCCTTGCATCGCTTGCCCTGCCGCCATCTGACGGTGACTGGCAAGGATCGCGGCAAGGCCGCAGAGTCTCGCTCACGGGTTGCCACTTCTCCCCGCGCCCTCTAAAACCTAAGCCATGTCCCGAATCCTGCTCGGCGTCAGCGGCGGTATCGCCGCATATAAGTCGCTCGAGTTCATACGCCTCGCCACGGCGGCCGGGCATTCGGTGCGCGTTGTGCAGACGCCCACGAGCCAACGGTTCGTCGGCGCCGCTTCCTTCCAGGCGCTGACCGGGGCGCCGGTACTGAGCAGCGAGTTCGAGCGCGACCCCGCGCGTGGGGCCTTTCCCGGACAGGAGCCTCCGGCGCACGAGCCGCTGAGTCATCTGGCGCTGGTTGCCAACGCCGATCTCTTCCTGATCGCTCCGGCTTCCGCCAACACGCTCGCGAAGCTCGCCCACGGCTTGGCGGACAACCTGCTGAGCGGCTGTGCGCTGGCTGCTGTCTGCCCCGTGATCGTGGCCCCGGCGATGAACAACCACATGTATGAGAACCAGGCCACTCGAGCCAACCTGCGGATCCTGCGCGAGCGAGGCGTCGAGATCGTCGAGCCTGGCGTCGGGCAGCTGGCCTCGAAGGGCGAGGAGGGGGTGGGGCGCCTGGCGGAGCCGGCGCGGCTGCTGGAGATCTGCGAGACGGTGCTCGGTGCAGCGGCGAGCGAGCACGCCGGCCGGTATTCGATCGATGACCCAGCGCCAGCAAGCTGGCGCGGACTGAAGGTGCTCGTCACCGCCGGGGGCACACGCGAGCCGATCGACAGCGTGCGGTTCATCGGTAACAGCTCCTCCGGGCGGATGGGCTTCGCGCTGGCGCAGGCCGCGCATGCCCGTGGCGCTGAGGTGACGCTGCTGGCTGCGAACGTCGCGCTGCCGCGCCCGCCTGGCGTGGTCTGTCATGAGCTGGGCACCGCGGCCGAGTTGCTGCAGGCCTGCGAGCGAGAGTTCCCGGCGTGCGACGTGCTGCTGATGACGGCCGCGGTAGCCGACTTCAGACCACGTGAGCCGGCGGAGGGGAAGATCAAGAAGTCGGGCCGCACGAGCCTGGAGCTGGAGCTGGAGCCCACCGCGGATGTGCTCGCTTCTCTGGCGGCTGGGCGGCGCGACGGTCAGACAGTGGTCGGCTTCGCTGCCGAGCACGGCGAGGGCGCGGTCGATTACGCCCGCGGGAAGCTGACCGAGAAGGGACTCGACGCGGTCGTCGTGAACGACATCTCGCGCAAGGACATTGGCTTCGACGTGGACATGAATGAGGTCGCGATCCTCGCCGTGGACGCCGAGCGCCTACAGACCGTCCAGCACGTGCCACGTGCCTCCAAGGCGAAGGTCGCGGAGGCGATCCTCGATGCCGTCGAGCGTTTGCGCGGCAGGGCATGAGTGCGCCCGACGCGAGCCGGTCAGGGTCATCGGGCGCCTCCCCGATGCTATGCTCGATTGAGACTTTCGTACCGCCGATCGGAGATCGGCCAGCAGACGCCGGTAGTTGTGCCGAGAGTGGGCGATCGCCCGCTTTTTTTGCGTAAGGACCTATTTTCAATGACCCCGCTACAGACAGATATCGAGAGGCGTCTCGCCCAGAGCGAGCCCGCCGTCGAGGTGCTGCTCGCCGAGGTGCTCGGCGGTCGCTGCCTGCGCGTGTACATCGATCATCCCGACGGTGTCACGCTTGCGCTGTGCGAGCGGGTCACCGCGCTGCTGAGTGAGGAGCGGGAGCGTTACTCGCTGGAGGTCTCCTCGCCCGGGAGCGAGCGTCCGCTGTCAAAGCCCGCACACTTCCGCCGGTTCGTCGGGCGGCGCGCGCGGGTGCTGGCCGATCCCGGACGATCGGTCCGCCATCCACGTCCGGTCGGCCACCCGGCCGATCAGCGCTCGGCCGACGCGAGACCGACGAGCAGCTTCACCGGGGAGCTGGTGGGAGCCTCCGAGGATGAGATCACGCTGGCCGCCGATGGGGGCATCATCGCGATCCCCTACTCGGAGATCCGTCGTTCGAACCTCATCGAAGATTAAGGAGCCCGCCCGCCCCATGTCACGCGAAATCCTGGAAGCCATGCACGCGCTGGCGCGCGAGAAGGGGATCGAGCCTGAGAAGCTGATGATCGCGCTCGAGGACGCGCTGCTGTCGGCTTACAAGAAGCAGCCGGGCTCGGCCAAGTACGCACGCGTGGAGATGGATCGCGAGACGGCCGACTTCCGGGTGATCGAACTGATCATTCCCGAACGCCTGGAGGCGCATCTGATCGTCGAGACGATCGACGAGGAAACCACGGTCGATCCCGAGACGGGCGAGATGCGCGAGCCCGAGGAACCGGAGATCGATCCGAAGAAGTTCGAGGAATACCGCGATCAGATCGATGAACAGGACGTCACCCCAGACGATTTCGGCCGGATCGCCGCGCAGACCGCCAAGCAGGTGATCCTGCAGCGGATCCGTGAGGCCGAGCGGGACATGATGTTCGAGGAGTACCGCGATCGCGTGGGCGAGCTGATCACGGGCATCGTGCAACAGTCCGACTCGCGCTACACGCTCGTGCAGCTGCGCGAACGTGTGGAGGCGCTGCTGCCCAAGTCCGAGCAGGTCGAGGGTGAGCGCTACGACCACTCTCAGCGGATCAAGGCTGTGATCAAGGAGGTCTCCCCGTCGACGAAGGGCCCTTCGATCATCGTCTCCCGGCGCGACCCGGAGCTGATCAAGAAGCTGTTCGAGCTCGAGGTTCCGGAGATCGCCGATGGCCTGGTGGAAATCGCAAACGTCGCCCGCGAGCCCGGGTACCGCTCTAAGATCGCCGTCGTCTCGAACACCGACGGCGTCGATCCGGTCGGCGCCTGCGTTGGTCCGCGTGGCTCACGCGTGCGCATGGTCGTGAGCGAGCTGCGAGGCGAGAAGATCGACATCATCCCCTTCAACGACGAGCCCGCCAGGTTCGTCGCCAAGGCGCTTTCTCCCGCGCGAGTGCGCGAGGTGCTCGTCGACGACGAGGCCAAGCAGGCCACTGTGATCGTGCCCGACGACCAGCTCTCGCTGGCAATCGGCCGCGAGGGCCAGAACGCGCGACTGGCGGCACGACTGACCGGCTGGCGCGTGGATATTCGCTCGGAGAGCGAGTTCGCCGCCGAGGAGGCCGAGCACGGCTACGAGGAGGAGGAGGTCCAGGGACGCTGCGCCGCGATCCTCTCCAACGGACGGCGCTGCCCGAACGCCTCGCTCCCCGGTTCACGCTACTGCGGCCTCGAGACCCACCAGGCGCTGGCGAACATCGAGGGCGACCAGATCTCAGACCTGACCCCGGGGGGAGAGGATGCCCCGGCGCCCGAGCAACCGGCCGGCGACGCAGAGCCCCCGGTCGCTGAGATGCCGGCGGCGCAGACACTGGCACCCGAAGAGAGCGTCCAGTCGCTCCCCGGCGAGGATCTCACCACCACCACGATGGTGCCGCAGGAGCAGCTCGCTGACGCGCCGGCGGTGGGAGAGACCATCGAGGAGCAGACGCCATAGGGCCGCATGTGCCCCAGCGCCGTTGCGCTGGGTGCGGGCGTGTTGCGCCCAAGTCCGAGCTGCTGCGTCTGGCTGTGAGAACTCAGAGATCGGCCAGCGAGGGCGATGGTCTCCTCAGGTGGGCGGTACTCGACCGCGCCGGCACGATGCCCGGGCGTGGGGCCTATCTCTGCCACGTCGCTGCACCCGGCAAGCCTTCCGTGGACTGTGTCGCCCTCGCCACACAACGTGGCGGTCTCGCCCGGGCATTGCGTTGCGCGGTGAAGATCG
The DNA here is from genome assembly GCA_963779405.1 of uncultured Solirubrobacterales bacterium. Lineage (GTDB taxonomy): Bacteria > Actinomycetota > Thermoleophilia > Solirubrobacterales > Solirubrobacteraceae > Palsa-744. Next base: position 122,361 of record CAVZYF010000001.1, read on the forward strand.
ACCCCAAGCTCCTAGAATCGATAAGTCGATGACCAAGAAGCGCGTGCACGAGATCGCAAAGGAGCAGGGTTTATCCAGCAAGGAGTTGCTGGAGAAGCTGAAGGCAGCCGGTGTGGAGGCCAAGGCCGCGGCATCCTCGGTCGATGAGACGGTTGCCCTGCAGGCTCTGGGTTCCAACGGCACCGCGGGCAATGGTGCGCCCGCGGCGGCCCAGCTAAAGGGTTCGACCGCGACCGTTGCGCCGCCTGCCCCCGTCGCCGAGGCGGCCAAGGCGACCGCACCCGCAGGCTCGGGTAAGTCATCTGCGCCTGCCGCTGCTCCAGCTTCCGCTTCGCCTACCGGTCAAGCCCCCGCGGACACTCCGACAGCCACCTCCTCCAACGGAGCTGCGGTCGCCCAGGCCGGCCCCTCCGGAGCAAGCTCTGCCGAGCCGGGCTTGGCGCCCCAAGCGGCTGCCGGGGTCGCCGGTGAGCGCGTGCGTCCCACGCGCGATTCGCGCACGGGCGAGCGGACACCCGGCGGCGTCGGGCCGGGCGGGCGCAGGCGCGTCGTGATCGACTCACAGGCATCCCGCCGCCAGCAGGGAGGCCCGGCCAATCAACCCCAGCGCCGTCCGCGCCGCGGGCGGCGCAGGCGCGGCACCTATGACGACACGATCGCCCCGATCGACGCCGCCGCAATGGAGGCGACCGATGAGATCCGCGTCAACTCCGGATCCACGGTGAAGGATGTCGCCGAGTATCTCGGAGTTCCGGTGCCGGAGGTGATCAAGAAGCTGATGACGCTCGGCGAGATGGCGACGCTCACGCAGACGCTGTCCGACGACGCGATCGGAGTGCTGGCCGACGAGTTCGACAAGAAGATCGAGATCGTCCACGCCGCCGACGACGTCGAGGTCGAACCGGTCTTTGAAGACATCGAGGAGGACATGATCGAGCGTCCCCCGGTGGTCACGATCATGGGGCACGTCGATCACGGAAAGACCTCGCTGCTGGACGCAATCCGCGAGACCGAGGTGGCCGCCGGCGAGGCGGGCGGGATCACACAGCACATCGGCGCCTATCAGGTCCATCACGGCGGCAAGGTGGTCACCTTCCTGGACACGCCGGGCCACGAGGCGTTCACCGCGATGCGCGCCCGTGGGGCACGCGTGACCGATGTGGTGGTGATCGTGGTCGCGGCCGACGATGGCGTCAAGCCACAGACGGAGGAGGCGATCGATCACGCCCGCGCCGCGGAAGTGCCGATCGTGGTGGCGGTGAACAAGATCGACAAGGAGGGCGCCCAGCCCGAGCGCGTGCGTACGGAGATGACCCAGCATGGGCTACAGCCCGCGGAGTGGGGCGGCGAGATCGAGTTCGTGGACGTCAGCGCGAAGACCCGCGAGGGCTTGGATTCCCTACTCGACACGATCCAGGTCGTGACTGACCTGGAGGAGCTGAAGGCCAATAGCGACACGGAGGCTTCGGGTACCGTCATCGAGTCAAAGCTAGATCCTGGTCGGGGACCTGTGGTGAGCGTCCTGATCCAGCGAGGGACACTGCGCGTGAGCGACGCCCTCGTCGCGGGCGCACATTTCGGACGGGTGCGCGCGATGCATGACTTCACCGGTGCGCGTGTGAAGGGAGCGACGCCGGGCCAGCCGGTGGAGGTGCTCGGTTTCGATGGTGTACCGGAGGCCGGTGAACTCGTGCGCGTAGTCGAGAACGAGCGTCGTGCGCGTCAGCTCGCTGGCGAGCGTGCAAACCGTCTGAAGACGGAGGCACTTGCGCGGCGCTCGGGTCGGAAGATGTCCTTGGAGGACGTTTTCAAGCTCGCCCAAGAGGGCCAGGTCAAGGAGCTCAGCTTGGTCGTCAAGGCCGACGTTGCTGGCTCCCTCGAGGCAATCGAGGACGAGATCGCAAAGCTTCCCCAAGGAGAGGTCAAGGTCAACATCATCCATCGCGGCGTTGGTGGAATCAACGAGTCCGACGCGATGCTCGCCGCCGCCTCCAACGGGGTCATCCTGGCATTCAACGTGCGTCCGGTCGGCGATGCTCGGCTCCTCGCCGAGCGTGAGGGAGTCGAGATCCGCTCCTACTCGGTGATCTACAAGGCGATCGAGGAGCTGCGCGCGGCGATGCAGGGGATGCTCGAGCCGGCCGAGGTGGAGAGCGCGCTGGGCCAGGCCGAGGTGCGTCAGCTGTTCCGCGCCTCCAAGATCGGGACGATCGCGGGGTCGCATGTGAGCGAGGGCAAGGTCACTCGTGGCGCGAAGGTGCGAGTGGTGCGCGAGGGCACGGTGATCTACGACACGACGATCGCCAGCCTGAAGCGCTTCAACGAGGACGTGCGCGAGGTGGCGGCCGGCTTTGAGTGCGGCATCCTGCTGACGAACTTCCAAGACCTGCGCGAGGGCGACCTCCTGGAGACATACGAGACGCGCCAAGTGGAGCGCGAGCTCAGCTGAACGAGGTCCCGGTAGGATGAGCTCGGGACGTATGCGCCGCGTCGACGAGGCGATTCGCCAGGTGATCGGCGATGCGGTGACAGGAGAGCTGAAGGACCCTCGTGTGGGATTCGTGACCGTGACAGACGTCAGAACAAGCGCCGATCTGCGCCATGCTCGCGTGTACGTGAGCGTGCTTGGCGACGACGCCCAGCGTGAGGCCACGATGGCCGGGTTGCGCAGCGCGCATGGCTTCCTGCAGGGCAAGGTGGCGACGGAGCTGCACCTGAAGCGCACGCCCACCCTGGAGCTGTACTACGACGACACGACCGACCGCGCGCTGCGTGTCGATGCGCTGATCGAGGAGATCGGCCGGGGATGAGTGAGTCAGAGAGCACCGAGGTGACGCGCGAGCGCGTCATCGAGCGGATTCGCGAGGACTCCCGCTTCGTACTCGCCGCGCACGAGCGCCCCGACGGCGACGCGCTGGGCTCGCTGGTGGGGATGCAGGGTCTGCTGAGCGCGCTGGGCAAGGATTCGGTGATGTTCATCGCGCCCGAGGACCTGCCGCTGCCCTTGGAGTATCGATTCTTCGCGCTGGAGGGCCTGATCCAGACGCCGCCGGTGGACATCGCCGAGCGCACCGTTGTGTTCCTGGACTGCGGCAACATCGACCGCAACTCAGCGAGTGTGCTGCACGACGGCAAGCACCTACTGAACATCGACCATCATCACGACAACACTCGCTTCGGCACGCTTGATCTATGTTGTGCCTGACGCCTCGTGCACGGCGGAGATCGTCTGGGATCTGATGCGCGGTTTGGGGGTAGCACCGGCGCCGGCGGTGGCGCAGGCGCTGTACGTCGGGCTGATCACGGATACAGGGCGCTTCATGTACGAGAACACCGGTCCGCGCGCACACGAGATGGCGGCCGATCTGATCGGGGCGGGCGTTGATGTGCAGGCCGTGTACAGGAGGCTGTTCGAGGAGACGCCGGAGGGCAAGCTTGCGCTGCTTGCGCTGGGTCTCGGCCAGATGCGGCGCTTTGACTCCGGTGAGCTGACGCTGTCGGTGCTGAGCGCCGAGGACTTCGCCAAGGCCGACGCCGAGGAGAGCTACTCGGAGGGCATCATCGACCATCTGCGCGCAGTGCAGGGCACGAAGCTGGCGGCACTGATACGCGAGCTGAGGAGCGGGGAGCGCAAGGGTCAGCACAAAGTCTCGTTGCGCGCCACCGACGACGATGTCGACGTGTCGGTGATCGCGCGCGCGCAGGGGGGCGGGGGACATCGGCGCGCGGCGGGGTTCTCGACCACGCTCGAGCTCGACGAGCTGATCGCATTTCTGCGAAGCGAACTCGCGGTACAGCTGCACGCCACCCCGGACGGCCACGCGACCGCGACGCTCGCCTGAGCTCCTCCGGCGCGCCGATGGACGGCGTTCTGCTGATCGACAAGCCGGCGGGGATCACCTCACACGACGTGGTCGCGGCGGTGCGGCGCGCGCTGGACGGGGCAAAGACAGGGCACGCGGGCACGCTCGACCCGTTCGCGACTGGTCTACTGATCGTGCTCGTCGGCAGGGCGACGAAAGCGCAGCGCCAGATGATGGAGCTGCGCAAGCGTTATGAGACCGTGGCGCGGTTGGGAGCGGTGTCGAGTACGGGGGACACAGAGGGGGAGATAACCGAGACGGGGCGCCTGCCGGCCGATCCGCCGGCGCTGCCGACAGGCGAGATCAGACAGCGTCCGCCCCTCTACTCGGCCGTGAAGATCGCAGGCGAGCGTGCCTATCGGCGAGCGCGTCGCGGCGAGCGCTTCCAGATGCCCGAGCGGATTGTCAGCGTCTACCGCTTCGAGCAACTCTGGCGCCGGCGAGATGCATGGCCCAACCCCTCTGACGCTTGCACCACGCCCCCGGGGGGGAGCGAGCACTTGCTGGAACGGGCCGGCTATGAGATCGAATGCTCGGCCGGCACGTACGTGCGCTCACTGATCGCCGATCTGAACGACGCCTACTGCCTGGAGCTGAGACGCACCGCGATTGGCCCCTTCGACGTCCGTGATGCGGTCACCCCGCCGCGCCGGGGAGAGCCGTGGCCAGAGCCACCGCTGATCCCGCTCCAGGAGGCATTGGCTGTGTTGGGAAGGCCGGCCTGAGCCAACTGGCCGGAAGTGGCGCAGTGAGAGATCCAGACGGAGCGCTGGGCGGGGGTGGGCCATAGACAGGCGATCGCAATAGGCTTGCGGCGTGGAGATCACACGCCTGGGAGATGTCGTGCAGCGAAACGGTGGGCGCAGCGTGGCGGTGGGCACCTTCGACGGCGTACACCTCGGCCACAGGCAGGTGATCGAGGGCTCCGACAGCGTGCTCACGTTCGATCCCCACCCGGTCTCGGTCGTCGCCCCCCAGCACACCCCGAAGCTGCTGACGCCATTAGGGCGAAAGGCCGAGCTGATCGAGGCGCTGGGCGTGCGGGAGCTGATCGTGATCGAATTCGACGCGGAGTTCGCATCAAAGACGGCCGATGAGTTTGTGGGAGACGTGCTCGTGGGCGCACTCGGGGCTAGGCGGGTAGCGATCGGCGAGAACTTCCGCTTCGGCCACAAGGCGCAGGGCGACCCGCGGTTGCTCGCCGCGGATAATCGCTTTGACACCGTCGTGCACCCGCTGCTCGAGGTGGACGGAGAGATCGTCTCCTCCAGCCACATTCGCGGGCTGGTGCTGGCCGGCGAGGTCGCCGAGGCGGCAACGCTCCTGGGCGCTCCATATCAGTTGAGCGGCGAGGTGGTGCACGGAGACGAGCGTGGGCGCAAGCTCGGCTTTCCCACCGCAAACCTGATTCCCGACGAGGCGCTTGTGTGTCCCGGCCACGGCGTTTATGCATGCCTCGCCGATGGTGCTCCGGCGGCGGTGAGCATCGGTGTGCGCCCAACGTTTCAGACCGGTCGCGGCGAGCTGATCGAGGCCTACGTCCTTGACTTCGACGGTGATCTGTACGGACGCGAGCTGCGCCTCGACTTCCTCGCGCGCTTGCGCGGCGAGCGTCGTTTCGAGACGGCGGAGGCGCTGATCGAGCAGATGCACAGCGACGTGCAACACACTCGGGAGATCGCACGGAACGCCTGACGAACCGGTTGTGAGGTCCCGGGTCGTCTGATTGAGGCCACGGGCTGTCTGCTACCGTGCCCGAATATGGCTGCGATAACAACTGAGCGCAAGCGTGAGATCGCCGGGAAGTTCGGCTCGAGCGAGAACGACATGGGCTCCACGAAGGTCCAGGTCGCGCTGCTGACCGAGCGCATCAATCACCTGACCGAGCATCTGCGCGAGCAGTCCAAAGATCACCACTCGCGGCGTGGCCTGCTGATGCTGGTCGGTCGCCGCCGGCGTTTCCTCGACTACCTGCGCCGCCGCGACCTCGAGGGCTACCGCGCTCTGATCAAAGAGCTGGGCCTCCGCAAGTAGAGTCGCCGGCCGATGAGCGTCATTGCTTCCGGCACACCGGCTCCCAACTTCAAGCTCGCCACCGAGGATGGAGGCAGCTTTACCGTGCAGGATCTGAAGGGCGAGCGAACGGTGCTTGTCTTTTACCCGTTTGCGTTCAGCCCCGTGTGCACCGATCAGCTGCAGCTGTATGAGGCGGCGCTGGGTGAGCTCGAGTCCCAGGGCGTGACAAAGCTGTATGGCGTCTCCTGCGACTCGAGCTGGTCACAGAAGGCTTTTCGGGAGAAGCTCGGCGTGAGCATCGAGCAGCTGTCGGACTTCGAGCCCAAGGGCGCTGCCTGCAAGGCTTTCGGGGTGCTTCACGAAGGCGGCTTTCCCGAGCGTGCGCTCGTCGCGATCGACGCCGGGGGGATCGTGCGCTGGAGCTATCAGGCGCCGATGCCGGGCGAGCTGCCCAGCGTCGATCTGCTGCGCGAGGGCGTGGGCATCGCCTTCCGCTAAGCTCCGTCCGTTCGGAAAATAGAGAAAAAGAAACGGACCGCCGACCGACGGGCGGAACATGAAAGGCAGTGAATATGAGTAGTGATGCCGTTACACGGGTTTCCGTGGAGATTGCGGGTAGCGAGATCTCTTTTGAGACCGGCAGGATGGCCAAGCAGGCCTCCGGTGCAGTGGTCGTCCGTCAGGGCGACACGATGATCCTCTGTACCGCCGTCGCAGGAAGCCTGCGCGACGTGGACTTCCTCCCCTTGACGGTGGACGTCGAGGAGCGTATGTACGCCTCCGGCAAAATCCCAGGCTCGTTCTTCAAGCGTGAGGGTCGTCCGGGCGAGAAGGGCACGCTCACTGCGCGCATGATCGATCGTCCGATCCGTCCGCTGTTCCCCAAGGAATGGCGCTATGACACCCAGCTGGTTGCGATCCCGCTGTCGATCGACCACGTCCACCCGTACGACATCCTCGCGATGAATGGCGCTTCGACCGCGCTGATGATTTCCGACATCCCGCTGCCGACGCCCGTCGGCGCGGTGCGGATCGGCAAGATCGACGGCAACTTCGTCGTCAACCCCAACGAGGAGGATCTCCTTCCTGACGCCGAGAACGCCACGGACCTCGACCTGATCGTCGCGGGCACCGAGGAGGCGATCCTGATGGTCGAGGCGGGCGCCAACGAGATTCCCGAGGCCGAGATCCTCGACGCACTCGACATCGCCCACGCAGAGATCAAGAAGCTCTGCGCGCTGCAGCGCGAACTGGCCGACAAGGTCGGCAAGGAGAAGAAAGCCTTCGAGGCGATCCAGGTCGACCCGCAGATCCTCGATCAGATCCGCGCCTCACACGGCTCCGACCTGGAGGCAGCGACACAGGTAGAGGACAAGCTGGAGCGCCAAGACGCCACCAAGGCAGTCGAGGCGGCAATCCTCGCACAGCATGCCCCCTCCGCTTCCGAGGGCGCCTCCGAGGACCAGCTGGTGGATGCCAAGCAGCAGCGCGCCGCGGTGCAGATGGCTTTCGACAAGCTCGAGAAGTCGATCATCCGCGAGCGCATCGCGATCCACAAGAAGCGCCCGGACGGCCGCGGCGAGAACGAGATCCGCGACATCTCGATCGAAGTTGGCGTCACGCCGCGGACACACGGGTCGGCGCTGTTCACGCGCGGGCAGACGCAGGCACTGAGCGTCGTCGCGATGGGCACCCTCAAGGAGGAGATGCGCCTCGACACGCTCGGGTTGGAGACCAAAAAGTACTACTGGCACCACTACAACTTCCCGCCCTTCTCGGTCGGGGAGGCGGGTCGCATGGGCGGCGTCAAGCGCCGTGACATCGGTCACGGCGCGCTCGCTGAGCGGGCACTGGCGCCGATGGTGCCATCGATCGAGGAGTTCCCCTACTCGATCAGAGTCGTCTCGGACATCCTCGAGTCAAACGGCTCCTCCTCGATGGCCTCGGTCTGCGGATCGTCGCTGTCGCTGATGGATGCCGGGGTGCCGATCAAGCGGCCGGTCGCCGGTATCGCGATGGGGTTGATCAAGGAGGGCGATGACTACATCGTCCTGACCGACATCGCCGGCGTCGAGGATCACCTCGGAGACATGGACTTCAAGGTGGCCGGCACCGAGCGCGGCATCACTGCGTTGCAGATGGACATCAAGATCACGGGCGTCACCTTCGACATCCTGCGCGATGCGCTCGCGCAGGCCAAAGAGGCCCGCACGTTCATCCTCGGAAAGATGGTAGAGACGATCCAGGGTCCGCGCGCGGAGCTCAGCCAGTTCGCGCCGCGAATCCAGACGATCCAGATCGACCCGTCGCAGATCGGCCTGCTGATCGGCAAGGGCGGCGAAACGATCAGGGGTCTCGCGGAGGAGTTCGAGTCCCAGATCGACGTCAACGACGATGGTCAGGTGCTGATCTACTCCGCCAACGGTGAGTTGGGCGACGCCCTGCTCGAGCGGATCAGGATGATGATGAAGGAGGTCGAGGTCGGCGACGAGTACCTCGGCAAGGTCGTCAAGACGACGACGTTCGGTGCGTTTGTCGAGCTGGCGAAGGGCACCGACGGCCTGCTGCACATCTCTAACGTCTCGCCGGGCGAGCGCGTGGAGAGTGTCGAGGACGTGCTCAACAAGGGCGATGAGATCAACGTGCGCGTGGTCGAGGTGGACCGCGAGCGCGGTCGCATCGGCCTGCGTCTGGCCGAGGACCCCGATGTCGCGGGCAAGTCGGCCCAGGAGCTGGCCGGCGTCGGTACCGGCGGCGGAGGGGGGGGACGGCCTCCACGCGATGGTGGCGGACGCAACGGCAGCCGTGACCGCGGGGCGGGCGGGTCCGTTCCGGTGGTGATCGGGGCTCGGGCAGACCGCGTCATGGCGGTAGTGACCGTTCCTGAGGCAGAGCACCGCATCACCACGCTCGACTCGGGCGTGCGAGTGGTCACCGAGCGCGTGCCGAGCGTGCGCTCGGTGGCGCTCGGCTTCTGGATCGGTACGGGCTCGGCGGCCGAGTCCGAAGATCAGGCGGGGATTTCGCATCTGCTCGAGCACATGCTGTTCCGCGGCACCGAGCGCTTCGGATCGGAGGAGATCGACCAGATCTTCGACGCGATGGGTGCTGAGATCAACGCGGGCACCGACCGAGAGACGACGACTCTCTACACGCGTGTGCTCGACCGCCACTTGGAGCGCGCGTTCGATGTGATGAGCGACATGCTCTGGCACTCGCGCCTGCGGGAGCTGGAGACCGAGCGGGAGGTCGTGCTCGAGGAGATCGCGATGTACGAGGACGATCCCCAGGAGAAGGTCTTCGACGTGCTCGGCGAGGCCGTCTTCGGCGAGCACCCGCTCGGGCGCGCCGTGATCGGGCGGGCGGAGGTCGTGCGGGCGGTCGACAGCGAGCAACTGCGGGCTTTTCACGCCGAGCGCTACGTCCCCGAGAACGTCGTGATCGGCGCGGCCGGGTCTGTCGATCACGACAGGCTCGTGGAGCTGGCGATCGCGGCCGGAAGCGAGCGCGCCGGAATGCACCCGCCGTCGCCGGCGCCGGGCGAGCCGGACTTCGAGCGGCGCGTGCGCTTCTTTGCGAAGGACACGGAGCAGTACCACTTCTGTTTGGGTGGACCCGGCTTGACGCGCGAGGATGAGCGCCGCTTTGCATTGAGGGTGCTCGAAGGCGTGCTGGGCGGAACATCCTCCTCCCGGCTCTTCCAAGAGGTACGCGAGCGCCGGGGACTTGCCTACTCGGTGTTTTGCTTCTCGAGCCTATACGCCCACACCGGTGAGGTTGGTTTGTATGTCGGCACGCGGCCGGAGAATCTGACGGAGGCGGTGGAAACGATTGCGAGAGAGCTGGAGCGCTTCGTCGAAGATCCCGCGAGCGCACAGGAGCTGGACCGATCGCGCGAGAACCTGAAGGGGCGGATGGTGCTCTCGCTGGAGTCCACGGGCGCACGCATGAGTCGCCTGGGCATCTCGGTGCTGAACGGGCTGCCGATCCTCTCGGTGGACGAGGTGATCGAGCGGATCGATGCGGTGGACGTCGCGGCGCTGGGAGAGCTCGCGGGCGAACTGTTCGTGGCGAATAGCCTGTCGGTCGCCTGCGTCGGCCCCGACGAGGAGGCCTTCCGCGAGGCACTCAAGCCGCTGGAGGGCGTGGCGGCATGATCGCAGTGGCGGTTGCCGGTGCGGCTGGGCGGATGGGTGAGACGGTCTGCGCGGCGGTGGAGGGCGCCGAGGACATGGAGCTCGTCGCGCGCGTCGACCCGTTGCTCGGGATGACGACGCTCGAGGAGGTTTTGGCAGGAGCCCAACCGCCCGAGGTCGTCGTTGACTTCACCCGGCCCGACACGGCGCTTGGGAACGCGCTGGCCTGCGTGCGTGCCGGGGTGCACGTCGTGGTCGGCACGACCGGTTTCGACCCGGCGCCGCTGAGACAGGCGCGGCCGGGGGACGGCAAGCCCAGCGCGAACGTGCTGATCGCGCCGAACTTCGCGATCGGCGCGGTGCTGATGATGCGCTTCGCCGTCGAGGCGGCACGGCACATGGCGAAGGCCGAGATCGTCGAGCTGCACCACGACCAGAAGCTCGACGCTCCAAGCGGGACCGCCGCGCGCACCGCGCAGCTGATCGCCGAGGTTACCGGCGGCACCGAGCCGCCGATCCACTCGGTGCGGCTGCCCGGCGTGGTCGCCAACCAGGAGGTGATCTTCGGCGATCTCGGTCAGACGCTGACGATCCGCCACGACACGATCGGCCGCGAGTCGTTTATGCCCGGGGTGCTACTCGCGATTCGCCGCGTGGGCGGCCTGGAGCAGTCGCCCGTTGTCGGCCTCGAGCAGCTGCTGTTCTGAGGAATGACAGGCGCGAGCGTGAGATACTCATGCCCATGAGCAGCCTGGGCACGATCCTGACGGCGATCGTCACACCCTTCGACGCGGAGGGGAACGTGAACGAGCAGTCGTTCGTGGCGTTGATGGCGCATCTGGCCGAGAACGGCTCGGATGGGTTCGTCGTCGCGGGCACGACCGGCGAGGCCTCGACGCTGACTGACGCGGAGCAGCTGGGGCTGATCGACCTGGCAGTTAAAGAGCGTCCCGCGGGCACGACGATCGTCGCGGGCGCCGGAACGAACGACACGCACCACGCCGTCCACCTCACAGAACGCGCCACCGAGCTCGGCGCCGACGCGGTGCTGTCGGTCACTCCCTACTACAACCGGCCCAGCCCGCTCGGTCTGAAGCGCCACTACGAGGCGGTCGCAAAGGCCACCGACAAACCGATCCTGCTCTACAACATCCCCAAGCGCACCGGCACGAACATCGGCCCGGAGCTGCTCGCCGAGCTCGCCCAGATCGAGCACATCGACGGGGTCAAGCAGGCCAACCCCGACGAGCTTCGGCTGATCGACGGCCTGGCGCTGTACGCAGGCGACGACGCCACGTTCGCGCGCACGCTCGAGCTCGGCGGCGCCGGTGGCATCCTTGTCGCCAGCCACGTTGTCGGCAGCGAGCAGCGGCGGATGGTGGACGAGCCAGAGCGCCGCGCGGAGATCGATGCGTCGCTGCAAGACGTCTACGAGACCCTCTTTATGACGGCGAGCCCGACCTGCACGAAGGCCGCGCTGAACCTGCTCGGCCACGACACGGGCGGTGTGCGCTTGCCGATCGTGGAGGCGACCGCCGAGGAGACCGAGGCGGTCAGGGCGATGCTCGAGCGCCACGGCCTGCTCACCGGCGCGAACGCGCAGGCACATTCAGGCGTACACGCGTGAGTTCCTCGCTGCGGGTCCTTCCCCTGGGGGGGTTGGGAGAGATCGGCAAGAACATGACGGTCGTCGAGCAGGACGGCCGGATCGTCGTGGTGGACGTCGGGCTGCGCTTTCCTACCCCGGAGATGGTCGGCATCGACTTGGTGCTGCCCGACTTCTCCTATCTGCGCGAGCGGGCAAAGGACATCGAGGCGATCGTGATCACTCACGGCCACGAGGATCATCTCGGCGCGTTGCCGTGGGTTCTGCGCGAGCTCGGTGCCGAAGGACACCTTCCGCCTGTGTACGGCGGCGCGCTGACGATCGCGATGGCGCGCTCGAAGCTCGACGAGCACAAGCTGCGCGATGTCTCGCTGAACGAAGTCGCCGCCGGCGAGGCGTTTGAGCTGGGGCCGTTTGAGATGGAGATGGTGCACATGACGCACTCGATCCCCGATGCGAGCGCGGTCGCACTCGGCACCGAGCTGGGAACAGTGCTGGTAACGGGTGACTACAAGTTCGACCAGACGCCTGTCGACGGCGCCCCCGCGGATATCTCGCGCTTGGCAGAGCTGGGTAGAGAAGGAGTGCTGCTGCTGTGCGGCGACTCTACGAACGTCGATCGCCCGGGGTTTTCACCGTCGGAGTCCGGGGTGGGGCCGCACCTGGAGGAGGTGTTCGCCCGCTGTGGGGGGCGAATCGTGGTGACGAGCTTCGCGTCGAACATCCACCGCGTGCAGCAGGTGGTGGACGCGGCCGCGGCGCTCGACCGTAAGGTCGTGCTGGTTGGCCGCTCGATGCGCAAGAACGTGAAAATCGGCCGCTCGCTCGGGCACATCGAGGTGCCTGACGGGATGCTCGTGGGGCCGCGTGAGATCGAGGACTTTCCCGACGAGCGGATCGTGATCATCTCGACCGGCTCCCAGGGCGAGCCGCTGTCGGCGCTGAGGCGGATGGCCTACCGCGACCATCGCCAGGTGGAACTGCGCCAGGGTGACACGGTCGTGTTCTCGGCAACCCCGATCCCGGGGAACGAGCGCGCGGTGAACGAGACGATCGACCGGCTCTACCACATCGGCTGCGACGTGATCACGACCAGCGACGCGCCGGTGCACGCCTCCGGGCACGGGTACGCCGAGGAGGTCAAGCTGATGCTGAACCTGACCAAGCCGCGCTACGTGATGCCGTTCCACGGCGACTTCAAGCGGCTGCGGCTGCACGCGCAGCTCGCAGAAGCAGTGGGGGTGCCGCCAGAGGACATCTTCCAGGGCGAGAACGGGCTGCCGTTGGAAATCGACGAGCGCGGGGCGCGCTTTGGCAAGCGCGAGCAGGCCGGGATGATCTTCGTCGACGGCGTCGAGATCGGCGACATGGCCGACGTGGCGCTGCGCGACCGCCGGATGCTCTCGGCCGACGGGATCTTCATCGTGGTCGTGACGATCGCCGAGCAGGACGGTAGCTCGGTCGTAGACCCCGAGGTGATCTTCCGAGGTGTGCCATTCCTCGACCAAGCCGACGAGCTCTCAGACGAGATCAAGACGACCGTCGATGCGACGCTCGAGCGTGCGGCGAATGAGGAGATCCGCGATGTCGATCTGCTCCAGGAGGTGCTGCACGACGATCTGGCGAAACTGGTCTACGACCGCCTCAAGCGGCGGCCGATGGTGCTGCCGGTCGTCGTTGAGGTTTGAGGCTCTCCGCCACCGCTGGCAGGCGGACCACGAAGCGGGCGCCGTAGGGAGTCCCGTCGCGCTCGCCGGTGGGCTCGACCTCGACCGAGCCGCCGTGGGTCTCGGCCACCGCGCGGACGATCGCAAGACCCAGGCCGAAGGAGCCGCCGCGGTCGCCGGCGCCGCGGACGAAACGCTCGAAGAGGGTCTCACGCAGGTGCTCGGGCACGCCCGGGCCGTCGTCTTCGACGACGAGCAGCGCCTGGCCGTCAGTCTCGAGCCTGCTCGACACGCGGATCTCGGTGCCGGCGGGGGTGTGGCGGAGCGCATTCTCTAAGAGGTTGATCGTGAGACGGTGCAGTTCGTCGCGGGAGCCCTCGACAACAACCGCTCCCGTCCGCCCGACGTCGAGTGAGATCTCGTGCGCGGCGCTGACGGGTCCGAGCTCCGCGGCGGCCTCGACGATGATCTGATCAAGGGCGCATGGCTCGTGTGCAATCACGCGACCGACGTCGGTGCGCGCCAGCAGCAGCAGATCCGCGACCAGCCGGCGCATGCGCTGTGAGGAGCGTAGGGCCGAGCGCGCCGCCTCGCCCTCATCGCCGTGCAGGGATTCTGCCAGCAGCTCGAGGTTGACGAGCACGCTCGTCAAAGGAGTACGCAGCTCGTGCGATGCATCGGCGACGAAGCGGCGCTGGCGGACGAGCATCGCCTCGGTCTCGCCGCGCGCGGCGTCGAGCTCGCGGAGCATGCCCTGGAGGGTGCGCGCAAGCTCCGAGACCTCGTCGTCGGCCTCCGACTGGGGCATTACGCGGGAGGGGTCGCGGGTGCGGGCGATCTCCTCCGCGGTGGTGGTCAGCCGTGCGATCGGCGCCATCGCGCGGCGCGCGATCGTCATGCCCGCGAACAGCGCTACGCCGGTTCCGATCAGCACTCCGATCAGCAGGAAGAACTCGACGCGCGTAACGGTCGCCTCGGTATCTGTGACGCTGCGGCCGTACTGGACGTACACCTGCCCGATCCGTTCGCCTGAGCCGGCGATGTAGACGGCGGCCGGGTGGCTGAGCACACGGTAGCCGTCGACGTTACGGGGCTGGAGCGAGGCGGGGCCGAGGGACGGCGCTTTGGAGGTTTCGGCGATCACGGCACCGCCGAGCGAGAGAATCCTGATCACCGCCGAGCCCTCGGGCTCGGCGAGATCCTGGAGCGGCGGGTCGATGCCGACGATCTGGAAGGTACTGGGGTTGACTTTGATGCTCAGCTGCGAGGGCAGCTCAGAGGCGGTCACCGCGACCTGGCTGTTGAAGTCCGAGCGGATGCGGCGCACCGTCAGCGAGCCCACAGCGATGGCGAAGCCGCACAGGATCACGAACGTGAGCAGCGCCGAGACGCCGGCCAGGCGCACACGGATCGGCAGCCGGTCGAAGGTCGCTGTCAGGCGCTCGACGAGGCGCCGGGGGGTACCCAACGGGTTACGCGCCGGGTTCATGAGTGACCACGCGATCTAGGCGCGGAGGACGTACCCCGCCCCGCGGATCGTGTGCAGCAGGCGCGGCTCGCCGTCGGCCTCGAGCTTGCGGCGGACGTTTGAGACGAACACCTCGATCGTGTTGGTCGTGGAGAAGGGGTCATAGCCCCAGACCTCGTCGAGCAGGCGTTGGCGAGAGATCACGATCCGCTCGTTGCGCATCAGGTACTCGAGCAACTCGAACTCGCGCTGCGTGAGCTCGACGGTACGCTCGCCGCGTGTGACCTCGTGGGTGTCGGCGTTGAGCAGCAGGTCGCCGACCCGCAGGGGGGCCGAGCCGCGCGGTGGGCGGCGGCGCAGCAGGGCGCGCATTCGCGCTAGCAACTCCTGGCGCTCGAACGGCTTGACGAGATAGTCGTCAGCGCCCGCATCGAGGCCCTCGACGCGGGACTCGAGCGCGTCACGCGCGGTCAGAATCAGGATCGGCACGTCGTCGTCGGCGCGCAGCGAGCGGGCGACCTCCAGTCCGTCGAGCCCGGGCAGACCGAGGTCGAGAATCACGAGGTCGGGCGCGAACGAGCGCCCGTGCTCCAGCGCGTCGGCGCCGTCGGCGGCGGCACGCACCTCGTAGCCCTCCATTCGCAGTGAGCGCTGAAGTGCCTGTGCGATGTCCTCGTCGTCCTCGACGACCAGGACGCGTGGTGCGCGGGAGAAGTCGTTCATGAGCTGGGTCTTTATGTAACTGGTGGGGAGTAAAGCAGGAGTAAGGCTTGCAAGGGATGGCGCCGGGAAGGTGCTAGTGCAGCGATGTCGAAGTTGCGCGGGATGGCGAATACTCGCAAGCGCGCCCCCGCACGGAAACCCACCGCCCGTAAGATCACGGCTCAGCGAACCCGTGCGTCCACCCGCGGAACACGGGGACGATCAAGACGCCGTCGCCGCAGTAGCAACCGCGGAGGGCCTCCCGGGTTCGCAGGTCTCGGTTTTTCGCTGCCCCGTGGCCTGCCACGACTGCCGGAATTGGATCAGCGCCAACGCGACGTGATCGGGCTGGGACTGGTGGCTGCCGGGATCTTTATGGGCTTTGTGTTGTGGGGACACTGGAACGGCGGGCATGCTGGCCATGGGCTCGCAGTGGGGCTTGGCTGGGCGGTTGGTAAAGCGCGGGTACTTGCGCCGGTCGCGCTGATCGGCGCAGGCGCGGCAATGCTGCTGCGCCCGGTGTGGCCGGCGCTGAGTCCACTGCGCACGGGGGCGATCTGCCTCTCGGCCTCGATCGTGCTGGCGCTGGCCGCCGGGACCCTCGGCGTGAGCTCGGGGGCGACCGAGGAGAAGGGCGCGTCGTGGACCTCGGCCTTTCTACAGGCGCACGGCGGCGTCGCGGGCGAGGCGCTGTACCAGGGCTCGCACCGGCTCGTGCAGAGTGTCGGTGTGGACATCCTCGTGGTGTTCCTGTTCCTAGTCGGCGTGATCCTGCTGACGGGAGCGTCGCTGGCGAGCGCGATCAGGGCGACGGGCAGCGGCGTGGCCGATACGACACGGATGCTGAAAGCCCACCGGCCGGGACACACAGCCACCCAGGCGTCCGAGCCGTTCGCTCAGCCCGAGTCGTTGCATCCTCCCGAGCCCGACCGAAGCCGGGAGACACTCGTCTTCGACGAGAATCCCCGTTTCGACCAGCAGGAGCTGATCGTAAGGGCGACGCACGTGGAGGCCCCCTCGCTGGACGAGCCCCCGGCGTGGGAATCGGACCCGGTGGAGGAAGCGGTGGATGTGATCGAGAATGAGAATGAAGACGCGGTTGAGTTTGAAGCCGAAGACGTCGAGGCTGAGGCTCCGATTCCCGGAGTCGCCGTAACCGATCCAGAGCAGCTGACCCCGCAGGGCAGGCTGAGGGGGGCGATCACCGACGACCCGGACTTCGTGTGGGAGCTGCCGCCGGCCGAGAAGCTGCTGGCGCGCTCGACGGCCGACCAGACGCGGCCCGACACTGCCGGGCAGGAGCGCACGGCGACGAGCCTGACCGAGGCGTTGGGGCACTTCGGCGTGCAGGCGAAGGTGATCGGGACGGTCGCGGGACCGCACATCACGCGCTACGAGCTGCGGCTCGCGCCCGGCACCAAGGTCGCGAAGGTCGCTCAGCTGAAGGACGACCTCGCCTACGCGCTGGCGGCGACCGACATCCGCATTCTCGCGCCGATCCCCGGCAAGCAGGCGGTGGGGGTCGAGGTACCCAACGCGCACCGCAGGATCGTGAAGCTCGGCGATGTCTTTCAGCAGCCGCCGAAGGACTGGTCGCCGC
Organism: uncultured Solirubrobacterales bacterium; assembly: GCA_963779405.1. GTDB lineage: Bacteria > Actinomycetota > Thermoleophilia > Solirubrobacterales > Solirubrobacteraceae > Palsa-744. Next base: position 139,419 of record CAVZYF010000001.1, read on the forward strand.
TGACGGTCTGGCTGGGCAAGGACGTCGCGGGCAAGGCGATCGGGGCGGACCTCGCGAAGATGCCACACCTGCTGGTGGCGGGCACGACCGGCGCGGGCAAGTCGGGCGCGATCAACGCGATGCTCTCCAGCGTCCTTTTGAGGGCAACCCCGCACGAGGTGCGCCTCGTGCTCGTCGACCCGAAGCAGGTCGAGCTGAACCACTACGAGTCGATCCCGCACCTGCTGACGCCCGTGATCACGAGCCCGAGGATGGCCGCCAACGCCCTGCAGAACCTCGTCAAAGAGATGGAGCAGCGCTATGGGATCATGTCGATGGCGAGGACCAGGAGCCTGATCGAACTGAACAAGGCTCGCGCGCGACGAGCAGAAGCTCCGCTGCCGTACATCCTGTGCGTGATCGACGAGCTCGCGGACCTGATGATGGTCGCGCCCGCCGACGTGGAGGATTCGATCATCCGCCTCGCGCAGAAGGCCAGGGCGGTGGGGATCCATCTGGTGCTGGCGACGCAGAGCCCAAGAGTGGACGTGATCACGGGCATGATCAAGGCGAACGTGCCGTCGCGGATCGCGTTCGCGGTCTCCAGCCAGACCGATTCGAGGGTGATCCTCGACCAGAACGGCGCCGAGTCGCTGCTGGGGCAAGGGGACATGCTATTCAGCCCGGTCGGGACCTCGCGGCTGCAACGTATCCAGGGGGCCTATATCGATGAGGGCCAGATCGCGAAGCTGACCGACCTGTGGCGGAGGCAGGGCGAGCCGGAGCTGCGCGAAGAGCTGCTGGAGGAGGTCGAGCCGGTAGAGGTCGAGTCCAGCGGCGACGAGCTCGACCCCGACGAGGATCCGATCCTGCGCGACGCGATCGCGCTCGTGGCGGAAATGCAGACCGCGTCGACCTCGATGCTGCAGCGCAGGCTGCGACTGGGCTACACGCGAGCGGGTCGCGTGATCGACATGCTCGAGCGACGCGGTGTGATCTCCGGCTACGAGGGCTCCAAGCCCAGGCAGGTGCTGATCACCGAGGCGGACCTGCCGCGAATCCTGGCCGGACTGGAATCGTCGCCCACCGAGTCGGCGACGGTCGTTAGCGACTAGCCTCTTGACAGATATGGCAGAGATCGGTGCAACGCTGCGCGCAGCGCGCATGAGCGCTCGCATCGACGTGTCCGAGATCGAGGCACAGACGAAGATCAGGGCGAAGTACCTGCGCGCGCTGGAGAACGAAGAGTGGGACCTGCTGCCGGGGCCGACGTTCGTGCGCAGCTTTCTGCGCACATACGCGCAGGCGCTGGGGCTCGACGCGAAGGCACTCGTCGAGGAATATCGCCTGAACTACGAACGACCGAGCGAGGGGGCGCTGGAGCCGATCGTCTCGACTCCGAGCGCCAGCCCCACGAGAGGACGCGTACCCGCGCGGCCCTCGCGCGGGTACATGGCGCTCGTGGGGGTCGTCGGGGTGGTGATCGTGCTGTTGGTGATCGGCTTGCTCAGCGAGGGCGGAGGCAACTCGTCGAACACCCCGACCGGTACGACCGCGCAGACCCACGACAAGCACGCCGGCGCGCGCCGCGGGAGAGGCACTGGACACGCCACCCATGCCACCGGCACTACAACCACCCGCGTGGTCGCCCTGTCGCTGCGTCCGAGCGCGGCGGTGTACGTCTGTTTGATCGACAACGACGACGGGCGCAAGCTGATCCCCGGGCAGGAACTGCAGCCGGGAGCAAGCACTCCGACGTTCCACGCAAAGCGCTTCACGATCACTCTGGGGAACAGCTCGGTGACGATGTTCGTCGACGGGATCGCAAGGACCGTGCCGCCGTCGAGCGAAGCGATCGGGTATTCGATCACAAAGGCCGGCCGGCAAAGGCTGAAGGCCGGGCAGCTGCCCACCTGCGCATGATCCGAATGTTCTTCGCGGCCGATAAATCCGCTTCGCGGGGTCGGCCGCGAAGAACATTTCGGACATGCTTTGCTGAATTGATGAGAGACAAGCACGCATGAGTGGACCGCCGCGCGCCGGGATCCTCGTCACCGGGACGGAGGTGCTCACAGGCCGCGTGACAGATCGCAACGGGCCTTGGGTGGCGGAGCGACTCGAGGAACTGGGGGTGGATGTCGCCTATACGACGATTGTCGGCGACCGTCCCGAGGATATGGAGGACGTCCTGCGGTTCATGGCGGAGGAGGGGTTGGACCTGATCGTGACGAGCGGGGGGCTGGGGCCGACCGCGGACGATTTGACGGCCGAGGTCGTGGGTAGGGCGCAGGGGCGGAAGATGGTGCTCGACGAGGCGCTTGAGGGACGGATCGCGGAGATCCTCTCACCGCTCGCAAAACGCTGGCCGAACCTCGACATGGATGCGATCAGGGCAAGCAACCGCAAGCAGGCGGTGATCCCACGGGGCGCGACCATACTGGAGCCCGTTGGCACCGCCCCGGGGCTCGTCGTGCCCGCAAAGGAGCCGCAGAGCAAGCCGACGGTGGTGGTGCTGCCGGGCCCGCCGAGAGAGCTGCAGCCAATGTGGAGCGAGGCGATCGAGACGGAGGCGCTGAAAGCGGCGATCAGAGACGCGACCGAGTACCGGCAAGAGATGCTGAGGCTGTACGGGATCCCCGAGTCAGAGATCGCCGAGACACTGAGGACGGCCGAACGCGAGGGCGTCGAGCTCAGCAGGCTGGAGATCACAACGTGCCTGAAACGCGGCGAGGTCGAGGTCGTGACCCGCTACGAGCCGGCCGAGCAGGGGGTGTACGACGCGTTCGAACAGGTGCTGCGAACCCGCCACGCCGACACGTTGTTCTCAGATGACGGGAGCACGGTCGATCAGCAGGTGGCGGCATTACTGCGTGGCTCGAGCGTTGATCAAACCCAAACAATTGCCACCGCGGAGTCATGCACAGGAGGTTTGCTCGCGGCCAGGCTGACAGAACTTCCGGGCGCGTCGGAATACGTAAAGGGCGGAGCGATCGTGTACTCCAATCAGGCGAAGATCACACAGGCAGGCGTGAAAGCAGAGACGATCGAGCAACACGGTGCCGTGTCAGCCGAGGTCGCGGAAGCACTCGCCGAAGGAGTGAGAGCAAAATTGGGCGCGGATGTGGGCGTGGGGGTGACCGGCATCGCCGGACCGGGCGGCGGCACCGAGGAGAAGCCGGTCGGACTCGTGTGGCTGAGCGTCGCCACAGCGGACGCCGAGCCCTTGACCCGCTCGGTCAATCTCCCAGGCTCGCGAGCCGACATCCGCGACCGCACGACGACGGTCGCGATGCACCTGATCCGCCGCGCACTGCTGCATTCTTAGCATCCTGATTCGTCAGGACGATGCGAACAAGTGTTCCGTCCGAAGCGATCTCTAGTTTTCTCGGTCCATCTTCGACAGGAGGAGTAGAGCCATGCCCGTTACCGACCAGGAGAAGGCTGCCAAGGCGCGCGATGCCGCCCTTCAGGGAGCGCTCACGCAGATCGAGCGCGAGTTCGGCAAGGGGACCGTGATGCGGATGGGCGACGAGGGCGCGCAGGTGCGCTGCGACGCGATTCCCACGGGCGCACTGTCGCTCGACCTCGCGCTTGGGATCGGCGGGGTGCCGCGCGGGCGGGTCGTCGAGGTCTTCGGCCCGGAGTCCTCCGGTAAGACGACTTTGATCTACCATGTGCTCGCGCAGGCCCAGAAGCTCGGCGGCGTGTGTGCGTTCATCGATGCCGAGCACGCGATGGATCCGCTCTATGCGAGGGAGATCGGGGTCGATATCGACGAGCTGCTGGTCTCTCAGCCCGACTATGGCGAGCAGGCCCTGGAGATCGCCGACATGCTCGTGCGCAGCGGTGCCGTCGACGTCGTCGCGATCGACTCGGTCGCGGCGCTGACCCCGCGGGTCGAGTTGGAGGGTCAGATGGGCGACCAGACGGTCGGTGCGCAGGCGCGGATGATGTCCCAGGCGATGCGCAAGCTCGCGGGCAACCTCAACCGCACGCAGACGCTCTGCATCCTCACCAACCAGATCCGCGAAAAGGTCGGCGTGATGTTCGGCTCTCCGGAGACTCAGCCGGGTGGGCGGGCGCTGAAGTTCTACGCCTCTCAGCGGTTGGACATCCGGCGGATCGAGACGCTCAAGGACGGCACCGAGGCGGTTGGTAATCGCGTGCGGGTGAAGGTCGTCAAGAACAAGGTCGCCGCGCCGTTCAGGCAGGCCGAGTTCGACATCGAGTACGGCAAGGGCATCTCGACCTCCGGCTGTCTGATCGACCTCGGCCTCGAGCACAACATTGTGAGCAAGTCCGGCTCGTTCTTCTCCTACAAGGACGAGCGCCTCGGCCAGGGTCGTGGCAATGCCAAGGCCTACCTGGATGAGCACCCGGCGATGGCCAAGGAGATCGAGGACAAGATCTACGCCGCGCTGGGTCTCGGCAAGGACCTGGTCACGCCGATCGAGCGGGAGAAGGACACCGCAGCCCAGCCAGTAACCGTCGCCAGACCACTCGACGGGTCGGCGACTCCACAGTCAGCAGCCGCACGCGCCGCCTGAGGTATTTTCGCACAGCCCTGCGGCGAGACAAAGTCGCCGCAGGGGGATGGTTGGTGATGTCACCCGCAGGTACCCTGTGGGAACGATGGAGAAGCGCTACCACCTGACCACGTTCGGCTGTCAAATGAACGAGCACGATTCCGAGCGGATGAAGGGCATGCTCGAGTCGCTCGGCTACGCGGAGGCGCCCGAGCGCGCCGAGGCCGACCTGATCCTGTTCAACACGTGCTCGATCCGCGAGACGGCCGACAGCCGCTTCGTCGCGCATCTCGGCGAGGCCAAACGGCTCAAGCGCGAACAACCGGAGCGGATCGTCGGTGTCGGCGGCTGCTGGGCGCAGTCGGTCAAGGAGGAGGTGTTCGAGCGCTTTCCGTTCGTCGACGTCGCCTTCGGACCCGGACAGGTGCACAAGCTCGCGGAGTTCCTCACAAGCGACTCGCTGACCGCCCAGGGGTACTTCGAGTTCGAGGGCTTCACCGGACACCTGCCGGCGAGGCGAGCACGCCAGTTCCAGGGTTGGTTGCAGATCAGCGTCGGCTGCAACTGCGCATGCTCGTACTGCATCGTGCCTTCGACTCGCGGACGCGAGGTCTCACGGCCCCAAGACGAGCTCATAGCCGAGGTGCGGGCGATGGCCGCCGACGGCGTGCGCGAGGTGACGCTGCTCGGTCAGAACGTCAACTCCTACGGGCGCGACCTGAAATCGAATGGGCACCCGTCGGCGACGTTCGCCGGGTTGCTCGCGGCCGTGGACGAGATCGACGGGATCGACCGCATCCGCTACACGAGCCCGCACCCCAAGGACATGCGCGAGGATGTGATTCGCGCCCATGCCGAGCTCGCCGGCGTGTGCGAGCACATCCACCTACCACTGCAATCGGGCTCCAGCCGGATCCTCAAGGCGATGCGCCGCACGTACGACCGCGAGCGCTACCTCGACCGCGTCGCGTTGATTCGCGAGCACGTATCCGACGCATCGCTCACGACGGACATCATCGTCGGCTTCCCGGGAGAGAGCGAGGCGGATTTCGAGGAGACGTTGGAAGTGGCAGAGCAGGTCGGCTACGACAGCGCCTTTACGTTCATCTTCTCCCCGCGACGCGGGACTTCGGCGGCCGAGTTGGCCGAGGGCCTCGTCCCGCACCCGGTGAAGGTGGAGCGGATGGAGCGTCTGCTGGAGGTGGTTCAGCGCCGCGCCCGCGAGCGCGCCCAGAGGTTCGTGGGCCGGACGGTCGAGGTGCTGGTGGAAGGCGCCTCGCGTACCGACCCCGAGCGTTTGCGCGGCCGCACTCGCCACAACAAGGCCGTCAATTTCAGCGGCCTCGCCGCGCCTGGCGAGCTGACCGAGGTGGAGATCACCGCCGCCACCAGCCAGACGCTCTCCGGGGAGGAACGCCTGCTGGCGCGGGCGGTGGGGTGAGAAGGATCTTCCGCGTCGCGCGAGCGCTTCCCCGCGGCGCGACCTGAGCCTCCCTATCGGCGATTGGCCGATTTGCTTGACTACTGCGCGGTTGCCCCAGCAGCGCTGCCCGGAACGCTCGCTCCCGAGCTGGACCCAGATTCCGAGCTGGAGCTTCCGCTGGAACCAGAGCTTCCGCTCGACCCGGAGCTGGAGCTGGAGCCCATGCCCGGGCAGTGCTTGCCCATCGGGCCTCCTTTCGGCGGCGTTCCCGTTTTCGACCCTGGAGCAGGGGCGTTGGGATTCGGCGTCGCGGGAGCCGGGGTGGTTGTGGACGGCGTGGTGGACTGCGTCGTCGAGGCTCCGGTGCCGGTCGAACCGGACGACGCGGCGCCGGCGCTGGAGATGCCGGCGAGTGCGCCGCCCGTGGCGAGCGCGCCGGCGACCATCGTGGCTCCAAGCAACTTTGACGTATTCATGCGATCGAACCTCCATCTGTGGGGTCGGGTGGTTTGTCGATCGATCGTCCGTCACGGGGCTAAGTGGACCCCAAGGCTCGTGTAAGGGATGTCGTAGATGTTTGTAGGGAGTGTGTAAGGAGGACGCGTCAATGCCGCAGTTCTGATGCTTTTTGTCTGCTATTTTTCGTGCTGTGGGTACTCTCCAGATCGAGGATTTCCCCGAACACCTACACGAGAAACTGCACGCGCGAGCCGTTCACCAGGGGTCCAGCATGAGTGCATACGTGGTTGGCGTTCTCGAAGAGGATCTCGAGGACGCCATGGATCTGTTCCGCCAGGCCCGCGAGGAACGCATCGACCGGATATTGGGTGTCATGACAGAGGATGATTGACGTCCGGTGTTCGTCGGGTAGCTCTTTGGGAAGGAATCTGTCGGCACCCTATGCGAACATGTGTTCGTGCGCTGGAGCAACCTTTCGCTGGGAGATGAGGAGCAGCGGAGGCTGCCGGGCTATCGCGACGAAGCTGTCGTGCGCCGCTTTGACGCACCGGAGGCGCTCCAGACCAACTTCTACGAGGTCCGCGCCAAGTCGGTCCTGAACCGCGTACCCGGAAAATCCCAGATGCCGTTCCGCTGGTCGATCAATCCGTATCGAGGCTGCACTCATGCGTGCCAGTACTGCCTACACGGTCGAACACCGATTCTGATGGCTGATGGCAGACACCGAGAATTGGGTGATCTCGAGGTCGGCGACGCCATCTACGGAACAGCACGAGGCACGAAATATCGGCGGTATGCGCGGACAACTGTGCTCGCTAAGTGGATCACCATCAAGCCCGCGTTCCGGGTGAGGTTGGAGGACGGCACCGAGCTGATCGCGAGCGGCGAGCACCGTTTCCTGACGAACCGCGGCTGGAAGCACGTAGCCGGCACCGAGCATGGGTCAGAATGCCGGCCACATCTCACGCTCAATAACACGCTGGTAGGGACCGGTCACTTCGCCGAGCAACCAGAGGCGACACTGGCGTACCGTCGCGGATACCTGTGCGGACTGATTCGGGGGGACGGGTGCATCTGGTCGAGCACGTACGGACGCACAGACGGTACGACTGGCGAGACACAGAACTTCAGGCTAGCGCTCACCGACCTCGAGGCGCTGCGGAGGGCGAAGGCGTATCTAGAGTACGCCAGCGTTGATACCAACCAGCGCGTGTTCCAGCAAGCCGTCGGGGCCTACCGCGAGGTGGTTGCGATCTCGACCGGGCGTCCCATGAACATTCAGCGCGTGCGCGGGCTGATCCGCTGGCCCCAGAGTGTCAGCCGCGACTGGTGCCGTGGCTTCCTCGCGGGCATCTTTGATGCCGAGGGCTCGCGCAGCGACTTCGCGCTCCGCATCGCCAACACCGACCCCGAGATCATTCATTGGACAGCGAGCTGCCTGGCGCGGCTCGGATTCCGCGTCGCCTACGATCACACTGGACGCCCCAATGGATTGACGTACGTCCGCGTCTGCGGCGGCCTTACCGAACATCTCCGCTTCTTCCACCTGACGGATCCGGCGATCACGCGTAAGCGCTCGATCGAGGGCCAGATGGTCAAGACGTTCGCGAAACTACACGTCGTCTCGGTCGAGCCGCTCGGCACGATGCCACTCTACGACATCACCACCGGCACCGGCGACTTCATCGCGAACGGCGTGGTCAGCCACAACTGCTTTGCCCGTCCCACCCACAAGTACCTCGACTTCGACGCGGGAAGAGACTTCGAGCGGGAGATCGTCGTGAAGGTCAACGCGCCCGAGGTGCTGAGGGTCGAGCTGGCCAAGCCCTCCTGGAAAGGAGAGCACGTAGCACTGGGGACGAACACCGATCCGTATCAATGGGTGGAGGGGAGATACAAATTGATGCAGGGCATCTGGGAGGCGATGCGCGATTTCGCCAACCCATGTTCGGTGCTGACCAAGTCACCACTTCTACTGCGCGACCTCCCACTGATGCTGGAGATCGCCGAGCGGACGACCATCAGCGCGTGCCTGTCGATCCCGACGCTCGACGAGAAGGCCTGGCGGGCGACCGAGCCGCACACGCCGAATCCCAAGGCCAGGTTGGAGGCCGTTGCGAAGCTCAACCTCGCGGGAATCCCCACGGGCGTGTTGATCGCGCCGCTGATGCCGGGCGTAAACGACGCCCCGCACCAGGTTGAGCCTCTGCTGGAGGCAGCGACTGCGGCGGGCGCCACGAGCATCGGCGGCCTAGCGCTGCACCTGCGCGGCGAGGTGAAGGGCATCTTCATGGACTGGCTGCGCTCGCAGCGCCCCGACCTGGTCGAGCGCTACGAGCAGATGTACCGCCGCGGCGCCTACGCGCCGAAGGAGGAACGCGAGCGTCTCTCGCAATTGGTGCGCCGAGGCCCGGGACGAGCGAGGGGCTTCACGCGCACGCGGCCGACAGAGGAGCCACGCGTGGGCGAGACGTCCTCGCAAGGGGGTTCAACATCTGCCCAAGGTGAGCGTCAGGAAAGTCTTTTCTAGGCAAAGCGGCGGCACCGCCGGTCCGGTAAACAATGCCCGGCCCGGCGGCGATCCGCAATCGTCAGTCGACGACGATGCCCGAGGCGACCGCGCCCGCGGGCAGCGGCGTGGGTGAGCTCGGAAGCTCGGTAAGGCTGCCGCCGTTGACCGCGAACGACGCGATCACGTCGGCCTTGCTGCCGTTCACCAGCAGTGTCCTGCCGTCTGGAGACAGACGGGCATCAACGGCGCCTGCGCCGGCCGAGCCGAACGGCGTGCTGCCGATCAACACCAGCGAGCCGCCGGGGGTGATCGCATAGCTGGAGATCTCTCCCGAGCCGGTGTTCACCGTGAATAGGAACTGCCCGTCGTGGCTGATCTCCACCCAGCATGGCGCCGTCTGCAGATCGGCGAACGGGGACGAGCCGATCGAGCTCAGTTCGCCGGAGAAGCTCACGTTGAAGGCCGAGACCGTCCCGTTGCCTTCACCACCGTGAGCGTTGCTGACGAACAGCTGCGAGGGATTCGTCGGCCGGAACTCCGAGCCGAACGGTCCCGGTCCCTGGGCCGCGAACGGCGAGCCCGGGGCGGCGATGAGGCGCCCGTCGAAGCGAACATGGAAGCTCGCGATCGTCGAGGTGTTGACGAGCGGGACCACGAGCCGCTGACCCGTCGGGTCGAACAGCACGTCATCGGGACCCGAGCCGGAGGGCAGCGCGACGGTCGAGTTCGGCAACGGGTACAGGACGCCCCAGGGGGCCAGGTAGAAACCCGTGACGTTGGGTTCGCCGGCGCCCGCGTTGGCGACGTACACGAGATTGCCCGAGACCGCGATGCTGACCGGGTCGCTGCCACCGGAGGACACGGGAGCGCCGACCGGCTGCGGGACGCCGCCGAAACCGAGCCGCAAGACCGAGACCTGGTTGCTCGCGGCGTCGACCGCGAGCAGGAAGCGCCCGTCGCTGGAAAGCTGGATCGCGCCTTGCGAGGCCAGCCCGGCGCCGGAACCGGCGCCGCCGGTTGCAAACGGTGAGCCGGGGATCGGCGTGAGCGAGCCGTCCGCGTGCCGATCGAAGCCTGCCACTGTGTTCGAGGTCGCGGTGTTGTCGTTGACGTAGGCGTGGCCGACGACGAAGGATTCTTGGGGGTGTGGGCGTTCGGGTGCGCGTTGATGTCCGAAGAAGCCGGGTGCGGCAGAAGCACCGGCGGATGAGACCGCGGCTCCTGTCAGTGCTAACGCGAGCAAGATGACGAGGCGAGGTAGCTTCATGATGAAACCTCCTGGGTCTGGCGGGGGTCATTCCCCGACAGCGAGCACGATGCCCGTCACTCCTAACAAGCCTCTTGCGCGGAGATGAACATTCTCTGAACCGGCGCGGGCGCGCTAACCGGGGCCGTCAGGCGATCGTTGGCGACGGCTCGGCGATCGGCAGCGTGAACGCGAAGCGGGCGCCTCCATCGGGCCGGTTCTCCGCCCAGATGCGACCGCCCTGCGCCTCGACGAAGCCTCGTGCGATCGCAAGCCCCAGTCCGGCGCCGCCGCTCGCGCGGGTACGCGAGGCATCGCCGCGCCAGAAGCGCTCGAACATCCGCTGCTGCGCTTCGCTGCTGAGTCCCACGCCGGTGTCCTCGACCGACACCTCCAGCTCGCTCGTGTGGCGCCGCGCTCTGACGAAGACCGCGCCATCCGAGGGCGTGTGCCGCAACGCGTTGGTGACGAGGTTCAGAAGCACTCGTTGCAGGTGCTCCGGTGCGCAGCGCACGTCGGGCAGAGCGTCGTCGAGCTGGCTCTCGAGGTGAACCTGCCGCGCGCGTGCTTCGGCCTCGAGACCGCTTACGCAGTGCGAGACGAGCTGTGGCAGCTGCGCCTCGCGGAGCTCGAGCGTGAGCGCGCCCGCATCGATGCGCGCGAGCTCGAACAGGTCGTCGATCAGCGTCGCGAGCGTCCGCGTCTGCTGGTGCAGCGCCGGCAGGTACTCGTCGATCGAGGCGAGACCGTCCTCAACGGCGTCGAGCATCGCCTGGATCGATGCCACCGGTGTGCGCAGATCGTGGCTGGCCCAGGCGACGAGCTGGCGGCGCGCATCGAACAGCGCCTCGATGTTCCCAGCCATCGCGTTGAAAGACTCACCGACGTGCGCGAGCTCACGCGGCCCCTCCGCCGGCGCACGCGCCGTCAGCTCGCCGGAAGACAGCTCGTCGGCCGCGGCCTCGAGACCGCGGATACGGTGTGCGATTCCCGTACCGAGGAGCAGCGCCGCGGCAAGCGCCGTCGAGGCCGACGCGGCCGCCACGGCAAGGATCTTCACGTCGTCGTGCATGTGGAACATCACCAGACCGCCCAGAATCACCGCCGCGAGCGGCAGTCCCACCGCCAGCAGCGCGAGCCCCGCGAGCTGCAGGCGCACCGTCGGCAGCAAGCGCAGTGCCAGCGCGAGCGCGATTCCCACGGCGAGCGTGCTCAGCGAGACGACAAGGGCAAACTCGGTCACGGCGTGAACCGGTAGCCAGAGCCGAACACCGTCTCGAGATGGCGCGGTCGCGAGGCGTCGTCCTCGATCTTCTTTCGCAGGCGACGGACATGAACCGTCACCGTGCCCGTATCGAGCGCGCTCCGGTAATCCCACACCCGGTCCATCAGCTGATCGCGCGAGAACACCTGCCGTGGATTGGACGCGAAGAACAGGAGCAGGTCCAGCTCCTTCAGCGTCAGCCTGAGCAGCTCGCCGCCCTTGCGAACCTCCCGAGCCACCGGGTCGATCACGACATCGCCGAAGGCGATCCTCGGCGCCGTGCCATGCCATGTACCGTGGATCGACAGGGTGGTGCGGCGCATCAGGTTGCGAACGCGAATCGCGAGCTCGCGGGGGGAGAACGGCTTGGTGAGGTAGTCGTCGGCCCCGAGCTCGAGACCGACGATCCGGTCTGCCTCCTCACCGAGCGCTGTCAGCATCACGATCGGCACCTCCGAGCGCGCGCGAATCCAGCGACACAGCTCGAGCCCGCTGGTCCCCGGCAGCATCACGTCCAGCACCACCAGCGCGGGTGCGGGTGCCTGGAGCTCGAGCAGATGTCGTGCCTCATCGCCGGTGGCGGCCTCGAGCGTCCTGTACCCGTCGCGCTCGAGATAGCGCACGACCACGTCGCGCACGATCGGCTCATCATCGACAACGAGGACAGTGGACACGGCGGGATTCTCCCCGGCGGAGATTACGCACATCTTAACTCGAGCATTTCACTGCGTCTCAGCGTCGAGAGCTTCAGCGCTTCTCGCGCTGATTCTTCTCCATTGTCCGTGCGATCTCGTCCGATCCGAGCCTGCGGGCGACGGCGGCGGCGAAGTCGGGGGTGTTCATCGAGAACACGGTGCCGAGGCGCAGGAAGGGCGAGGCGACGTCGACCTCCGCCCGGTTGCGCTCGATCGCGCGCACGACGCCGCGCGCGACGTCCTCGGGGCTGCGCGTGCCAACACCCGGAGGCAGCTTGGCGCCGCCGTCGACGTACATGCCGGCGTCGCGGATGAAGCCGGGGAACACGGCGGAGGAGCCGACGCCGGTCCCGTGCAGGTCGATCCGCAACGCCGCGGAAAAGCCGCGCAGGCCGAACTTCGAGGCGTGGTAGAGCGGGTTGCCGGGCGCCACGGCCTTGCCGCCGGTCGAGGAGATGAAGACGAGCTGGCCGCGGTGGCGGGCGAGCATCGCCGGCAGCAGCGCGTGCGCGAGCGCGATCGGGGCGCGCAGGTTCACATCGAGCGCGCGATCGAGCTCCTGCGCTGTGAAGCTCTCCAGACGTCCCGCGGCCGGCAGCGCGGCGTTCGCGACGAGGATGTCGACCTCACCGCACTCCGCCACGAGCCGGTCGATCTCCGCTGGTTCGCTGAGGTCGACTGCCAGCGCGCGCGCGCCGAGCTCAGCGGCCAGCGGCTCGAGCACGTCCGTGCGCCGCCCGGTGAGGATCAGCCGCGCGCCGTGGCGGTGGAGCACGCGCGCGATCGTGTGGCCGAGCCCCCCAGTGGCGCCGGTGAGCAGGACCGTCGAGCCGGAGATCCGCATTGCTGCGAGCCTACGAGAATGCAGATCATCGCGCTCTTCGGCCCGACGGGCGTGGGTAAGACGAGCATCGCCGTCGCGCTGGCAGAGCAGCTGCGCACGCGCGGCGAGGGGCCCACCGGTGCGGACCCGGTCGCGGTGTCGGCCGACGCGCTGCAGGTCTACGCCGGGCTGGAGACGCTTACAGGGGTAGCCTCGCCGTCCGAGCAGCGGCGGCTCGAGCATCGCCTGGTCTCGTTCCTGCCGCTCGACGCGACGTTCAGCGCCGGTCAGTACGCCGAGCTGGCGCACGCGGAGATCGACGGGCTGCTCACGGCCGGGCGGCGGCCGGTGGTTGTCGGCGGCACCGGGCTGTACCTGCGCGCGGCGCTGACCGAACTGGACCTGCGTCCGCCGCCGCCGGAGGGGGCGCGCGAGCGCTGGACCGCGGCGCTCGAAAGGGAAGGCGCGCCCGCACTGCACGCAACGCTCACTCGCCGCGCGGCGTGGGCGGCGGAGGGGATCGACCCGAACGACCGCCAGCGGATCGTGCGGGCGCTGGAGCTGCTGGAGCAGGGAGAGCTCGAGCCGCCGGAGGGACCATCGCAGCTGTGGAGCGAGGAGCTGCGCCATCCGACGTTGCTCGCGGGGCTGACGATGGAGCGCGAGGCGCTGTACGCGCGGATCGACGCGCGCGTCGATGCGATGGTCGCGGCCGGAGTCACCGAGGAGGTGCGCCGGGCACACGCGGCCGGCGCGTCTGCGACCGCGCGCAAGGCCCTCGGTTTCGAGGAGCTGTTGAGCGGGGACGTGGAGGCGATGAAGCGGCGCACACGCAACTATGCAAAGCGCCAGCTGACGTGGATGCGCAAGCTGGCCGGCGTGCGCGTGATCGACGTGAGCGGACGCGACCCCGACGATGTGGCTGTGGAGATCCTAGACTCCGGCGCCGTGAGCCCCAAGCGCAGAGACCCGGAGCGGAGCGAGACCAGATGAGATTCGAGAAGTGGCAGGCGCTCGGCAACGACTACCTGATCATCGAGCACGACGAGCTGCCGTTCGCGCTCACCCCCGCACGTGTGCGAAGGCTCTGTGAAGGCCACTTCGGTGTGTTCGCCGATGGGGTGCTGCTGCTATCACGGCCAGCTGACCCCGCTCACGTGGCAGATCTGCGCATCTTCAACCCCGATGGGTCTGAAGCAGAGCTGTCCGGTAACGGAGCGCGTGAGGCGATCCTGTACCTGCGCCGTCACTGGACCGACCGGGACGAGTTCTCGATCCATACTGTGACCGGGGAGATCCGCCCGCGGATCACAGGGCCGCACACCTGCCGCGTGGACATGGGCCGGGCGAGCCTCACCTCCAAGGACTTCCCCGGAGGGCCGCCCGACGGTCGCGGGGAGCTACTCATCGACAACCCTGAGGTGGCCACCTTGAGCTTTCGTCATGTGTCGATCGGCAACCCCCAGTGTGCAATCCACGTCGAGTCCGAGGCCGAACTGGCTACGCTCGACCTGGGAGCGATCGGACCGGCGATTGAAGAAGACGCACAGTTCCCCAACCGCACAAACGTGTCCTGGTACACCGAGATCGAGACACCAGACCCAACGGCCGAGGCGGACAGGCGGGCTCGAATCAGAGCGCGGATCTTCGAGCGCGGGGTGGGGGAGACACTGTCCTCCGGCACGGGCGCAACCGGAGCCGCGATCGCCCATCTACTCGACGCCAATGGCAAGATTGCGGCCCCCGACGCGCGTGACGGTCGTGCTGGACGGGGGTGAGCTGGAGGTCGAGGTGGGGGACGATCTGAGGGTGAACCTGACAGGCTGGGCGGCGCCCGTGTTCGAGGGTCGCCTGAGTAAGGAGTTCGAAAAGGAGCTGAATGAGACCGAGTAAACGCCTGGAGCGCATCCCGCCGTACGCGTTCGCCGAGCTGGAGCGCAAGATCGCAGCCAAGCGCGCGGAAGGGGTGGACGTGATCAGCCTCGGGATCGGCGACCCCGACCGGCCGACGTCGCCACTGGTCGTGGAGGCGATGCAGGAGGCGGTGAGCGAGGCGGAGACGCACCAGTACCCGACGAACCGCGGACGCGCTGACTTCAGGGAAGCGGTGAGCGACTTCTATGAACGGCGCTTCGACGTGGAGCTGGATCCTGAGCGGGAGATCATCCCGGCGATCGGTGCGAAGGAGGCGATCTTCAACCTGAACCTGGCGTTCCTCGACCCCGGCGATTATGCGCTGGCGGCCGACCCGGGCTATCCGGTGTACACAGCCGGCCCGTGGCTCGCGGGCGCCGAGCCGGTGTTGATGGCGCTGGATCCGGAGCTGGGCTTCGTCCCGGACCTCGACGCGATCGAGCAGGAGACGGCGAAGAAGGCGAAGCTGATGTTCCTGAACTACCCGAACAACCCGACGGGCGCGATCGTGCCGGAGGGGTTCTTCGAGAAGGTCGTCGAGTTTGCGCGCGAGCACGAGATCCTCGTCGTGCACGACAACGCGTATTCGGAGATCGTCTTCGACGGCTACCGCGCGCCCTCGTTCCTCGCGACACCGGGCGCGAAGGAGGTCGGGATCGAGGTGTTCTCGCTGTCGAAGGGCTACAACATGACCGGCTGGCGCTGCGCGGTGGTGGTCGGGAACGCGGAGGCGATCGAGACCTACTGGCGACTGAAGACGAACATCGACTCGGGCCTGTTCGAGGCGGTGCAACTGGCCGGCGTAGCGGCCCTCTCGCCGGACGCGGACGCTGAGGTTGCCTCGATGAACGAGCTGTATCGCCGACGGCGCGACCTCGTCTGCGACGCGCTGAAGGGGATCGGCGTCGACGTGCACCCGCCACGCAGCACGATCTACGTGTGGGCGCCCATCCCCGCTGGATACGCGAGCTCGGAGGCGTACTGCGAGCACGTGCTCGAGCAGGCCGCGGTCGTGCTGTCGCCCGGCGCAATCTACGGTCCGGCAGGGGAGGGCTGGTTCCGGATCTCGCTGACGACGCCCGACGAGCGTCTGGTCGAGGCCGTCCAGCGACTGGGCAAGCTGGGGTCCTAGACTGGGAGAGGAATGGAGCAACCCACCCAGCGCGCCGCGCAACGTGCGTTCTGTATCGCGGCGCTGGCCGAGGACGACGATCTGGAGGAGCTCGGCGAGCTGTTGCGGACCGCCGGGGTGGCGGTGGTCGGGAGGATGGTGCAGCGCCGTGAACAGCCACACCCGAACACCTATCTCGGCCCGGGCAAGGTGGCGGAGGCGAAGCCGGCGGCGATGGGAGCCGACGCGAACCTGATCGCCTGTGACGACGAGCTGACCCCGCGCCAGGAGCGCAATTTGGAGGAGGCGCTTGGCATGCCGGTCGTCGATCGGACGACGGTGATCCTCGACATCTTTGCCGCGCACGCGAGCAGCGCGGAGGGCAAGCTGCAGGTCGAGCTGGCCCAGCTGGAGTACAACCTCGCTCGCATGCGCGGACTGTGGACACACCTCGAGCGACTCGGCGGCGGGATCGGAACGCGGGGACCGGGGGAGAGCCAGATCGAGACCGATCGCCGCCTCGCGCGCGATCGGATCGCGGCCTTGCGGAGACGGCTGGAGCACGTGAAGAGCACGCGCAAGGTGATGCGAGCCGAGCGCGAGCGCGCGGCCCTGCCGACGGTGGCGCTCGTGGGGTACACGAACGCGGGAAAGTCGACGCTGCTGAACGCGCTGACCGGGGCGGAGGTGGGGGTGCGCGACCGGTTGTTCCACACGCTCGACCCGACGACGCGGACGATCGGACCGATCTCGAGCAATGGCAACGGCCACCGTACGAGCCAGGGGGGAAGGAAATACCTCCTGAGCGACACGGTCGGGTTCATCAGCAAGCTGCCGCACCAGCTCATCGACGCCTTCGGCGCGACGCTCGAGGAGACCCGCCGCGCCGACCTGCTGGCCCACGTGCTCGATGCCTCCGTGCCGGAGCTGCAGGCCGAGGCGATGCAGCGTGCGGTCGAGCAGACGCTGGAGGAGATCGGCGCCGGCGAGCGCCCGCGACTGTTGATCTTGAACAAGATCGACCTGCTCGACGAGCAGGAACGCGACGAGCTGTGTCTGCGCTACCCAGAGGCAATGTTGGTGAGCGGCGTGACGGGAGAGGGTCTGGAGGAGTTGCGCGCGCGCTTCGAAGGCGAGCTCGAGCACATGCTGTGCAAGGTCGAGCTGCTGGTGCCCTACGCCGACGGTGGCAGCCTCGCGGAGCTGCACGAGCTGGCGGGCGATCTCACACGCAAGGACACGCCCGAGGGCGTGCGGGTCAAGGCGCTGGTACCGAAGCGAACAGCCGAGCGCTTCGCAAGATTCGCGGTCGCGCTCCTAGCGGTCGTCGCCGCTGCCGGACAGCACACCGCGGCGCTGGCGTGAGAGCAGCTTGTCGAGGTTCGCTTGGGCGATCTCGTCGAGGTCGAGCTCCAGCTCGCTTGCGAGTTGGGCGACGTACCAGAGGACGTCCCCGAGCTCCTTGGCCATGGCTTCACGCCGGCCGGCTGTGACTTCACCGCCGTCGTCACGAATCACCTTCTTCGCGTGATCGGCGAACTCCCCCGCCTCACCGGCCAACCCGAGCGCTGGGTAGGTGAGCGCCTCGGTGCGCGGATACTGCGCGGTGCTTCGCGAAAGGCGCTGGTACTCGGATAGCTCCACGGTCGAAGCTTAAACGACTCGACCCGCCGGAGCGGGTCGGGTACGGGTGTGGAGGAGCTACCTCCGAGCGACTGTCAACCGTAGCTCCGCAACCTTCGAATTAGCGAAGTTGCTCTCGCCGCGCGGCGCCTCTGCCACCCCCCTCGCCCTCGATCAGACCCCCGCAGCTTGGCGGGCACTGAGGTGTGCGTCTCGCTCAAAAGTATCCTCGAGTGGGTCCAGCTGCGACGGATCTATACGCAGAGAAGTGGCGATCAGCCAGTCCGCGAACCAGGCATTCTTGGGCAAAATGGGACCGTGCAGATACGTGCCGATCGTGTTGCCTGCACGCGTGCCCTCGAAGCCACTGCGCCCGTCGTTGCCGTGGCCCTTGATGACACGACCGAGCGCAGACGCACCAGATTCGAGGTAGGTCCGGCCGCCATGATTCTCGAAGCCGGCAAGGATTGAGTCCTCACCTTTGGGAGCACCCACCATACCGAGCGACACTTCGATCGCAACGTTGCCGATCAGGCGCGGTCCGTCCTCGCGGATGGTGCGTACATCGAGCAGGCCGACTCCTGGGATCTCGTCCTGGCCAAGGACATATGAGTGACCGAGCAGCTGGTAGCCGCCGCACACCCCGAGGATCACCGCGTCTCGAGCGGAGGCGGCGTGGAGTGCGTCGCTCTTGGTCTCGATCAGATCCTCGGCGCAGAGGCGCTGGTCGCGATCCTGGCCGCCGCCCAGGTAGTACAGGTCATGCGCGTCGGGACTCAGCGACTCCCCGAGCCCGCTGGAGGAGAGCTCGAAACCGATCCCGCGCCACAGGCAGCGATGTTCGAGCACGAGCAGGTTGCCGCGGTCGGCGTAGATGTTCATCAGATCCGGGTACAGCGCGCAGATACGGAGAACATGGCCAGTCGGCGGGACAGGCGGCGTGGGGAGGGGGGAGGCGGGCTCAGGCACGCAGCATCACCACCACGCTGCCGACATGCTCGTCGGTGGACTTGATCGCAAGAGCGCGCTCAGGATGAAATCCGACTTCAGAGCCCTCACGCTCGAGCTCGAAGGCGCTGATACGGGCGAGCTCGATGATGTTGCGTTCAATGGCAGGCCTATCGGCGGAGCATTCGTCGTTCGGATCGCGGGTATCGGAAGGGACGATCCGCCGCGAGCGCTCGATCACTATCCGCTCGGGCAGCGCCCGCACACTTGTGGCCTGGCTGACGTATAGGCTCTCACCGACCTGTGAGGTCTCAGGCGTTGGACCGGGCGAGCCGTCGGCGACGTCAAACGGCTCCAGTTCGGCGACGATCGCGCACGCGAGCAACCCACCGGGACGTAGGTGAGCCAGAGCACAGCGCAGGAACGCGGCCCGCTCGGATGCGTCGCTGAGTAGCTGGAGAGTCTGCATCGGCACGAGGCACAGCGCAAAGTCGTGCCGCTCCAGATCGAACGACCGCGCGTCCACGCATACGGTCTCCACCGGCAGATCGCCGGCCCGGCCCTGTAACGCCCCAAGCAGATCGGGGTCGAGGTCGAGCGCCATCACACGGTGGCCCGCCTGGGCGAGATCGAGTGTTACCCGGCCGGCACCGGCGCCTACGTCGAGAACTGGGTCACCCTCGCGCCCGGCAAGCTCCCGCCACAGCCGCAGATCGGCGCGGTAGGAGCCGCACTCCAGGTCGTGCCAGATCACATCGGTCGAGGTCACGACCACGCGCTGCTCGCCTCCCCGCGTGCCACGAGCAGCTCCCTCAAGGTGAGCATCGCGGTGTAGGTCGGCAACGCATACAGCGGCCTCTGCTGATCTGAACCTTCCGCGGCCGCCTCGTGCAGGGCGCTGGGGAGGTCAGCCTGGACGCGGATGCGTGCGGGGTCGATGCCCGCATACTTCAGGCGCAGCGCGAGCTCGGGGGCGCGGGAGCCGCTGCAGATGGCCCGGCGCACTCGCCCGGCGAGCAGCTCGAAGTCGGCGTCCCAGATCCAGGAGACATCACGCCCGTCGGCGATTCTGTCGTTGAGGACACCGAGCAGGTCGTGCTCGCCCGGCTCCAGGGCCAGCGTGCGCAGGACCTCGTTGGCGCCGGCGGGATTCTTGACGAGCAAGATCCGCATCTCGCGCCCGCCGACGTGCACGGTCTCGGCGCGGCCAAACGCGGCCTTCGTGGCCTGTAATCCCGCAACGATCTCGGGCAGGCCAACCTCGAGCGTGGTGGCGAGCGCAGCGGCGGCGAGCGCGTTGTAGACGTTGTAGAGACCGGGCAGCGCGAGGGCGATCTCAGCTTCGCCCGCAGGAGTCTGAAGCGTGAAGCTGGCCGCCCGGACGCCCTGCAGGATGACGCGCGTCGCGGTGACCGTGGGCGTGGGACGGGTTTGACCACAACTCGGACAGTGGTAATGGCCGAGATGGCCGAGGTAGATCGCATCGAAGACATAGGGAGCGCCGCAGCGGCGGCAGTGCTTCGCATCGGCGGCATGCGCCATCCCGGACAGGGCGAGCGAGTCGTCCTCGACGCCGAAGTACAGCACCGGCGCGTCGCGGTCCCGGCCGAGGTCGGCGATTGCGGGATCGTCGGCGTTGAGCACGAGCGTCGAATCACGGGCCGGTCCGGTGTGCACGGCCGCGGCCCAGCGATCGGCGATCGTCTCCAGCTCGCCGTAGCGATCGAGCTGGTCGCGGAACAGGTTGCCGAGCAGGATCGCACGCGGGTGCAGTTGGGCGGCGAGCGAGTCGAGCCACATCTCGTCGACCTCGAACAGGCCGAGCTCGCCCGCGATGCGCCCGCCCGGGCGGGCGGCGGCGAGCAGCGTGGAGGCGATTCCCCCGGCCATGTTTGCCCCGGTCTGGTTGTTTACAAGCGATACGCCGGCCCGCTCGAGAATCGCTGTGAGGATTGCCGAGGTCGTCGTCTTACCGTTCGTCGCCGAGACGAGCACGCTACCCCGCGAAAGACGCGCTCCGAGCGAGCCGATCGCGCCGGGGTCCAGGCGCAGCAGGACCTTCCCGGGCGCGCTGGATGCCCCGCCACCCCGCAGGCGTGAGACCGCGCCGACGGCCCGCGCCAGGGCGAGCTTGGGTGCGAGCGGCCCCACTATCAGCGATCTGTCGAGAACTCGGTCGACTCGGCGACAGGCGCAGCGGCGGCATCCACGGCCGCTGGAGAGGGGAGGGGAGGCGAGGAGAATGCCGAGTCTCTCGCGGTCTCGCCGGCGGGCACGAGCACGGAGACCGCGCCGTGCACAGCCCGTACCCGCACCGGCAGCTCGCCGATCGGATCGCCGTCGGCGTACAGCGTGAAGGGGCGATCCGCGGAGATCTCCACCTCGGCTGCGCGAAACACGTGCACAGAGGGCAACTCGACATGGGTGCCCTTGAACACCCTCGGCAGGATCTTCGTAAGGAACGCGAGCTTGCCGATGCTTTCGAGCACGACCACCTCCAGCAGGCCGTCGTCGAGCATCGCGTCTGGCGCCGCTCGCATACCACCTCCGTAGGTCTTCGAGTTGCAGGCTCCGACCGTGTAGGCCGTGAAGCTGAGACGCTCGCCCGGAGGATCGAGCTCGATCTCAAAACGAGCCGGACGCCACGACGCGAGCGCCCGCAGCGCGCCGTAGGCATACACGAAGTTGCCGAGCGACGCCGGCGCTTCGTTGGCGATGCGGTTGGCAACGCTGTCGAAGCCGACCGAGGCGATCCCGACGAACGCCTGCCCGTGGGTCACCACCTGAGCAGTCCCCAGCTGGACGGACTCTGCCTTTTGCCCAACTTCTGCACAGCCTCCAACCTCGCCGAGATCCATCGCGCGGGGGACGCCGTTGGCGATCACCGAGCACGCCGCCACCGGATCCTGAGGGATGCCAAGCACGCGCGCGAGGTCGTTGCCGCGACCGCCCGGAAGCACGCCGAGCAAGGCGCCGGGAAAATGCCGCAGCACGTCGGCCACGACGCCGATCATGCCGTCGCCGCTGAGCACCACGACCGTCTCGCTGGCGCGGGCACCTTCCTCGGCCAACTCGCGTGCGTGGGAAAGATCGCGTGTGTCGACGCGGCGCACCTCCAACCCGTGCTCGCGCAGGGCCCGCTCGACCTCCTGTGCGACCCGTCCGGCTTTGCCGCCTCCGGCTGAGGGGTTGACGATCAGACAGACGGGAGCGGGCACGAGGCCATCGTATTGGGGCTCAGGCTCGTCGAGCCTCGGGCACGTCAAATCTCACCGCGTCCACTCCTGGTCGCGCATGAACTCGATCACCTCGTCGGGTCGGTCGGTGACGACGTAGGCGTCGATGATCGCGCCGTCGACGTTGATCGTGATCGAGAGCCCGGAATCGACCTGACGCACCTTCGAGATCGGCGCGACCGGACGTCCCGAGCCCATGCGCGGCTTGACGCGGCCGGTGGCGACGCTGTGGACCGCCTCGTGGTCGGCCAAGCGGTCGAGCAGGCGTCGGTAGTCCTTGCGCGAGGAGTGCTTGTGGTGCGTGCGTTTCGCCACAGGAACATCTTGGCGCACCGCGCACTGCAAGCCGCGGAATGAGTTGGCAGCCCGAGGGAAACGGAACAGCTAGCTTGCGGCGGCCTTCTCCGCCCGGTCTCGGCGGCGCCGGCCGACGGCCGCGATCACACCGAAGACGGCGAGCACGAGGAATAGGCCGAGCAGCACACCCGGCGCGAGCCCGAGTCCGCCGAACGGCAGTGAGATCAACTCGACCAGGCCGAGGCCGATCGCGAGCAGCACGATGATCAGCGCAATGATCAGCAGAATCCCGCGGATGCGCGCGATGATCCCCGCGGAGTTGGGGGGGACGAGCAGCCCCATCGCACGCAGCGCAAACATCTGACGGCCACTCGGGGGGGTCTGACCGAGACGCTCGACGGCGTCCTTGAGATCGCCCGCGCGGCGTTCGGCGAGCGCGAGCGACGCGTCGGCCATCCGGCGGATCTGCATCCGCTCCTGCGGGCGGGCGGCCGCGATCGCACGCTGGAAGTAGGAACGCGCCGCCTCGGCGTCGAAGCGCTCGGAGGCCCGTGCGCCGAGGATCGCCATCGCGGCCGACTTGTATTTGGTCTCGGCCTCCAGCTCCTCGTCGGAGCGCTGTTCGAGCCCTTGGATCGCATCGAAGGCGCCGCGCTGCTCAATCCTGACCTGACGTTGCTTGGGTGGCATCGGTCGCTCATTCTACGGTCTGGGCAGGCGCATGCCGTGCGCGTTGCAGGCGGTATGCTCGCGGCGTGTCGAGCCGACGTATCGCCTCTCTATCCGTATTTGCGGTCGTGGCGCTCGCGCTGGCCGCACCGGCCACGACGTTCGCCGCGCTCGGCGGCTCGAGCGCGTTCAGCGAATTGACCGAAGGACAGACCCAGACCGAAACGACGCCAACCCAGACGACCGCGACCAGTGCTACGACGGAAACCACCAACTCGAACTCGAGCGGCGTGCTTGTAATCGCCGGCGGTGCGGCGCTGTTGCTGCTGGGGGGCATCGCCTTCCTGATCATGCGCGACGCGCGCAGGGTGGCGCCCGCGGGCGACGGCCTCTTGGGTAAGGGAGGCTCCGGTCACGACACGGCCGCGATGATGCGCAAGCGGCGGGCGAAAGCAAAGGCCGCTCGCAGGCAGCGCAAGCAGAACCTCAAACGAGGCAGGTAGCCGGCTCGCCTCAGACGCCGCAGGTAGGCCGGCCGCGCGAGTCTCTAGCGGGAGATCTTCACGCCCCTGGCGCGCACCGGCGTGCGCACGCGGGAGGGTGCAGGGAGCGCCGGCGAGCCATGTGGGTCGCGACGCGGCGGGCGAGGGAGAGGCAAACGCGGATGAGGATCGCGGGGTCCGGCGGGCAGCGTGTGGCTGCCTCCGTCCTCCTCAGAGGAGTCGGTGGAGTCCGTGAGATCGGTTGCGATCAGGGCCTCGTCGTTGCGAAAGGGCATCCACAGCATCAGCCCGATCAACGGGAGCTTGATAAGCGCGAGTAGCACGAACAGCATCCACAGCGACATTGCCCGAGCAATGCTACTACTGCGCTGTGGAGTCGTCTCGAGATAAGAACTTGGCGGCATTGGCCGAGGAGATCTGCCGCTGCCGGGATTGCCCGCGTCTGGTGCAGTGGCGCGAGCAGGTCGCGGATGAGCGTCGTGCCGCGTTCGCGCTACAGGAGTACTGGGGCCGGCCGCTTCCCGGCTTCGGCGATCCGGCGGCGCGTCTGCTGGTGTTCGGACTGGCCCCGGCGGCTCACGGCGCCAACCGCACCGGGCGCATGTTCACGGGCGACCGCTCGGGCGATTTCCTGTTCTCTGCGCTGTGGCGGACGGGCTTTGCCAATCAGCCGACCTCCGTGCACCGGGACGATGGTCTGCGACTGCACGGTGCATGGATCAGCGCGGCCGTGCGCTGTGCGCCGCCCGCGAACCGTCCGACAGGAGCCGAGCGCGAGGCGTGCCTACCGTGGAGCGTGCGAGAGCTACAACTTCTGGCCGGCGCCCAAACGATCCTGTGCTTGGGCGCCTTCGCCTGGGATGCCGCGCTGCGCCTGATTAGCACGCTCGCCGATCCACCCAAATCGCTACCGCGACCACGTCCGCGGTTCGGCCACGCGGCCGAGTTTCAAGCCGAGCGGTACACCCTGCTCGGCTGCTACCACCCGAGCCAGCAGAACACCTTCACCGGCAAGCTCACCGAGTCGATGATCGACACAGTGCTGCTGCGCGCGCGGGATCTGGTGGAGGGCGCTCTCAAGCGCTAGCCTTGACGATGTGAGCGCACGTCTGACAGGTTCGATGAGGATCGTAATCCCAGCAGCGGTTGTCACCGCCATCGCGCTGATCGCCGCCGGCATGCTGGGCGTCGCCTCGGCGGAAGCTCCCACGACGACCTCGCCGCCACCCACGGTTAGCGTGCAGGGCGTCGCGATCGAGCCAATCGAACAGAGCGCGAGCTCAGCGACGGCGACCACGGTCTACCGGCAGGGGATGGCCGCCGCGGTCACCGACGGGCAGGCCAAGGCGCAGTTCTTGGCGAGCTCGGCCGGCGTGACGCTCGGGGCGGTCCAGAGCATCGTCGAAAACGGCGGCTACATCGGTTGCACGGGCAACGAAATCGAATATTTGGGCGAACAGCCCGACTTCGGCTCACCCGGGGTTGGAGTGTCGGGGGTCGCAGTGAGCCCGCGAGCCGTCACGGAGGCAGCTCCCGGCGCGAGCAAACCGATTCTGAAACACCCTAAGAAGAAAAACCGTAAGGCTCCTGTTGCAAAACGAGCGAGTGTCGCCGGCTGCACGCTATCGGCTCAGGTCTCGCTTACTTACGCAATCAGCTGAGTTGGTGTCACGCCCGAGCAAGAAGCCCTTCAATGAGCGCTCGCCCGCACGGCGGCTCTGGGCCGTGGCGCTCATCGTTTTGTCGCTGGGGCTGGTGACGGCGGCAGAGCGCGATATCCAGCGTCGCCCGGCCAATGAGATGCGTGGGAGCAAGTTGCTGTGGCGCCTGCTCTGCCTGAACGCCCTCGGCGCAGTGGGCTACTTGCGGTGGGGGCGGAGGGTCAACCTCCGGTGAGGCTCACCGCCAAGAATCAGCCGCTCTCCTTACTAGGTTTACATAATATACATTATCGAGCATTGGTAGGTACTGGGTTAGTTTGAGCGAGAGCAAACTGACCCAGTACCCGTTGGCTGGCTGAGCCGATCTTTATGGCCGATGTTGCGGCGTCTCATCCACGTGAGACCCGTCGGCCGCATCACCTACCTTGTGGGCGTGCCGGACGGAACACTGCAGCGCAGCTACGGCAAAGTCTTCAATCAGGTGGCAGCCGAGTACGACCGGCACCGCCCAACCTACCCCGAGCAGCTGGTCGACCTCGCCTGCCTCCTCGCCTGCCTCGAGCGCGGCGACCAGGTGCTTGAGATCGGTTGTGGGACTGGACAGCTGACCCACAGCCTCCTGGCTCGGGGCTTGCGCGTCACGGCGATCGAGCCGGGCGCTCAGCTGGCGGGGCTCGCCCAGCAGCGCCTTGGAGGCACGGGCGAGCTGGAGCTCGTGAACGCCCGATTCGAGGACGCACGGCCCCCTCACGAGCACTTCCGGGCCGTCTTCTCGGCTTCTGCGATCCACTGGGTCGATCCCGATGTCGGCTGGCAGCGCGCAGCAGACGCGCTCGTGCCCGACGGGACGCTTGCGCTCATCCAGTACTTCGGACTGCACGAGCCGCGCAGCGCCGATGACCAGCAGGCGCTTTTGAGCGCGATGACGGCGATCGCGCCCGAGATCGCGGCAAGCTGGCCGCACTATCGGGATCTCGAGAGCACTCTCGCGGGCGTTTGCGAGCGCCGCGAGAACATCTCAGAGGTCTGGGCCTGGCTTGGCGGCTACGAGGTGGCACGCGAGTACGCGGCCCATCTGTTCGACGACGCGCAGATCGCCGTGGCGCCGACGCTGATGGAACACACGGCCGCCGAGGTCAACGCCCTGCTTGGCACGATGTCGTTCTGGTCACGACTCTCGCCTGAGCAACGCGCGGCGATGGAGAGCGCGAATCGGACCCTGCACGAGCAGCTTGGGCAACCGATCCGCTCGAGCATCGTCGCTTGTCTGGTTACGGCTCGGCGCGGGGATTCCAGATCGCATATGACTGAGACTGGCCCTGTCTCACATCGGTGAGACACCGCAATAGGTTGTCAACAACACACGCCTTCGTGTGCCATCGTATCTCGTTCATGCGGATCAGGTTGCTCGTGGGATCGCGGAGGTTGCGCCTAGGATTTAGATCTCTGCACGTGTAAGACGACTACTTTTGAGGAGACTCCATGCCTGGACCGGTGCTGTTTTGCTACGACGGATCGGAGGGGTCGCGTGCGGCGATGGCCGCGGCGTCGGAGCTCGTCGCCCACCCGGCGCCTGCGGTCGTGCTGACGGTCTGGCAGCCCGCGGCGGTGCTGCTGGCACGGGCCGGGGGCTTTGGCGGGGGCTACTTGAGCGACGAGGGGCTCCTCGACCGCGAGCAGGCACAGTTGGCCCAAGACGCCGCTGAGGAGGGCGTGGAGCGCGCACGTGCCCACGGCTATGACGCCAGCTCCCGCGTCGAGGAGGCCACAGAAGGGCGCGGGGCGCAGGATCATCGAGATCGCCGACGAGCTCGACGCGCGGCTGATCGTGTGCGGTCGGCGCGGACTCGGCGCGGTCGCCTCGGCGCTGCTCGGCAGCGTCTCGCACGTGGTCCTCGCGCACGCCGGGCGCCCTGTTCTGATCGCGCCGGAGCGCTGAGGAGGCTGGCGACATTGCCAGGCGAGCTCCTCGCCGGAGCGATCGGCAGTGTCTTCACTTAGCTGGTTGCCGAGCGGCACGGCGGCGCGCCGCCCACGGCACGAGGCCGCAAGACGACGCAAGCCGCGTGGGCCTCAGACGATGAAGCCCGTGCCTTCGACGGCCTTCAGCACCGCGGCTGCGGTCAGCGGCGTGTCGAACGGGCCGCTCGGGGTCATTTCCGTGCCGGACGGAGTGGCGCCTTCGTTCAGCAGGCCGATCACGCTCGCGTGACGCGCCTCGATCGTGAGGATCGACAGAGCGGCCTTCACGTAGGCGGCTGACTTGATGTTCAGCGCCTGACCGGAGTACGCGTGCACGCCGGTGTTCTCGAGCACCGCAGCAGTCTTCATGAACATTTCCGGGCTCGTGTTGGCGCCTTTGAAGTTGAACTTCGGTTCCTTCGCGGCCTTCGAACCGAGCGCCTTCTTCAGGAACGCCACGTGCGCGTTCTCATCCCTGGTGGCGATTTTCAGGAACGCCCCCGTCTGCGGGGTGAGCGACAGGTTCGCCGCGGTCGCGCCGTTGTAGAACGCCGCCTCCAGGTACTCGAGCGTGAGGGCGTAGTTGAGGATGCCGATGTCGCCCTTGCCGAAGCTCTTCGGGGGACGTCCACCGCCCGCGGCCAGCGCGCTCGGGGCGAAGGCGCCGAGCACCGCTCCCCCGCTCACGACCGCGCCACCGGCGACGGCGGACTTGCGCAGGAACGAAAGACGGGTGTCGCCCTCGGGCAGAGAGTCGATCGCCGCTTCGCGGGCCTCGGCGACGGCGCCGTCCGGGTTGATCTCTTTCAGGTTGATCGAATTACTCATATGGTCTCTCCTAGGTCATTCTGCGGATGGTTGGATGAGCGGCTCCTTGTCCAACTCGCCCAATGACTTGCTGAGAACTATTCGCAGTTGGGCCGTCCCTGGATCAACGGCGAGCGCAGTGCTGAAGACAGCACCCTGTGCTACTCGGGCATCTCGATGTTCAGCAGTTCGCGAGGTTGGTGATCGACCTGGAGGGTCGTGTGGTCCAGATCGAACTCGTCGTGCAGCATCCGCTCCAGCCCACGACGCGCTGCGTGGCAGTCGTTTTCGCGGCCGACGAGTACGTGTGCCGAGAGCGCGGGGAAACCCGACGTGACCTCCCAGACGTGCAGATCGTGAACCTCCACCACACCGGGCTCGCGCACCAGCGCCCGGCCGATCTTCTCGGGATCGAGCCCCTCCGGCGCGGCCTCCAGGAACACTCGCCCGGACGCCATGATCAATCCGTACCCCGAGCGCGCCATCAGGCACGCGACGAGCAGCGAGACGATTGCGTCAGCCCGCTCAAAGCCGGTCAACAGGATCACCGCAGCGGCGATCGCGGTCCCGATGAAGGCGTACAGGTCGGTGAGAATGTGCTGGAAGGACCCCTCGACGTTCATGCTCTGGCGGTTGGCCTTGGCCAGCGTCCAGGTCGCGGCGAGGTTCACGGCGACCCCGATCAGCGCCACTACGAGCATCAGTCCAGCCAGCACGTGCGGGGGGTCGAACAGGCGACGGATCGCCTCATAGGTGATGAACGCCGCGAGGATCAGCAGCGTCACGCCGTTGGCCTGCGCGGAGAGGATCTCCACCCGCTTGAAACCGTAGGTCAACGCGCCCTTCGCCGGGCGAGCAGCCAGTCGTGCGGCCAGGAGCGACAGGCCGATCGCGGCGGCGTCGGTGAGCATGTGCCCCGCGTCGGAGAGCAGCGCCAGGGAATTGGCGAGCACACCCATCGTGACCTCGAGGACCATCAACCCCAAGATCAACCCAAGCGCCACCACCAACTTGCCCGCATCCGCATCGGTGCTCACGCCGTGCGAATGTCCAGCGTGTCCCTCAGCCTGGAAGCTCACGCTGCTCGGCAGCCGGATCGAGGTCGGCGTATGGCATGGCCCACCATTCGAGCGGAACGAGCGCACGAGCCAATGCACGCGTGTCGATCTCCAGTTCCGCGGCTCGGCGGATGATGATGATTAGCGTCGTGCGCATCGTGTGCTCCAGATCGACCGCGGACTGCCCCTGGACAACGGCTCGTCGTGTGGCGCTCAGCCGCCGAGCGCGCGCGGCCGGGTCCTCGAGATCGCCCAGTTCGGCGTCCTCGGGGTCATCGATCATGTAACGGAGCAGCTGCACACGCCCATAGAGCTCGACGTGGCGCTCGATCAGCGCCGTGTATGGACGTGCGCCAAGCATCACCGGACCCCACGCCGCGAGTGAGTCGCGTCCATCGTCGAGCAGTCGTTCGACCAGTTGCGTGAGCCGGTGGCGCCACTCGCTGTCGGGCATGTGCTCGTCGACGAGTGTCGCGACACGATCGGTCCCCGCGGCGCTGCAGATGAAGTTGCGCACCTCGATCGTGCGCCGACTGGCGGTTTCGTCGACCTCGAGTAGTTCACCCAACCCAACCCAGGTGAAGCGCGCCGTCGCGGCGAGCTCGAGCAGGGCGTTCTGGGCGAACACCCGCCAGCGGGCGCTTTCACGCCGCTCGAGCACCTCGTTGATTACGGCGACGGTGATCCCGACCACCACCAGGCTGGCGAGGATCGACGATGTCATCTCGTGGCGATCCCAGAAGCTCGTCTCGAAGTCGGACACAATCAGGCCCGCCAGCACGAGCACGCCCGTCGCGGCCGCGACGCGCAATCCCCAGCGCTCTAGAAATGCCCCTGTCACAGTAGGTTCAGCACGATAGCCTGCCCCAGACGGCCATGCGCGCGATCGACGGCATCCACCACATCACCCTGATCACCGGCGACGCGCCTCGCAACGTCGACTTCTACGCGCGCGTACTTGGTTTGCGGCTGGTCAAGAAGACGGTCAACCAGGACGACCCGAGCGTTTACCACCTCTTCTATTCGGACGAGCGGGGCTCTCCCGGCGCCGACATCACCTTCTTCGAGTACCCGGGCGCGCAACCGGGCCGCGCCGGCGCCGGGATGATCGACCGTATCGTCCACCGCGTCGGCGGCGAGCAGGCGCTCGACTTCTGGAGCGGGCGCCTCGCCGGCGAGGGCGTCGAGGTCGTCCGCGAGCCCGGTTGGCTGCGGTTCGCCGATCCCGAGGGCATGAGCCATGAGCTCGCAGTCGATCAGACCGGCGATGCGCCGCTCACAGCCCGTTCGATCGAGGTCCCGGACGAGTTCGCCCTGCGAGGCTTCGACTCCGTCCACGCGCTCGTCGCCGATCCGGCTCGCAGCGAGGCTTTGCTGGGAGACCCGCTTGGCTTCTCCGAGCGCAGCGAGCACGTCTGGCAGGCACGCGGTGAGCACCGCGGTGGGCGGATCATCTTCGAGCAGAGCGATGAGCGCGGCGTCCCCGGCGCCGGCACCGTGCACCACATCGCCTGGTCGGTCTACCGCGCCGAGCAGGAGCAGTGGCGCGAGCTCCTGATCGAGGCGGGCGTCCACCCCACTCCGGTGATCGATCGCTTCTATTTCGAATCGGTCTACTTCCGCGAGCCCGGCGGCATCCTCTACGAGCTGGCGACACTCGAGGGCGCCGGCTTCGCCGCCGACGAAGCGCTCCAAACGCTCGGCGAGCGACTGGCCCTCCCCCCGCGGCTGGAGCCGCTGCGCGAGCAGATCGAGCCGGGGCTCACGCCGCTGCCGGAGACCAGCCGCTGGCGCCCGGCGCCGGTCGCCGACTAGACATCGCCTCCTCAGTTTGCTCACCTCGAGAACTTGGTAGGCAATAAGGTCGTGTCCTTGAACGTCTCGCCAGCTGCCTCGATTTCCCCGGTATCGCCGTCCACCGGAATCGAGCTCGTGGGCCTGACGAAGTCCTTCCACAGCCCTCAGGGCGCGGTACGCGCGGTGCGCGGCATCGACGTGACGATCGCCGCGGGTGAGACAGTCGCGCTGCTTGGACCCAACGGCGCGGGCAAGTCGACCACGATCGACATGCTGCTCGGCCTGCTCGAGCCCGACGCGGGCACCATCTCGGTCTTCGGCCGCTCCCCGAGTGAGGCGGTCGCACAGGGCGCCGTCGGCGCGATGTTGCAGACGGGTGCGCTGATCAAAGACTTGTCGGTGCGCGAGCTGGTCACGATGATCGCCTCGCTGTATCCCGCGCCGCTGGATGTCGAGGAGGTGCTGGAGCTCACCGGCACGAAGGAGTTTGCGGGCCAGCGCACGAACAAGCTCTCTGGAGGTCAGACCCAGCGCGTGCGCTGTGCGGTCGCGCTGGTGAGCAACCCCGAGCTGCTCGTGCTCGACGAGCCGACGGCCGCGATGGATGTCGAGGGCAGGCATTCTTTCTGGGCGACGATGCGTGAGTTCGCCGCACGGGGCAAGACGGTCCTGTTCGCGACTCACTACCTCGAGGAGGCCGACTTCTACGCCGATCGCGCAGTGCTGATCGCCCACGGCCGGATCGTCGCGGACGGGCCGACGAACGAGATCAAGGCGATGGTCGGCACGCGTACGATCCGCGCGACCCTGCCGGACGTCGATCTGGACGCGCTCGGCGCGCTGCCGGGCGTGAGCGGCGCCGAGCGTCGCGGCGAGCTTGCGACGCTGAGCTGCACCGACTCCGATGCGGCGATTCGCGCGCTGCTGGCGGCCTACCCGGGCGCTCGCGACATCGAGATTGCCGCCGCGGGCCTGGAGCAGGCGTTCCTGGAGCTGACGGGGGGGCGAGGACGGATGAACCCGCTCGTCTACACGCGGTATGAGCTACTGCAGGACACTCCGGAACCGGCGCTTCTTCCTGCTCTCGCTCGGTTTTCCGCTGATCCTGTTCTTCGTGATCGCCGGCCCCAATCGCCACGTGCAGAACTTCGACGGGAGCGGCATCCCAGCGCCGCTCTACTACATGGTCGGGCTGGCTGCGTTCGGGACGATGAGCGCGATGCTCTCCTGCGGCGCGCGGATCGCCGCCGAGCGCGCGGTCGGCTGGAACCGGCAGCTGCGCATCAGCCCGCTGTCGCCGCGCAACTACTTCCGCGCGAAGGTCGTGACCGGCTACATGATGGCGCTGATCAGCCTGCCGCGCTGTACATCGCCGGGAACCTCGCTCGGCGTCAGCCTGCCGCGCGAGCGAGTGGCTTGAAGATGACCGGGTTGATCCTCGTCGGCTTGATCCCATTCGCCGCGCTCGGGATTCTGCTCGGCCACATGCTCACGCCCGACTCGATCGGCCCCGCGATGGGCGGTGGCATCTCGCTGCTCGCGCTGCTCGGGGGCACGTGGTTTCCGATCCCCAGGCCACGGCCTCTTGCACGTCATCGCCAGCTCCTCCCTTCCTACTGGCTCGTGCAGGCCAGCCACGTCGCCGTCGGCGGACACGCTGGCCGGCGAAGGGCTGGATCGTGATGATCGCCTGGACGGTCGTGCTCAGCGTGCTCGCCGCGCGTGCCTACCGGCGCGACACCGGGCGCGTGTAGCAACCCGCCGGCCTGCTCTGCGCGAGGCTGTCCCCAACCTTTGCGGTGACGGTTGCCCATTCCCAATGTTCCTCCACGGTGCTCGGGGTCCCCCTCCCCGCCTTTCAGCTCGCAACCGCCGGTGCTGTCGTGCCACCGCCCCGCTCCCCCACCAACGGCGATGTGAGGCGAGCCGCGAGTGGCAGCCCGAGCAGCGACACCGCGGCCATCGCCAGGAATGCGGCCAGCGGGTGGTGGACGAGGATCTGCACGAGCAGCGCGACAACCAGGCCACCGAGGTTGCCCGCCATCCAGACGATCGCGCCGGCCGTCCCTGCGGCGGCGCCCGCGAGCTGCTCGGCGGCCGTGAGGATGATCGGCAGCGCCGGCAGCAGGACGATGCCGATCGCCACGATCGCAAGCGCTTGCACCCCCAGCCAGGGCGCCACGCCCAGGGCGACGCAGCCAAAGCAGCCGATTAGCACCGCGCCGCGCATGAAGCCGCGCTCGGAGTGCCGGGCAGCGACGAGCGGCGGGAGCACCGCGCAGGCGACGGTGCCGGCGATCACCATCCCGACCAGCAGCCCGCCCGCCGCCTTTTCCGAGACGCCGGCGGGCGCCAACAGCGTCTGCAGCCAGGTGGCGAGCGCCACGAAGATGCCGAAGCCGATGAACACCAGGCCGCACAGCGTGCGCATCGTCGGCAGCGCCCACAGCCCGCGCGCCGCGCTGCCCTCGATCGCCGCGTGCTCCTCGCTCTCCTGCCCGGGACGGCGCAGCACGATCGCCAAGCCCACCGCCGGGATCACCGCCAGCACCGCCTCCAGCACCAACAGCCGCTCCAGCTGGCCGTGAGCACCGACCGTCGGGCCGAGCAGCAGCGCGAGCAGCATCCCGACGAAGCTTCCCGCCGAGCCCACCGCGATCCCGCTCGCGCGCTGATCGGCTGGCAGATACTCGCCCGCGAGCTTGCTCACGCCGCTGAGGACGACCGGCTGCGCGACCGCGACGATCACCTGGCCGGCCATCGCCCAGGCAAACGTCTCGCCGCCGAGACGCACCACGCCGCCGAGCGCGACCAGCGCCCCGCCCGTCGCCAGCGCCGGGCGAAACCAGCGGTCGAGCAGGATCCCCGCCGGAATTGCGAGCACCACGTACAGCAGCGGGAAGATCTCCGCGAGCCATCCGACCGCGCCGACCGAGACTCCGTAGCGCCTGGCGGTTTCGGTGGTGATCGCCGCGTAGGTGAGCCACAGCACCTGGGTGGCGGCGCAGACGAGGCTGTAGGCGACGATCACCCGCCAGCCGCTTGCCTGCCCGGAGTGTTTGTGGCTCATATGTTCATTCCGATTGCCCGTCCGAGAGCGACGGCGCCAACGCCGACTGCCAGGCTGAGCAGAATATTGAACGCCGCGACCGGAATCTCACCGTCCTCGGCGAGTCGCTGAGTCTCGAGCATCCAGGTCGAGAAGGTCGTATAGGAGCCGAGCGTGGCGGCGCCCAGTCAGGACGAGCGCCTCCCCTTCGACGGCGAGCCCCGTGACCACGCCCAGCAGCAGCGCGCCGGTGATGTTGACGACGAACGTTCCGAGCGGGAACGTGCCCGCGCCGCGCGCGCTGACGAGCGCGACGATCAGGAACCGCGCGAGCGCGGCGATCCCGCTGAGCAGCGCGACGCCGATCCAGACCCAGACGCTCATTCCTCGTCCCCCCGCTCGCTTCGCACCAGCTGCGTTCCCAGCCGGATCGCCAGGTAGCCGGCAAGGATGCTCGCGAGCGCATATCCAACCGCGAACGCGTAGCGGTCGTGCTGGAGCAGCACGAAGATCTCCAGCTGCATCGTCGAGAACGTCGTGTAGGTGCCGCAGAAGCCGGCGGTCCACAGCGGGTGATGAAATCTCGATTCTGGCGGGCGCTCCCTGAACCAGGTCGCGATGCAGGCGAGCGTGAACGCGCCGCTGACGTTGATCGCGAAGATCGCCCACGGCCAGTCCGTGGGACCGCTAGCGAACGAGCGGCTCAGCCAGACCCGCAACAGCCCGCCGGCGGCACCCCCGAGGAAGATCGCCCCCAGCTCGTGTCTATGTAGGTCCGGCACAACAACTCTCGTGGGCATCTCTATAGCTCCTCTCGCGTGGCCTGGGTTTCGCGAAAGGAGCCATCAGCCCTTTCCAAGTGGGCGGTTCGGAAGGCACGGCCTCCCGCCAGGGCTCCATCTGGCGTCTCGCAAGATATCGCACGAGAGCCTTCCGGCCATGCCTGTCCACCAGGCGATTGAAGTCACCGGGCGTGTTCGATTCGGCAGCGATCGCTAGGTTTTGCGAGATGCCCAGCGAGGTTGCGATCCAGGGCGAGATGATCAGGCTCGGCCAGTTGTTGAAGCTTGCCGGGATCGTCGGCAGCGGCAGCGAGGTCAAGGCGTTCCTTGCGACCGAGCGGGTGCTGGTCAACGATCAGCCCGAGGCGCGACGGGGCCGGCAGCTGCACCCCGGCGATACCGTTAGCCTCGGTGCTCACGAGCTACGTGTGATCGGGCTCAAACCGCCGTTAGAACAGGCCCATAGCGGGTAAAGGGTCTACAGATCGTCGTTTCGCTCTCGCCGCGGCGCCCGCGCGTCGAGCATGGTTCTGGCAGATAGCTCGTGTGGACCTGCGGTGCCAGTTGGTGCGGGTTGTGCTCCAAAGAGCAGGTTTGGCCGTACACAGTGTCGAACGAGTGTTTTTAGAGGCCTGGACGGGTATACAGAAAAAATCATTGACAACGCAACTATCGAGGAATATAATCCCGACTCCAAGCATCGGATTAAGAAGGACAGCCATGTCAGACGCCAGCATCACACCCATCACCCCAATCGACTCCATCGCCGCCGCGCGTGAGGAGAACGCCGCGCCCGTCAGTGGGCCGCGCGCCGTCGGGCAGCCTCGCGCGAAGCCCGAGCGGCTGGACAATCCCGCTCCCGAGACGGTTTCGCTTGCGCCCGCGGAAAGCTTCATCCCCGAGGCGGTCGACCAGCTGCTCGCGCATTCGCGCCGCTATCCCCTGCTTACGCCCGCCCAGGAGATCGACCTCGCCCAGCGCATCGAGCGCGGCGACCTGCACGCGAAGGAACTGCTCGTCAACTCCAACCTGCGCCTGGTCGCCTCCAACGCACGGCGCTACCAGAATCAGGGCCTGCCACTCGCCGACCTCGTCCAGGAGGGCCTGCTCGGCCTGATCCGGGCGAGCGAGAAGTTCGACTGGCGCAAGGGCTTTCGCTTCTCCACCTACGCGACACTCTGGATCCGCCAGGCGATTCAGCGCGGCCTGGAGAACTCAGGGCGCACGATCCGCCTGCCCGTGCACGTCGCTCAACGTTCGCGCAAGGTCGGACGGGTCGAGCGTGAGCTGTCGGTGCGCCTAGGGCGCGAGCCCACCGTCGAGGAGCTGGCCAAGGAGACGGGCCTCGAGATCGAGCAGGTCGAGGAGGTGCGCCACCAGCGCGCCGCCCTGGTCAGCCTCGATCAGCAGATCGGCGAGGACGGCGACACCGCGCTCGGAGACCTGCTGCCCTCAGACCAGGAGGCGCCGGAGGACACGGCCTGGGACAACGAGCGCGAGCGCATCGTGCATGAGGCGATCGAGCAGCTGCCCGAAACCGAGCGGACCGTGCTGACACTGCGCTTCGGCACCGGACCGGAGGAGCCCCAGACGCTGACCGCGATCGGCAAACGGCTCGGGTTCTCCGCGGAGCGCGCGTCGCAACTGGAGCAGCGCGCTTTGAAGAAGCTGGCCGAGCTGCCAGAGCTTCTCGCTCTGCGTGAGGCGGCTTGAGCTCCCGAAAAGGCCGTGTAGTCGGTCGCGGGCGCTCAGCAGCGCATAGATCAGGTAGATAGAAGCGTGGATACCCTCGATCACGGGTAGGAGAGTTCCGGAGCCATGGTCGAGGGTGTTACGCGAAAGAGCACGTGGGAGCAGACGGTAGATCTGACGATCGCCGTGGGCGAAAGGGTCCTGGCGCCGATCGAGCGGTTCATCGGGAAGCGTTCGCTGGTGGGCGAGGCGACCTTCTTTCCGAATGAGCGCTTTCCCTGGATTGCGGAGATCGAGGCGAACTGGACGACGATTCGCGACGAGTTGGAAAGCGTGCTCGAGGATCGCGAGGCGCTGCCGAACTTCCAGGACATCTCCAAGGACCAGATCGAGATCACCGACGATGACCGTTGGAAGACGTTCTTCCTCTACGGCTACGGCTTCGAGGCGAAGCTCGGCACGGAGATGTGCCCCAGGACGGCGGCGCTGATGGAGACGATTCCGGGGATGACGACGGCGATGTTCTCGATTCTTTCCCCGCGCAAGCACATCCTCGACCATCGCGGCCCCTACAAGGGCGTGCTGCGATACCACCTCGGGCTGATCGTGCCGCGCGACGCGCAGGCGTGCCGGATCAGGGTCGGGGAGGACTTCCGCCACTGGGAGCAGGGCGAGAGCATGATCTTCGACGATACGTACAACCACGAGGTGTGGAACGACACCGATGAGACCCGGGTCGTGCTGTTCGTGGATGTACTGCGCCCCCTCCCGGAACCGGAGTCGTTGATCAACAAGCTGATCGTGAAGGCGATCTCCTATTCACCGTTCGTACTCGACGCCAAGCGCAACCAGGAAGCGTGGGAAGCGCGCTACCGGACGCAAAGGCAGGGCCGGCAAGTGATGCAGCCCTGACCGATCACCGCCCAACCCCGGGCACGATCAGATCTTCGAGACGCTGAGCCCGGTGCCTTCGAGCAAGGTATTTGCATGTGCGTTCAACGTCGTGAAATCGCCGGTCAGGATCAGCACGCCGAGGCCGATCATCACCACTCCACCAATACCGATGATCACCGGGAAATGACGCTTGACGACCGTGAGCGCGTTCGTCATCCGCTCGAACGCGAGCGCGATCAGCAAAAACGGGATCGCCAGCCCTGCCGAATAGAAGGCGAGCAACAGGGCCCCATGGGCCGCTGAGCCGGAGACCGCGGCCTGCGTGAGGATCGCGCTGAGGGTGATGCTCGTGCAGGGTGTCCAGGCGATCGCAAACGCGGCGCCGGCCACCACCGGACCACCGCGGCCTGCGAGGCGCAGCAGCGTCTCGGAGTGCCACTCGCGGTTGAACATGGCGATGAACGGCGTCGCAAGAAAGATGAGGCCCAGCAGGATGATGACGACGCCGCCGACCTTCTCGAGGGCTTCTTTGTGTGTGGTGAGCGCCGATCCGATCAACGTCGCGCTCATCCCGAGCAGGATGAAGATCGCCGAGAAGCTGCCGATGAACAGGAGGCTCGGGACGAGCACCCGGCGGGCGCTGATGCCGCCCTCCTTCAGATCCACCGGCGTGACCCCGATCACGGTTGACAGATAGCCGGGCACAAGCGGCAGCACGCACGGTGATAGGAACGACACGAATCCGGCCGCGAGCGCCAGCGGGATGCCTACACCGGTTGCCGCATCGGATGAGGCGACGAGGACCAGGTGGGCGTGGCTCATTGCCATTCCCGTCGAGGGGGCTCGTGCGATGAGGTGCCGGCAGTATCGGTTGACGAAACGTCCGACTCTGCCGCGGCCTGGGCAACTTCGCCTGCGCGCAGGACGGCGACTTCGCGTTCCAACCGAGCCACGCGCTCCTCCAGGCCGTCCATGGGCTGGGCGGCGGCGTAAGGCCTCGAGGAAGAGATCTCCGGCGGATGTGCAGGCCGTGCGGGGATGCTCGCCCCGTCGGTGTCAGCGTGGGCGTCCTGGTCTTCGAGCAGTTGTGTGTAGCGATCCTCCTTCTGCCCCGGCCGGCGATCCATGCACATGACCAGCTCGCGCTCGATCAACCGAGAGAGCGTCTCGTGCACCGCGGAGAGCTCGGCGAAGGGATGCATGCGCTCTGTCCGCTGCTTCAGCTCTCCGGGGGTCTGCGGGCCGCGCAGCATCAGCACGCACACAACCGCCTGTTCGTCCTCGGCCATCGGCAGCGCTTCGGCGAGCAGATGCCGGTACTTCGACGCGCGGCGGCCGCTGGCCAGGCGTGTGAAGCCGCGGCGCTCGAGGTGGTGCAGCGCATCGCGCAGGACCGCATCGTCGTAGTCCACGACGGGGTCACGATTGGTCGACTGGTTACAGGCCAGGCGCAGGCTGTTGAGCGTGAGCGGATAGATATCGGGTGTCGTCAGCTGCTTTTCGAGCATGCAGCCAAGCACACGCGTCTCCGAGGCGGACAGGTTCATATCGCCTTAAGCCTACGACCCGGCGGCTAAAGTCAGCCCCGTGAGCAGTCAGCCCTTCGCCCAGGGACACGGCGGCGGCGGCAATGGCCGCCGCTCACAGCCGCCCCCTGAGCTCCGCCCCGAGGACATCCCCGACCGCCAGGTTTCGCTGCGGCGGATCGCGCGGCTGTTCATCCCCTACCGGCTGCGCCTGGGTTTGCTGCTCGGTCTGATCGTGATCGGCTCGATCCTGAGCGTCGCTTCGCCGTTCTTGCTGCGTGAAGCGATCGACAAGGGCATCCTGGAACACGACCTGGAATTGCTCACCTGGATGGTCGCCGGGATGATCGCACTTGCGGTCATCAACGGGGTGCTCAGCGTCGCGCAGACCTTGATCTCAAACCAGGTCGGCCAGCGCGTGATGCACGACCTCCGCGCCGCCGTCTACGCCCATCTGCAGCGGATGTCGCTGGCCTTCTTCACGCGTACCCGCTCGGGCGAGGTGCAGGCGCGGATCGCCTATGACATCGGCGGGATCGACGATGTGGTGACGAGCACCGCGACCTCGACCGTCTCGACCGTCGCCACGGTCACCGCGACCGTCGTCGCGATGTTCGCCCTCGAATGGCGTCTGACGCTGTTCTCGCTGTTTCTGCTGCCGTTCTTCGTGTGGCTCACGCGCCGGGTCGGTAACGAGCGCCGGCGGATCCAGTCGGTGCGCCAGGGACGCCTGGCGGACATGTCCACGCTGGTGGAGGAGTCGCTGTCGGTGTCGGGCATCCTGCTCGGCAAGACGATGGGCCGCTCGCACGAGCTCGTCGACCGGTTTACCGGCGAGTCGAGTGAGCTCGCCGACCTGGAGGTGCGCGCGCGGATGGCGGGCCGCTGGCGCATGGCCTCGGTGCAGATGAGCTTTGCGATCATGCCGGCCGCCGTCTACTGGTTCGCCGGCTACACGATCATTCACGGCGATAACGCGATCTCGATCGGCACGCTGGTCGCCTTCACCACGCTCCAGACCCGTCTGCTGTTCCCGATGCAGCAGCTGCTGTCGGTCGGCCTGGAAGTGCAGACCTCACTGGCGCTGTTCGGGCGGATCTTCGAGTACCTCGACCTGCCCATCGACATCGTCGAGCGTGCGAGCGCCCGTGCGCTGGACGGCGTGCGCGGCGACGTGAGCTTGGATGACGTGTGGTTTCGCTACACGCCCGAGACGCCCTGGACGTTGCAGGAGATCGCCGCCGAGATCCCGGCGGGGACACGCACGGCGCTGGTCGGAGAGACCGGCTCGGGCAAGACCACGCTCGCCTACCTGGTGGCTCGGCTGTATGAGCCCCAGCGCGGTGAGGTGGCGATCGACGGGGTGGACATCCGCGACATGACGCTCGATTCGCTCGCGGCCACGATCGGGCTGGTCTCACAGGAGACCTACCTGTTCCACTCCTCGATCCGCGAGAACCTTCGCTTTGCCTGCCCCGATGCGACCGACGAGCAGATCGAAGACGCCGCGCGTGCCGCGCAGATCCACGGGCTGATCGCCTCCTTGCCGGAGGGCTACGACACCCAGGTCGGCGAGCGCGGCTATCGCTTCTCGGGCGGCGAGAAGCAGCGCATCGCGATCGCTCGCACGGTGCTGCGCAACCCGCCGGTGCTGATCCTCGACGAGGCCACCTCGGCGCTCGACACCGAGACCGAGCGCGCCGTCCAGATCGCGCTCGACGACCTCTCGCGCGGGCGCACGACGATCGCGATCGCCCACCGGCTGTCGACGATCAGGGACGCCGACCAGATCCTCGTACTCGACGATGGGCGGATCGTCGAGCGTGGCACCCACCAGGAGCTGCTCGAGCTGGGTGGGCGTTATGCGGCGCTGCTCGAGTGGGGCGGCCGTCGCCGAGGACCGCCCTGGGGCGGACGCCGGCTCGCCGGCCGCGCTGGCCTGAGGCCGACAGGCGCGTCGCATCGAGCGTCGCGGGCCCCGGCGTGGGACTACGCCGTCGCGTCGATGTTCAGGCGCACGTAGTCGACGATGACCGGCTCGCCCAGCTCGATCATAACCTCGTCCATGAACGGGTCCCGCAGCGGCTCGGGCAGGTGCTGGACGTGCGGGCCGAGCACGATCGTGGCCAGAAACTCGCGTGGGTGCTCGGGCTGCGTGGGCGCCGGCGTGAGCCAGCACTCGGCGGAGGCGAAGCCGGCGCTGAGCAAACGCTCGTATGTGGGCTCCGGGGCCGCATAATTCCACGGTGGGCGCCAGTCCGTGAAGTGCTCGGCGTAGGGCGCGCGATCGACGACCGCGGCCGCCCTGCCTCGCAACTTGGTGATGTTGCCCTCACCCCCACACTGCGCGACCAACCGGCCACCCGGACGCAGAGCGCCGTGCAGTCGGGCAAACAGCCGCTCGTGATCGGCGATCCAGTGGAACGTGGCGGTCGACAGGATCGCGTCGACGGGCTCGTCCAGCTCCAGCTCCAGCAGATCCGCTCGGCGGATGTCCGCATCGGGGCCCAACCGCTCGCGGGCGGCGGCGACCATCGACTCGGACATGTCCACCGCGATCACCGTGCCGTGCGGCAGCCGCTGCATCAGCGTCTCGGTGATCCGCCCCGAACCGCAGCCGGCGTCCAGCACCGCCTCATCGCCGGCGAGCGGCAGCCGGTCGAGCACGGCCTGGCCCAGCGCCTGCATCGGCCCGGAGATCCGGTCATAGCTCTTGCCGTCCCAGTTGCGCACCTCTGACATACATCCGTACGCTATCACGTATGGGCTACACAGCGCGCGAGGCCAGCTCGGAGAGCACCTTGGACAGCTGTCCTCCCTGCCAGGCGATCGGCGAGGGAATCGGATGCCCGCCCACCCCGGCATCCTCGACCACAAGCGTCGCGTGCGGAATCGTGCGGGCGTAGCGTTCGGCCACCGCGAGCGGATGGCCCGGGTCGGCCTCGTCACGGCTCCCCACCACGACCGTTGGCGCCTTGATGCTCTCGAGCTCCCTCAGATCCTCGAATGGCCGCGAGCGCGGAACCACTTCGAGCGCATCGGCCACCGCCGCGGGATGCTCGTGGCCGGCAAGCCGCTGACGCAACACCTTCTCGACGGTATCTCGCCATTGGGCAGGCACCGCGGAGAGGTCATAGGCGTCCACGAATCCCTCCACCCCACCCTCACGCAGCCCCCGCGCCAGGGCGTCCCATCCGGCCAGAACCGGCTCGCTGAGCGGTAGGTCGGGATCAAAGGACGGTGTGATCAGCCCCAGCCCCGCCACGCGTTCGGGGTGGCGCAGGGCGAGGCGCAGGGCGGTGTGCGCGCCCATTGAGGCGCCGGCCAGGACCGCGCGCTCCAGCCCAAGCGTGTCGAGCACCGCCTCCAGGTCGAGGGTGAGGCGCTCGTAGTCGTAGGTCACCGACGCGGGCGCCGCGGTCGAGCGGCCGTGCCCGCGCGCGTCGTAGCCGATCACTCGATACCCCGAGCGCTCCAGCGTCCGCGACCCCATCACCACATAGCGACGCGTAGCCGTGAGGCCGTGGAGCAGGACGATCGGAGGGCCCGGGCGGGCGGGATCCGAGTCTTCACCGGCCAATTCGACACTATCGTCGGTGACGACGCTCAGCTCGACCTCACCGGTGCTCACGACGGGCATCAAGCAATCCTAGAGAGCTGCTTTTACACGGGCAATGCCAACTGGTCTTGGTACTCCGAGCCAGCGTCGGCGATCGAATACCCGACCGCACCTCGCGAGTCCTCCGGCGAGCCGGCGTCCACACCGGTCAGGCCTGCTACCCGCACGCCGAGCAGCCGCACCGGCCGTGCGGGCGCGTACTCGGCCAGCAGCCGCAGCGCGACCGCCGTCACCTGCTCGGCGTCACAGGTGGGCTCGGCAACCGAATGGGCGCGGGTGACGGTCGTGAAGTCGTCCAGCCGGATCTTGATCCCGATCGTGCGGCCGTTGCGCTTATGGGCGGCGAGGCTCGCACACAGCTCCGCGGCCATCGTGATCAGCGATTCGCGCAGTCGGGCGGGGTCGTGGACGTCATAGTCAAAGGTCCGCTCGCGAGACTCTGAGACCACCTTACGCGCGGCACCGACGACGCCATCGTGTTCGAAGCGCCCGCGGCGGCCGAGCTCGCGCCCGAGGTTCGGGCCAAAGCGCTCGACGAGCACGCCCTCGGGCGCGGCGCCAACGGCCTGGAGCGTGGTAAGTCCCATCTCTGCCAGGCGCGCCGCCGTCTTCGGCCCGATCCCGGGGACGAGGCCGGGCGTGGCCATCGCGAAGCGCGCGCGGGCCTGCTCGCGCGTGAGCACGACGAATCCCGCCGGCTTCTCCGCGTCGGAGGCGACCTTGGCGACGAGCTTGTTCGGGCCGATGCCAACGGAGCACGTCAGCTCGGTCACCGCGTTGATCTCAGTAATGAGCCGGCGCATCGCCGCGCGCGGCGAGAACAGCCCGGTCAAGTCGAGGTAGGCCTCGTCGAGGCCGACGACCTCGACCCGCTCGACATGCGCGCGCACGATCTCCATAACCTCGCGCGAGGCCTCGCGATAGGTCGTGAAGTCCGGCGGCAGCACAACCGCCTGCGGACACAACCGCCGGGCCCTGGCCGCAGGCATCGCCGAGCCCACGCCGTAGCGACGTGCCTCATAGCTGGCGGTGGTGACCACCGCGCGCGGGCCGCTCCCCGCGACGACAACAGGCTTGCCGCGCAACTCCGGGTGGCGGCGCAGCTCGATCGAGACATAGAAGGCGTCCATATCTATCACTGCGATGCTATAGTCCTCGGGTGGCATCGATCTCAAATCTAGATCGAGGAACGGACGTTACCCGGGCGCCGTTCGATGGCTACATCCGCGTCTCGCGGGTCGGCGATCGCGCTGGCGAGAGCTACATCTCCCCCGCCACGCAGGAGAAGGCGATCCGCGATTGGGCTCAGCGCCGCGGCGAGCGCCTGGAGCTCAACCCGCCCGAGGAGAACGTGTCCGGTGGCACGATGGACAGGCCGATCCTCAACGCGATCATGGAGCGCATTCGTCGCGGGGAGAGCAAGGGCATCGTCGTCTACCGACTTGACCGCTTCGCCCGTACGCTCATCGGCGGCTACACGGCGCTCAGCGAACTGGTGGAGCACGGCGGCGAGTTCGCCAGCGCGAGCGAGCCCCAGTTCGACTTCACGATGCCGCAGGGGCGGCTGTTCCTGCAGCTGTCGCTGGGCATGGCGGAGTACTTCCGCGAGCTGAACAAGGAGAACTGGGAGGCGGCGGCGAGGTCGGCCGTCGAGCGCGGCGTCCACGTCGCTCCATACGGCGCCTTCGGATATGACCGCGGGGCCGACGGACGCTTCACGCCCAACGACGACGCCCCATTCGTCCACGAGGCGTTTCGCATGAGGGGCGAGCAGAAGCGCACATGGGGCGCAATCGCGAAGTGGCTGCAGGAGGTGGCACCGCAACCGGACCGGGATTGGACCGCCCAGGCGGTACAGCGCCTCTGCGCCAGGAGGATCTACCTGGGCGAGGTCTTCTGGTCGGCCAAGCAGAACAAAGGCAGACGAGTCCCGGCCATCAACCAGAACGCTCACCCGGCGCTCGTGAGCCCGAAGCTTTGGGAGTCCGCGCAGATGGATCCCACCAACGCATTCGGCGGTGCTGGCAACGCCAAGCCTGGCACCCCACTGCCTCTGCTCAGCGGCGTGATCCGGTGCGCCGGCTGCCGCTATCTCATGTCCCAGGGCTGGGTCGTGTCCGGCGGAAAGAAAGTGCGGGTCTATCGCTGCCGCCGCAACCACGCGGCTGGACGCTGCCCCCGCCCCTCGGCGGTCGTCGCAGACACGGTCGAGGAGTACGTCGAGAGCGCCATCTGTACAGAGCTCG
This sequence comes from uncultured Solirubrobacterales bacterium, assembly GCA_963779405.1. Lineage (GTDB taxonomy): Bacteria > Actinomycetota > Thermoleophilia > Solirubrobacterales > Solirubrobacteraceae > Palsa-744. The sequence continues at coordinate 183,740 of CAVZYF010000001.1, forward strand.
AACGCCTGCGACCCGAGTTCCGGGGAACGTCGGTCGATGAGGAGATGGCCGCCGCGCTCGGCGCGCTCCAGGACGCTCAAGAGAATCTGGACGCCTTCCGTGAGAACACCGAAGCGATACGCCTGCTTGGAGACGACTGGAGCACATGGCTGGCGCAGTACGTCGATGCTGTCTCGCAGGCCGAGCAGCGGATCGACGCGCTCGGCGCTCGTGCGGCCGTCGACGCACACGGACTGACCGTTGATGCACTGAAAGCCCTGCCACGCGAGGAGAAGCAGCAGGTGGTCAGAGCGTTCGTGGACGTGGTCTTCCTACGACCGGCGCAGGGAGGTCGCGGTCGCCATGCCTCGCCGGTGAGCGACCGTACGCTCATCCTTTGGAAGGGCACCGGGCCGTCGGACCTTCCGCGCCCTCGCCGGCGCGGCGGACCGATTCAACCGTTCATCTGGCCGGACGAAAGTGAACTGCACGCCGGGGTTGATGCGGCGTAGCGACCGGGCGAGCTGAGCCAGCCCCAACCGCAGCGCCTGCTCGGACATGGGTTTGTGTGCCATGTCGATACTGACCACGAGCGGGTGAGAACGGCCAACGAATTAGATTCAGCCTCTTGCCCTGACGTTTGCACTATTTGCCGGGAGCCGGAGCATGTGCTGCGATTCCTCCGGCGAGCGGTGCCATAGGTAGCTCCGAAATTCCTTCGGCAAGCGGTGCAATAGGCAGTTCCGCTTCGGCGAGCGTTACGGTCTCATCTCGCTTTTCCCGTTCCCGCTTTGTGAATGACGCTCCGAGGGCAAGCAGGCGTGCCCTGTTCACCACCCGAGCGTAAAGATGCAAAAGGGTGTCGGGAGGATCAAACGAAGCACCTATGACGTGATGCGCCTTTGATCGAGCCAGGCTGTTAAGACATGCGAACGCTGTTGCTAGTGTGGCCGAATCCGTGGTGTTGAGCACTTGCACGATGTCGTCACTGTATTTGTCCCAACTACGGTCGTAGGAATCCCAGTCGGTAATCATTTGCCCCCAGTCTCGACGTTCTCTGAGGTCATTGATCGCGGCTTGCGCGTCGTGAAGTTGTACGTAGATCAGTCGGCACGCACTTCGCGCGGCGCGACCGCGATCCAGGTAGGCAAGAGTGGATGTAACGCCGCCGCCCGCGACGGCAGTTCCGACTACACCTATGAGTCCGGCGAGCAGGGCATCCATGGGGCGAATAAGCGTACCATCGTGATCCAGTGCACAAAGCCCCCGGAAACACGGGCGATCAGGCGCATAGACTGTGCGGTCGCAGCGGCGAAGAAGCTAGACGACACGATCAAGAAAATTGGCGGCTAGCAGCTCCAGCAACGAGTGTCTCAGGATTATGGTTCCCGACATTCCGAAAGCGATTCCAGCTTCCCACGTTCCTTGCTCACGACGCGATTTTCGGGGCCGATGCAGAGCTGCCACCAGAGTGTCTTTTCGTGGCCGAACGGTTCGTCGGATTCGGCGTTGCCCGTGCCGGTGATTGGGTAGTCGTATGATCGCGTAGGAGGTGCCTGCTGACCGTTCAAGCCACTGTCCGCCTCGCCGCCCAGAGTTCTAAACGCGGCCGCTGCGCTCTCCCCCATGCGAATCGCCCTACCCTGAGCTTCGGTGATGAATGGGTCCCCCGCCCCGTCATGCGTCGGTGGCGCTGATGCTTTCTGGCTGCTGCTCCCGCAGCCCGCGAACAAGGTCGTGACGACGATGGCTGAAAGGCCCGATACCCGCAGCACGCCGCGCATCGCAGGCGTGCCAGGACATCCGGGTATCACGGCGAGATCTCCGCCGCGATACGGGCGATCTCGTGTAGCTTGCGCTCGCCATTCATCGCGTACCAGCGCGCCTCGTACATCCCCGCTTCTTTGGGTAGCTCAAACCGTACGATGTAGCCCTGCACGGGCTGTTCGCGCATCATCAGCACACCTGCGTGATCGGAAGTGAGCATCGCGCCCGATGGCATCCGCACCCTGCATTCGACGGCCCCCAGCTCTCGAACATGCACAGGGTTCTCCGCCTTGCATCGAAGCTCAAAGTTGCCGTCCACGTAGACGGCCTCCCACACATCATCGCCACGATCGAGCACGCGATAGTAGAACCAGCCGACAGCGAACATGACGCCGATCAGCGCGAAGAAGATCACGACGCCTCCGACCAGAGCTCCCAACAACACTTCCCAGAAGGATGCTTGGCCCACGATGAGGCCGTTTTCGATCTTGAGCGACGGATGCGTGACGCTCCATGCCGTGCCGACGAACGCCCCACCGACGGGGATCAGGAGCAGCATCGGCAGTCTTCCAAGCGCCCGCTCAGTGCGGAGGACAAGCCGCCAGTACAGGCCAAGCGGCAGGAACCGAGTCTCGGGCATCGTGCGCACCCTATGCCCACACGGGCGCGCAGGAGTTGAGACGTAGGGCGCCACGCCCACCCTTGTCCCCCGGCCGCGCGCTGAGCTCACAGGCGGGCCATGCGCGTTCGCCTCAACGCACGTTGGCGCAGTCGGCTATATGCCGGCGAGCAGGTCGCCGGGTGGAATATCGAGTGCCTTGCAGAGCCGGACGATCGTAAGCAGGCCGGGATTACGACGTCCGCGCTCGATACGATTGACCTCGGTCGGGTGGAAGTCCGCGCGAAGCCCAAGGGCTTCCTGTGTGAGGCCAGCGTGTTCGCGGGCTGATCGGAGGTTCGCTCCGAAGATCGCACGGGGGTCGTCTACGGAGGGTGCGGACATGGTAGGCACCCTCGATGGCCCTGACCGATACCTCAATAGGGAATCTGTCAGGATGTAGGCAGTTGATGCATCTCAGAGCCCATGGAGAAGACGAAGACGCGATGAGCAGAGAGACACGCCATGCGTGGCTCGGCGCTGGGAGAACAGCCTCCAAGAAGCGCCCTCGCCCCAAAATGCCTGTAGTGCGAGCATCGGCCCTCTGCTTCTCACTGGTGCTGATAGCTGGCTGCGGCAGCACCACCACGAAGACGACCGCCGCGGCACCAACCAAGGCTCAGTACATCGCAAGCGCCGACACGATCTGCCACTCGCTCGGAGAGAAGACTAAAGCCTTGTCCGCCGAAGAAAACGCGGTGAAGATCAGCACTGAACTCGACCTGAGTGAGTCGAAGAAAGACGCCGAAGAAGCCGATGCTCGGCTTCGCGCGCTCCCGCAACCACTGGCCGGTGCGAGCACCATCGCCAAATGGCTCCACTGGCGCGAACGCGCCACCGCGAGCAGCGGCAGCGCGTCAGGCTTCAAGGAAGACATCGCAGCAACCACGAAGGCGTCCAGCATCGCCAAGGCATACGGGTTCAGGTCGTGCGCCGAACTGCCCGAAAGCAACACCAAGACAACTGCGACGGCGCCCGCCGCTACAACGACCGCCACGCAGGCTTTGAGCCCACAGCTTCTCTGCGTTGAAGCAAAGGGCTACACCCTCGGCGAGGTCCGCCCTAGCAGTTGCGTGATCACAGCCCCAGGCGAGGCGACCAGTGAACGGGCTGATGTGGTCCACCTCCATTGGACCAGCTGGGGGTCCACCAACGCGGCCGCGACAGGCGAGTATCGCGGCGTTGCCGTGCGGGTCTATGCCTACGATGTAAAGCCAAACGCCACGACGGGGGGTCCCCCCGTGTTTACGCAGATCAACATCAACAACGCCTCGGACCATCCCGGCCAGGAAGCTGCAAATGCCGAAGGCAAGCCCTAGACGTAATCGCACCAGCGCAGCCATCGTGCTGTCAGCAGTCGTCGTCACCGGAGGGCTTACTGCTTGTGGCAGCAACTCGTCCACGAACACGGCTGCTGACGCGACCAATCGCAACGCTGCCGGCGTCCGCGCGTCGTATTACGAATACTTTCAGGACGAGCGCACGGGAAACACGCAAGCCGCGTGTGCCCTCTCCAGCAAGAACGATCAGGCCAGGATTGCGGCGGAAGCAAAAGCGAGTAGCTGCCAGGCGGCCACTTTCAAGGACTGGAATGTCAAGCCCGGCGTTCTGTCACCAGCTGCCGAACAGAAGATTCAGCAGAACAGCCTCAAGAAGAACGTGGCCGAGGTTGCGAAGTACAAGATTCTCGTTGTGGGCGACCACGCCACGGCGATCAACCCGGAACTTGAAGAAACCGATGAACTGATTTATACCGGCGGCCGTTGGCTGGTCGAAAGGCACACGAGCAACGCTGCCGAAACCGCTGAAGGCCTGAAGAAGCAGGCGAAGGAAGCGGAAGCCAAGAATCAAGCTGCACTTGAAGCCGGTGAAGCAAGGGGGAACGAAAACGCCATCAAGGAAGGCACCGCGACATCCCCGCACTCAGAAGCGAGCAGCGGAGTCCAATCGTTCAGCGGTAACGGTGGTAAGAGCCTCGGGACCATCACGGTGGACAATGAATCGATCCTTGAATGGACCAACGATGGCAGTGTGTTCCAGATCTATACCAGCGAAGGTGTCCCGGTGAACTCGCAGGCACATAGCGGCACGACGGTCCTCGAAGCGGGTACCTATAAGAGCTTTCAAGTTAACGCGATCGGGAACTGGACGATCAAGATACTGCCGAAATAGCCGGTTGACGCCGGCCGGTCCTCCTGCGCCGAGCAGATTCCTTCGACCAATGTGCGCCACAATGGTGGCGTGGCGATCAGCTCCCATAACCGCAAGATTCTTTGGAGCCTCTCCGGCAACGCATGTGCGCGCTGTCGCGCCCAGCTAGTAGAGGCCCCAGCAGCGTCCGGCGATCCACACGCAATCGTTGGCCGAGAGTGCCATATCGTGGCTCAGGCTCCGCTTGGGCCGCGCGGCTCAAGCGGCTCGCGTCACGATCTCGACGGCTACGACAACTTGATCCTGCTGTGCGCTAACTGCCACGCGGTGGTCGATGGACAGCCGGACAGGTTCACTCCGGAGGATCTGCGGCGTATCAAGAGCGCTCACGAGCAGAGCGTGCGGAGCCAGCGCGTTCCTTCCATGCCGGACGTCGCGCTGAGGGGGCGTGACGAGCCGGTACTGCTTGAACCGATCGCCAGCGGCGACGCGCTGCTTCGCCTCCTCGGCCCCTCGGACTCCTGGGTCCGCGACCACCCCGATGGTTTGTCGGCGACGCAACGGGAGTTGGTTGGAGATTTTCTTCAGTCATGCCAGGACTGGAGTGAAGCCTATGACGACATCGGCCCAAAGGGTCATCTTGAGGGAGGTCAACAGCTTCAGGAACACATCAACTCGTTGCTCGTAGACGAGAGCCTCGCCGTCTTCGCCGCTAAGCGCCGGCTCACGCTCGCTGGCAACGGCCGCGAGCTGCCCTGGTTCGAGGCAGTGGTCAAGATCATCAACGTACACGAGGCCGGTACACAAACCTCCGCCACGGATGCGTCGGCATAAGTAGCAAAGCGCTGCTCCGCGATGCCATCCCGCAACGCTGAACGATTACACCGTACGTCCCACAATCGGGTGGTCAGCGGTGCCGCACGCCGATAGCGGCGCTTTGCGCGTGGCTAGCCGAAAGGTGCACGCTCAAGCCCGTTGACGGACTCAGCCGTATGTGTGGCCATCAGGTTGCGCAGTGTGTCAAACCCCGTGCCCATCGCAACGTTGCTGCCGCTGAAGACCACCATGTATATGCCGGAGTTCATGCCCAGCTCGTCGGCCTTGATCCCGTCCGCTTGGACGACATCGATGAACGCTTTGAACGCTGGGTCTGTTGTGATCCGTACGGTGACGAGGGCTGGCACCAGAACAGCGTATACGTTCATGTAGCTGCTGCAAGCCTCCTCTACAACCTCCCCGAGAACCGTTCCCTCATGCCGGGGTGCTTCACGCCGGGCTTTTCGGCTGGGGGACCGGCTAGCCCCTTGGCTCATGGCCGTGGACCCCCGCAGGGAACTGGCGTCGGCAGCTTGTGGCTCATCGTGTTCGCTCCGGTGCTGGTCGTTGGACGATGTGGTTGATGGCGCGGGTGATGCCGGGTATTCGGCTGCGGCGGCTGGGTGCGATCGGGTGCGTGTAGCCGCGACCGTATTCGGGGTCGGGTAGCTCAGGGTGCGCGAGGGATGGGGTTTGTGCGTGGCTGCGGCGCATGTTCGCCGCGAGGCGCTGGATGCGGTCGGTGTCGTGGCCTTCGACTCCGAGGTCGTCGCGGTTGACGTACCAGGTGGGTGCCTTGGCGGGCGCGGGATGCCTCGACGTAGGCGGGCTCCTTGCTGGTCTGCCAGCCGCCGGTGACGACGATGGTGCGGGTGACGGTAGCGCCCTGCGCACGGTGAATGTGCTGCGCGTACCCGAGGCGCACTCGGCCGAGGTCCTCGCCGGCGAGTGTTCGCTGCCGGCCGGTCACGTCGAACTCGATGAGCGCCTCCCCGGACGGGGGTGATGTCGAGGACTTCTCCTTGGCTGCCGTTCTCGATGCGCTCCGCTCCTGGCTCGTGGTGCTGCTCGATCATCGCTACCCGATCGCCTTGGCGGATGCCGTAGTGGACGCCCGGCACCTCGACCTCCAGTTCGCCGAGCTCGCCGCGTTCTGAGCGGTAGTGCTGTGCGCGGGCGTTGAGGCGGTGGATCTCCTGGTTCGAGGCGTCGGAGATCAACGCGACCTCGCCGATCGGATGGGTCTCGGTGAGTGTCGCCCAGCTCTTCACGGCCTGCTCGACGGCCTGATCCCTTGTGTCCGCCATGTGGAGTTGGCCGCGTGAGTGGTAGTGCGCCATCGCTCTGTCCGATCTTCCTGCGCGGAGGTCTGCCCACGCCCGCTGTTCCTCGGGGTCCAACGTCCGGAGAATGTCCGAGAGCTCCGCGCTCGGCGCGATCTCGGCGAGACGGTCGAACATGCCGCCGGCGCCGATCGAGGGCAGCTGCGCGGCGTCACCGATCGCGACGAGCTTGCAGCCGGTTCGCTCGACCATTTCGGTGAGCCGGTCGAGCCGGTTGGTGTCGGCCATCCCGGCCTCGTCGAAGTAGATCGTCGTATCCGCATCGACCTTGACTTGGCCGTGCTCCACGCGCGAGATGAGCGCGTCGACGCTGAACACCTGTTGGGAGAGCGCCGGGCTGTCTCTGCCGAGACGCTCGGCGGTCGACCAGGACACGGCGACACCCAGCGTCTGATGCCCCGTGAGCTGTTCGGCCCTGGCGGCGGCGTCGAGCACGACACCCTTCCCGGTGCCTGCGGGCCCGACGAGGATCGCTCCGCGCTCGGGGCCGGTGATGACCTGTAGCGCGCGGGTCTGCTCGTCGCTCAAGTGGCCGCCGATCCGCTCGGCGACCGTGTCGCTTGCGATCTCGCGTGCGACCGCGCCGACGTCCCGGTTGGCCGCCTGGGCGAGCTGGGTGAACCTCCGCTCGATCGCCTGCTCGCGGGCGCGTACCGCGAGCGTCGTCATCAAACCACCCTCCAACGGGAGGACCCTGCGCTCGGCGATCATCGACCGCGAGAACGCGAGCGCCTCCCTGGGTGCGAGCTCGCCGACGGACTGCTCAAGCAGGACGGCTCGGAGCTCGCCTGGCTCGAATGTCGCGGCGCGCTCGGTAAAGCGCTCCTCGACGCGATCCGAAAGGGCACGCTCCGGCCGCGACCCACGAGCCTCTCCGAGCAGCCGAGCGGGTTCGTCTCCCGTGAAGTCAAAGCGGGCTGCGGTGCTCGTTCCAGACCGCGTGTAGGTCCGCGCGGGTGACGAGCACCTTCGCCTTACGGTTCTCCAGCTTCAGCCGGCGCAGCTCCCCACGCTCCGGTGCCCGACCCCACTTCGCGCGGAAGCGCTCCGCTGCCCTTGCGACCTCACGGCTGCGCGCGGAGAACGCCTCCAGCAGCCCTTGGGGTACACCTGCGATCTCGAAGTAGCGGCCCTGCTTGCCGGTCCCCGCCTCGATCGCATAACCACGCTGCCCAAGCTCGTGTGCGAGCGCCGAGCGATAGTAGGCGCCCATCTCCCGCGCCGAGCGGAAGACCGGACGGGAGGCGACCGCGACGATCCGCCCGTCATCCCGCACGGCGCTCGTGATCACGACATGGCTGTGTAGCTGCGGGTCTGGCGCGTCGCCTTCGAGAACTCCGCGTGCGGTGGTGTGCCGGTACTCCGCGGCCACCACCTCCCGCGCCGGCTCCTCCACAACCTGGCCGCTGTAGCGGCGGCGGACGGTCGGCACCGTCTCGGTGAGATGCGCCATCGCCTCCCTCACGGCCGCGGCGTGCGCGGCCTCCATGTCCCGCCGCTGGGCCTCGTCTCCGAGTGCCCACACTGCGGAGACCGACTTCGGCGCGCTGAACGTCAAGTCGATCCCACCGCTCCGGCCACCGCCCGCGCCCTTGGGGCGAAGCCACCCACCTGTGCGGGGATGGCGGCCCTCCATCAACGCGATGAAGTCCTGGCCCTCGACCGCGCTGCCCTCGATACCCAACCGCGCGAGCGTCTCCGGCGAGGTGAGCCACTGGCCAGGCGCCTGGGCCATCTCCCCGTCCGGGGTCAGGTAGTAATCCCCGCGCTCAGGCACCACCGTCTTTGACTCCAGATAGCGCGCATACCCACCGGCCTTCGCGGAACCAATGCTCGCAGCGGTCATCACACCCGATAGAGACCACCACCCCTCGAAAGCGGCCAACGAACTTGCACAGCGCTCGCACAGCACCCGCAGGGGCGTGCATCTAGTCTGTTTTGGCTTTGGAGCTGTGGTTGACGCGGAGTCAACAGAGGCACATGCAGTTGACCGGGCGATTGGACCAGCGCACGCGGTTCGAGGTCGGATGGAGTGCGGCGCCTGGGTCCGACGGAGGTACCGGGTGATTCAGTCGAGCCGTGTGCGCCAGCGGTCGAGGACCTCGTTGACGTCGGCTCGTACTCGATCACGCGCTTCCGCGCGGTCGACGCCCGCCATCAGCAGGCCGTCGTAGTCGGTGTCGCCGTGACGCACCGCCGCCACCGCCGCGAGCGTGATCGCCGCCGGGTCAAGAGCGCGACCGGCAGCGGTCCGTCCGACCCTGCCGCTGCGATCACCAGTATGCGTCGCTATCGCCTCAGCCCGCGCCTTGGGGCAGCCGGGAAAGATGCGGGCGACCTCGCGTGCGAGATCGCGCTGAACTCGACGTCTTCGTTCGCCCTGAACCGCCCGTCGCTCGCAGCGGCTACTCACTGATCTCGTCTGCCATCACGGCCGCACGGTCGCTAGCTACACACACAGTAAGCCTTCCAGCTTGTGGATGAGCCCGGCCGCGCCCCTACTGGCCATTCGCGCCACGACGCTGAAACGCAGCGCGAAGTAGCGCCGCAGCTCCCACGAGCAATGTCCCATAGCCAGCGACGCTATCGCCGTTAGCAATCAGGATCGCTCCGGCGACGACGATCAGCGTCGATAGAACGAATGCGAGAAGCTGACCGAGCCTGTGGGCAGCAGTGGCCTTCTCGAGACTGACGGATTCCAGCCGATGTCGATGCTCTTGCTCGCGCTCGGCGAGGGCTAGGACTCGCTCACCGCCGTTCGGAATCGCCTCCTGATAGCCGGCGATCAGCTCGGGGGGTGGTATGGGGCCTGAATACTCCGCGTAGCGGAAAACCAGCTCGCGCTCGCCGCGCTCGCCGCTATCTCCCGACGGCTCGTCTGCTTCGACGTCTTGCTGGCGCCGCTCGACCTCTCGACGCCGCCTCTCGGGATGCTTCCCCCCTCGCCATGAACTCATCGGGGGGACAATAGTCGAGATTCATCGACGCAGACCCCTCAAAAATGTGACGATCAGCAGCGCTTACGCGGCTGTAGGAAACGCGCAGATCTCGTCCGACGCTCGCCCAATCACTCCCGATCGTGACCCAGATTGTCCGGGTCGAGAAAGCAGCGGCGAAGATCGGCTGGATCTCGAGCGATAGGACGCTCGTCGCGCCCCCAAAGAACGCCTTGATTATCGATGGCGGCTGGCACCGCCAGCCCTCGCGTTCCTGTGGCGGCATATGCCACTCAACGTCCGTGTCAGCGCACCAATCAAATACCTGCATGCTCATCAGAGCTTAGCTCCACCTGCTCGACGATCAGCCATTCGCTGCGCACAGTAGCGGGTCAACCCCGGGAATGCCTCGGGCTGCAACGTGACGGCCAGGAGCCGTGGGGTGGCCGCGGCTTTGTCAGCGTCACGCATGATTCCCGATGGGTGTGCCCCATGGACACCCGCGCTTTTGGCCGCGAGACCGTGGTCTCTGATTACACCGGAGCGAGCCTCTCGGCCAGCGCGACATGCATCTCTCGGGCTTCTCTCGCGTCAACGGACCCGAGCGGTTGAGGCGCATGGCCAGCTGCCGCGGATAGTAGAGCGGATAGCCCTTGATCTTGAGGGGTGATCGATGTTGGCTTTGCTGTGGGGCATGTGCCGGTCGTGAAGCACCCGGACGTCGGGGCTCAGCGCGAGCAGATCACCGCCTGAGTCGCACCATCCAAGCTGCACTCGTCAAGCGCCGGCTCCCGGCTCAATAGCAGCGCAGTTGCAGAAGGGTCCGCGTCCAGGTGGGCGACGTTCAGTTCGCTGGGCTCTACCGGCACAATCTGTCGAATCTAGCGTCGGGTCCGGCGGCCGACGAGCGAGTGCGTGCGTGCTCGCCGCTCCTCAGCTGCTCGGTGCTGCGGCGATCCGGTCGATGAGCTCGGCGAGCGGACCTGGCAGGGAGAACATCGCCCAGTGCCCGGTCGGGAGCTCGTGGAGCTCCCAGGAGGGATCGGCAAAGACATCCGCGCGCGGGTCGTGTCGCTCGATCAGCTCGCGCAGAAGTGCGAGGCTCATCCCTCCCTCGGCACAGCTCGCCGAGGCCGGTGAGCGTGACCGGATAGACCTAGTGCCCGAGAGCTCGCAGTCTGGCGGCCACCTCCCGCCACGCCCAGCCACCGAGGCAGGCTCCGGGAACAAGGACGATCGGACGCTGGGGCTCGCTAGCCATCCGCGCCGGCAGTACTCAGCGCGCTCGCTCGCCGCGCCAGGATCGATGCGAGGCGCGCGCGGTGGCGCCCCGCGCCGCCCAGCAGCACGGCGTCGATCTGCGCGCGCTTGAACAGCCAGTGCACGTCCGCCTCCCACGTGAAGCCGATGCCGCCGTGCGCCTGGATCGCGCTCGCCGTCACCTCGCGCCCGGCGTCTGACGCCGCCGCCTTGGCCATCGCCGCCGCCTCCGCCAGGCCGCTCGGGGTCCGCGTCCGCGCTCCACGCCGCGAACGCCGTCGTCGAGCGCGCCTTCTCCGTGTCCAGCAGCATCTGCGCGCAGCGGTGCGAGACCGCCTGGTAGGCGCCGACGGGCACGCCGAACTGCTTGCGCTCCTTGACGTACGCCAGCGTCATCTCCAGCGACCGCTCGCACACGCCCACGAGCTCCGAGCTGACCGCCACGAGCGCGCGCCCGAGGCCAGGGCAGCCGTCCTCGAGCGCCTCGCCGGCGCCCTCGGCCGGCGCTCACGCGCGCGGCCGAGCGCGTCGGGTCGATCGCCGCGACCTGGCTCACCTCGGCGTCCTCCGGCGTCAGCAGCCGCCCGCTACCGTCCGTCTTCGACCAGCACGATCACGTCCGCCTCGGCGCCGCCCACGACCAGCTCCGCGGTGCCGTCGACCGCGCCCGCCAGCGCGCCGATCGTCTCGCCCGAGGCCAGGCCCGGCAGCCAGCGCTCGCGCTGCTCGGGCGAGCCCGCCTGCTCGATCACGCACGCCGCCATCGCGCTCGCCAGGAACGGCACCGGCGCGACCACGCGCCCCAGCTCCTCGCACAGGATCGACAGCTCGATCGTGCCAAGGCCCTGGCCGCCGTGCTCCTCGGAGATCGCGATCCCCGGCCAGCCCAGCTCGCACAGCTCCTTCCACAGCGCCTCGTCGGTCGTGCCCGCCTCCGCGTGCTCGCGCACCCGCTCCGGCTTGGCGCGCTCGGCCAGCAGCTCGCGCGCCGTGCGCTGAATCTCGCGCTGGTCGTCTGTCAGTCCGAAGTCCATGAGCTACGAACGCCTCCCAGCGCATGGCACGCAGGGCAAGTCGGGCAAGGACGCAGGGAGCGTGGCGTGCTTGGCACGCGAGCGACCGAGGACGCCGATCCGGCGCAGCCATGCGTGTTCATGCGGCCACCTTCAAGCGCGGCAGCCCGAGCACGCGCTCGGCGACGATGTTCTTGAGCACCTCGGTAGTGCCTCCCTCGATCGTGTTGCCGCGCGCGCGCAAAAGCTCATAGCTCCAGATCGTGCCACTGATCAGCGCCTCCGGGCCGATCACATCGACCGCCAGCTGTGTCGCGCGCTGGTTGGTGTCCGACCACAGCCACTTCACAAGCGATCCCTCCGGCCCGGGCTGGCCGTAGCGCTCGGCGTCGGTCAGGCCCTTCCACGCGAGCAGCCGGATCGACTCGCAGCGAACGTGCAGCTCCGCGATCGCGTCCGCGATTAGACCCCACCCGCCCCTCGAGCAGGCCCTTCTCGGCGGCCGCTGCGATGATGTCGTCGAGCAGCTGGCGCAGGCGGATCTGCAGCGCGAAGCCGAGGCCCGCGCGCTCGTTCATCAGCGTCGTCAGCGCGACCTTCCAGCCGTTGCCAACGCCGCCGACCACGTTCGCGTCGGGAATCCGCGCCTCCTCGATGAACAGCTCGTTGAACTCCGCCTCGCCCGTGATCTGGCGCAGCGGGCGCACCTGCACCGCCTCCTGCTCCATGTCCATCAGGAAGTACGTAAGGCCCTTGTGCTTGGCCACCTCGCCGTCGGTGCGCGCCACGAGCATGCACCACTTCGAGTACTGCGCACCGCTCGTCCACACCTTCTGGCCGGTCACCACCCACTCGTCGCCGTCCTTGACGGCCCGCGTTTTCAGCGCCGCGAGGTCCGAGCCCGCGTCGGGCTCGGAGAAGCCCTGACACCAGATCTCCTCCGCGGAAAGGATCGGCGGCAGGTAGCGCTCCTTCTGCTCCGGCGTGCCCCACACCATCAGCGTCGGGCCGCCCAGCAACAGCCCGAGCGTGTTCGCCGCGAACGGCACGCGCGCGCGGCCGAGCTCTTCGAAGTAGATCGCCGACTCGCTCTGCGAGGCGCCGCGCCCGCCGTACTCCGTCGGCCACGCCGGCGCCGCCCAGCCCGCGTCGTACAGGCGCCGCTGCCAGTCGCGCCGGTAGGCGAACTGCGCGTCATCGCCCGCATCCGCCGCGGGCTTGGCCTCGGGCTGGTTCTCCGCCAGCCAGCCGCGCAGCTCGTCGCGGAAGGCGGTCTCTCTATCGCTGAACGTCAGGTCCATCGTGCTCCTCCCCACTCCGGATGACACAAGCGACGATAGCTCCTACTCGGCGATGCGCTCGCAAAGCGTCAGCTCACGCCGTAGGGCATGATGGACGAATGCCGACTCCCCCCTCCGTGCGCAGCGTCAAGATCGGTGCTGACGAGCGCGGCGGGTGGACGACCGAACGTCCACGCCGCGAGGGCGATGGGCCGCCGCGGCCGGTCGATGTCTCCGCGCGCTGTCGAGTGCTCACTCCGTCGGACCGGATGCGCTACTCGCCGGGCAGCCTGTTGCTGGTCGTCTCCCCCGACGCCGCCGAGTCAGCGCGCTTTGCCGAGCGAGTCGTGGAGGAGCGTGGCGCCGTGCTTTCGCTCGCGAAGGTGCGCACCCTGCTGGCGGGACGAGTCGCTGAGGATGAGATGCGAGGCGCGGGCGCGTGAGCTGCTCGACGCCGCCGTCGTCAAGCGCCTCGGCGATCGGCAGACGATCGTCCTCACACTCGAGGGTCTGGACGCGAAGGAGCGCGAGCGCTACGTGCGACTCGCCCACGGGCTCAAACGCCCGCGACACCTGATCCTGCTCGAGGTCCCGCGCGATCAGGTGCCCGAGGATGAGCGCGCCACGCTCAACGAGCTGCGCCGGGCACTCGACTCCGGTGAGGTCGGGCAAGAGGGTTTCCAGACCGCGCTACGTCTCGGCGGTGGCGCGACGGCCGAGTGCAAGCGCATCGTCTTTCAGCCGCCGCCACGCGAAGACTGACGCCGCCGCACAGCGCTCCGTCGGGCGCATTTGCGAGGAGCAAGCTGTCTTTTTCAGCGGGCGGCGGTGGACAGCGAGCGCCCTGCGAACGTGAGCATGCTCGCCAGATGCGCTTCGATCGTTTCCAGATTGTGTTCGCCGGGGTAGACGGCGCTCCTGGCGTCCGCGCCGGCGCCCCGCAGTGCCGCGGCGAACGGCGCGTCCTCGTCGGGGTTGGCGATGTGGTCCTCTTCGCCGCCGTAGATGAAGGCGTGCAGGCCGAGTCGCGTGATGATCGGCCGGTCGGCGTGCAGATCGCCTCCGAGCCCGTTGAAGAAGCTCAGCCAGCTCTCGACCACCCCGAAGCGGTATGGGTTGGCAAGCGCGACGTTCATCGCGCCGTAGCCGCCCATCGAGTCGCCCACGATCGCGCGGGCATTGCGCACGGCCAGGGTCGGCAGCGTGCGGTCGATGAGCTGCTGCACTTCCAAGATGTAGCTTTCGTAACGGGTGGCGCCCTGGTTGCGCCAGTTGTTCGATCCAGGACCGCCCTGGATCATCACGGCGATCACGGGTGGGATCACGTGGTGTGAGATCAGCTGATCGAGCTGGCTCTGTAGGCCGATCTGCAGGAACGCCGTATTCGACTGATCGTTGCCGGTCAGCAGATACAGCACGGGGTAGTGGCTGGCCGTGCTCGCATAGCCGGGAGGCAGGTAGGTGAGGAACGAGCCTGTTCCGTGCAGCGCCACCGAGGGATAGCTTGCCGCGTCGATCGAGCTTCCGGCGGCATCCTCGCTCACCGGCGTGAGCGTGAACAGAGGCTGCGTCGGCGGGGCGGAGCCGATGGTATTCGCCTGAGGTGCGGTCGATCCTGCCGTACGGACCCCGATCAGGTGCTCCACTGTCAGCTGCCCGTTCAGAGCCAGCGATGGTGCAGACCACCGCGATCGCGCAAAGCAGCGCGCCCGTGATCAGCCTCTGCGCCCGCGCGCGTCCGGGGTGGCGCACGCCCGGCATCGCCGGGCCGGCGGTGGCGGGTTCCAGGCGTGGTGGAAACGTCGGCACCCAGGCCGGAGGCAGCGCTTCCACGGCTTCCGCGCGCATGCCCGGCCAGCTCCACTCGCCGAGGCTCTCCAGCCATAGGTGTGCTCGCGACGTGCTCATTCCCGCAGACATTCGGCAGATTCAAGGCGCCGCGACAGCGAAAGCCAACCTCTGCATGAACGATCCCATGCAATTCGCGCGGCGTAGCACCAGCGCGCGGCCCACTCGGCGGCCATCAGGACTTCTCAGGCGGCGGCATCCCGATTGGCGCCGCCGCCCCCTCGAGCCGGAGCTCTCGATCAGCGCGTGCTCCACACCTCGCCCACGCCGCCGAACCCGAGTGCCTGCTTGGTCGCTTCGGTCAGATCGAATTCACGCCCAGCGACGTATGGCCCGCGATCGATCACCGCGACCCGCACCGAGCGCCCGTCATAGCGGAGCGTCACCTCCGTGCCACAGGGAAGTGTCTTGTTGGCCACGCCCATCGTCGCGCCCGTCAACTCGCCGCCGCACGCCAGATTGCCGCCGCCGCCATACCACGACGCCTCGGCCAGGCGATAGACGTTCAACCGGCCCAGCCGCCGGTGTGCGCCGAGGTCTTCGCCATCGCCCGCGAACCGCAACCGCACCTGCTCACTCGCGGTCTGGAGCGGCATGTAGTGCAGTCGAAAGCGCCCCTCCGCACCGGTGCGCGTGTGGGCCAGAGTCCGCCAGCCGCGACTGCCGAGCGTCTGTAGCAGCACCTCGCGACCCGGTAGCGCCGCCGCGTGGTCGACCGATTGCTCGGCGGGGACAGTGCCGCCGCCCTCCAAGCTGTGTGCAGCGGTGATCAACTGGCCGGTGACGCTCGTCGTGTGGCCCTCGAGCACGTTCAGCTCGGTACGAGTCACGCTCAGCGATGTATGTGCCGGTACCTGGAGCAGTGGTGTTGTGCTCGCCGATATCTCGATCGGAGCAAGGGCGCCGGCAGGCGCCAGCGTCGCGGGGACGTACATTGTGTTGGGAACCTCCTTGTTTCCGCCTACGGGGTTAGCTGTCGGGCTCACGGCCGGTGCGGCACGCGAAACAGACGCGCGCTCCCGGGCGTTACGGCCGTAGCAACGGCCGATTCGCCCCATCCGGGTCGTCTAATGCGACGACCTGGCAGTGGGTCCCCCGCTCGCCTCCATCCACGGAGGCGACTCGGCAGGGTCGAACAGTTGTTCGTAGCTTAAGGGCTCTTTGCGACCCTTATCTGTGACGACCGTCACACTCTCGTTTGCCCGGGAGGAGTCCAAAAACCTCCCCACGTTGACGTGCGGCACTGAAGCCGCGACAATCAAACCGAATGGCCAACCCCGACCGCCTGACCGCGCTGGACTCGACGTTCCTGCATCTCGAGGACCACTCGAGCGCACACATGCACGTCGCGATGGTGATGATCTTCGAGGGCAAGGCTCCCACGCCGCAGGAGCTTGTCGATCACATCCTCAGCCGCCTGCACCTGGTGCCGCGCTATCGCCAGCGGCTGGCCTATGTCCCCCTCGGGCAGGGCCGGCCGGTGTGGACCGACGACCCGCACTTCAATCCGCGCTACCACATCCGTCACACAGCCCTGCCGCGACCGGCCGACGATGCCGCGCTGAAGCAGCTCGCCGGGCGGCTCTTCTCCCAGCGCCTGGACCGCTCCAAGCCCCTGTGGGAATTCTGGCTGGTGCAGCACATGGCGGGCGGGCGCTTCGCGCTGATCGCGAAGACGCACCATGCGCTGGTCGACGGAGTCTCCGGCGTGGACATCACGACCGTTCTGTTCGACACAGCCCCGGAGCCGGTCCCGGTACGTCGCGCCCCCCGACACCTTGGACCGCTCGGCCGCTGCCGGGATCGGCGAAGCTGCTCGGCGAGGCGCTGCTCGAGCGCACGACGGTGCCCGGCGAGATGACCCGCGGCGCCCGTGCGCTGCTGCGCGCTCCGCGGCGAGCGGCGGCACAGCTGAAGGATGGCCTCGTGAGCATCGGCGCCACGACGCTCGCCGGTATCAACGCTCCCGCGCCACCGAGCCCGTTCAACGTCGACATCGGCCCGCACCGGCGCTACACCTTCCTCGACGGCGATCTCGCCCAGTTCAAGGCGATCAAGGACGCGCTCGGCGGCACGCTGAACGATGTCGTGCTCGCCTCCGTCAGCCTCGCGCTGGGTCGCTACCTGCGCGCTCAGGGCGAAGACACCGAGGGCCTGGTGCTGAAGGCGATGGTCCCTGTGTCCGTGCGCGCGGACTCCCAGCGCGGAGCGCTCGGCAACCAGGTCGCCGCGATGTGGGCTCCGCTGCCCGTCGGCGTCGAGGACCCGGTGGACTGCCTGCGGCAGATCAGCGGCGAGATGGAGAGCCTGAAGGAGTCCGGGCAGGCCGTGGGCGCGCAGGTGCTGACCAACCTCGCCGGGTTCGCTCCGCCCACGATCCTCAGCCAGGCGGCGCGGCTGCAGGCGCGCCAGCGCTTCTTCAACCTCGTCGTCACGAACGTCCCCGGCCCGCAGTTCCCGCTCTACGTGCTCGGGCGCCGCCTGGAGGTCCTCTACCCGGTCGTTCCGCTCGCCCAGCGCCAGGCGCTGGGGATCGCCGTGATGAGCTACGACGGCCATCTCGGCTTCGGTCTGCTCGCCGACTACGACGCCCTGCCGGGCCTGGAGGGGCTGATGCGGGACCTACGCTGGGCGATCGCCGCGCTGGCTCGCGCGGCGGGGGTTCCGGCTAAGCGCTCGAAGGCTCCTGGCGCGAGCCACACCGCCAACGGCTCCCGAGCCAACGGGGCGAAACCTCCGCGCAAGGCTGCCGGGGGCGCCGGCAACGGCCGCTCGACGCTCACCAGGTCGCGCTAGAGCTACCCTTTTGGCTGTTATTTCTCGCGCTCGCGTGCTGCGAACTGCTCGTGCATATGCCAGTGCCACTGTTCGCGAAGCTGGAGAATCTCCGATGGCTCTTCCTGGTCCCATCCCCGATGCAGGACCACGGCGGCGAACAGAGCCTCGACGACGATGTTCGGGTTCTGCCTGACCGCCAGGTTGATCAGCGTGTACAGATCTCCGGGTTCTCTGAGCTCATAGAGCTTCTCCAGGCCGGCCTGGCCGGCATCCAAAACCTGAACCAGGCCCGCCTCCGGCGTAACCTCTCTGACCTCCGCGAGGGCGAGGATCGCATCGCGGTCCGCCGATGGGAGGGCGTCGATCGCGGCGTCGCGCTCCTCCTCCGAGAGCGCAGAGAAGTCGCGCAGGAATCCCACCAGCCAGTCCTCTGCGGCCATCGGACTCAACCTCCCTCGAGCACATACGATCCTGCCATGGCAGTCTCACACCATACCCGACCGCTTCCGTCTCTCGACAAAACCACATCTTCACCCTGGGAGTCGAAAATTCCTGCAAGGGAGACATTGTGAGGCTGGCTCTCTGCCAGATGAATCCCACGGTGGGCGACATCGCTGCCAACGCGGTGCGGATCCGTGCGGGCATCGATCAAGCTCGCGAGGCCGGGGCCGATCTCGTGCTGTTCGGAGAGCTTGCCCTCACCGGCTATCCCCCCGAGGATCTGCTGCTGCGCGAGCACTTCCTCGCAGACGCGCAAGCCGCGCTCCTAGATCTGGCCGCAGAGACGCACGGCGTGGTCGCGATCGTCGGCTTCCCGGAGCACGCCGAGCACGTCTACAATGCCGCCGCCGTGCTCGCCGACGGCGCGGTCCAGGCGATCTACCGCAAGGTTCATCTGCCCAACTACGGCGTGTTCGACGAGCGGCGCTACTTCCAACCGGGAACCTCGGGAGCGACGATCGAGATCGGCGGGCGGCTGATCGGGTTGACGGTCTGTGAGGACATCTGGCTGCCCGGCCCCCCGGCCTCCGAGGAGGCGGCCGACGGCGCGAGGCTGATCGTCAACATCTCCGCATCCCCCTACCACGCCGGCAAGGGCTCCGAGCGCGAGCGCATGTTCGCCCAGCGAGCCCGCGAAGATGGCGTCCCGATCGCTTTCTGCGGGCTTGTCGGCGGCCAGGACGAGCTGCTCTTCGACGGTCACTCATTCGTCGTCGATCACACCGGCGCGACGCTCGCTCGCGCCGCGCAGTTCGAGGAGGACCTGCTGCTGTGCGATCTCGACCTGGATCCGAACCTGGACCCCGTCGGCGCGACCACACGACACCGGCGAGCCTCGTTCCAAGCGAAGCATTCAGCCACCCCTGGCGGTTCTGTCGGGGTACTCCCCCACCCCGCGAGTCGACGCTCTCTCCCCGCGTCTGAGCGAGCCGCTCGCGCCCGAGGAGGCCGAGATCTATACGGCGCTGATGCTCGGCTTGCGCGACTACGTCGAGAAGAACGGGTTCTCACACGTGGTCCTCGGCCTCTCCGGGGGGATCGATTCGGCGCTCGTCGCCTGCCTGGCCGCCGATGCGCTCGGAGCGCAGCGCGCGAGCGCGGCGATCATGCCTTCCCCCTACTCCTCCTCGGCCACCCAAAACGACGCGCGCGCCCTGGCCGCCACGCTCGGCATGCACACGCACGAGCTGGAGATCGAGCCTGTGATGGACGCCTACACGGAGACGCTCGACGCCGAGCTCGCCGGCCACGGGGTGAGTGGGGCGGGTGGGTCCTCTAATCTCACCGAGGAGAACCTGCAGGCCCGGATCCGCGGCAACCTGCTGATGGCGCTCTCCAACAAGTTCGGCTGGCTCGTGCTCACGACCGGCAACAAGTCGGAGATGTCGGTCGGCTACACAACCCTCTATGGGGATCTCGCCGGCGGTCTCGCCGTGATCAAGGACGTGCCGAAGACGCTCGTCTATCGCCTCTGTGAGTGGCGCAACTCCCCCGCCGCTAAAGGAGCCGGGGGTGCGCAGCTAAAGGCGCGCGTGCAGGCTCCGATCCCACCGTCGATCCTCGCGCGAGCACCGTCAGCCGAGCTGCGCCACGACCAGCGCGACGAGGACTCGCTGCCCCCCTACGAGCTGCTCGACCGCATCCTCTACGGCTATATCGAGCTCAACCAGGGCCGCGAGCAGCTGATCGCCGAGGGTCTGCCCGTGCAGGAGGTCGACCACACGATCCGGCTCGTCGATCTCGCCGAGTACAAGCGCCGTCAGGCGCCGCCGGGGATCAAGGTCACCACGCGCGCTTTCGGTCGTGACCGCCGCATGCCGATCACAAATCGCTACAGAGGCTGATCGTGCGGAGACTCAGCTTCTCGCCGCCTCGGCTCGCCGCGCTGTTCACGCTGGGCCTCTGCACGCTCACCGTCGGGGCCTGCGGCGACACCCTTCAGGATCAGCCGATCTCACATACGACCCTCGAGAGCCTGCTCCTGGCTCGCTACCCCGTCTACTGGCTCGGCGGCTCCTTCCAGCACATGGCGATCACCGAAGCCTCCGAGGATCCCAGTGGCGCGTTCACCGTCCAGTACGGAGACTGCGCCGAAGGCGGCCAGAACACCTGCGTCCCGCGCCTGCGGGTGATCACCTCCCCCGATAACAGCTTCATCCCGTTCGGCTCCCGTCCACACCGCGCGATTCGCATCCGCGGCGTCACCGGCGTGGCGGCGCAGGGAGACGACACGATCGAGCTTCCCACGGCCGGTGTGGTGGTCGGCATCTACGCCGACAGCCCCAACCTCGCGCGCACCGCCGCCGAGACGGCTGTACCGATCAACGACATCGGCGCCCCAGCCACCTCGCTGCCGGCGCCGCTGCCAGACACAGGCTTTGCCGAGCAACCCCTGCCCGGGCAGACGCCGGTCCCGCTGCGCGCACCGAACTAGCCCGCCGGCGCGGGGCGCACGGCGATCGTCATCCGCGTCACCGCGCACAGGTGGCCGGCGTCGTCGCTGAAGCGCACCTCCCACACCCACGTGGTGCGGCCGCGATGCAATCGCGTCGCGTGGGCATGCACGGCGCCCTCGGTAACCGGGCGCAGGAAGCTCGTGCTGTTCGACATGCCCATCGCGACCTCACCGTGCTCGAGCACCCCCAGCGCTGTGGCAAGCGAGGCCAGCGACTCGGCGATCGAGGCGTAGACGCCTCCATGGAGCAGGCCCATCGGCTGCTTGAGCTCGTCGCGCAACTGCACTCGGGCGCGGACCTCGCCGTCGGAGAAGTCCACCAGCTCCAGGCCATACAGACGGTCGAACCCGACCATATGCTCATTCAGCTGCTCTGCGCTCGGCGTGGCCATCCCGGCGCCACGATAGCCTACGCACCCCTCGCTTATGAGCCGACTAGACGACCTCCCCCCCGACCAGCGTGCGGTGCTCATGCTGCTGGTGCGCCAGGGCAAGAGCCAGGCTGAGATCGCCGACATGCTCGGCATTCCCCAGCACACCGTCCGCGACCGGGCGCGCGCGGCGCTCGACGCGCTCGCGCAGGAGCCGAGCGAGGCGCACAACCCCACTCGCGCGCCGGCGGTCACGCCACCACCCGCACCCGAGGAGATGCGGGCCACCCCGTCCACACAGGACACCAACTTCTCCAGTTCCCTGCCCAGCTCCAGACGCGGCGGTGCACTGCTGCTCGCGGCGCTCGTCGTGATCATCGTGGTCGCTGTGATCCTGATCACGAGTGGCGGCGGCTCCCACAAAGCATCGAGCACCAAAACCGATTCCACCGCCGGCACCACGACCAGTACCCCGAGCACCTCAGCGACCTCGAGCACCTCCACGCAGGCCGGCAAGCCGACCGTCGACAAGCAGATCCCTCTCACCTCGCCGGAACCCAACAGCAAGACGGTCGGCCTGGTCGAGGTCCTCTCCGAAGGCTCCAAGCGCGCCTTCTACATCGCGGCCGAACACCTACCGCCGTCGAGCGGCTTCTTCTACGCCGTGTGGCTCTACAACTCTCCGACTAGTTCCGCACCGCTGGGTAGGATCCCCCCTGTCAGCTCCAAGGGCCAGGCGCAGGGCGGGGCGCTGTTACCGGCCAACGCCGGCGACTACCGCGAGATCCTGTTGACGCGCGAGACCAACAGCAAAGCGACCCAGCCAGGGCCGGTCGTGCTCAGCGGCGCGTTCAGCCTCGGCGGCCACTGAGCGGCAGGTGAACAGGGCCCGCGCTGCTGGGTCTCAGATCTCCAGATACCGCAGTACGACCCGCCCGAGCGCCAATACGTCGCCGTCCTTCAGATCCGCCTGCGTGACGCGGCGGCCGTTGACGAACGTGCCGTTGGAGCTGCGGTCGTCGAGTATGCGGGAGCCAGAGCTGCGATATACGAGGATCGCGTGGCGCCTGGAGACGGAGTCCTCATCCAGGCGCAGGTCGGCGGCTAGGCCCCGACCGATGTGCGTTACGCCACGCCCCAGTCCTATCAGCAACCGCTCGTCAGGCCCCTGGACCTCGATATAACGGCCCGCCTCGGTAAGGCGTGCGGGCATCTCCCGGGGGGCCGCCGTCGCCTGGCGGCGCACGCGCTCGTCGAGGCATGCGATCCCATCGAAGAACTCGGTCATGCCCTCTGCGGCGGCGGGACGGGTGAGGGTTCCAGTAGCCATACCTGTAGCTAATCTCAGGGTACTCAGGCGAACCTCAACAGAGGTGAAGAAATCTCGAAGCGAAATCTCGAAGCGTTCAAGTCCTCATCCCCGCTCCGGGCGCTAGATGGGATCGCTTCAACGCAGACCTGTCTACGATCGTGAATGAGATCGCTTACTCTGAAGGCATGTGCGCAGGTTGTGCAATGGCAGCGGCGTCGTGCGCGACAGGCTTCAGGTCGTGGCTGCAGGCCCACAACGTCGACTGGCTGACCCCGCGCCGGCTACGCGGCCTGACGGTCGGCGCGATGTGCGCCGCGGGGCTCGTCTCGACGATCGGCGTCAGCGGGTCGACGCCGGCAACGGCGACGAGTCAGCCTCCGGCAACTGCCGGAAGAATTGTCAACTCGGCGCCGTCCGGCACAGGCGTGGCAAGCCCATCCAGGAAGCGGATGTCCTCACCCGCCAGGTAGACGTTCACGAAGCGCCGCAGCGAGCCATCCTCATTACAGATGCGCTCGCGCAGCTCGCCATAACGCTCATACAGGCCGTTCAAAGCCTCGGCCACGGTTGCGCCCGAGACCTCAGTCTCGGCGGTGCCCTCGGCGGCGGCGCGTAGCTGCGTCGGGATCTTCACGAGCACCGCCATCAGACCGCCACGGTCTCGGGCACGGTGCTCTCGAACGCCTCCACACTGGGGTCGATCTTGTAGGTCTCGAACGTGTCGCGCACCGCATCGAGCGTCTTCAGGCCGTCGCCGGTGATCACCAGCACGACACGCTCGTCGGGGTCGATGTCCCCACGCGCGGCGAGCTTCGACAGCACGGCCGTCGTGACGCCTCCGGCCGTCTCGGTGAAGACGCCGGTCGTTTCGGCCAGCAGTTTGATGCCCGCCCGAATCTCCTCGTCGCTGACCGCATCGACCGAACCGCCCGTGCGGCGCGCCAGATCCAGCGCGTAGGGACCGTCGGCGGGGTTGCCGATTGCCAGCGACTTGGCGATCGTGCTCGGCTTCACCGGGCGGCAGACATCGAGGCCGGCGGCATACGCGCTGGCCACGGGCGAGCAGCCCTCGGCCTGGGCGCCATTCATGCGGGGAAAAGACTCCCCCTCGATCAGCCCGAGCTCTGTCCACTCCTGAAAGCCTCTGGCGATCTTCGTGAACAGCGACCCCGAGGCGACGGGAACCACGCAGCGATCGGGCAGCTCCCAGCCCAGCTGCTCGGCGATCTCGAACGCCAAGGTCTTCGAGCCCTCGGCGTAGTAAGGACGAAGGTTGATGTTCACGAACGCCCAGTCGCGCTCGGCGCATAGCTCCGTGCACAGACGGTTGACGTCGTCGTAGCTGCCCTTCACGCCGACGAGCTTGGTCCCGTAGATGCCAGTGGCGAGGATCTTCTGCTCCTCTAGATCGGCAGGGATGAAGACGTAAGAGTCCATTCCCAGCGCCGCCCCGTGGGCAGCCACCGAGTTGGCGAGGTTGCCGGTCGAGGCGCACGCGATCGTCTCGAAGCCGAGCTCGCGAGCACGTGTTACGGCGACTGACACCACCCGGTCCTTGAAGGAGTGGGTCGGGTTGGCGGCGTCGTTCTTGACCCACACCTCGCGCAGGCCCAGCCGCTCGGCGAGCCGGTCGGCACGAATCAGCGGCGTGCACCCCGCCGGCAGACCCACGCGCGAGGCCAGCCGGCCGGATGGGCCCGGGGGGCCACCGGCGAGCGGCAGGAAGTCGGCGTAGCGCCAGATGTTCTGCGGACCGCCCTGGATGCGACGACGCAGCTCACCGACATCCAGGCTCGAGCGGCTGTGGTCATAAGCGACCTCCAGCGGCCCGAAGCACTGCTCACAGACGTACAGCGCCTCCAGCGGATACTGGGCCTTGCACTCCTTGCACTGCAGATGACTGACAGCCATTGGGACTCCTTCGCTTTAGTCTTCGCCGTGTCACGTGTGGCAAAGAGCGCGAAGCCCGCCACACATCGCCTGGAATTGGCACCTTCCCGCCTGTGACTTTGACGGTGGTTGCCGGGGTTTCGTAGGGCCAGGCCCTCCACCCCTCTGGATGTGTCCGGCAGAAGTATAGCGCGGGTAGACGGACGAATGCAAGACGAGCACGAAGCGTTGGTAACGCTCCCGGCGGCGTGGTGTAGGGCCTTGCGATGAGCTCACCCGTACACGAGGACGAGCGACAGACCGCGCCGCGGGATTTCGAGCCGCTGCAGGCGGCGAGCAAGCGGCGCATGCTGATTATCGTCAACCCCTATGCCACGACGGTCTCTGACCGTCTGCGCCATCTCGTCGTTTACGCGCTACAGGGTCGCTTCGAAGTCGACGCTGTCGACACCGAGGCTCAGGGTCACGCCACCGAGCTGTGCCGCGAGGCCGCGCACGAGGGCTATGACGTGGTCGTCGCCTTCGGCGGCGACGGGACCGTGAACGAGGCCGCCAACGGACTACTCGGATCCTCCACCCCGCTCACCTGCCTGCCCGGCGGCTCGGCCAACGTCTTCGGCAAGATGCTCGGCATCCCCGGAGAGCTCGTCGACGCGACCGAGCACCTGCTCGCGATGGCCGATGACTGGCGCCCTCGCAAGGTCGATCTGGGCGTCGTCAACGGCCGCTGCTTCACCTTCGCCTCAGGCCTCGGCGTCGACGCGAGCGTGGTGGCGCGAGTCGACTCCAACCCCCGCCTGAAGGCGCGCTTGGGCGCCTACTACTTCACGTGGGCGGCGCTCACCACGTTCGCCCGCCGCTACCTCGTGCACCCGCCGCGGATGCTCGCGTACACCGACGGGAAGACGCTCGAGGGCGTCACCACGATCGTGCAGAACGGCTCGCCCTTCACTTACTTCCAGAACCGCCCGATCGAGGTCGCCGAGGGCACGGCGCTCGACTCGGGCGCGCTCGCGGGGTGCGTCCTGCACCGCGCGAGGCCTTTCGACATGCCCTCGATCGCCTGGCGCGCCTTCTCGCGCCACGCACGGATCGCGCGCCATAGACACGTCTCGAGCTTCCCCGCGCTGACGGAGCTGACGGTCCAGAGCGCCGACGGACGTCCGCTGCCACTGCAGGTCGACGGCGACTACATCGGCGAGGTCGACAAGGCGCGCTACTCGATCATGCCGCGCGCACTGCACGTCGTCAGCTGAGAGGGAAATAAATAGCGAGTCGTTCGCCGTTGACCGGCGTCGCTTCGGCGGACGGCGGCGAGTCGTGACGACATCCCGCCTCATGATGGCGGGATGTTCTGGTTCAGATGGAACAGGTTGGTCGGGTCGTAGCGGTCCTTGAGCGCGCGAAGCCTGGCGAACTTCTCGGGTCCGTAGGCCGCCTTGACCCGATCCTCGCCCTCGGAGGAGAGGAAGTTGATGTAGGCGCCGCCGGTCAGCGACGGCTCGATCTCGCCATAGAGCCGCTGCGCCCAATCGATGTGGGTCTCCAGCCCGGTCGGCTCGTGGGTGGTGGCGATCACGTTGAGCACGAACGGCGCCTGGCGTTCCCCGCAGGCGGTCTCGTCCTCGCCGACACGGGCGATCGCGCCGCCGAACTGCTGGATGTGGATCTCCGAGGACGGGGAGGTCGCGTTCTGATGGAAGCGGGCCATCGTCTCGATCGCGTGGTCGTCGAGCTCGCGGAAGTAGCCCGCCTTCATGTAGGCCTGGGTGCCCTTCGGCCAGAGCGCGTCGAGCAGGCTCTCCATCTGCACGTAGGGCATCTCACCGACCAGGTCGGCGACGGGGTCGCCGAGGTCGCGGAGCGGCTGCATCACCTTCATCCCCTCCTCGGGGTCGCCGGAGTAGCAGCCGACTAGGGCGATCAGCTTCTTGCCGTGCCAGTCCTCGGGCAGGAACGGGGCGGGTGGCCCGGTGATCAGGTTGACCAGGGTGCTCAGCTCGTCGGGGAGCTCACGCGCGAAATCGCGGTAGAAGCGCATGATCTCCTCGGCGCGGTCGCCCGGATAGAAGATCGGGCCGGCGGCCACGGTCGGGCCGACGGGATGCAGGTCGAACTCGAAGGAGGTGACGATGCCGAAGTTGCCGCCGCCGCCGCGCAGACCCCAGAAGAGGTCGGGGTTCTCCGTCGCGCTCGCGGTGAGGATCTGGCCGTCGGCGGTTACCACCTCGGCCGAGCGCAGGTTGTCACAGGCCAGGCCGTACTTGCGCATCAGCCAGCCGATCCCGCCGCCCAGGGTGAAGCCGGCGACGCCGGTGGTCGAGATCAGGCCCCCGGTGGTGGCGAGGCCGTGCTCCTGGGTCGCGGCGTCGAACTCCCCCCAGGTGACGCCGCCCTCGGCGGTGGCGGTGCGGCCGCCCACATCCACCGCGATGCCCTTCATCGGCGAGAGGTCGATGACGATGCCGTCGTCGCAGGTCGAGAAGCCGGGAATGCTGTGGCTGCCGCCGCGCACGGCGACGTCGAGCCCCTCGCTGCGCGCGAATCCGATTGCGTGGCGCACGTCGGAGGAATCAGCGCAGCGGGCGATCACCGCCGGGCGGGCGTCATGGGCGCCGTTCCAGATCGAACGAGCCTCGTCGTAGGCGCCGTCGCCGGGCCGGATCAGCTCTCCGTGCAGCCCGTCCTCGAACTCCTTCAGCGTTGCCGCTCCAAGCACTCCTTGCGTAGCCATGCCGGCCTCCTTCTCAGTTCGGTTGTTTGACGTCGCGTCTCGAGCACGCTCAGCGAGGCTACGGTCCGCCTCTTAACGACGACTTTGCAATGTCTTAGGGCTCCTCTAAGTCGGGTCACTGGGCAATCTCGCTCCCCGCGGCGACTCCCGGGCCGCGCTCCACCTCACGGCAGTAGGCCATGCCGGCGTCGCCGCCGCGCAACTCGAAATGCGAGATCGCCCGGTCGAGCCAGCGGCGCGCCGTCGCCGGTTCGCCGTCCTCGGCGGACATCGCGGCGAGCACGGCCAGTACCCAACCCTCCTGGGGGGTGGACTCGATAGCCTCGAACACCGAGACAGCGTCCTGCAGATGCGCGCGGGCGCCCGACGCGATCGCCGGCGGACAGCGCCACGTTCGCCAGGCTGAGCTCGGCGGCGCTGAGGCCGATCATGTCATCGTTCTCGGCGAACCAGTCACGGCTCTGCTCGGCGGCGGCCCGGGCGCCTGCCTCCTCGCCTGAGCGAGCGAGTAGCACCGCCAGGCACCCGAGCGTGATCCCGGTGCCGCGCCGGTCGCCGACCTCCTGCCGGAGGGCGAGGCTGCGCTCGAGCAGCGCCCGCCCGCGCTCGAAGTCGCCGCTGGAGCGGGCGAGGTTGCCGAGCGCGCCCAGCGCGAAGGCTTCCCCCTGCACGTCGGCGAGTGCCTGGAAGCGCGCGAGGCTCTCCTCGATCAATTCACCCGCCCGGTCAAAGTCGCCCTGCACCCGATCGACGACGGCGAGGTTGCCCAGGATGTAGGCGACCGCCGCTCCTCCACCGACCCGACGACCGACGATCGCCGTGTCCTCCTGCAGGAGCAACGGGTAGCCGGCCTCGGGCGCGACGGTGATCAGCGCGTAGCTCATCGGCCAGAGCGCCGGGCGAGGCTCGGCGAGGAGCTCTCCGGCCCGCTTCAGCGCGAGCTCGAACTGTTGGCGCGCCTGCGGATATTCACGCCGAAACCAGGCCGCGATGGCGCGCGTGTGCGCCGCCCACGCCGGCGGCCGGGCAGCGGGGAGATCGTCCACGAGGAGCGTCTCGTGCTCGTCGAGCAGCGCCTCGATGTCCGCCGGCCCGCTGACGATCGCGCGACAGGCCGTCGATACCTCGACCGCGTCGAACATCCCGGCGTGGTCGCCGAGCTCGGCGAAGATCGCGACGCTTTCGGCGCCGAACTCGTGGAGTCGCGCATGGACGCCGCGCCGCATGCCCACGAGGCAGGAGGCGAGCAGGGCGTGGGCGCGATCCGCGGTGTGCTCCGGCGCCGCCGCCAGCGACGCGGCGAGCCAGCGATAGCCCTCGGCGAGGTAGCCGCGCATCAGCCAGAAACGCCAGAGGGCGACGGCCAGGCGCAGGGCGAGTTGAGGATCGTCGGCCAGGGCCGAGGCGAGAGCGGCGCGGAGGTTGTCGTGCTCTGAGTCCAGCCGCCGCGAGCCGATCCCTTGCCGGGAGGTCGCCGGCGGGCGTCGGGTCGCTCTCGGCGAGCTCGATGTACCAATCGCGATGGCGGCGCTCGAAGGCCTCCCGCTCGCCGGCCTCCTGCAGCCGCTCCGCGGCGTACTGCCGCACGGTCTCCAGCAAGCGGTAGCGGCGATCGCCGGGGCCCTCCTCGACGTGGACGAGCGACTTGTCGATCAGGCGGCCGAGGAGAGCGACCGCCTGGAGGCGCTGCAGCGGATCCTCTGCGCAGATGTCCTCGGCCGCCTCCAGGCCGAAGCTCCCGGCGAACACTGCGAGGCGCCGCAGGAGGATCTGCTCGTCGGGCTCGAGCAGATCGAAGCTCCAGGCGAGCGTCGCCCGCAGCGTCTGCTGCCGGGTCATCGCCGTGCGGCTCCCCCCCGAGAGCAACTCGAGGGAGTCGTCGAGGCGCTCGACAATCTGTGCGGGGGTCAGGGCGCCGACCCGGGCCGCCGCGAGCTCGATTGCCAGCGGCATCCCGTCGAGCCGATGGCAGAGGGTCGAGATCGCGAGCGCGTTCTCGTCGTCCAGCTCGAAGCCGGGGGCGGCCTGGCCCGCCCGAACGGTGAACAGCCGCACCGACTCCGCCTCCAGCGACCCTTCCGAGGGGGAGTGGTCGACCAGCTCCGGGAGGGAGAGGGACGGGACTCGCCAGGTCACCTCGCCGGGAACGCGGAGCGGCTCGCGGCTGGTCGCCAGCACGGTGAGGCGGGGACAGTGCCGCAGCAGCGCCTCGACGAGATGCGCGACCGGCTCCACCAGGTGCTCGCAGTTGTCGAGCAGAAGCAGCTGCTGGCGATCGCCGATGTGCCCGGCGAGCGCGACCTCCGGGGCGCGGTCGGAGGCAAGCCGTGTGCCCAGGGCCTGGGCGATCGCCGGGCCGATCAGCTCGGGCTCCCCGAGCGCGGCCAGCTCCACCGGCCAGACGCCATCGGCGAAATCGCCGAGGAGCTGCCCGGCCAGCTCCAGAGCGAGCCTCGTCTTGCCACAGCCGCCCGCCCCCGTCAGCGTCAGCAGCCGCGAGTTACGCAGGAGCGCGGCGGCCTCGGCCAACTCGCGCTCGCGGCCGATGAAGCTCGTCAGCTGCCGCGGGAGGTTGTTCGGGCTCTCGGCCGGCGAGGTGACCGCGGCCGCTGTGGGTGGGCGCGCCGGCTGCCTCTCCTCCTCCCCTTCCCCCGCGCCGCGCGTGAGTATCTCCCGGTAGAGGCGGCGGGTCACCTCGTCGGGCTCGTCCTCGAACTCGCGCCGCAGACCGAGCTTGAGCTCCTGGAACTGGGCCAGCGCCTCCTGCCGGCGCCCGCCCTGAACGTAGAGGCGCATCAGCGCCCGATGGGCGGGCTCGTGCAGCGGCGCGTCGACCAACACCGATCGCAGGCGGTCGATCGCCGCGGCGGGGTGCTCCGGCGCCTGCAGCTCGGCCAGCTCGATCCCCAGAGCGAGGCGAAGCTCGTGGACGGCGTCGCGCCGCGATGCCGTCCACTCCTCGTAGCGGTCCTCGGGCAGCAGCTCGCCGTCGTAGGAATCGAGGGCGTCCCGGTAGGCGGCGGGGTCGCGCCCCGCCCGCGCGCTCGCGGCGGCCTCCTCGAAGGCGAGTACGTCGATCCGCACGGGATGCTCGGGGCAGAGGGCGATCACGTCCTCGTGCAACTCCAGGCGGTCGCGGCCCTCGAGCCCGGCCGAGTCGAGCGCCCGCCGCGCCGCAAAGATCGCCTGGTGCAGATTGTTCCGGGCGGAGGCCTCCTCGCGCCCCGCCCAGAGCAGCTCGGTCGCCCGGTCTGCGTGCAGGCGACGTTCGGGCGCAAGCGCGAGCAGCTTGATCAGGGTCTTCGCCTTGCGCAGCCGCCAGGCGTCGTCGGGGATGACATGGCCGCCCACGGTGATCGAGAAAGCCCCGAGGAGGCTGATGCCCAACACGTCATCGCCCATCCATGTGCCTTTCGTCCAGGGCCTCCCGCACGACAAATACTCCGCCGATCAAAGGCCACGCCGGGGGCGCGCGATTAAGGCCGTGCCTCGAGGATCTGGTCTTCGTCGGTATAAAGAGACGAGATCGAGTCATAGACGCCGAGGGTGTAAAACGGGCAGTCCTCGTCGGCCGGCGCGAGCGCCTGCTCGTCGGGCAGCTTCGCCTGATCAATCTCTGTCGCGCTCACTCAAAGCACCCGCAAACTCTCCGTGACGACCGCCGGAGATGACCGTCGTACGAACAGCAAACCACAGCAAGTCCGGGCATGTCAAGCGAACCACCAGCAACGCGTCACACCACACCAAGCAGAGCCCAAATAGGTAGCGTGTGACTATGTCCCGCGAGTGGCCCGCGCTTTCCTACGAGCAATGGAGTGAGACCTGCGACACGCTACACGCGCACACCCAGGTTCTCGGCAAGCTGGCGGTGGTGCTCGCGCCGCCCGAGCCGCAGCTGCAGCACGCGGCGCTGCGTCTGACCGCGCGCGGGTGGGAGACCGCCCCGCTGCCGGCGCCGGACGGTTCGGGGGCGCTCGTCGTCGCGCTCGACCTGCGCACCCACGAGGCGGTCGTCGAACACAGCGACGGGCGCGTGCGTGCAGTCGCGCTCGCCCCCGACCGACCGGTGGGCGCGGTCACGCGCGAGCTGCTGGACGCGGTCCGCGCGCTCGTCGGCGCCGTCGAGATCGACCCGACGCCGCAGGAGGTCGCCTGGAGCGTGCCGCTCGACGAGGATGACGAGCACGCGCGCTACGACCCCGCCCAGGTCGCCTCCTACTTCGCCGCCGCGACCCAGGCGGCGCTTGTCCTCGCCGCGTTCCGCGCGCCGTATCGCGGACGCTGCACGCCGGTCAACGCGTGGTGGGGCTCGTTCGACCTCGCGGTCAGCCTGTTCTCGGGCGAGCGGGCCGACCCGCCTTCGGATGACTTCATCATGCGCAACGCGATGGATTCGCAGGAGGTCGCCGTCGGCTGGTGGCCCGGCGATCCGCGATCCGGCAAGGCGGCGTTCTACGCCTACGCGCATCCGGCGCCGGAGGGGTTTGCGGACGCCACGCTCTTGCCCGCGGCTGCGCATTGGGATGCGGCGCTCGGTGAGTACATCCTCGACTGGGACGACGTTCGCGCGAGCCCCGACCCGCATGCGGCTGCGCTCGAGTTCGCCCGCTCGGCGTTCAGTCACGCCTGCGCGGTATGCGACGTGGGATCCGGCGCTCGCCGCCAGCGCCGAAAGCAAGCCACCGCCGATCGTGTAGGAGCTCCTGGGCTGGCAGCAGCCCCACAGCAGCTGCGGGCGCCCAAGCCAAGCGAAGCGGCGACCTAACGACTCTGAGTCACCCTCGTGTGCCCACCGCGAGTAGGTACTCCATCTCAAAGCGCGCGTTATCGGCGCTGCCGAGGTTCCACTCATCGCAGAATCTGTCCAGCGCCTCGTCGAGCTCTGTGTCGCGGCCGTTCTGACGTGCGTTGGCTTGGGCGGCGATCGTCGGTCCGTAACGTGCCTTGAAGTGCTCGCCGAAGTCGCGTGGCTGCTTGAAGGCCGTGATCTCCAGCACCCCCCGCTCCAGCGTGCCGAAGTCAACGCGATCGTCGAACAGCTCGCTCAGATGCGCCTCGCCGCCCCACAGCGGCGGGGGTTGTGCGCCGGGCGGGGGTGCCGGGGCGAACGGCCCCATCGTGCGAAACAACGCGCCGATCATGCCCTCCGGGGTCCAGCTGAGAAGCCCGATCGTGCCCGCGGGGCGGCACACGCGAACGAGCTCGTCGGCGACATCCTGGTGGTGGGGTGCGAACATCGCACCGATCGAGGACATCACGACGTCGAAGGACTCGTCCTCGAACGGCAGGTGCTCGGCGTCTGCCGCCACCCAGTCGAGAGCCAGCCCCTCGCTCTCCGCGCGGGCGCGGCCCGCGTCGAGCAGCTCAGGCGTCAGATCACTGGCGGTGACCTGCGCGCCGGCCTTCGCCGCCGGTATCGACGCGTTGCCCGTCCCGGCTGCCACGTCCAAGACGACGTTGCCGGCGCCGATGCCGCACGCCTCGACGAGTCGCGGCCCCAACGGAAGCAGGAACGTCTCGACCATATCCGGGTAATCACCCGACGCCCACATCGCGCGATGGCGCGCCTTCAGCTCAGAATCCGACACAGAAGACGACAAAACGACCCCCCTTTGTTGACACGCCTATCGTACTGCGGCTCGGCACAAGCTACACAACGCTACCGCACGCTCATTGTGCTGCTCCAAGCGGCGCAGCTGGGCGTGCGGCGCGCTCCCGCAGTCGTACGCGCAGGCCCTTGGGGACCATCGTGAAGCCGAATGACTCGGTGACGGGGCCGCCCGAGCTGTCGAGCTCGATCTCGAAGTTGCGGGCGATCATCGCGAGCGCGGTCTTTGCCTCCAGGAACGCGAGGTTGCGTCCGGGGCAGAACCGGGGGCCGGCGCCGAATGCCAGCGATTTCGGACCACGGTCCTCATCGCTCCCGTTCAGCCACCTATCGGGATCGAAATCGCTCGCATCCTCGCCGTCGTGCAGGCCGGCCTCGCGCAGCAGAAGCAGCAGTCGTGTCCGGGCGGGGATGTGGGTATCGCAGATCGTGGTGTCCACGAGCGGCTCGAGCGTAGTCAGCGGGCCGACCGTCTTCAGGCGCAGCGACTCGCGGATCACGGCCTCGCCGTAGCGCAGGTCCTCGATCCTCCGGTGGTCGGTCGGGAACCTGTCTTCGCCAAGAGCCGCATCTGCCTCCACCGCGAGCCGCCGCTGGACGTCAGGCCTTGACGCGAGCAGCCAGATCGTCCAGGCCAGCGTGTGCGCGGTGGTGTCCTCCCCGGCGACGATGATCGTGCCGACATTGGCGATGATCTCCTCGTCGGTGAACGTCCCATCGGCCCGCTGGGCGGCGAGCATCGCCTCGAGCATGTTCTCCGGCGCCTCATACAACTCCGGCCGTGCGGCCATCCGCTCACGCGCCTGCGCGATGAACCCTTCCTGCGCGCAGCGCAAGTGCGCGACCGAACGATCCAGGGCACGATCGGCGGGCAGCCGTACCCAGCGCCAGTACGGGACCGGCATCGCCAGGCGTCGTGCGGTCATCTCGAGTACACGCTGAATGTCGCGCTGCAGCTCGTCCTCGCCCCCCTCCAGCGTGTTCAGGTCCTGCCCGAACGCAAGCGCGGAGATCACATCGACGGTGTAGGAGGTCAGATCCGTGGTGATCTCGAGCGGCCGCCGATCCGCGGCCGCCCGCGCCAACCGCCGCTGCAGCCGCTCGATAGCGATCCGGATCACGTGGAAGTAGCGATGCAGGTGGTTGGTGTTCAGCGCAGTGATGACCAGGCGTCGCTGACGCTTCCAGTCATCGCCCTCGGCGATGAACACACCAGCGGCACTACTCTCGCCGGCGAGCATGCTGATCTCCCTCGAGACGACCTCCTGGTCGCGCCAGCGCCGGAAGCCCTGCGGACGTTCGCGCAGAATCCGGTGGATCTCATCCGGGTCGCTGATGCCGACCAGGCGCCGCCGGCCGATATCGACACGCACGATCGGACCGTAGCGCCGCGACCACTCCTCCGCCCTGAGATGCACCCTGGAGGAGCGAACCAGCTGGTGGGCATTACCCAGCAACGGAAGTCCAGGAGGATGCGGCAGATCAGCGATCGAACGGATAGTCCCCATACCCACAGAGAAGTATTCCACTCACGCGAGCCCGGGGCGGCGAGCTGAGGCGCAAGCCCGGAAAGCGCACGCAGGAATTACTTGCGGACGCGGAACCGGAGGAGCCACTAACCCGCGCCGGTGAGGCTTGCGAGCAGTTGGGCGGCCGCGGTTTCGAAGCGCTCGATTGCACCGTATGGTCGTGCGACGAGCATCGCGCCCTCGAGGCCGCTGACGATGCTTCTCGCGGTATCGGCGGCTGTGCCTGCGAAGCGCAGGCTTTTCTCCTCGCGGCCCTGTTCGAGGAGGAGCGCGAGCCATGCCTCGTTGTCGTCGAGGAACGCGACCACGGCGTCGCGGATCGGGTCCGGGAGGGTCTGGTACTCGGCGGCGAGCATGCCACACAGGCACATCCGTTCCTGGCGGAGCACCGCGGCGTACAGCCCCGCGTAGGCGTCGAGCTTGGCGGGGGCGTGCGTGAGGTTCGCGTCGATCGCCGCGAGCGCATCGGCGAAACGCTCCGCGTAGCGGGCGATCAGCGCCTCGCCCAGCTCGGCCTTGCTGGGGAAGTGGTAATGCAGGCTGGCCTTGGTGAGCGAAAGCTCGGCGGCTACGTCGGCATAGCTGAAGCCATTGAAGCCGCGAACCTGAACGAGCCGTTCGCCCGCGTCGAGAATGCGCGAGCGCGTGTTCGCGGGGTGCTGCTCGGCCTCAGGCGTTTCGGGACCTGACCTGGTGTCGCGGGCTGCTCCTAAGGCCATCGAGGCATTCTCCCAGTCGTCGCAGTCACGTTTGACTTCTTATCTACTAGTAGGTAGGGTAGCGGACCAGTTGGCCCATCACCTCTTCTCCGGGCTCCAAGCCGGAAACCGAACAACGATCAATGGAGGAGCTATGCCTCGTAAATACATCGACTGCCGTGAGATGCCGAGTGAGAACAACTGCGATCTGGCGATGGCGGGAAGCGACGAGCACGTTCTCGACGCGGCCGTCGCCCACGCCGTGAGTGCCCACGGTCACGAGGACACCCCAGAGCTGCGCGAGCAGATCTCAGAGACGCTCAAAGACGAGGTCCCCGGCGCACTCGCCTAGCTGCATCCGTGCACCAGCAAACAGGGGATCGAAAGGGTCGGCGCCGCGGCCCGTTGGGGAGGGCCGCGGCGCCGGAGAGTGAGGCGAGAACCGACGGGGTTTGCCCGCCTTGTGGTTCCCCTTAAACACCGCCGACAGTGGGAGCCGTAAACGGTGCTCAAGCTGGTGAAAAGTTGGTGTGGCGGGGGCTGTCACCTCAGACGATCGTGGCGTAGGACGAGCCTGCTGGCATGAGCGGCCTGTACGGATGTGTTTTATATCAGGACGATCCACCGACGTCTAGCCGAAGGCACGTGCTGACTCGCAAGATTCGTGTTTTTAGGGCCTCAATACTAGCGATTGGGCCGACCCGATGCGATGGCCCGCGCTTGCTCGCGGGCTCTCGAAGTCTCTCGATCTGTACAGCTATGTACATCAATGGTCTTGGTTTGGCGAAGCCAAATGCTGCGGCTGGCACGAATATGCTCCAAGGTCCGCGCTGGTGCTGCCTATCGGGACTTCCACGCTCGAAGAAACGGTCCGACACCGTGTCGGGGAACCGCTCAAGTGAGAACCTGACGGCTGGCGTTGCGCGCCCCGAGGTGCTACTTCTTGCCCGTCCCACGATGCACCCGACGTCCGAGAGAGGTTGCCCCTGCGGCCTCGATGATGCTCATTCTTGCTGCCTTTAGTGCAGGCTTTACAACGGTGCTATGTGGTGCTGGGTCGGTCGTCGACGAGCTGGATGCGCTTGCCCAACGCACGCAATAGCGCGGTGATCGTGGCGTAGGTGGGATTGCCCGAGCCGGTCTCGATGCGGGAGATCTCACTCTGGGGGACGCCCGAGAGCTTGGCCAGATCCCGCTGGGATAGCTTGCTCTCGCGGCGGCTGGCGATGAGCTGGCCGGCGAGTGCGAACTCCTCGCGGAACCGCTCCAGCTCACGGACGGCACGCGGACCCTCTTCTTGGGCCTCCTGCTCGATATCCGCGATCAGTTGGGTGAAATCAGTAGACATAGCTTGATTGGTTATATCACATCAGGGAGAAGGTTTACAGCAGTCATCGTTTTCGCCGCGACAGAGGCTTGAGCACGCGTCTGGAGCCCGCACGCCGCCGCTTGGCCTGCGCAGCCCGAGCCGCACGCCAGGCCGTCAAGCGCGATCGAGCGAGCTCGATCTCCCGCTGCTGGCGTCGAGAGGCGGGGCTCTTGCCCTTGTCGTAACCGTGCAGGACCAACACCTTGCGATCCCCGTGCGCGTGGCAGAAGACCCGCAGAACGATCTTCTCAGCAACCTCGTCGTCCGCCTTGACCGTGCGATCGACGCGGAACTCGAACAGACCCTCCCCCAGCTGGCGACCCCACGACCGCTCCCCCACGACTTGGACACCATGACGCTGAAGCACTTCGTTCATCGCCATACCCAAAGCCCGGCGCTTGGTCCCGCTCAAATCCTCCTTGATCCAACGAAGAGCAGGCATCGCGCCACCCTCCTCGGCATAGAACTCAAGCTCATACGTCGGAGGATCAGGCATGGGACAGCCACGCCTGCCGACCGAGATCCCGCGGGTCTGAACAGAACATGCCAAGCAGACTAGGCCGCGCCTGAGACGGGACGGTCGATTCGGGGCCGAAAACTTTCGAGCGCCCAGTGTTTGCAGGGGATCGCGGAGAAAACTTGGCGTCAGAACGCTCATGGCGGAGGGCACGATTCTGTCCGACACCGTGTCGGCGAAAACACCGAGCGTGGGGCCGCCCGACTGCGGCGGCCCCACCTGTGTTCGCCTTGCACGATCCGGATCCGAGGTCTTTGTGAGCTCCGGATCGCCCTATCTGCCGGCCCGGGCCGGGCGGTTGCCCGCCGGCAGGGCCGGAGCGTAGCCTCCTGTATCTATTTTTTCACCTCGATCGCCGTCGCGTTCGCGGTCGGGGCGAGCTTGAGTTCCCCTCGCCACACGGCTTTGCCTTCTTTTTCGTCCTTCGAGCAACTCGTCGTCGTCAATTTTTCGCTGAATACCGCAACGACGTCGCCTTCGGCGCCGTTATTGATTTCCGGGCTCACGTTCATGCTGCAGACGTCTTCGAATTTCGTTGCGCTCACTTTGCAGTAGAACGAGTACCCCCACAGTCCTCCTTTTTCCAGCTCTTCTTTGGTGACGGTCGTGAGCCTGTCACGGATGCTCCCTTCCGATTCGTACAGTTCGGCGCTCCACGGGAGGGGGGGCCAGCCCACGCTTTCCAGTTTTTCGCACACCCCGACCGGTTTGCAGTAGGAGAATTTTGTTATTTCATAAGACGTGATTGTGCCTTTACTGCCCGCTCCGACGGTTCCTTCGATCGCAGTCGGGCACGTGAAGCCGACTGCGCCTTTGGCATCGCCTTTGTCTTCGAGCGTCAGTTCGCCCGTGCCCTTCACCGCGAGCGAACCGGTGAGCTTGCTGAAGGTGCCGTCAACAGGATTGGCTTCCAGCTTGCTGCCTTTGGTGGCTTCGATCAGCTGGGTGGCCGTGATTTCGCCCTGTTTTTTCCCGCCGAGCGTGCAGGCGAGTTTTTCGGTACCGAACGTGGCGCTGACCCCTCCGGCGACATCGGCCAGCGACGTGCTGAACTTATTCGCTTCTTCCTCGTGGCAGGTGTCGGTTTTCTCGAGGCCTGCAACCGGACACCTGATCACGAACCCGGGAGCCTCGTTGCCTTCGCCGATGCTTTCCCCGCTGATCACGTTACGGATCGCTCCTTCGGAGATCACCTGTTCGGTATGCCACGGCAGCCCGAGCACTTCAACCGTAAGCGTTTTTTTGCCCTCAGCGCCTTCGCAGACATTGGTGACTTCTTCGCCTTTATTGTTGTGCGTCTTGCTTTTCGGCGCCGGTTTACAACCGGACAGCGCGATGCTTTTGATCGTCCCGGTCGCTCCCGGCCCAACTGTTCCTTCCTCGGTGTCTTCGCATTCGGCCGCGCCCGAACCGTTGCCGGTGTCCTGCAGCACGATCGTGCTTTTCCATTTCGTCCCGAGCGCTTCGGTGAGTTTGGTGGCGCTCTGCTGCCATTCCGGCGTCTGTTTGGCCGAATACCATTCCGGCGTTTCCGCCGCCAGCGCCGAGCCGGCGCCCAGCGCGCACAGCGCGAGCGCGGCCAGCAGGCCCGAGCACACGAGCCGTGCGGTCATTGACCTCGATCTCATTTTTTCACTCCCCTTCGTATCCGTCCGAATTAAGCGCCCACCCACCCCGTCCTCTCACAAAGGGAGGTGGGCGGGCATCGGTCCTCGGTCTTTTGATGGTGAAGACGACCCTATGCATGGCGATCCGGACCGTCAAGACGGCGCACTAAATGCGCTGTGCGTCTCAATGCGTTAACACTTATTTCGACTGATAAAACACGACCTGTGAAGCCGGGGTTTATCGTGACGTCAGCGATCGGCCCGCTCGCCCCGCTCGCTCCCACCGGCGAGCGCCAGCGCGACCCGCTCCCCCGCGGGGGTCGCCGACCACTGATTCGGACGCCCGGGAGCGCCGGCTCGTTTGACGAGCAGGCCCAGCGCGGCGAGCCTGCCGAGCAGCTTCGTGACCTGCCCGCGATGAGCGACGCCGATGCCCGCGCCCACCTCGTGGTTGCTCGCACCCGGATGCGCCGCCACATACAGCAGGCACAGCCGCACGCGATGCGCGCGCGGCGCGAGCAGCGCCGCGGGCACCTCGACACCGCCGGCGCGGCGCTCGGTCCCCGGCACGCCCCGCCGCAGCCTCGCCGCCGCCAGCTCGTTGCCACGCTCGATCTCCCGCGCGACCTGCTCCTCGTCCATGAACGGCCCGACGATCACCCCCATCAACGGGCCGAGCAACCCCAGCAGCGGCTCGTCCCCACGCGCGATCAGGCGCGCGTTGACGATCCCCATCACCGACCCCAGCACGGCCTCCGGCGCCAGCGGCGAAGGGTGCGAGACTTCGCTCCGAATCCGCGCGACGACCAGCGCGCGGAACGCGTCGTTGATGCGCTCGCGATAGCGGCCCACGAGCGCGCCGCCCGCGAGCGTCTCGACCATGCAGACCCGCGCCAGCTGCGGCTCTTCGTCGAAGAACCCCAGCACCGCCGCCAGCGCCAGGCGCATCCCGTCCTGCCAGGACCCCGCCCCCTCGAACGCCTGCGCCGCGAGCGACCCGACCCGCTCCAACCCGCGATCGAGGACCGCGACCAGACACTCGTCCAGACCCCCGAAATGCTCGTAGAACGTGCGCCTGGAGACGCTCGCGCGCGCGATCACGAGCTCGACCGAGGCGCCGCCGGCGCCATCCTCGGCGACGACCTCCACCTCGGCATCGAGGATCCGCTCGCGCTGCAGCCTCGCAACCCCGCTGTTCGGGGGCCGGGCGTCCCGTGACGCGCCCGGTGACACGTCGCCGTCGATTACCATTTCCTGATATGATTCTCCTGTATCGGTCCGACGCCGGGGCGCCGTCCTCTCACAAAGGGACGCTCCGGGATCGGTCTTTAATCGGCTGCCTGCACCGACCGGGGCCCGCAAGCTGCGCGGGCCCCGACGGCTACCTCTCTGTCTTCAGCCGAGCGCGATCCGCGCCGGCCCAGTTCGATCGTGCGTCATCGACTCCTTTTATTCGCTGTCTTTGACCTTTTCCGCGCTCGCCGTCTGCAGCGTGCCCTTGAGCCTGGCCGTGTTGTGGCCCGCCGCGGCGGGGAGGCCGAGTTTCGCGTTGACGATCGGGTCGATCAGGAACGCGAACAGGCCGCCGCAGCCTTCCGCTCCGGGAGCGGCGAAGGAGTTGTTGACGAGTTCGTTGTTCTTGAGGATCAGCACCGGCCCTTCGACGACCGAGAGTTCGCCTTTGCTGCCGCTGATCGGTTTGTTCGGCGCCGGCGGACTGGTCGTGCCGGTCGTCAACGGCAGCTCGACCGGTTTGGCGTTCGAGCCGATGTAGCATTCGCCGCCGAGGAACGGGTTTTCCAGGTGCACCTTGACCGGGAGCGACAGCGCGGTCCCGGTCTGTTCGATCAGGTTTTCGACGTTGATCCCGATACTGCTCGCGGGCGCCGCCAGTTCCGTCGTCGCGTTGACGCCGGTCACCCCGTTCTGGAAGACCACTTCGCACGCGATCCGCTCGAGCAGGTTGCCGATTTCGTTGCACCTCACCAGCCCCAGCAGCCCACCAGGCACCGGCTGCGGCGTTTTCGAGAGCGTTTCCCCGTTTTCAGCGCCGATGAATTCCTCCGCGCCGCTCGCGGTTTCGTGGATGCCGCCCTGCAGCGTGATCTTGTTCTTGATCGGCACCGCCTCTTTGCCGACGACGAATTCCCCGCTTTCGGTCTGCGCGAACACACACGATTCCGTCGCTTTGTTGGCAGTCGGGCAGTCCTTGAAGACCGCCAGGTTACCCGTCGGATGATGTTCCGCCGCGAGCGCGGAAGATGCCAGCAGCAACGTCGCAAACGATGCCACCAACACCCCGATCACGCCCCGCCGAGCACGAGTATCTGCCTGACCCATAATGCGATACATACGCATCCATCTCCTCTGTTCTCTTGTGGTTACCGAATGAGACAAGTTGGTCACAGGCCAAGCATCGAGCGAAGCCCACACGCCTGGCTACACCTGGCCGATTGATAAACGAATCTTTCCGGAAAACCACG
The DNA here is from genome assembly GCA_963779405.1 of uncultured Solirubrobacterales bacterium. GTDB lineage: Bacteria > Actinomycetota > Thermoleophilia > Solirubrobacterales > Solirubrobacteraceae > Palsa-744. The sequence goes on from CAVZYF010000001.1 coordinate 224,643, forward strand.
AACGTGTCTATCCCCCGAGGGTGAGCTTTTGGGTGAGAAAACGGGTGATTTTATGGGGCCACGACGTCTACTGCTCGCGCGAGTCCCAATATCTATGGTCGAGGCCTCTCAACTCGCGGGCGGGCACCAGGAGCGCCTGCCCGTGTGAGCTACTGCTCGCCAGTCCTCGTCCCACGTGTCTGCCGCTGCACCAGCCGCACGCCCTTGGTGAGCGTCCGCCCCGGAGTAGGAGCGGATTCCAGAACCGACAGACGGGCAGTGAGTCGCTCGCGATCCATGCGCAGCAGCGCGCGGCCGGTGGCGTTCAGCTCGACGCCCACCGTTTTTGTTTCGTCGCCCGGGATCGAGAAGCTCACGGTCCCGATCGTGAGCGTACGAGTCCTGTGCTTGCCCTTCGCACCGGCCACGCTGGTGGCGGTGAGCGTGAGCTGGCCTCCACAGCTGGCGATGCCGAGACAGGTCAGACGCACGAGCGCGTCGCCATTGCGCTGCACCGTGATGCTGGTGCCCGCGAGCGACAGACCGCCGTGGTCTTGTTCTGATTCCTCGCGTTCTTTTGCCGCCAGCGCTTGCGCCGTTCGCGCGGCCGCTTCCCTGGACACCTGTTCTTCACGTTCTTTGGCGTGCTGCGCTTCGAGTTCCTTGGCGTGTTTGGCTTCGTATTCTTTGAGCGTCTGCTTCGATTTTTCTTCGGACTGGATTTCCAGCCATTCCGGTAACTCGACTTTGTATGGACACCCGAGGTGGCCACAGGCCCCAAGCGCCTGCGTTTCCAATGGGCGATGACGACCTTCAGTTCTTCCGGCCACATTGGTCGCGACGAACCAGTAAGTATAAAAGTAGCCGGGTTGCAGGCCCGTCAGCCCGCCGCGCACGGTCTCAGCACCAGAGCCGCTCGCCAGATGACCCTGCCCGAGAGGACTCACCGCCGCCGCTTCGCACGGAACTCCCCCGCTGGAGGGACGTTCGCACTGGATCCAGGCTTCGAACGTAGTTTCGCTGCCCTCGGGGTTGATCTGCGCTTCCAGAGTCGCGCCGTGTTCGGTGACGTTGGTCGCTGTCACGTTGCCGATCGTGGGTTCGCCTCCGGACGCCAACGCCCCAGCGGCCGAGAACACGAGGCTACCCGTCAGGACAGCACACCCCAGCCCGCAGACAACGGACAACTTCATCTCACAATCCTATCAGCCGGCCAGCACCGACTCGACAACCGTCTTCCCGTCTGCTTGCGCACCGCTCGACCACACCGCCGCGCCACCAGACCCGGCATATTGGGAGATCACAGTCGAGCTGCTTTTGCCTTTGGAGAACGTTTCCAGGTTGTGCCCCGCCGGGTCAACAGGTCCACAAGCGGGATCCTTACCGAAATCCGAAGCCGTGTCTATCCCCCGTGGGTGAGCTTTTGGGTGAGAAAACGGGTGATTTTATGGGCTGAAGACGAGCATGACGGCGGGGCATCGCACTGGAGAGGAATCGGGCCGGAGACCAAAAACACCGACGCCTCCCCCTGTGCGCCCGTGGCAGCGCCGCTACAGCTCAATACCGAGCAGGCCTTTGCGTGAGCTTACGCCGAGCTTGCGGTAGACGTGCTTGGCATGGGTGCGCGCCGTCTCGACGCCGACGTTCAGCGCCTCGGCGACCTCAGCGTGTTTCCGACCATTGCTCAGCAACTTCAACACTTCCCGCTCACGACGCGTAAGCGCAAGCACCCCAAGCACACGAGCAGCCGGCGCAACCGGATACTCGCACGCCGCGACGAACCCCCGCTCACCACCGGCCGCCAACCGAACACCCCACACTATCCCCCCAGCAGAGGCCTCAGTCGCGATGCACACACCCACACCAAACACCCGTACCCGCGCCGCATACGCACGCGTCGGACGATGCGCAAGCACAACAAGCCCAACACCCGCACGCGCAGCACACAACCGCCCCACAACAGACGGCTCGACCGCGCTGTCTTCATCGAGCACCACGACCCGCGCCCTACCCCGAACGACCACGTCCCGCAGCGCGGCGTGATCCAGACCCGCGCCCACCACCCGCACACCGTGATCCTCACCCAGCGCGCGCGCCAGCCCCACGCCGATCACACCCCCGAACTGCCCCACCGCGACAGTCACCGGCCGATCACCGCCCACAACAACTCGGCTCCCAGCTACCGCTCACGCTGCTCGCGCTTCGGGAGGTGTCCCGTTTCGGCGCGCCCGTCGGATAAGGGGGTGAGGGGCCCCAACAACCGACCGAACGGAGATCGCGATGCCCGATCACGACGACACGTCCTTACTCATCGGCGAACTGAGTGGCCTGGCCCGGGACAAGCTGAGGACGCAATCGGGGCGCTCCACGGCGCTGGACGCCGGCGCGCTCGGCCTGATGCTCCTGGACGTGGCGCTCGCAACGGCCGTGCTCGAGACCAGAGGGGCATACGAGCTCTGGATCGCCGCGCTGGCGGTGCTCGGCCTCTCATTCGGGCTGGCGATACAAGCGTCGCGACGCAAAGGCGCCACACAAACCGGCCCCTCCGGCGCACGCCTGAGCGAGTACCGCGAGAGCCGCGACGCGCGCCAGATCAGAGAGTTGATGCGCGCAGAGCTCACCGAAGAAGTTGACATCAACGAACACGCCGTGGACCGCAAGGCCGTACTATTCGACCGAGCGCTGATCGTGATGGCGCTCGGAGTCCTGATCGATCTCGCCGGGAGGATATGATGAGCCACATGGAGCAACCCCCCAAAAGACAGCCCGTCATCCCCTACCCCCTGACACCCGACGGCAAATACAAGTACACGGGGGCGGACGGACGGCCAAAAGTCGTCCCGTCCGATACCGTGCCCGGCCTCTTCGATTCCCAGATCCTCCCCGACTCGGTGCACAACTGGGTACGCAGGCTCCTCAAACGCGCCCCCAAAGACCGCTGAGAGAGGGACAGGGTTCACGCATTTTATTTGGGAGTCTTCCCAAATAAAATGTGCGCCCTGGCCCGCCACCACCAGGTACTGGTCTGAGAGGAGCTTCACTTCTTCTTCGCTTTCTTGTGTTTCTTCTTGGCCTTCTTCGCTTTCGCCTTCACCGCCTTCGCGCACCCCGTCACCGCGATCGCCGTGGTCTGCTTCACCACCGCCCCGTTCTGACCCACAAATTCAGTCGGCATCGTTAGGCTCACGGCCTCGGTCTTTTTGACCTTCTTTGTCTCGGTCTTCTTCTTGCCCTTGACCTTGACCGTCACCTTCTTCTTGACCGTCACCGTCTTCGTGGGTTTACACAGGTCAGTGTTCGCCGCCAGCGCCGAATACTGCTTCTCCGGGAGTTCCAGTTCGAAACTGCTCACCGGCTGGTCGGGGACCGTCTTGAACGTCGAGCTCGTGACCCCCGATTTGCTGATGAACGTGTCGCCCACGAGGTCGATCGTCACACCATCGCCCTGCAGCACCATGATCAGGTTCGGGAACGCTTCATTACCATTGCTGACGAAGTACGCCGGGCCTTCCAACGGCACCGGCAGGATCGGGGTGATCGCCTTCGCCTGACCCACCAGCGACGCCGCCGGACAACCCGCGGGGTTCGCGTCGAACTGCGCTTTCGTACACGCCTTCTGCAGCGTTGTGAGGCGCGAGGGCAGCTGCACCGGCAGTTCCACTTTGACCTGTTTGATGTTCGCATCGCTACCCAACGCACCCGCCGGATAGGTCAGGCCCACGTGCAGGCTCGCCCCATTCGCTTTCGACGTCCTACCCGACGTGCTCACGACGAATTTGGGTGCGAACTTCAGCGCCTGGCACGCCGTCACCCTGAACGGGTCGCTGACCGTCACCGGGTCATAACCCGCCGGGTCCGTCGGGTTCGCGCCACCGCCGATCACCGTCGCCGACAGCGCCTGCTGGGCACAGCTCGTGGGGTTGATCATGAAGTCGTGGCGGTTCACGAACACGCGGATTTCACGGACATGGATCACGATCCCGTCGATGATGTGCGGAATCTGATCCGCCGCACCCGAGGGGATGCTCACCGCCGCCGTTTCCCGGTTGATGTCCAGCGGCAGATGCACAACCACCGTCCCCAGATCGAACGGGCCGACATGCGCCGCCGTGACCGCGACGACCGAGAACGGCGCGCCTTCGAACGGACCGGCGAGATACAGCTTCCCCGGCGCCTGCGCGAGCACGGTGCCGACGCCGGCGTCCGCGACCGTGGACCCGATTTCGCTGCCCTGCGGGCACGCCGGGCTCGTTTCCGCTTCCACACCGGTCTGTTTACGCGCGATCTGGATGTCCGCTTCAGAGCACTTTTCAACCCCGGACAGGTTCCCCGTCAAACCCGGCGGCAGCTCGCTCGCGAAGCCCGTGATCTCCTGTTCGCCGTCCTTGCGACTGATCAAGATGTCCAGCGGACTGTAGGACCCCGCGTTCGGGTTTTCCGTACCCGCCGTGACCTGCGGCGCGAACGGCGGGACACCACCCGCGGGACAAGGACCGCTGCCCGTGCCGGTCGTGATCGCAAACGGCGGGATCAACGGCTGAAGCGGCAACCCTTCAGGATCGGAGTACGGCGTCAATTCGGCCGTGACCGTGTAGTCCCCACACGCCGGCGGGGTCACCAGCGGCGCGCTCTGACCCGGGTTGAATTCAAACTTCGCCAAGCTGAACGGCAACGGCGGCAGACCATCGAACGTCGTCGTCAACCGCCCCGTGGTTTCGTTGGCCTGCACCAAGCCCGAGGACTTGACGAGCACACCACGATCGGGGACACGCGCGATCAGATACAGCGCGAGCAGCGAGGAGAACGGGTTGTGGCCCGCTTCGCCCCGCGGCGCCGGGGTCGCGAGGAACACCGAGCCTTCGACTTCTTCTTTCAACGACGGCGTGACAATTTTCACCGACGCGAGCTTCGACGCGTTCGGGCAGCCGTGGCCTTTCTGCTTGGCCTGCGCCGTCGGTTCCACCGCGCCTTCTTCGGCATACTGCTGCTCGCTGCAGGAGGCCAGGCCGGCGCCCGCGGAGGGGTTGACCGTCATCCCTTCCGGCAACTCAACGACCTCCTTCTTCAACGTCGGCGTCGCCAACACCTGGGCATCGGGGTAGGACTGCGGGACCGTCGTATCGAGGTTGAACCCCGTCGGGGAGTACGCGTTATCGGACGTCGTTTCCGCCGTCAACGACGGCGCCATCGTGAGGCCGTCGCAGCCGACGATCGGACCGAAGGGCATCGCCGCCGCGGGGGGGCTTTCGCTTTCGTGCGGGTTCTGCCACGAGGTCACGTGCAGTTCCGCTTGCAGCGGCGCTGTCGAGCACGCCGTCGGGTTGGTGAAATACGGCGCTTCGGTCGCGTCGGAGGAGATACCGAAGTGACCCAGGCCGAGTTCGGGGCTCGTGTTTTCAAAGCGCAGCGGGTCGTGGATCGGGTTGGCGGGCACCCCCCAGATCGTCAGCGCGAACCCGTCATAGTCGATCAGCCCTCCGGTCGCGTTGTAGAAAGTCGTCTTCAGCCCATACGCTTCGCAGGCCGTCGCATTGGAGGCGGCGCATGGCGGGCCGCCTTCGCCGGGCGCCCTAACTGAGATGTCCCCCACGTAGTGGAATTCGACGTTGACGTTAAAGCCGATCTTCGCGACCTCGCCCGGTTCGGGCACCAGGTTGTACACCGGCTCGAGATAGGTACTGACCTCCCCAGCGGTGATGATCGCGATCTGCGTCGTGACCCCCACTTGTGTCGCGACCGGACAGTCATTCACCAGGAACAGCGACGCTTCGCACGCCGGCGTATCGACGAGATCGCCCGCGAAACCGGTGGGCAGATCGTCGGTGATGTCCTTCGCGCTGCCCGCCGTCGCGCCGTTCCCGTTTTCGGTGTTGAACGCGCCCGTCGTCGTGATGTCCGGGTGCGCGCCGGCCTGGACGCTGGAGAGCGCCGTGCTCTCACCACCGCTGGACAGCCCGAACGCCGCGGTGGTTTCGCCGATCGTGGTTTCCGTTTCGCCCGCCGCCGAGGGAGCGCCACCGCCGGAGATACGCACCACGTTCCTCTGCACCGGGCCCGCGCCCGACAGCACCTGCACAGGGAACGTCACAACCAGGGTCTCATCGACCGCGACGGGGCCCGTGTACGTGCACGTCCGCAGCACACATTCCAGGTACTTCGGCGCTTCGCTGTACGGCGCCACGGCCGTCGGCTCGTTCGCGGCAGCAAAGCTGGTCTCACCGGACGCGCCCTCCGGAGCCAGCGCGAGCCCTTCCGGGAGTTCGTCGGTGACCGTGACAGTGCCACTGCTCCCCGCTCCGCCAGAGTTCGTGACCAGCACCACGTAGGCGTCTTCGCCTTTGGCGCCGCTTTCGGGGGCGAAGTTTGTTGGGCGGGACACGGAGCTTACGGTCCACTGCGGCCCCGTTGTTTCAGCCAGGGCCGGGGTGGCGGCGAAGGCGAGTGTTGCCAGGGTACAGAGAAGGAACAGAGGTAGCTTGATTGTGCGTCCGAGACCGATCATGACTTTGTCCTCCCGTTGTGGCCGGCCTTTCTCGGCGCGCTTCTTTGGCTTGGGCTTTTTGACGCAGGTTTGCTTCTTTTTGACCTTCTTTCTGACGAAGCCTTTCTTGCAAGCGGTGGTCTTCTTCGTCACCGTCTTGGTGGGCGGCGGGGCTTCGGTCGCGATGTTCCCACTGCTCGAGAGGGTGAGCGACGCCGGGCTCTGGAAGGCGGGCAGCGGCGGCGGGGCCTGGCAGCTGCCGCCCAGGCACACCGCGCTTTCACCCGGCGGGGGTTCGATACAGGGGGATTCCGGTTCGCAGATACGCGCGTCGTAGACGTTCCCCAACGCGTTTGTGTCCTGCGTGGAGAGCTTGGCGTGCGTGCCGACGAAGACGTTGCCGCCTTCGACCTTGCTGCCATTGGGGAGGTAATAGGGGCTGTAGCCGAGGAAGAACGTCGGCGAGGGGTCTTTCGGTTCGCCGATCAGCGAGATCTGACCGTCGTGCCACTCATACGTGTCGAGCGTCGGATGCGGGGGATTCTGGTTGGAGGCCTGCGGGACGAGCTTCTCGGGGGTGTCGAAGAACGCGTATTCGCCGTTTTCGGAGATCGCCGTCACCGGAGCGCTCGCGACTTCACTCTGTCCCATCGCCGAGCGCGCGAATTCCGCGCCGGCGGCCGCGATCACGGTGAGGCTCCCGTTCGCGGCGTCGTAGCGTTCGAGCTCGCCCGTAGGGCCGATGTACAGCAGATATTCCCCGTCGGGAGTCGTGTACCAGTTGGCGACCGAGCAGAAGATCTGCGGGCACACGCCGCTCAGGGCTCTGCTGGGTTCCCACTGCCCACCGGCGGAGATGTAGCTGGTGGTGCTTGTCTGGGTGTTGTAGTAGTAGAGACCGCCCGTTGCGGGGGCGTCCGCGGTGAGCTTGCCCGCCGCCTCGAAGTACACGGCATCACCGCCGGCGGCGACGGCGGGTACATGCTGGATGCCCGCGCCCGCTTTGTAGCCCGGCGCGCCTTCTTCACCGGCGGAGACACGGGTCAACGTACACCCCAGTTCCCCTTCGCTTTCGGTGATCTGGCACTCGTACAGCTCGAGGTCGTGCCCCGCCGGGTGGTCCTGGGTGACCCACGCTTCGCGACGAAGAACACCCGCGAACCGTCGGCCGACGCGCCCGCATAATAGACGGGGTACCGATGCGGCTTGCCGCCCGCTTCCTTGACGGTCTTTTCCGGTTCGGAGACCTTCAGCGTCGTCGAACCGCCCACCCGCACATACAGCTGCGGAGCGTTCACAGGGCCGTTTTCGGCTTCTTCGGCTTCACCGTTCCAGAGCCTTCCGCGCCTTCCTTGCGCGGCGTGTTCGGATCGGGCGCCGTGAAGAGGTACCCGCGACCCGTCGGCGGAGACCGCCCTGTAGGCGCTGCCCGCGCCGCCCCCAAAGCTAGTCAACGGGTCACCGATCCCCGCACCGCACGTACTGACCGGCACAGAGCCTTCGCTGCCCGGCTTAACGTTCACGAGCCCCATCTGACCGGCCGACCATTCGCACAGCACCTCGCCATGCGTGACCGCACTGGCGCCGGGGCACGCCTGCGCTTCCTTGCCTTCGGCAACGAGTTCGCTGCGGCTTTCAAGCACGACGTGCTTCAAAGTTTCAGACGCGCCGACGACCTTCGTGTTGGATGCTTCATCCGCGTTTTTATGGAACGGGACGCTGTCCTTGTGCAAGAGGATGTAGCAGCCCTGGGAGACCGCCTGTTCCACCGATACCGGCCCCTCGCATACGTCTGGTGCGCCGGGGGGACCGAGCAAGTTCGCGAGCGACTCGCCTTCCGCTCCGACCTTCGCACCGAGACCCTCATCGATCGCGACGCGCGAGAAATCAAACGGGTCGAACAGCAAGCCTTCAAACGACTGCACACCGAGCGAGGAATCAGCCAACGACGTATAGGACCACCCCCCCTTCGCAGGTTCGCGATGAAACACATACGCACCTTCGACCGCAAACGGAAACGCGCCAAACGGCGAGTTCGTCTCCAGCAAAAAACCTTCACCCGACAGCGCGGGTGTGCCCCCATCGAGTTTATTAGTGAATTTGCCATCGTGTTCCGGTTCGGCGAACATGTCCCCACCGCCTTCCTTCTGCGCCGGCGTCACCAGCTCATAACCACGATCGGTGGTCGTCACTTCGGGTAGTGTCGCAAACGACCCATCCGCGCCATATTCCGTCCCGACCGCGTTCACGGCGACGACACGGAAGTGATAGGTCGTACCCGGACTCAACCCGCCGATGTCCTGCACGACGCTTTCCACCGAATCACCGACCACGCCACCAGAGCCGATCGACGCGCCATCGGGCGCCTTTTCCGTCAGCACAGGGGCGTCGTGACCGTACGCAGTCGTGGGACCATATTCAAAGAAGTAGCTCGTATCCGCACCCAACGGGTCGATCTGCGCGCGCAATTCCGCAAACGCCGAAGACACATTGTCCGTCGAAGTGGAGATTACTTCGGGGCTGTGCGGCGCAGTGAACGCCAGCGCGCCGCTCACCTGTTCGCCGCCGAGCTTCGCCTTTTCGGTGCTCGCGAGCAGACGGTAGTAATAGGTCGTGCCGGAGCTCAGACCCGTCACTTCGGCGCCGACCGGGTGGTAGACGCTCAGTTCGTTCGTTTCGTCGATCGATTTCACCGACGGCACGCACTGCGCCTTCTGCGCTTCGGTCGATTCCGCGAACCCACTTTCTTTGTACTGCTGCGCGGGGACGTACTCGAAATAACATTCGGTCAACGGCGCAGGTGTGCCGTTGCCCTGCTGTTCGGGGTTGACCGAGCCGTTCAACAGCGCTGTCGTCGCCGTGCGCTTGGTCGCTTCGCCGAGCGTCACGCTGGGCTTATAGGCCCCGGCCCCATACACGACCACCACATCCTGCGCCTCATCCACGACGTACACGTCGCCCTTCCGGAGTTTACCGCCATCGCCACCGGCTCCTGCAACCCCCCACCACCAGACGTAGCGACGATCTGGTTGACGAACCGCCCGAACCCTGGCTTTGAATTCATCGACCGCGCCCACGTATTCATCCCCGAGGCCGTTTGTCACGTGGCTTCCGACCGAAACGAGCAGATGGCCGCTGACGGGATCGACCGCGACGCCCTGTATACGACCCGGCCCGAGTCCCGTGCGGACCGGCGGGACTTCGCCGCTTTCCAGCTGGAATTCACGCAGGAACTCGCCGCCTGGCCTTGTATCATACACCGCCGAGCGTTCCGCGTCGGCGAGGAAGATGTCCCCTGCCGCGTTGACCGCAACGCCTTTGAGGCCCGCCACCACACCGAACACGCCCTTCGGGTCGCCGGGGATGCCCGTGATCTTGTTGTCTTCGACATAACCGCATTTAGTTTCTTCGCATTCTTTGTCGAAGGCAAAAGGCTCCGCTTTGCCGCCGGAGGAGAGCCTTTCCACCCCTTCCCCCTCATTCGTCACATACACAAAGCATTCACCCGGCGCCAGCGGCATCGCTCCACACGCCAAGGGATCCACCAGCGATCCCGGGGGCGAATTGTCCACGGCGACATAATGGCTGTTGCTCTCGCGGTACTTCTTCCCGCTCGCGCGTTCGATCGCGAGGCTCACGGCACCGCCGGCTTCGGATTGGAGGAAGTGGTTTGGCACTTCGAGCCGTTTCATATGCCGGGCTGAACTCGTCCAGTTCCGCGCCCGCGCCGACCCACACGCTGTCTTCTTTTTCACCAGCCACTTCCGCGGGCTCGACCGCGATCCCACCACCGCTTTCGTTTTCGCGCAGTTTCGGACCGAAGGGGCCGCTTGGCGTGCCGGTGATCTCCCCCAGAACCGGCCGTGTGAACGCGGCGTTGGCGCTCGTGGCGAAGGTCATCAGGGCCAGGGCCGCGAGGAGCAGGGTCGATGCGCAGAGCAGCGTGTTTTTTGTGGCCTTGATGGTGGTCATGTCAGTTCCTCGCCTTCGGCGCTTGTTGAAGCTGATTGATTAAGCGCCCGCCGGCCCGGGTGCGAAGGGCTCACTTCTTCTTCGCTTTCTTCGCGGCCTTCTCGCGAGCCTTCTTCTTCGCGGGCTTGGCCTTCCCGCAGCCCGTCACCCCGATCTTCGTGGTCTGATGGAGCACCGCGCCGTTCTGGGCGACGAATTCGGTCGGCATCGTTAGGGTCACCGGCTCGGTCTTCTCGACCTTCTTTGTCTTGGT
>CAVZYF010000002.1:0-6994 GCA_963779405.1 uncultured Solirubrobacterales bacterium
GAGTTGACGTTCGGCGCTGGCGTGCATTACTGCCTTGGCGCGAACCTGGCGAGGGCGGAGCTGGAGGAGGCGCTTGTCTTCCTGGCTGAGCGGTTCGAGGGATTGGCGCTCGCCGGCGAGCCGGAATACGAGAGCATCATGGGGATCTACGGGCTGGGGAAGCTGCCCGTGTGTCTGCAGGCCTGACTGCCTGCGCAAGCGAAATCGTCCAGCTAGAAAAGTCCCATCCAGGTGCTTTCGGCTACGGTTCGCTGGATGGGACGCACGACAGCGCAGCCACTATCCGCCGGTGACGCCGTCTTGGGACTGGTGATCGAGCTGCCTGGTAACAGCTATCAGCTGGAGCAGCGCCTGGAAGGACGGTTCGGCTCGGCGCAGTTCAGTCACGCCACTGCCTATCACGCGTTGAAGCGACTCGCGAAGCAGGGCCTGATCCGCCCGATCGAGGATTCGAGCCCGGACGCCCAGTCCGCCGTGAGCGCTGACGCCGATATCGACGTCACAGAGCTGCCTGCCACGGCCTATGAGGCGACCCCGGCGGGGATCGTGCATTTCAGGCGCTGGTTGCTGGCCTCGACCGCGACACCGCCAGTGCGGGAGGAGCTGCAGGCGAAGATCTCCTTCTGCGGGCCCGAGGACCTGCCGCGGATGATCCAGATCGTGCGCGAGGCCGAGCTGGCCTGTGCGGTGCAGCTGGAGGATCTCAACGAGCGCATGCGCCGCCAGCGCCTACTGGATCGCGACGATGCGTGGCGGCGGCTGATGGGGATGATCGTCACGGCCGGGGATGTGGCCTGGTGGGACTCGCGGATCAAGTGGCTGCAGGCGCTGCGGCAGTATCTGCAGCGAGAAGGCGAGCGCTACGCAGCGGAGCAGAGAGCCACTCCACCTCCACCTCCACCTCCACCACCTCCTCCTCCTCCTCCTCCACCACCCCGTGCTTGACGATGTCCGTGCTGTCCTTGCAGGGAGTCTGCCTGAGCTTTCCGCGCGGGCGGCGGCACGTGGTGCGGGTCCTGGCGGACGTGTCGCTGCAGGTCGATGCGGGGGAGGTCGTCGCCGTGCTGGCACAGCGCGCGCAGGGCAAGACCTCGCTGCTGCGCGTCGCGGCCGGGATCGAGCGGCCCGATCGGGGACACGTCTATTTCGAGGGCGAGGACCTCTGGGGTCTCTCCGAGCGACGGCGCTCGCGGCTGCTCGGCAGGCAGATCGGTTGGGTTGGATCGGCGATGCCGGATCTCGACATGCCGATGCTCGCCAACATCGCGTTGCCGCTGTTTGCGACATACGGAAAGCGGGAGGCCTACGAACGGGCGATGGCAGCGCTCGAGCGGGTGGGAGCGCGGGAGTGCGCGGAGCAGTTCTGGGGGAGCCTGGCCGATTGGGAGCGTGCGCTCGTGGCGATCGCCCAGGGAGTCGTCCGCGGGCCGAAGTTGCTGCTCGTCGACGATCTGACGATCTCACTCGGGCTGGGAGAGACAGATGAGGTCACGCAGCTGCTCGGCACGCTCGCCATCGAGCAGGGATTCGCCGTGCTGACGAGTGCCTCGGATGGCATTGCGACCGGCTCCTCCGGGCGCATCGCGAGGCTGTTCGACGGCGAGCTGTCGGAGACGCCGAGGCCACTCGAGACGCTGGGGAACATCATCGACTTCCCGGGCGCAGGTTCGGGAGGTCGTGGTCCCAGACGCGACGTTTCCTAGATGGCTCCTTTCCCCCACGAAGCAAAACGCACGACCGCTGCGGCGACGTTCTAGTGCTGGAGCTGCGCGAGCTCTCCAAGCACTACCCCGTCGGCGACGGGGAGCCGGTCCGCGCCGTCGACGGCGTGTCGCTGCAGGTCGCGGCGGGGGAGCTGGTGGCGCTCTACGGCCCGAGCGGCTCGGGCAAGACGACGCTGCTGATGCTGATCGCGGCGCTGCTGCGCCCAGACAGCGGTGCGGTGATTGTGGACGGGCGGGAGATCTCCGCGCTCTCCGACGATGACCGTGCGCGCTATCGCCTGCGCGAGCTGGGATACATCGACCAGGCCTTCGACCTGCTCCCGGGTGCGACGGTGGTGCAGAACGCCGCGATGAAGCTGTGGCTGACCGGGGATGCGCGCCGAGCCGAGCGCATGATCGAGCCGTTGCTGGTGCGCCTGGGGCTGGGTGAGCGCCTGGGCCATCGCCCCGACGAGCTGTCGATGGGCGAGCGCCAGCGCGTGATGATCGCGCGGGCGCTGTCGATGAGGCCAAAGCTCGTGCTCGCCGACGAGCCGACGGGGAGCCTGGACACGCAGCGCGGAGGCGAGGTGCTGGCGCTGCTGAGCGAGGTCTGCCGTGAGTTCGGCGCCGCGGTGCTGCTCGTCACCCACGATCCGCAGGCGACGGCGTTCGCCGACCGGGTGCACGCGCTGCGGGACGGTCGTCTCTCAGACTACGAGCCTGACGCCGTGTTTGCGCCCCTCAGCGGGCGGTAGCCGGCGCATGCGGCTGTCGAGCATCGCCCACCTGTACCGCATCCGGCTGAAGGCGAGAGTCGTGCTCATACAGGAGCTGCTGGCGGTTTTGGGCCTTGCGGTCGGCGTGGCGCTGCTGTTCGCCTCCCAGGTTGCGAGCGCGAGCCTCAACGGCTCCGTGAGGCAGCTGGCGGATGGCATTGTCGGTCAGTCGCAGTACCAGCTGCTGGCGCGCGATCCAGGTGGCTTTGACGAACGCCTGTTGGGCGAGGTGCAGCGGCTTCCAGGCGTTCGGTCTGCGATACCGGTGCTGGAGGAGCGTGTGAGCGTGATCGGCCCGGCAGGTCAACGGGCCGTCGATTTGATCGCCGGCGACCCGCGCTCTGTGAGCGCCGCCGGTCCGCTGCTGCGACACTTCCGCTCGGCGCTGCTCGCCCATCAGCGAGCGCTTGCGCTGCCCGAACCGATCGCGCGGGCGATCGGGGCGAGCTCTCTGCAGCAGATCAAGCTTCAGATCGGCGCAAGCGTCGTACCGGCTCTCCTTGCCGCCACGCTGCAGGGTTCGGATATCGGGGCGCTCGTGAACAGCCCGGTCGCGGTCGCGCCGCTGGCCTACGCGCAGAGGCTCACCGGTATGCGAGGGCGGATCACACGCATCTTTGTCCAGGCGCGAGCAAAGCAGAGCGGCGAGGTGAGGGCCGGGCTTCAGAGGCTGGCGGCGAACCATCTGAACGTCGAGCCGGCGGACTTCGACGCGACGCTCTTCAGCCAGGCCGCCGAGCCGATCAACCAGTCCACGGAGACCTTTGCGGCGATCTGCGCGCTGGTCGGCTTCATGTTCGCCTACTGCGCGATGTTGCTCACCATGCCTATGCGCGAGGACCTGATCAGGGGTCTGCGTCGCAACGGCGCCACCCGACTGGAGACGGTCGAGACGCTCCTGTTCGACGCGCTCGTGCTCGGCGTTCTGGCCTGCATCGTCGGGCTGGCGCTGGGCGAGGCGATCTCGCTCACCGTCTTCCATGCGGATGCCGGCTATCTGTCTTTGGGATTCCCGATCGGCTCGCAGCGGATCGTGACCTGGCAGAACGTCGCGATCGCCGTGGGCGGGGGTCTGCTCGCCGCCTGTGTGGGGGTGCTGAGACCCATTCGAGAGATTTGGTCGCGTCCGGAGCGGCGCATCTCCAGTGCTCCCAAGCGCCTGATCCGCGGTGCGACGATCGTTACCTTGACCAGTGGGTTGGCGTGTCTGGGGGTGACGACGGTGATCCTGTTCGAGGCGCCCCAGTCGGCGGTTATCGGCATCGCGTGCCTAGTCCTCGCGCTGCTGCTCTTCTTGCCTCTCTTGCTCGATGTGGTTGTTGGGGGCTTCGAGCGCCTGCAAGCTTCTTTCGATTACGGGTGGAGTCGTCTCGCTGTCGCAGAGCTGCGCTCGCCTCGAACTCGGACCCGCTCGCTCGCGATTGCCGCAACGGGTGCGGTCGCCGTGTTCGCCAGCGTCACGATCCAGGGATCGCATGCAAATCTGCAGCGTGGCCTCGATCGTCTCGTCCACCAGCTATCGGCGACCACGGACCTGTGGGTGCTTCCATCCGGCACGCAGAACCTGCTCGCCACGACACCATTCCCAAATACCGAGGCGTCTAAGTTGGGGCGCCTTCCCGGCATTCGGACCGTTGGTCTGTATCGCGCGGGCTTTCTCGACTACGGCGATCGGCGTATATGGGTCCTCGCACCGCCACCTTCCGCCACGAATCCGATTCCCCCGAGCCAACTGGTCACAGGCAGCCTCACGCTGGCGCTTGCGCGGCTTCGCTTTGGGGGTTGGGCCGTGGTCTCCCAGGCGATTGCCGCCCAGGACCATCTACATGTCGGACAGCGCTTCACGTTGCCCTCTCCGTACCCAAGGACGTTCCGCGTTGCTGCGCTGAGCACCAACCTCGGTTGGCCACCCGGCGCGATCATCCTGGACTCCGGGGACTATGTGCGAGCCTGGGGCAGCGCCGATCCAAGTGCCTACAACCTCACGCTGGCACCCGGAGTCTCGATCCAGCAGGCACGTCGGGAGGTTCAACAGGCGTTGGGAGTGGGATCGGCGCTTGTGGTGCAGAGCGCTCAGCAGCGCGATGCGCTCCAGCAGGCAGCCAGCCGCCAGGGCCTTGGCCGCCTCACCCAAATTTCGCTGCTCGTGCTGATTGCGGGAGCACTGGCGATGGTGACGGCGATGGGTGCCATGGTTTGGCAGCGTCGCCGCCGGTTTGCGCGCATGAAGGTGCAGGGGTATTTCACGAGCGTGCTGTGGTATGCGCTCTTCTGTGAGAGTGCGCTGCTGCTCGGCACAGGTTGCTTGACCGGAGCCATCTTTGGCAGCTACGGACAACTTCTATTGAGTCATGCCCTATTGAGCGTAACGGGCTTCCCGGTCATCTTCTCCACCGGGGCACTGGCCGCCATTGGAAGTTTTGTGCTTGTCACTGCCGTCGCCGCGGCGATCGTCGCGATACCGGGTTATCGGGCCGCTCGCGTGGCGCCGTACGTGTAGCTCCGCCAGTCGCTCGCTGTATTTGAAACCACCGGATAGACGAGATCTCGAACCCTCTGGCTCGGCTCTCAAGCGTTGGAGGTTTGCGATCCACCCGATCTTCTAGGATCGGGAAATATCCCGCTTCCCGGAAAGATAAAGCCAAAGCCCGACGCGCTACCACTGAGCCCCAGACAGGCTTGGGCGCTACTGGGCGCGGCGAGCCGTGAGCTGCTGTGGGGATTGCGGGCGGTCTCTCGCGAGGTCCATGTGTGGAGAGGACGAGCCTCGGCGATCCCGGATCCGCGGATCCGTCAAGACGCGTTCGATGCGCTGGCCCATAAGCGCCCGCACCTGGATGGCGCTGCGCTGTTCTGGATCTTGCCGCGCCATCGGAACGTGCATCTCTTGCGAGCTCTCGTCGTATATGAGATCACCCTGGAGTTCCTCGACAACATGAACGAGCGTGCCGCTCGTGCCGGCCGAGCAAACGGGCGTCAACTGCATCTCGCGCTCGCCGAGGCGTTGAATCCGGAAACGCAGATCTCCGACTACTATCGCTTTCACCCTTGGGATAACGATGGCGGCTATCTACGAGCGCTCGTAGAGAGATGTCGTGAGCAATGTGCATTTCTGCCGTCCTATCCGCAGGTCCGTGAGCGGGCGATCCGGGAAGCCACCCGTGCTCAGGTTCTCGCAATCAATCACGATCCCAGGCCACACTGTCGCGACGTCGCACTCAGGAAGTGGGCCACGCATGAGCTTCCCGGCAGTGATGAGGCGAGTTGGTTTGAGCTGAGTGGGGCGGCGACGTCGTCATTGACCGTCCACCTTCTCCTGGCGCTGGCCGCCGAGCCTACGTTTGACGAGCCCGATGTCACTCGCGCTTGTGCCGTCTACTTTCCATGGTTGTCGCTGGCCACGACCATGCTGGACAGTTACGTCGATCAGTTCGACGACGCTGTAAACGACGATCACAGCTATATCGCCCACTACGCCAGCCGCGAGATCGCCGTAGCACGACTTGGTGAGATCGTAGAACGCGCTGGTCGCGACGCGCGAGCCTTGCGAAACGGTCATCGCCATGCGGTGATCGTCGCCTGCATGGTCGCGATGTACCTGTCCAACGACAGTGCGGGTAGGGCCGACGTGCGTGCCACGACACGCACGCTCCTCGATGCGGGGGGATCTCTCACCAAACTGTTGCTGCCCGTCCTTCGAGCATGGCGTATCGCCTACGGCCTACGTTCTGCATAGATCGGGTCGGGACCGATGGGGCGAACTGCGAGAAAGGAGCTCCCACCAGGTTCGCATCTACCTCCCGCCGGGCAAACCCTCGCGCTCTGGCGCTCGCCATTTACATATCTCGAGCGATGTCGCAGCAGTTATGGCAGTAACTTTACGATTCGTGCCACCAGTCGTCCTCCGCTTATATTTTTGTCTGCCCCAAATGAAATAAAGGCAATCTTCACAGCGCCCGCAGAGATGCTATATCCAGGAGAGGGTGGTGCAACAGTCACGCCGATTGTCGGTGAGAGCTCGTTTATGATTGCCGATGGGGACGAGCATCTCAATGGTCGCAGGGCGATACTGCCACCTTTTCACACCAAGATGGTGAAACGGCACACGGAATTGGTTGCCGAAGTCACCCGTCGTGAAGTTGCCTCATGGTCGCTGAACATTCCCTTTGCACTACACCCACGTCTGCGTGCAATGACACTGGAGATCATCCTGCGAACGATCTTTGGGACGTCGGGGGCTCGGGCCGACGAGCGCCTCTATGCGCTACGCGATCGTCTACTGAGGATGCTGTCGGTGGCCGCCAGTCCAGTCTTCCCGGAGCCCCTGCTGCGTCACGGACCCGGGCGAGCGATCTGGAGGTGCTTCCTGCGCGAGCGGGCAGAGGTCGACGAGCTGATCTATGCGATCGTCGAGGACAGGTGCCGTGAGCAAGATGTCTCCGGCGACTTACTCGGCATGCTCCTCGCGGCGCGCAACACGGATGGCTCGAGGATGACACCGCGTCAGGTGCG
>CAVZYF010000003.1:0-21387 GCA_963779405.1 uncultured Solirubrobacterales bacterium
CCCGGAACGGAATTCCTCTTCGGCGGCGGCGGCCTCTTGCACGCATGGCCGGCCAACCCGACCGACAACGAGTACACCCATGTCCAGACATCGAACGTGCAGACGCTCCTGATCGGCGGCAGTCTCGACTTCGCCACCCCGCCCCAGGTTGCGACCAAGGAGCTCCTCCCCTACCTACCCAACGGCCACCAGGTCATCCTCGCCGGTTTCGGCCACACAACCTCGTTCTGGACCGAACAGACCAAGGCGAGCACGCACCTGATTAACACCTACTTCGACACAGGCAAGGTCGACGACTCGCTTTACAAACCTCAAAAGGTTAAACTCACGCCCGACTCCACACAGACCGGACCCGCCAAGGCCATCGCCGGTGCGATGATCGGCCTCGGACTCCTCACGATCCTGTCACTGCTGCTGATGTGGCGCCGGAAGCACAAGCGCGGCGGCTTCGGGCGCAAGGCGAGTGCGATCCTGCGCTCCGTCTACCTGCTGGTACTCGGCCTCGGCGGATGGTGCATCGGCCTGATCATCGTGCTGGTGGCTTTGCCGACGGTGCCCCTCGACAGCGAGCTCATGGCTGTTCTCTTCATCGGCACACCGATCGGCCTCGGCACCTACTTGGCCTGGGTCAACCGCGACCGGCCGGCCAGGGCCACGACGATCGGGTTCGGGGTCGCGCTGACGGGCGCCCTCGTCGGCGCGCTGCTGGGGTTCAACGCAACAGCCGGGTTGATGGCGGTCATCACTACGATCCTCGGAGCAGCTGCCGCTGCGAACCTCGGCCTGATCGCCCTCGACGTCGCACGAATCGGCGAGCGGCCGGAAACCGTTCTGCCCATCGCCACTAGTGTCGACAGCGAGCCGACGCCGCAGGCCGAGCGGGCGCCCATTGCCATTCCAGCGGTCGAACACTGACCCCCGGAGTCCGTTCGCGCAGAGCATGTGGCGGGGTGCTGGTTGCCGCCACATGCTCTGCTGACGTACGTGCGCGCTCGGTGGTCTGAACGACGTCATCAAGCTACGGTGGATCCGGCGTGACCTACGCTGCCGACCCGCGTGTTGACGCCCACATCGATGCCCTGCCCGATTGGTAGCAAACCATCTGCCGGCCGGGTTGGGACTGCCCAATCTGCTCGGGTGTCCGCCAGGCAGGGAAAGACCGTATTGTGGTCGCGATGCGGACCGCGAAAGCGTGGGAGCGGTATGCCTGGGCCGCGGGGATCCTGTTCGTCATCGCGCTGGTGGCCGAGATCGTCGTTGCTGTTGGGGTCGAACTGGGCCAGAACGACTCGGCGGCGAAGATCGCGAACGGCCTTCACGCCCACGAAACACGGCTGATCGTGATCGCATGCCTGTCCGTCGTCTATGCGGTCATGTTCGTGATCTACCTGAGCGCGCTGTGCAACCTGCTGCGCGGGGACACCGATCGCACGCGGGCCCTTGGCTCGTTGGTGCTAGTTGGCGGAGTGCTCTTCGTGACCCTCCATGCCGTCAGCGACATCGGTATCACCGGATTGGTTGGAGCAAAGCTCGCCTCGTACGGGGCCCAACACGACCCGGGCGTGTCCTACACGCTGTACCTGACGACGTTCGCGCTGGAGAGCGTTGGCGATGTCTTCGGCAGCCTGTTTGCTTTCGCAACGGGCGCGCTTGTGCTTAGGAGCGGGGTCTTGCCGCGCTGGCTCGGCTGGATGTCGATCCTCGCCGGGAGCATGCTCTTCCTTCAGGGGTTCGGCCTCGGCGGCGTCATCGCCTCGTTTGGGCTAGTCCTCGACCTCATCGGGTTCGTGCTCCTCCTCGTCTTTGTTCTGATGAGCAGTGTCATCTTGGTCATGCGTGAGAGCGCGGCGCCCGACACCGCGGCCGCAATCACGTAGATGAACATGCGATCCCGAGCCGTGGGCGCGGGGCCACGAGTCTTTGTTAGGCCAGGGTGGGGGGCCAGGCCCCGGGCGACTGTTCGCTATCTCGACACAGTTGACAGCTTGCGCTTTGCGCGAGATGCGAGCGTCTCGGAGGCGTCCAGCTCACTATCACTTGGACCGAGCGCGCCACGGTCCGCCCAAGACGCTTTCGCATTGACGGAGCGCGAGAGTCACCGCGACCCCGTCGTATCTCCCAGCGTCTCAACCGCTCCCGCGACCAGCAGCGAGGGCACGTTCGCGGCAAGAATTCTCCGTGACTCGTCCTGGGAGCAGCAGCCCTGGCGGCGGTGCTTCGAGTCAGCGTCGTCGTGACTCTGCGGCCTATTGTTCGAGTAAAGCAATCCGTTCCGCCTGGTGTCTCTTGTTGACTGGGGTGCGCGAAGCGAGATCCGCACGCTGCCTGCGAGGCCATCACGGCAAGCGGGGTCTATAGCCGGCAGCCGGGGTGAGCCGGCAGGACGCGTCCATTTTCAGGCCGCACCTGCGGGTGCCCAGAGCGCTCCCGCCTCGACCAAGCCCTTGAAGGAAAGCTAGGCTTCGCCGATCCCCAGCCAGGCCTCGGTTGTCACGGCGGTCGGCATGAGGGCGGCATGGCGAGCCGCAACCAGGAGCTCTGGGGACTTCGCTGGTCCTCCCTCGACGGAGAGTTCGCATGGGTGACGAAAGTCCTCACCAACGGGCAGCTCCAACAATGGGGCAAGACCGAGCACAGCACCCAACGCCGCACAGCCATACCGGGCATCCTGCGAGACGACCTCGAGCACTGGCGGGAGATCCTCACACAATCCGGACGCCCAGCCCGCGCCAGCGACTTCATCATCCCGGGGAACCTCACCAACGCCCGTCATGGCGTACGCGAGGCCAAGACAGGCGCTTGTCATCTCAGCAAATCACAGGCGAAGCTCTGGGGCCGAGAATGCTTCACGCCAGCGGTGCGAGCCGTCGCGCAACGCCCGGAGTTCGCCCGCATCCTTGACGCCACCCCGTATGCGCTGCGCCGAGGCGGCATCTCGCTGCGCCTGCGCACCGAAGACCCACAAATCGTCGCCAGCGAGTGCGGCACCAGCCTGAAAATGCTCAGCGACCACTACTCGTTCGCGATCGAGGACCTGCGCGAACACGAGCCACGACCCGTTGACGTCGAGTGGCGCGCGGCACGCGCGGAACTCACCGACCGGGGTGTACACGAGCTAGCGCCGCTGGCGGCGGCAGATCGTGAGGATCAACACCGAGGAGGCAAGTTCTTTGCGTGGCTGGGAAACCGTCGGCGGCGCGCTCGAATGTCGAGACCGACAGCTTCTGCGTGACCGTCAGGATTGAGCTGGAGCTTGGGGCTCTCGCGGTAGGAGGCGATGGCCGTCGACGACGGCGGTGGCAAGGTCGATCAGCTTGCGGTTATCGACACGGGACTGCTCGCGGAGCATCTCGAAGGCGCTCGTCTCGTCGATGCCGTGGCGCTCCATCAGGATCCCCTTGGCTCGCTCGGTCAGGGCACGGCGCCCGAATGCGCCCTGGAGGTCCTGGTACTCGGCGAAGCGTCTGAGCACGATGTCGATCGCGCTCTGCCAGTCCTCGACGTCGGCGTCTGAGATGTGAGCGAAGACGCCTCGCTTGGATGCCTCGTTGATGAACTCGGGGTCGCGGGCGTGAAGTAAGACGATCACCGGGCAGGCGGCTTCCCGCACGATCTTGTCGATCAGCTCGAGGGCGTGCTGTGGGCTGTCCCCCAAGCCTACGAGCGCGACGTCGGGGCGCTCTCTGGCGGTCGCGGGGCCGACGTCCTCGACGTCGATCTCGCGGGCGATCACCTCGTGGCCGAGCCCCACGACGATCGGGGCGACGAGCGCCAAGCGGTCCTTGCGCTCGTTGGCGATCAGGACACGCAGATGCTTGGTCTCGCGAGAGCTCATAGCGGTTCAGCCATCCGGCCCGGCGGATAGCAGTGGTAGGATAGATGTTCGCTCGCCTCAAATCTCGGCGGGCTCCGATTTTCCGGCTCCGACACTCGGCTGGCGTTCTCGTATCGACCTGGACGGTCGAACGCCGCAGCGGCCGCGTCAGGAGCCAGTCATGATCGCCTACATAGTCATTGCCGTCCTGTTCGTCGCGCTCGTCGTGCTGGCGATGTCGGTTCGGATCCTCAAGCAGTACGAGCGGGCTGTGATGTTCCATCTCGGCAAGGTGCGCGAGGGCGCGCGCGGGCCGGGGCTGATCTTCTTCGCGCCGCTGATCAACCAGGTTCACCGTGTGTCGATGAGGATCGTCACGATGCCGATTCAGTCGCAGGGCATCATCACTCGCGACAACGTCAGCATCGACGTCTCCGCCGTTGCCTATTACCGCGTCGATGACCCGATCCGCTCGGTGGTGGCGATCGAAAACGTCGAAGAGGCGATCAACCAGATCGCCCAGACCACGCTGCGCGCGGTCGTCGGGCGCCACACGCTCGATGAAGCGCTTTCCGAGACGGACACGATCAACCAGAACATCCGTGAGATCCTCGACGTGCAGACAGAGGAGTGGGGCATCAAGGTCACGACCGTCGAGCTGAAGGACATCCAGCTGCCCGACTCGATGAAGCGCGCGATGGCACGCCAGGCCGAAGCCGAGCGCGAGAAGCGCACGAAGATCATCGCCGCCGAGGGCGAGGCACTCGCCGCCGGCGAGCTCGCGCACGCCTCCGACGTGATGATGGAACACCCGCTCGCGCTGCAGCTGCGAAACCTGCAAACGCTCGTCGAGATCGCCGTCGACAAGAACTCGACCGTCGTATTCCCCGCGCCGCTGATGAGCACCATCCAGGAGCTCGGAGCATTCCTCAAACGCGAGACGCTGGCTGCAGGAGACAACCCTGCAGCACCTGCACCGGCGCCACAACCACTGTCAAACGGCTTGGTGCCTGCTACGCCAGAGGTCGCCCTGTGAGCGTCGGCACACAGGTTGACGCGAGCGTTCTCAGCCTACATTTGAACTGTCCTCGATGTGGCCTGAGTATTGAAGTGCGGCCACACCGGGCAGCGATTAGACACTGTCCGCGGTGTGTCGGGCGTAGCCAGTTGATCATCGAGTTGTTCAGCTCGACGCTGCCCGCCGATGTGCTGTACGACGAGAACTCGCTGCCGCGGGTCGATGGCGAGCTGGCGCTTGCAAGTACCCCGATCTCGGGAGCGCCCAGTGTGCCTTGGCGCGTATGAGCGCGTGGTAGAATCTTTGTTGGCTTCGCCTCAACCCTCGGCGGGCATTGCATCACCGGCTCCAACGCATGGCTGGCAGCGCGACCACAAGTTGTCGTCGCGTACATCTCGCCGAAATGGAGCCTTCTCATGCGTCGCAGAGTCTTTGATGTTCTAACCAGCGCCGTCGGGCTGGTGCTCGTGGTCGTGCTGCTCGTCGCGGGAGGACTGCTGATGTGGGGCTACAGCTACACGCACAGCAACGTCCACAACCAGCTCGCCGCGCAGCAGATCTTCTTCCCGCCGAAGGCGGCCTTCGAACACCCGGTGCCCGGTTCAGAGATCACCGCAGCGATGATCCCGTCCGTCTCGCAGTACGCGGGACAGCAACTACTGACCGGTCCGCAGGCCGAGGCCTACGCCGATCACTTCATCGCGATTCACCTCTCTGAGATGCCCTACGGAGGGATCTACTCGAAGATCAGCACCGCCGCGCGCGCCGAACCAAAAAACACCAAACTCGCCGAACTCGAGACGACCTCCTTCCAGGGCACGACGCTGCGTGGACTGCTGCTCGAGGCCTACGGCTTCTCGAAGATCGGCACGATCATGCTGATCGGCTCGATCGCCTCCTTCATCCTCGCACTGGTGATGCTCGGGTTCGTCGGCCTCGGCTTGCGCCACGCGCATCGGACCTCGACCGAGGAGGAACTGCTCGCGCCCAAGCCCAGCCCGAAGCTGGCAGGTGCTCCCGCGTGACGGCTTGCCCATGCCGCAGTCGCCGCGGCAACGACCTGTACCCCCACCAGACATTGGAGATCGCATGAAAGCTCTCGTTTATCACGGCCCAGGCCAACGCGGCTGGGATGACGTGCCAGACCCCACGATCGTCGATCCGACGGACATCGTGGTGCGGATCGACACCTCGACGATCTGTGGGTCGGACCTGCACATCCTCAGGGGCGACGTGCCCGAGACGACCCCCGGCACGGTGCTCGGCCACGAGGCGGTCGGCACCGTGCAGGAGATCGGTCCGAGCGTCAGCACCGTGGCGGTCGGGGACCGGGTGCTGATGTCGTGCGTCAGCGCCTGCGGGCGCTGCCGCTACTGCAAGGAAGCGCGCTACGGGCAGTGTCTCGGCGGCGGTGGCTGGATCTTCGGCCATCTGATCGACGGGCTGCAGGCGGAGTACGCACGCGTGCCGTTCGCGGATAACTCCGTCTACAAGATCCCCGACGAGCTCTCAGACGAGCAGGTCCTGTTCCTCGCCGACATCCTTCCCACCTCCTTCGAGGTCGGCGTGCTCAACGGCCACATCACACCCGGCGATGTCGTGGCGATCGTGGGCGCCGGACCGATCGGGCTTGCGGCGATCCTCACCGCGAGCCTCTACACGCCAGGACGGATCGTGGCGATCGACCTCGACGACGGTCGGCTGGAAAGCGCCAAGCGGTTCGGCGCCGACACGACGATCGACAACGGTCGCGAGAACGCGGTCGCGCGGATCATGGAGTTCACCGACGGCCTCGGCGCCGATGTCGCCCTGGAGGCGGTCGGCGTGCCGGACACGTTCGAGCTCGCGACCGAGCTGATCCGCCCCGGCGGGCGCGTGGCGAACATCGGCGTGCACGGCAAGCCCGCGACGCTGCACCTGGAGAAGCTGTGGACCCGCGACGTGACGATCACGACGGGGCTGGTTGACACCAACACGATTCCCCAGCTGATGAGGCTGGTCGCCAGCGGTCGCCTGGACCCGTCCCTGTTTGCCACCCATCGCCTGCCCCTGAGCGACACGATGGCCGCCTACGACACGTTCGCCGACGCCGCCAACACCGGCGCTCTGAAGATCGTGCTCGAAGGTGGCGAAAGTGATCGCAACTCAGATCTCCTCGTGGGGGCAGTTTCGGCCTCGTGACGCCCACGACACCTAGCGCCGCTCGCGTCGCGTGAGTGGCATTGCTGATGAGCGCCGCGGTTGACCCTCGGGGTTTAGGTGCGCGACGGTGGTGGGCGCTCGGCGCGGTGTTCCTGACGATCCTGTGTGTGGGCGTTGACAGCACCGTCCTCAGCGTGGCCCTGCCGACGTTGGCGAAGGCGCTGCACGCGTCGGAGCCAGACCTGCAGTGGTTCTCCTCGGGGTACTTCCTCGTGCTCGCGGCGGCGATGCTCCCAGCCGGCTTGCTCGGTGACCGTTATGGCCACAAGAAGGTCTTTCTCTTTTCCCTGGGGCTCTTTGCGGTGGGCTCGTTGGCATGCGCGTTCTCGACCTCGGTGGCTGAGTTCATGGCCGCCCGTGTACTCCTCGGGCTCGCAGGGGCGGGAGTGATCGTGATGGCGATCTCCTCGCTCACGGTCCTGTTCAGCCGGACGGAGCGACCAAAGGCTGTGGGGATCTTGGCCGCTGGGAACTTCCTGGCGATGCCGATCGGCCCGATCCTGGGCGGATGGATCCTGACCAACTTTTGGTGGGGGTGGGTGTTCCTCGTCAACGTGCCGGTTGCCCTGATCGGGTTGGTGGCCGCCGCCGCTCTGTTGCCGGAGTTTCGGGCTCCGCAGCGACCGGGCTTGGATTTGACCGGAGTAGGCGCTTCTGTCCTCGGCCTCGTGGCGGTCACTTATGGACTGATAGGGCGGGCGAGGACGGCTGGAGTAATCCACGCGCCCTGCTGATGATCTTCGTCGGGATCGCGATCCTGGTCGGCTTCTTTGCCTGGGAGCGCCGGTTGACGCGCCGTCCCGGCGGTCAGCCGTTGCTCGACATGACGCTGTTCAGCTCGGCCTCGTTCACCTGGGGCGCGATTTTCGCCGCGATGTCGTTCCTTGCCTTGATTGGTGTGCTGTTCACGATGCCGCAGTACTTCCAGGGCGTACTCGGCACAACCGCGATGGGCTCGGGCCTGAGGCTCTTGCCACTGGTCGCTGGAGTCCTGATCGGGGCCGTTCCTGCTGCTCTTCTCGCCAAACTTGCGGGCGCCAAGCTTGCCGTCGCCGCCGGATTCGGCCTGCTCGTCGTAGGGCTGTCCCTGGGGGCCACGACGAGCGTCGCTTCGAGTGGATCCTTCGTCGCGATCTGGATGGTGATCGTCGGGGCCGGGATGGGTCTCGCCCTCGCCACCTCGACCTCCGCAGCGCTCGTCGAGCTGTCTCCGGATCGTAGTGGCGTCGGCTCGGGAGTGGTGGAGGCAATCGACGAGGTCGGCGGACCATTGGGCATCGCGATCCTCGGAAGCGTGGTCAGCACCGGCTATCTCGCCCACCTCAACCTTTCGGCTTTGTCGGGCTCCGCCGCGGGCGCTGTCCGCCAGAGCGTTTTCGGTGGCGTCGCGGTCGCACGAGAGCTCCACTTGCCCGTTCTACTTACGTCCGTGCGGGCCGCTTTCGTGCACGGCATGGACATCGCGCTGCTTGTGTCAGCCGGGATCGCCTTGCTAGGTGCGATTCTGGCCATGCTGTACCTGCCGAAGTCGAACGCCTCGATGAATACCGAGCACGCTGGTATCGGGCAGCGGGCCGCGCGTGGCGGAGCGCGCCAGCGCCTCGCTTTAGTTGGCCGTGTCGCGGGGCAGCACGAGCAATGAGCTGCGTGCGTGGCGCTCCAGGTAGTCGGAGGTGCTGCCGAGCACTAGACGGCGCACGGGGCCGTAGCTGCGTGAGCCGACGATCAGGATGTCCAGATGGTCGCTGAAGGCCGCGAGCTCCTCGCCGGTGAGCCCGTACACCGCGCGAGCCTCGACGTCGGGCAGCGCCTCCATGCGACTCGTGGCCTCCCTGAGAATCACGTCGATCGTGTCTCCGACCGCGGGTGGCATGAGGGCGCCGTAGGCGTAGGTCGGTATCGAGACGACCTCCAGAGCGTGGAGCGTCGCGCTCCAGGATGCCGTGAGCTGGCGGGCCGTCGCGAGCGCTGCCTGGCTCTCCTGCGACCCGTTGTATCCCACGCCGACGTTGGTGGTCGGGTTGGGGTGCTGAGCGTAGCCGCGGGCGGCGATCGCTACCGCGCACGAGGCTCCGTTCAGCGCGGCGCGCGTATCGTCGCCGAGCATCGCACGGCCAAATGCACTGTGGCTGCAGGAGCCGACGACGATCAGGTCGGCGCGTTGCTGCTCGGCCTGCTGATGAAGACCCCTGCCAGGGCTCTCTGACATGAGGCTGATCAGCTCTGCGGTGAGATCGCTGCCGGCACGCTCTCGCTCGAGCAGCTGCTTGGAAGATTCGGGCTCTTCAGCTTCGAACCCGGGGCCGATGTGCACGTGGGCGAGCGTCAGCTTTCCGTCGGGGTCGGTGAGGCGTGAGGCAAGCGCGATCGCATCGCGGCCGTTGGGTCCACCGTCCACTCCTACGAGCACATTCTTGAACATTGCCGTCTCCTTTGATCGCCTGCGCCGATGCTAGACGTCGAGGGCGGGCCTGGGGGCCGGGGCGCCCACCCAACCTGTTGCGTACTTCTACTGAGACGGGCTTCAATCGCCCGCCAGGCGAGAGCTGTCCTCTAAAGCGGTCGAGGCGGCGCGTGAGCCCAATCCCCGATAGGCTCGCCGGGGTCTTGCCCCCGCAGTGATAACCAGCAGCCAACCAAAGCCCGCGCGGTGAGCCAGAGCGGAAACGACCCCAAGGCCGGCCAGCTCGGCACGGCGGAGTTGACCGCTTCGACGGTCGCGAACATCGGGCCCGGGATCGACTTCTACTTCGCCTTCGGGGTGATCGCCGTCACCGCGGGTGTCGCGGCTCCGCTGACGATCCTCGCGGCAGGCGTGGCCGTCGTGCTGCTCGCGTTCACAGTGGCGGAGTTCACCAAGGCGGAGCCCTCGGCGGGAAGCTTCATCACCTATGTCGAGACCTCGCTCGGGGCGAGGGCCGGTGTCGTCGAGGCGCTACTCGTCGCGGTCGGCTACACGGTCGCGATCGCGGGGGTGTTCACGATGTCGGGCGGCATGGTCGCGTTGACGCTCGCGCACTACACCTCCTGGCATCCGGCGTGGGAGCCGCTTGACGCCTCCTCCTCACCGGTGGCGCGATCTGGCTGGCGGTGCGGGGGGTCAGGCTCTCGACCACGGCTGTCGCCTTGGCGGTGCTCGTGCAGGTCGCGATCATGCTGCTGGTCTGCGTAGTCGTCCTCGTCGACGAGCGCTCTCATCTCTCGGGTATCCCGTTCTCCTGGTCGCATCTCACCGGGGGATCTGACGGGCCTGTCCGCGGGTTTCCCGCTGGCCCTCTACATGTTCATCGGCTGGGAGAACGGCCCGGCGCTCGCCGAGGAGTGCCGCGAACCCGAAGCGAACAGTGCCGAGAGCGCTGTTCATATCGGTCGCGATCGGCACCTTCCTGTTCGTCTTCTTCGCCTACTCCACCGTCACCGGCTTTCACTACGACGTCTCCTCGATCGGTCGCTCCTCGGTCCCGTTCCTGACCGTGGCCGACCACTATCTCGGCGGATTGGCGATCCTCGCCTGGCTGGCCGGAATCGTGTCCGTACTCGCGACGCTCGTCGCCGGCGCGAACTCCCAAGCACGAATGCTCTTCGACGGCGGGCGCAGCGGGCTCCTGCCGGCGTGGCTCGGCCGCGTTCGAACACGAGACAACACGCCGGTGCAACGCACTGCTCGTGAATGGCCGGCGCCGGCCTCGCGATCATCGCGCTCTGGTGGATATCCCACCTCTCGGTGTGAATGGAGGCGGATCACGAACCCTGTCGGCCTGTACGCCGAGTGCTCGACGATGGGCACGATCGTGATCCTGTTCGTCTACTTCCTGACGACGCTGTCGCTGCCGATCTTCATGTGGCGCCGCCACCGCAAATCGTTCTCTGCCCTGCGTCACGCGGCCATCCCGCTCCTCGGCGCGTTGACCCTGATCGTCCCGTTCGTCGAGCTCTGCAAGCCCGGGCAGCCGGCCCCGTACAGCGAGTTCCCCTACGTCGCACTGGCGATCGTCGCGGCCGCCGCCGTGATCGCCTACCTCACCGTGCGCCGCCACCCATCCACCGGCTCGGGTGAGGGAACCACCCTCTCCGAATCGTGAGAGGCCGCCGCGGAAAACCCCGGAGCGAGTTTGGCGCGTGGCATGATCCAAGGGTGCGGGCAATACAGATCGAGCATCCCGGTGCTCTGCGCGCCGTGGAGCTTCCCAAGCCCGAGCCGGTGGGAAACCAGTTGCTGGTGCGGGTTCATGCCTGCGGCGTGTGCCGTACCGATCTGCACCTGCTCGATGGGGAGGTCGAGATTCCCCGGCCGCCGATCGTTCCCGGTCACCAGATCGTCGGGACCGTGGTCGGTCGCGGCGAGGGAGCAGCAGACAGCGAGCCGCTGGAAGCCGGTGCCCGCGTTGGCATCCCGTGGCTTGGCTGGACCTGCGGTCACTGCCGCTACTGCCTCAGCGGCCGCGAGAATCTCTGCGAGACCGCGCGCTTCACCGGGCGGGATATCGACGGTGGCTACGCGGAGTGGACGATCGCCGACGAGCGTTACTGTTTCGCGCTCCCCGAGGACTACTCCGACGTTCAGGTCGCTCCGCTGCTGTGTGCGGGGCTGATCGGCTATCGGGCCCTCGGGATGACGGGCGACACCGAACGGCTGGGCCTGTACGGGTTTGGCTCCTCAGCGCACATCATCGCCCAGATCGCGTGCTTCGAAGGTCGGCGTGTGTTCGCGTTCACCCGCACGGACGATGAGGCGGGACAGGCCTCGGCGCGCGAGCTCGGCGCCGAGTGGGCGGGAGACTCACTCACACCACCTCCGGAGGAGTTGGACGCGGCGATCATCTTCGCCTCGGTCGGTGAGCTTGTCCCGATCGCTCTGCGCGCCATCGCCAAGGGCGGAACCGTCGTGTGTGCCGGGATCCACATGTCTGAGATCCCGAGCTTTCCCTACGACATCCTTTGGGGTGAGCGCACCGTCCGCTCCGTCGCAAACCTCACACGCCAAGACGCCACCGAGTTCCTCACCCTCGCACCCCGCGTCCCAGTTCGCACCGACGTGCACCCTTACGCGCTCGCGGACACGGGCCGCGCACTCGAGGATCTACGCGCTGGACGCTTCCAGGGCGCCGCGGTGATCGAGATCGACAGGTGACCGCGCGATCGGCCGGGGTGCTGCCGCGGACCGACTCTGAACCATCGGGAGCGCAGAGCGCCGGGGAGCCATTGCCCCGCATCGCCATCTTCGCGCCTCATCCGATGCTCACCGTCACCCTCGAGCAGGAGTCACCCGAGCGCGAGCAGGTCCACTTCCACCCGGGCGGACAGGGAGTATGGGTGGCGCGCATGGCCGCCTGTATGGGCGCCGAGCCGGTGCTCTGCGGTTTTCTGGGCGGCGAGAGCGGCGAGGTTTTGGGTGGGCTGTTGGCGCGGCAGATTCCTCAGCGACGCCTCGTGAGCACAGCCTCCGCGAGCGGTTGCTACGTGACCGATCGTCGCTCGGGTGAGCGCCAGCTGCTCACGTGCACGCTCAGCGACCCGCCCTCCCGCCACGAGCTCGACGAGCTCTTCTCGATCACGTGCGCGGAGGCGATCACCGGCGGCTGGCTGGTAATCACCAATCCGATGCCCGGCGAAGCTCTGCCGCTGGAGATCTACGGCGACCTGGTCGCCGACGCGCGCGCAAACGGTTGCCGCACGCTCGTCGATCTCTCAACGCCGCGTTTGGAGAGCGCGCTGCGCGGCAAGCCCGATCTGGTGAAGCTCAACGACTGGGAGCTGGCTGAGTTCGTGCGCGGCCCGGTATCGGAGCCGGCACAGTTGCGCGCCGCCGCGCAGCGACTGCGAGACGAGGGCGCTGGGGCGGTGATCGTGACTCGTGGCGAGCTGCCGGCGCTGGTGCTCGCGGGCGAGCAGGCATGGGAGCTGACGCCGCCCCACCTGGAGCACGGCTTCCGTGAGGGCTGCGGCGACGCGATGATGGGCGCGCTCGCCGCGACCTGGGCGCGCGGCGAGAGCTTTGAGCGGGCGGTGATGATCGGTGCCGCCGCGGGCGCGGCCAACTATCTGCGCCACGGCCTGGGGAGCGCCTCCCGAGAAGTCGTCGAGCGGCTCGTGGACAGCGTCGTCCTCGAGCCGCTCACGGCAGGGGAGTGACGGGCTCTCCGCGCAGGATCGCCTGCGGCGCGTGATCGGCCATCCACGCGATCTGCGCCTTGGTGCAGACCGTCCCAAGGCACGCAAAGCCCGCCGCCAGTCGCACCGGGCGCCCGGCGTATGAGGAGTGGGCATCGCTGCCGAGCAGGTGCACCAGGCCTTCGCCCGCCAGCCCCAGCACGAGATCCCCGGGGGCGGCGTCGGCCACGAACTGGGCCGTCCACTGGATCAGGCAGCCGCTGCTCACCAGTCGCTGAAGGCGCTCCCGAAAATCGACGCCGGCGTGACGCTCGGGATGTGCGATGACCGTTCGCAGCCCGCGCTTGGAAAGCCTCTGAACGACTGCCCGCAGGCCATCGCCGAGCGGTCCAGGCGCGGGCTCCAGCAGCACCCACCCGCCGGCGCCACCGAGCGCCACCAAACGTAGCTGAGCATCAGTCAGACGATCGGCCTCACTCTGCGCGAGCTCCCCACCCGGGAGCACCCGAACGTCCACCCCGTGGTCCGTGAGCTCCTGTTGCAGCGAGCGCGCACGCGCGGCGATCTCCTCGATGCGTACGTCGTGATCGCCTCGTATGTGCGGTGTCGCGCACACCACCGCGATACCGTCCTGCTCCGCCTGGCGGGCCATCTCCACGCTGTCCTCGAGGTTGAGGGCGCCATCGTCGAGCGCGGGCAAAATATGACAATGGAGATCGATCATGCGACTGCCTTCACCGAACTAATGCTCAGCACCGGCTCGGTGGTGTCATCACGGCGTCCGCCGCTGCAGGGTCAGGGCGCCCATGCCGAGCGCGGCGAGCGTAAACGCGACAACAGCGATCACGTCCGCGGCGAACGCTCCGCCGAGAGGAGCTGGTGTTGTCGCACGGGCCAGTGCTTCATAGGCGTATGTCAACGGCAGGAGCCAGGAGAGCGTGTGGAGCCACCCGGCCATCTCGTTTCGGGGTACGAACAGACCGCAGAGCAGCATCTGGGGGAAGATCAAGGCGGGCATGAACTGGACCGCTTGAAACTCGGTTCGAGCAAATGCACTAACGAACAGCCCGAGTGCCATGCCGAGCAGCGCGTTGGCGACGGCGAGCAACCCGACGAGCCAGGCACCGTGGGCAGCTTCGAGGCCCAGGAGGAGAAAGCCGACGGTGCAGACGATCACGGCCTGCACTGCGGCGAGCATGCCGAAGGCAACGCCGTAGCCGAAGAGGATGTCTGCCTTGGCGACGGGCAGCGTCATCAGTCTCTCGAGTGTCCCGGTCGTGCGCTCGCGCAGCATTGCGATCGAGGTGACGAGGAACATGATGATGAAGGGGAAGAGGCCGCACAACGGCGCGCCGATCTTCTGGAAAATGTGCGGCTGGCCTTCGAAGACGAAGTAGAGAAGGATCAGCAGCGCGGTGGGAACCGCGAGCAAGAGGGCGATGGTTCGCGGGTCGCGGCGAATTTGCCAGAGCACGCGCCGGGCCGTGGCGAGGGTCGTGCGCGCGCTCATCCGTCGGCCCTCGATCGTGCTTCGGCTTCGCGCTGGGCTCGCTCGATGACCGCCAGAAACGCCTGGCCGAGGTCGTCCTTGCCGGTCTGCGCACGCAGCTCGTTCGGCGTGATCTGCTCGAGCAGGGCGCCATCGCGCATCAGCAGCAACGAATCGCACTCGCTCGCCTCGTCCATCACATGACTCGAGATCAGTAGCGTGGTTCCCTCGTCGTGGGCCAGCTCGTGGAACGAGGCCCACAGTTCGGCCCGTAGCAGCGGGTCGAGTCCGACCGTCGGCTCGTCGAGAACGAGCAGCTCGGGCTTGTTCAGCAGCGCCGTGGCCAGTGAGACGCGCGAGCGCTCACCGCCCGAGAGCGACCCAACGACCTGGCCCTTCCGACCACCGAGGCCGACTGTCTCGATCGTCTCGGCGATGCGCTCGCGGCTCGCGCCGACAATGGCGGCGAAGTAGCGCAGGTTCTCCTCGATGCTGAGGTCGGAGTAGACCGAGGGAGCTTGGGTTACGTAGCCCACACGGCGGCGCAGGTCGCCCGCGCCCGCGGCCTGCCCGAGCACGATGACCTTGCCGGCCGCGACGATCTGCACGCCGACGATCGACCGCATCAGCGTCGACTTGCCACACCCACTGGGGCCGAGCAAACCGGTAACGGAGCCGCTCGCGACCGAGAGCGAGACCTCGTGTAGAACCTCGCGCCCGCCCCGCTCGACCAGCAGGCCCTCAACCGTGATCGCAGCACCTGCCTCCACGGGGCGAATCTACATCAGCCGAGATTCACGCCTCGACTGGCTCCTACGATCGGCCCGGGCGAGCCCTGACTCGCGAACGCCCCCGCAATCAAGCGAAAGCGACACTGTCCCGGCCGCGGTGTGACCTAGACTCGCGACCATGTCGTTGTACCTCTTCGGTTTGCGTGTGCGGGAGTTCGAGGCTGCTCGACCGTGGCAGGCGATCTACGGCGACCCCGACGGCGAAGAACTGGGCTTCGGTGGCGCGCCGCTCGACACCGGTTCATAGTAGGCCGAGTCCGCCTTTATTCGAGCGGGTGAGCGGGCGAGGCGACCGGGCGCGATCTACCCCTAGCTCTCAGCCATGCCCGACAGCGGGGGTGAGGTTTTGGCGCGTGGGGTGAGCGCCGGGCCCGGGAGGCGTGCCGTCGTGCTCGCGACGGTCACGCCGTTGGCCTCGATCTTTGGCTCGGGGTTTCTGATCATCATCCCAATTCTGGAGCGCGAGCTGGGCTCGCTCGCGGCGGTGGGGATGGCCGGGGTATGCCTGCTCGCTTGGACGGTCGGCATCGCGATACGTCACAACGTCGCAGTCGTCGAGCCGCTGAGCGAGAGCCGGTCGGCTGGACAGGACAACCGCGCGTCTGGAGCGCGCCTCAGACCTGGTGATCGTGGTCGCGTATCTGATCTCGGTGGCGCTCTACGTGCGGATCATGGCGCAGTTCGTGGTGGGATACGTAGCGTCGGGGTCCGGTGAGGCCGAGCGTCTACTGGCCGTGAGCGTGATCGCGCTGATCACGCTCGTCGGGCTCGTCCGCGGTCTGTCCGGCCTGGAGCTGCTCGAGCGGGTGGCGCTGGGCGCGGTACTGCTGCTGGTCTTCGCGATCGGCACGGCATTCGCCGGCAAGGACGCCTCGACGCTCGCCGGCGGCTCGCTTTACCTGCCGCCTGTTCCAGGCGCCGGCTTCGGCTCGGTGCTGCTCGTGCTCGGGGGCATCGTGATCACGGTGCAGGGATTTGAAACGGTCCGCTACCTCCAGCACATCGACCGCCGCGCGCGGATCGCGGGCTGCCGCCTCTCCCAGATCGTCTCATCCGTCGTCTACGTGCTGCTCGTCGCGCTCGCAACTCCACTCATGGGTCTCGGGACCCCGTCCGGCGCCGACCGCGAACTGCTCGAGCTCGTCGAACGCGCCGCGCCGCTGCTCGTCCTACCGCTGGTCCTATGCGCCGTCCTCAGCCAGTTCAGCGCCGCGACCGCGGATACCGAGGCCGGCGTCGGCAACCTCGCCGTGCTCGCCTGGCGCCCACTCACGGGCCGGCGGCGATACGCGATCGTCGGATCGGTCGCCGCGGCGCTCGCGGCGACGCTCGGAACGAACGTGATCATCGTCATCGCGTCTCGAGCGTTCGCCGCCTACTACGCCCTGCAATGCGTTGTCGCGCTACGCACGAGCGCCGGTCTCCGGGCGCGCATCGGTTACGGCGCTCTCGCGATCGTGCTGCTGGTGATCACGCTGCTGGCCAAGACCGCCAAATAAGCAACCGCCCCATTGACTGTCGCAACGTGCTGGCGAGAGTAAGCCCACCGCCTTGACTATCGACAGTTGAGCGATATATACTGTCTCTATGAGGAAGCGGGCGATGCAGGAGGCGACGTTCCTGATCTTGACCGCGTTGGCTGGAGGCACTCAGCACGGTTACGGGATCATCACCGACGTCGAGCGGATCTCGGACCAGCGCGTCCGATTGCGCGCCGGGACCTTGTATACGGCTCTGGAGCGTCTTCGCTCGGACAGACTGGTCGAGGTGGACGGCGAGGAGATTGTGGATGGCCGGTTGCGCCGCTACTACCGTCTCACGGCCGTGGGCCAGGAGCGCCTCGCCGCCGAGGCAGCTCGACTGCAAGCGAATGCCCTTGTTGCGATGTCGCGGCTGAACGCGGTTGGAGTATCGCGATGACCGATGCCGCTGATCTGGAGCGCCGCTATCGGCGTCTGCTCGTCTGCTACCCGGCCGCGTTTCGCCAAGGGCACGAGCAGGAGATGCTCTCGGTGCTGATGGCCGCGGACTCCCAAACGTTGAACACAAAATAAGCCCCCACTCTCTCGCGCCGCAGCCGTATGGACCGGCAAACGGGTCAGAGGCCGGTGGTGCCAAGATCATCGGAGCGTCCGGCTTCCAGGCGCGACCACTGGGCGGTGGGACGTCCGTTGGTGCGTAGATGTGACATCACTGGGGACTGTGGCGAGCCCGCGCGCGAGTCCTCCCAGGTCTCCTGCCGGCCGTAGACGGTTA
This sequence comes from uncultured Solirubrobacterales bacterium, assembly GCA_963779405.1. Classification (GTDB taxonomy): domain Bacteria; phylum Actinomycetota; class Thermoleophilia; order Solirubrobacterales; family Solirubrobacteraceae; genus Palsa-744. Next base: position 17,682 of record CAVZYF010000003.1, read on the forward strand.
GGTCGAGCAGTCCGTAGCTGTAGTCCATCGCCTCGACGCCGCGGCGGGTGGTCCAGTAGGTCTCGAAGACTTTGTCGCCGTTGCGCAGATAGCAGACCACGTGCATTTTGCCGATCTGGCGTCCGGTCAGCAGAGCGTCAAGGGAGCCTTCGGCCGAGTACCACGGCATCTCCCAGCCCATGAACTCGCGGTAGCGGATGCTCTCCTCGTATGGCCCCTGGCAGAACGTGGCGTAGGTGACGTCGCGGGAGTGCAGGTAGGAGAGCTCCCCGACCTGCGTCGTGTAGTGCGTGCAGCCCTCGCACTGCTCGGCAGCCGGATGGCCGGTCCACCACATGAAGTAGTAGGCGATCAGCTGCCGGCGGCCCTCGAACGCGTCCAGCAAGCTCACCGGGCCGTCAGGACCGATCAGCGGAAGGCTCGGGTCCATCTCGACCATCGGGAGCCGGCGACGCGCCGCCGCGATCGCGTCGCCCTCGTGCGTGTGCGCCTTCTCTCGGACCCGGAGGGCATCGAGCTCGGCTCCAAACGTGTCCCGGTCGACCGCGACGGGACGCTCCACCGGGTCGGTTACATCGGCTTCCGTCCGCCTGAGCTTGTTCGGTTCGTGGTTCATTGCTACCTCGCTTCGCTCGTTGGTGGTCCGTGAGAGGTTGGGTGGTCAGTTTGGCGATCTGATCGGGGCCTCGATCAGACATCACAGCACGGAGGGTGATTTGGACATGGGTTGGGATCCGATCAGCGCAGCGGCCCAACGCCGACGCGCTCTACGTGCTGCGAGCGCAACCTCGACCTCACCAGCGCGACCGCCGTGCTGGCCCGCGACCGTGAGAATGGCCGCGGGCCAGCACTTGGTCGGGTGTTCAGGCAGCGATGGGCTCGGCCTGTACGAGCGCGGCGTTCTGGCGCTCGAGCTCCTTGGCTGCGCCCATGCGCCAGCTCTCGGCCTGCATCTCCGAGAACGGGTCGGGGAAGATCTCCTCATCCCCATTCTCCACGCCGTCGAAGATGGCTTGGGCGACCGACTCCGGCGGGGTCTTCGGGATCGGGAGATCGCGGATCATGTCGGTGTCGATCGGACCCGGCAGGACGGCATGAACCTTGACGCCACGTCCGGCCAGGAGTGCGCGCAGCGACTGTGTCACCGAGAACGCCGCCGCCTTCGAGGCCGAATACGCCGGAAGGATCGGCACCGCGGCGAACGCCCCGATCGAGACGACGTTGACGATCCGTCCCCTGCTCTCGGTCAGCGACGCCAGCAACGCCTGGGTCACCATCAACGGGCCGTAGACGTTGACTTCGAAGTGCTGCTCGAACGCGGCCCGATCGCTCAGGTCATCGGGCAGCGAGATGCCGGCGTTGTTGATCAGGATGTCGAGCGATTCGACGCTCTCGACAGCCAGCTTGATTTGCGCCCAGTCGGTCACGTCCATGATCATGGGCGTGACACGGTCATCTGGGTGGGCGATCGGCTGGCGTGATGCGGCATACACCCGCGTCGCGCCCCTGCGGAGGGCTTCATCAACCAGTGCCTGCCCGAGACCGCGGTTGGCACCGGTGATCAGATCGTCTTGTCGGTGAGTGTCATGTGTTGCTCCTTGGATCTCGTTGTCCTCGGCGACCTGGATCGCCCTTTTGAGAACAGAGATACGAGCGGCCACGCAAATCCATCGCTCCTCGCCAAACACTTGGTATCTGTCCGAGCGCCCGTTGGATTTCGCCGCCGACTTGCATCTCAGTTGAAAAGCGGTCCAACCGGACGGCGAAAGGAGAACCGAGATGGGAAAGATTGTCATCAGCGAGAACGTCTCGCTCGACGGAGTCGTCCAGGACCCAACCGGTGAGGAGGGCTTCAGGCACGGCGGCTGGTTCAACGAGTGTGGGGGCAAGGACCTCGCAGGTGGGGAAAGGTCGAGCTTCAGGAGGCGCTCCGCGCCGAGGCCCTGCTGTTCGGTCGGCGCAGCTATGAGTATTTCGCAGCACGGTGGCCATCCCGGCCTGGCGAGTGGGCGGACAGGTTGAGAGACCTGCCCAAGTACGTCGTGTCCTCGACTCCCCTCGCAGGTCCAGACTGGAAAAACTCGAGGGTCATCAGTGGCGACGTGGTCAGGGAGATCTCCAAGCTGAAGCACAAGCTGGACGGGGAAATCGTCGTCTACGCAAGCCGTCAGCTCGTGCGCACGCTGATGGAGCACGATCTGGTCGACGAGCTGCGGCTGACGGTCTATCCGGTCGTGCTCGGAGCCGGCGATCGCCTCTTCGACGAGATCAGCGAGAAGACGCCCTTGCGCCTCGTCAACGTGAGCACCATCGGCGAGGACCTCGCGTTCGTGACCTACGCGGTCGTCCGCGAATGAGCGGCATACGTGATCATCAACCAGGCGGGCTCGTGCATCTCGAGCTGCACACGCACGACCTGTCAGGCGCGAGCAGGTTCTATCACGAGTTGCTTGGTTGGCGGACAGAGCGCCTGCATTGTCGGTCGGGCACCTACCACGGCCTGGCCCTTGGCGGCGCGCTCGATGGCGGGATCGTCGAGTGCGGTGCACGACGGCCGATCTGGCTTCCGTACGTGGAGGTGCAGGAGATCGAGGCGATGACCGAGCGCGGGCGGGCGCTGGGAGCGGCGGTGTTGCTCGAGCCACGCGAGGGGCCGGCGGGATGGCGAGCGTGCTGGCAACAAGCGATGGTGGCGAGATCGCGCTCTGGCAGCCGAAGGGTACCCTCGTGCGAGGGATCAGATGACCGACTCTCAGCTAATCGAGGCAGCTAACGGTGGGATCAGGCAGCGTTCGCCGAGCTGGTGCAGCCGCATCGGCGGCCGCTCCACGCGCACTGCTATCGGATGCTCGGCTCCCTGCAGGATGCCGAGGATGCCGTGCAGGAGACGCTTTTGCGCGCGTGGCGGAGTCTGTCGTCGTTTCAGGGGCGAAGCTCGCTGCGAAGCTGGCTGTATTCGATTGCCACGAACGTCTCCCTGCGCGCGATCGAGCGCAGAGGTTCGCGTGTGCTGCCGATCGACTATGGCCCACCCCGGATCCACACGAGCCGGTCGGAGCGCCGCTGCTGGAGTCCGTGTGGATGGACCCATATCCCGACGAGCAGCTCGGCCTCGCCGATGGTCTCGCCGGGCCAGAGGCCCGCTACGAGCAGCGAGAGAGCATCGAGCTCGCGTTCATCGCCGCGCTCCAGCTGCTGCCGCCTCGCCAGCGGGCGGTGCTCATCCTCCGCGACGTTCTCGGCTTCTCTGGCGCCGAGGTCGCCGAGGCACTGGAGACGACGCCGGCCTCGGTCTACAGCGCCCTGCAGCGCGCGCACGCGACGCTGGAGGAGCGACAGCCGGAGCGCAGCCAGCAGGCGACGCTCCGCTCGCTGGGCGATGAGCAGCTGAGAGGCATCGTCCAACGTTACGTCGAGGCATGGGCCCGCAACGACGTCGACACGATCGTCGGGATGCTCACCGACACCGCGACGCTCGCGATGCCCCCGATCCCGAGCTGGTACCGAGGGCGCGAAGCTATCGAGAGGGTGTTGCGCAGCGCGGTATTCGGCGGCGCGCGGAGTTGGCGCATGTTGCCCACCGCAGCCAACGGTCAGCTGGCGGTCGGCGCCTACGAGCTCAACAGCTCCGGCGTCTACGCCCCACATGGCGTGACAGTCATAACCCTCGACGCTGAGCGAATCGCCGAGATCATCCACTTCCGCA
>CAVZYF010000004.1:0-136856 GCA_963779405.1 uncultured Solirubrobacterales bacterium
ACACGAGCGCCTCGAACGGCTCCGGGCGGCGTCCCACCCGCAGCCACGGGCGCGCCCGCACCGAGCGCCCGATCAGCGGGTCGTTTGCGAAGCGGCGGTGAAAGGGCCGCAGGTCATCGTCCACCCCGAGCGCAAACCGCATCCTCGCGATTCCGTACCTCGCGGCCGCCCCCGTTCGTGCGCGCGCGCCGAACAGGACGCCGTCATCCGCCGTCTGCGCGATCCGCACCACCACCGGCTCCTCCTCGTGATGCAGCAAGCGTTCCAACACCCCGCCGCGGCGGCGCATCACGCCGTCCATGCCATTGCGCCTCGGCAGCCTGAACGGACTCTCCGGCCGCACCTCCTCGCGCAGCTCGACCAGGTCGCTGGTCGCTCAGCGCTCGCCGCCCAGCAGATGCACGTCCACAAGCAGCGATCTGCTGCCGACGATCTGCAGGAGCTCGCCGGCCTTGTTCGCGGAGCGCCCGTCGCGCCCACCGCGGCTCAGTCGCCGCCCGGCACGGCGGCCCTTCGCGAGCGCCGTGCGCCGGCGGCGGCGGTGCACGAGACCGACGACGGCCGCCCCCGCCACGAAGCCTCCGGCCGCCACCGCGGCGGCCTGCACGGCCGGCACGACGGCGCGGCCCGGTCCCGCCTGCACCGGCAGCGCCCGCGCGGGGGACGCGATCACCGTCGGCTCGTCCGCGAGCACCGGCAAGGCATCGACTTCCTCGGTATCACCCATCCCGCGCAGTGTACGCGGCCGCCCAGACTGCTAGTCGAAGACCCGCTCGTAGACCCGGTAGCGCTTGACGATCTGCCCGCCCATCGCTTCCATGCCGCGGTTCATAGCGCGTGTTCGTCTCGAGGATCCAGCCCATCTCCCCGCCCTTCTGCGGGCGGTGTTCGGCCGCATCGAAATGCAGCTGGTAGAGCTTCGCCGCGACACCCGTGTGCTGATGCTCGGGCTTGACGCCGAGGAAGCCCACGCGCACCCGCGTCATGATCCTGCCCTTGCGCAGGAAGTGCCACCAGCCGAGCGGCAGGAACTTGCCGTTCATCTTCTCGAGCACCTGGTTGAGGTCGGGGAACGTCATCGCCATCCCGACCACCTCGCCCGTGTCTTCTTTCTCGGCGATAAAGCACCAGTGCTTGTCGAACGCCAGCTGGATCTCCTGCGCGTAGGCATCCAGGTCCTTCTTCGAGTACGGCACGAAGTCCCAATTGTTAGCCCACGCGGCGTTGTAGACCTCGGCGAAGGAGTCCATGTCTTTGCGCAGCTGGCGCCGCTTCATCGGGCGCACCCTGATCCCGTGCTCTGTTTGCGCCTTCTCCGCCAGCTCCCAGATCACCGGCAACACCTTGTCGCGATCTTGGACCTCCAGTTTCCACATCAGCAGGTCCATCGCCTTGGCCATCCCCGCCTGCTCCATACGCTTTTGGTAGTAGGGCGGATGCCAGGGCTGCTTGATCATCGGACGCAAGTCGTAGCCCTCGATCAGGATGCCGCTCTCTTCGTTCATCGAGAAATCCGCGGGCCCCACCATCCGCTCCTTGCCCCGTGCCCTGCACCATCCCTCGGCGGCGCTCAGCAATGCCTCCAGCACCTCCTGGTCGTCCTCGAACTCGAGGAAGCCGAACCAGCCCCAGTTCTTCTTCTGGTAGTCGTTGAACGCGTTGTTGACCTGGGCGGTGATCCGTCCCACGACCCGCCCGTCGCGCCGGGCGAGGAAGTACTCGGCCTCGCCATGGCTGAAGAAGGCGTTCATCCGCCGGTTCAGAAACAGCCAGCGCTCGAGCTTCGGCAGGGGGACCCACAACGGGTGGTTAGCATGCAGTTTGAACGGCAGGTCGATGAACGCTTTCGTATCCGCCCTGCCGTCCACCGGTGTGACCTGGACGCCTGTTGTTCGCTCAGACACGCTCACTGGCCCAGACCCTATATGCCCACTTCGACAGACGTCTTCGCCAAGGTCCGCGGCCACGAGCGCGAGGAGCTCCTGCGCGCCGCGCGCGAGGCCGACCTGATGCCCTACTTCCGAACGGTCGAGTCCCCGCGATGCCCGTCGTGGAGATGGAGGGCTCGCCGCGGATCATGCTCGCCTCCAACAACTACCTCGGCCTGACCGCCGACGAGCGCGTGATGGCCGGCGCCGAGGACGCGCTGCACCGCTACGGCACCGGCCTCACGGGCTCGCGCCTGCTCAACGGCACCACCCCCCTGCACCTCGCCCTCGAGCGCGAGCTGGCCGAGTGGATGAACACCGACGACGCGATCGTCTTCACCACCGGCCACCAGGCCAACGTCGGCACGCTCGGCACCCTCCTCGGCCCCTCCGACACCGCGATCGTCGACTCCGGCGACCACGCCTCGATCCTCGACGGCGTGCTGCTCTCCAAGGCGAAGATGCGCGCCCTTCCGCCACAACCGCATGGACAAGCTCGAGCGCGCCCTCTCCCGCGCGGAGGGGGACGGCGGCGGCGTGATGGTGGTCGTCGACGGTGTCTTCTCGATGGAGGGCGACGTCGCGCCCCTGGTCGACATCGTCGAGCTCTGCGCGCGCCACGGCGCCCGCCTGATGGTCGACGAGGCCCACGGCGCGGGCGTGCTCGGGGCGCGCGGCGCGGGGACGGCCGAGCTCCTGGGGGTCGAGGATCGCGTCGACCTGCGGATGGGCACCTTCTCCAAGTCCTTCGCCTCCTGCGGCGGCTTCGTCGCCGGCCCGGCGGACGTGATCGACTACCTGCGGATCTCCTCGCGCGCGTTCCTCTTCACCGCCTCCTCGGTTCCCGCCGCGCTGGGCGCGACGCTGGCAGCGCTGCGGATCATCCGCTCGCCCGACGGGCCGCCTTTGCTCGCGGCCGTGCTCGAGCAGGCGCGTTACTTCGCCGACGGGCTGCGCGCGCTCGGCTTCCGCGTGCTCAGCGGCGAGCCCATCCGGCTCGGGCCCGGCGAGGACGCGCCCGTCGAGACGGTCGTCACGCCGATCGTCCCGATCCTCGTCGGCGACGACTGGAAGGCCGCGCTTCTATGGCGCGCCCTGTACGACGGCGGGGTCTTCACCAACTGCGCGCTGCACCCAGCCGTGCCGCCGGGCGGGGCGCTGCTGCGCACCAGCGTGATGGCCACCCACGACCGCGCCGTGCTCGATCGTGCGCTCGACGTCTTCGCGCGGGTCAAGTCTGAGTTCGAGGCCGAGCACGGTCCGCTGCCCGGTCCGTCGGACTCGGCCTGAGTCCTCCCCGGTCTCGCCGCCCTTCCGCGAGCGCGCCGACGCAGGCCTGAGTCCTCGCCGGTCGGCGTTCCACCAGTCGATTGCGCTTGTCCATTTCTTCACAAGTCCTCCAGACAATAAAAAGGTCGCTTCTAGCGCACGAACCGCGCTCGCGCTGTTGACCGGGAACCCCGTCCTGACGTAGCTTCTTGAAGCGCTCTGCATGACCGTCTGAAGTTCGCTTACTAGGAACGTGGGCGATTGTTGGGACTGTTCGCGATTCGTCGCGGATCGTCCTCAGGTGGCCGTGGCGAGCGCATACCCGTAAAATTCAAGCAAGGATGTTGCCCGCCGTGCCTGACGCGGCGGCAACGGGGAGAGTGCCCACATGAACGCGACAGCGACGATTTCCCCTGCCAACCGACCGGGCAGGGCAGGCGGGGCGGGCGGGCCCCAATATATGCGCGCCCTGGAACGCGCCAACCAGGTCCGCCTCGCCCGCGCCGAGCTCAAGCGCCGGGTCGCGCTGGGCGATCTCTGCGTCGCCGCGGTGATCCTCGACTGCCCATGGGAGGCCGACTCGATGGCGGTCGCCGACCTGCTGATGAGCCAGCGTCGCTGGGGACAGACACGTTGCCGCAAATTTCTCGCCCAGATCGCGATGTCCGAGAAGAAGACCGTCGGGTCGATGACCGACCGCCAGCGCCGCACGCTCGCGGCGATGCTCACCGCCGTTCCGGCGAGCGGCGCGGAGGCCGCCGAGGGGCAGCGCAACGACGATCAGGCCGCTGAGCTCGAGCACCGGCCATTTGGCATCTCAGCGCACCGTACCCCGCGTGAGCATCGCGCGATGGCGCTCAGTCACTGATCGATTAAACCCACCCACCCCGGGGCCGCGCGTGTGCGCGCGCGGCCCCCTGGATAATGGACAGCCGGAGGACAGCTTGACGTGCCACCATCCGGCCAGCATCCCGATCAGCCCGAGTCGCGGACGCACCTCCCAAACCCCGCATCCACCTTCGCCGAGGTCCCGCACCGGCAAACGCACGAACTTGTAACGGCCCGGTTCGAGCTTCATCCCCTCCAGCAGCTCGCGCGCGCGACGCTCGTGCTCGACGCGCTCGGCCGCGAGCCGGCGCAGGTCCTGTGCTCGGCCGGCCAAGTGGTCGCGTAGCCGCTCCAGCTCCGCCAACGTGAGCAGGCAGGGGCCGCCGGTGGCCGCTACCCTCCCGTGGTCCGGAAGATCACCCAGGGAGATGTACGGGAACGCGCCTGCGACGATCGCCGAGCTTTCGCGCTCGAGCCTTGCGATCTGTCTCCTCAGGGCATTGCGCACATCGCGCTCGCCAACCTCGACCCGAGCAGGGCTCGCGACTGAGGCGGCCCCGATATCTGGTCGCCCACGATCTATGACAAGGCCGGACTGGGTCATACCGATCTCCTCCTAGTGCCGGAATCGCCGAGTCTACCAGTGTCCCTCAAGGTGCTTCCAGCGCCATGCGGCATGTCCACAGCGCCTGCTCCACGTACAGCGAAGGCACACCGGCCACCTGGATCGCAAACAGCGTCAAACGGCTCGTATCCGCCCTGGCCCGGTGGCCCGGAGCGAGCTCGCCGAACAGTGAAGCCAGCGCCGTCGAAGCGTCCGCGACCACCAGGCGGCCGGCCGGCAGCGCCGGCGCGCCGGCCGCTCGCCCCAAAGGCTCACCCTCGCTGCTCACGCGGATGCCGAGCGGGCCGTTCACGGCCTCTGCGTCGAGCGCCCACACCGGCACGCCGGTGTCCACGAGCGCGATCAGCAGGACATCCTCGAGCATCCCGCCCGGCAGGAAGCCGCCGCGCATCATGCGCTCGAGTGCCGCCGCCTCGATCGGCGTGCGCACCACGTCAGGGTCGAGGCCGATCTGGCGGAAGAACACCCGGTAGGCAGCCGGCACCGGCTCGCGGCGGACCGTCACCGCCCGCGCCCCCCGGAAGCGGTTGGACAGTTCGCGCAGGCGATCCTCAATCCCGGGCGCCGAGCGGGCCCTCAGCGACCCGGGGCGAGCAACCCGCGCCTGCGCGATCATCAGTCGCAGCTCGGGCAGATCCTGCTCGAGCTCGCGCGCACGCCAACCCAGCTCCAGCTCCGCTGCGGCCGGCTGCTCGCGCCCGGCGGATGACGAATCGGGGCTCACGGGGGGTTCACGGCAGCCGTGGCCTGTACCCACGCGCGCGTGCCGCCTGCACCAACTCGCTCACACGCATGCGCAACGTCGCCGCCGCCGGTACTTCCAGCAGCGGCTTGCTCTGCACGACACCCCCCGGATAGGCGAAGGTCAGCTGCGCGCAGCTGACCACCTTGTAGAGCGCCGCCAGCACCCCATCGCGATCGAAGCCGATCGGGATGGTCAGGTTTCGCGCCCGTATCAGCGCGCGCAACTTACCCCGCTGCCCCTCCAGCGCCACCCCGGCGAAACGCACACCCGAGAATCGGTGCCCGCCCACCCGCACGAGCGCCTGCATCTCGCTCAGGACCTGCGGGCAGGAGCCCGCGTCAACGAACAGCGCCAGCACCACCGGCCCCTGTTCGTAAAGCTCGCAGACGTTCAGGATCCCAGCCCCCCTCACCGAGCAGGCGGGGCGCTTCCCGGCTTCACCATCGTCAGCGTGGGTGGCGGTATCGGCATCGCCGTTCACCGCACCCAGCGCGAGCGGCACGGCGAACGGCGCCAACCGGTGGCCGGGTTCGATGCCCCCGACACCGTGCGAGTTGCTCAGCGTCGTGTTGATCACGAACAGCACCGCGATCAGCACCCCGAGGACGCCCACGTAGCGCCCGTAGCGTGGGCCGGTGGGCTCAGGCCGACTCATGACGTGTGCGCCCGTCTCGCCGCATCCGGCGAAGAGGAGGAACGCGGACGGCGATCGCTCGCGGGCGCTCCGCAAGCATCAGCGCCGCCGGCAGCGCCACCAGCACCCCCACCAGCGAGACGGTCAAGTCGATCAGCGTCACCAGCCCGAAGTCGCGGAGCATGCGGATGTCCGAGAGCACCAGCACGCCAAAGCCCGCGATCGCCGTCACCCCCGAGGCCGCGACAGCGGCGCCCGTGCGCGCATAGGTGCGGCGCAACGCCTCGATCGCGTCCTGACCCCGCAACCGCTCCTGGCGGTAGCGCTCGGACAGCAGCACGCTGAACTCGGTGGAGATCGCGATCACCAGCGCGCCGAGCGTGACCGACATCGGGTTCAGCGGCACCCTCACCGCGAACAGGACCAGCGCCGACCACCCCGTCGCCAGCGCGATCGGCACGAGCGGCACGAGCGCCCGGCGACGGTCGCCGCGGAAAGCGATCAACAGCACCAGCGCGACCACCGCCAGTCCGATCAGCAATGTCTCCAAGCGTCGCCACGGGGAGGCCACCTGCGTACCGGACCGAGCCGCCAGGACCGGCAACCCGACCAGCTGCGCGCTCACCCCCGCCGGCGGATGCAGGCTCGCGCGCATCGCTTCGATCAGCCGCTGCTGCTCCGCCAACGACATCAGCCGAATGCCGAACGCCAGCGTCGCCGTGCGACGATCGGGGGTGATCACATCCTGGGAGAAATACGGCGGGATCGCGTCGAGCAGGCCCCGCACATCGGCCTGCGTCAGCTTCGGGGCCCTGGCGGTCGTGGCAGTTCCCGCAAACAGGTCCGGCAGCGAGAACGCCGGGCACAACCGCGCCTGCCCGCAGCCGCGCGTGGAGCTGTAGCCGAAGCGCTTCAGCATCGCGCTCTCATACGAGCTCATCCATTCGATCGTCGCCGGCTTGGTCAGATGATCCTTCGAGCTGACCAACAGGTCGAGCTGGCCCCCCACGCCGGTGGCGCGCTCGAGCGCGCTCAGGTTCTGCAGCGACTGGAGGTTCTGCGGGACCAGCTTTTCGATGTTCGTCTGCACCTGCGTCTGCGTATCCAATCCCCAGCCGAGCACCGCCAGCACCAACCCCGCACAGAGCATGCGTCCCGGGCGGCGCGGGGCCTCGACGAGCGCGACCCTGCCTACGAAGCGATTGACCGGATTGTCCAGCAACAGTTCGCGCGCCCCCCGCCAGGCGGCGCCCAGGCTCGTGTCGAGCCTCACACGCGCGCGCGTGAACAGATCTCCTGCGGTTCCCGCGGCCGCCCCGGCTCCGCCCTCGATCGTCCAACGCCTACCGGGCGCGCGGCGCTCGGCCAGCACGAGCGCGGCCGAGCCCACGGTCAGCGCGCACAGGAAGGCGATCACGACACCCACCGCCAACAACAGCCCGAAGCCCCTCACCATCGGCACCGGCGAGAGCCCCAGCACGAGCATCGCCCCGGCGCTCGCGATCCCGGCCGTGGCGATCGCCGGCGCCCCGGCGATCGCCGCGCGCCTCACCGCCACCCGCGTGCCGCCGGGTGGGTGGGCGTCTGGTATGTGGGTGCCTTCTTCGAGGGCCTCCTCCACGCGCGACTGGAACTGGATCGCATAGTCCACGGCCAGCCCCACCAGCACCGGCAGCACCGCAACCTGAGCCACCGTCAGCGACGCCCCCACGACCGACAGCGCGCCGAACGTGAGCGCGGCGGCGAGCAGCGCAACCCCCAGTGGCAACAGCCGTGGCCGCCCACGGAAGATCAGGCTGAGCGTGAGCGCCATCACCAGCATCACCGCCACCAGCAGCAACTCGATCGAGTGCGCGATCGCCCCCGTCAGGTCCGCGACGATCACCGGCTCGCCCGTCACGAGGTAGGTCTCCCCATGCGCCAGCCGCCACTGCTTCATCGCCACCGCTTCGCGAATCAGCGCGATCGTGCGCGTCCGCTGCGCTTCGCTCAGCCCAGCCTTCAAGCGCACCGAGATCAATGCCGCTTCGCGGCTCGGGAACAGGTAGGCAAAGCGCGCCTTCGGTGTCCCCGCCGGCTTGTTCGAGTCGAACACCAACGCCGAGACAAAGCTCGGGTCATCCAGGCTCGGCCGCGCGGTGAGTCCGTACTGCAACGCCAACGTCGCGAGACCCTCCTTGAAGCGCGCGAGCGTGATCGAGCTCGCCTGCTCGGCGAGCTTCTGCGCTGCTTCGGCGCTTTCCCCGCGCGCGAGCGCGGCCTTGCGCACCACCTCTTCGGCCTGCTTTGCCTCCGCTTCGGCCTGCTTGGTCTGGACCGTCAATTGTTCGTCGATCTGTTCGGCCGCCTCGTTGATGAACGTCCCCGGCCCGAACACCACCTTCACCGTCCTTGCCTTCGCAAGCTGCCCGCACGGCCCCTCCACACCGCCCTCCCGAGCGAGCGCTCCCTCGGGCACGTTGCCCGACAGGCACCCCTCCAACCCCACCAGCCGATCGACATCGGAGCTGAGCACGAGCTGCTGCAGGTTCCCCTTCACCAGCACCTCGATCGGCTCTTCGCCGAAGCTCTCGTAGAACTTCTGGGTGGCCCTGTACTCGGGGCTGGAGCTCGACACGAACGTGCTCGTCGCCGCCGTCGGGCTGAGTCGCAACGCAAAGGCCGCGCCCACCACCCCGAGCACGGTCGCGAGCACGATCACCAGCACCGGCCTTCTGGTGGCGCCGCCCGTGAGGGCGGCTAGGAGCCGGGCTGTCACTCCATACCGAGAGGACCCTGTGCTTCGCCCGAGAGGAACTGGCGGACGAAGGGGTTCTCGCTTGCGAACAGCTCAGCCGCCGGGCCCGACTCGACGACCTTGCCCTTCCACAGGACCGAGATGTGTTCGCCGACGCGCCGCGCGCTCATGATGTCGTGGGTGATCACCACATATGCCCCGCCGTTCTCCGCGTGGACTTCCTTGATCAGCTCGCACAGCAGCGCAGTGCGCACCGGGTCCAGGCCCGAGTCGGGCTCGTCGAACAGCAGGATTTCGGGGTCGAGTACCAGCGAGCGCGCAAAGCCGGCGCGCTTGCGCATCCCGCCGGAGAGCTCGTTGGGCATCTTCGTGCCCTCGCCCCCCAAACCGACCTCGCGCATCCGCCGGTTGACGATTTCGGCGATCTCCTCTTCGCTCTTCTCCGTGTGCTGGCGCAAAGGGAAGGCGACGTTGTCATACAGGTTCATCGACCCGAACAGCGCGCCGTCCTGAAACAGCACGCCGAACTTCTTGCGCAGCTCGAACAGCTCGTCGTCGGGCAGGCTCGGGATCGAGTGTCCGTGCACGATCACATCGCCCTCATCGGGATACAGCAGGCCGACGATGTGCTTGATGCACACCGACTTACCGGTGCCCGAAGGGCCGATGATCATCGAGACCTGGCCCTCTGGGATCTCCAGGTTCAGACCGCGCAGCACATGGTTGCGCCCGAACGACTTGTGCACGTCGATGAACTGGACCGCGGGCGGCGCCTTCGAAGCGTGGATCGTACCCGTGTGGAAGGGGAACTCCTCAGGATCACCCTCGGGCGCCGGCTCGAAGGTGACTCCCGCGTTCGCCGTCTGCGGCTCGGCGGGCTCGAGCTCCTCGTACTCCTCAGACCCCTCGGGCTCGAGCTCCTCGGGCTCGTTCTCAGCCTCGACCGGTCGACCCTCGTCCATCGTTCAGCCCCCGATTGGGGCTCGTACGTTGGTACCCCAGAAGATTTGCGTGCCCAGCATCCCAATCAGGTTAACAAGTACCAAATTGAGCACCATCGACTTCGCCGTCGCCTGACCCACACCAACAGGCCCACCACTGGCGTTATAACCATAGTAACACCCCACGAGCACGACCGTCGTCGCCATCGTCATCGCCTTGATCATGCTGTACACAAAATCCAACGGGTTCTGGTACTGCCAGAAGACCAGCAGATACCCACCCGAGGACACCGACGCGACCTGATGCACAACCGCGATGTACGAGGCGAGAAAGGCCGACCCCAACGCGACGATGTAGATGAACGGCAGCACGATCCACGCCGCCAACAGCCTCGTCGCGCACAGGAACGTCATCGAATCGACGCCCATCACCTCCAGCGCGTCGATCTCCTCTGAGATCCGCATCGCACCGAGCTCCGCCACGATGCCCGTACCGACCTTCGCGGCCATGATGTAGCCGAACACCAGCGGCGCCGCCTCGCGCAGGTTGCACCACGCCGTGAACACACCCGCGAACGACGGCGCGCCCTGGGACTGGGTGAAGTACGCGCCCTCGATCCCGCACGTCAACCCGAAGATGAACACGGTGCTCACGATCACGAGCGTCGAGGAGATGATCAGGATGCCCGACTGACGCAGCGCCTCGCCGAAGAAGCGAAACACCTGCAGCTCATACACCTGGCGCACGACGGTGGTGAAGAAGCGACCGATCTCACCCGTGGCCGCGATCCATTCGCGCGGCATCGCGAACCATTCGTTCATTTGATGATCAGGAGCTCGGGGTGGGTGGCGAGCAGCGTCTGTTCGAAGACGTAGTTGAACGCGAAGATCGCCAGGAACGCGATCACGACCGCCTGGTTGACCGCGCGCCCCACGCCCTCGGCGCCGCCCGAGGCGGACATGCCCTTGTAGCAGCACACGATCGCGATGATCGCCCCGAACAGCGTCGTCTTCAGCACCGAGCCCCACAGGTCGGTCGTCGTCACGTTGGCGAGCAGCGTCGTCCAGAACGGCCCCAGGGGCTGGCCCTTGGTGACCGCGGTGACGATGCCGCCGAAGATTCCGAACAGCAGCCCGTAGATGTTGAACAGGCCGGTCACGATCATCAGCGCGAGGAAGCGTGGTACGACGAGGTTCTTGACCGGGTCCACACCCAGCACCTGCAGCGCGTCGAGCTCCTCGCGGATCTTGCGCGCGCCCAGATCCGCGGTGATCGCGGTGCCCGCGACGCCAGCGAGCACGACCGCAGTGGTGAGTGGAGCGATCAGGCGGATCGCCGCGACCACGAAGAACCCTCCGAGACGGTCGAGCGCGCCGATCAGTTTCAGAAAGCCCGCCGCCTCCAGCCCGGCCGGCCCGTAGGCGAGCATCACGATCGACACCAGCATCGGAAACCAGCACAACCGCACCGCGAACAGAAACTGTGAGATGAACTCGCCGCCGTAAGGATAGGGCGGTCGCAGGGCAGACCAGATGGTCCTCCCCGTCAACAGCATCATGTCCCCGATTTCCTCAACCAAGTCCCTCGTAGGGAGGAACGCCCGCTCAGCGGCACTGCGAACCATCTCTGCTTCCCCTCCTCGGGTGACGGATCGACGGCCTGACGAACTCTACGACATGCGCCCCCGGCACGCCACCGCCGCTGGTATCGTGGCCCGACCGTGAGGGGGAGGCGAGCTTTTCCAATGCTGCTCCTCGGCGCCGGCGGCGCCTGCCTCGCCCTGCTCGCCGGCGGATGCGGCGGCGCCCGTCAGGACGCGCACGAACCGAAGGGCAACTTCACCGTGCGGATCCTCAGGGCGAGCTTTCCCGCCCGTCAGTCGATCGCGCGACCGACCCACCTGCTGCTACGGGTGAAGAACACCGGCGCGGAGACCGTGCCGAACATCGCGGTCTCGCTCGACTCCCTCTCCTACAGCGAAAACTACCCTGAACTCGCCGCCAGCAAGCGCCCGATCTGGGCGATCGAAGCGGGCCCCGGGGCGATCCCCAAGCGTCTGGTCCCGACTCAGACCGTCAGTCCAGCCGGGGGGCAGCCAGACGGCCTACGTCAATACCTGGGCGCTCGGCCCGCTCGCGCCGGGACACACACAGACGTTCCTCTGGAAGCTCACGCCGGTGAAGCCCGGCCTGCACATCGTCCACTTCACGGTCGCCGCCGGGCTCGCCGGCAAGGCCCGCGCCCAACTCGCGAACGGCGCCCTCGCGACGGGCCACTTCACCGTCTACATCGCGCCCATGCCCCCGCCCAGCCACGTCGACCCCGAAACCGGCCAGATCGTCGCGGGTCCCTACCCGTCGACGCCCACTCAGTAGCTCTCCACAACGCCGGGCGCGGCACACCCCGGTCCGCTCACGACATTGCTCCTGCTCACGCGACGGGCCGGCCTTCAGTCGGGGAGGCTTGGCCCGCTGTCGAAAGATCCTCCCGGCGCTTTCGCCATTGGGAGATGTCCTTCGGCCGCCTTCGCACTACGATTCCCCTCGGCCTTCGCGCCCCACCCAGCCGATCGTGATTCGTGATGGCTGCGTGCCCCAACCCGCCCGCTCGCCCTTCTGAAGGAGGAATCGATCCCGCTCATGCCACGGACCCGCCAGCAGAACGTCACCGCCGCGCAGTGGAGCGCCAACGGCTCAGCGCTCGGCTCCCCCGATCTGACCCTCCAGGACAACCAGGTGTTCGGGGCGAACGTCTTCTCCGCCTCCGTCCAGCGCCACCGCCTGCCCAAGCACGTCTACCGGGCGCTGCAGCGAACGTTCGCCAGCGGCGAGGCGCTCGACGCGACGATCGCCGACCAGGTCGCCCAGGCGATGAAGGAGTGGGCGATGGAGAAGGGCGCCACCCACTACACGCACTGGTTCCAGCCGCTGACCGGATCGACCGCCGAGAAGCACGACTCCTTCTACGGCCCCGACGGCGAGGGCAACGCGATCGCCGAATTCTCCGGCAAGGAGCTGATCCAGGGCGAGCCCGACGCCTCCTCGTTCCCCAGCGGCGGGATCCGCGCGACGTTCGAGGCGCGCGGCTACACCGCCTGGGACCCCACCTCGCCCGCGTTCGTGCTCGAGAACCCCAACGGCACGCTGCTCTGCATCCCGACCGCGTTCACCTCCTGGACCGGCGAGGCGCTCGACAACAAGATCCCGCTGCTGCGCTCGATGGACGCGCTCTCCAGCGCCGCCGTCGAGCGCGCTGGAGCTGCTCGGGATCGACGACGCCAAGCACGTGTTCACGACGACGGGCTGCGAGCAGGAGTACTTCCTGATCGACGAGCAGTACTTCTTCGAACGCCCCGACCTCGTGACGACCGGGCGCACGCTGTTCGGCGCGAAACCGCCGAAGGGCCACGAGCTCGACGACCACTACTTCGGCTCGATCCCCGAGCGGGTGCTCGCCTACATGCTCGAGGTCGAGCTCGAGCTGGCCAAGCTCGGCGTGCCGATCAAGACGCGCCACAACGAGGTCGCCCCCAACCAGTTCGAGGTCGCGCCGATCTTCGAGAACTCGAACGTCGGCTCCGACCACCAGATGATCACGATGCAGATCCTGCAGAACACGGCCCGGCGCTACGGCCTGGTCTGCCTGCTGCACGAGAAGCCCTTCGCCGGCGTCAACGGCTCGGGCAAGCACAACAACTGGTCGATGGGCACCGACACCGGCGCGAACCTGCTCGACCCGGGCGACACGCCCTCGGAGAACCTCTCGTTCCTGTTCTTCTGCTCGGCCGTGATCCAGGCCGTCAACCAGCACCAGGAGCTGCTGCGAGCTTCGATCGCGAGCGCCGGGCAGGACCACCGCCTCGGCGCCAACGAGGCGCCGCCGGCGATCATCTCGATCTTCCTCGGCACCGACCTGGAAAAGGTGTTCACGGCGATCGAGGCCGGCAAAGTGCAGCCCTCCAAGCCCGGCTCGTTCCTCGGCCTCGGCACGCCGGTGCTGCCGCCGCTGCCACTGCACGGCGCGGATCGCAACCGGACGAGCCCGTTCGCCTTCACCGGCAACAAGTTCGAGTTCCGGGCGCTGGGCTCGACCGCCGCGCCCGCCTTCCCCAACACCGTGCTGAACACGATCGTCGCCGAGGCCGTCGACGATCTGGCGGACAAGCTGAAGGCGAAGATGAAAGGCTCGACCACGCCTGGAGAAGGCGATCACCGCCGTCGTCAAAGAGGTCTGGGCGGCCAACAAGCAGGTCGTCTTCGGCGGCGACGGCTACTCCGAGGCGTGGCACAAGGAAGCGGAGAAGCGGGGCCTCGCGAACCTCAAAACGACGCCCGACGCGCTGCCGTGGATCGTCAACAAATCGACGGTCGCCACGTTCAAGAAGTACAAAATCCTCTCCAAGCGCGAGCTCGAGGCACGCTACGACGTGTACACCGAGCAGTACGTGATGAACCTCAACATCGAGGCGGAGACCGCCGCCTCGATCGCCCGCACGATGCTGCTGCCGGCGGCCGTGCGCTACCTCACGGAGCTGCAGGCCTCGGGCCTCGATCACCTCGTCGGCGAGGTCGAACCGCTCGTCAAGGAGCTCCACTTCGCGATCCTCAAGCTCGAGGACGCCAACCTCGACGAGAACCACCCCGAGGACTCCGCGCAGAAGGAGGCCGTCTACATGCGCGACACGGTGATCGTGGCGATGGACGACGTGCGCGACGTGGCCGATCGGCTGGAGAAGCTGGTGGCGGACGATCTGTGGCCGCTGCCGAAGTACTCGGAGATGCTGTTCATCAAGTAGGCCCTCGATAGCATGGCCTTGTGCCACGCGACTACCTAAAAGCCATCCAGAGCCGCGTCGTCGTCTACGACGGCGGCATGGGCGCGACGCTCGAGCAGTTCGACCTGACCGCCGAGGACTACGGCGGGCTTGCAGGGCAAGTGCCACGAGGCGCTCGTCCTCAACCGCCCCGACGTGATCGAGGGCGTGCACACGCTCGATGCTCGAGGCCGGCGCGGAAGTGGTCGAGACCGACACCTTCCAGGCGTCGCGGATCAAGCTCGAAGAGTGGGGCCTGGCCGACTACACGGTCGAGATCAACACGAAGGCCGCGGAAATCGCGCGCAAGGCCGCGGGCGAGGATCGCTTCGTCGCCGGCTCGATCGGGCCGACCGGCTACCTGCCCGCCTCCGAGGAGGCCTCGCTCGGGCAGATCCGCTTCCGCGAGCTGGTCGAGGTCTTCGCCGAGCAGGCCGCGGGCCTGATCGACGGCGGCGCGGATCTGATCATCATCGAGACCGCCCAGGACATCCTCGAGGTCAAGGCCGCCGTGTTCGGCGCGCGCGAGGCGTTCGCCTCCACCGGCCGCACGCTGCCGATCCACACCTCGGTGTCGCTGCTGCCCAACGGCGGCAAGATGCTGCTCGGCACCGACATCTCCGCGGTGCTGACCACGCTGGAGGCGCTGAAGGTCGACGTGATCGGGCTGAACTGCTCGACCGGCCCGGAGGACATGCGCGACGCGATCCGCTTCCTCGGCGAGTACTGCCCCGTGCCGGTCGCGTGCATCCCCAACGCCGGCCTGCCGCTGCAGGGGCCCGACGGCGAGACGATCTTCCCCGAGAAGCCCGCGCCGCTCGCCGAGGCGCTGGCGGAGTTCGTCGAGCGCTACGGCGTCGGCGTCGTCGGCGGCTGCTGCGGCACCACGCCCGAGCACATCGCAGCGATCGTGGAG
The DNA here is from genome assembly GCA_963779405.1 of uncultured Solirubrobacterales bacterium. Lineage (GTDB taxonomy): Bacteria > Actinomycetota > Thermoleophilia > Solirubrobacterales > Solirubrobacteraceae > Palsa-744. The sequence continues at coordinate 15,438 of CAVZYF010000004.1, forward strand.
CGCGTCGGCGACCGCCGAGCGACCTGCGGTCGTCCGGCGCGTCCCGGCCGCCCCGCGCCCGCCGCACCTGTCCTCGATGATCGCCGCCACGCCGCTCGTGCAGGAGCCGCGACCGACGATGGTCGGCGAGCGCGTCAACTCGCAGGGCTCGCGCAAGGCCAAGGAGCTGCTGCTGGCCGACGACTACGACGGGCTCGTGCAGATCGCCGAGGACCAGGTGACCGGCGGCGCGCACGTGCTCGACCTGTGCGTGGCGCTGACCGAGCGCTCCGACGAGGACGAGCAGATGCGGCTGGTCGCGAAGAAGGTCTCCCTGACCCAGCCCGCGCCGATCCAGATCGACTCGACCGAGCCCGAGGTGATCGCGACCGCGCTCGAGCAGATCCCCGGCCGCGCGATCGTCAACTCCGTCAACCTCGAGGCCGGCCGCGAGAAGCTCGACCGCGTCGTGCCGCTCGCGCTCGCGCACGGCGCCGCGCTGATCGCGCTGACGATCGACGAGGTCGGGATGGCGAAGACGGCCGAGCGCAAGGTCGAGATCGCCAAGCGCATCCGCGACCTCTGCTGCGAGGAGCACGGCCTGGACCCGGAGCTGCTGATCTTCGACTGCCTCACCTTCACGCTCACGACCGGCGATGAGGAGTGGCGGCCGTCGGCGGTGGAGACGATCGCGGGCATCAAAGCGATCAAGGAGCAGATCCCCGCATGTGAAGACCTCGCTCGGCGTCTCGAACGTCTCCTTCGGCGTCTCGCCCGGCGCGCGCGCGGTGCTGAACTCGGTCTTCCTGCACCACTGCGTCCAGGCGGGCCTCGACCTGGCGATGGTCAACCCCAACCACATCACCCCCTACTCGGAGATCTCCGACGTCGAGCGCGAGCTCGCCGACGACCTCGTCTTCAACCGCCGCGAGGACGCGCTCGAGCGCTTCATCGCCCACTTCGAGTCCAAAGGCGAGGAGGAGGTGCAGGGCGCGGCCGACCCGACCGAGGGGATGGAGCCCGAGGAGGCGCTGCACTTCCACATCCTGCGCCGCCGCAAGGAGGGCGTCGAGGACTGGATCGACCGCAGCGTCGAGAAGATCGGCGCGGTGCCGACGCTCAACGAGGTGCTGCTGCCGGCGATGAAAGAGGTCGGCGACAAGTTCGGCGCCGGCGAACTGATCCTGCCGTTCGTGCTGCAGTCGGCCGAAGTGATGAAGCGCGCGGTCGCGCAGCTCGAGAAATACCTCGACAAGATCGAGGGCTACACGAAGGGCACGGTCGTGCTCGCGACCGTGTTCGGCGACGTGCACGACATCGGCAAGTCGCTGGTGAACACGATCCTCACGAACAACGGCTACACGGTCGTCGACCTCGGCAAGCAGGTGCCGATCCAGACGATCCTCGACGCCGCGGTCGAGCACGAAGCGACCGCGATCGGTCTCTCGGCGCTGCTCGTCTCGACCTCCAAGCAGATGCCCGCCGCATCCAGGAGCTGCACGCGAAGAACCTCGACTACCCCGTGCTGATCGGCGGCGCGGCGATCAACCGCGCCTTCAGCTACCGCGCGCTGTACCCCGGCGGCAAGGACTCCGAGGAGGCCTACGAGCCCGGCGTCTTCTACTGCAAGGACGCCTTCGAGGGCCTCGCGGTGATGGACCAGCTGATCGACGCCGACGCGCACGCGGCGCTGCTGGAGAAGCTGCGCGCCGGCGCCACGCGCGTTCCGCGCGAAGGGCGAGGAGCCGGTCGAGGAGCTCAACTTCGCCGACGACTCCGTGCGCTCGGCCGCGCGCACCGACGTGCCGGTCCCGACGCCGCCGTTCTGGGGCGTGCAGGGAGATCCCCGTCGACCTCGACGAGGTCTACCCGCACCTCGACACGCACGTGCTGTTCAAGCTCCACTGGGGCGGCAAGGGCGTCAAAGGCGAGGCCTGGCAGACGCTCCTGCGCGAGGACTTCCGCCCGCGCCTGGAGCGCATGTGGCGCGAGCAGACCTACCTGCACCCGCGCGCGCTGCTCGGCTTCTTCCCCTGCTACGCGCGCGGCAACGACATCGTCGTGCTCGACCCCGAGGACCGCAGCACCGAGCTCACGCGCTTCGTCTGCCCGCGCCAGCCGAAGGGCGACCGCATCTGCCTGGCCGACTTCTTCCGCCCGGCGGTCGAGCGCGGCAAGCCTCGGCGAAGGGTTCGCCACCAGCCGAGCTCGACGTGATCGCCGTGCAGGCCGTGACCGTCGGCTCCGAGGTCACCGACCTGATGGCCAAGCTCGAGTCAGACGGCGAGTTCGCCGAGCAGCTGTTCGTCCACGGCCTCGGCGTGCAGACCGCCGAGGGGCTGGCCGAGTGGCTGCACTGCGAGGCGCGCGGGATGCTCGGCATTCCGCGCGACCCAGGGCCGGCGCTACTCGTGGGGCTACCCCGCGGTGCCCGAGCAGTCCGAGCACCTGAAGGTGGAGCGAGCTGCTCGACCTCGCGCAGATCGGCATGACGATCACCGACGGCTACGCCCCCGAACCCGAGCAGTCGACGCTCGCGCTGATCGCCCACCACCCCCAGGCGATCTACTTCGGCACGCGCCAGGGCCGCCTGCTTGCCAGACGGCTCGCCCGACGACGTGATCAAGGGCTCCCCCCGCGATCCTTCGCTGTTCGGCGAGCTCGACGACGAGGACCCGCCCGAAGGAGCCGTCGAAGCCGAGGACGAGCCGGCCCTGGCCTCCTGAAGGAGGCTTGCTAGCCCTCGACGCCGGAGGGCGCTGCCCTGGGCGACCTCCGAGCCCGCTTGGCGCCGGCAGCGGACTCAGCTTCACCGGCGCGCCGGGCATCGTGCGCAGGCGCACGTCCTTCCAGGAGAGGCCCTCGGTGATCAGCGCGGGGATGCCCATCAGCACCGCCGTGGCGAGCTCGACGACCTGCAGGACGATGCCGTAGGCGAGCGCGTCGGGGGTGGAGACGTGGTAGGCGCCGGCGAGCACGGCCACGCAGGCCGCCTGGAAGACGCCGATGTTGGCCGGCGTGGCGGGGATCACCGCGGTGACGTTGACGGCGAACAGCACCGCCGCGGCGCCGGCGATCCCGACGCGGCCGTTGAGGCCGAGCGCCATCAACAAAAGCCAGCACGCCAGGCACTGCAGACCCCACGCCCCCAGCTGCACGGATGTCGCGATCGCCGCCTGGCGAGGGTGGCGAAACACGCGCAGGCCTTCGCGCACCCGCACGAGCGAGAGGCGCAGCCCGGCGAGCAGGACCCGCAGGCGCAGCGAGCGCGAGACCGCGGCACTCGGCACGAGCACGGGGGCGAGCAGCACCACCACGACCGCGGCGAGCGGCGCCAGCGCGACGGCGAGCAGCGCGCCGTGATGGCCGTTGAACAGGTCGACGCTCGAGAACATCGCGATCCCGAGGATGCCCAGCGCGAGCAGGTTGAGCAGCGTCTGCGAGACCATCGTGCCGAGCACGACCGGCAGCGTCTCGCGCGCGCGGCCGAGGCGGCGCGCGACGATCAGCGCCCGCGAGGGCTCGCCGAGGCGCGCGGGCAGCGTCGCCGACATCAGCACGCCGATGAACGTGCCCTGCATCGCGTCCCTGCGTTTGGCCTTGCGCCAGGTCGGAGCGGCGACGAGGATCGCGTGCCAGGCGATCGCGCGGGCGAACATCGAAGCACACATCAGGCCCAGGCCGGCGGCGAGCAGGCCGGGGCTGGAGGCGAGCAGGCTTTCGGCGACGCGGCCGACGCCGATGTGCACGAGCGCCAGCAGCGCGAGCACGAGGCCGCCGAGCGACGCAGCCACCAGCGCGCCGCGGCGCAGCGTGCGCTTGAAGCGCTCCGCGAATGGCTTCCCGATCCATCGCGCCGACTCGGTCGGAGCCGTACTCACACCGAGCGCGGTCTCCAGGCTCGGCAGGCGCTGGGCGGGAATGCGCGGCAAGAGATCGGCAGGGACCAAGCCGAGGCGCACCCCGACGCGGCCGGCGCGCGTCGCCGGGCGTCCCACGGCCTGGGCCTGCTCGTAGCAGTCGAGCACCTCGGCGGCGACGTGCGGCCAGGCGAAGCGCTCGGCGCGCTCGCGCGCGGCAGCGGCCATCGCGCACGTGCGGCGCGGGTCGAGCGCGAGCGAGCGCAGCGCCTCGGCCAGCGCGAGCGCGTCGCCGGGCGGGGTCAGCAGGCCGTCGATGCCGTCGCGCACGACATCGCGGTAGCCGGGGATGTCGGACGCGATCACCGGCGTGCGCCGCGGCGAAGCGCCTCGGTGAGGACCATGCCGAAGCTCTCGCCGTGCAGCGAGGGCGCGCACAGCACCTCGGCGCCGGCGCAGCTCGGCGAGCTTGCGCGCCTCGGAGACCTTGCCGAGCGCCTGCACGCCGCGGTCGTCGAGCATCATGTGCGCGACCTCGTCCGGCGCAGGCGCCGACGAGCGTGAGCGTCGCCGGGACCTGCTCGCGCAGCGCCTCGAACGCGCGCAGCAGGACGGGCAGGCCCTTGCGTTCGACGGCCTGGCCGATGAACAGGATCCGCAGCGGACCGTCGGACGCCGCGCGTGGATCGAGCTCGGCGAGCGAGCCGTCCTGCGCCTCGCCGACGATGCGACGCCGTTGGGGACGATCCGGTAGCGCCCGCCGTAGAAGCGCCGCGCGGTCCAGGCGGCGGCCTCGGAGACGGCGATGCGCACGTGCAGGCGGTTCATCCGCCGCCGGGCGCCGAGCACGTTCGCGATCCCGTTCGTGAGCGCGTTCTCGGAGTAGGTGTGGAAGGTGCCGACGAGCGGCAGCTCGGGCGCGGTCGAACAGAGCGCGTCCCAGCCGAGCAGCGGCACGACCGGCTCGTGGATGTGCACCACGTCGTAGCCGCCATCGCGCAGCTCGCGGCGCAGCGCGAGCACCCCACCGGGACGGGCACGAGAGTTCGAGACGGCGCCGTTGGCCGGAAGCCCGACGGTGCGCCCGAGCGAGACGAAACCCGCCGGCTCGCTCCAGGCGCTGGGGGCGCGCGCCGCGGTGCAGGCGGCGCGAGAGCGCGTCGTCGGGGTCGAACGGCGCGAGGATGCGCGCTTCGTGGCCGAGCGCGTCGAGCTCGGCGGCGAGCGCCTCGATGTGGCGCGTGACCCCGCCGGGGTACGTCCACGAATACGGCGAAAGCAGCGCGATCCGCATCGGTACCACTCTATCCCCCGAAGAGGTCGAGCAATAGGGTCGGCGAGCTTGCGATAATCGAGCGATGAGCGCGCCGCGGCACTTCGTCAAGTACACGTTCCTGAAGCTCGACCCCGCCTGGCGGCGGCTGCGACGACGAGCAGCGCGCGCAGGACAAGCGCGAGTTCTACGCCGCCTGCGAGGACTTCGCCGACGGCCACCTGCTGCAGGCGTTCTCGCTCGTCGGCACGCGCGGCGACGCCGAGCTGCTGCTGATCGCCGAGGCGGAGAACCTCGACCGCATCCACGAGCTCCACGTCGTGCTGGGCCAGAGCGGGCTGATGAAGTGGGCGCAGATCCCGTACTCGTTCCTGGGGATGCGCAAGTCCTCGGAGTACTCCGAAGACGAGCGCACGACGCCGCGCGGGTTCCGGGGCAAGTACGTGTTCGTGTACCCGTTCGTGAAGTCGCGCGCGTGGTACGCGCTGCCCGCCGAGGAGCGCTGGCGGATCATGCAGGGCCACATCCAGTCGGGCGCGAATACCCGGGCGTGGACAACCACACGACGTACTCGTTCGGACTCGACGACCAGGAGTTCGTCGTCGCGTTCGACACCGACGACGTCGGCACGTTCCTCGACCTCGTGCAGCGCCTGCGCAGCACCGAGGCATCGGCGTACACCGTGCGCGACACGCCGAGCTTCACATGCCTGGCGATGTCGCTCCCGCGCGCGCTGAACGCACTCGACGGCGAGCCGGTCGTATTCGAGACCTCGCTCCTATCGCAATGACGACCCTTCCCTGTGGGAGTCGGGGGGCGCTCGACGGCGAGCCGGTGACGTGCGAGGCGGTCCGCGATGTCTAATCGCGGCCTGGCCCAACTGCGCCGCAGCGACCCCGTCCTCGGCGAGCTGATCGCGGGCGTCGGCAAGCTTCCAAACGCGCGTGAGGGACGCCCCGAGCTCGACGACCACTACGGCGCGCTGGTGCGCACGATCGTCGGCCAGCAGCTGAGCGTAAACGCGGCGCGCTCGATCTACGGGCGTCTGACGGCGCGCTTCGACGACCGGGCGCCGACGCCACAGGAGATCCTCGACGACGACCCCGAAGCGCTGCGCGCCGCCGCGGGGCTCTCGCGCGCGAAGGTCGAGCTATCTGCGCTCGCTCGCCGAGCACACGCTCTCGGGCGAACTGGAGCTCGAGCGGCTGGACGAGCTGGACGACGAGCGGGTGATCGCGGAGCTGACCGCCGTCAAGGGCCTGGGCCTGTGGAGCGCGCAGATGTTCCTGATGTTCCATCTGGAGCGCCCCGACGTGCTGCCCACCGGCGACCTCGGCATCCGCCGCGCGATCGAACGCGCCTACGAGTCTGGACGGGCTGCCGGACCCGATCGCGATGGAGGAGATCGCCGAGCCGTGGCGCCCGCACCGCACGCTGGCCTGCCGCTACCTGTGGCGCTCGCTGATGAACGAACCGGCGTAGACGCCCTGTAGCCCTCGGTGGCCGAATAGGACATCCGTCGAGAACTTTTGCCGGCTGGGGTAGTAGCGCGCCGCTACGGTCGAGGGGGCCATTAATGGTCTACCCGCACCATGCTCGTCCACGCGCGACGACGGCCCCCGCCCGATGAAGACGGGCTTCTCAGCGAAGAAGCGTGCGGGACACGGCCGCGACGAGCAGCGCAAGCTGGCCAAAGAGCACGAGAAGCACCACGGACGTCACAAGCGCCGGCGCAAGCGCCACAAGCACAAGCACCATCACGCCAAGCCGCACGGCACGCTCAGCGTCGTGCTTCCCATCGCTCCCACCGCACCACCCGCGCCCTCCGCCGCGCCAGTCCCCGCGGTCGGCTCACCGCCGATCACGCTCGCCCAGGCGCGACGGCTGCTGTGGCGCGCGGGCTTCGGGCCGACGCCCGGGCAGGCCGAGGCGCTCGTCGGAGCGCCCTTGGAACAGGTCGTCTTCTCACTCACGCGCCCCGCCGGGCCGGCGACGCTGACCGGGCCGGAACCGGTCAACGAAGAAGGCAAGAAACTCGAACCCGAAGACGTCTGGGGCGACGATCACTGCTGGTGGCTGGACCGCATGCTCCGCTCCGACCAGCAGCTCGTGGAGCGGATGACGTTCATCTTCCACGACTGGTTCGCCAACTCCAACGAAAAGGTCAACTCACAGCGGATGATGCTGGAACAGAACGAACTCTTTCGTTCAATGATGTTCGGCAGCTTTCACGACCTGTTCCTCGCGGTCACGACCAATCCCGCGATGCTCGTGTTCCTCGACGGGATCTACAACGAAAAGGGCAACTCCAACGAGAACTACGGCCGCGAGATGATGGAGCTGTTCTCGCTCGGCGCCGACCGCGGCGCCTACACCCAGGACGACGTGAAAGAAATGGGGCGCGCCCTGACCGGCTGGCGGGCGGAATGGACCCAAAGCTCAGGCCTGCAGAACTTCCACTACGACCCCGAATACCACGACGACGGCGTCAAGACGATCTTCGGGCAGAGCGGCAACTGGAACTACGAAGACGCCGTCCGCCTGTGCGTCGAACACCCGCTGCACGCCTCGTTCTTCGTGACCAAGCTGTGGGGCTACTTCATCCCCTCCCCGCCCGACGAAGCGACGCTCGCCTCGCTGCAGAGCCTGTACGTCGGCTCGGGCTACTCGATCCGCGCGATCGTCGAGGCGATCCTCCTGCACCCCGACTTCTACGAGGGCCCCGAGCTCGTCACGCCGCCCGTCGTCTACAACGCGGGCCTGCTGCGCTCGATCGGCCGCCCGATCGACACGACGTCCTGGGCCTGGCTGTCCGCGAACGCCGGCCAGCAGCTGTTCTACCCGCCGAACGTCTCCGGCTGGGACTTCGGTGCTTGGCTGGACACCTCGACCACGAGGGCGCGCTGGGAAATGGCCAGCTCCGTTACGTCGAAGACCTACCCGAACCCCTGGCCGAAGGAAGGGCGAACCGGAATACAGCAAAACCGAGGAACCGGCCGCCGCGCTTGCGAGCGCGATGAGCTACTGGGCGAATCCGCTGCTCTCGAGCGAATCGACCGAATGCCTCACGCTCTTCTCGGAGACCTGTCCGGTGGGCACGAGCAAAACGGAATGGGAGCTGAGCCCCTACCGGGCGATGCGCCAGAACGCGCTGCGGATGCTGATCGCCACCTCTCCCGACATGCAGGTGAGCTGACGATGTGGCCTGAGGATCGCAGTCGCACTCGGCGGATCCCCCCGCCCGCACAAACCCCCGCTCGCGAGGAGAGCTGACAATGGCAAGAAGCTGCTCGTGCAACGACTTCAACCGCGCCGCGCTGCTGCGCCGCGGCGCCGCCGTCGCGGGCAAGGGACTGCCCACGATCGAGCCGGGCATGCCGGTGCCGGCCGGCACGGGCCTCGACCGGCGCACGTTCCTGCTCGCGTCCGCCGGCGCGGCGCTGTCGGTGTACGGCGCCTCGATGCTCTCGCCGCGCCACTTCGAAGAGGGCATCGCCGAGGCCTCGGCGTCCTCGGGACCCAATGCAGCCGGTGCTCGTCTCGATCTTCATGGAAGGCGGCTGGGACGCGCTGTCGGTGCTCGCGCCCGTCGGGGCCGCCGGGGAAGAAGGCAAAGCGTACGAAACTCTGCGTCCAAAGCTTAGCCTGGAAGCAAAGGAAGCGCTCGAAAAAGGCTCCGGCAAGATCTTCACCGAGGATCCCAGGCTGATGTGGCATCCGTCCGCGACGGGCCTGGCCGAACTGCACGAAAAAGGCAAGGTCACCGCCTTCCCGGCGATCGGCTACGAGCCGCAGGACGAGAGCCACTTCACCAGCCGCCACTACTGGGAGGTCGGCGAGCTCGACACGAACACGCGCACCGGCTGGATGGGACGCTACCTCGACCTCGTCGGCGAACCCACCAACCCGCTGCAGGGCCTGTCGCTCGACTACTCGCTCGCGCCGGCGCTGGCGACCGAGACGATGCCCGTCGCGGCGGTCTCCTCCCCCGCCGACTACACGATGTGGGCCGAGGGCCTCGGCGAACCGGTGATCGGACCAGCCCTGGAAACCTTCGGTGCGCTGGGCGCGCTGTCGGCGCCATCGCCCGCGTACGCGCAGGCTCGCGCCGCCTCCTACGACACCGATCTCGTCCTCAACAAGATGGCCGACTTCGTCGAATCCGAGAAGACGTCGGGCGATAAATCGACGGTCACCTACCCCACGGGCGAATTCGCCGAACGGCTCGCGGTGCTGGCGGCGATGCTCCACATGGAAATGCCGATCAAATGCGCCTCTCTGAACGCCGTCGGCTCCTACGACACGCACTCCGACGAGGCCGGCACGCTCACCGTAAACCTCGCCGAGACCATCACCGCAGTGGTCGCCTTCCAGCGGGACCTGGAAGCTCGCGGCCTCGATAACCGCGTGCTGATCCAGCTGTGGTCGGAGTTCGGCCGCCGCCCGCGCGAAAACGGCTCGGGCACCGACCACGGGGCCGGCGGCAACGCGTTCCTGATCGGTACCCGAGCCGAGGGCAAAATGGTCGGCGAGTTCCCGGGTCTCAGGCCCCAGGACCTCGACGAAAACGAAAATGTCGTCAGGACCTCGGACTTCCGTGGGATGTACTGCTCGCTGCTGGAACAGTGGTTCCAGACCGAAGCCGGCTTGGTGATCCCTGAAGCGGCTTCGTTCGAACGGTACTCCTTGGTGAAATGATGATGTCGCGGGCGAGCCCCCGACCCGGTCCGATCTCGCGCCACAGAGCCTCTCTGTTCATCCTTTGCGCGCTGTGCGCACTGTGCAGCGCGGTCGCGGCGGGGGCGAACGTCGCATCCGGACACCGCTCGCCCCGTCATCCCTCCCACGCCGCGCGGGCCTGCCGGCGCAGCCGCGCGAAGCATCATCATCGCCATTGCTCAGCGCATGCGGGAAAGAAATCTCATCGTAAGCACGGTCGGGGCTCTGGTGCAAAGCCCTCCTCGCCGAAGGGCGTCTCCAAGGGTGCGGGCTCGTCGGGCACATCCACAAACCCGTGGACGGGCGCCCCGGCTCCGGTGATTCCCGGCGCTGGGTCCGGGTCGGGGTCGTCCCCCGGCTCCCCGGCCGGTGGTGGCGGCGACGGCGCTTCCCCCACGGAAACCCCCACTGCCCCCGCCGGCCCCGTGCACGTGCAGGTGACGGCCGAAGACAGCAGCGGGTATCACTTCATCCTGTCCCGCACCTCGGTTCCCGCGGGAGAAGTGGTGATCGAATTCGTCAACCATGGTCAGGACGAACACAACCTGCACGCGGTCGAACAACCGGCCGAAAGCGTAGAAGCCGGTGGACTCAAGGAAAATGTCAAGCCGGACGCCCACACGGACCTGACGCTCAACCTCCACGCCGGCTCCTACACGCTGTTCTGCTCGCTCCCGGGGCACGAGGCGAAAGGGATGAAAGCAACGCTCGAGGTGGAATGAATGAGAGAGCCAGGGGGGGTTGACCGAGTCGGGCTGAGCGAGAGGAGGAGCGCTCAGGCGGAGTGCTCAGGCGGCGGCGCGCGTGAGCACAACGGTGCGGTCGGCCTCGGCCGTGATCTTCCAGTCAGGTGTGGTGGCAATGGTGGTCGCCCCAGCCGAGCGGAAATGGCGTTCCACGACGGCCGTCGGCCCCGGCAGCCCGCGGCCCCCGGGCCGGCTCGGCGCGCGCGTCGTGGAACACGACGCGGCCGCCGGGTGCGACGAGGCCACACCACGAGGACCAATCGAGCTCGCAGCCCGCCTCGGAGTGGTCGCCGTCGATGAAGACCACGTCCACCTCGCCCTCCCAGCGCGCGGCCAGCTCGTGGGAGAGGGCGATGTGCCAGTAAACGCTCGGCGCATCGGGACCGCGCCTGCGTTGAGCACGCGCGAGCACTTTCCGGGTCGCCCACTCGGTGGCGCCCCACCCGCTGGGCAGGGCGTCGGGATGGGAGCCGAAGGGATCGACGAGATGCAACTCGGCGCCCGGCTCGAGCGCCTCGCACAGCGCAAGCGCCGAAGAGCCCTCGTAGACGCCGATCTCGACCACGCGCTTGGCGCCGTTGGCCGCCTCCAGCAGTACCCGCGCATCTTCCTCGGAATGCATCGTGCGCGGCGGGATCATCCCCGAACCGACCGCGAGCGCGCGCAGGCGCACGTCGTCACGTAGGCGCGTGGGCGTGAGACGACGCAAGCTTGCGGGAAGGACAGACATCGCGAGCGCACCCTACGCGCTCGGAAGCTCAGACCGCGGAGACCTGCTCCTCCTCGGCCACCCTGAACGAAGAGCCGCAGCCGCAGGCGGCGACGACGTTCGGGTTGGAGACCTTGAACCCCGCGCCCTGCAGGCTCTCCTCGTAGTCGATCACCGAGCCGCGCACGAACGGCAGGCTCTCCTCGTCGACCAGCAGCTTCAGATCGTGGCTCTCGAAGACGATGTCGCCGTCGCGCTGCTCGTCGAACGCGAGCTGGTACTGGAAGCCCGAGCAGCCGCCCCCGCGCACACCCACGCGCAGACCCGCCATGCGCCACATCGGCCTCCTGCGCGGAGAGGAACTCGTGGACCTTCTCGGCACCCTTGTCGCTGATCGTGATCATCGCTTTCCAAAGTATAGCGGCTAACCTTAGAGCTGAAATGCCCTCTCCCGACGAGATCAAGCAGCGCATCGAGGCCTCGATTCCAGGCGCGCAAGCGGAGGTCGAGGACTACACCGGCGGCGGCGATCACTTCCGCGCGACCGTCACCGCCGCCGCGTTTCAGGGGCGCAGCCGGATCCAGCAGCACCGCCTCGTCTACGAGGTTTTCGGAGCCGAGATCGGCGGCCCGATCCACGCCCTGTCTTTGAAGACCCAACTCCCTCAGGAGACCCCGGCCCTCTGACCGAACAGCCGACCGACAGACCCGCCACCAGTCCACCGCAGACCCACCGACCACCGACCGCCAGGAGCACTCCATGTCCAGCCAGCCCAGCACCACTCAAGACCTTCCGATGTCCAGCCTTCAGCCCAGCCCCGCCGTCGAGGCCCCGGCCGGCGAGCGGCGGGAACCCGATCCGCGATGCGATCAGCGAGGCGATCGCCGAGCACAAGGTGATCCTGTTCATGAAGGGCACCCCCGAGGCGCCCGCGTGCGGCTTCTCGGCGCGCACCGTCGCCGCCCTGCAGTCGCTGGACGTGCCGTTCGCCGCCGTCGACATCCTCCCCGACCCACGCATCCGCCAGGAGCTCACGGCAATCTCCGACTGGCCGACGATCCCGCAGCTGTTCGCGAACGGCGAACTGGTCGGGGGCTGCGACATCGTCACCGAGATGTATGAGTCCGGCGAGCTTGCGGAGGCGTTGCAGTAGGGTCCCGGCGCGTGCCCTCCGTCGCGGTCGCCACCGACAGCACCAACTACCTGCCGCGCACGCTCGCGGAGCGCGAGGGAATCCATCAGGTCAGCCTGTACGTCGGCTGGCAGGGCGAACCCGAGCGCGAGCTGGAGATGGACGGGTTCGACGCCTTCTACGAGCGGCTGCGACGCGATCCCGAGCTGCCCACGACCTCCCAGCCCTCGATCGGCGACTTCCTCGCCGTCTGGGAGCCCTTGCTGGACGATGGCCGGGACATCGTCTCGGTACACCTCGCCGGCGGCATCTCCGGCACCTGCGAGGCCGCTCGCCAGGCGCACGGGCTGCTCACCGAGCGCGGTCTCGGCGAGCGCGTGGAGGTGATCGACGGCGAGACCGCCTGCGGCGGGGTCGGCCTGCTCGTGCTCGCCGCGGCCGCAGCCGCTCGCGCGGGGGCCGACAAAGCGGCCGTCGCCGCGCGCGTGCGCGAGACCCGCAAGGCCCTGCAAATCTGGTTCTGCCTCGACACCCTGGAGTACCTGCGCCGCGGCGGGCGCGTCGGCAAAGCCCAGGCGTGGCTGGGCGGCACGCTGAAGATCAAGCCGATCCTGTCGCTCGAGTACGAGATCACGCCGGTCGAGCGCGTGCGCACGGCCGGGCGCGCGTTCGAGCGCATGGTCCAGTACGCGCAGGAGCTCCACGACCGCGGCGCCGACGGTTGGGTCGTGCAGCACATCCAGGCGCCCGAGCAGGCCCAGCGCCTGATCGACCGCTGCCTGGAGATCTTCGACTCCGAGCCTGTCTTCACCTCCGAGGTCGGGCCGGTGATCGGCACCTACACCGGGCCGGGGCTGATCGGCGTCGGCGCGATCCCGCGCCCTCTGCTGGCCTGAGGGCTCAGTCCCGGCGCTTGCGGCGGCGGCGCAGCAGGCCGCGGGTGAGTACGAGGCCCACGACGACCGCGCCGCCGATCTTCAGCTCGCGCTGGTGGCGCTCGATGTGCCCGCGCCAGTCGGTCAGGTGCGTGACCTCGCCGCGCAGCTTCACGATCGAGACGGCCAGCTCCTCGCGGTTGGCCTCGATCGAGCTGCGGATCTCGGTCGCGGAGCGCCCGCCATCAGATCTTCCCCCGGGTATCGGTGAGATCACGTTGGGGCATCAGATCTTCCCCGTCGTGTGCGAGTCCACGCCCGCAGACACCGTCTCGCGGATCTTCTGCGCCTCTTCGATCGCCATGCTCGGCACCGGGGGCGATCCTTTTTTGACCACTTTCGCGGCGATCAACCCGGCGACGATCCCCAGGAAGACGAGGATCACGGCCATCGCAAAGAAGCCCCAGAAGTAGGTGAACGCGTTTCCGATCGGCAGCTCGTAGTAGAGCAGCCAGGCACAGCCGATCAGCACGAAGAAGAGCGCGGTGATCAGGAATACCCCGGCCGCGATCGCCGACGACCGCGCCCTTGACGAGCTTGGTCGCCTTCTCAGCGACCTCCGTCTTGGCGAGCTCGATCTCCTCGCGCACGAGCAGCGTCGCGCGCTCGGACACCTCGGTGATCGCCGTGGCGATGTTCTGAGTCTCGGAACGTCGCTCGCCGGGCGGCGGCGGCGACGCTGCGCTCACTCCGGCGGCTCCTCGTCGAACAGGCGCCTCCACACGAGCCCGGCCGCGCGGTGGGCGACGATGCTCGACAGCGCTCCGAGGCCCGCCAGCAGGCCCGACCAGATCAGCCGCTTGACCATCTCGTTCTCCATATTCGCCGCAGTCTATTCCCCGTGGTGGTCGCGTTCACACTTCCTCGACACCTCACCCCACCCGAGCCTCGCCGACCGCACTCGTCTCCAGGCCTCCACAAACGGTTTCGACCACCAGCCACTTGGCCCGCTCAAAGTGCTCCTCGCCCTGCGGCAGCAGACCGAAGATCCAGCCCGTGAGCATCTGCTCGATCGCGCCGTAGAAGGCCATCGCCGCGAACTGCGCCTCGATCTCGACCTTGAACACGCCGTCGGCCTGGGCCTTGGAGACGATCCCGCCGATCAGCTCATACGCCTCGCTGATCTGGCTCAGGTGGGTCTGCCCGAAGGAGTTGGCCGCGCGCGTGACCTCGACGATGATCACCTTCATCAGATCCGGGTCGTGGCGGTAGCTGTCGACGATGAACGACGCGATCACCCCCAGCTTCTCGCGCACCGGCAGCGGCTGGCGGTCGACCTCGCGGATCAGCTCGAGCATCACGTTCCAGCGCTCGAGGAACAGCGTGTCGAGGATCTCGTCCTTCGAGGCGAAGTAGTGGTACACCAACCCGTAGGCGACCCCCGCCTCGTCGGCGATGTCCGAGACCCGGCAGGCATGAAAGCCCTGGCGCGCGAACACGCGCACGGCCGCGTTCAGGATCAGGCGGCGCTTGTCGGGGGCGGCGGCACTCATAATGATGATGTTCCCTTCCGCGGCATCTTCGGAGCACCGCAGAATAGATTGACTAGTCAGTCAACAATCTCAAGCATAGCGCCCGCTCCCGTCGAGGCGCCGGTCGACGCACCCTTGTTTCGCGGCTCGAGGCCGTTGAAGCGCTGGCGCTATGTGGCGGTTTTCTGCGAGGAGCTGATGGCATGTGCGGCGCTGGTGCAGATCGGCCCTGCCCGGCAGTCGTTCTGGGCGCTGTACATGCGCAAGGAGAAGCTGATGCGCGAGCGCACTCGGCTGCTGCCCCGCCGCGGCGAAGTCGAGCTGGACCACGGGCGTGCCGGCACGGAGACGCTACCCGCCACCCCCGGGCGCCTGCGGGTACACGGCCGCGGCGTCCTGCTCGATCTGCAATTAGAGGAGCAGGCGGGCATCGAAGCGCTCTGCCCGAACGGGCGCGCGCAGGTGTGGACGCGCAAGCAGGCCGGCGTTGGCGCGCACGGCGCGCTTCGATCGACGGCGGCCCGATGCGAGAGGTCCGCGCGCTCGCTGTGATCGACGACACGATCGGCCATCACACCCGCCACACCGAGTGGCACTGGAGCGCCGGCGTCGGCGAGAGTCCGGACGGCACCCCGCTTGCCTGGAACCTCGTCAGCGGCGTCAACGACCCACCACAGGGCAGCGAGCGGGCCGTGTGGGTCGCTCGCTCGCCCACAGAGGCCGCACCCGTCAGCTTCGCCGCCGACCTGTCGAGCATCCGCTGCGAGGACGGAGCCGAATTGCGCTTCCTCGCCGAGGCCCAGCGCAGCCGCCACGACGAGCTGTTGATCGTGGGCAGCGACTACCGCGCGCCCTTCGGCTCATTCACCGGGGAGCTGCCCGGTGGGATCCCGCTGGCGCACGGGCTAGGCGTGGTCGAGCACCACCGCGCGCGCTGGTAGCCACGGCTTCGGCTTTCTCCTGTCCGCTACCCATGACTTGGGCTGCTTGCCCGGCAGCTACGGCTCGTGCTGGCGGCGCAGCTCCACCAGCAGCAGCTTCGAGTGCATCGCGCCGATCAGCTCGCGCAGGGGTTCGACACCGGCCGCGACGATCTCGAGCGCCCGCTCGATCTCGACCTCGCCCGCCAGCCGGTCGAGCAGCGCGCGAACCTCCTCCGCGCACAAGCGGCTCGAGCGCCTCGCGGTAGCGCAGCGTGTCGTACACCGTGAACCCCAGCGCCTCCTCGTAGCCGCCCGCGCGGAAGCTCGCGATCGCCTCGATGATCTTCACGTCGTCGCGCTCGTAGCCCCGGCGGTTGGGCGTCAGCACCCCGATCTCCGCCAGGCGCTGCGAGCACGTTGCGCGGGATCTCGTAGCGCTCGCGCACCTGCTTCGCCGAGGTGCGTCCGCCTTCCTCGGCGCCCGCGAGCGCCCGCTCGAGGATGCGGTCCTCCAGCTCGACCAGCGCCTGCACGTGCTCGGGGTCCTCCTCGAGCACCACCTTGATCATCCGCAGCGGCATGAACCGCTCCTCCTGCAGCCGCTTGATCAACTCGATCCGCGCCACCAGCTCGGGCGGGTAGTAGGCCATGTTGCGGCTCGTCCTGACGATCCCCTCCTCGCCGCCGAGCAGCCCTTCGCGCAGGTAGTGCCTGATCGTCCCGGCGCTCACGCCCGAGCGCTCGGCCAGCTCGCTGATCTTCAGCAGCTCGCGCGGCGCGGCGCCGTTTCCGCCGGCGCTCATGCCCTGATGATCGCGTCCTGAGAGGAGTCCGCCGGGCGGGCGGGACCTGCAACCGCGCCCGAGGACAGCAGCTCGGCCACCTGCGCCTCGGAGTAGCCCGCCGCGCGCAGCACCTCCTCGGTGTGCTCGCCCAGCGCCGGACCGGGCAGCCGTCGCGGCTCGCCCGGGGTGCGGTCGAGCTTGACCGGGATGCCGAGCTGGCGCACGGGCCGCTCAGCGCCCGGCTGGTCGATCTCGACGACCATCTCGCGCTCTCGTACGAGAGTCGGAGGAGAGCGCCTCGTCCAGCTCCAGCACCGGCTCCAGGCAGCAGTCGTGCTCGCGCGCGAACGCCTCCCACTCCGCCCGCGGGCGCGCCTTGAAGATCTCCTGGACCTGCTCGTGCGCCTCCGAGCCCGGGCGCTCGAACTGCTGCTCGATCAGATCCTCGCGCTCCACGCCGCGACACCACGCCTGCCAGAACTTCGGCTCCAGCGCGCCGAGCGTGACCCAACCGTCGGCGCACTCATATGGCCGGTAACAGATCAGCGACCCCGCCAGCGGCAACTCACCCCGATGCGGCAGTGTCCCGTCGGCGAAGTACCCGGCCGCGACCATCGCCAGCCACGACAGCGCGCCGTCGGCCATCGACACGTCGACGATCTGGCCTTCTCCGGAGCCGCGGCTCATCCGGTCCGCCGTCCCGCTCGCGCAACGCGGCGAGGATCCCGAACGCCGCCATCAGCGCGCCGCCGCCGAGGTCGGCGATCTGGCCCGCTGCCTGCACCGGCTCCCCCCCGCGCTCGCCGGTCAGGCCGAGCAGGCCGACGAGGCCGAGGTAGTTCATGTCGTGGCCCGACCGCCTCGCGCTTTGGCCCGGTCTGACCGTAGCCGGAGATCGCGCAGTAGACGATTCCCCGGGTTCTCCTCGCGCATCCGCTCGTACCCCACCCCGAGCCGGTCGAGCACGCCGGGGCGGAAGGACTCGAGCACGACGTCGTATTCGCGCACGAGCCTCAGCAACGCCTCGCGCCCGCCCTCGCTCTTCAGGTCCAGCCGGATCGAGCGCTTGTTGCGGTTCAGCGCGAGGAACAGCGCGGACTTCGCGCTGTCGTCGGCGCCGTCGACGTACGGCGGCGACCAGCGAATGTAGTCGCCCATGCCGGTGTCCTCCACCTTCAACACGTCCGCGCCGAAGTCCGCCAGCAGCAGGGAGCAGAAGCCGCCCGGCAACAGGCGGGAGAGGTCGAGCACCCTGATGCCCTCGAGCGGCAGGCTCATCTACGCTCCCCACGCGCGGGGATGTTCAGCATCGCCCGCGCCTCGTGCGACAGTCGCCGGGCGTCGTCCCATGTCTTCGGTCATCTGCCTGGCCTTGGCGATCAAGTCGCCGTTGGACTTCGCCATCTCGCCGTCCGGCAGATAGAGGTTGTCCTCCAGCCCAACCCTGATCGAGCCGCCGAGCGAGAGCGCCGCGCCGACGAGCATCCATTGGTCGCGCGAGATCCCGATCACACCCCAGTGCGAAGCCGCAGAGTTGGAATCCCGCCCGGCCGGAATGTTCTCGACCATCGCCGCCAGGTTGCGCGCCGTCGGAGGGATGCCGCCGACGACCCCCATCACGCAGTCGACGTGCAGCGGGGTTTTCAAGACGCCCATGTCGATCAAGGGCGCGAGCGAGCCGACGTGGCCGATGTCAAAGCACTCGTGCTCGGGTTTGATGCCCAGCTCGTTCATCGCCTCCAGTAGCTCGACGATCTCCTCGAACGGGTTGGCGAAGACCATCTTGAAGACGAACTGCTTTTTCGACTTCGAGTACTTCGCGTAGTTCATCGAGCCCATGTTCAGCGCCGCCACCTCCGGGCGGCAGGCGCGCAGATACTCGATTCGCTTCGCCACCGGAACCCCGATCGTGCCCGTGGAGAAGTTCACGATCACCGCGTTGCCGACCTCCCCGCGGATCGCGTCTGTGATCGCTTTGAAGTCCTCGACCTCGTAGCTCGGCGTCCCATCCGGTTTGCGCGCGTGGATGTGGATCATCACGCCGCCCTCGTCGACGATCCGCCGCGCCTCCGCCGCGTACTCCGCGGGCGTGTAGGGAATCGCCGGGCACTGCTCCCGGTTGGCGATCGCCCCCGAGATCGAGCAGGTGATGACCACCGGGTCGTCGAGACTCATACGGGCACCACCCCATGACGCTTCCATGGCCGCTCGACCTGCTTGCCGACCGACATCTCCAGCCCGCGGCAGATCGTCTCACGGGTCTCACGCGGGTCGATCACGTCGTCGATCAGGTCGTTCCCGGCGGCGATATATACGTCGAAGATCTTCCTGAACCCCTCGATCAGCTCGGCCTTCTTCGCCTCGCGGATCCTCCGCCTCGTCGACCTGTTTGCGGAACGCGATCTCCACGACCCCCTCGGCGCCCATCACGCTGATCTCCGCGCTCGGCCAGGCGACGATCAGGTCCGGTTCATAGGCGCGCCCGTTCATCACGTAATACCCCGCGCCGTAGGCCTTGCGCGTGATCACCGTGATCTTCGGCACGGTCGCGTTGGCGACCGCGTACAGCATCTTCGCGCCGTGGCGGATGATCCCCTCCGCCTCGACCTTCGTGCCGACCATGAAACCGGGCACGTCCATCAGGAACACCAAAGGGATCCCGAACGCGTTGCACAGGTTGACGAAGCGCGCGGCCTTGTCGGCCGAGTCGTTGTCGAGGATGCCCCCGAGCTGCTTGGGCTGGTTGGCGACGATCCCCGCCGGACGCCCGCCGAAGCGCGCGAAGCAGGTGATGATCGTCTTCGCCCACTGCCCCTTCATGTCGAAGTACTCGCCGTCGTCGACGATCCGGCGGATCACCTCGTACATGTCATACGGCTTGCGGTTGGACTCCGGCAGCACGTCGAGCAACTCCTCCTCGCGCCGGTCGATCGGGTCGCTTACCGGCACGGATCGGCGGCTTCTCTTCACAGTTCTGAGGCATGTACGACAGGTAGGCCTTGATCCGCTCGATGCACTCCTCGTCGCTCGCCACCTCCATGTCGCCCACGCCCGACTTGCGCGTGTGCACGCGCGAGCCCCCCAGTTCCTCCTGGGTGACGTCCTCGCCGACCGCGGCCTTCACGAGGTGCGGCCCCGCGAGCGCCATCGATCCTCTGCCCTTGACCATCGGCACGAAGTCCGCCAGACCCGGGATGTAGGCGGTGCCCGCCGCGCACGGGCCCATCAGCGCGGCAACCTGCGGGATCACGCCGCTCATCACGACCTCCTCGCGGAACAGGTGCCCGGAGCCCGCGAACATCGCGCCCGCCGCCTCCTGCACGCGCGCGCCGGCGGAGTCCAGCAGCCAGATGAACGGGATCCGCTTCGTCAAGGCCAGCTCGCGCAACCGCGTGACCTTGATCTCGCCGGTCATCCCCATCGAGCCGGCCATCACCGTGAAGTCATACGCGCAGACCGCCGTCAGACGGCCGTCGATCTTGCCGTAGCCGGTGATCACCCCGTCCGCCGGCGCCTCCACGCCGTCCATCGCGCGCTGTGCGAAATGCGGCCTGCCGTGGATGCCCAGCTCGGTGAACGTGCCCTCATCGATCAACAGGGCAATCCGCTCGCGCGCCGTGAGCTTTTCGCGGTCGTGCTGCTTTTGGATCTTCTCCTCGCCGCCGCCTTGTCTGATCTTCGCGCGGCGCGCCTCGAGGTCCTCGACGAAGGGGCGCAGGAGCGAGGCAGGGTGCTCGGTCTCGGGACGCTCGGCCTCGGAGACGGGTGGCGTGCCGGCGGAGGACTCGGGCCTCATCAGCGGCCTTTCCAGACAGGGCTCGCGCTTCTCGAAGAACGCGGTCACGCCCTCGACGATGTCCTCGGTCGAGAGCGCCAAGGTCAGCTGCGCGCGCAGGTAGTCGAGCGCGTCGTCGAACGGCATGTCGAGCTGACGGCGCATCGCCTCCTTGCCGAGCCGCATGATCACCGGCGACTTCCCCGCGAGCTTCTCCGCCCAATCGGCGACGGCCGCGTCGAAGTCCTCGGCGGGGACGACCCTGTTGACGATCCCCGCCGCGAGCGCCTCCTGCGCGCTCCAGCGCTCGCCGAGCAGCAGCAGCTCGTTGGCCTTCTTGCGCGGCACGTTGCGATAGATCAGCGCCATGATCATGAACGGGAACGCGCCCACGTTGATCTCCGGCGTCCCGAACGTCGCCTTCTCCGAGGCGACGATCAGGTCGCAGGCGAGCGCGATCCCGAGCGCGCCGGCGAGCACGTGCCCGTCCGCCGCGCAGACCGTCGGCTTGCGGAGGCGCACGATCAGCTTGAACAGCTCGACGAAGCGCTCGGAGCCGAAGTGCTTCTGCACGAGCGTCGCGTCCCCGCAAAGCCGCCGAGGTTGGCGCCCGAGGAGAACACCTTCTCGTGCGAGGACGCGAGCACCACGCAGCGCACCGTCTCGTCGTCGCGGGCGCGCTCGAAGGCCTCCGTCAGTCCCAGCAGCAGCTCCGCGGAGAGCGCGTTGCGCGTGTCCGGGTCGTTCAGCGTGATCGTCGCGACGCCGGTGTCGGCGAGCGCGTAGAGGACCGTGTCGGTGGGCACAGCGGCATCCTAGCCGGATCTTCGGCTTGCGGGAAGTAAGCAGCTCTACTGTTTACTTTCCGGCGCGCCTGCGTTAGCGTCTGCGACGCACCCGACAAAGAACGAGGAGATCCCCACAATGGCCGCCACCGCCGAGAGCGTGCTGAAGCCCGACTTCGAGTCCAAGCGCAAGCACTTCATCTTCACCGACGAGCACGAAGCGCTGCGCGAGTCGATCCACAACTTCGCCGTCAAAGAGCTCGCGCCGCACGCGGAGGAGTGGGAGGAGACGACGTTCCCCGACTCGGTGTTCGCGCGCATGGGCGAGCTGGGCTTCCTCGGCCTGGACAAGCCGGAGCAGTACGGCGGGCAGGGCGGCGACTACTACACGGCGCTCGTGCTCGCCGAGGAGATCACCAACGGCAACTCCGGCGGCCTGGCGATGGGGATCGCGGTGCACACCGACATGGCGATGCCGCCGATCCTCGCGTTCGGCAGCGAGGAGCAGAAGCAGGAATGGGTCGTGCCGGCGATCAAGGGCGAGAAGATCCTCTGCCTCGGCATCACCGAGCCCGACGCCGGCTCAGACGTCAAAGGGATCAAGACGCGCGCCGTGAAAGACGGCGACGAGTACGTGATCAACGGTTCCAAGACCTACATCACCAACGGCCACCGCGCCGACGTGATCGTGCTCGTCACGAAGACCGACGCCGACGCCGGCTACGACGGGTTCACCCTGTTCCTCGTGCCGATGGACGCGCCCGGCGTGATCCGCGAGAAGAAGCTCGAGAAGCTCGGCATGCACGCCTCCGACACGGCGCTGCTGGCCTTCCAGGACGTGCGCGTGCCCGAATCGGCTGTGCTCGGCCAGGTCGGCAAGGGCTTCTACCACATCATGTGGGAGCTCCAGGGCGAGCGCCTGATCGGCGCCGCCGGGATGGTGTCGGGCGCGCAGAAGTGCTTCGAACGCACGCTCCAGTACGCGCACGAGCGCAAGGCGTTCGGCCGCGAAATCGGCAAGTTCCAGGTGATCCGCCACAAGTTCGCGGAGATGGCCACCAAAATCGAGTCCGCGCGGCAGATGACCTACATAACCGCCTGGCGCTTCAACAACGGCGAGTACCCCGTGCGCGAGATCTCGATGTCCAAGCTCCACGCCTCGCGCGTGCTCTGCGAAGTGGCCGACGAATGCATCCAGATCCACGGCGGCGCCGGCTACATGCGCGAGTACGGCGTCGAGCGGGTGTGGCGAGACGCGCGCCTGAACCGGATCGGCGCGGGCACCGACGAGATCATGCTGGACGTTATCGGCCGCTCGTACGGTCTCTGATCAGTTGGCGCCCACGCCGCCGTTCACCGACGAGCACGAGGAGCTGCGGGCTTCGGTCCGCGGTTTCCTCGACCGCGAGCTTGCCCCACACGCGCAGGCGTGGGAGGAGGAGCGCTGGTTCCCCGACGAGGTGTTCTCGAAGCTCGCGGCGCAGGGCCTACTCGGGCTGAAGTACCCCACCGAGCTCGGCGGCCAGGGCGGCGACTACCTGCACGAGGCGGTGCTCGTCGAGGAGCTCGCGCGGATCGGCTCGGGCGGGACGGCGGCCGGCATCGGAGCCCACATCAACATCGCGACGCCGCCGATCTGGAAGTTCGGCACCGAGGACCAGCACCAGCGCTATCTCGTGCCGGCGATCAAGGGCGAGAAGATCGGCGCGCTCGGGATCACCGAGCCCGGCGCCGGCTCGGACGTCGCCGCGCTGCGCACGCGCGCCATCCCCGTCGACGGCGGCTGGGTGGTGAACGGGGAGAAGACCTACATCACCAACGGCGTGCGCGCGCACTTCATCGTCACCGCCGTGAAGACCACCGAGGAGGGCGGTCACCACGGGATCTCCTTCCTGATCATCGACCGCGGCGAGGGAGTCACCTCCGCCAAGCTCGAGAAGCTCGGCTGGCACGCCTCCGACACCGCGACGATCGCCTTCGAGGACGCCTTCGTCCCCGCGGAGAACCTGCTCGGCGCCGAGCACGAGGGCTTCAAGCAGATCATGGCCAACTTCCAGTGGGAGCGCCTGGCGATGGCGCTCGGGGCCGTCGGCGCGATGGCGCTCGCCTGGGAGCGCACCGCGGAGTTCGCCCGCGAGCGCACCGCCTTCGGCCGCCCCCTCTCAAAGCACCAGGCGATCCGCCACAAGCTCGCCGACCTCGCCACGAGCGCCTACACCGCGCGCTGCGTCACCTACGACGCGCTGCGCCGGTTCGTCGCCGGGGAGGAACCTTTGCGGGAGGTGACGATGGCCAAGCTCTCGACCCAGCGCGCCTCGTTTGAGCTGATGGACGCCTGCCTGCAAATCCACGGTGGCGCGGGCTATATGAAGGAGCTGTGGGTCGAGCGTGCCGCCCGCGACTCCCGCCTGGGCCCGATCGGTGGCGGCTCGGATGAGATCATGCGGGAGATCCTCGGGCGCGTTCTTGCCCTCTGACATAGCTGGGAAACGGTTTGCAACATTGTCCAAACCTGAGCACCCGGGCTCATGTGCCCGTGAGGCGCAGCCGATGGCAGAAGGGTGCCTCGTCTCCGTTCCCTGCTCGGCGCGCTCGCGCTCGTTGTATCCCTATGCGCCGCAACCGGCGTACCCGTCGCCCAGGCCACGACGGTGGCCCACAAGGCCGGCCGACGGCATCGTCCGCATGCTCGTCCCGCCGAGCGCTGCGCCGTGCGCAGCAGCTTTCACGCAAGCCGTGGTGGCCATCTGCGCCGCAAGCACCACTTCGCGACCTGCACTAAGCGCGGCGCGGGCAAGCGCAACGGCCATCACGCCAAGCAACACACCTCGACGAGCACCGTCAAAGGCGCCGACGCGGGCACCTGCCCAGGCGCCGATCTGAGTCCGACGCAGGAAAACATCGAAGCGGTTCGCACCGCCACCCTGTGCCTGATCGACCAAGAACGCAACAGCCGCGGCGAGGCTTCGCTGCAGTTCAACGCCGACCTGCAGCAGTCCGCCCAGGCCCACACCGAGAGCATGGCGTTCGGCGACTACTTCGAACACGACGGGCCAGAAGGCGACACCCCACTCAGCCGCATGATCGCCTGCGGCTACATTCCCAACTCGCAGGTCGGCTACGAAATCGGCGAGAACATCGGCTGGGGCACCCTCTACCTGGGAACGCCCCGCGCGATCGTCGCCGCCTGGATGGCCTCGCCCGGGCACCGCGCGAACATTCTCGACGCCCACTTCCACGACACCGCGATCGGCGTCTCCCCGCATGTCCCGTCCTCGCTCAGCCAGGGCCAGCCAGGCGGGATCTACACGCAGGACTTCGGCGTCATCATCACCGGCTGAGCGGGTCGGTGTGGATGTCGATCGACCGTCGATCGACCAGGTCCAGGGCAAAGTCGGGCCCGTCCCATCCCCTTTGAAACCTGCGAGCTAGGATCGACGGGTGCCCGACCACCCTGACCGCCTGTACTTCACGGACTCCGACGAGGCCAACGCGCTGATCGCCACCGACCCGATGGCGCTGCTGGTGGGATTCGCCTTAGATCAACAGGTCCCGGTCCAAAAGGCCTTTCTCGGGCCGCTGGAACTGCGCGAACGACTCGGAGCGCTCGACTCCGCAACGCTCGCTGCGGCCGACCTGGAGCCGGTGTTCCGCACAAAGCCCGCCATCCATCGCTATCCCGGCATGATGGCCAAGCGGGTGCACGACCTGGCCGAGCACGTGCAGGACCACTACGCAGGCGACGCGGCACAGGTGTGGATGGCCGCGCCCGACGCGTCTGCCCTGCACTCCAATCTGTCTGCGCTACCCGGCTTCGGTGAGATGAAGGTCAAGTCGATCGGCGCGGTGCTCGCCAAGCGATTCGGCGTCGCAGCGGCGGCCGGCCTCGTGCCGCCACATCCGACGCTCGGCGACGTGGACTCGCCGCAGGCGCTGCTCGACTACCAAGCCGCAAAGCGCGCTCACAAGGCTGAGTGGAAGAAGATGAAGAGCCGCGGCTGATCGGTGAGAGACCTTTCGGCCTTCACGCCGGAAGCGATCAACAGAGGTAATCTCCGGGGCACTGACCACGACAAGGAGACGTAACAGTTATGGGAGTACTCGACGGCAAGTCGGCGATCGTGACGGGCTCGGCTCGCGGCATCGGACGCGCAACGGCTGAACTGCTCGCCGCTCAGGGCGCGCAGGTTCTGATCAACGACCTCGACGGCGACGTCGCCGAGCAGGCGGCCGGGGAGATCGCGGGCGAGACGGCAGTGTTCGCCGGCGACCTGACCAAGTCCGACGCGCCCGAGGCGCTCGTGAAAGCGGCGGTCGACGCGTTCGGCAAGATCGACATCCTCGTCAACAACGCCGGCTACACGATCGACGCGCCCGTCCACAAGATGTCCGACGAGCAGTTCCAGGCGATGCTCGACATCCACACCGTCGTCCCCTTCCGGGTGCTCCGCGCGGCCGCGCCGTACCTGCGCGATCCCGCCAAGAAAGAGCGCGAGGAAGGCGTCGAGGTGTTCCGCAAGGTCGTCAACGTCTCCTCCACCTCGGGCACGTTCGGCAACCCCGGGCAGGCCAACTACTCCTCCGGCAAGGCCGGCGTCGTCGGCCTGACGAAAACGCTCGCGAAGGAGTGGGGCCAGTTCAAGATCAACGTCAACGCGGTCGCCTTCGGCTTCATCGACACCCGCCTCACGCAGGCGAAGGACGATCAGAACAGCATGGAGATCGGGGGCGAGAAGGTGCAGCTCGGCATCCCCGAGCAGCTGCGCCAGATGGCCTCGATGCTGATCCCGCTGGGTCGCCCCGCGACGCCCGAGGAGGCCGCCGGCGGCGTGTTCTTCCTGTGCTCGCCCTGGTCGAACTACGTGCAGGGTCAGACCCTGCACATCACCGGCGGGATGTTCGGCGGGATGACCGGCTGATTCGGTGGACGATCGGCTGAGGGTCTATGGACCCCGCAGGTCGAGCAGGCAACCCGAGAAGTAGGCCCCCGCGGGCGAGGCCAGGTAGGCGCACAGCGCCGCCACCTCGCCCGCAGTGGTCTCCTCACCGGGCGCGATCGTGACCACCGCGATCCCGTGACGCGCCCACTCGGTCGACAGTGTCCGTCCCAGGTTCTCCAACCCCGCCCGCGCAGCGCCCGAGTGTCTCTGCGCATCCGTTGGAGCCGGCGCCAGGTAGATGACCCGCCCAGAGAGCGAGCTCGGCTCAGAGGCGAGCAGAAAAGCATGGTTCACAACCGCCCGTGTGACGTTCCAGGCGGCGTCGAGACAGGTGCGCAAACCTCCCTGCGCAAACAGCCCCGCACCGTCAACGACCAGCAGGTCGAGGCTCCCCAGCTCGGTGACGGCGGCGGCGACCATCTCGTCCACGATCGCCTCGTCGGCGACGTCGGGGACAGCGCACGTGTGTACGCCGGCCCCCAACTCCGTGCACACCTCATCGACTGCATTTCCAAGCGCAGCAGCCGGTTCCAAAGTCCCCGCCACCAACAGGGAGATCCCGTCGAGCAAGCCGGGGCGCAGGACTCGATCTGCAAGCACTGTGTCAGGTCCCCTAGGAGATACTCAGGCGATGGCCGCCGAGCGACGCTCGGCGCGACGCTGCTCGCGGACACGCTGGAGCACACCCTTGCGACCGTGCTCCTCGAGGCCCGCATACAGACCCCGGATCTGTAGAAGGATCTCGTCGGCGACCGCCTGCTGCTGCTCGGGCGTGGGATGCTCAACGCGCTCCCAGCGCAGCGCGTCCCCATACTGAATGGTGGTCTTCGGGAACTGCAGGCGCTTCCAGTTGCGGATGCGGGAGGAGCCGTGGATCGCGATCGGCACGACCGGCGCGCCTGACTCGAGCGCCAGGCGGCCGATGCCGCGCTTGGCCTGCTCGGCCACTTTGCCCGTGCGCGAGCGCCCGCCCTCGCAGTACATCGTGATCGCTCCGCTCCGCGCAAGGATCGTCTCCGCGGTGATGAAGACCTCTTCGTCGCGCGCGCCCCGGCGGACCGGGAAGACGCCGCCGTGGGTGTAGATGAATTGCATCGGCCCTGGTTTGAACAGCTGCGACTTGGCCATGAAGCGGACCTTGCGCCGGATGTAGCAGCCCATCAGGAAGTGGTCCATGAAGGAGAAGTGGTTGGGCGCGAGGATCACCGCTCCGGCACCGGGCACCTTCTCCGAGGAGATTGCGCGTGCGCGCAGGAACGTGTAGGCGTACAGCGAGGTGAGCACCCTCGTCAGCTCATACGTCCAGTCGGGTTCACGCGTGCGCGAACGCTCGTGGAAACGGTCGAAGTGCTCCTTCGGCCGGGGGTCGGCGTAGACCTGTTCGCGCATCGGTGCGAGATCGCTCATCTGAGCGTTTTACATCGCTCCTCGCGGGAAAGTTACGCGTGCGCGTGAGCGCGTCCGCCCAGCTCGCGAGCAGGCCGGCACGCTCGTCCTCGCCCATCCGCGGCTCGTAGCGCGCGCCTTCCCGCCAGGAGTCGCGCACGTCGGAGACCGTCCAGAGCCCCACCCCGACCCCCGCCAGGTAGGCGGCCCCGAGCGCGGTCGTCTCGATGCTCTCGCCCAGCACTACCGGCGCCCCGAGCACGTCTGCCTGGAACTGCATCAGCCAGCTGTTCGCGCTCGCCCCGCCGTCGGCGCGCAGCTCGCCGAGCGGCAGGCCGGTGGCCTGCCGCATCGCGTGGACCGCGTCGAGGGTCTGATAGGCGATTGCCTCAAGTGTCGCGCGCGCGAGGTGTGCACGACCGGTCCCGCGCGTGAGCCCGACGATCGTGCCGCGCGCGTGGGGGTCCCAGTGCGGCGAGCCGAGACCGGTGAGCGCCGGCACGAAGTAGACGCCGTCGTTGGATTGCAGGGACGCCGCCAGCCTTTCGGTGTCCTCGGCGCGCTCGATGATCTGAAGCTCGTCGCGCAGCCACTGCACGGCGGCGCCGGTGACGAAGATCGACGCCTCCAGCGCGTAGGCTCGGCCACGACCAATCTCCGACGCGACCGTCGCGAGCAGACCCGGGCCCGGCTCGGGCACCGTGAAGCCCGAATGGAGCAGCACGAACGAGCCGGTCCCATAGGTGGCCTTGGCCATGCCGGGATCGACACAGGCCTGGCCGAAGAGCGCGGCCTGCTGGTCGCCGGCGACGCCCGCTACGGGAACGGAGTGGCCGTGCAGCGCCACCGGCCGGGTCTCACCGAGGATGCCCGACACTCGGACGGACTTCCGGCAGCGCTCGGACGGGCACGTCGAACAGGTCGAGCAGCTCCGGGTCCCAGCGCCCAGTGGCGATGTCGTAGAGAAGCGTGCGCGACGCGTTCGTCGCGTCGGTGACGTGCTCGCCGGTGAGCTTGAAGATCAGCCACGAGTCGATCGTCCCGAAGACCGCCGTCCCGTCTTGCGCCCGCTCGCGCAGGCCGGGAACGTGCTCCAACAGCCAAGCGATCTTCGTGGCCGAGAAATAGGGGTCGAGCACCAGGCCGGTGCGCGCGCGGATCAGCGGCTCGTGCCCGGTCGGCGCGCAGCTCCTCGCAGCGCGCGGCCGTGCGGCGGTCCTGCCAGACGATCGCGTTGTGCAAAGGCTCTCCCGTGGCCGGATCCCAGACGCAGACCGTCTCGCGCTGGTTGGCGATCCCGACCGCCGCCAGATCGCCGGGCCATACCCCGGCGTCGTCGAGCGCTTCGCCGGCAACGGCCTGCGTGACCGACCAGATCTCCCCCGCATCGTGCTCCACCCAGCCGGGCCGGGGAAAGTGCTGGGTGAACTCGCGCTGAGCGCGGCCGATCGGCTCGGCCTGCTCGTCGAACACGATGCAGGTGGTGCCCGTCGTTCCTTGATCGATCGCAAGAATCATCTCCGCGCGAGCCTACCGCCGGGCGAAGTACACCCGCACGAAATCGACGAGCTGGCGCCCGCGGTGCGCGAAGCCGGAGAGCGTGCGGCCGGTGGCGCGGTGGGTGAGGTCGAGCTCGACCTCGGCGATGCGGTGCCCGGCGCGGACGGCGTCAATCGTCATCCCGATCTCCATGCCGAAGCCCCGCGCGAACGGCAGGACGTCCTCGAGCACGCTCGCGCGCAACGCCCGCTGTCCGGAGATCGGCGCGCGCATCTGTAGGCCGCACCGCCGGCGGATCGCCCAGCGCGCGAATCGCGACCGCGAGACCGACCCCGCCGCCGACGCGCGTGGCGAAGGCCGCGACCGCCATGTCCGCGTCGCCGCGTCGCACCGCGTCGGCGAGCGCGCCCAGCCTGCTCGCGGACTCGGCGAGGTCACCGTCGCAGAGGACGAAGATCGGCTCGGCGTCGTCGGTCGCTTGCAGGGCATCCCGCGCGGCAAGCGTGGCGGCCGCGCCCTTGCCGATCATGCGCTCGCTGCGCACGACCCGCGCGCCGGCTTGGCGAGCAAGCTCGGACGTGGCGTCGGTGGAACCGTCGTCGGCCACCCACACCGGCGCGCCGGGGAAGGCGGCGGCGAGTGCCGCGAGCGTTGCCTCGATCCGGGGGGCCTCGTTGTAGGCGGCAACGATCACGTGGATCTCGAGGCCGGAGGTTTGGGGAGTGTCGGCGGTATTGGTGCTCATCGGATCGATCGGCGCCGGAGGCTATTGTCTGCGAAGCCGTCATCGATCAACCAGGAGGCTGCGAAATGGCTGAGGTGGAGGCCCATATCACCGGCACCGTATGGAAAATCGAGTGCGCCGTCGGCGACACGATCGAGGAGGGCGACACGGTGGCGATCCTCGAGTCGATGAAGATGGAGATGCCCGTCGAGGCCGAGGACCCCGGAACCGTTACGGAGATCCTCTGCGAGGAGGGCCAGGCGGTCAACGAGGGAGACACGCTGGTCGTGCTCGGGTAGCGCCAGTGCCCCCGAGCGCCACCCCCCGTGAGCTCGCCGGCGGCAAGCTCCTGATCGACGAGCCCACCGATGGCGTCGTCCGCCTGACGATCTCAAACCCGGCCAAGCGCAACGCGCTGGATCACCCGATTCTCGACGCGATCACCGGGATGCTCACCGAGCTCGCGCGCGGAGAGTCCGAGCGCGCGCTGCGTGGTGATCACCGGCGCCCACGGGATGTTCTCGGCCGGGTATGACATCGGCGAGATCCCGGACGAGGAGTTCGAGGAGCGCGCCGAGCGGCTCGTGGCGCACCCGTTCACCGAAGCGATCGATGCGCTGCAGGCCTTTCCCTACCCCACGCTGGCGGTCCTCCCCGGCCACACGATCGGCGGCGGCCTGGAGCTGGCGCTGGCCTGCGATCTGCGCGTGGCGCAGGACAGCATCAAGCTGGGGATGCCGCCGGCGAAGCTCGGGCTGGTCTACTCGCACACCGGCCTGCGCCGCTTCATCGATGCGATCGGCGCGCCGCGCACGCGCGAGCTGTTTCTGCTCGGCCGCTACATCGACGCGCCCACAGCGCTTCAGTGGGGACTCGTCAACCAGGTTGCCCCGGCTGAGGAGCTGGAGGCCGTCGCGTTGGAAGTGGCGGGCGAGCTCGCGGGCAACGCGCCGCTCTCGCAGCTGGGCAACAAGCGGGTGATCGCCGAGCTGCTCGATGCAGAGGGGGAGCTGCTCGCGGAGGTTGAGGAGGAATTGATCGAGCTGCGCCGCGCCTCGTTTGCCTCGCAGGACATGCGCGAGGGAATGAAGGCCTTCGCCGAGAAACGCCCGCCGCGCTGGCGCGGGGAATAGCCGTCCGCCGCTAGTCATAACGTGCGGCGAATGCCGCCGCTGATCACCCGCGAGGAAGCTCTCGCACTGGGCGAGATCGAGGACCACGCCGAGATCGAGGCGCTGATCGGGCGCGCCTGGGAAGCGCGCGTAGAGCGCTTTGCCGACTCGACCGACATGTGCTCACTGGTAAACGCCAAGTCGGGTGGCTGCGCCGAGGACTGCGGCTTCTGCGCGCAGTCGCGCTTCGCCGAGGCCGAGACACCGCTGCACGCGATGATGGAGCCCGAGCAGGTGCTCGAGCACGCACGCGCGGCCGAGGCCGCGGGGGCGCATCGCTTCTGCATGGTCACCCAGGGGCAAGGCCTGTCCAAGCGCGACTTCGAGAAGTACCTGGAAGGCGTCCGCCTGGTCTCCGAGCACACCAACCTGAAGCGCTGCGCCTCGGTCGGGCACATCTCCGCCGCGCGCGCGCAGGCGCTGAAGCAGGCGGGCATCCAGCGCGTGCACCACAACGTCGAGACGGCGGCGAGCTACTACGACGAGGTCTCCACGACCGTCCGCTACGAGGGTCGTCTGCGCACGATCGAGGCGGTACGCGAGTCGGGACTGGAGACGTGCGTGGGCGGCATCCTGAACCTCGGCGAGAGTCGTGAGCAGCGCGTCGAGATGGCTTTCGAGCTGGCCGCGATCGACCCCACGAGCGTGCCGATCAACATGCTCAACCCACGCCCCGGCACGAAGTTCGGCGACCGCGAGTTCATGGACCCGTGGGAGGCGGTCAAGTGGATCGCGATCTTCCGCCTGATCCTGCCCGAGGCGCTGTTCCGGCTGTGCGGCGGGCGCGTGGAGAACCTCGGCGAGCTGCAGGCTTTGGCGGTGAAGGCGGGGATCAACGGCGTAATGATGGGCAACTTCCTGACGACGCTCGGCAACGAGCCCGAGCAGGACCGCGCGATGTTCGAGGAGCACGGCCTGAACGTCGCCCGCCAGGCCGACAACGGCGTCAACCCGCGGCCGGATAACCGCTCGGGGTGGCTGGAAGGCGAGACGCCCGATGTCGTGGAGGAGCTGCTCGGAAGCACCAGCTGCGCCGCGCCGATCGAGCTCGACGTAAAGCTGTGGGATCCGTCGAGCCAGCTGCGGTTCCGCGCCAAGCGCACGGTGCCGCCCCGTCCCGACGGAGCCGTCAATCGGAAACCCCGCCCAGCCCCGGTCGGCTAGGCGGACTGCCGGATGAGCGAGATCGAGCAGCGCTTGGAGGAGCTGGAGCGGCTCGGTCTGCACCGCCGCCTGCGGATGGTGAGCGGACCGCAGGGCCCGCGCGTGCTGCTCGACGGCAGGCCGGTGCTGCTGCTGTGCTCGAACAACTACCTCGGGCTCGCCGACCACCCCCGCGTGCGCGAGGCGGCAGCGGATGCGGCGATGCGCTGGGGCGTCGGCGCGGGCGCCTCGCGGCTGGTGTCCGGCACGATGACGATCCACCGCCGCCTGGAGGAGCGTCTGGCGGCATGGGAGGGCAGCGAGGGATGCCTGCTGTTCGGATCCGGTTACCTCGCGAACCTCGGCACGATCGGCGCGCTCGCCGGCCCGGGCGACACGGTCTTCTCCGACGAGCTCAACCACGCCTCGATCGTCGACGGCTGCCGGCTCTCGCGGGCGGAGGTGGTCGTTTACAAACACGGCGACGTGGACGATCTCGACCGGCTGATGCGCCGTCACAGCGGAGGCGCTCGCCGGCTGATCGTCACCGACTCGGTGTTCTCGATGGACGGCGACATCGCGCCACTGGCGGAGATCGTCGAGCTTGCAAAGGAGTACGGCGCGCGCACGATAGTCGACGAGGCGCACGCCACCGGCGTGCTCGGCCCGGGCGGACGCGGGGCGGTGGCGCAGGCCGGGCTCCAGGGCGAGGTGGATGTGGTCGTGGGCACGCTCGGCAAGGCGCTCGGCTCCTACGGCGCCTACGCGTGCGCCGATGAGGAGATGATCCGCTACCTGATCAACACCGCCCGCTCGCTGATCTTCTCGACCGCCCCCGGACCGCCCGCCGTGGCCGGAGCGCTGGCAGCGCTCGAGTTGCTGCAAGAACGCCCGCACCGCGTGCAGCGGCTGCGCTCGGCTGCGCGCACCCTGCGGGGCGCCCTTGCGCACGAGGGCTTTCCAGTGGTCGATGAGGAGATACAGATCGTGCCGCTGCTGGTAGGCGACGCGTCCGCGGCGATGCGCCTGTGTGAAGAGGCGCTGCAGCGGG
The DNA here is from genome assembly GCA_963779405.1 of uncultured Solirubrobacterales bacterium. Taxonomy (GTDB): domain Bacteria; phylum Actinomycetota; class Thermoleophilia; order Solirubrobacterales; family Solirubrobacteraceae; genus Palsa-744. The sequence continues at coordinate 48,448 of CAVZYF010000004.1, forward strand.
GCGTGTTCGCTCAGGCGATCCGCCCGCCGACGGTTCGCGCGGGCACCTCGCGGCTGAGGTTGGCCGTGATGGCCTCGCACACCGCTGAGGAGCTGAAGATGGCGGCGCGCGCGCTCGGTGAGGCCGCGCGCGCGATCGGATTGGACCCGGCGACGATGGGTCCACGCGTGATCGCGAATCGCACTAGGGCAGACGAGCGCGAAACCGAGGAGCCCTATCTGCCGGCGGCTGCAGGAGTGCTCCAGGGAGACGCGCCGTTTGACGTGGAGCGACGAAGTGGCCGCCCGTTCGACGTGGAGCGCGAAAGGTCCGTCGCCCGCGCGGCGTAGTCGATCAACAAACGTAAAGCACGCATGCGAGGGCTTCTCGTCACTGCGACCGACACCGGCGTCGGCAAGACGGTCCTGAGCGCCGCCCTGCTCGCGGCGATGGCCGCGGGCGGCGAGTCGGTATGCGCGCACAAGCCGGTGGTGACCGGCCTCGACGAGACATCGGGGATCGGCCAGCCCGGCGGGTGGCCTGCAGATCACGAGCTGCTGGGCCGCGCGGCGCGGCATGACTCCAGAGCAGGTGGCGCCGCTGCGTTACGGTCCCGCCGTCTCCCCCCATCTGGCGGCGCAGCTCGCGGGCGAGCAGATCGACCCAGCCGCAACTCCTCGCCGCGGCCCGATCAGCGGCGGCACGAGAGAGCACCCTGATAGTCGAGGGCGTCGGGGGCCTGCTGGCGCCGCTTGCCGAGGACTACACCGTGCGTGACTTCGCCGTGGCGCTGGAACTGCCCCTGCTGATCGCCGCACGAGCCGAGGGCTCGGCACGATCAACCACACGCTGCTGACACTCGACTGCGCACGCGCCGCCGGGCTGGACGTACTCGCGGTCGTGCTCACACCATGGCCCCAGAAGCCCAACGAGATCGAGCGCTCCAACCGCGAGACGATCGCGCGCCTCGGCGAGATCGAGGTAGCGACGCTCGGTCATGTGCGGAGCCCGAACGTAGCCGATCTGGCGCGGGCGGGCGACGAGCTCCCGTGGCGGCGCTGGCTCCGACTGCGCTCCTGCTCACGCTCCGACGCCGCTTTTTCCCAAAAACATCTTCACAGCCACTTCACACGATGATCCCCGGCTCGTCACAAAAAACCGGACTTTGCGGGTAAATCTGTAAACACGATAAATAGAGAAAAGGAGTCATCGAGATGACTAGCTCGACCATCCGGGTCGATACTCAGAATTCGGCCAACCCGCAGGCCGATATGCAAGACACGAACCTCGCCACACGAATCGACTCGCAGGACGCAACCATGACGCGCGTCAACATGCACTGCCATTCGACCGCGTCGCAGGTATCCAAGCTCGGCGTGCAGCGCGCCCTCGGACTTCCGGAGTGCGCCACCCCACCCGAGGAGGTCTACGCCCTCGCCAAGCGGCGAGGCATGGACTTCGTCACGATCACCGACCACGACACGATCGCGGGAGTCCTGGAGATCGCGGACCGCCCAGACGTGTTCGTCTCGGAGGAGCTCACCGCCCACTTTCGCGGCGAGCCTCAAGCGGTCCATGTCCTCTGCTATGGGATCACCGGCGAGGACCACGCCTGGCTGCAAGCTCATTCCGGCGACGTCGAGCTGTGCGCCGCCTACCTCTACGAACGGGAGATCGCATGCGCCCTAGCGCATCCCTACTACAACGTCGGCGCACCCCTCACCGCGCGCCACCGGCGGCGCCTGGCAGAGCTGTTCAGCGTCTGGGAGGTCCGCAACGGCGCGCGCGCCCGCGAGCTCAACCAGCCCGCCGCGACCTACGTCGCCACCCGCGACTGCATCGGCATCGGCGGCTCAGACGATCACGCCGGCGTTGACATCGGGCGCACGTTCACCGAAGCACCTCTCGCGCGCACCCCGGTCGAGTTCCTCGACCACATGCGCGCTGGGCGCGTCTCCGCGCACGGCAAGCAGGGCAGCGCGGCGAAGTGGGCGCACGCGGCGATCGCGATCGCCGCGCGCTCGCTCGGCCCCGCGGCGCGGGGCATGAGACGCGGCCTCGCGCCCAGACCCGCGCACGGTGCTGAACATGGTCCAGCGTCTGCTCCGCGAGGGCGATGCTCGCCATGGCGCCACCGGCGCGGATCTCTCCCCCGCCGACGCACGCTGCCTGCTGCGTGCGTGGCTGGCCGCGGTCGAGCTCGACCAGCTCGACGAGCGCGGGCTGATCGACCTCATGCAGGCCGATGATTTCAGCCACTCCAGCCTCTTCCGCCGCGCCTGCCGTTTGCACGAGCGCAAGCTGCGCTCCGCAGTCGCCGTCGCCGTGCGCGCGGCCTCGGATGAGGGCCGGGGGGCGCCGAGGTGCTCACAGCCGCGGAGGGCCTGTTCGAGAGCTGCATCGCCGCGATCCCCTACGCTCCCGCCGTCGCCTTCCTCGCCAACGAGCGCGCCAAGCTCGACGGACGCTCCGGCGACGACGGCGAGACTCCGCGCGTGGCGATCCTCGCCGACGGGATCGGCTCGATGCACGGGGTGACACGCACGATCGAAGAGATCCGCCAGCGTGGCGTCCCGGGTTTCGAGATCGAGGTCGTCGGCACCGACCCCGATGTAGATCTACGGCTGCCAGCCGTAGCCGAGATCGACGTGCCCCACTACCCGGGCCTTCAGATCGGCGTCCCCAGCCTCCCTGCCGCCGTGCAGACGCTCTCAGGCGGCGCCTTCGACGCGATCCACGTCTGCTCCCCCGGCCCCGCCGGGATCGCGGGCGTGCTCGTCGCCCGCGCGCTCGGTCTTCCCCTCGTAGGCAGCTACCACACCGAGCTCACCGCCTACGCCGATCTGCGCTCCGGGCAACGGCACGTAGCCGACGCGATGGCGCTGGCCGTCAGCACGTTCTACAACGCATGCGACATCGTCCTCTCCCCCAGCCTCGCCTCCGACGCCGCGCTCGCCGGGATCGGGATGGGAGCCGAGAAGGTGCTGCGCTGGGATCGTGGTGTGGACACTTCGCGCTTTGACCCCTCACTGCGCCGAACCGGCCTGTTACCTAGCGGCAAGCTCAACGTGCTCTACTCGGGGCGCATCACACGCGAGAAGGGCGTCGATCTGCTCGCCGAAGCGTTCCTGCTAGCGCGCGAGCGCATGAGCGCCGGCAACCACGGCGCCCGCGAGGGCAGAATCGACCTGCACCTCGTGCTCGCGGGCGGCGGACCCGAGCAGGAGCGCCTCCAAGAGCGCCTCGGCGAGCACGCCACGTTCCTCGGCTGGCTCTCCGGCGCCGAGCTGGCGCGCGCCTACGCGAGCGCTGAGCTGTTCCTGTTTCCCTCCGCCACCGACACCTTCGGCCAGGTGATCCTCGAGGCCCAGGCCTCCGGCCTGCCTGTGATCGCCGTCGCCGAGGGCGGTCCGCTGTCGTTGATCGAGGATCGCGTCACGGGGCTGCTCTGCGAGGCCTCCGCCCCCGCGCTGGCGGACGCGCTGCTCGAGCTCGCCTCCTCGCCGCTGTTGCGCAAGAGTCTCTCCCAAGCGGCGCTTACCTCTGTGCGTGAGCGCACCTGGGAGCGTGCGCTGGAGCGGCTGGGCCAGGGGTATCGGCAGGTGGTTTCGCCGGATGCCATGGATCTCAGCGCACACGCTGCCTGAGACCTGGTCGTCCATCCGCCCGTCCGCAAATAGCGTATTTCTCCTGTGAACATTCTGTGACCATTTGCGCAACCCCACACAAGGGTCGGCAAGGTCCCCTAGACTGACGTTCGATGACGGACAGCATCAGCGCCATGGAGGAGGCGGCACCGTCGAGCGCTTCGAGCGCAGCCTCAATGCGCATCGCCGTGCTCGACCGCGACAGCGGGTTCATCCAGGTGCTGAGCAAGCGCTTGGATCGTCTTGGCTGGGAGCATCGCGTGCTCGGCAGCCCGGTTCCCACCGATGCTATCGCCTCGATGCGGCTGAGCGCACTCGTCGTCGACCTTGCAGTGCTCGGCCCGCAGGCTTGGGAGTGGCTCGAGCGGCTGTGCGGCGCGCTGCCTGAATTGGGTGTCGTCGTCTGCACCGGGCCTTCGACCGTGGCCCAGCGAGTGCGCGGGCTGCGTCTCGGGGCCGACGACTGGATCACCAAGCCCTGCCACCCCGAGGAAGTCATCGCCCGCGTGCAGGGTGTTGCGCGTCGCCGGCGGCGCTCCACCAGCCGCACAGAGTCAAAGCCACTGATGGCGGGCGAGGTCGAGATCCGCTCCGACCAGTTCCAGGCGTTCGTCGGGGATCACGGCCTCGATCTGACCAGACGTGAGTTCGAGCTGATCGAGCTGCTCGCCGCCGCCGAGGGGCGTGTGCTCGAGCGCGAGGAGATCTACTCGCGCCTGTGGGGTTATGCGATGGTGCGCGGGGACCGCTCGGTCGACGTGTTCGTACGTAAGCTCCGCCAAAAGCTCGAGAAGGCCTCACCGCAGTGGCGCTATATCCACACCCACTTCGGCATCGGCTACCGCTTCGCCGCCGAATCGCTCGAGGTGGTCGGCATCGAGGACGTTCCGTCCTCAGTCCCCATCGACTGGAACCCCGCCCATCCCGCCCACCCCGCCGGCGATCAGGGCAAGCTCACGGGGGCGCAGCAGGACCGCGAGCTCGCCGCTGGTGCCCTCTAGTCTGACGACTGCCAAGCCGCCCTTCTTGAGATCCGGCTTGGCGCCCGTCAGGTCCCGTACGATGCTCGACAGGTCTGGCTCGTGGCCGACGAGCAGCAGACGCCCATCGGCTCCCAGGCCGGCCAGCTCGGCGAGCGCCTGGCGAGCGTCGAAGTCGCCTGCAAGCGGCGGATGCGCCGTCGGCAAGTCGCGCTGCTGCACACTCCAGCGCTCCGCGGCCAGCTCGGCGGTCTGACGCGCGCGTGTCTTGGGGCTGAACAGGACGACGTCAAAGCCCACCTGCAGGCGCTCCAGCGCGATCCCCGCCGCGCGAGCCTGGCCTTCACCGCGCTCGGTCAGCCTGCGTTCTGCGTCCGCGCGCGTGCCGTGGGGCTCGGCGTCTCCGTGACGCAGCAGCCAGAGTTGACGAGCCATACGTTCCAGCACCTTAACCGATCGCCCCTGTAGTCCCACCACAGGACGGTCGCCAAATCGCCACTCCCTTACAAAGCGATGTAGCGTTGAGTAAGACGATGAGCCAACCATCCACCCACGAGCACAAGCAAAACGAGCACCACAAGCTGCACGACCCGGCGCTCTACCTGAACCGCGAGCTGTCCTGGCTCGACTTCAACGAGCGCGTGCTGCAGCTAGCCGAGGACGAGCGAATACCGCTGCTGGAGCGCGTGAAGTTCTGTGCGATCTATACAACCAACCTCGACGAGTACTACATGGTGCGCGTCGCCGGCCTGCGCGACCAGATCGACGCGGGCGTGGAGAACCCAGGCCACGATGGGCGCACCCCCTCGGAGACGATCGCGCTGATCCGCGAGCGCGTGCTGGAGCTGGGCGTGAGGCTGACCGACTGCTTCGAAGGGCGCCTGCGCCCCGCCTTGGCCGAGCACGACATCCGCGTGGTCGCCGTGAACGAGCTCGACGACGAGCAGCGCGCGGAGCTGGCCAGGCACTTCCAGAAGGTGATCTTCCCAGCATTGACGCCGCTGGCAGTCGCTCCTGGACGCCCGTTTCCGTATATCTCAAACCTGTCCCTCAGCCTGGCCGTGCTCGTGCGCGATCCCGCGACCGACCAGACGGTGTTCGCGCGCGTGAAGGTGCCGACCGAGATCCTGCCGCGCTTCGTCGCACTGAAGGGGTCGGGGGGTCGGGTCCCGGGCCGATTACGCTGCTGGCGCTGGAGGACGTGATCGCCTGCCATCTCGACTCCCTGTTCCCCGGGATGGAGATCGCCGACTACGACGCGTTCCGCGTCACTCGCGACGCCGACCTGGAGGTCTCCGACGACGCCGCCGACCTCTTGCAGGCGGTCGAGGACGAGCTGCGCCGCCGGCGCTTCGGCGAGGTGGTGCGCGTCGAGGTGGGCACCGACTGCTCAGAACGCCTGCGCGATGAGCTGGCCGCGCTGCTGGGAGTGCAGGAGGATGAGGTCTACCCGGTCGACGGGCTGCTCGACATGGGCGCGCTGTGGCAGATCGTCAAGCTGCCGGGCTACAGCGAGCTGCGCGAGGAGCCACTGCTGGGTCACACCCACCCGCGGCTGCTGCGCCACGAGGGCGAGCGGCCCGACGTGCTCGGCGCGATGCGCGAAGGCGACGTGCTCGTGCACCATCCGTACGACTCGTTCTCGACCTCCGTGGAGCGCTTCGTCGAGCAGGCCGTGGCCGATCCGAACGTGCTCGCGATCAAGCAGACCGTGTACCGCACAAGCGACGATTCGCCGCTCGTACCGGCGTTGATCGACGCGACCGAGCGCGGCAAGCAGGCGGTCGCACTGGTCGAGCTGCAGGCGCGCTTCGACGAGCGCATGAACATCCACTGGGCCAAAACGATGGAGGAGGCCGGCGTGCACGTGGTCTACGGCCAGCCATCGCTGAAGACGCACGCCAAGTGCGTGCTCGTGGTGCGCCGCGAGGGTGACGGGGTTCGCAACTACGTGCACATCGGCACCGGCAACTACCACTCCGCAACCGCGCGGCTGTACACCGACTTCGGGCTGTTCACGACCGACGAGCAGATCGGCGCCGACGTCGCCGACATGTTCAACTACCTCACCGGCTACGGCCGCCCGCTGCACTACCGCAAGGTGCTGACCGCCCCCAACCAACTGCGCGACGGTCTGATCGACCAGATCGATCAGACGATCGCCTCGCACTCGCCCGAGTCGCCGGGGCGGATCGCGATGAAGATGAACGCGCTCGTCGACGGGCGCTGCATCCGCGCGCTCTATAAGGCCTCGCAGGCCGGGGTGCGAGTCGATCTGAACGTGCGCGGGATCTGCTGTTTGCGGCCCGGCCTACCGGGGATCTCCGAGAACATCCGGGTGGTCTCGATCGTCGGGCGGCTGCTGGAGCACTCGCGCGTCTACGCCTTCGAGCGCGATGGCGAGTACACGATCTACATCTCCTCGGCCGACCTGATGCCGCGCAACCTCGACCACCGCGTCGAGCTCGCGGCGCCGATCGAGACCCCGGAACTGCGCGCCGAGCTGCTCGACACGCTGGAACGCGCGTTCGCCGACAACCAGAGCTCTTGGGAGCTGGACGGCGAGGGGATCTGGCATCGCCGTTCGCCGGGGCCGGACGAAAGACCGCGCAACCTGCAGCTGGAGCTCTCAGAGCTGCACGCTACCCGCGCCGGCGAGGGTAAACCCGACGGCGAGCGGGATCTGGGCACGCCGCTCAGCCGCTGAAACTACGCGGCGGCGGGGAGCTCGTCCAGCATCGCTTTGAGCTCGTCGACCGACTGGTAATCCAGCCCGAGCAGATGGTCGTGGCGATGACGGACGATCCCGTCCTCGTCGATCACGATCACCGCGCGCTTGATCCCGAGACGTGGAGAGAACGCGCTGTAGCTGATCGCGACCTGCCGATCGACATCTGAGAGCAGCGGGACGTTGAGGCCGTGCTTGGCGATGAAGCCCTCGTGGGAGGCCAGATCCTGCGAGGAGATGCCCACGACAGTGGCGTCAAGCCCGGCGAAGTCTGCCGCCCGGTCGCGGTAGGAGCAGAACTGTTTCGTACATACCATCGTGTTATCGCCTGGGTAGAACAGCAGCACGATGCGCTCGCCGCGGTGCTCGGACAGCTTGAACGGGCCGTCCGTGCCCGGTAGCTCGAAATCGGGCGCCTGCTCGCCCACCTGTGGGGTCTTCGCCATACGGTTCAGCATACCGGGCAGGCGTGGGTGAGGGGTTTCGAGCCGGAGGGTCGTAATACGCTGCTCAGAATTGCCGAGCGGACCTCAGAGCCCGTACTCTTCCAGCAGGTTCAGCCACAGCTCACTGCGGGTGGGGAAGCAGGGAACGGCATGCCAGAGGCGCTCGAGGGGCACCTCTCCGATCACCGCGATCGTGGCGGCGTGGAGCGACTCCGCGACGTCGACGCCGGTGAAGGTCGCGCCGACGATCACCTTGCGGTCCTCGTCGACGACGATCCGCGCGGTCCCGGGCGCGCCGTGTCCGACGAAGCTCCCGCCGGCGTTGCCCTCGGTGGAGGTGTCGACGGCGCGCACGTTCAGGCCGTCCTGTTCAGCGCTCGCCAGCGTGTGACCGACCGCCGCGACCTGCGGCTCGGTGAAGATCACGCGGGGGGAGAGCCGCCCGTCGGAGCGCAAGGTCGTGGTCTCGCCCGTCCGTCCCAGGATCTGGTCGGCGGCGAGGCGCGCCTGATACTTGCCCATATGCGTGAGCAGCACGCGGCCGTTGGCATCGCCGACGACGTACAGCCACTCGTGTCCGGGCACGCGCATCGTCTCGTCGACCTCGACCGATTTGCCCGGCTCCAGGTCGAGCGCCTCCAGGCCGAGCCCGTCGGTGTGGGGCGTGCGCCCGATCGCGACAGCAGCTCGTCGCCCGTGAACGCGCGCCCGTCCTCGAGCTCGAGCGTTACCGGGCCGCTGCCGTCCTCGCGCTGCACCGCCGTGGCCTTCGTGCCAAGCACGACCTCCACACCGGCGGCTTGGAGCGCATCCTTGACCTGGCCGGAGGCGAACTCCTCCTCGCCTGCGATCAGCCGTGGCAGCGCCTCGACGATCGTGACCTTCGCGCCCAGCGAGGCGTAGGCGCAAGACATCTCCGCGCCGACGACGCCACCGCCGAGCACGAGCAGCGACGCGGGGATCGATTTCGCGGTCGTCACCTCGCGGTTCGTCCACGGGCGCGCCTCGCGCAAACCCGGGATCGGCGGGATCGCGGCGCCCGTACCGGGGGCGAGGATCACCGCCTGGCGGGCGCGCAGCAATTCGTCGCCGACGCGGATCTCGCGCTCGCCTGAGAGGACACCTTGTCCGCGCACGAGCTTGATCCCGCGTTCTTGCACCCACGGCATCTGAGCGTCGTCTGAGAGGTTGTGGACGACCTCGTCGCGGCGGTCAAGGACGGCAGCCACGTCGAGCTCCCCGCCGGCGGCCTCCGCGGCGCCCGGAATGCGGCGCGCCTCGGCCAGCGCCTGGGCCGGTCGCAGCAGCGCCTTGGAGGGCATGCAGGCATAGAACGAGCACTCCCCGCCGACCAGCTCGCGCTCGACGAGTGCCACCGCAAGGCCATTGTCGGCCAGGCGCCCCGCGCAGACCTCCCCGGCAGGGCCGGCGCCGAGGACGATCACATCGAAGTCTTTGGTGCTCACGAGCATCTCCTTGCTTGGCTGAGTGGTGTGCGAGCGCTAGCCTCAAGTAGATCATGGTGCAATCGCTCTGCGGCCAGCTGCTGCTCGCCTCACCGGCGCTGATGGACCCCAACTTCAGGCGCGCGGTGGTGCTGATCGGGGTGCACAGCGAGGAGGGCGCGATGGGCGTCGTGCTGAACCGCCCGTCGGAGGTGACGGTAAGCGAGGCGGTGCCGCAGCTGGAGCAGACCGTCTCAGAGCTCGAGCCCGTCTACGTCGGCGGCCCCGTGCAGCCGAGCTCGATCGTATTCCTGGCCGAGTTCCTGGACCCGACCCCGGCGGGGCTGCTGGTGCTAGGCCGGATCGGCTTCCCCGCTCCGGACGCCGGGATCGACGAGCTGACGGAGGCGACCGCGCGCAGGCGCGTGTTTGCCGGGTATGCGGGCTGGGGTGAGGGCCAGCTTGACGCCGAGCTCGACCAGGGCGACTGGATCGCGCACAGCGCCGTCCCCGACGACGTGTTCTGCGAGGTGCCCGAGGAGCTGTGGAGCAGCGTGCTCACGCGCATGGGCGGCAGCTACGCCCTGATCGCGCGTATGCCTTCGGATCCGAGCGTCAACTGACTAGGATCACATAAGTGCTCACGCTCGCCCGCTGGTCGACAACCCATCGCAAGTACGTGCTGCTCGGCTGGATCGTGCTGCTGCTCGGGGTGAATGTGATCGCACAGTCGGCTGGCACCAGCTACTCAAACAACTTCACGCTGCCCAACTCCGACGCGCAGCGCGCCGCCGACCTGCTGCAGCAGAGCTTCCCCGCACAGGCGGGAGATCGCGACACGATCGTCTACAAGGTCAGCTCGGGGACGGTGCTCGACCCGGCGGTAAAGGCGCGGATGAGCGCGATGTTCGCCGAAGTCCAGAAGCTGCCGCACGTTGCCGCGGTGATCAGTCCCTATGCGGGCGCTGCCGCGGGCAAGTCGATATCGGCGGACGGCCGGATCGCGTTCGCGACGGTCGTGTTCGACGAAAAAGCGAACCTCCTGCCCAAAAGCGCCGCCGAACGCGTCGTCAAGGTCGCTCGCGCGGTGGGCCGGCCTGGCCTACAGGTGGAGCTCGGCGGTCAGGCGATCGAGGCGACCGAGCAGGCGGGCTTCGGCATCTCTACGGCCGTCGGCCTGCTCGCGGCGATCGTCATCCTGCTGCTGACGTTCGGCTCTGTCGTTGCGATGGGCCTGCCGATCGTCACCGCGCTGTTTGGCCTCGGCACCGGCCTCGGCGTGATCGCGCTGTTCACGCACGTGGTCGACACGCCCAACTTCTCCTCCGAGCTCGCCGCGATGATCGGCCTCGGCGTCGGGATCGACTACGCGCTGTTCATCCTCACACGCTTCCGCGAGGCCTACGCGACGCCCGGTCCCACCTTCGAGAACCCCCGCGAGTCCGTGGTGCAGGCTCTGGACACCGCCGGCCGTGCGGTCCTGTTCGCGGGCTGCACGGTGGTGATCGCGCTGCTCGGGATGATGCTGCTGGGCGTCAGCTTCCTCTACGGCGTGGCGATCTCAGCCTCGATCGGCGTTCTGCTGGTGATGCTCGCGTCGCTGACTTTGCTGCCGGCGTTGCTCACCACCTTCGGCGCCCGTGTGGCGCGTCCGAGCCGCCGGGCACGACGCCGCGCCGCCAAGGCACAGGTGGCCATGTCGGCGGAAGTGCCGGCACAGAGCGCCGCGAGCCAGCCGCTCCCGGTCGCTGCCGCCATGACCGGCGACGGCGACAGCACGGCCATCGTCGAGGGCGGCATGTGGCTGCGCTGGAGCAAGTTCGTACAGCGCAAACCGTGGAGCATCGCCATCGTCTCGACGCTCGTGATGCTCGCGATCGCGGCTCCGGCGACGGCGCTGCGGCTCGGCTCCAGCGACGCCTCGAACGACCCCGCGAATCAAACGACCCACCGCGCCTATGAGCTGCTCGCGGAAGGCTTCGGCCAGGGCTTCAACGGTCCGTTGCTGGTTGTTGCGAAGGTGCCGAGCCCGAGCAGGGAAGCCGCTGCGCAGGGCATATCCCAGCCGGCAGCCCCGGGTGAAGGGAAGGCTCCTGTGGAAAAGCTGCGTAGCGCTATCGCCGCGACCCCCGGCGTGGTCGCCGTTGCCCCGGCCAAGCTCAATCCAGCGGGGAACGTCGCGACGATCACGGTCTATCCGCACTCCTCGCCGCAGGCGTACGCCACTACCCAGCTCGTAGAACGCCTGCGCAGCAGTGTGATCCCACCGCTCGAGGCGCACACGGGAATGGCCGTCTACGTCGGCGGCGTAACCGCCGGCGCCGTCGACTTCGCCACCACGCTCGGGCACAAGCTGCCGCTGTTCATCGGCGTCGTCGTGCTGCTCAGCGCGCTGCTGTTGATGATCGTGTTCCGCTCGCTCGTGATCCCGCTGCAGGCCGCGGTGATGAACCTGCTCAGCATCGGCGCCTCGCTCGGCGTGATCGTGGCGATCTTCCAGTGGGGCTGGTTCGGCGGCCTGTTCGGCGTCCAGCAGGGCCCGATCGAGTCGTTCATCCCGGTAATGCTGTTCGCGATCGTGTTCGGCCTGTCGATGGATTACGAGGTGTTCCTGATCTCGCGCATGCACGAGCGCTGGGTGCAGACCGGTGACGATCAACGCGCGGTCCAGGAGGGTCTGGCGCTGACCGGACGGGTCGTCACCGCGGCCGCCGCGATCATGGTGTGCGTGTTCCTGTCGTTCATGCTCGGCGAAGATCGGATCATCAAGGAGTTCGGACTGAGCCTCGCCAGCGCCGTGTTCCTCGACGCGCTCGTGATCCGCTGTCTGCTGCTGCCCGCCGTGCTCACGCTCGTTGGAGCGCGCACGTGGCAGATCCCCGCGTGGCTCGGCCGGCTGCTGCCGCGCATCAACATCGAGGGCGGCGCCGTTTCCAGTACGGGAGCGCATGACGAGGGAACGCCGCACAGCTCGCGGCGCCCGCGGCGCGAGGTGGCAACCGAGGGAGCGGACGGCTGAGCCGACTCCGCGGGGTGGCATCGGCCGCGCTGGCCTGCGCGGCGCTGCTGCTGGTCTGGCCCGCCGGGTATGCGTCCGCTGCCGGCCGATCTCCGATCGGTCGCCCCTCTGCCGTAGTCCTCTTCCTGCCCGGAGCGACCAGTCAACAGCTCGCGAGCGTGCCCTCGCTTTCCACGGGGATCATGAGCGCCGCGCAGGGCTCCTACACGACCGCCCAGCTGATGCTCGACATCACGCAGGGCTCGCGCGTCTCCTCCTCGGTCTACAGCGCACCCCCGCCCGCTCTGTCGCTGCAACCGCGAGGTGCTGCGGGCGCAGTGGTCGAGGAGTGGCAGGCGGTCCTCAAACGCGCGCACGACGCGCCGCAGGTTCTCGAACCGGGGCTGCTCGCATCGCAGATCACTGGCGGCGCCGGCTTCGTGGGGATCTCCGGGGAGAACGACCTAGACGGGGTGGCGGCAGCCAACCGACGTGGCCGGATCGCGGCGCTGTCGCTCGGCTCGGCGGCGACGCTGCCCGCGCGCATCGCCGCGTTGAACGCCCGTGAGCAGCTGGTCGTGGCCGACCTCCCGGCGGGCGCTCCCGGATTGAGCGACCTGCGCATCCTGAGCGCGGCGCGGCGCGCGGAGGAGCTCGAGATCGTCGTGCAGCGCGCGCCCGATGCGCCCGGCAACGAACTGCTGTGGACCTCGGTCGGCGGGCTCGGCGGCGGGCGCGAGCTCAGCTCGCAGAGCACGAACGAGCGCGGCCTGGTCGCCTCGATCGATCTCGCGCCGACGATCCTCCGCCACCTCGGCCGGCGCGTTCCCGATGAGATGCGCGGCAAGCCGATCGAGCTCGACGGCTCCTTCGACGGCGCCTACCTGCGCCCGTTCAAGGCGCGCCTGCTCGTGATCTACGGCCGGCGGCTGCCGGCGCTGCTCTGTCTGTTCGGCGCCTGGGCGCTGCTGATGCTCGCGGCGCTGGCGCTGCGACGCCGCCGGGCGCGCGCGTGGGCGGCGCGCGTGGGCGGCCTGGCGCTGCTGTGGACGCCGGCCGCGGTGCTCGTGCCGGCGGCGTTCGGACCCGGCCGCGGGGTCGAAGACGCGCTGCTCGTGCTGATCTGCTTCGCCCTCGGCGCGCTCACCGACCGGCTGCTGGCATGGCCACGCGCACCGCTCGCCCCCGCAATCGTCGCGGTCGTGGCGCTCACCGTCGATGCGCTCGCCGGCACGCAGCTACTCGCGCGCTCGCTGCTCGGCCCCAACCCGGAGCTCGGCGTGCGCTTCTACGGAATCGGCAACGAGCTCAAGTCGGGACTCGCCGTGCTCGTGTTCGCCGCGGTGGCCGCCGCCCTGTATCCCGCCGTGCGTGGCCGCCGGGCTGCCACGACGATGGCCGTGTGCGGGATCGTGCTCGCGGTGATCGAGGGCTCGGCGCGGATCGGGGCCGGTGTCGGCGGCGTGATCCTCGTGAGCGCCGGCACGGCCGTCGCCACCGTGCTGCTACTGGCCGATCCCGGACGATCGGCCGGCCGGCTCACCCGCCGTCGCGGGCTGATCGTGCTGATCAGCCCCGTCGTCGGCCTGGTGGCGCTCGCCGCGCTCGACCTCACCACCGCGCACGGCACCGGCCACTACACGGGCAGTGTCCTGCATGCCCATTCGGCCGGCGAAATCCGCGACATCATCGTCCGCCGCTACACCGCCGCCTACGACGAGCTCAAGCACGGCGGGATGCCTTTTGCTACCGCGCTCGCGCTGGTGCTCTCCGCGCTCGGCGTGCGCCACCACCGGCGCCTGCTCGCACCCGTCGACTGCGACCCCGGGTGGCTGGCCGCGCTCGCCGGCGGTTTGACCGCGGGCGTGATCGGCGCACTTTCCGAGGACTCCGGGCCGGTGCTGCTCGTGGTCGCCGTCGGTGTGCTCGGCTGTGTACTCAGCTATTTGTGGGGTCAACCGCCGGAGAGCGTTACGCCGCACAGTCCTGACATGACCCATGCAGAACGATCTCGTGCTCGGACACCTTCAGGGGGACGCGTTCGCTGAGCGTCTCGATGGCGCTCTCCAGCGCCTTGTCGGAGAAGGGCATCACCACGCCGCACTCGTCGCACACGAGATGGTGGTGGTGCTCCTCGTGCTCGCACACGCGCTCGTATCTGACCATTGCCTGGCCGGTCTCAACGCGCTGCACCAGCCCCAGCCGCTCCAGCTCGTCGAGGATCCTGTAGACGCTCGCGCGGCTCACCCTGCGCTGCTCCCCGCGCAGCGCGTCCTCGATCTCGACTGCCGTCAGGGCGCACTGCTGAGCGTCGAGCAGCTCCACCACCGCACGGCGGGCACCGCCGCGCTTGTGCCCGGACGCGGCCAGTGTTGCCTCAGCGCGCTGCACCCAGCTGCCGGTGGAGGCGTGACTATTCATGCGATTCCCTCGGATGCGCAAGATGCTGAGAAGGAGTGCTCATGCCACAAGGGTAGAGACGTAGTACATGCCCACGGCGATCGTCACGATCGCCGTGCTCGGCGGCAGCCCCGGCACGGCGTAGCCGAGTGCCAGGCCAGCCCACATCGCCAGCACCGCGAGCAGCCCTCCGAGCGCGATCCCCGCATACGGGTTACCGGCAAGCCTGTGCGCGGCCGCCGCCGGGGCCGCGAGCAGCCCGAGCAGCAACAGCGCTCCGACGGCCTGGGTTGCCTCGGCGGCGACGACCCCCAGCAGCATCACGAAGCCAATCCCGAGCAGCCTTGTCGGCACGCCCCGCGCCCCTGCCACGTCCGGGGAGACCGAGGCGAACAGCAGCGGGCGGGCGATCACGAACGTCGCCAGCACCGCCGCGAGCCCGATCACGGCCGCCAGGCGCGCTTCGCCTGAACCGAGGCCGAAGATCGAGCCGAACAGGGTGTGTGCCGCCTGAATGCCCGAGCCACCGCCGGAGCTCGTGCTGAACAGCGTCAGGAAGAACACACCCAGGCCGAGCACGAACGTGAACACCGCGCCGATCGCCGTGTCGCCGGCCGGCGCGGCACCCACCGTCCCGCGACCGCCGCCGAACGAGCGCTGGGAGAGCAGGCCGATCCCGGCGCCGACCGCGATCGTCGCCCCGAACAGGCCGACGCGCTCGTCCACGCCCGCGGCGGCGGCGGCCAGCGCCCCCGGGAACGCGACGTGGCTGAGCGCGTCGCCGGCGAACACCTGGCCGCGCAGCACGACGAACCAGCCGCTGACACCGCAGGCGAGCGCGATGAACGTGCCGGCGAGTAACGCGTTGCGCATGAATTCCTGAGAGAACATCAGGCGATCACACCCTCGGCGGGTGGCTCGGACATTTGGATCTTCCCTCCGCGCCGTGCTTCTGCACCCATGCCCCGATCTGCACGCCGACATAGATCGCGAACGAGATCGTCGTCACGAAGAATCCCGCCGGGTAGATGGAGAAGTAGGCGATCCCCAACCCCAGCCATACGACCACCAGGCCGATCAGCGACCGTCAGCGCGAGGCTCAGCCCCGGCCGCACCGTCACCGCCTGGGCGCTCGCCGCCGGCATCAAGAGCAGCGCGAACACGAGCAGCACGCCCGTCATCTGGCTCGTCGCCGCCACCGTCAGGCCGAGCAGCACCAGGAACACGATCCCCAGCACCCGCACCGGCACGCCCCTCGCGCTCGCCACGTCCGCGTCGATCGAGGCGAACAGCGAGTGGGCGACCCAGCGCCACGAGCGCCACCACCGCGACGACCGCGACTCCCACCAGAACCAGCACCTGGCTGTCGGAGATGCCGAGGAACGTGCCGAACAGCAGGTTGTCCAAGTCGCCGAGCACACCTCCGTACAGACTCACGAACAGAAAGCCCAGCCCGAGCGCGAGCGCCTGGACGGAGCCGATCACCGCCGACTGCTCGCTCCACGACCGTCCTCGCCCACCGGAGAACCGGCCGATCACCAGCCCGCCCGCGACGCAGAACACGAAGTACCCCCATGTGGCCGCCACACCGATCAGCGCGGCCCCGGCCGCGCCCGGGAAGGCCATCATCGATAGCGTGTGCCCGGCAAACGTCTCCCTGCGCAGGACCATGAACCAGCCCAGCAGCCCGGCCATCACCGCCACCACGCTGCCGGCGAGCAGCGCATTGACCATGAAGTGGTATTCGAGCACCTCGCTGACGTCGTGCGCGAGGTTCCAAGTCAGATGCGGGTCAGTGCCCATGATCATCCCCATGCCCGCCGTGATCGTGGGAGTGACGATCGTGATGATGGGCCGGCGCCTCGGGCTGCCCCACGACCACCAGCCGCCCATCGCTCGCCTTCAGCACCTCAACGGGCAGCCCGTACAGCCCCGTCAGCGTCTTGCCTGTGATCACCTGCTCGACCGGCCCGGCGACCGCGTGTCCGGCCGCGAGGTATACGACCCTGTCCAAATAGGGCAGCAGCGGGTTCACGTCGTGGGCGACGAGCAGCACCGCCACGCCCTCGCCTTTGCAGATCTCGTGCACGAGCGCGGCCACGACCGCCTGGTTGGGCAGGTCGAGGCTGTCGAGCGGCTCGTCCAGCAGCAGCAGCTTCGGTCGCCGCACGAGCGCCTGAGCGATCAACAGCCTTTGCTGCTCGCCGCCTGAGAGCTCGCCGATCGGGCGATCCGCGTACTCGCGCGCGCCGACCAGCTCGATCACCTCCTCGATTCGCTGCCTGGCCCGTCCCCTGCGCGAATCGGGTCCGGCGGAGGTGAACGGCAGCGGCAATCCCCAGCGGTCGCCGTCCAGACCCAGCCGCACCACGTCTGAGCCGCGCAGCCGCGTGCCCGAGTCAAACGAGCGCCGCTGCGGCAGATACCCGATCCCCGCGTTCTCGCGTCCCGCCGGCCCTCCCAGCACGCTCACCTCTCCGGCCGCCAACGGCAGCGAGCCGAGCACCGTCTTCAGCAGCGTCGACTTGCCCGACCCGTTCGCTCCCAGCACCGCGACGAACTCGCCGTCCTGCACGGCGACGTCCACGCCGCTCCAGATCGTCCTCCCGCCCAGCCGGACCGCCGCGCCGCTCAGCTTCACCGCCGGGACAGACGAGGGGTCCGCGAGGGATGAAAGGGTCGCGGGGGATGAAGGGGTTACGGTCACGGTTAGCGCCCCGTCGCCTCTTCCAGCGCCCGCAACAGCCCTTCCAGCTCCGCCACCTGCCACTGCTCGAACGTATCTCAGGCCGGGTCGAGCGTCTCGGTGACCGTCGCGATCGGGATGCCCGCGGCCTTCGCCAGTTCGTTCACGCGCTGCACGTCGGGCGTCACGTTCTGACTGTTGAACACCCACACCTCTATCTGCCGGTCTTCTGCCTGGCGGTCGACGGCCTGCTTGTCTTCCGCCGTCACATCCGTGCCCTCGGCGACCGCCTTCGCGAAGCTGTACGGGGTCAACAACCTCAGGTGAAGGTCTTCGCCCAGTGGCCGGAAGATGCTCTCGCTGTAGCCCACCGGGGTGCCCGCGTACCTTTCCCTGATCTCCTTGCGCAACCTGTCGTAGTTGTCGAGATCGACGGTCTCAAACGTCCGCTCGCGCTGCGCGTAATACGCGGCGCCGGCCGGGTCGAGCCGGTCGTAGTCGGCGACAATCTGCGCGATCACCCGCTGCACGCTCGCGGGCGAGTACCATTGATGGGGGTTGTCCCCTTCCTTCAGTCCGAGCAGATCGCCCACGTTCAGCACCGTTCGCCCCGCCAGCGGGCTGGCGGCCAGCAGCTTCGGCGCCCAGTTGTCGTAGCCGATCCCGTTCACGATCGCGAGCTTCGCCCCCGCGATCGTGCGTGCATCCTTGGCGGACGGTTCGTAGCTGTGCGGGTCCGTACTCGGGTTGACGATGATGCTGCTCACCTGCGTACGGTCCCCGCCGAGCTGCGCGGCGATGCTGCCCCAGAAGTTCTCCGCCGCGACGACCTGCAGCCGTCCACCCGCCGCCGTGCCGGCACCTGGATCGCTCTTGTCACAACCGGCGATGCACGCGGCCCCCAACACGAGGATCACCGCCAACACGGTACGTGGGTTCTTCACGCACGGCAAACTATCATAAGACTAAGTCTTATTCTTGGGCTTACGGAGGCGGCAGCGTTCACCCGCCCTCCAGGGGGAAGATCGGGACGACGGTGGAGAGGGTCACTGGGAAGGTTGGCTCTGCGTGGAGGGCGTGTCGCCGCCCTCTTCGCTGAGCTTCCTACGGCGATCCACGAGCAAGACTGCCGCGACCACCACGATCACGAGCACCAGGATCCCGCCCGCGACGTAGCGCAGGGTGTGGTGCGCCGGTTTCGCGGCGGCTTTCGGCTTGGCTACGGCGACCGCCACGGGCGTGCCATCCGCGCGCGCCAGCGCGACGAACTGCGCTTCTTCGCCGGCGGCGTAGACGACGGTCATGTGCTGCCCGTCGTTCAGCGAAACATGCACATGCCCCGGCGCGGGCGTCGGGTGGAAGGTCAGCGCGTGGACTTCGTGATGGTGAAGTTGCACCGTCAGCGCGGAGGAGCTCTCGGGCTGGAAGTGGATCACGGTCGTCGCGCCCGCGCTCGCAGTCATCATCAGCGTCAAGACCGCGGCCAGCACGGCGACCCGGACAGCTCTCATTGAATGATGATCGTTCACGCGCGAGAGCCTATCGACCTCACTCGACGCATGCGCCTCACTTGCGTGCCTGGCGCGCCGTCTTCACGCGCTCGGTCTTCCCCAGCTCGACCTTGCGCATCCTCACGTTCTCCGGGGTGACCTCCACGCACTCGTCCTCGCGCACGAACTCCAATGCCTCGTCGAGCGTCAATTTGCGGTGCGCATCCAACCGCACCAGAACATCGGAGGTCGAGGAGCGCATGTTCGTCAGGTGCTTCTCCTTGACCGGGTTCACGTCGAGGTCCTCCGAGCGTGCGTTCTCGCCGATGATCATCCCCTCGTAGACCTCCTCCCCAGGACCGACGAACAGCGAGCCCCGCTCCTGCAGGGTGAACAGCGAGAAGGTCACCGTCTGGCCCCGACGGTCGGCCACGAGCACGCCGCTCTGGCGCGTCAAGAGCTCGCCCGCCCACGGCTCCCAGCGGTCGAACACGTGGTGCATGATCCCCGTCCCGCGCGTCTCCGTCAAAAACTCCGTCCTGAAGCCGATCAGCCCGCGCGCGGGCACCAGGTACTCCAGCCGCACCCAGCCCGTGCCGTGGTTGATCATGTGCTCCATCCGCCCTTTCCTGGCGGCCAGCAGCTGCGTGACCGTGCCGACGTGCTCCTCGGGGACGTCGACCGACAGGCGCTCGACCGGCTCGTGGCGCTTGCCGTCCACCTCGTGCTCGACAACATGTGGCTGTCCGACAGTGAGCTCGAACCCCTCGCGGCGCATGATCTCGACCAAGACAGCCAACTGCAGCTCGCCCCTGCCCTGCACCTCGTAGGTATCCGGCCGGGCGGTCTCCTGCACGCGCAGCGAAACGTTGCCGACGAGCTCCTGATTCAAGCGCGCCTCGATCTGGCGGGCCGTCAGCTTGCTCCCGTCTTTCCCCGCCAGCGGCGAGGTGTTCGCGCCGATCGTGATCGACATCGCCGGTTCGTCGACCGTGATCACCGGCAGCGGCCTTGGGTCGTCCGGATCGGCCAGCGTCTCGCCGATCGTCACCTCGGCGATCCCGGCCACGGCGATGATCTCGCCCGGCCCCGCTTCCTCGGCGTCGACGCGCTCCAGCGCGTCGGTCACGTACAGCTCTGCAACCTGCGCTTTCTGGATCCTCCCGTCGGCGCGGCACCATGCAATCTGCTGGCCCTTTTTGATATTTCCGTGCCTGACGCGGCACAGCGCGAGGCGGCCGACGTAGGGCGAGGCGTCGAGGTTCGTCACGAGCGCCTGCAGCGGGTGCTCGGGGTCGTACAGCGGCGCCGGGATCCGCTCCAGCAAGAGGTCCAGCAGTGGTGCGAGGTCCTTCTCCTCGATCGGCTTGCCCGGGTCGTACTCCAGCGAGGCGACCCCCGCCTTCGCGTTGCAGTAGACGATCGGGAAGTCGATCTGCTGCTCGTCGGCGTCAAGGTCGAGGAACAGCTCGTAGACCTCGTCGACGACCTCCGCCACGCGCGCGTCCGGCCGGTCGACCTTGTTGATCACGAGGATCACCGGCAGCTTCGCCTCCAGCGCCTTGCGCAGCACGAAGCGCGTCTGCGGCAGCGGGCCCTCTGATGCGTCCACCAGCAAAAGCACCCCGTCGACCATCGTCAGCCCGCGCTCGACCTCGCCGCCGAAGTCCGCGTGCCCGGGCGTGTCGATGATGTTCAGCTTGACGTCCCTGTAGCGCAGCGAAGTGTTCTTCGCGAGGATCGTGATCCCCTTCTCGCGCTCCAGGTCCATCGAGTCGAGCACCCTTGTGGCCACGTCCTGGCCGACCCTGAACGCGCCCGACTGCCACAGCATCGCGTCGACGAGCGTCGTCTTGCCATGGTCGACGTGCGCGACGATCGCCACGTTCCTGATGTCATCTCTGGGTACAAGCACGGCCCGACAGGCTAGCGGTGCGGGGTCAGACCCTGGGGGTCAGCGCGGGGCCCTTGCAGCGGGCTCGAAACACCCGGCGGCATCCCCGCCAACGGCTGGCCTAGTTCGCCCCCCTGCCCGCCCTGGATCACCGTGTCGATGTGCAGGTCGGCGATGTCGATCGAGCGTAGGAACCGCAACGTCTCAGCGTCTTCGACCCCCTCGGCAATCACGAACGCGCCCGTCTGCCGGGCGAACGTCGCCATCGCCATCAGCACCGCCCTGGCGCTCGGGTCGGTCGGGGCGGCGATCACGATCGACGGGTCGAGCTTGACGAAGTCGGCCTCGACGTTGCGCAGCATCTCCAGGCCCGAGTTACCCGTGCCGACGTTGTCGAGCGCGGTCTGAAACCCCTGCCCCCGCAGCCGCTGCAGGCACTTCACGACCGCCGCGACACGTCCCCCGAAGCGCTCGGTGACCTCGATCACGACCCGCTCCGGCGACAGCCCGGCCTCCTGCACCGCCAAACGCACCCAGTCGTTCTGGGCCGCGTCGAGGTCGAGCGTGTGCGGGGAGAGGTTGATGAACAGCAGCACGCCGTCGGCGAGCTCGCCCACCGAGCGCAGCGCGTTCTCGACGCACAGCATGTCGAGCTGGTGGACGCGCCCGAGCTGCTCGGCGACGTCGAACGCCTCGGCCGCTCCGCTCAGCTCGTAGGAGGGATCGGGGCGCATCAGCGCCTCGATCCCCAGCAGACGCTCCGCCGTGAAGTCCCAGATCGGCTGGAACACCGTCGTCAAGCCCCCCTCATCGATCAGCGCACGGACGGCTTCCTTCTGCTCGGTGCTGGTCACGACCACGCGCTCGCGAATGTCCTCGAAATGCGCGCTACGGTCCCCGCCCGCGCGCTTGGCCTCGTACAGCGCGGCGTCGGCCTCGGCGCGCAGCGTATCCGCCCGGCCCGCCGCGGCCCGCAGCGTGTCGGCCCGGCCGGCCGCAGGGGATTCCGATCGCCCGAGGCGCATCGAGCTCACGCCGATGCTCACCTCCAGACCGGCGTCGGCGAAGCTGCGACCCAGCCGCCGAGCGAGCGTGCGCGCGCCCGCCGAATCCGTATGCGTCAGCAGCAGCGCGAACTCATCGCCTCCGATCCGGTAGGGACGGTCCCCGGGCCGCGCCTCGCGCAGCACCTCGGCCACGCGCCGCAGCACCGCGTCGCCGTGCGGATGCCCGTGGTGGTCGTTGATGAACTTGAAGTCGTCGACGTCGAGCACGAGCAGCGCCAGCGAGTCCTGGTAGCGCGCCGCGGCGGCGACCGCCTGGGGGAGCTCGTCCTGGAAGGCGCGCTGGTTGGGCAGGTCGGTCAGCCCGTCGCGCGTGGCGCGCTGCAGTGCCCGGCGGTGGTCGCGCAGCAAGGCGCGCCCGCCGACCACGTAGAAGACCCCACCGCCGCCGAACAGCGCGAGCAGCCCGACCAGCAAGAGCACCATCCGCATGTCGTGCAGCTGCGCGTCGTAGGTGCGGTGGTCGTAGGTGACCTCGTACGCGTAGCGGCCGCCAGGCAGGTAAACGGGGACGACGAACTCGAAGTTCTCGCGGTCCTTCGCTCGCGTCGCCCTCGCGGCCGGCATACGAAGCTCCATGTTCGAGCGCGGCGTCGATCCGGGGATCGGCATCCTCAGCTCCCGACCACGTGATCCTCGCCCGCCGCCACGATCACGTGCCGCTGGTCGATCAGAACCGCCTCCAGCGTGCCGGGGCGCCGGGCGACGGCATCGAGCAGCCGATCGATCTGAGCGATCGCGTCCGCCGGTGAGGCCGCCCGGCCGGCCACGTCTTCGAAGCCTCTCGCGTCCGCCCGCTGGGCGGCAGCGTAGTTCTGAGATCTGGCGGTGCTCGAGATTGTGGTCGATGAGCACGTAGCCGACGACGCCGATCAGCGCAAAGGTGAGCGCGACCGCCGCGAACAGGCGGGCGCCAAAGCCAAAAGCCGAGTCGTTCTCTCGCGCGCGCAGACGCGCGTGCGCCAGGCGTCGCGGGTGCAGCGCGCGGCGCAGCCGAGGCCCAAACCCAGGTGCGGCGGGCGCCGTCAAGTTGTCCATATTGAACACCTCAGCTATATCGGCACAAACCTGCTTCCGATGAACGTACTTATGTCCGGGGCTTCATGGCTATGCCCGACAGAGCTCGACCGCAGTCGCGTCGTGGACGCCAACGACCGCGTGCGCACAATCCGCCGCGTCGGCTCGCTGGCGATCGGTATCGCCCTCGTGATCTCCGCACCGTGGATCGGTTGGTGGACGCTGATCCTGTTCGCACTGTCAGCGCTCAATTTCGCGGTCGTCGACCGGCGTATAGGCAAGAGCCCCCATCCCGAGCGTGTGAGCGCCACCGCAATCGTGATCACGATGCTGATCATCGGCGCGGGGATCGCTCTCAGCGGAGGCCCGCGCAGTCCGGTGCTGTCCTGGATGGTGCTGCCCGCCGGGATGGTCGCGGCGCGCTTTCGTCCCCGAGTCGTGATCGCCGCGCTCGTCTTGACGATCGTCATCACGCTCGTGGCCTCGTCGGCGTGCACCCTGAGTGGGCGCTCGAGGACCCCGTGCCGCTGATCGCCGCCCTCGCGCTGCTGGCGGGGGTCGTCTCGATCGTCTGGGCCCTGCAGGCAGCCGAGCTGCACCACCGCGACGAGGCGATCCTCGATCCCCTCACGGGACTGCTCAACCGCCATGCGCTCGTCCCCCGCTTCCTCGAGATCTCCCATCAGGCGCGACTGACCGGCCAGCCCGTATGCCTGGTGCTCTGTGATGTCGACGCCTTCAAGCAGGTCAACGACGAGCACGGCCACGACTGCGGGGACGCGGTCCTGCGCGACATCGCCTATGAGCTGCGCAAGCGGTTGCGCTCGTTCGAGCTCGTCTACCGCCTAGGTGGCGAGGAGTTCCTGATCGTGCTCCCCGGCATCGGCCTGCAAGCGGGCCAAGAAGTCGCCGAGCGGCTGCGCGAGGCCGTCGAGCAGGCGCGGCCAACCGACATCCCGATCACGATCTCCCTCGGCGTGAGTGCGGCGCGCGGCGCACAGGTCGACTACGACTCGCTGTTCAAGGCGGCGGACGAGGCCCTGTACGAGGCCAAGCGCACGGGCCGCAACCGCGTGGTGGCCGCGCCGGAACCGTCGCGGATCGACATCGAGGTCCCCGTCGAGACCCCGAGCCTCGCGCTGGCTCCGCAGCTCGTTGGTTAGGGCTCAAGCGAATTGTGAGCTAAGGCTCGTGAGCTAAGCCTCCGCAGCCCGCGGGTCAGGGCAAGTAGCTGACGAAGTCCGCGACCGGAGCGCGCTCGGGCACGCGCTGCTCCTGGCGGGGGCGGCCGAGATGCAGCAGCCCGATCGGCCGCTCGGCCGCGTCGAGCGCCAGCGCCTCCCGACCGGCGGGCGAGTCGAGCAAGGGCACGCTGCGCCAGTAGGAGGCGAGACCGCGGCCGTGCGCGGCGAGCAGCACCAGATACGCGGCGACCGCGCTCGCGAGCAGGTCGTCGGCCTGCTGGGCCTCTCGCCCGTGCGCAGGACCGACGCGACGACGAGCGTCGGCGCGCGATCGAGCTTGCCGCTGAGAGCCGGGTGAGAGCTCCTCGGCGAGCGCCTTCAGCCGCGCAAGCGTCCGCGGTCCCAAAACCCGAAAGCGCCAGGGGTTTGTCAGGTTGTGGTTCGGCGCCCACCGCGCCAGCTCGAACAGCTCCTCCGAGCACCTCCGGCGTCGACCGGGTCGGGGGCGAACACCTTGTGCGTGCGCCGGCTGCGGATCGCGTGCTCTAGCTCCATCGAGGCCAAGCCTAGTTGGGTCAGAGATGCAGGAGAGCGAACCTCACCTCCCATAAGCGCCGAGATCCTTCGAAGGAGGCGGTCAGGCGGGCGTGTCGACGGGCAGGCCGACCAGCTGGGCGCTGTGCTCCCAGAGGCCCTCGGCGAGGATCTCGTCCCGGGCCTGGCCGCTGGGCTGCAGCACCTTCTCGTCCTGGACGTACTCGCCCGTCAGCTCAGCTGCCTGATCCGACAGCGCGAGCCACACCAACGAGCGGGCGCCGCGCTCGGGGGAGCGGAAGAACGGCGAGCCGAGCGTCGTCAGGACCTTCCAGATCCCGTTGTCGTTCTTGCCGAAGCCCGTGCGCACGACGCCCGGGTGAAAGCAGTTCGCGTGCAGCTGCGGCGCGCGCTTGGCCAGCTCGCGCGTGAAGAGGATGTTGCAGAGCTTCGCCGTTCCGTACACGCGCATCGCCGCGTAGGACTTCTCCGACTGCAGGTCCTCGAGATCCAGCTTGCCTGCTTTGTGGGCGTCGGACGCCGTCGTCACGACGCGCCCGCCCGCCAGGCGATCGAGCAGCAGGTTGGTGAGCAGAAACGGCGCGAGGTGGTCCAGCGCGAATGTCTGCTCGAAGCCCTCAGAGGTCAGCTTGCGCGAGGCGAACAGCGCCCCGGCGTTGTTCGCCAGCACGTCGATCTGCCCGTAGCGCTCGCGCACCTCCTCGGCGAGCCTGCGCACGTCGGACATCAGCGCGAGGTCGGCGACGTGCTCGTGGACCGTCGCGCCCACGCCGCCGGCCGCCCTGGCTTCCCGCGCGACGGCCTGCACACGCTCGGCGTCGCGGCCGACGAGCGCGAGCTCGGCGCCCTGCTCGGCCAGCTCGACCGCGGCGGCCTGGCCGATCCCTCGCGTGGCCCCTGTGAGCAGGACGAACGTCATCTTCTGGACTCTACATCTGTAAACGGCTATCCGCCGCCGGCGGGCTCCAGCATAATGACGCGGTGGGCGACGCCTCGGCCGCTCAACGTCACGTCGAGCGGTCCGCCGCCGAGACGGGACAGCAGCGTCGCGGTTCTGGGGGGAGAGCGTCGAGCGGGCCGAGATGCTCGCTCCCGGCGCGATCGCGAAGTCCACATTGGCGAGCGCCACCTTGCGGGTGCGCCTGGATAGGATCTGCCTGCTGCCGCCGCGCCGCGCGATGAGCTCCACTCGCACCGTCACGGTCGCCTCGGCTTCGCCGCTGCAGACCCCTCCCTCGCCGTCGCAGGCGAGCACGAGCGAGAGGGCGCCACTTCTGAGACTGACGGAGCGACTGCTGGCGACGCCGGGGAGGGTGGGCGCCGCGACGAGGCCGGCCGGCAGGGATGCCGAGGCGGGCGGAGCGCTCGCGAGCGCCTGCGCCCACCCCTTCACCCAGGCGGAGATCGCATCGACGCGCGTGAACACGGAGGGGCTGGTGGTGGCGCATTCGTTGTACACGTGGCTCGCGACGCCGATCTGCACCATGCCCCCGACCGCTGATGGTTCCGCCACGAGCAGCGGACCACCGCTGTCCCCGTTGCACGCGCCCGTCTGGCGGTCGGGCTCCTCGATCGCGCAGAGCTCGCTTGCCGGGCTGAACGGGGGAGCTTCGCGTTCGCAGACTTCCGGGCGCTGTACGACCGTCTGGGCCCACTGCAGCCGTTGCACCGGGGTGTCCTGTTGGGAGTATGTCTTACCCCATCCGGCCAGCAACGCCCTCGTGCCTCCAGGTGGGCTCGAGGCAAGCGTGATGGCTGGCGCAGTGGTAGGGGTGGACAGCTGCAGCAGCGCGACATCACCTACCGCGGTATGACGATCGTGGCAGGGACAGGGGATCACCCTGATGACATCTGACACCTGTTTTTCGGATTCGGGAGCGGCCCAGTCCACGTTGCCGGTCAGGACCCGGTAGCCCGAGGCTTCGTTCACGACACCGGTCTGGATGTCCTCGGCGCAATGGCCGGCCGTCAGGACCAGGTTCGGCGCGAGCACCGTCCCGGAGCACTGGCCCACCTCGTTGCCACGAAAGTCGAGAACGTAGGCCATCCACGGGAATGTCCCAGGTTCCGCAGACTGACCGCCAACGACCGCCGCATGCGCACGCTGGCGCCGCAGAGCACGGGATGCTCCGTTCGCCGCACCAGCGGCCGACGGCCCCACAATCGTGGCCACGAGGACTGCGCAGGCCAGAACGGCACGCGCGCCCATGCCGCACCTGGTCGCCGCAGGGAAGCGCGCCCACGACCACTCGAGCCGGGAAATCACCAAACCAATATCGGCACGAACCATCGGCGGCTGAAACTACGCCGGCGGACTCCTCCCGGCTACGCGGCGACGGATGCCCACTGCGCGTCGATCTCGCGCTCGGCTGCCGCGAGGCTCTCGGCCGCGAGCGGCTTCAGCTCGGCCATCTGCGGGTTGGTGTCGGCGAGCGTCAGTTCGACGGTGATGAAGCGCGGCTGCAGGCCGGTCAAGCTCAGTCCGTGCGGTAGCCATGGCGCGGCGTGATCCCAGCCCTCGCGCGGCGTGCCCGGTTGGTAGCCCCCGCCTTTCGATGCCAGCACGAGCATGTCGCGACCGCCGAGCAGCCCGGCATGGGTCGCGGCGTCGATCGAGAGTCCCGGCGCGATCAGATGGTCGACCCACGACTTCACGCTGCTCGGAGGACCGAAGTTGTAGATCGGCAGGCCCGAGCACGATCGTGTCCGCCGCGAGCACCTCGCCCACGACCTGCTCGGTCAGCTCCCACGAGGCGGCCTCGGCCGGCGTGCGCTCCTGCGCCGGCACCATCCGCGCGCGGCCCGTCTGCGCTGGTGAAGTGCGGCAACGGCTCGGCGCCGAGGTCGCGATAGGTGACCGTGCCGCTCAGGATTGGCCGCGCGCCACACCTTCGCGGCGCGTGCCGTGAGCGCGCGGCTGACGGACAGCTCGCCCTGGACGCTCGAGTCGATCTGAAGGAGATGGGCCATGTTGTCGTCCTTTACAAGTCGTTTGTTAATTACAACTGAGTTGTAGCATACAACAGAGTTGTCCAAGTGCTCTACACTTGTAGTCATCGTCACGACCGCCTCCCGCCATCGCTCCTCCGCGCTGCTCGACCACCTCGCGCGCCTCATGAGGCTGCGCGCCGAGTCGGCGCTTGCACCGCTCGGCCTGCGCCCGCGCCACCTCGTCGCGCTGACGGTCCTGCGCGACCACGGCAGCCCCACACAGCAGGCGCTCGCGGCCGCGCTGCAGACCGATCGAACCAACCTGATCGGGCTGCTCAACCAGCTCGAGGCCGACGGGCTGATCCTGCGCCGGCGCTCGAGCGAGGACCGCCGCCGCCACATCGTCGAGCTGACCAGCGACGGAGCACAGCGCCTGACGGACGCCGAGGCGGCGCTCGCCGCCGCCGAGGACGAGGTGCTGGGTGCGCTCGACGCCGAGCAGCGTGAGACTCTCTACAGCCTGCTTCAGCAGGCGACGACGAGCCACGTCGTGGACTGCGCCTCGGCCGTCGCCGACTGCGCCACTGCCGTCGTCGAGGATCCCGACGACGAGCACTGCTGATCAGAACCTCTTTTTACTCGTGCGGCGTCACCAATCGGGCGTGCCAGCCACCACCGGGGCGGCTGTGGCGGGGGATGAGATCGTCGTGCGCTCACGGATCAAGTCGGCCGCTCGCTCGGCGACTGCGATCGTCGGGGCGTTCGTGTTGCCGCGCGGGACCGTCGGCATCACCGAGGCATCCACGACGCGCAACCCCTCGAAGCCGTTCACGCGCAGCTCGGTGTCCACGACGGCCTCCTCGTCCGAGCCCATGCGGCAGGTACCAACAGGGTGATACAGAGTGAAGGTCTGCTGACGGATGTGCGCGCGCAGATCCTCCTCGGAGTCCGAGGCGGGGGTGTAGTAGGGACGCGTGGTGTAGGGGGCAAGCACGGGTTGGCGGGCGATCTCCATCGCCACGCGCAGGCCCTGCACCATCCGCTCCATGTCGCTCTCCTGCGCGTAATAGTTGTGAAGGATGTAGGGCTTGGCGGTCGGGTCAGGCGAGAGCGGCGCAACGATCCCGCGACTATCGGGCGTCAGCACGCAGGGCCCCACACCGAAGCCGTGCTCGAAGACGGGCTCATCGACATACAGCGCGGGTGCCGCGTGGAACTGGATGTCGGGCGCAGCGAGGTCCGAGCTCGAGCGGATGAACCCGCCAGCCTCGGCGATATTTGAGGTCAAGGGGCCACGCCCTTCCCGGGCGAAGGCCGCAAGGTTCTCCTCGGTCAGCGAGTCAAACAGCGAGACCGGCTCGTCGTGAGCCCAGGAGAGCCCGGTCGCGGCGTGATCCTGGAGGTTCTGCCCGACGCTGGGAAGGTCTTGAACGACGGGGATCTGGAGCAGCCCCAAGATTCCCGCGGGGCCGACTCCGGAGAGCATCAACAGATGCGGGGAGTTGTACGCGCCGGCGCACAGGATCACCTCGCGCTCGGCGCGAAAGTCGTGACGCTCCCCCAACCGCGCCCCCTGCACACCGACGGCGCGCTCGCCCTCGAACAGCACGCGATGGACCTGCATGTAGGTCTCCACCGTGAGGTTGGGACGAGACATCGCGGGATGCAGATAGGCGACCGCGGCACTGCAGCGCCGGCCCTCGCGCTGGGTGCGCTGGTAGCGACCGAAGCCGTCCTGCTCAGCGCCGTTGAAGTCCTCGTTGGCGGGCAAACCGGCCTGCGCACAAGCTTCCAAGAAGGCGTCGGTGATCGGGTTGGGCGCACGGTCGCCAGAGACCGTCAGCGGGCCGCCTGAGCCATGCAGCTCGGAGGAACCGCGCTCGTTGTCCTCGGCACGCTTGAAGTAAGGGAGCAGCTCGTCGAAGCCCCAGCCCTCGCAGCCCGCGTCGCGCCAGCCGTCGTAATCAGCGCGGTTGCCGCGGATGTAGACCATCGCGTTGGTCGAGGAAGAGCCCCCGAGCGTCTTGCCGCGGGGCAGGTAGATGCGCCGTCGATCGGCGAACGGCTCCGCGGCGGTCGAGTAGTCCCAATCGACCTCGGTGCGGAACAGCTGGCCGAAGGCGATCGGCACGTGGATGTTCTCGAGCGTGTCCGGCGGACCGGCCTCGATCAGCGCCACGCTGACATCGGGATCCTCACTGAGGCGATTCGCCAGCACACAGCCGGCGGAGCCGGCCCCCACGATCACGTAGTCGTACATCAGCCCCGTCCTCCTTGCTCGCCAACAAAAGCGTCCTCGCCGTAGCTCCGGCGCAGAGCAATACTCCGCTCTGCGCACCGCCAAGTCAAGAACTTCCTCTCAGGAGAGTGTTTTGGGCAAATCCAGGTAACTGCTGTTCGCTGTGGCGGGCCCCGTTAGTGCCTTTTCACTGCCCAATCGCGGAGGCCGCCTCGCGCTGCCAGATCAACAAAAAACCCCGCATTTGCGGGGTTTTTTATTATCGGGGCGCCGAGATTCGAACTCGGGACCTCACCGACCCGAACGGTGCGCGCTACCAGGCTGCGCCACGCCCCGACGCATTCGCCAGTATCCCACACCGCTCTGCTCGCCGTCCTGTCTGCCTCGCCTGCCCCCGGGGTCAGCGGCAGCGGCCCTCACCGCCTTCCCGCCACCCGCACAGATCCTTTACCGCCGTTATCGCACAAAGAGCGCAATGAGGACTAAGATCCATCCGTTACTTCAGCCTGATCAAGGAGGAGGAAGTCGTTATGGAGGCCACCGCCACGGTGTCGAGCGCAGCACCAAGCACGACGGGGTCGAGCACGGTCGCCGACCTGATCCCGCGCACTGCCGCCGAGCACGCGGAGCACACGGCCGTGCGCTTCAAGCGCGGCGGCGCCTGGCACGACGTCAGCTACACCCAACTCGCCACGATCGTGCAGGAGATCGGGCTCGGGCTGATCGACCTCGGGATCGAGCCGGGCGAGCGCGTCTGCATCCTCGCCAACACGCGTCCGGAGTGGTCCTACGCCGACCTCGCCGCGACCGCCGCAGGCGCGGTCGTCGTGCCGATCTACCAGACCAACTCGCCCGAGGAGTGCCTCTGGGTGATCTCCGACTCCGGCGCCAGCGCGATCATCTGCGAGGACGAGGAGCAGCTCGCGAAGATCGCCGCGATCCGCGATCAGCTGCCGCACCTGCGCACCGTGATCGTGATCGATCCGGCGAGATGGGTCCTCATCCGAGGAGGCCTCCGCCAACGGTTCCTCGTCCGCCGCCGAGGCGCTGCAGCGCGATCACGCTCGATCAGGTCCGCGAGCGCGGACGCTCGCGCTCTTCGGAGGAGCTCGACGCGCGCCGCTCGGCGGTGCGCCCCGAGGACCCATACACGTTCATCTACACCTCGGGCACGACCGGCCCACCGAAGGGCTGCGTGCTCACCCACGGCAACTATCGGGCGATCGTCAACATGATCGGCGAGAGCGGCGAGATCACCGACGACGAGGTCATCTACCTGTACCTGCCGCTCGCTCACTCGTTCGCCCTGCTGATCCAGCTCGCCGTCTTCGACCTCGGTGGCACGCTCGCCTACTTCGGCGGCGACACCAAGCAGATCGTGCCCGAGCTGATGGAGGTCAAACCCACCTACCTGCCGTCGGTGCCGCGCGTGTTCGAGAAGATCTACACGCTCGCGCACGGCGCGATCGAGGCCAAGCCGCCGGAGGAGCGCCAGCGCGCCCAGGAGGCGATCAAGCTCGGTGTGAAGGTGCGCGACATGATCAACCGCGGCGAACCCGTCCCCGCGGAGCTGCAGAAGCCCTTCGACGAAGCCGACGCCGAGCTGTTCACGCTCGTCCGCGGGATCTTCGGCGGCAACGTGCGCCACGCGACCAGCGGCGCCGCGCCGATCGCGAAAGAGATCCTCGAATTCTTCTGGGCGTGCGGGGTGCCGGTGCTCGAGGGCTACGGGATGACCGAGACGGCCACCGCGGCGACCGTCTCGACGGTCGAGAACCACCGCTTCGGCACCGTCGGCCGTGCTCTGCCCGGGGTGGAGCTGAGGATCGCCGAGGATGGCGAGATCCTGATCAAAGGCCCGAACATCTTCGCCGGCTACCACAACCGCGGGGAAGAGAGCTTCGGCGCGGTCGAGGACGGCTGGATGCACACCGGCGACCTCGGCTCGCTCGACGAGGACGGCTACCTCTCGATCACCGGGCCGCAAGAAGGACATCATCATCACCGCCGGCGGCAAGAACCTGACACCCGCGAACATCGAGAACGACCTCAAGCAGTGCCGCTGGATCTCCCAGGCGGTGATGCACGGCGACCAGCGCCCCTACCCCGTCGTGCTGATCACGCTCGACGAGGAAGAGATCCCCTCCTACGCCCACGAGCACAACCTGCCCCAGGACATCCCCTCGCTCGCGCGCTCCGAAGAGGTGCGCGCCCTGATCCAGCGGGAGATCGACCGCGCCAATCGAGAAATACGCGCAGGTCGAGCAGGTCAAGAAGTTCACGATCCTCGACCACGACCTCTCGCAGGCCACGGGCGAGCTGACGCCGACGCTGAAGGTCAAGCGCAACGTCGTCAACGAGCAATACGCCGACCTGTTCGACTCGCTCTACACCGGCTGACCGGTTCTCCGCCCCAAGCTGCGAACATAGGGGAAGATGCGCAGCGATCCATCCGATACTGGCGGGCTGTTCGTCGGGCGCCGGCCTGGGACCGCGCCGACCCGCTTTCGCACGCTGCCCGAGCGCGGCGGCAGCCTGCGTCAACGCTTCGACGGCTCGATTGCCGGCGTCCTGCTCGCGCGCGATGATCCTCCTCAGCCTGCTCTGCTGGGGGCCGATCCCACTCGCCTGCCTGTGGATCGGCTCGCAGGTCGACTATCTCTCGGGCAGCGTTTCCTTCGGCATCCTCGTTTCGTTCATCGGGCTGTTCGCGCTCCTGTTCGGCGCGCTCGCGATCCTGCGCCGTCTCGATCAGGCATGGGTCCTCGTGCGCCGCGCCGCCGGCCACGACCAGCGGACGGGGATATTGGGGCGGATCTTCGCGACCACCGCGGCGGTCTGCGCCGTGGTCTTCGCGTTCTGGTTCCTGATCATCAACGGACCAGGCACCGGCGGATGAGCGCCCGTTGAGCAGATGGGCCTGCTCGACTACTACCGCCAGTTCGAAGGAATGTCCGAGGAGGAGGTCAACCACGGCCTGCGCGCGCAGGCCGCCGAGCGCCGGCGTAAGGCGCTCACCCGCGTGGAGACGCTCGATCTCTCACAGACGACCTGGCCCGAGCTCGCCCACCCGCACATCGTCTCAGCGATCACGTTCACCGCACAGCGCGGCATGCAGCGCTACCCGCACCTGCGCGGCTCTCAGCTGCACGACGAGCTCGCCTCACGTCACGGGGTCGACTCCGGGCGCCTGATCCTCGGCAACGGCGCCGCCGAGCTGCTCAGCTCCGCCACGCGCGCTTTGATCGAACCCGGCCAGCGGCTGATCACCTCCTGGCCGTCCTACCCCCTGTATCCGATCATGGCCCGCCGCGCTCACGGCCGCGCCGTGCCCGTGACCGGCGGGGTCGACGCGCTGCTGGCAGCAGCCGGCGAGGAGGACACCCGAGTGATCGCCCTGGCCAGCCCCAACGATCCGACCGGCGAGCTGCTGGGCGCCGCGGAGCTCTCCCGGCTGCTCGACGGGCTAGGAGAGGGCGTTGCCGTACTGCTCGACGAGTCGCTCGTCGAGTTCGCCGACGCACAGCCGACCGACAGCTCCCTCGCGTTACTCGAGGACCACCCCCAGCTGCTCGTCTTTCGCAGCTTCTCCAAGGCCTGGGGCCTGGCGGGGCTGCGCATCGGCTACGCGCTCGGCGCGCCCGGCTCGGAGGAGCTGCTCGCCGAGCTCGCGCCCGATCTCGGCGTTTCCGAGGTCTCCCAGGCAGGCGCCCTGGAGGCGCTGCGCAGCTGCTCGGAGCTGGTGGCCGAGCGCGTGCGCCTGATCTCCGCCGAGCGCGTCGCGTTGACCGCCGCCCTGCGCGAGCGCCACTTCGAGGTAACCGACAGCCAGGCCAACTTCCTGTGGGTCGCCCACCCCACCGTCGACGGAGGCGAGCTCGTCACACGCCTGGCGCGCGCCGGCGTGCTCGTAGCCGGCGGAGACGCCCTCGGCGAGCCCCGTCACGTGCGGATCAGCCTACGCGACGCAGCGTGCTCCGAGCGCCTGCTCGGCGCGCTCGACAAAGCGCTGCTTTAGTCAGCCGTCTGCCCTAGCCCGAGCCCGCCTGGCGCAGTAACGCGCCGGTCGTACCCTCGAGGATCTTCCGCCAAGCGCTCGTCTCTTCCTGCTCGACCTCGAAGTGCTCGACCACTTTCTTCACCCGTTTCTCCGAGATGTCGATCCCGTGCCGCTCACAGATCTCGCGATAATGCTCGTATTCGCCCACGAGATGTTTCGTCACCGACTGGAAGCCGTGTCGCGCGATCTCCACGCGCGAGGTGAAGTTCATCATCGATGTCCGGAACATCAATTCGTCCGTCGGCTCGGGCTCGATCAGCACGATGTCAACGCCCGGATAGCGCTCCTCCCAGCGCTCGGCCATCTCGTGCAGGCGCTGATGCGCGAGCAACTTGAACGTCTGGTAGCCGATCTGGGCGAAACCCATGTCCGAGACCCGGCGCGGACGTGTCCCATGCAGCGTTCGCTTTTGCCCGGCAAAGTCGTTCACGAACGGCACGAGCGGGTTGATCACCACGACCAGCTTCGCGCCCGCCTCGACGGCGATGTCCAGGTTCGTGGTCGACACGATGCCCCCGTCGATCAGCTCGCGGCCCTTTACCTCGACCGGCGCATACACCATCGGCAGCGCTCCCGAGGCACGTACCGCGGTGGAGATCGGCACGTCGTCGTAGCCCTCCGCGCCGAACACGATCCGCTCGCACGTGTCCAGATCGGTGGCCGTCAGATACAGCTCGCGCCGCAGCTCTCTGAACTCGTCGCTGCGCCCGGGCTCGCTCAGCACGCCGTGCAGGTACTTCTCGATCCCGGCGCCCGTATACGCGCCCGAGGGCAGCCCCTCCGCGAGCCCCAGCAGCACGTCCATCGCCGACACCTGGCCCCTCTGGCCAACCACCTGGCGCGCCAGCGAGACCATCCGCAGCGGCAGCGTCGCGCCCGTGCGCGCGAACTCGAGCAGGTTCAGCTGCAGCAGATCGCCAAGATCGACGTCGCGGAACGGCGCTCTGCCCTGGTGCGTGACCACCCGCATCATCTCCTCCGGGGTAACCCCGTTGGCGCACAGCGCGGCGATGAACGACCCCGCCGAGGTGCCGACATAGACGTCGAACTGGTTGACCGTGCTGTTCGTCGCCATCAGATCGAGCGCCCGCAGCGCACCGATCTCATACACGCCCCCCGTGAAGCCGCCACCTCCCAGCACCAAAGCCGTCTTGTGGCTGCGCCGGCGACGCCTCGGTGAAGCGCCCGCGGTCCCGCGTTTTTTCTCCGTCGCCGCCCCCCGCCGCGCCGCAACTCGCGCCTTGGCCGTAGGTTCCAGCTTGACAACCTTGCCCATGCCCGATTCATTTTACGGTTCCTTGACCCGGGAACCCCTTCCCCTACTCACTATCGGCCTGCCCGCGCCTCGCGTGGCGCCACTCGCGTCGCTGTCTCGGATGGCCCTCCTGGCGCTGCTCGCGGGTCTGCTCCTGCTCCTTGGCACCCGCCTGCTCGCACCCGCCACGGCGAGCGCGGCCGGCAATCTGGCCGGACTGCAGTCCGATCTGGCCAACCAGCTCGCGCTCGCCGGGCCGACGGACGGCGCCTACGTGTACGACCTCACGGCCAAACAGGCGCTCTTCTCAGAGCGCGCATCGACGCTGCGACCGCCGGCCTCGGTGGAGAAGCTCTACACCGCCACCACCGCATTGGAGCGCATGGGGCCGACCGCGCACCTGAGCACGACCGTGTACGGCGTCGGCAGGCTCGCGCCCGGGGGCGTGTGGGAAGGCAACCTGTACCTGCGTGGCGGCGGCGACCCCACGTTCGGCACAAGCTCCTTCATCCGCTCGCATTACAACGGCATCGGCGCGTCAGTCTCCTCGCTCGTGACCGAGCTCGTGCGCACCGACGGCATTCACCGCATCACCGGCTCCGTGCTCGGCGACGAGTCCTGGCTCGACTCGCTCCGCGGCGAGCCCTCCAGCGACTACGCGCCCGACCCGTTCCTCGAAGGGACGCTCTCGGGGCTCGCGTTCAACCGTGGCGCGAACGGTTCTGAACGCGGCCCCCACGCGCCCGCCGCCTATGCCGCGCGTGAGCTGTGGGGAGCCCTGAAGAGCGACGGCGTCAGCATCGCCGGGCACAGCGGCGCGGCGACGCACGCCCGCCGGGGGGACTCAGCTCGCGCAGGTGCAATCGCCCACGGTGACCCAGCTGCTGGGTCTGATGCTGCCGCCCTCGGACAACTTCTTCGCCGAGACGCTCGTCAAGGACCTCGGCGCGCTCTACGGGGGCACCGGCACGACCTCGGCGGGCGCGGCGGTCGTGCGCGAGACGATCGGCTCACTGTTGGGCATCCACCCCGAGGTCGTGGACGGCTCGGGCCTGTCCGAAGCCGACAAAACCTCGCCCTATCAGGTCGCCGACCTGCTCGTGGAGCTCGCCGCGACCCCGATCGGACCCGTGCTGCGCGACAGCATGGCCGTGGCCGGGGAGACTGGAACGCTCGCCGAACGGATGCGCGACACCGGCGCCGCCGGCCGCTGCCAGGGCAAGACCGGCACGCTCACGGGCGTCTCAAACCTCGTCGGCTACTGCAACGCCGCCGATGGGCACACGCTCGTGTTCGCGATCTTCACCGACGGGATCCCGACCGAGACCGCGCATGTCTTCCAGGACCACATGACGATCACCGTCGCTGATTACTGACCGAGCACCTCGCGAAGAGCAGCTTCGTCGAGCACCTGCACCTTCAGGCGCTCGGCCTTCTCCAGCTTCGACCCCGGGCTCTCGCCGGCGACTAGGTAGTCGGTCTTCTTCGACACCGAGGTAGTCACTCGTCCGCCCGCCGCCAGGATCTGCTCGGTGGCCTGCTCGCGCGACCACTTGGGCAGCGTCCCCGTGATCACAAGCGTCTTGCCCGCCAGGGGCCCCTCCGACGGCAGCGGCCCCTCCTCGCTGAAGCACAGTCCGAGCTGGCGCAGATCCGCAATCAGGCTCTGCATGTGCTCGTCGTGTAGCTGCTCGTGGATCGACACGGCCATCTTCTCGCCGATGCCCGGCACCTCCTCGATCCGCTCCACGGAGGCCTCCAGAAGCGCGTCGATGCCACGGAAGCTCATCGCCAGGTTGCGGCCCGTCACCTCGCCCACCTCCTCGATTCCGAGCGCGAACAGCACGCGCGCGAACGGACGCTGCTTGGAGGACTGGATCGCATCCAACAGGTTGCGGGTCGAGACCTCGCCAAAGCGCTCGAGCGCCACGAGCTGCTGCTCGGTCAGCCGGTAGAAGTCGGCTGCGCTGGAAACCAGCCCCTCTCCAGCAGAATTGCCGCCTGCTTCTCGCCGAGGCCGTCGATGTCCATCGCTGCCCGTGAGACGAAGTGGCGGAGCAGGTGGCGCTGACGTTCCGGACAGTTGCGGTTAGGGCACTTGGTGAATACCGCGTCCTCGGCCTTGACCGTCGGCGTATCGCAGAATGGGCAGCGAGCCGGCGGGCGTGTGGGCTCGGGACGAGCGGAGTGCTCGACCACGTGCGGCGCGGGCGAGAGGACCTGGGGGATCACGTCGCCGGCGCGCAGCACGATCACCTCCTCCCCGGCGCGAATGTCCTTGCGGACGATGTCCTCCTCGTTGTGGAGCGTCGCTTTAGTGATCGTCACACCCCCCACTTCGATCGGCTTCAGCATCGCGTAGGGCCGCATGTCGCCGAACTTTCCGACGTTCCACATCACCCTTTCGAGCGTCGTCGTGGCGATCGTCGGCGGGAACTTCCAGGCGATCGCCCAGCGCGGGTCGCGGCCGACCGAGCCGAGGCGGCGCTGCAGCTCGAGATCATTCACCTTTACCACGACCCCGTCGATCTCGAAGTCGAGCTCGCCCCTGCGCTGCTGCCAGTCGAGGCACTGCTTGACCACCTCGTCCTCGCCGCCTATCAGCTTGATGTCCGGGTTGACCCGGAAGCGGTCGTTGCTTCAGCCATTCCAATGCCTCCCAGTGCGTCTTGAACGAGAGGCCCTCAACCACGCCGAGCTGGTAGCACCAGATCGACAGCGGCCGCTTCGCCGCGTCGGCCGGATCGAGCTGGCGGATAGTCCCCGCCGCCGAGTTGCGCGGGTTCATGAACGTCGATTCCCCCGCCTCGGCGCGCCGCTCATTCAACGCGGCGAAGTCTTTCAGCGACATGTAAACCTCGCCCCTCACCTCCACCAGCGGCGGCACGCCGGTCAGCGTGTAGCGGGATCTGCCCGATCGTGCGCAGGTTGTGCGTCACGTCCTCCCCGATCTCGCCGTTGCCCCTCGTCGCACCGTACTCCAGCACGCCATCGCTGATAAACCAAACTGATCGCCAGCCCGTCGATCTTCGGCTCGACCACGAACTCGAACTTCGGCTCTCGATCCCCTCGCGCGCCAGGTGGTTGCGCATCCGCTCGACCCACGCGCGCAGCTCCTCCTCGGTACGCGCATTGTCCAGCGACAGCATCGGCTCCGGTGCTCGACCTTCTCCAGCCGCCCCATCGGCTCGCCGCCGACGCGCTACGTCGGCGAGTCCGGCGTGGCAGCTCGGGTGCTCTCGCTCCATCCCCCGCAGCTCGTCCAGCAGCGCGTCGTACTGCGCGTCGCCGATCGTCGGGTCGTCGAGCACGTAATAGCGGTGCGCGTGCTCCTGGAGCACGCGCTTCAGATCTTTCACGCGCGCTCGCATCTCTGCCGTCGGCCCCGGCCCGGAGGGCGGTGTTGGTGGCGGTGACTGCGGGCCGTCGCTCACGGCGCTTGCAGGCCGGCGACCGGGGCGAGCAGCGCCTCCAGGTCGAAGCTTCGCAGAGCCTCCAAGCCCGGTCGGTCGGTCAGATCAAAATGGATCGGCGTGACTGCGATCCGCCCGGCCG
The DNA here is from genome assembly GCA_963779405.1 of uncultured Solirubrobacterales bacterium. Lineage (GTDB taxonomy): Bacteria > Actinomycetota > Thermoleophilia > Solirubrobacterales > Solirubrobacteraceae > Palsa-744. Next base: position 87,001 of record CAVZYF010000004.1, read on the forward strand.
CGACCGCCGCCAGATCGGTGCCCGGCTCGTCGTGAAAGCCCGGGTCCGAGCCGTAGATCCAATAGCGCCTGCGGGCGGGCGGGCCGTCCTCCTCGTGCTGGAGTTTCAGCTCGTCCCTGTAGATCCGCTTGCCCAAGCTCGTCACCTCGACGCCCGCGGGCGTACCGGCCGGCACGTTCACGTTCAGCAGCGTGCTCGCCGGCAGCGGCACCTCCTCGATCCGCTCCACCAAGGCCGCTACGAACCCTGCGGCGACCTCGAAGCCAAAGCCGCCGTCGTAGCGGAAGTCGAGCGCTCGCGCCTTCGACTGCTGGGAGACGGCGATCGCCGGGATTCCCAGCACCACCCCCTCCAGCGCCGCCGCGACCGTGCCCGAGTAGGTGATGTCATCGCCCAGGTTCGCTCCGTGGTTGATCCCGGACACGACCAGATCGGTTGTGAACCCCTCGACCAGTCCGAGGCTCGCGAGCCGCACGCAATCCACCGGCGTGCCGTCGGTCGCATAGCCGACCGTGCCATCCGCCGCGAAGGGCACCTCCTCCACCCACAGCGGCCTGCGCGTCGTGATCGAGCGGGCCATCGCCGAGCGGTTCCCGTCCGGCGCGATCACCGCCAGGCGCACGCCCTGCACCGCGGCGAGCGCCGTGCGCATCGCCTGCAGGCCCTCGGCCTCGATCCCGTCGTCGTTTGTCAGCAGCACGTTCAGCATTTTTCTGCACCTTTCAGCATCTGTTTCCCCAGCATAGGGCGCGCTTCGGTCCCCTGTGTTTACTCGTAGGACACGCTCGCAAGCGCGAGGCCGTGCGCCGGCGCGGTCCTGCCGGCCTCGGCACGCGGACGACCTTCGAGCAGGCCCTTGAACTCGGCGAGCGTCCGCCGCCCGCTCGCGACGTCGAGCATCGTGCCGACCAGCACGCGATTCATGTGCCTCAGAAACATGTCCGCCTCGATCCACAGCTCCAGCAGATCTCCCTTCGCCAACCACTCCGCGCGCCGCACGTCGCAGTGAAACCACGAGTGCTCAGTCTCGCTCGGCGTGAACGCCGTGAAGTCGTGCTTGCCTCCCAGCGCCGCGGCGCACTGGACGAGCACCTCGCGGTCGATCGCCCCCGGCCACCAGAAGGCGCGCCTACGCTCGAACACGCCGCGACTGCGCCTGGCGAGCACGCGGTAGCAGTATGTCCTGCTCGTCGCGTCGCGCCGGGCATCGAACGTCTCTGGCGCCGGCTCAGCCGCGAGGATCGCGACGTCGTCGTCGAGCAGGCCGTTCAAGCGCAGTGGATCGACCGCCTCGTGTGCTGTAGCTCGCGACCTGCGCCCACGCGTGCACGCCGCGATCGGTGCGCCCGGCGACCGTCAGCTTCAATGGCGCGCCGTCGTGGCCGGTCTCGCCGAGCACCGTCCGCAGCGCTCGCTCGCACTCCTCCTGCACGCTCCGCTCGTGGGGCTGGCGCGCCCAGCCGGCGAAGTCGGTCCCGTCGTACTCGATCGTCAGCTTGGTGACCAACTCATCGGTCCTCGAGCGATTTCTGCCGGCCCCGCGGGCTCAAGCCCCGGCCGGCGTGCCCGCACACCCGGCTCAGACGAGCTCGATGAAGACCATCTCGGTCGAGTCGCTTTTCCGCGGGCCGAGCTTCAGGATGCGCGTATACCCTCCGGGCCGCTCCGCGTAGCGGGGAGCGACCTCCTCGAAGAGCTTGTGCACGGCGAACTTGTCCTGTGCGAGCGTCGACAGCGCCTGCCTGCGCGCGTGCAGCCCTCCGCGCTTTGCCAGCGTGATCAGCTGCTCGATCTCGGGCTTGACCGCCTTCGCCTTCGCCTGCGTCGTTTCGATCCGCTCGTGCTCGATGATCTCCTTGCTCAGGTTCATCAACAGCGACTTGCGGTGCGCGCTGCTTCTGCTGAGCTTGTTTTTTGTCTTCTGGTGGCGCATGGTTCCGGGGAGTCTAAACCGCCGTCAGTCCTGGCGAAGATCGAGTCCGCGCGAATGAAGGGTTTCGATGACCTCGTCGATCGACTTTTTGCCGAAGTTCGGGATCGCGTTCAGCTCGGCCTCGGACTTGGAGATCAGGTCGCCCACGGTCTGGATACCGGCCCGCTTCAGGCAGTTGTACGAGCGCACGCCGAGCTCGAGCTCCTCGATCAGGATGCTCCACTCCTCGCCCTGCAGCGATGGAGTCCCACCCGCCCCGCCGCCACCGCCGACCGCGAGGCCATGGCCGTCCAGCTGCCCCCCCGGCACCGCCCGCAGCTCCTGGATGCGATCGGCGTCGGTGAAGATCGCCAGTTGTGAAATCAGCAGCTCGGCCGCCTCACGCAGCGCCGCCTGCGGGTCGATCGAGCCGTCGGTCTCGATGTCCAGCGTGAGCTTGTCGAAGTCGGTCTTCTGCCCGACGCGCGCGCCCTCGACCGCGTAGGCCACCCGCCTGACCGGCGAGAAGATCGAATCGATCGGGATCACCCCGATCGGCTGATCCGCGGACTTGTTCTCCTCGGCCGGGCGGTACCCACGGCCGCGGCCGATCGTCATGTACAGCTCGAGCTTCGTTTTCTTCTCGAGCGTCGCGATGTGCACCTCGGGGTTGAGGATCTCAACGCCCGCGGGCAGGTCGATGTCCTTCGCGGTGATCTCACCCGGCCCGGTCACCACCAGCGGCGCCTCGACCTCGGTCGCGTCGGAGTGCATCCGGCAGACGATGCCCTTCAGGTTCAGGACGATGTCCGTCACGTCCTCCTTGACGCCCGTAATCGTCGAGAACTCGTGCGCCACGCCCTCGATGCGCACGCTTGTGACGGCCGCACCGGCCAGTGAGGACAGCAGCACGCGGCGCAGCGAGTTGCCGAACGTGTAGCCGAAGCCGCGGTCGAGCGGCTCAATCGTGAACGTGCCACGGTTCTGCTCCACGGACTCGCTTGTGATCCGGGGGATTTGGAAATCGAGCATCAGAGTCCTAACGTCGTTTTGGTGTCGCACCGACGTCGCTGGACGCCGGCTCTGAAGCGCCTACGCCACCCTCAGGCGACGCCGGCGTGGGGCAAAAGTCTTCTTACTACTTCGAGTACAGCTCGACGATGAGCTGCTCCTGCACCGGCGCGGCGACCTCGCGTCGCTCCGGCTTGCGCAGCACCTTGGCCGTGAGCGACTCGTGGTCGGCCTGTAGCCACGCGGGAATCTGTCCGGTCAGCTCGGTCGCGTCCCTGACCACCTGCGTCGCCGCAGTATCGGCCTTGATCGCGATCACCTCGCCCGAGCGCACCTGATAGCTGGGGATGTTCACCCGGCGGCCGTTGACCGTCCAGTGGCCGTGGCGGATCAGCTGCCGTGCCTGGCGGCGCGAGGCGGCGAAGCCCAGCCGTACCAGCACGTTGTCCAGTCGACACTCCAGCAGCGCGAGCAGGTTCTCGCCGGTGATGCCGGGCTGGCGCGAGGCCTTTTCGTAGTAGCCGTGAAACTGCTTCTCCAGCACGCCGTAGTAGCGCCGCGCCTTCTGCTTCTCGCGCAACTGCAGCCGGTACTCGCTCTGTTTCTGCCGTCCACGGCCGTGCTCGCCCGGCGGATAGGCGCGGCGCTCGACGCCGCACTTGTCGGTCAGACAGCGCTCGCCCTTGAGGAACAGCTTCTGTCCCTCGCGACGGCACTGCTTGCACTGAGGGCCAGTGTCTCTTGCCATGTCTAGACCCTCCGTCGCTTGCGGGGGCGACAGCCGTTGTGCGCCTGTGGGGTCACGTCCTTGACGCCCGTCACCTCGAGGCCGGCGGCCTGCAGCGAGCGGATCGCCGTCTCGCGCCCGGAGCCTGGGCCCTTGACGTAGACCTCGACCTTCTGCAGGCCCTGCTCGAGGCCCTTGCGGGCGGCCGCGTCGGCCGTCACCTGGGCGGCGAACGGGGTCGACTTGCGCGAGCCCTTGAAACCCGCTCCGCCGGCCGACTCCCAGGCGATCACATTGCCGGTCGTGTCCGTCAGCGAGACGATCGTGTTGTTGAACGAGGTCTTGATGTGCGCCTGGCCGATCGGGATGTTCTTCTTCGGCTTGCGCCTTCCGCGGCCGGGGCGTTTGGGTGCGGGCGGCACTACTTCTTACCCGCTTTCTTCTTCCCAGCCACCTGCATCCGCTTCGGCCCCTTGCGGGTACGGGCATTGGTCTTCGTCTTCTGCCCGCGCACCGGCAGGCCGCGGCGGTGACGCAGTCCGCGATAGCAGCCGATCTCCTGCAGTCGCTTGATGTCTTGGGACTGCTCGCGCCGCAGATCTCCCTCGACCGTGAGCGTCTGGTCGATCGCGTCGCGCAACTTCGAAACCTCGTCCTCGGTCAGGTCGCGCACGTAGGTGTCGGCGCTGACCCCCGTCTCCGCCAGCAGCTTGTTCGACTGCGCCCGGCCGATCCCGAAAATATAGGTCAGGCCGATCTCAGCGCGCTTGTTCAGAGGTAGGTTGACTCCGGCGATTCTTGCCATGCGTGTACTAGCCCTGCCTCTGCTTGTGGCGCTTGTTCTGGCAGATGACCAGAACCGCTCCGTGGCGGCGGATGATCTTGCACTTCTCGCACATCGGCTTGACCGACGGTCTTACCTTCATGATCCCTTTCGGCGGCTGGGTTCCGGCGGCCCGGCTCTGGCTGCCGTTGTGGCCGCCGCTACCGGGTCGTGGAGATGCCCTCACGCGCACAAACCACCTCGCGTTTGAGCAGGACTCCGGATGGTAGCAACTTCGGGCTTGGGAGTGGCTCGCGCCCTGCTCCATAGAGACCGCGCTGGTTCGGCCGGCTATCAGCCTGCGCCCGCCGCGCCCTGCGGGACCGGCTCCGCCGTCCGATCCCCGGGCGCGAGGTGCCAGGGCGTGAGAATCTTCGGCCCGTCGCCAGTAATCGCGACCGTGAACTCGAAGTGGGCCGCCGGGGAGCCATCCTGGGAGAAGATCGCCCAGCCGTCACCCCCCACGCGCACCGCGGGGCGCCCCGCGGTCGTCATCGGCTCGATCGCGAGCACCATGCCCTCCTCCAGCAACGGTCCCTTCCCCGGCTTACCGTAGTTGGGCACCTGCGGATCCTCGTGCATGCTGCGCCCGACCCCATGCCCCACGAGCGAGCGCACGACCGACAGCCCAGCGTCCTCGGCAACCCGTTGGATCGCGCTCGACACGTCACCCAGGCGATTGCCGGTAGTGCACTGGGCCACCCCGGCGTACAGCGACTCCTCAGTAGCGCTCAACAGATCCCGCGCCTGCTTGCTCACCTCCTCCACGGCGAAGGTGCGCGCAGCGTCCGCCACCCACCCGTCGAGCGTCACGCCCACGTCGATCGAGATGATGTCGCCGCGCTTCAGTCTGTAGGTCCCGGGAATCCCATGCACGATCATCCCGTTCGGCGAGGCGCAGATCGAGCCGGGAAAGCCACGATAGCCCTTGAACGTCGGCTTTGCGCCCAGTGAGCGGATGAAGCGCTCGGCCGCCTGGTCGAGCTCGGCGGTGCTCACGCCCGGACGGATCTTGCCCTCCAGCAGGTCCAGCGTGGCGGCGAGGATCGCGCCTGCCTTCGCCATCTTCCCGATCTCCTCGGGACTCTTCTTGATGATCACCCGCGGAGCTTAGCTGTGGCAGGGCTCGCGGGCGCTCAGTATGACGTCAGAGGTTTTCCTCGAGGCGCAATGTGGCCAGCGCCGCGCGGATGTGGGCGTGCACCTCGTCGGCGTTGCGGGAACCGTCGAAGCGGCGCAGCAGGGCGACACGCTCGTAGTAGTCGATCAGAGGCTCCGTCTGCTCGTGGTAAACCGCCAAGCGGTGGCGAATCGTCTCCTCCGCGTCGTCCTTGCGCTGCTGCAGCCGCGCCCCGTCCTGATCGCACACCCCCTCGTGCTTGGGTGGATCGAAGTCCACGTGGTAGATGTGGCTGGGGTTCTTCACGCACACCCTGCGCCCGGCGAGGCGACGCACCACCTCATCGTCTCCCACCTCGATCAGCAGCGCTGCGGTCAACCTTCGTTCCAGGCTCTTCAGCGCATCGCCCAGCGCGTCGGCCTGCTCCTCATTGCGGGGAAAGCCGTCGAGCAGGAACCCGTCGCGCGCATCCCCACCCCCGACGCGGTCGACGATCATGCCGATGATCACCTCGTCGGGCACCAGCTTGCCCGCGTCCATGTAACTCTTCGCCTTGCGCCCCAACTCGGTGCCGTCAGTCACCTGCGCGCGGAGCATGTCCCCAGCGGAGATGTGGGGCAGGGCAAAGTCCTCACGCAGGCGCTCGGCCTGCGTCCCCTTGCCCGCGCCCGGCGGGCCGAGCAGTATGAGATTCAGCTCCGACACCTCTTCCAGCCTACCCGCTCACGCCCGGCCGAGGCAGTCCTGGAAGGGAGCTACTTGAGGAAGCCCTCGTAGCTGCGCATCATCAGTTGCGCCTCCAACTGCTTCATCGTTTCCAGTGCCACGCCGATCACGATCAGGATCGACGTCCCTCCGAGCGGGATGTTCTGGTGGGTGCGCGCGATCAGGATCGTCGGCAGCGCGGCGACGGCGGCCAGGAACAGGGCGCCGGGAAAGGTCAACCGCGCGAGGATCCGATCCAGGAATTCGGCCGTCGGGCGCCCCGGTCTGACGCCGGGGATGAACCCTCCGTACTTCTTCAGGTTGTCCGCCTGATCTACCGGGTTGAACGTGACGGCTGTGTAGAAGTAGGTGAAGATCACGATGAAGATCGACTCGCCGACCACGTAGTGCCAGCCGTCGGGCGAGAAGAAGTCGGAGATCGACTGACCCCAGTGGGTTTTCACGAGCTGCCCGACCGTCGGCGGAAAGGCCATGATGCTGGCGGCGAAGATCACCGGGATCACGCCGGCCATGTTCACGCGCAGCGGTAGGTAGGTCTGCCCCCCCTCTGACATGCGCCGCCCGATCACGCGCTTGGCGTACTGCACGGGGATCCGCCGCTGGCCCTCCTGCACGAACACGATCCCGGCCACGACCGCGAGCACGAGGAACGGCATCATCACCTTGAAGACCTGATCGTTGGTGGTCCACCAAGCCTGGATGCCCGTCGGCAGGCGTGAGACGATCGAGGCGAAGATCAGCAGCGAGATGCCGTTGCCGATGCCGCGCTGGGTGATCAGCTCGCCGATCCACATCAACATCACGCAGCCGGTCGTCAGGCAGATCACGATCAGAAAGATGTGCGGCGCGTCGAAGTGCGTGACCACCGATTCGCCGGCTTTCCCCTGCAGCGAGTGAAACAGGAACACGTAGCCGATCGACTGGGCGAAGGCCAGGCCGACCGTCAGGTAGCGCGTGTACTGCGTGATCCGCGCCTGCCCGACCTCGCCTTCCTTTGACAGCTTCTCGAGTGACGGCACCGCCACCTGCAGCAACTGCAGGATGATCGAGGAGGTGATGTAGGGCATGATGCCCAGCGCGAACAGCGCCAGCCGCGCGAGGCCGCCACCGGAGAACAGGTTCAGCAGGCCAAGGATGTTCGAGCCGCCGAAGGACTTCTGGATGTTGTTGACCGCCGTCAGGTTGATGCCCGGCACCGGGATGTGCGAGCCCAGGCGATAGATCAGCAACATCGCCGCCGTGAAGGCGAGCTTCTTGCGGATGTCCGCTACTTGAAAGGCGTTGAGGATCGTTGCGAGCATGAGTTTGAGGCCGCTGGACGAGCGTCGTCCGCGGAGCGCCCGATTCTAGCTCTCGACGATGGTGCAAGTGCCGCCAGCAGCCTCGATCTGCTCACGGGCACCGGCGCTGAAGGCGTGTGCGTGCACGGTCAGCGCCTTGCTCAGCTCACCCTTGGCGAGGATCTTGATCGGTACTTCCTTGCGCGTGCCGAGACCCTTCTCCTTGAGTCCCTCGATCGTGACCTCGGATCCGGAATCGAAGCGGGCGTCCAGATCGCCGATGTTCACCGGCTGCGTATGCGTCCGGAACATCTCAAACGGCATCGACTTCTTCATGTGCGGCCCGCGCAGCTTTCGCATGCGCATGTGGATCGGCATCTGCCCGCCCTCGAAACTCGCCCTGCGCTTGGAGCCCGAGCGTGAGCCCGCGCCCTTCTGCCCGCGGCCTGAGGTCTTACCCGTGCCAGAGCCTTCGCCGCGGCCAACGCGCTTGCGCGGACGCCGGCTTCCCGGGGAGGGCTTCAGGTTGTGCAGCCCGATGGGCTCCTGCTCGTCTTTGTCGGTCGCGGGGCTCATTTGCCCTCCTGCACCTCGACGAGATGGCGCACCGCGTGCAGCATCCCTTTGGCCTGCTCGCAGTCCTTGACCTCCACGGTGTGGCCGATCCTTCTCAGCCCGAGCGAGCGCAGGGTGTCGAGCTGTTTCTTGTTCGCGCCGTTGCGCGAGCGAAGCTGGGTGACGCTCAGCGAGCTCATCAGGCTGGGGTCTCCTCGGCGACGGTCGGCCTCCTCGGTAGCTGCGGGCTCTGCTTCACGGCGTCTCGATCTCAGTGGCGCCATCGATGACCTCCGTGGCGCCCTCGGTCTGCTGGTCGGCGAGGCCGAGCACCTGGTTGATCGTCAACCCGCGCAGCTTCGCGACCTCCTCGGGGGTCCGCAACCCGCGCAGCCCAGCAACCGTGGCCTTGACGAGGTTGATCGGGTTCTGCGTCCCGAGGCTCTTGGAGAGGATGTCATGGATCCCCGCTAGCTCGAGCACCGCCCTGACGCCGCCGCCGGCGATCACGCCGGTACCGGGCGAAGCGGGCTTGAGGAACACGCGTCCGGCACCGAACACGCCGGTCGTCTGGTGGGTGATCGTCGAGCCGTGCTTGGGCACCCGGAAGAGATCCTTCTTTGCCCGCTCGACGCCCTTCTGGATCGCGAGCGGCACCTCGTTGGCCTTGCCGTAGCCGATGCCCACCACTTCGCGCTCGTCGCCGACGACCACCAGCGCGGTGAACGAGAACCGCCGGCCGCCCTTGACCACCTTGGCGACGCGATTGATCTCGACGACCCGCTCCTGCAGGTCGAGGCCGGACTGACTTACTGAGCGATCTGAAGTTATTGCCATAGGTTCGTTGGAGGGTAGCGGTGGTTGAGGTCTAGACGGTGAGGCCGGACTCGCGGATCGCCTCGGCAAAGGCGCGCACATGGCCGTGGTAGCGGTAGCCGCCGCGGTCGAACACCGCTTCTGTAACGCCTGCCGCCTGCGCACGCTCGGCGAGCGCCTCACCGGTGCGCTTGACGCGCTCATCTTTGGAGAGCTTGCTCAACTCGGGCTCGAACCAGTTGACCGCGGCGAGCGTCGTGCCAGATATATCGTCGATCAGCTGGGCTGATAGACCCTTGTTGGAGCGGAACACGGAGATCCGCGGACGCGCCTGAGTGCCCGAGATCTTCGCGCGAACCCTGCGGCGACGCTTGAGCCGGCGGTCGCCCTTGGTGATGACGCTCATGCGCGCTTACCGACCTTGCGGGCCACATACTCGCCCTCATAGCGGATGCCCTTGCCCTTGTACGGCTCCGGCGGGCGCTGCTTGCGGATGATCGCCGCAGTCTCTCCCACCAGCTGCTTTGAGATCCCCTTCACGACCACCCTCGTCGGCTGGGGCACTTCGAACTCGATGCCCGCGGGCGCCGGGATCGGCACGGGGTGCGAATAGCCGACGGCGAGCTCGAGGTTCTTCCCCTTCAGCTGTGCCCTGTAGCCGACCCCCTGGATCTCCAAGCGCTTCTCGTACCCGTCGGTCACGCCCTGGACCATGTTCGCCACCAGCGAGCGGGTCAGCCCATGCAGCGCGCGATGTTCGCCACGGTCTGTGGGTCGCGAAACAAGCAGCCGGTCACCGTCCTGGATGACCTCAATGTCGCGGGAGATGCGCTCCGACAGCTCGCCTTTCGGACCGTTCACGCGCACCGACTCAGGCTCGATCGCGACGGTCACGCCGGCGGGCACAGGTATGGGTTGTCTTCCGATTCTCGACATCTCGTTCCTACCAGACCTGCGCCAGAACCTCGCCGCCGACGCCCGCCGCGCGCGCGTCGTGGCCGGTCATCACGCCACGTGAAGTGGAAACGATCGACGTGCCCATGCCGCCCAGCACCTTCGGAATGTGCTTCGCGTCGACATAAGTGCGCCGCCCTGGACGGGACACGCGACGCAGCCCGGAGATCGCCGAACGCCGGTCCTCGGTGTACTTCAGCCGAATCTCGATCAGCTGCCCGGCGGCGCCCTCGGGGGCGGGCACGACCGACCACGAATCGATATATCCCTGCTCGGCGAGGATCCTCGCGAGCTCGGCCTTCGTTTTCGACGCGGGAACCTCGACCGTCTCGTGCGCGGCGTGGATCGCGTTGCGCACCCTCGTGAGGAAGTCGGCTATGGGATCGGTCATGGACATAGTTCAGTGGCTATTCGTAGTCGTGTGCTTGGCCCTACCAGGAGGACTTCGTCATCCCGGGGATCTGGCCATTGTGGGCGAGGTCGCGCAAGCAGATGCGGCACACCCCGAACTTCTTGTAAACCGCGCGTGGCCTACCGCAGCGGTTGCAACGAGTATAGGCGCGCGTTTTGAACTTTGGCGGGCGAGCCTGCTTGACGCGCATCGAAGTCTTGGCCATCAGTCGGTGCTCTCCTTCTCGGTGGTATCCGCGTCCCCGTCTCCGGGGGCGTCCTGGAGCTCGGTCGCAGACGCCTCGACGGCCTCCGCCTTCGCGGCCTCAGTGGGTTGCTCGGCGGCCGCGGGGGTGGACACTCGTGCGCCGTCCTCGTCGGTCGGCTCCGAAACCACGCCGATCGCCTCGTCAAAGCCCTTGGGACGCCATTTGGTGGAGAAGGGCATGCCGAACGCCTCCAGCAGCGCGAACGCCTCGGCGTCGGTCTTTGCGGTCGTGGTGATCGTGATGTCCAGGCCACGAACCTGATCGATCGAGTCGTAGTCGATCTCCGGGAAGATGATCTGCTCCTTTACGCCCAGCGTGTAGTTGCCGCGGCCGTCGAAGGAGCGTGGGTTCAGACCCCTGAAGTCTCTGATCCGGGGGATCGCGATCGAGACCAGCCGGTCGAGGAACTCGTAGCCGCGCTCGGCTCGCAACGTCACCGCCAGGCCTACGGGCATGCCCTCGCGCAGTTTGAACGCCGCGATCGACTTGCGTGCCCGGCGCACGCTCGGCGCCTGGCCGGCGATCGTCGCGAGCTGGTCCTGTGCCGCCTTCAACATTTTCGAGTCCTGCTTGGCCAGACCCACGCCCATGTTCAGCGTGATCTTCTCGAGCTTCGGCGCCTGCATCACCGAGGAGTAGCCGAAGCGCTCGATCAGCGCCGGACGGATCTCCTCCAGGTAGCGGGTCTTCAGGCGGGCTTTGGTGGCGGTCTCGGTCATCATCGCTCAGATCAGTCGATTCTCGTGCCCGTACGCTTGGCGACGCGCAGCGGCTTGCCGTTCTCGCGCTCGATTCGCACACGCGTCGGCTGGCCGCCTTTGGGATCGATCAGCATCACGTTCGACACGTGAATCGGGCCCTCGCGGCTGATCACACCGCCCACCGTCTGTTCACGGTTAGTGTCGCGCACCTGCTGGGGCTTCATGTGACGCTTGACCATGTTCAAGCCCTCGACGTACAGACGCTCCTTCGCCGGCTCAACGCGCATCACCTTGCCGGTCTTGCCACGGTCCTTGCCCGCGATCACCTTCACCTGGTCGCCGGAGCGAATCTTCAGCGAACGGCGCTTCGGGGATGTGGCGATAGGAGCCATCACAGCACCTCGGGCGCCAACGAGACGATCTTCATGAAGTTGCGCTCGCGCAATTCGCGCGCCACCGGTCCGAACACGCGCGTGCCGCGCGGCTCGTTTTTGTCGTCGATGATCACCGCGGCGTTCTCGTCGAAGGAAATGTACGTCCCGTCCTCGCGGCCGATCGCCTTCTTCGTGCGCACCACCACGGCGGTCACGACCTCGCCCTTCTTCACGGTGCCCTGCGGGTTTGCCTGCTTGACGGTGGCGGTGATCACGTCTCCGACGAACGCATACCGGCGCCGGGAGCCACCCTTCACGCGGATGCAGAGGATCTCGCGCGCGCCGGTGTTGTCGGCCACGCGCAACCTGGTCTCGTTCTGGATCATCGCGCGCGCTCCAGCACGTCGACGAGCTTCCAGCGCTTGTTCTTCGACAGCGGCCGACTCTCGATCACGCGCACCGTGTCGCCCTCGTGGGCGTCGTTGGACTCGTCGTGCGCATGCAGCGTGCTCGAGCTGCGCACGATCTTCTCGTAGCGCCGATGCCGGCGGGCGAAATCGATCCTGACGGTGATCGTCTTGTCGGCCTTGTCGGACACGACGATTCCCTGGCGCACGGTGCGCTTGCCCTCGACGGCGGCGTGTACCGGAGCAAGCTCCTGCGCGGGCGCGGCCGTGGAGCTCTCGCGCTTGGCGGCCCTTTTCGCGCGTTCCTGCAGCCGCCGCGCGCTGCGGCGGGTCGCCTTCGCACGCCGCTCGGCCAGGCGCTCTGCATGACGGTCCTCCGGTGAGCGCGCCGGGCGGGCCTCGCCGGAGTGGGTCGAGCGCGCCTTGCGGCGGCGCTCCTTCGATGAGAGCTGTTCCGCGGACTCGGCCGGGGCGTCCTGCACCGCCGGAGCCGCGGGAGCGTCCGCCTCGGGAGCGTCCGCCTCAGGGGTGGCGGGAGCCTCGGGCTCAGGCGCCTCGGTGGCCTCCTCGGGCACCGAGGTCTCAGGGGCCTCCTGCGTCACCTCAGCCTCGGGCGTCTCAGGGGTCTCGGGGGTCTCGTTGTCTGTGTCGTCAGCCATGTCTCGTCTCTTCGTTTCTCAGTTCTCAGTTGCTCTGCTCATGGCCAGCTGTCGTGACGCGCTCACGCGCGACGGTCAGCGCCCTCGCCAGATCGCGCCGCGCACGGCCGATCCCGGCGGTGTCCTCGAGCTCGCCGGTCGCGTTCGCGAAACGCAGGCCGAACAGGTCCTTGCGCAACGTCGCCACCCGCGCGGCAAGTTCTTGCTCGGTCAGATCTCTCATCTCCTTGGCGTCCATCGTTCTCTAGTCCTCACGCATCACGAACTTGGACTTCAACGGCAGCTTGTGCGCGGCCAGCCGGATCGCGTCGCGGGCGAGCGGCTCGGGCACTCCGGCCAGCTCGAACATCACGCGTCCGGGCTTGACCACGGCGACCCAACCTTCGGGGTTGCCCTTGCCGGAGCCCATGCGGGTCTCCGCCGGCTTCTTGGTCACCGGCTTATCCGGAAACACGTTGATCCAGACCTTGCCGCCACGCTTGATCTTGCGCGTCATCGCAATTCTGGCCGCCTCGATCTGGCGGTTCGTGAGCCAGCCCTGCTCGAGCGACTTCAGCCCGTACTCGCCGAACTGCACCTTGACCTGGCCGCGCGACATCCCACGACGGCGGCCGCGATGCTGCTTGCGGTGCTTGACACGCTTTGGAGACAGCATCAGCGAGGCCCTCCGCCGGATCCGCCTGGCCGCGGACCACCACGTCCACCGCCGCCGCCCGGACCACCTGGACCGCGTCCACCACCACCGCGACCGCCTTGGCCACCGAATCCTCCGGGACCGCGTCCTGATCCGGACCCACCCGCCCCTCCACCCTGACCGCCGCCGCGTCCACCGCGACCTCCGCCACCACCGCGGCCACGGTCACGTCCATCTCGGCCGCCGCGACCGTCACGATCGTTACCGGGGGGTACAGGCGCGGTCATGTCGGTAAGGTCGGCGCCGGTATAGCCCTCGGGCATGATTTCGCCCTTGTTCACCCAGCACTTCACGCCGATCCGCCCGAACGTCGTGCGCGCCTCGTAGAAGCCGTAGTCGATGTCGGCGCGCATCGTGTGCAGCGGCACGCGGCCGTCGGAGTAGCTTTCGGTGCGCGCCATCTCGGCGCCTCCCAGCCTTCCTGAGACCTGCACCTTCACGCCCTTCGCGCCCGAGCGCATCGCGCTGGTCAGCGCGCGCTTCATCGCCCGGCGGAAGGCCACCCGATTCTGCAGCTGCTCGGCGATCGACTGTGCGACGAGCTTCGCGTCGAGCTCTGGGCGCTTGATCTCGAGGATGTTGACCTTGATCTGCTTGCCCGTCATCTTGTGCAGATCGCGGCGCAGCGCATCGACTTCCGAGCCGGACTTGCCGATCACGATGCCCGGCCGTGCCGTGTGGATGTTGACCTCGAGCTCCTGCGCGTCCTTGCGGATCGTGATGTCCGCCAAACCGGCATGGGCGAGCTTGCGAACGATGTGCTCGCGGACCTTGATGTCCTCATCGAGGTACTCCGCGAAGTTTTTCTCGTTGAACCAGTTCGACTTCCAGTCGTGGATGTAGCCCACGCGCATAGCCTCTGGATGAACCTTCTGTCCCATGTCTTCTGTTCTTCTCTCTATCTCAGTCTTTATCCGGGCTCTAAGCGTCCGGTGTCAGCGTGATCGTCAGGTGGCTGGTGCGCTTGCGGATCGGCGTCGCCCGTCCCATCGCGCGCGGGCGAAAACGCTTGATCGTCGGCCCCTCGTCGGCGTAGGCCTCACGGACGATCAAATCGTCCTCGAGCAGTTCGTGGTTTGACTCGGCGTTCGCCACCGCGGACTCGAGCAGCTTGCTCCAGTCGCGCGCCACCTCACGAGGGGTGAACTCGAGAATAGCGCGTGCCTCCGGAATCGACTTGCCCCGCAAGTGCCCGCACACCATCCGCGCCTTGCGCGCGGAGGTCCTCACGTAGCGCGCCTGGGCGCGCACGACGCGCCGTCGCGGTTTCGGCGCGGCGGCTTTGCCGGCGCGGCGGGCGGGTTTTTTCGCGGGCTCGGACTGCGCGGACTCCTTCACGGCGGCGGGCTCTTTTGTGGCCGGCGCTTTTTTGGCGGGCGGAGCTTTTTTCTCAGCCGCTACCGGTTTTTTGGCGGCCGGTTTTTTGGCGGCGGCTTTCTTCGCGGGGGCTTTTTTCGCGGCGGCTTTCGCCGGCGCCTCGTCCTTGGCGTCTTTCGCCTGCGCCTTCGGGTCTTGCTCGTCGGCGGTGGTCATCTGACCCTCCCCGACCCGACGTGACCTCGGTAGGTCCGCGTCGGCGCGAACTCGCCGAGCTTGTGGCCGACCATCGACTCGCTCACGAACACCGGCACATGCTTTTTGCCGTCGTGCACCGCGATCGTGTGCCCGACCATCTCCGGGAAGATCGTCGACGCCCGCGACCAGGTCCTCAGCATTTTTTTGTTGTTCTCCGCGTTCAGCGCCTCGATCCGCTTCATCAAACGCTCTTCGACCCACGGGCCCTTCTTGCTCGATCTACTCATCTGCTTCTACCCTTCCCACGCCTGCGCCCGCGCACGATGTATCTGTCGGAAGTCTTGTTTTTCTTGCGCGTGCGGTACCCCAGCGTCGGCACGCCCCACGGCGTCACAGGGTGCCGGCCAGCCGTCGTCGAGCCCTCGCCGCCGCCGTGCGGGTGGTCGACCGGGTTCATCGCCACGCCGCGCGTCTGCGGGCGCACGCCCATGTGGCGCTTGCGCCCGGCCTTGCCCACCTTCACGTTCTGATGCTCGGCGTTGCCGATCGTGCCGACCGTCGCCCTGCACTCGGCGCGCACCAAGCGCATCTCCCCTGAGGGCAGGCGCAGGGTCGCCATCTCGCCGTCCTTTGCCATCAGCTGCACCGACGCCCCCGCCGAGCGCGCCAGCTGGCCGCCGCGGCCGGGCTGGAGCTCGACGTTGTGCACGACCGTGCCGACCGGCATCCGCGCCAGCTCCATGCAGTTGCCGGTGGCGATGTCGGCGCCGTCGCCGGAGGCGACGGTCGCGCCCACGGCCAGGCGTTGCGGCGCGAGGATGTAGCGCTTCTCGCCGTCGGCGTAGTGCAGCAGCGCGATATAGGCGGAGCGGTTGGGGTCGTACTCGATCGCCGCGACCTTTGCAGGGACGCCGTCCTTGCGGCGCTTGAAGTCCACGCGCCGGTAGGCGCGTTTTGCGCCGCCGCCGCGATGGCGTGAGGTCTTGCGCCCATGGGCGTTGCGCCCACCGCTCTTCTTCAGACCTTCGATCAGCGTCTTCTCGGGCTCTGACTTGGTGATCTCGGCGAAGTCCGGGTAGGACACGAAACGCATACCGGGGCTCGTCGGCTTTGGCTTACGGATGGGCATGGTGGTCTATCTAGCTCCCTCTGCCTCTTAGTCCAGGGCCTGCAGGCCTTGGAAGATCGGAATGCTTTCGCCGGCGCCGATCTGCACGATCGCCTTCTTCCAGGAGCGCGTGCGACCGGCCATGCCCGCGCGGCGCTTGGGCTTGGACTTGACGCTCAGCGTCCGCACCTCGACGACATGCACCTCGAACAGCGCCTCCACCGCTTGGCGGATCTGCGTCTTGTGCGCGTCGGGGTGCACGCGGAATGTGTACCTGTTCGCGGCCGACAGGACGTAGCTCTTCTCGGATACGACCGGCCGGAGGATCACCTGTGAATGCTCCATCAGGCCTTCGCCTCCCCGGCCTCGGCGGTCTTGGCCGATCCGGCGACGCGCGCGGCGAGCGCGTCGAGTGCCGGCTGGGAGATCACAAGCGAAGCGGCCCCGAGCAGGTCGGCAACGCCGACGTTCTCGTGCGTGAGCACAGCCACGCCCGCGAGGTTGCGAAACGACAGCACCGCGTTCGCGTCATCGGCGGCGAGCACGACGAGCGTCGCGCCGGGGCGGTTCCAGTCGTCGAGCAGGTCGAACGCCTGCTTGGTCTTGGGGGCGCTGAACGCGGAGGCGTCGAGCACCGCCAGCGAGCCACGCTCGGCGTGCAGCGACAGCGCGCTGCGCAGCGCAGCGCGCTGCTCCTTGCGATTGACCTTGAACGTATATGAACGCGGCTGCGGCCCGAACACGACCCCGCCACCCGTCCAGATCGGCGAGCGGTTCGAGCCCGCACGCGCGCGTCCGGTCCCCTTCTGCCGCCACGGCTTGGCGCCGCCACCGGAAACCATCCCGCGCGTCTTCGTCGCTGCGGTCCCGCGCCGGCGCGCGGCCTGCTCGGCGCGCACGCTCTGGTGCACGAGCGCTTCGTTGAAACGGCTGGAGAAGGTGCCCTCGTCGAGCTTTACCTTCTTGGTGGTTCCGAGCACTGGGGCGTCAGGCATCGCTGCGCACCTCCACCAATGCGCCGGTTGCCCCGGGTACCGAGCCGCGCACCATCAACAGGTTCTCCTTCACGTCCACCGCGACGACCTCGAGGCCCTTTTGCGAGGCCCGCTTGTTGCCCATCTGCCCTGGTCCGCGGATGCCCTTGAACACGCGCGAGGGCGTCGCCGAAGCGCCGATCGAGCCCGGCGCGCGCACGTTGTGCGAACCATGCGACTTCGGGCCGCTGGCAAAGTTGTGACGCTTGATCGTTCCCTGGAAACCCTTCCCCTTGGAGGTCCCCGCGACCTTCACGCGCGCTCCCACCTCAAAAGACTCGACGGTCACCGTCTCGCCAATTTGCTGGGGGATCTTCGACCCGCCTGCGGCCTCGTCGCGGAACTCGACCAGGTGGCGCATCGGCCCCGCGTCGGCCTTCTTCAAATGGCCGAGCTCGGCTTTGGTGAGGTGCTTCTCCTTGGTCTGCCCGAACGCCAGCTGGACCGCCTCGTAGCCGTCACGCTCGATCGTCCGAATCGCGGTCACCGGACACGGCCCGGCCTGCAGGACCGTTACACGCGCGAGGCGCCCATCCTCCTGGAAGACCTGGGTCATGCCGAGCTTCTTTGCGAGTATCGCCGCCATCGATCAGGCTCAGGTCGCGAGACGAATCTCGATGTCGACGCCCGCCGGCAGGTGGTCCAACCGCTGCAGCGAATCGACCGTCTTCGGCGTTGGCTGGTGAATGTCGATCAGCCGCTTGTGCGTGCGGATCTCGAAGTGCTCGCGCGAATCCTTGTCCTTGAACGGCGAGCGGATCACGCAGTACACGTTCTTCTCGGTCGGCAACGGCACCGGCCCGGAAACGCTCGCGCCGGTGCGCGTCGCGGTCTCCACGATCTCCTTCGCCGCCGACTCGATCGCGGACGTATCGTACGCCTTCAGGCGGATGCGGATCTTGTTCTGGGTGGTGGCTGCCATTTTCGTTCTCTCGGATCTCTGTCTGCGTCTTGGTTTGTTGGGTCGATGCACCTTCATACGGCGGGGACTCCCCGCCGGGCCCACCCTGAGGGCGTAGAAAGGGCGGGTCCGTGCGGGCGTTCCGTCCCCTCGCCTTTCAGGCGGGGCCTCACTTCGTCGTATCGGACTACCAATGGGCGTGCGCCCCGGCGATCTCCTAAGGGCGCACGTGTACTACTCGATGATCTCGCTGACCACGCCCGAGCCGACCGTGCGACCACCCTCGCGGATGGCGAAACGCAGGCCCTGATCCATGGCGATCGGCTGGATCAGTTCGATCTCCATCTGGACGTTGTCGCCGGGCATGACCATCTCGACGCCATCGGGCAGCTTCGCCTGCCCGGTCACGTCGGTGGTACGGAAATAGAACTGCGGCCTGTAGCCGGTGAAGAACGGCGTGTGACGGCCGCCCTCCTCCTTCTTCAGCACGTAGACCTCGGACTTGAACTTCGTGTGCGGCGTGATCGATCCGGGCTTGCACAGCACCTGGCCGCGCTCGATCTCCTCGCGCTTGGTGCCGCGCAAGAGGCAGCCGACGTTGTCGCCCGCCTGGCCCTGGTCGAGGATCTTCCGGAACATCTCCACGCCGGTGACGACCGTATTGCTGGTGTCGTGGACACCCACGATCTCCACGGTATCGCCGGTGTTGACGATGCCCTGCTCCACGCGACCGGTGGCCACGGTGCCGCGGCCGGTGATCGAGAAGACATCCTCGACCGGCATCAAAAACGGCTTGTCGAGCTCGCGCACGGGCTCGGGGATGTAGCTGTCGAGCGCCGCCGCCAGCTCGACGATCTTCTCCTTGTAGCTATCGTCACCTTCCAGCGCCTTCAGCGCCGAGCCGGTGATGAACGGAATGTCGTCACCGGGGAAGTCGTACTCGGACAGCAGCTCGCGGACCTCGACCTCGACAAGCTCCATCAGCTCCTCGTCATCGACCATGTCGGCCTTGTTGAGGAACACAACGATGTAGGGAACGCCGACCTGGCGGGCGAGCAGGATGTGCTCGCGCGTCTGCGGCATCGGGCCGTCGGCGGCGGAAACCACGAGGATCGCGCCGTCCATCTGCGCGGCGCCCGTGATCATGTTCTTCACGTAGTCGGCGTGCCCGGGGCAGTCGACGTGCGCGTAGTGGCGGTTCTCCGTCTGGTACTCGACGTGCGAGGTGGCGATCGTGATCCCGCGCTCCTTCTCCTCCGGCGCGTTGTCGATCTCCTCGAAGCTGCGGGCCTCGCCGCCCATCTTCTCCGCCAGCACCGTCGTGATGGCAGCGGTCAGCGTCGTCTTGCCATGGTCGATGTGACCGATGGTCCCGACGTTGACGTGCGGCTTGTCGCGCTCGAACTTCTCCTTCGCCACTTTTACTCGCTCCTCAATCAGCTTGTTTAGGCTCGCCTTCAAGGGCGAACCGGGGAAATCTATCTAACTGCGGTGTTTCGTGTTCGCTGGGTGCTGCAGTCCTTCATAGTGGGGTGCTCTCGTATCTGGGGGTGGGGCTGTTTTTAAAACCACCTAAGCCGGGACCGGTTCACCCGTGCGCTGTTCGACAACCTTCTCAGCGATATTCGGAGGCACCTCTTCGTAGCTCTCGAACTGCATCGTGTAGTTGGCGCGCCCCTGCGTATTCGACCGCAGATCGGTGGCGTAGCCGAACATCTCCGACAGCGGCACCCGTGCGGTGACCGCCAGCGCGTTGCCCTGGCGCTCCTGTCCTTCGACGCGCCCGCGACGACGACTCAAATCGCCGATCACCTCGCCCAGGAAATCCTCGGGCGTGACGACCTCGACGGCGAAGATCGGCTCCAGCAGCACCGGCTTGGCGCGCTTGGCGGCCTCCTTGAAGGCGATCGAGCCCGCGACTTTGAAGGCGATCTCCGAGGAATCGACGTCGTGGTACTTGCCGTCGACGAGCGTCACGCGCATGTCGACCATCGGGTAGCCGGCCTTCACCCCGTTCTCGGTCGCCTCTTCGATCCCCTTCTTCACCGCCGGGATGTACTCGGAGGGGATGTTTCCACCCTTGATCTTGTTGATGAACTCAAAGCCCTCGCCCGGCGCCGGCTCGAGGTTGATGAAGACAACCCCGAACTGACCCGAGCCACCGGTCTGGCGCACGAACTTGCCTTCGATCTTCTCGACCGTCCCGCGCACCGTCTCGCGGTAGGAGACCTGCGGGCGCCCGACGTTGGCTTCGACGCCGAACTCGCGCTTCATGCGGTCGACGAGTACCTCGAGGTGCAGCTCGCCCATGCCCGAGATCTCGGTCTGGCCGGTCTCCTCGTTGGTGCGCACCTGGAAGGTCGGGTCCTCCTCGGCGAGGCGGCCGAGCGCGACCGACATCTTCTCCTGGTCGACCTTCGTCTTCGGCTCGACGGCGACCTTGATCACGGGCTCGGGGAAGACGATGTTCTCGAGGTGGATCGGATGGGCTGGATCGGCGAGCGTGTCGCCCGTAACCACCTGCTTGATGCCCACGGCGGCGGCGATGTCGCCCGCGTAGACCTCCTCGACCTCCTCGCGCTCGTTCGCGTGCATCATCAGGATCCGCCCGATCCGCTCGGTGCGCCCTGAGCCGACGTTCAGGACCTTGGCGCCCGCCTGCAGGCGGCCGGAGTAGACGCGGAAGTAGGTGAGCTTGCCGACGTAGGGGTCGGCCGCGATCTTGAAGGCGAGCGCCGCGAACGGCTCGGAGTCATCGGCGTGGCGCTCCACCTGACGCTCCTCCTCCTCGCCTCTGATCAGTTCGGTGCCGAGCACCGCCGGCACGTCGAGCGGTGAGGGGAGATAGTCGATGACCGCGTCGAGCAGCGGCTGCACGCCCTTGTTCTTGAACGAGGAGCCGCACAGCACCGGAGTCAGCTTGGTCGAGAGTGTCGCCTTGCGGATCGCGTTCTTGAGCGTCTCCTCGGGCACCTCGGCCTCCTCGAGCAGCAGCTCGAGCAGGGCGTCGTCGTAGTGGGAGACCTCCTCGAGCAGGTGCTCGCGCGCGCCGGCGGCAGCTTCGAGGAGGTCCTCGGGGATCTCGATTTCGTCGACTTCCTTGCCCATCTCGTCCTTGTAGACGATCGCCTTCATCGCGACCAAGTCGACGACACCGAGGAAGTCTCCCTCGGAGCCGATGGGAAGTTGGATAGGTACCGGGTGGGCGCCGAGACGGTCGATCATCGTCTGCACGCCCTTCTCGAAGTCCGCGCCGATGCGGTCCATCTTGTTGATGTAGGCGATCCGCGGCACGTGGTACTTGTCGGCCTGGCGCCACACGGTCTCGGACTGCGGCTCGACGCCGGCGACCGAGTCGAACAGCGCGATCGCACCGTCGAGCACGCGCAGTGAGCGCTCGACCTCGACCGTGAAGTCGACGTGCCCGGGCGTGTCGATGATGTTGATGCGATGGTCCTTCCACTGCGCTGTGGTCGCGGCGGAAGTGATCGTGATCCCGCGCTCCTGCTCCTGCTCCATCCAGTCCATCACCGCGGCGCCCTCGTGCACCTCACCGATCTTGTAGGTGCGCCCGGTGTAGTAGAGGATGCGCTCGGTCGTCGTCGTCTTGCCGGCGTCGATGTGCGCCATGATCCCGATGTTTCGGGTGTTTTGGAGGGTGAACTTACGTGGCATGGCTCAGGTGGGGATGCTCGTGTGGTGTCTCGGGCCGGCTTTGAGCGCCGGCTGGAACTGCGACTGGCTGTTTTCAAGCAAAAAAATGGGCCCCTCGGGCCCACGCGCGCGCTGCTGGTCCGATCTGGACCGGTTCGCGTCGTTATCTGCTCGAGGTCTCCATCTTGGTCGGCCGCTCCGTGGGACATGCTCGCACGACTGCTCCACCCGCGAAGCGAGGGACGACTATAGCAGAGGAATCGGGGCGTTTCGCGGGCTCATGCGGGGTCCTCGGGGCCTTGGTGATCGCCCTGCCGGGACGCACCGCGATCCTCCGCCGCAGGGGCGTCCTCGAACACTGTGCCGAGACGCTCGAGCACGCGCGTGGCGGCGCGCAGATCGTCGGTATCGACGTCCTGGAGCGCCTGTTCCCAGCGGATCTGCCAGGCCTTGCGCTTAGCCTCGATCTTGCGACCTCCCTGCGCCGTGAGCCGCGAGACCACAACCCGCCGGTCGGTCTCCGAGCGAGCCCGTTCGACGTGGCCGGCCTCGGCCAGATGGTCGAGCATCTGCGTGACCGTTCCCGGCGCCATGCGCGCGGCGATCGCCAACTCTCCGGCCGGCAACTCGCCGCGCTCGTCGAGCTCGATCAAGAGCTCGAACTGGGCATGGCTCAGCTCAGAGCCACCGAGGTGCGTATCGCGCCCGCGCAGACGGCTGAGGGTTCGGAACACACGGCGGAAGGCCAGACCCAGAGCGGTCAGCTCGTCGGTCCACTGCGGCTCGTCCTCGGTGGCCACCTTGGCCGGGCGTGTGAGGTCCGGGACGGAGCTCATCGCACTCCCTACGCACCCGCCGGCTCAAGCGCGGCGTCGGTGCTCGACGCCTCACGAGCGAGCTTTGCCTGCTGTGGTTTCTCGGCTCGCAGCAGCACCACGCAGGGAATCAGCGACAGCGCGGCGATCCCGAGCGCCCACCAGTAGGCGGTGTCGAACGCGCTCGCGAGCTCCGCCGGGGAGTGCACGCCGGCGCCCGCGCGCTGCAGCACCACCGCGAGAACCGCGGTGCCGATCGCGCCACCGGTCCGCTGCAGCACGGTGATCTGCGGGGTGGCGTCGGAGACCTGCTCTGGGCGCATCGCCGAGAAGGCGGCGCTCATCGCGGGCATGAAGCACATCCCGATGCTCAGCCCGCGCACGACCAGCACGAGCGAGATCGCCACGATCGAGGTGTCCGCGCCGATGAACGTGAACGGGATCGTGCTGACACACAGCAGCAAGATGCCGCCGAGCGCGATGCGACCGCCGCTGAAGCGCTGGGTCAGGCGGCTGGCGAGCGGCATCGCGATCAGCGCGCCGATCCCCTGCGGACCGGTGAGCAGGCCGGTGTTGATCACGCTCTCCCCGCGCACCTCCTGGTAGTACAGCGGCACGAGGATCATCGCCCCGAACAGCGCGGCGCCGAGGCCGAAGTTGACGAATGCGGCGCCGGCGAAGACGCGGTTGACATACAGGCGGATGTCGAGCAGCGGACGCTCGATGCGCAGGGCATGCAAGCAGAAGAGCACGATCAGCACGGCGCCCGCGAGCGTCGGCGCGATCACTTCGGCCGAGCCCAGCGCCGCGCCGGAGCCGAGCTTGCTGATGCCATAGATGACCGCCGCGCAGCCAGTGGGAAGCAGCGCCAGGCCGAGCACGTCCAAGCGCCCGGCGACGCCGGAGTCGGTGCGGGGCAGCAGCCGCCAGCCGAGCACGAACGCGATCAGGCCGATCGGGACATTGACGAAGAAGATCCAGGACCAGTGCAGGTTCTCGAGGATCAGCCCGCCGACGACCGGCCCGAGGATCGGGGCGATCATCGCGGGCATCGATACGAACCCCATCACCCTGCCCATCCGCTGCGGACCGGCGACCTGCGCCATGATCATCATCGCGACCGGCATGATCATCCCGCCGCCGGCGCCCTGCAGGATGCGGAAGGCCACGAGCGAGGTGACCGAGTTGGCGAGGCCACACAGCGCCGACCCGGCGGTGAACAGCACCAGCGAGGTCATGTAGACCTGCTTGGCTCCGAACCGGCGGGCCGCCCAACCCGTCACGGGGATCACGGCGGCGAGCGACAGCAGATAGCCGGTGATCACCCATTGGACCTGCGAGAGCGGGCTGTGCAGGTCCTTCGAAAGCGTGTTCAGCGCGACGTTGACGATCGTCGTGTCGAGGATCGACATGATCATCCCGAGGATCACCACGCAGCAGACGACCCACACGTGGCGCTCGATGTGGTCGGATGCGGCGGGGTTGAATCGATCTAGGGTCGAGAAGACATTTGGTACCGAAAGGTTAGGTACCAAAGCTTGTTTCTTCAAGGGTTCCCTGGAGTGTGCGATCCGTCACACAGGCGCCGCGGGACGCGGCGGTCTACCAGCGGTAGTGGGCGAAGGCCTTGTTGGCCTGCGCCATGCGGTAGATGTCGTCCTTGCGCTTGTAGGCGCCGCCCTGCTGGGAGAGCGCGTCGGAGAGCTCGTTCGCCAAGCGCTGGGCCATCGTCTTCTCGCGGCGGTTGCGGGCGAACTCGACCAGCCAGCGGACCGCCAAGGTGCGCGCCCGGCGTGGGGCGACCTCGACTGGCACCTGGTAGGTGGCGCCGCCGACGCGTCTGGATTTAACCTCGAGCGTCGGCGTCAGTGCTTTGATCGACGCCTCGAGCGTCTCCACCGGGTCTTTGTCCGAGCGCTCAGCGACCAGGGCGAGCGCGTCGTAGACGATCCGCTCGGCCGTCGACTTCTTGCCGTCCAGCATCACCTTGTTGATCACCTGCTGCACCAGCTTCGAGCGGTGGATTGCGTCCGCCTCGACGGGGCGGATCTGGGCGGCTGCGCGGCGGGGCATCGGTTATTTTTTCTTCACGCCGTATTGCGAGCGCGCCTTCTTGCGATCGCTCACGCCGGCCGCGTCGAGCGTTCCGCGCACAACCTTGTAGCGAACGCCGGGCAGATCCTTGACGCGGCCGCCGCGCACGAGCACGACGGAGTGCTCCTGCAGGTTGTGGCCCTCGCCGGGGATATACGCAGTCACCTCGATCGAGCCCGAGATCCTCACGCGCGCGACCTTCCGCAGCGCGGAGTTAGGCTTCTTCGGTGTCGTCGTATACACGCGCGTACAAACCCCGCGTCGCTGCGGCGCGGCGGTCTTCTTCTTGCGTCCTTTCCCGGACTTCAAGCCCGGGGTGGCGAGCTTCTTCTTGGGAGTGACGCGGCCCTTGCGCACGAGCTGGGAGGTGGTTGGCATACGGCCGCGGATGGTAGCAGCGCCAGGCGCTCTAGGCCTGTGCGGCGGCCACACCGGCCGAGCGGACCGGCGCCGGCATCAGCGCGGCTGCGACCACAACCAGCACGAACGCGGTGGCCTGCAGTACCACACCCAGCGGGCTGGCTGCCATCGGATCGCCGAACACGACGATCCCCCCCGCGATCCCGGCGATGTTCGCGGCGGTGCCAGTCACAGCGATCACCGGAACGGCCTCGCCGTCCTGCAGTCCGCGCGCGGACGCATAGAAGGCGACGATCGACGCGAGCACTGCCACCAGCAACCACGGGCTCAGCAGCAGTCCGGTCACGCCGTGCGCGTGGGTGATGCCCGTGAGTGCCTTGATCGCAGTATCCGAGACGCCGAACAGGATCCCCGCCGCAGCGCCCAGCATCACGCCGTGGTGCTCGACCCGGCCGCCCATCCGCGGACCCATGATCAAGAGCGCGCCGAGCCCGAATAGGCCGGCCTCGAAGGAGATCATCGCCGCCTGGGAGAACTGCGAGTGCGCGCCGTGCATCGCCGGCAGTGTCACCCCGAGCAGCACCAGTCCGACCGCGGTCAGCGACAGGCCGATCCACTGACGGGGGCCGACGTCGAAGCCGAACAGCCGGTCGGCCATCACCGCTATGAATACCATTCCGCCCGCCAGCGCGACCTGGATCACCGACATCGGCGCCAGCGCCAGCGCGATCACATGCAAGCCCCAGCTCGCCGTCGCGACGATCATGCCCAGCGCGAACCAGCCCGAGGAGAACAGCGCCCTGAGGCTGCGTAGCGGGTGGCGAACATCGACCTTCGCCACGGCGTTCGCGCCTCTGTACTTATAGAAGAAGCCGAGGTTGGCCACGAACGCGCACACGAGCGCCAGCAGGATGCCGAGCTCGAGTTTCATCGCTCGGCGAGTCCGTTCTCAGGGCAGGCGATTTGCGGGGTGGGCTTGCTCATTGGAAGGTAGGTCAAAGCGTTGGTCTCGGGACTGCTCTGTGGGCCGTGCTGCTCGGTCCCACTGCTGTCAGAGGCCCATCGGCGGTAGGGCCTCGGTGCTTTACTTGCCGCGATCGATTCAGGCAGATTACCTGGCCCAACCTGTATGCGAGCTAAAGAACCTTTGTGCGATTGCACATCCGCCGGTCCGGGCGGAGTCAGGCCATTGCTGATGGTTGACATAGACGGGGTGATCTCGCTGTTCGGCCTGGGCGGGACGAGGATCGGAAGCCGCATCGACTCATCCACCCGTCCAGACGGGATCTTCCATTCGATCGACGGCATCCCGCACTTCCTCTCATCGGTGGCCGCCACGCACCTGCTGAGCCTCGCCGCGGACTTCGACCTGGTCTGGGCCAGCGGCTGGGAGGAGAAGGCCGAGGAGTATTTGCCGCATCTGCTCGGCCTGCCCGTGGGCCTGCCGTTTCTGCGCTTCGAGCGAGGACAGGGCGCGGGCCGTTCGTTGGGCGGCCACTGGAAGCTCGACGCGATCGACGCCTACGCCGGCCCGCGGCCGCTGGCCTGGATCGACGATGCGTTCGATGCGTCCTGTCACGCGTGGGCGGCCGCGCGGCCGGCGCCGACGCTCCTGGTGAAGACCGAGCCGGCGATTGGCCTTACGTCGATGGAGGCGGAGTTGCTGGGCGAGTGGGCGCAAGCGCTCCCCGTCACCTAGCCAGGGCGGAGAGGCGCTTACTCCCCGGCGGGCTCCGAGACCTCGAGGTCGACGAGCTCCTCGACGAAACCCGGGTCGGTCCCGCCCGCGCCGATCTTCTCCAGCGAGGCCAGGTCCGCATCGAACTCCTGCCCGTAGCCACCATTCAAGCCGCCGGAGAGGCCGAGCTCGGCGGCGATCTCGTCCTGGTCGAGCAGGCCGACATCGTCGATCGCGCGCGGCAGCGGCTCAGAGGGCTCGATCTCGATCCGCCGGTAGCGCTTCAGGCCCGTGGCGGCCGGGATCAGCTTGCCGATGATCACGTTCTCCTTCAGCCCGTTCAAACGATCGGTCTTGCCCTCCAGCGCCGCGTCGGTCAGCACCTTCGTCGTCTCCTGGAAGGAAGCCGCCGACAGGAACGAGTCGGTGTTCAGCGACGCCTTCGTGATCCCGAGGATGATGTCCTCGAACTGGGCGGCTTCGCCGTCCTTTGCGATCACCTCGTCGTTGACCTTCGCGAAGTCGAAGCGGTCCACGAACTGCCCCGGCAGGTAGTCGGTGTCGCCCTTCTGGTCGACCCGCACCTTCTTCAGCATCTGACGAACGATCAGCTCGATGTGCTTGTCGTTGATGTCCACGCCCTGGGACTTGTAGACCTCCTGGACCTCCTTGACCAGATACTGCTCGGTCTCGGTGCGTCCGCGGATCGCCAGCAGCTCGTGCGGGTAGACCGAGCCCTCGTTGAGCTGCTTGCCGGCCGTGATCTTCTCGCCCGCGCCGACGAACAGCCGCGTGCGCCGCGGGAATGCGTGTTTGTGCTCCTCGCCGGCCTCATCGGTGATCGTCACGGTCAGCGCCTTCTCGGTCTCCTCGATCGACACGACGCCGTCCTGCTCGGCGATCTTCGCGAGGCCCTTCGGCTTGCGTGCCTCGAACAGCTCGACCACGCGCGGCAGGCCGTGCGTGATGTCCGCCCCGGCGACACCGCCGGTGTGGAACGTGCGCATCGTCAGCTGCGTGCCGGGCTCACCGATCGACTGTGCCGCGACGATCCCGACCGCGTCGCCGATCTGGGCGAGCGCGCCCGTGGCCATCGCCCGCCCGTAACAGGCCTGGCACACACCACTGGGCGCGCGGCACTTGAGCACCGAGCGCACCGGCACAACGACCCTTACGCCCTTCTCGTGGTCGTCCTTGAACGCCTCGACGATCTCGGCGAACTCGGCGCGGCCAATCTCCGCGCCCTGCTCGGCGAGCATCCGCCCGCGCTTGGTGGTGACCGGCAGCGCCGCGATCCGCCCGACGAGATCGTCGTTGGGGTCGCCGCCCGCCTTGAAGGCGGCCATCTCGATGTACTCCTCCGCGCCACAGTCGGCTTCGCGAATGATCACATCCTGCGCGACGTCAACCAGACGCCTGGTCAGATAGCCCGAGTCGGCCGTCCGCAGCGCGGTATCCGCCAATCCCTTTCGCGCGCCGTGGGTGGAGATGAAGTACTCCAGCACCGACAGGCCCTCCATGAAGTTGGCCTTGATCGGCCGCTCGATGATTTCGCCCTTCGGGTTGGCCATCAGCCCGCGCATCCCCGCCAGCTGGCGGATCTGCTTGAAGGAACCGCGCGCGCCCGAGTTGGCCATCATGAAGATCGGGTTCAGAACGTCGAGGTTCTCGATCATCGCCTCCGCGACCTCATCGGTGGCCGCGTTCCACTTCTCCACAACCGCCTCGTGGCGCTCCTCCTGGGTGATCAGACCATCGTCGTACTGATCGGTGATCGCTCCCACGAGCTTGTCGTACTTGTCGAGGATGCCCTGCTTCTCGGGCGGGATCACGACGTCGTTCTTGGAGATCGTGATCCCCGCCTGGGTGGCGTACTTGAAGCCGAGGTCCTTGAACGCGTCGAGCACCAGCGAGATCGTCGTCGCACCGTAGGTCTGCACGAGCGCGTCGATCAGCCGGGTGGTGTCGCGCTTCTTCATCGACTGGTTGACGAACACATACTTACGCGCGTCGAACTCGTCGCCCAGCGCCTCGGCCAGCGCCCGCTCGATGCGGTCGTTGTAGATGATCCGCCCGATCGTCGTCAGCACGTGGCCGCCCTCGCGCCCGAATGGACGGAACTCGGCGATGTCGTGCAGCTTCACCACGCCGCCCTCGTAGGAGAGCTCGGCCTCCTGCGCGGTGCGGAACACGTGCGGGCGCGGCTCGTAGGTCGCGCGGTCGATCTTCGCCAGCTCCTCGGCCTCCGGACCGTATGTAAGGTAGTAGGCACCGAGGATCATGTCCTGCGTCGGGGTCGCCAGCGGCGCCCCGTGCGCGGGGGACAGGATGTTGTTGGAGGACAGCATCAGGATTCGCGCCTCCGCCTGCGCCTCGGCCGACAGCGGCAGGTGCACCGCCATCTGGTCGCCGTCGAAGTCGGCGTTGAACGCGTGACACACGAGCGGATGCACCTGGATCGCCTTGCCCTCGACCAGCAACGGCTCGAACGCCTGGATGCCGAGGCGGTGAAGCGTCGGCGCGCGGTTCAGCAGCACGGGGTGCTCGTGGATGACCTCCTCCAGCACGTCCCACACCTCGCCGATCCCCGAGTCGACCATCTTCTTCGCCGCCTTGATGTTCTGCGCGGACTTGCGCTCGACCAGGCGAGCCATGATGAACGGCTTGAACAGCTCGAGCGCCATGATCTTCGGCAGGCCGCACTGGTGCAGCTTCAGGTACGGGCCGGCGACGATCACTGAGCGCCCGGAGTAGTCCACGCGCTTGCCGAGCAGGTTCTGGCGGAAGCGTCCCTGCTTGCCCTTGAGCATGTCCGAGAGGCTCTTCAGCGGCCGGTTGCCCGGTCCGGTCACGGGACGCCCGCGGCGGCCGTTGTCGAACAGCGCGTCGACGGCCTCCTGCAGCATCCGCTTCTCGTTGTTGACGATGATCTCCGGCGCGCCGAGGTCCAGCAGCCGCTTGAGGCGGTTGTTGCGGTTGATCACGCGGCGATACAGGTCGTTGAGGTCGGACGTCGCGAAGCGCCCACCGTCGAGCTGCACCATCGGGCGCAGCTCCGGCGGGATCACCGGAACGGCGTCCAGCACCATCATCTCCGGCTTGTTCCCTGATTGCAGGAAGGCTGAGACGACCTTCAGGCGCTTGACCGCGCGGGCCTGCTTCTGGCCTTTGCCGGTCTTCACCTGATCCTCCAGCTCCACACGTTCGGCCTCTAGATCGACCTGCTGCAGCAGGTCGCGGATCGCTTCCGCGCCCATCCCGCCGCGGAAATACTCGCCGAATCCATAGGAGGAGCCGAAGCGCTCCTTCAGCTCGCGGAACGTCGTCTCATCGTGCTCGATCTGCTTCGGTTCCATCGTCTTGAACAGCTCCCAGACGTTGCGCATCCGCTCGGCGCCGTCCTCGATGTAGGCCTCGGTGTCGGCGATGTCGGCGTCGAAGGACTTGCGCAGCTCTTTGACGAGCTTCTCGCGCTCCTCATCGGAGATCTTCGCCAGGTTGATATCGAGCGAGTCCGCCCACAGGTGGTCTTCGTCTGAGAAGTGAGTCTGTTTGCCGTTTGAGAGGTACTTCTCCCGGCGCTTGAGCGACTCGCGCAGCTCAAGCACCCGCTCCTCGCGTTCGGCCGCGTAGGAGTCGAGGACCTTGTTGACCTCCTTCTCCAGGGAGTCGAGATCCTTCGTGCGCGCCTCGTCATCGACCCAGGTGATGATCGACGCCGCGAAATACAGGACCTTCTCCAGTTCCTTCGGCGCCATGTCCAGCAGGTAGCCGATGCGGCTCGGCACGCCCTTGAAGAACCAGATGTGGCTGACCGGGGCGGCCAGGTCGACGTGGCCCATGCGCTCGCGGCGCACCTTCGAGCGCGTGACCTCCACGCCGCAGCGCTCGCACACGATGCCCTTGTAGCGCACGCGCTTGTACTTGCCGCAGTAGCACTCCCAGTCCTTCGTCGGACCGAAGATGCGCTCGCAGAACAGGCCGTCCTTCTCGGGCTTCAGCGTGCGGTAGTTGATCGTCTCCGGCTTGATCACCTCGCCCGAGCTCCAGCTGCGAATCTGCTTGGACGAGGCGAGAGAGATCTCGATTGCGTCAAAATTATTGATGTCAATCACGGTTGGGGCCCTTCTGGCTCGTGTGAAAAATCTGGTGACCGGGGGTTAGACCGGAGGTCGTAAGGGGGCGACGCCCCCTTACGTCGATCACGGTGTCTCCTCCGGAGTCTCGTCAGTTGCAAGTACGTCGTCGTCGAGCCCCGCGACCTCTCCAAGCAGCTCCTCGACGTCGAGCTCCTTCGCGGTGTCGTCCTCTTCGTCCTCCGGCATCTCCCCGACGGCCTCCTCCACGCCGCTCGCGTCCGTCGTCTCGGCGGCCGCGTCAGCACCCTCCTCGTCCTCCGCGGGTGCGTCGGGTGCGTCGGTCGCCGCCGGCGCACGCACGCCGGAGAGGTCGATCCCGAGCTCCTCGGCGGCGCGCAGCAGATCGTCGTCTTCGTCACGCATCTCCGTGCGCTGGCCTTCCTCGGAGACCACATTGACGTCGAGCGCCAGCGACTGCATCTCCTTCAGCAGCACCTTGAAGGACTCCGGGATCGATGGCTCGGCGATGTTCTCGCCCTTGACGATCGCCTCATAGGCCTTCACGCGCCCGACCGTGTCGTCGGACTTGATCGTCAGCATCTCCTGCAGCGTGTAGGCGGCGCCGAATGCCTCCAGCGCCCACACCTCCATCTCGCCGAAGCGCTGGCCGCCGAACTGCGCCTTGCCGCCCAGCGGCTGCTGAGTGACGAGCGAGTACGGGCCGGTCGAGCGCGCGTGGATCTTGTCGTCGACGAGGTGCAACAGCTTCAGGATGTACATGTATCCGACCGTCACCTGTTCGGCGAACGGCTCGCCCGTGCGGCCATTGAACAGCGTCATCTTGCCCGAGGCCTGCTCGCCCGGACGACGGCTCTTGTCGACGTCCATGCGAATCCGGCCCTTGTGCTCGTCCTGCCAGCGCACGAGCGCCTCGTCGACGTCCGCCACGGTGGCGCCGTCGAACACCGGCGTCGATACATACACGCGCGCGGAGGACGTGGCCCCGCCGTTATGCCCGTTGCCTTCGTGGGCTTCCTTGTAGGCGTCTGAGCCGTCGTCGTACCAGCCCTGCGCGGCTGCCCAACCGAGATGCGTCTCGAGGATCTGCCCGACGTTCATGCGCGAGGGCACGCCCAGCGGGTTGAGGATCACGTCGACCGGCGTGCCGTCCTCGAGGAACGGCATGTCCTGCTCGTCGACGATCTTCGAGATCACACCCTTGTTGCCGTGGCGCCCCGCGAGCTTGTCGCCCTCGGAGATCTTGCGCTTCTTCGCTACGAACACGCGCACGAGGTCGTTGACGCCCGGCGGCAAGTCGTCGCCGGCGTCGCGACTGAAGGTCATCACGTCGATCACCACGCCGCCCTCGCCGTGGGGCACCTTCAGCGAGGTGTCGCGCACCTCGCGCGCCTTCTCCTTGAAGATCGCGCGGATCAGCTTCTCCTCGGCCGTCAGCTCGGTCTCGCCCTTCGGCGTGACCTTGCCGACGAGCAGGTCGCCCGACTGCACCTCGGCGCCGACGCGCACGATCCCGCGGTCGTCGAGGTTGCGCAGCGACTCCTCCGAGCGGTTGGGGATGTCGCGTGTGACCTCCTCCTCGCCGAGCTTCGTCGTGCGCGCGTCGATCTCGTACTCCTCGATGTGGATCGAGGTCAGCTCGTCGTCCTTGACCAAGCGCTTGGAGAGGATGATCGCGTCCTCGAAGTTGTAGCCCTCCCAGGACATGAACGCCACCATCAGGTTCTTGCCGAGCGCCATCTCGCCCTTGTCGGTCGAGGAGCCGTCGGCCAGCACGTCGCCCGCCTTCAGCTTCTGTCCCGTCTTCACCCGCGGCTTCTGGTGGATCAGCGTGCCCTGGTTGGAGCGCATGAACTTCTGCAGCTCGTACTCGTCCTTCTTGCCGTCGGTCGTCTCGATCACGATCTGGTTGGCGTCGACGAAATCGATCGTCCCGGCGTTCTCGCGTCAGCAGCACATCGCCGGTGTCGAGCGCCGCGCGGCGCTCCATGCCGGTGCCGACCAGCGGCGCGTCGGCCTTCAGCAGCGGCACCGCCTGGCGCTGCATGTTCGAGCCCATCAGCGCTCGGTTGGCGTCGTCGTGCTCGAGGAACGGGATCATCGCCGTCGCGACCGACCAGATCTGCTCCGGCGAGACGTCGAGCAGGTCGACGTCCTTGGGCCCGACCGTCACGTACTGGCCGGCCTGCGTGCGGCAGAGGATCTCGGTGCCCTTCAGCTTGCCGGTCTTGGGGTCGACCGGCGTGTTCGCCTGGGCGATCACCAACTCCTCTTCCTGGGTGGCGTCCAGACGCTGCACCTTATCCGTCAGCACACCGTCCTTGACCACGCGGTAGGGCGTCGTTACGAAGCCGTACTCGGACACCTCGGCGAACGAGCTCAACGAGCCGATCAGGCCGATGTTCGGACCCTCCGGCGTCTCGATCGGGCACATCCGCCCGTAGTGCGTCGGGTGCACGTCGCGCACCTCGATCGGCGCGCGCTCGCGCGTCAGGCCTCCGGCGCCCAGCGCCGAGAGGCGCCGGCGATGCGTCAGGCCCGCCAGCGAGTTGGTCTGGTCCATGAACTGCGAGAGCTGCGAGGAGCCGAAGAACTCCTTCAGCGCCGCCACCACGGGCCGGATGTTGATGATCGTCTGCGGCGTGATCGTGTCCGCGTCCTCGGTCGTCAACCGCTCGCGCACGACGCGCTCCATGCGGTAGAGCCCGATCCGGAAGGCCTCCTGGATCAGCTCGCCGACCGTGCGCAGGCGGCGGTTGCCGAAGTGCTCGTACTCGTCGAGGTGATCGGCGACCGGCTCGCGCGGCATGCTCATCGCCTCGGCCGCGTAGTCCTTGATCTCGAGCTCACCGTCCTCGGGGATGCCGAGGCGCTTGGGCAGCGAGACGAGCTCGCGCACCAGCGCGAGGATGTCGTCGTGCGTCAGCGTGCGCGTGTCGATGTCGATGTCGAGGCCGAGCCGCGAGTTGAGCTTGTAGCGACCGACGCGCGTCAGGTCATAGCGCTTGGGGTCGAAGAACAGCTGGTTCAAGAGCGCCTTGGCGTTGTCGACCGACGGCGGCTCGCCGGGGCGCTGCTTCTTGAACAGCTCCACCAGCGCGCCCTCTTCGGTGCGCGTGATCTCGGTGTCGGACTCGATCGTGTTGCGGATGTACAGGGAGTTGTCGAACAGCCTGAGGATCTCCTCGTCGGTCGCGTAGCCCATCGCGCGCAGCAGCACCGTCACCGGGAGCTTGCGCTTGCGATCGATGCGGACGAAGACCTTGCCCTTCTTGTCGATCTCGAGCTCCAGCCACGACCCGCGGGCCGGCATCAGGTTCGCGATGAAGACCTGCTTCTCGCGGTCCTTCGGCTCCATCAGGTACGCCCCGGGAGAGCGCACGAGCTGCGTGACGACGACGCGCTCGGTGCCGTTGATCACGAACGTGCCGCGCTCGGTCATCCACGGGAAGTCGCCCATGAACACCGACTGCTCGCGGATCTCGCCGGTCTCGCGGTTGATGAACGCGACGGTGACGGTCAGCGGACGCGCGTATGTCAGGTCCTTCTCGCGGCACTGCTCGAGGTTGGCGACCGGCTCGTCGAAGACGAACTCGCCGAACTGCACGGCGAGGTTGCCGGTGTAGTCCTCGATCGGCGAGATGTCGTCGATCGTCTCGCGCAGACCCCCCGTCTGCGGGTCGGTCAGCCACTGAACGAGCGGCGCTGGATATCGATCAGGTTCGGTACGTCGACAGACTTGGGTAGACGCGCGAAAGTCCGGCGCGTCCGGAGAGCATCAACAGCAGCCAAGAAACGACTCCTTCGGAGAACGATGAAACGGGCAGAGGAGGGCGCCGAAGCGCGACCAGCAAAGATAGCACAGACCATCGGCACCCTTAAGTGGGCAGCCAACGCTCACGGACCCCGCCCTCTCGATCGCCGCGTATGTGGCGCGAGATCGTGCTGCTAGGAGCGGCTACGACTATTGGTCAGCGCCGGGGACTTTACCGGAAAATCGGCGCTTTTGTTAGGCGCAGGTAAAGAAGAAGGCTTCGTGTGGCCATTAGATAGCCAAGTGGGTCCGGGACTTCGGGACCGACCGGCCCCGCGAAGCGGTTTTCCGGTCGGGGCCGAAGCCCGGATCCCGCGCTACTTGAGCTCGACTGTGGCGCCGGCCTCCTCCAGTTCCTGCTTGAGCTTGCCGGCCTCCTCCTTCTCGATGCCCTCCTTGACGGGCTTCGGGGCCTCGTCGACGAGCGCCTTGGCCTCTTTCAGCCCGAGGCCCGTGGCGGCGCGGACGACCTTGATCACCTGGATCTTCTTGTCGCCGGCCGCCGTGAGGATCACGTCGGCGGTGCTGCTCTCTTCCTCCTCGGCGGCGGCGCGCGTCGCCTCCGCCTGCGCCCGCGGGCGCAGCGGCCGGAGCGGCCATCGCCGCGGCCGAGACGCCGAACTCCTCCTCGAGCGCCTTGATCCGCTCGGCGAGCTCGAGCACCGAGATGCCCTTCAGCTCCTCGATCCACTTATCTGTGCTTGTTGCTGTAGCCATGTTGTCAGTCCTCCTGTTGTCGTCTTGCGCCGGCTCGTCCTGCTCCGGCTCAGCTGTCCTCGGCTGGCGCCTCGTCAGCACGGGCGTCTCGCCGTGGCTCGTCCGCTGGCGCCGCGTCCTCGAGCCGGCCTCGACGGCTTGGGCCTCGGCCGCGGGGTCTCCTCGCCGCGGGGGCGCCTCGGCGGCAGGCGCCTCACCGGCGGGGATCTCTCCCGACTCCTTCTTCTCGCGCACCTGACCGAGAGCGACAGCGAGGCCGCCAAGCAGCCCGCCGAGCGAGCGCACGAGGCCGCCGATCGGCGAGGCCACGACGCCGACGAGCTGGCCGTAGAGCACTTCGCGGGAAGGCAGGCGCGAGAGCGAGCGGATCTGCTCGGGGTCGAGCGCCGCGCCGTCCATCAGGCCGCCCTTGAACGGCAGCAGTTGCGTCGCGCGGCCGTAGTCGGCGACGGCCTTGGCGGCGGTGGCGATGTCGCCGCGCACGAACGTCAGCGCGGTCGGTCCTTCGAGCAGCGCCTTCAGCGTCTCGGCGCCCACCTCGTCGGCGGCGCGTTCGGTCAGCGAGTTCTTGACGACCTTGAAGGTCGCGTCGGACTCGCGCAGCTTGGCGCGCAGCTCGGCCACCTGGGGCACGGAGATGCCGCGGTAGTCGACGGCGAAGACCGCCTGGGACTCATCGATGTTGGCGGCGATCTCGGCGATCGCCGTGGCCTTCTGGTCTCGGTTCATTCGTGGCTCCTATCCCGGACTTCTGCCTGCCGATCGTCTGAGATCGGCCGGCCGCCGGGGGTCTTCGGTTGCCTGGAGGTGATGACGCTAAGCGGCGATCGTAGCCGCGGGCGCCTCCTCGAGGATTTCACGTGTGCGCCCGGCGTTGACCTTCACGCCCGGCCCCATCGTCGAAGTGATCGTGATCGAGTGCAGATAGCGGCCCTTCGCGCTCGCCGGCTTGGCGCGGATCAGCTCTTCGATCACCGCGGCGTAGTTCTCCAAGAGCGGACGCTCCTCGAAGCTCGCCTTGCCGATCACGAGGTGCACGATCGCGTTGCGGTCGGTGCGGTACTCGACCTTGCCCGACTTGGACTCCTCGACGGCTTTCGCGACATCCATCGTGACGGTGCCGACCTTCGGGTTGGGCATCTTCCCCGAGGGGCCGAGCACGCGGCCCAGGCGACCGACGACCGACATCAGGTCGGGCGTGGCGATCGCGACGTCGAAGTCGTCGAAGCCCTCCTCGATCCGTTTCGCCAGATCCTCGCCGCCGACCGCGTCGGCGCCGGCCGCTTCGGCCTCGGCGACCTTCGGACCCTGGGCGAAGACGATGATCTTCACGTCTTTGCCGAGGCCGTTCGGCAGCGCGATCGTGCCGCGCAGCTGCTCGTCGGCGTGCCTTACGTTCAGGCCCGTGCGCACGTGCAGCTCGACCGACTCGTCGAACTTCGCGCCGGCGAGGCTCTTGACGAGCGCGACCGCCTCGCGCGGGCTCGTACTCGCGCTCGCGCTCGACCTTCTCCAGCGCCTCGGTGAAGCGCTTGCCGTGCTGGGCGCTCATGAGGCCACCTCCACTCCCATGGAACGGGCGGTCCCGGCGATGATCTTCGCGGCCTGGTCGATGTCGTGCGCGTTGAGGTCCTCGAGCTTGCGCTCGGCGATCTCGCGCAGCTGGGCTTGCGTGATCGTGCCGACCTTCGTGCGGTTGGGCTCGCCCGAGCCCTTGCCGATCCGCAACGCCTGCTTGATCAGCACGGCCGCGGGGGGCGTCTTGGTGACGAACGTGAACGAACGATCCTCGTAGACCGTGATCACGACCGGGATCACCGTCCCGGTTTCGCCCTGCGTCTGGGCGTTGAAGGCCTTGCAGAACTCCATGATGTTGATGCCGTGCTGGCCCAGCGCAGGACCGACCGGCGGGGCGGGGCTCGCCTGCCCGGCGTTCGCCTGCAGCTTGATTGTTGTCAGAACCTTCTTTGCCATGGTCTAGAGCTTTTTCACTTGATCGAATTGGACCTCAACCGGGGTCTCCCGACCGAAGATTGATACCAGGACCTTCAGCTTCGCGGCGTCCTCGTTGATCTCGGAGATCTCGCCGGAGAAGTCCGACAGCGGGCCGGAGATGACCTTCACGGACTCGCCGATCGTGAACTGGGCGCGCGTGCGCGGCGGCCGTCGCGACGTCCGTCTTGTGCAGCATCCGGTCGACCTCGACCTGCGTCAGCGGCACCGGCTCCTGAGAGGCCCCAACGAAACCAGTGATGCCGGGGGTGCCCTTGACGACGCCCCAGGAATCCTCGTTGAGCTCCATGTTGACGAGCACGTAGCCCGGCATCGTGCGCTTCTCGACGGTGACCTTCTGGTTGTCCTTCATCTCCGAGACGGACTCGGTCGGGACGACCACGTTGCGCACGGCGCGCTGCTGCCCGAGCGAGATCACGCGGTGCTCGAGGTTGTGCTTGACCTTGTTCTCGTGACCGGAGTAGGTGTTGACTACATACCAACGAAACATTCAGGATTCCTTGACGGGGGTTCAGTGAGGACGGGCAGCAGGGAGTGCAGGAGAGCTGGGGGACGACGCTTGTGAAAAACAGGTTAGGAAAGGATGAATTCGACGATTTCCTTGGCGACAAAGTCGGCCAAGCCGAGGTAGGCGCCGGCGATCGCGACGAAGCCCAAGACGACGGCGGTCGCCTGGAAGACTTGGCGGCGGTCAGGCCACTGTACCCGCTGCAGCTCGGCCCAGCTGGCGCGCAGGAAGCCGATCGCGCGGTTGCCACCCCGCTGCGGAGCGCCCGAGGCCTGCTCAGGAGTGGCGAGGCCGCCACCCCCACCGGATCCCGACGAGCCCGCGATCTCCTGAATCTCGTCCTCGCTGAGATCGCCCTCGGCCTCAGCCTCGTCCTCGATTTCGCGCTCGGAGAGATGTTCTGGATCGGCGGAGACGCCACCGTCCGCCGGCACAGAACCTGCGTCCACGGGCACGCCACCGGCGCCGCGCACAAGCGCGGCGTCGA
Organism: uncultured Solirubrobacterales bacterium; assembly: GCA_963779405.1. Taxonomy (GTDB): domain Bacteria; phylum Actinomycetota; class Thermoleophilia; order Solirubrobacterales; family Solirubrobacteraceae; genus Palsa-744. The sequence goes on from CAVZYF010000004.1 coordinate 125,214, forward strand.
ACTCGTCGACGTCGCCCGCGTGCTCCAGCGCACCGGGCAGATCGGCGCGCTCGACCCTGCCGACACCCGGCGATCCCGCGCCACGGGCCTCACCGGCCGGGTCGCCCGTGGACCCATCCGGCGCGGTCGGTGCGTCCCCACGCCCGCGACGGGCGCGGCGCTGCTTTGCGCGTTTACGGTCACGGGCCACAACAGCGCTCCCGCGCTAGCGAGTCTCCCGATGGCTGGTGTGCTTGCGACACCAGCGGCAATACTTGCGCAGGCTGACCCGGTCCGGGTTGTTGCGCTTGCTCTTGTTCGTCTGATAGTTGCGATGCTTGCACTCCTCGCAGGCGAGGGTGATCGCGATTCGAACGTCTCCGCGGGCCATTAGTCAGATTTCCCTGCGTGGTCGTGTGGACAAAACGGCCTTGGGCGAAGAAAAACCCCGCCCAGGCGCGAGGTCCGAGCAGTCTAGCGTGCTTTTAATAAAGGAGCCCCACCCCCCCTCACCCACCCCAGCGCGGGCGAGCTCAGTGGTGCTTTGGATGCCTCGAGTGCCGCTGCTTGTGTCGCTTGGGCTCGCTGAAGCGAACGCCGTCGAGCAGGAAGATGAACGGAGTACTGGTGGGCGATGCCTCGTTGGCCAACACGAAGGCCGAGATCGCACGGAAATGGCGCAGCAGCTCGAGGCCGGTCGAGTCGAGCTTGACCTGGAACGTCGCGGTGACGCCGGCAGCCAGGGCGAACGACGCCTGGCCGAGCCTGACGGACCCCCTGGTGCGGTGACTTGCGCCGACGGCGATGACCTTCTTGCCCTGGAGAATCTCGTTGGTGGTGAGGAAGATCGTCCCGGAGCAGCCCAGACCATCCGTGCTAACACAGCTCAGCGTTAGCGCAACGCCGGTGGAGGTGACCTTGCGGCTGATATAGCGAGTCAGGCCGGGGACGGGAGGACGGGGTACGACTGCGGCTGGACAGGAAGGCGCGGAGGCGATGAACTCGCTGGCGCCCATATCGACGACCGCCGGGAAGCTCTGCCCGCAGCCGGCGTGTCCGGCGAGGATCCTCGCATCGCCGAAGACGTCCGTGGTCAGGCCTGCCGGCACGAGCGCGTTCGAGCCGGCGTCGATCGTCGGGCTGGATGCGTTCTCTCTCACTTCGCCGGTTTCCGTGCTGAGAAGCGACGGTTCCGCGCAGATGTCGCCTTCGCCCGGCAGCGGAGTGTTCGTACTCACGCCGGGCGCGCACGCGTCGCTGAACGAGGACGTCAGCGATCCACCGGAGGCCGTTCGAAAGCCACCGATGTCGGCCTGGCCTGTAGGGCTCGTCACGATCGAGTTGGTCAATACCAGCTGGTCGGAGTCCTCGCCGTCGATACCGGAGACACCCCCAGGGGCCTGGTTACCGGCGACCGTGGAGTCGTTGAGCGTGAGATGGAAATGACCGTGGGGTTCAGGTGGCTCGCACGCGGCGTAGACCGCGCCCCCCGATTCGCCGCCTTCGCTTGCGGGGCCGATCGTGTTGGCGGCGAGCACCGCATTGTTCAGCACCGCTGAGGGCGTCACTTCTTTTGAGCAGGTAGCCGAGGCTACTCCCAGCCCGGCGCCCTGGCTGGAGGCGGTCGCGCCCTGCGGAGCCGGCAAGGCGTCTTTGACAAAGCGATCGTCGGTACTCGTGAGAACGATCGATGGCGCCCACTCACCGCCGCCGCCATAGGAACCGGTCGGCGAGATCGACGCGATCGAGTCGTTCTCGAACATGTTGTCCACCTGCTCGGCCGCAACGTTGACTTCCGCGTGGGAGGAGTTGGCCAGGTACAGCGCCCCGCCAAAGGCTTCGCCGCCCGCCTGCGTGCCGATCACGTCTTCGTCAAAGGTGTTCCTGCTGAGCGTCGCGAAGTCGATCGGCGTCGAGGCCGAGTTGCAGCGTATTTCCGCATACGCGGCGCCCCCCTGATCACTGTTGTGTTCTGCGGTTGAGGTATCCGCGATGCGATCGCCCTGGAAGAGGGAGCCGGCGATGCTCAGCGGAGCCGTGTAGGCGCAGGTGCTGCTGGAGGCGGAGATGTAGAGGGCCCCACCGCGGGCGGAGTTGCTGGAGGACGTGCTGTCGGTGTCGTCGATGAAGCGATCGTCTTCGATCACCGGCAGAGCGCCTTCGCCGGGATTGAGCTTGACGGCAGTTTCGTTTTTGAGCGAGTAGTTCTCGACCACGAGATTGCGCAGCACCAGACCGTTGCCTGCGCCTTCAAGCGCCCGCCTGGCGACACTCACTCCTTCAAAACCGGCGGTCGTACCGCTCTGCCCCTGGATCGTGAGATCGGCTGCCGAGGGCAGGTTGAACGAGCCTTCGGCTTTACCTGAGTTGCTCTTAGTGCAGAGAGTCGCAAGCGTGATGACATCGCCCTTTTCAGCGTTGCCGAGCTCATGCTGCAGCTGCGCGCAATTACTCACGACGATTTCCGCCGCCCCCGCCGTGGAGACAGCGACCAGAGACGTGATCAGCGTCCCGACGAGCACGGCCAGCGCGAGATACCGCGACCGCTGCATGACGCGCAGATGCACTTGCCCGGTGTACCCCACGACTCGCTCCCTCACGTTTCCCTCGACGACGACCGGCAGCAGCAGTCTACCCGTGGCGCGGCTGCGTCACGCCGGATCTCCGTGGTCTGGTGCGGCATCGCTGGAGCATCGGTGTGGCATCGCTGGAACATTAATCGAGGGGCCCCGGATCGACGTGCGGATCGCAGAACCACGAGCCCGGGGCCACCGGCACCACAAGCCGAGACCTACTCGTACAACGTCAACGTCGCGAGGATCACGTACAGCGCGACCAGCGCCCACCCCTCGAATTCGGCGGCCTCGCCGTCCCCCGTCACCTGCCACAGGGCCAGCGCCGTGAGCGCCAGCGCGCCGATGTAGACGGGCGCGAGCGCGAACGTCAGGGTCGTGGACAGCGCGAAGGAGACGAGCACGAGCAGCGGGAACAGGAACGCCGCGATCTGCGCAACCGAATTTTTGACGACCGAGATCGCGAGGTCGGAGCGGCGCTTGTAGGCGAGCACGATCCCGGCGGTGTTCTCAGCGGCGTTGCCGGCGATCGCGACGATCACCAGTCCGGCGAACGCCTGGGAGATGTTCAGCTCGACGATCGCCGGCTCCAGACCGTTGATGAACCAGTCGGAGACGAACGCCGAGGCCGTCCCCGCGACGATCAGCAGCGCGAGGGTCAGGCCGAGGCCCAGACGCGGGATGGGCCGGGCCTCCTCTCCCTCCTCCTCCCCCGGCGCCACGTCGGAGCGCAGGTAGGGCACGACCCACGCGAGGTAGACGACCAGCAGGCACACGGCGCCGACCGCGGAGATCGCCTTCACGTGATGGCTCGCCGGGTCGTGCGAGGCGGCCGCGAGACCGAGCAGCACGATGATGAACACGGTCACCTGCAGCAAAGTCGCCGTGTCGCGCGGCAGGCGCTTTGAAAAGCGCATGATCCCGTCCTCGGAGCGCCGGGCGCCGACCACGATCACCAGGCCGAGCACGAGCAGCGCATTGGCCAGGATCGAGCCGACGATCGCCGTCTGCGCGACGACGAGCTCGCCCTTTTTGAGCGCGAAGATCACGACGAACAGCTCCGGCAGGTTGCCGAGCGTCGACTGCAACATCCCGGTCACGCCCGGCCCGAAGCGCTCCCCGAGCTGCTCTGTCGCGAACGACACCACCCACGCCAACCCCGCGAGCGCGAGCGTGGCGACCGCGAAGCGCGGGACCGCCGGCCACGGTTGGTAGTTGGCCACGCCCGCGAGCGCGGTCAGCACGGCGACCAGAACCAGTGCCGAGCGCTCGAGCGGAGTCAGGCCTGCCATGGTGCCCGGCGAGCATAGTTGGCGCTGCGGCTGCTAGACGGCCGAGAGGCAAGCGAGGCAAGGACGCAGGGAGCGTGGCGTGCTACGCACGCGAGCGACCGAGGACGCCGCATCGCGCCGCCTATCGGCCGTCTAGTGACTCTCGAGCACCCGGTCGATCAACCCATACTCGAGCGCCTGCTCGGCGTTGAAGAAGCGGTCGCGCTCCATGTCCCGGCGGACCTCCTCCTTCGGTTTCCCGGTGTGCTCGGCGTAGATCTCGTCGATTCGCTCGCGCACCTTGAGGATCTCGCGCGCGTGGATCTCGATGTCGGTCGATTGTCCTTCGAACCCCGCCGAGGGCTGGTGGATCAGGATGCGGCTGTTCGGCAACGCCGCACGCTTGCCCTTCGTCCCCCCCGCCAGGAGCAAGGAGCCCATCGACATCGCCACGCCGACGACCATCGTCGCGATGTCCGGCTTGACGAAGTTCATCGTGTCGTAGATCGCCAACCCCGAGTAGATCGAGCCGCCGGGGCTGTTGATGTAGATCGAGATGTCCTTCTCCGGGTCCTGGCTCTCGAGGTGCAGCAGCTGGGCGACCACGAGGTTCGCGACCTGGTCGTCGATCGGCGTGCCGAGGAAGATGATCCGCTCGTTCAGCAGCCGGCTGTAGATGTCGAACTCGCGCTCGCCGCGCGCGGTCCGCTCGATGACCATCGGGATCAGGGGCATGGACGCACCCTAGCGCTCGTTGGCGTGGCCGCCTGTCCGAGTCGCCACACCGGGCCTCGGGTTGGGAGGGCTTGGTGTCGAGGAACTCTCATGCGTCCCTTCTCGACCCATCACCGCGCGTTGGTGCCGGCGCTGCTCGTGGCGCTCTGCCTCACGGCGCCCGCGGTGGCGATGACCAGCCATGCCGGCTGGCCCGCGGACCAGCACCTCGTGATGGACAAGGGTCCCGCGGGGCAGGCGAACGTGCTCACGGGCGTGGACGGCGCCCACAACTACCTGCTCGGCGGCTACGGCAACGACACGATCTACGGCGGCGACGCCGGCGATGTGATCTGGGGCGACTACCACGCCTCGGGCTGGCCCTCCTTCCAGACCGCGGTCATCCACGCCGGCGACGGCCCGAACCTGATCTACGCGAACGACACCGTCAACTATGTCTGGACCGGCACGAATCCGGACACGGTCGTTCACGTACACGAGAACTCCGGCGTGGTCCACTGCGAAAACCCCGGGATCGTCGTCTTCACGAGCCATCACGCGCTGCCGCACTACAAGCTCGACGGCTGCCGTCACATCAGCTTCTACTCCGTCGGGTATTGACTCCCGTCTCAGCCCGTCTCAGATGTTGACGCTGCGCATGCCCTGCTCGTCGTAGCGATCGCCGGCGGCCTCGGGCAGCTCGGCGTCGATCCGCGCGAGCTCCTCCTCGGTCAGCTCGACGTCCACGGCGGCGATGTTCTGCTCGAGGTAGGTGCGGCGCTTGGTGCCGGGGATCGGCACGAGGTCATCGCCCTGCGCGAGCACCCACGCGAGCACCAGCTGCGCCGGCGTGACGCCCACCTCGTTTGCGATCTCTTCGACCTTCGCCGCCAGCTTCAGGTTCTCCTGGAGGTTCCCGCCGGTGAAGCGTGGGCCATAGCGACGGAAGTCATTCGCGTCGAGCTCCTCGGGCGATTTGAAGCGGCCCGACAGGAAGCCGCGCCCCAGGGGCGAGTACGGGACGAAGCCGATCCCGAGCTCGCGGCAGGTCGGCAGGATCTCCGCCTCCGGGTCGCGCGTCCACAGCGAGTACTCAGTCTGCAGGGCGGCGATGGGGTGCACGGCGTGCGCACGGCGGATCGTCTCGGGCGCGGCCTCGGAGAGACCGATGTGCAGGATCTTGCCCTGCTGCACCAGTTCGGCCATCGCGCCGACGGTCTCCTCGATCTCGACGTTCGGGTCCACGCGGTGCTGGTAGTAGAGGTCGATGTGGTCGGTTTTGAGCCGCTGCAACGATCCCTCGACCGATGCGTGGACATGCTCGGCGGAACCATCGAGCGGACCGAGCGTCGACATCTCTCCGGGCGTCGCCCCATCCGTGCGGCGAGCGAACTTTGTCGCGATCACATACTCGTCGCGGCGACCCTCGATCGCGCGGCCGACCAGTTCCTCGTTTGTCATCGGCCCGTACAGCTGCGCCGTGTCGAGGAAGTTGCACCCCAGCTCCAGCGCACGGTGGATCGTGGCGGTGGACTCGCCCTCGTCTGTGGATCCGTAGAAGGCCGACATCCCCATGCAACCCAGCCCGATCGCCGAAACCTCCGGTCCGTCTGCTCCCAGGGTGCGCCTGTTCATGGTGTCTCCTCGTCGGGTCGAGTGGCAGATGCTTGGTTCGATACTAGGACGGCATACTGAGCGCCCTGTGACGGACGGCTGGTGAGCGCCCCATGGCGGCATAATGGGCGCTCAATGTTTCCCCTGAACCTTCCCAACGTCCTGACGGTCCTGCGCATCATGCTCGTCCCGGTCGTGGTGGTGGCGCTGCTCGGGAACACGCCCGCGGGGGACGTGCTCGCGGCGGTGGTGTTCGCGCTGGCCTCGCTGACCGACTTCGTCGACGGCCGCCTGGCGCGCTCGCGCGGGTCGATCACGACCTTCGGCAAGTTGATGGACCCGCTCGCCGACAAGCTGCTGATCATCGCCGCGCTGCTCTCGCTCGTCTCGCTGAACCGTCTCGAAGCGTGGGTGGCGATGGTCATCATCACGCGCGAGCTGGCGGTCACGGTGCTGCGCCTCGGCGCCACGCAGGCGGGAGTCGTGATTGCCGCGAGCATGTTCGGGAAGGTGAAGACCTGCATGCAGATCGCGGCGATCCTCGCTGTGATCGCGGTGCATGGGGAACCGTTGTGGGTGTCGCTGCTGCTGTATGCGACGGTGGTGGTGACCGTGCTGTCGGGCTTGGACTACTGCTTCGGCCTACGTCGGCAGATGCAGCAGTCCCAGCAGGCTCGCGCGCCCGGCTCGACCTAAGTCAGGCGCCGGAGCCGAGCCACTCCTCGAGCGTGGTCTGACGCGGGGGGAGCTCGCCCGAACCGAGCTCGGAGCGAAGCTCACTGAGTAGACCGTGGCGCTCGGCTAGCACATTGTGCTGGTGGATCGTCTCCAGGTTCTCCTGGCGGGCCGAGACGAAGCTTGCGCCATTCAGCTCCGGGAAGCGGGCAACGACGCCCGCGACCATCTCGCGCACGCAATCCTCGACGAAACGCGGCCGGCGATGGGCCTTTTCGACGACCTCGACCTCGTCCGAGCGCTTCATCAGCTCGTAGATCTCCGAGGACATGCTCGCCTCCGCGATCTCCAGCAGCGACGTCGCGTCGATCTCGGTCTCGCACTCCTCCGTGCAGCCGATCTGCAGTGTCGCCAGCCCGCGCTGGTTGTGGGTGGCGACGGGAACCCGCTGCAGGATGCGCTCGACCTGCTCGGCGGAGAACCCGTCGGCGTGCAGGCGCTCTCGCGCACGGGCGGCGATCAGCTCCTGCGCGCACGGGCACGCGGTCATGCCGGTGGCCGACACGCCGACCACACAGCGCGTGCCGTGCTCGAAGGCGACCGCCTGCCCGTGCAGGGTGTAGATCTCCTGGGTGGGGATGCCGGATACGGGCGCAGGCTTGTGCTCGGGATAGCGTGCGGCGATGCTCACCTCGGCGCGCAGGGCACCCTGACGGGCGCGCACCAACTCGGCGACGTGTCGCGCGAGCGTCTCCGCGCGGAACGGCGACTCGGAGAGGACGACCTCGCCGATCGCCTCGTTGATCACCTCCTCGAAGCGCGACATGTGCGCGCCCTTCTGCTCACGGCTGAGGTCGACGAAGCACGAAAGGCGCGCGAAGAACAGCTCCTCGCGGATCCGCACGACCTTCTCGACGCCGGTAACGCCCACGCGTGAGAGTCCCACCGGCACGCCCGGCGGGCGTGCTTGGACATCCTCGCCCGCGCTCTGCGAGGGAGCCAGCGGAGGGGTGAGCCGTGTCGCCTGCACCACGGCCAAGCCTAGCGCCGCGGTGACCGGCATCTCCGGCCGTTGATTCTGGTATCACTCCGCACTTGGAAGGGGAGGTCGGGGCGGAGATCGTTCCGACAGGGAAGCCGGATGGATCCTGGAGGTCGGAGTGAGCAACAAGGTTGAGGTTCTGCTACAGGACACGGGCACCGCCGTGATCGAAATCGACGATTCGCTTCATGGAACTGGTGATCGTCCGCTCTCCGAGCTCGACGATCGAGATGAAGGCCTGGAGCAGGGCAAGGCACTGAGGGCGCGCTTGGGGGAGATGAAGAGGGGGGAGTTCGAGGAGAGCGTCGAGCAGAACCTCGACTCGCTGCGCCTGTATCTGCGCTCGATCGGCCGCGTGCCGCTACTGAGCGCCGAGGAGGAGGTTGCCCTGGCCAAGCGCATCGAGCGCGGCGACATCGCAGCCAAGCAGCACATGGTCGAGGCGAACCTGCGCTTGGTCGTGTCGATCGCCAAGGGCTATATAGGGCGCGGACTGACGTTCCTGGACCTGATCCAGGAGGGCTCGCTCGGGTTGATCAGGGCGGTCGAGAAGTTCGACCACCGGCGCGGTTACAAGTTCTCGACCTACGCGACTTGGTGGATCCGCCAGGCGGTGACCCGCGCGATCGCCGACAAGGGGCGCACGATCAGGATCCCCGTGCACATGGTCGAGCGGCTGAACAAGCTGGTTCACGCCGAGCGCCGGTTGATCCAGCAGTTGGGGCGTGAGCCGAGCACCGAGGAGATCGCTGCCGAGCTGGAGTGCACCACGCGCGAGGTGCGCGAGGTCATGCGCATGGCCCAGCAGCCCGTGTCGCTCGAGAAACCGATCGGCGACGAGCAGGATTCGGCGCTGGCCGACCTGATCGAGGACGTCGGCTCGGAATCGCCGTTCGAGATCGCCTCGGAGGCGCTCCGCCGGGAGAACGTGACCCGCGTGCTCGCCTGCCTGCCCCCGCGCGAGCGCGGGGTGATCGAGATGCGCTACGGCATCACAGGCGAGCGCTCGCGCACGCTGGAGGAGGTCGGCCGCGCATTCAACATCACGCGCGAGCGCGTGCGCCAGATCGAGAGCCGGACGCTGAAGAAGCTCCAGACACTCCCCGACGCGCAACAGCTGCGCGAGGCGAGCTGAGTCTTCGCGCCTGCACTAGAATCGCTTCGCCCACGGCTCGCCGCCGGGGATGCCCGGTGGGGTGTCCGAGTGGTTAAAGGAGACGGGCTGTAAACCCGTTGGCTCTGCCTACGCAGGTTCGAATCCTGCCCCCACCACTGTCTTCCTGGGTGGGCCTCGTGTGAGGCCTCTTTTGAAACCCTACGCACGAAGACACGCAACGGTAGACAACTGTCTGGGGATCTGTTGTCTGTAGACCTTCCGTCTGCGTGCAGCGAAAGTTTGGGACTATGGAATCCGCACGCGAGCAGTTCGCCGCCAACCTTCGTCTACACCGGGAAAGGGTGGGCCTCTCACAGGAGGCGCTCGCCGACATCTGCGACCTGCACCGTACTGAGATCAGCCTACTGGAGCGCTCCAAGCGCTCGCCGCGGCTGGAGACGATCGTGATCCTGGCCCATGGGCTGAAACTGGCCACGCCGGGGGATCTGCTCGAGGGGATCAGTTAAGGCAAGAGCAAGCCGACGCGGGGACTCGAACCCCGGACCCCCTCCTTACCATGCGGGGACCCCAAGGGCGCCCTATCTCTAGGTAGAGCGCCATATTTGACTCCTGTACTGGGGATTTGCCGTCCTCGCCTGATGGACAAGAGAGGACAACCGTGGACAAAAATGTATCGAACTGCGGTGACGTTGCGGTAAGAAATCGAGAGCCGACGAAGGGGCTCGAACCCTTGACCCTCGTCCTTACCATGGACGGTGCTCTACCAGCTGAGCTACGTCGGCACTGAGGGCAGATCGTATCGTTGCCGCATCGTGTTGTCCGTCCGAGCTGGCGGCAAGGCCGACTGCGGTCGACGATCACGCGGAAACGTAGAGCGTAGGGCGGGGCCTATGCGGCGACGGGTTGGCTCGGGTGCCCAACACCCGGCCACGGAGCCAGGCACAGAACCAGCTGGCACTCGCTGATCGCGCGTACCTCATGGCGCTCGCCCGGCTCGAAGTGGATCAGGCTTGGCGCGGACAGCGTCCGCTCGCTTGCCCCAGCGCTTACGAGCAGCTGCCCACGCGTGACGAACACGAGGGCGTGCTCGTGAACCTGATGCTCCTGCAGGCACTCACCTTGGGGCAGCAGCAGCGCAATCACACGGTTGGCCTCGTTATCGGAACGAAGGATCTGCGGCTGATGAGCCGCGACACGCAACCGATCTAGCTCCCAGGACTGCACCCATCCGATTGTAAGCGCACCTCGGCTTAGGCGATAGCTTGTGTGCCCAGGTGGGTGACGCGGCGATCGACATCGAGCATCTGCGGGTCGTTCGTGGCGGACGCGAGGTGCTAAATGGCGTCTCTCTACAAGTGACTCGTGGATCGGTCACGGGCCTGCTCGGTCCAAGCGGATGCGGCAAGTCGACCCTGATGCGGGCGATCGTCGGGCGTTCAGATCGTCCGGGCGGCCGGGTCACGCGTGCTCGGCGATCCGGCTGGCTCTCCCGAGCTGCGACGGCGAGTCGGCTACGTGACGCAGGCCCCATCGGTCTATGGAGACCTCAGCGTCAAGGAGAACCTGCGCTATTTCGCGGCCGTCGTCGGCGTTGACCGGGAGCGCATTCGCGAGGTCATCGCAGACGGTGGGCTCTGGAGGACACGAGCATCAGATCGTCGGGTCACTCTCCGGCGGTGAGCGTTCGCGCGTGTCGCTCGCCACGGCGCTGCTGGGCGACCCCGAGCTGCTGGTGCTCGACGAGCCGACGGTCGGCCTGGATCCGGTCCTGCGGGCGGAGTTGTGGGGACACGTTCCACGAGCTGGCGGCCGCGGGGAGCGACGCTGCTGATCTCTAGCCACGTGATGGACGAGGCGAGCGAGTGCGACGAGCTGCTGCTGATGCGTGAGGGGGCGCTGCTGGAGCAGACAACCCCCGCGCAGCTGCGGGCGCAGACCGGCCGAGCGGGATCCTTGGACGGGCGTTCCTCGCTGTGATCCGGAGGCCGGGCGTCATCTGAGCGGGCGCATGACGCTCGCCACGGCCAGGCGGTGCTGTGGCAGATTCGCCGCGACCCGCGCACGATCGCTCTGCTGCTCGGGGTGCCTGGTGCTGCTCACGCTGATGCGCTACGTCTTCAACGGCCAGCCCGGTGCGTTCCAGCGCATCGGCGCGCCGATGTGCGGGCTGTTCCCCTTCATCGTGATGTTCCTCGTCACCTCGATCGCAATGTTGCGCGAGCGCACAAGCGGCACGCTGGAGAGGCTGATGACCCTGCCGATCGCGAAGGTCGACATCCTGGTCGGGTACGGGATCGCCTTCGGACTGCTCGCTGCCGTTCAGGCCGTCGTCGTGTGCCTCGTCGGGTTTCTCGCTGCTGGGGCTGGACGCGCCTCACGGCACCTGGCTGGTGGCCTGCTTGCGGTCTGAACGCCATACTCGGCATGGCGCTCGGCCTGTTTGCCAGCGCGTTCGCCAGACCGAGTTTCAGGCGGTCCAGTTCATGCCCGCGTTCATCTTTCCGCAGATGCTGCTTTGCGGGCTGTTCGTGGCCCGCGACGAGATGGCCGGGGCACTGTATGGACTGTCCTGCGCGCTGCCGCTCACCTATGCCTATGACGCCCTGGCGCGCGCCACCCACCCCGCTGCGCTCGGCGGCCGGATGGCGGTGGACGTTT
>CAVZYF010000005.1:0-827341 GCA_963779405.1 uncultured Solirubrobacterales bacterium
ATGAAGACTGTCGCACCGCTCAACTCGTCGAGCGTCTGTCGCGCGAAGGTATCAAAGGTTCATCGGTTGGTGGAAGATGAAAAGCTCACCGGTCCGGCAAACCCGGGGGCAGATCCAGCGACCTGCCGCTGGCGCAACGGGCGGGCCCCACCCCAAAAAGGTGAGGCCCGCTGATCGTTGCCCCTCCCACATGTGCGACTGCGCGGGCAGCATCTCATCGCGCGGCGTGGAGGTGTGATGCGAACGTCAGAATCCTGACCGAAGTACGGTCGCGTGGGCGAGGAGCTTCGTCAGAAGGTTGACGGCTCTGCGGGTTACGCCTGCGCCAGCGCTTCGCCGGCTCTGGCACTGATTTGATCCTCCGCTTGTCCGACTGACGGTGGAACCTGTGGTTGGATCGGCACTGCGGTCTGCGAGGTGCCGCAGACGCGGTCGCGTCCTGAGCGCTTGGCCTCATACAGCGCGGCGTCGGCTTGGGAAAAGACCGTCGGGTAGTCGAAGACGCTCCCGTTCATCGAGGCGCCGATGCCGAAACTCATCGTGACGTGTTGGCCGCCACCGACCGTCGCCGGCGGCTACCTCCTGGCGTAGCTGCTCGGCCATCTTCTCGGTCTGCGCGGTGTCGGCTCCGGGCAGCAGGACGAGGAACTCCTCGCCGCCGAGCCGGTAGGCGAGATCGAAGGCGCGGAGTTGCTTTCTCATCAGGTAGGCCACGTCGGTCAGCACGGCGTCGCCGACGGTATGCCCGAGTGTGTCGTTGACCGCCTTGAAGTGGTCGAGGTCGCCGATGATGATGCCGATCGGCTGGCCGGATACCTCGGATTGCTGGGTGAGCTCGCGTGTCCTGCCGGCGAGCGCGTGACGGTTGAGCATCCCGGTCAGCTGGTCGATGACCGCTTCGGAGCGGTGGTCGATATCGGAGTTCATCAAGGCTGTGGAGAGCATCGCCACGGCGATGATCAGCGCGGCCGGGGCGATAACCAGCGGCGGGTCGTGGACGACCGCCTGCGCACCGGTGGCAAAGGCGACTGTGAGCAGCAGCCCGAGTGCCGTCGCCACGCCCAGCACGACACCTCGCACCGAGAAGCGGGCGCTCAGTGTGACGATCGGGATCGCGAACCATCCGAGCGTCGCGTTGCGCGGTCCTCCGGTCAGCGCGATGCTGGCCGCGATGATGACCTCTGAAGTGGCCCATGCCGCGAACATCGCGTACTCGGGGCGGGCAACGCGCGCGGTTCGCTTGTCGGCGAGCATGAAGATGACGCCGGCGAGCAGCAGTGGCGCGATCGTCCAGTAGCCGATCCACGGCCCACACGCCAGGAGAGCCACCGCCAACACGATGAACGCCTTGCGCCTGACCGGCCCAAGCCGTAGGTCCATGTCGAGCATCCGCTCACGATCGACGCCATCGCGACACAGCCAGGACTTGGGTTCTGTTGTGCGCGGGTCCATAACGTGGTCGGATCGGCACCAACACGCACGCACTACACAGACGGAGAGTGAGACTCAATCATCCGCTTAGCGCAGCCCGCGGAGACGGCCGACGAGCGCGTGGTATTACCAGCTGGTGCTCGATTCGCTTTTGCCCGGGCACGTTTTTGCTTTGCTTACGCCGACTTTGCATTCGCGTGTGATTTCGCCTTTTGCGTTGCGCTTGATCGTGAATTTGTCTTTGGTGACCGGCGCGACCGCGGTGAGTTCGTAGGTGGTGCTCGCGCCTTTCGCGACGGCCAGCTCGGCTTCGTTGGTGTTTTTGTAGTTGATCGATGGCTCGATCGCATTCAGCTGTTTCGCTTCAGTGAATGAGTACAGGCCGTTGTTTTCGGTCGCGTACGTCTCGGCGGTGGTCTGCGCCGTCTGGGCGAGCGTCTTGGCCGAGGAGTCATAGGCCTTGCTCTTCTGGCTGAGCAGCGCGGGGATTGCGATCGCGGCGAGGATGCCGATGATCAGGATCACGACCAAAAGTTCGATCAGGGTAAAACCACCTTCATCGTTGAGACGGATCTTCAGCCCATTCATGAGCCCGATGTCGGTGTGTGCTCACCTCCGCGAGAGCGTGATGGTCAGATCTCTGACTCGGGCCCGATGTTTATGGCCGGCTGACCAGATCCTGGTCGCTCCAGGTGGGAGTGGTAGGCGCGCAGCAGGCGCCGGTGGGTGAGCCATCCGATCACGTTCTCGCCGTCGGGATCCAGGACTGGCAGGCCCTCTTGGTCTGTGGTTGCCAGCGCCCTGACGGCGTCCTCGAGGGATTGGTCTGAGCGCAGCTCTGGCGCGTTGTGCACAAGACTCCTTGCGCTGAGGCCGTCACTGGAGTTGGTGATCGCCTGCTCGATGTCGGCCGCGGTGACGATGCCGAGCAGCGTGCCGTCATGCGTCGATCACCGGCAGGGCGTCGGTGCGCTCGTTGGTGAAGCGCTCGAGGACATCTCGTAGGGGTTGCTCGGGCGTGAGCGGTCGGGGGAGCTTGCCCATCGCCTCGCTGACGTTGATCTGCGCCATCAGCGTTCCCTGCGGCCGTTCGATGTCGATCCCGCGGCGGCGCAGCTTCAGCGTGTAGATCGTGTCCTTGGTCAGATGGTTGCTGAGCGCGGTCGCGACGATGATCGCGATCATCAGCGGCAGGATGATGCGGTAGTCGCCGGTGAGCTCGAAGATGATCAGCACGGCCGTGATCGGGGCGCGCGCGGAGGAGGCGAACACGGCGCCCATCCCGACCAGGCCGTAGGCGCCGGCGGCAACCGCCACGCCGGGCACGATGTCGTGTGCGATCGCGCCATAGGCTGAGCCGAGCATCGCGCCCATGAACAGCGAGGGGGCGAACACGCCGCCCGAGCCGCCGATCCACATCGTGAGGCTCGTCGCGAGGATCTTCGCCGCGAGCAGGCCGAGCAGCGCGAGGATCGACGTAGTGCCCGGCGACCGCGAGTGCCAGCACCGGGTAGCCGACGCCGTACATCTCGGGGACCGCGAGCAGCAACAGCCCGAGCAGTACGCCGCCGGCGGCGGGCCGCAGCCAGTCCGGGCGGCCTGTCCAGAGCCGGTCGGAGATGTCCTCCCCCGTGTAGAGCACCCGCACGAAGCCGAGCCCGACACCGGTCGCGAGCACCCCGAGACCGGCGTAGAGCAACAGCTCCAGCGGCGAGCTGAACGTGAAGGCGGGCAGCGACAGGAACGGCGTGGCTGCCGAACGCGGCGCGGCCGATCGCGTCCGCTGTGACGGAGCTGAGCACGACCAGGCCGAAGGAGCGCGTCTCGAAGTTGCGCAGGATCAACTCGAGCGCGAAGAACACCCCGGCGAGGGGCGCGTTGAACGTCGCCGAGATCCCGCCCGCCGCGCCGCACGCGACGAGCAGCCGCAGCTGTGACTCCGATACCCGCATCAGCTGGCCGGTCACCGATCCGAGCGCCGAGCCGATCTGCACGATCGGCCCCTCGCGCCCGACCGAGCCGCCGGAGCCGATGCAGACCGCCGAGGCGAGCGACTTCACGACCGGCACCTGCGGGCGCATCCGCCCACCGAGCCGGTTGACCGCGTACATCACCTCCGGCACGCCATGCCCCCGCGCCTCGGGCGCGAAGCGACTCACCAGCGGTCCGTAGATCAAACCGCCGACAACCGGTACGGCGACGACGAACCAGATGCCGAGACCGGGCAGATGCGGGTTGATCGTCCGGCCCGCCGCGCCGTACTCGCCGTGCCCGGTGAACAGGTCGGTGAAGCCGAGGATCATGTAGCGAAACGCGATCGCGCCGAGGCCCGCACCGGCCCCGGTCAACAGCGCCAGCGCCATCAGCCCACCGCTGCCCTGCGCGGCCGAGCGGCGCAGCCGGGCGAGCCACTCCTGGGTGAGAGGCTCTTTGCTTTCCTCGACCACGAGCTACGAGCGTACGCGACGCTCGTGACGTGCCGGCCACTGTGCTGGCCACCTGCAGAGGCACAAGTCAGAAATCTGACCAAACCAATCCGTCACGGGCCGCAACGAGGTCTGCGACAGTGCATTCATGAGCCCCACAGCCGGCAGCACGCTCAGACGTTTGCCGCGTACTCGACGAGGATCGTGGCCTGGCGGAGGCCGTCCCGGTCGAACACAGGGAGCGAGCCGTGGCGGAGTGCATCGCCAGGACGGTCTCGATTCCCGAAGGCCTGTGGAGCGGCGCAGATACCCCGGCGCCCGGCGATGGCATCGGCCTGCTCGTGCTCGACGGGCTGCTGATCCGCCGCGTCGGCATCGATCGGGGATTCGGCGCCGAGCTACTCGGCGCCGGCGATCTGCTGCGGCCCTGGCAGGGAGCCGACGAGCCGCCGATACTGCCCCAGACAACCGGCTGGCGGGTGCTGCGCCGACACGCATGGCCGTGCTGGACGAACCATTCGCGCGGCGGCTGGCGCGCTACCCGCAACTCACCGGCCGCCTCGTGGGCCGCGCGCTGGCACGCTCGCGCAACCTCGCCGTGAACATGGCGATCGTTCACCAGTCACGCGTCGACGTGCGACTGCACATGCTCTTCTGGCACCTCGCCGGGCGCTGGGGCAAGGTGCGCAACGACGGCGTCATCGTGCCGTTGGGACTCACCCACAACGTCCTCTCGGACCTCACCGCGGCCCGCCGCCCGACCGTCACGAGCGCACTCTCCGAGCTCGCCAAACGTGAGCTCGTACGACCCGTCGACGACGGCTGGCTGCTCTGCGGAAAACCACCCGGCGAGCTGCTGGAGCTCGCACCAGTCCCCCCGGCCCTCGCCACCGACACCCCGATCACGGCGCATCGGCAATGACCCAGAAAGATGGGTGCTGAACCCCATACGGCTTTGGAAGGCACGAGTCGTTACTGGTAACTAGAACCGTAGCTGGACGACCCGATACCAAGGGGACGAGCTCATGCCAGATTTTTCAACTCAGAACGCGCAAGACGAGGGCGGCTTTACCCTGATCGAACTTCTTGTAGTGATCCTGATCATCGGCATCCTCGCCGCGATCGCGATCCCCGCCCTGCTCAGCCAGAAGAACAAGGCATATGACTCATCCGCGAAGACTCTGGCACAGACGGCGCAGACGGCGGCCGAGACATATGCGACCGAAAACAACGGTCTCTATACGTTCACGGAAGCGAAACAGCTGCAGGCGATCGAGCCTTCGATCAACACTTCGAAAACCAACGAAGCCGAGTTGACCGTCGCAAAAGGCATCGAAGGTAATGAAGGCTATGAAGTCACGGCCACGGCACAGACCACCGGCGATACGTACACCGTCAAGCGCCTGAAGACGGGGGTCTTGGAACACAAGTGCGCAAGCTCCTCCACGGTCAAGGGCTGCCCCGGCCACAGCGAATCGAGCACCAGCTGGTAGTTCCGTGCTACGGCTCGACCAACCCACGCCGAATCGCATAGCGCGTCAGATCCACTCGGTTGCGCATCCCGAGCTTGCCGAGGATGTTGGCGCGGTGACGCTCGACGGTCTTCCTGCTGAGCACCAGCTTTTCAGCGATCTCCTCGCTGGTATCGCCTTCGGCGATCAGCTTCACGACCTCCAGCTCGCGCAGGGTGAGAAGATCCTCGGGCGGCTTCTCGCCGAGCCGGGCGCCCTCCAGGTAGTCGCGCACAAGCGTCGCGACCGCCGGGGGGTATAGGAATGCCTCGCCGCGCATGCACGCGCGGCACGCTTCGACGAGGTCGCGGTTGGCGACCGTCTTCAACACGTAGCCCGAGGCTCCCGCCTTCAGGGCCTCGAAGAAGTACTGGTCGTTGTCGTGCATGGACAGCATCAGGGTTCGCAGCTCGGGCCGGCGGCGGTGCAGCTCCGCGGCGGCCTGCAGGCCCGTCATGCGCGGCATCGAGACATCGAGCACGGTGAGGTCGATCCCGCCGGCGAGCGCCTGCTCGAGCGCCTGCGCGCCGTCCCCGGCCTCGGCGACGACCTCGATATCGGACTCGGCTTCGAGCACCATCCGCAGCCCGCTGCGGACGACCTCGTGGTCGTCGGCGAGCAGCACTCTGATCTTCAGCGGGGTCGTCATGGCAGTGCATCATTCGCCGCGACCGTCAGGCCCACCTTCACCATGCCCCTCCATGTGGGAGCCGATCTCGAGCCTGCCCCCGATCGGGATCGCCCGCTCGCGCATGCCGGCCAAAACCACATGGCGTGCGTGGGTACGGCCAAGCTTGCTGCTCGAGGGCAGACTGCGACGTGCACCGTTGCTCCTGTAGGCTGATCCGAGGTGAGCCGGGAAGACTGGTCGGCAGTTGCCTCATCGACCCGTCGGAGCAAATCATGGTTCTCCCTAACATCGTTGGTTGCCGTGCCCGTCAGGAGCGCGGGTGGCGCGCAGAGATTGCCCATGCGTCGGCTGCTGCCCAAGCCTGTCTTCTGGGACACCGCTCGTTGAGCGGCACCGCGGAGCACGATTCGGCCGAACCAACGATGCCACGCCTCTTCGAGTGATCGCCGATCTGCTCACGGTGCGCTTGCGCGTAATCGTTGGACGAGAGGGGCTCGATCATCAGCTCGCTGAGGGTGCTGACCCGCACACGAGTCCGGCGCTCGGGTTACGGGCCGCGCAGCTGTGCAAGACCAGCTCCAGGGGCGTGATCGCCCGCCGGCTGCGCCGAACGCTCCGCGCGGCACGAGTGGCGACCTCGTCGCCTGGGGGCTCCCTGCCACTCGCCCGCGATCAGATCCTCGCGGAGTCGGACACGCTGATGGATCTCGTCCGGCGCCTCGAGGCCCCGGGCCGGGTCGAGCCGATGGGCGTGGCGCTCGCGAGGCTGCTGGTGTCCGATCCGGTCAGCCCCCTCTCCGTGCCGTCGGAGCCGAGGACCCTCTACATGGCTGTGCGCTTGGCGACCGCTGCGATGGGCCCATCAGTTGAGCGTCCAGCCCCGTCGCCGCGACGCTGACCGGCCGCGGCGACGTATTCGTTCAGGAACCCCGTAATGGCACCGCTGATCGCTCTGCCGCTTTTCGCCGTCTCCCTCGCGGTCACGTTGCGCGCTGCCTCGGCCTTCGCGCGCCGTCTCGATCAGCTCGGGGCAAAGTTCGGCCTGCCCGAGGTGCTCATCGGACTGCTCACCGCACTGGCGGCCGATGGTCCGGAGGTGTCCTCTGCTCTCGCTGCATTGTCCAACGGGGCTCACGAGGCGGGGGTGGGCGTGATCGTCGGCTCAAACGCGTTCAACCTGGCGGCGATGGTCGGGCTCAGCGCGATGCTCGCCGGGCGAGTGCGCGTCGTACGCGAGACGCTGATTCTCGAGGGGGGCGTCGGGCTTGCCGTTACCGCGATCGGGATAGCGCTGCTACTCGGCGCAGTGTCCGCGATCCTCGCTGTGACCCTTCTTGCCTGCGTGCTGGTTCCTTATCTCGCGCTCGTGATCGCTGGTCCTCCTCTTGCGGCACGCCTACGCGTACCTGGACCGGTCAGTCGCGTCATAGAGCACGCCGCTGAGGAGGGCGAGCATCGCGGTAGCGCGGGCCCTGAGCACCATTTCGCAACGCATCGCCAGATTGCGTTCATGGCGCTCGACCTCTTGCTCATCGTGCTGGGAAGCGTCGGGATGGTGCACGCGGCACTCTCACTCGGTGAACGCTGGGGAATTGGACCCGCGCTCGTCGGGGCACTCGTCCTTGGCCCCTTGACGAGCCTACCCAACGCGTTCACAGGGGTGCGACTCGGCCTGGCAAACCGGGGCGCAGCGCTCGTCAGTGAGGCGCTGAACAGCAACACGATCAACCTCGTCGCGGGTGTCGCCGTCCCGTCACTCTTTGTCACGCTGACCGTCCACTCAACGACCGGCCGGCTTGACCTGGCGTTGCTGGCGGCAATCACGGCAGCGACCGTCGCGCTCCTGGGGCTCCCACACGGAATGCGCAGACGAGGCGGCGCGGCAGTGGTTGCGCTGTACGTCCTGTTCGTAGTGATTCAGCTGGTCGCCGCGTAGCCGAGCATGTGTGAGGTGCGCGCCCTGATGCTGTCGATGCACGACAACGAGCAGTATTGCGTCGAGGCGCTCAAGGCCGGCGCCGTGGGCTATGTACTCAAGACGGCAGCCAACCGCGAGCTCGTGCTCAGCAAGAAGACGGTTGAGCGCTATCGCGCCAATGTCCTGGGCAAGCTCGGAATGCGCAGTCGCGTGGACCCGACTCGCTATGCGATCCGGCGGGGCCTCGTAGAGCCCTAGCGTCTACCGGCTTCCGCAGGCCGCGATGTCGATAAGCTCGATCGGTTAGGTCGAGTGCTTTGGAGGCTGCTAATAGAGCCTGAATTACTAGATGTCGCAGCGCTTCATCGTTGCCTCGCGTGCGAGGCTTGGACACTACCGTCTTGGCTCGCGGGGGGGCCGGGCGGGTGAGCGGGCAGTCGCGCCGTGCGGGCGATCGTCGGCTTGCGGCGATCGGCGATCGTTATTGCGTGGCGTTGTGCGCCGCTGACGGACCGGCGGCTGATGCGGTGGTGGAGGAGGCGCTCAGTGCCGGTGTTGCCCCGACGACGATCCAGGTCGGTGTGATCATGGCCGGGATGGGACGGATCGGGGAGTTGTGGGAGCAAGGGAAGATTACGGTCGCTGACGAGCACGCCGCGACGGGTCTCAGCTATCGGGCGCTGCTGCCTCTCCAAGAGCCGCTACAGATCGCGCCGCCGCGCTCGCGTGAGCGTGTCGTGCTCGCCGCCGTTGAGGGACAGACGCACGTGCTGGGCCTGCGGATGGTTGCCGATGTGCTGGAGGGCGCGGGCTTCGAGGTGCTCTATCTCGGGGCGAACGTCCCGTGCGGCGCGCTGCGGGCGTTCGTGGCCGAGCACATGCCGGCCCTCATCGGGCTGACTTCCACTCAGGCGCGCGACGTACCCCATCTCGCTCAGGAGATCGTCGCGATCCACGAGGTCAACCCGGCGGGCCGAATCATGCTCGGCGGGAACGGTGTGCCACCCGAGTGGCATGACGCGCCCTATCCGTGGGTGCCGGACGCCGCCGTCGTGCTCGACAGAGTCGAAGGGCTGCTGCAGGACCCGCCTCAGGAACTGCCGCCGGTGATCGTTCAGTTGTGCTCAAGCGGTGCTGGGGCGCGGACGTCATCGCCTGGGTCTGCGAGCGTCGTGGAGGATGAGCGCCTCGCTGCCGAGGTCACCGACGCGAGCGAGGTCGCCCGGCGCTACGCGCGGCGGGCCGCCGAGTACCGCTACCTCGCCTACCGCGACCCGCTGACCGCGCTACCGAACCGCCGCGCGTTCGAGGACCGCATGATCGCACTCGCCAATCCAGGACAAAACAATGCGCTGCTCGTGATCGACGTCAACGAGTTCAAGGAGATCAACGACACCCAGGGCCACGAGACCGGCGACTCGCTACTGGTCCGCCTCGGGCAGGCGATCCGCGGCGCAGTTCGCACCGGTGACACGGTCGCGCGCATCGGCGGCGACGAGTTCACCGTCCTTCTGCCGCTATGCACCCAGGCCGAGGCCGCCCGGGTCGCCGAGCAGATCCGCACGGCCGTGCTCGAGATGAGCGACGGCGAGGTAACTGTCAGCATCGGCGGCGCCCCACTCAGCACAGACCGACGCGGCGCGGTACTCGACGCCGACCGCGCACTCTACGCAGCGAAGGCCGCAACCGCACGGAACTCGCCGCCGCACTCTAGCCGCAGACCGCCAGATCATCGTTGACCGTCAATGATGTGGCGCTCGTTGTCGCTCACACGCTTACGACAGCAACAGCGGGAGCCAAAGACAACACGCTGCTTGCGCCTCCTTCGGACGAATCTCAAGCGTGAACGGAAAGACGTAAGCGCCTCCGCTTCGCCCGGCGCGTGCGAGCACATAGGAATCGGCCTTTGCTTCGCCGCCACGGTATTTGCCGTGGCCAGAGAGCCCGCCGGCTCGTGTCCAGGCGATGGCGAGAGGCGGACTCGAACCGCCGACACCTCGATTTTCAGTCGTGGGGCGACCAGCACGACCCGCCATGCGGAGCCTAGCAAAAGGCCCGTGTTTGCTGGCATTTCGGGCTGCCCCCGGCGACAGCGGCGGGCCGCGCGGCCTGCCGAGATACCGGCGGATACCCGAAGATGCCGGGGGGTTTGGGCCGACGAGCGGGGTCCGTCGGCCCAAACGAAAACGAGGCGCGACGGGCGGATGGCGAGAGGCGGACTCGAGCCGTCGAACACCACGGTTTGCGGTCGCTCGATACCCGTAGTTTCCGGCGGTTCAGGACGTGGCTGGCTCGCCGCGTCCTAACGCCTCGTTTTCACGAAACGCCCATGCCAGGCTCCTGCTTGGGCCAGAGAAGCAACGTTCCGCCCCGGCGCGAACCCGGAGTGCTCCTTTTCGTCCAAAGGCGGGAGCGAGTGGGGTTCTTGCTGGGACGCTCGCTTGTCCGCGAGTGCAAGAGTCGGCGAGCCAATCTGCAGCTGATATCTGGTACAGGACGTGGGGACGCAAGATATCCGTCTCTTCCAGCTCCGGGTGATCAAAGTCATCGGCCGGATCGTGGGTCATCCCGATCCGTTGCATCACGGCTCGTGACCGCATGTTGGCCGCGCTCGTGAACGACACGATCTCCTCGAGGCCGGCATCTGCAAACCCAAACACGATCGCCGCCAGAGCGGCCTCGGTCGCGTAGCCGTTGCCCCAGGCGGACCGTGCTAGGCGCCAGCCAACCTCAACAGCCGGTGTGAAGTGGGCGGCAAACGATGGAACAGCAAGGCCGGTGAACCCGACAAACTCGCCCGTTGCGCGAACCTCTACTGCCCAGAGTCCGTAGCCGTGGGTGGCAAAGCCAGCCTCGATCCTGGCGATCAGATCGTCGCTCTCGGCCCGGGTGAGTCGGTCAGGGAAGTACTCCATCACCATTGGGTCGGCATTCAGCGCCGCGAATGGCGCGTGGTCGCTCTCACGCCAACGCCTCAACAACAACCGAGCGGTACTCAGCTGACTTGGGCTGGACATCGGACAGTGTTTACTGAGTGCTCTCGTTGGCGTCGATCGTGACGTGTCCCGGCTGCGCGGCGACGCGCTCGAGCCAGGCGCGGATCGCCGGGTAGGGCTCGAGCTCGAAGCCCCCCTCCTCGGCGACGTGCGTGTACGCGTACAGCGCGATGTCGGCGATCGTGTAGCGCTCGGCGACGAGGTAGCGGCGGCCACGCAGCCACTGCTCCATCCCCGCGAGCGCCTTGTAACCGGCCTTGCGCAGGCCCGCTACGTACTCCTGCGGCACTGGGCGATCGGAGATCGACAAGAGAAAGCGCGCCACTGCGAGGTTCGGCTCGTGGCTGTACTGCTCGAAGAACAGCCACTGCATGACCTGGGCTCGCTCGAAGCGATCCTCGGGCAGGTAGGCGCTGCCCTCGCCGAAGTAGCAGAGGATCGCGTTGGACTCGGCCAGCGCACGGCCGTCGTCGAGTACCAGCGTCGGCACCCGCAGCGCCGGGTTGAGATCCCCAAGCAGCTGCTCGCGTCCGGAGCGCTCGACGACGTCGACTTCCACGGTTTCATAGCTCAAACCGAGGTGGGCGAACAGCAGGCGAACCTTGTAGCAGTTACCCGAAACAGGAGAGTTGTAGAGCAGCATCACGCCGCCACCGTTCGATCGGCGGTGAGCTCAGCCGTCGGTGGCGCGTGGCGCATAGCGGTGGTGCAACATCAGCGCGTTGCCGTCGGGGTCGGCGAAGAACGACATGTGGCAGACGCCGGTGTCGAACGTATCGCCCTGGAACTCGATGCCCTGTGCAGTCAGCTGGTCACGCGCTGCCTGCATATCCTCGACATGCAGCGCTGTCGGGTTGACATTGGGGTGGTAGCCGAAGGGGAAGTTCTCGGCCACGACCACGCTGAGGGTCAGCGGCCCGGCCTCGAACTCCGCGTAGTGGCGCTCGGGTATCCTGACCGAGCAGGCAAGGCCCAGCGTCGTCCCGTAGAACTCGACGGCGGCCTCGAAGTCGTTGGTGGGAACGGTGACGAAATCGACACCGGTGATCGGCCCGGGCGAACTGGCCATCTCGGTCTCCTAACGGTCGGTTGGCATCCAGACGCCAGATGCTAGAGAGCCCGCGGCTCGTTCGCGAACTGCTGGTGCGCCGCGTCCGCCTGCAGTAGCCGGCCCCGGCGAAAGACGGCACCAAGATGTGGCGAAAGTGAGTACCGAGGACTGTCGAAATACGGTAGTCTGAGGTTGTGGTCGAGATGCGTTACCGCTGTCGTATGCTCGATGGGCTGCTCGCTGAGCTCCTCGCTGAGCTGCCGGCGGTGATGGTGACGGGGCCGCGGGCCGGCGGCAAGACGACCACCGCGGCACGCCACGCGGCGAGCGTGGTGCGCCTCGACCGCGTGCTCGAGGCGGAAGCCTTCCGAGCCGATCCGGACGTGGCGCTGCGGGAGTACGAGGAGCCGATCCTGCTCGATGAGTGGCAGGAGGAGCCCGGCGTCCTCGGGGCGGTCAAGCGGGCGGTTGACGCGGATCCTCGGCCCGGCCGGTTCCTGCTCACAGGCTCGGTCCGCGCAGAACTCGACGCGGCGACGTGGCCCGGCACTGGACGGGTGGTGCGCTTGGCGATGTACGGGATGACGGTGCGCGAGCAACTCGGACGCGCCGAGGGTCCGACGCTGCTCGACGTGTTCGCAGCTGGAGATGTTCCGGGCGTGCCCCGCGATCCACCGGACCTGCGGGGTTACGTGGAGCTCGCTCTGCGGGGCGGCTTCCCCGACCCCGCGCTGCGCATGACCGAACGCGCACGGACGCGATGGCTGGACGGGTATGTCGAGCAGCTGCTCACCAGTGACGCCAGCAGTGTCGAACACGGCCGCGACCCAGCGCGTCTCGGGCGCTACCTCGAGGCGTACGCACTCAACACGGCGGGCACCGCGGCGGACGCGACGCTGATTGAGTTCGCCGGCGTCAACCGCAGGACCGCCGTCGCATACGAGCGGCTGCTCACGAACCTGTTCGTCGTGGACGCGCTTCCCGCATGGAGCTCGAATCGGCTGAAGCGCCTCTCCAAAGCCCGCAAGCGCCACCTCGTCGATCCGGCGCTGATCGCGTCGATCCTCCAGTTCGACGCCGGCGCGGTGCTTCGCGACGGCGATCTGCTGGGCCGACTATTGGAGAGCTTCGTCGTGGCCCAGATCAGGGCGGAGTTGCCGCTCTGCGCCTCGCGACCCCGTCTTTACCACCTGCGAGAGGAACACGGACGCCACGAGGTTGACCTCCTCGCCGAGCTCGGAGCCGGAAAGCTGGTGGCCTTCGAGGTGAAGGCTGGAGCGGCCGACCTACGGGCGGCACGGCACCTGGTGTGGCTGCGCGAAGAACTGGGAGACAGGTTCTCCCGTGGTGTGGTGTTCCACACCGGACCACGTGCGTACGAGCTTGACGATCGAATCATCGCGCTACCGATCTGCGCGCTGTGGGGCTAGTGCCGTCCCTCACGCAGCTCGGCGCCCGCCGGCGATGTCCCTCATCCAGCTCTCGACTCCTGCTTTTGTGGGCACGCAATCGCGTGCGCCAGCACTCACGAAACGCCTCCTTTGGACGAGCTGAGGCGTCACGTAGAAGGCTGGTGGCCTCGTGTAGGCCCTGGGCGATGTAGAGCTGGTTAGGACCCTGGAAGCTCGACGTTCTCGAATGCGAGGACTTCGGCGAGCTTGTCGAAGTGCGTGTCGCGATGGAGCACCGCAACGCCGCCGTGCTCGGCAGCCGCCGCGGCGATCAGAGCGTCGGTCAGCGGCACGCGATGGTACCCGTCGCTGTGCTCAGCCAGCTCGCCAATCGCGCTCATTGCGGCGTCGGTGACAGCGCGATCGTTGCGCAGGACGCGGAACCCATCGAGTTCCATCTCGAACGCGATGTACTCGGCACTGCTGCGGGCGGAGTAGAGGATCTCCATTCGTACGATCGGGGTGATCCACAGGCGATCGTCAATGATCGCCTTGATGGGAGCAGCTGCGTCCCTGGCTTACCTCTCGTCGCGATCTGCCTGTCGGGCCACTGTTCTGCGTTATTGACGGTCCGACGCGGGGGCGCCCCTGGTCGAGTGCCGCCGTGCGCGTCGAGCTTCGTCGGCTTGCCAGCCAGGCAGGGGTGCGGCGCCGGTTCGCGCCACACCAGCTACGTCATGCTCATGCGGTCGAGCTCGCCCGGGAGGGAGTACCGCTGAACATCATCCAGCGCCAGCTCGGCCATGCGAACCTCGGAACAACATCGATCTATCTCCAGGGCATCGACACCGAGGAGATCATCGCCGCCGTCCACACAAGACGCGCCCCGATGATGTCCGCCACCGCCGGCCTGCGCCTCTGAAAGAACACAACACATCAAGCAGCGGGCGGAGCGCCACGAGCGCCCCGCCCGCCGACCGCAACTACCGGCCGCGGATATAGGAGCAGGCTCCGATCACAGACGACCCAGAGACCACCAATCCGCTCGCAGCTCGTCCGCACCAGCGGTCTCGCCGGCTTCCGTCGTCGTACTTGCTATGCAGTGCAATGCGGTAGCGACGGGGGCGTGGCGATTGGAGTGACACCCGTGCGCAGAGCGGTCAAGTCGCGGCGAGCCTCGGTACGAATCGCTGGATCGCCTCGTATGCGTGGTCCTGGATGCTCAGGGTCGCGGAAGTCGGGAACGATCTCGGCCTGGTCGATGACCGGTCCGGTGATCGTCTTGGCGGCGCTTGCGTAGAAGACGCCGCTCTGCAGTGACGCGTCCGTGACGGCTTTGACGAATCGCTCGGCCCCAACGTCCAGCTTGTGTCCGATGCGAAGGGCAGGCAGGAGGTATGGGAGCACGATCCGGCTGGCGATGATCCGCACGGGCGCGGGCTGGTCGCGCAGCACGTCGGTCCCCGCGGTGTTTCCCGGCGACATCGTGATGAACCTGAGCTCGGGGTGCATGCGGGCCATCGCGCCCATCCACAGCGCGCCGAGGTACTTGATCTGGCTGTAGGAGAGCATCATGTCGAACTTGCCGCCCTCGGAAGAACGAGCCGTCGATCACCGACGCGAACTCCTGTGAGCTGTGATCGGTGAACGTTGGTCGGGCGATCCGCAGCTTCGGGATTCCGCGCGCCCCCTCGCTGCCTGCGAGGACCGCGACGTCCGTGAGCAGCCCGGCTGCCAGCAGATTCTCGAGTAGAACCACGTGACCGAGCAGGTTCTGGGCGAATAGCTCAGTCACCCCGTCCTGCGTCAACGATGCTGGCGTGGGGCCGCCGATGCCGCCGGCGATCATTGCGAGCGCGTTCAACGGAGCGGCGATCGCGGCCACCGCAGCACGTACCGACGCAAGGTCTTCCAGGTCGATGATCACTACCTCGAAGATCTTGCGCCCGCTGACCTTCTCCAGGTCCTCCTTTGCGCGCTCCGCCTTCTCCGGATTGCGGCAGCCGAGGTAGATCCGCTCGAAATCATCGCGCAGCGCCAGCTGCCTCGCCGTCTCCTTACCGAGGCCGGTATTGGCGCCCGTGATGAGGATTGTCTTTCCTACGGTGGTTTGCATTTCAGTGTTCGGCTCCTTAGGTACAGACATGGTCATTGGTGATCGCGGCATCTCCTCCCCTCTCAGACGGCGAGGCGGCCGCCGTCGACGGGGATGATCGCGCCGTTGATGTAGGCGGCCGCGGGGGTCGCGAGGAACGTGATGACGTCGGACAGCTCGTGCACTTCAGCGACGCGGCGGAGCGGAATCGTGCTTGGCAAACTCCTTGGCCATCTCCAATCTCGGCTCCAATGCCGGGGTCAACGTCGGACCGGGGGCGACCGCGTTGACGCGGACGTTCTGCGGCCCGTATTCGGCGGCCCACGCCTTGGTGAGCAGCTCGATCGCGGCGCGCGAGGCGCCGTAGGCAGCCAAGCCTGGCTGGCCGTAGCTCGCGACCATCGTGGAGACGTTGATGATCGATCCGCCGCCGCGGGCGGCGATCTTCGGGGCGAGCGCGGCGACGAGGAAGAACGGCGCCTTGACGTTGATCTGGAACAGCCCGTCGAACGCCGCCTCGTCGGTGTCAACCGTCGGTGCGAGGGCGGCAAAGCCGGCACAGTTGACCAGGACGTCGATCTCGCCTGCTGCGTCGGCAACGCGCCTCACCTCGGACATCTCCGAGAAATCAGCGGCGATGAACTGCGCATCGTGCCCACCCGCCCGGATCTTCTCCACGGTGCTCGCGCCGCGGGTCTCATCGCGGCCGGTGATGATCACCGACGCGCCCTTCTCGGCCATCGCCAGTGCGGTGGCGGAACCCATCCCGGATGTGCCGCCGGTGATAAGGGCGGTCTTGCCTTGAAGTGACATGTATCGCGTTCTCCCTTTGAGTGGTTATCGCGACCCTCGAAATGGATCGTGCGTTCCACTCTAACACAGAATGGATGGTGCGATCCATTCTGTTGGTAGAATCTGCGATATGAACACGACCAGCCCCTCCCCTCGCCCGTTGACGCGCAAGGGCCAGGAGACCCGTCAGCGCATCGTCGACGCGGCGGCCGACTTGATCTTCCGGCAAGGCGTCGCCCACACGACGATCGAGGACGTACGCGCGGCAGCCGACGTCTCGAGCTCCCAGCTCTACCACTACTTCGACGACAAGACAGCCCTGGTCCGGGCAGTGGTTGACCACCAGGCCGACACAATGGTCGGCGGGCAGGAGAACGTTCGATTTCAGCACCCTGGAGGGCCTCCGAGCCTGGCGCAACTTCGTGATCGCGGCCCAGCGCGAGCACCACTGCAGCGGCGGCTGCCCAATCGGCTCTCTCGGAGGCCAGCTAGCCGAGACCGATCCCGACGCAAGAGCCCACGTCGCCCAAGGCTTCAAACGATGGGAAGCCACTATCCAGAGCGGCCTACGAGAGATGCACACACGAGGCGAGCTCCCGCCCGACACCGACCCCGACACCCTCGCCCTCGCGCTCCTAGCCGCCCTGCAAGGCGGCCTGCTCCTCACCCAGATC
The DNA here is from genome assembly GCA_963779405.1 of uncultured Solirubrobacterales bacterium. Classification (GTDB taxonomy): domain Bacteria; phylum Actinomycetota; class Thermoleophilia; order Solirubrobacterales; family Solirubrobacteraceae; genus Palsa-744. The sequence goes on from CAVZYF010000005.1 coordinate 16,917, forward strand.
AAACGCGACACCAAACCGCTAGAAGCCGCGCTTGACGCAATGATCGAACTCCTCGCCCGACTCAGCAGCGGCGGCATGTAGCGGCCTCGCGGTCCGGCTCAACCATGCGGAAAACGGCTTACGCAATCCAAAAAAGGTGCGCTGCGCGAAAGGCGTCGAAAACCCGGCGTCTGGATTTCGAGACCGTTAAGATTTGCCTCTAGCAAGCCAAAAGTCGCGGGTGCGCGCCCGTATGCGCGCCAGTCCGGCGGAAGCTACTTGAGGGTTTGCGTCGGCGCACGACTCGTTCTGGGCCACGGTCACGGAAAGTTATACAAAGTTACAGATATCTGTGATGTCTGCTAACTTTCTGTCATGGCGCGGAACCCCTACAGCCCTGGCGTTGGGACCAGGCCGCCCTACCTGGCAGGTCGCGAGCAGCAGATCCACCGCTTCCAACGCCTGCTGGAGGACTACCCCGAGAAGCGACGCAACCTGCGGATCACCGGGCTGCGGGGAGTCGGCAAGACAGTGCTGCTCAAGGAGTACGAGCGCATCGCCAGGCGCCAGGACTGGGTTGTCGTGCGCCGGGACTGGAGCACGCGATTCTGCGAGGAGGCCGACTTCGCGACCGCGCTCGCTGGCTACCTCTCAGAAGCGGTGGAGGCGCTCAGCGTCAAGGCCAGGATCAAGAAACGCGTCGCCGCGGCGATGAAGGCGATCAGCCAGATCCAGTTGCAGATCGCCGACGGGGTGAGCGTGTCGATGCAAGCGAGTACCGGACGATCCGTGCCGACACTGCTCGAAGACCGACTGCGCGAAGCGCTCATGCGCGTCGGCGAGGTCGCACAAGCGCAGGGACGCGGGGTGGCGCTCCTGTTTGACGAGGCCCACAGCGTCTATGACCGTCAGGCCAAGCACCAGTTCCCTCTCGGGGCGCTCCTGTCGGCGCTCGTGGCGGCCCAAGACAACGACGAGCACCCGATGCCCATCATGCTCGTCCTCTGCGGCCTGCCGCCGCTGATAGGCAACATCCACGCTGCGCGCAGCAACGCCGAGCGCCTTTTCCGCGCCGAGGTAATCGACAACCTCTCGCTCACGCCAGAGCCGCCAGAACAGCTCAGCGCGGCCGCGCAGGCGCTCGTGCGCCCAGCCACCGACATCACCTACGCACCTGGGATCGCCGAGCGCGTCGCGCACGACGTCGATGGCTACCCCTACTTCATCCAGTGGTTCGGCGAGACGCTATGGGAAGCAGCCGACCTCGAGGGCACGACGACGATCACCGCAGAGCTATACGACCGCGAGCGCGTGACGATCCAACGCAGCCTCGACGAGGAGTTCTTCGAGCCACGCTACCGAGACGCCCGCCAAGCCGACCAACGCGCCCTGCGCGTCGCGGCATCGCTCGGTGGTGAGCGCTTCACCAAGGCCGACCTCGTCGCGGCGGCCAGCCGCTCCACAGGTGCGCTCTCGCAAAGCCTCATCCGCCTCATCTCCGACAACCTCGTCTACCGCGACGACCACGGCGTCTACGCGTACACCGCACCGATGTTCGGCGACTTCATGCGCCGCAGACATCCGCGGCTCCCGGAAGACGAGTAGCACGCGGTCTGCCTCAAACAGGGAACTGCGGCCCGCGTCAAACCTCTATTCGATGATCGAGATCATCGTGGGTCGCGGGTTCGACTCGTCCGCCGTCGAGCGTCCCGATGTGGGGTCGGAGAACGCGAAGTCCGGGGACGAGTAACTCGGCTCGCCGCATGCCTGCGGGGCATGATGTAGGTGCTCGTGCAGGCCGATCCGGCGGATGCGTTCGGGCTCGGGGATGATGTCCTGTTCGTCCTCGATTTCGCGGGCTCGCGTCCATGCCTTGCGGGCGTGGTTGTAGGCGGTGTTCGGGTTGAAGGGCGAGTCGGCGCGGTGCCCGAACACGAGGTCGCGGCCTGACCGGCCGGCCCGCTCAAGGTGCTCTCGCAGCAGCGTGTCGAGGAGACCGATGATGACCGTGTTCCGCTTGCCCTTTTCTGTCTTGGGGTCGATTCCGCCCTCGAAGGCGTCCAGCGATCAACCGCGACTGGGCAGCTCGAGGCCGGACACCATCACCGGCTCCGCCCCGCCGAGCACCTGCCCCGAGGCGCCGAGCGCCTGCACGCTCACATACCTGCCGACAGTACCCGCCGGCAATGCGATCGCGGTCTCAAAGCCGCTCCGCGCGACCTGCGCGACCGGCTTCAGACTCCGCGTCGAGCCCCCCACGAACACCCGCCAGCTCGCCACGAGCGTGGCGCCGTTCCAGCTCGCATACACGGTCCCCGCGCTCCTGGCCGCGCCCGACCCGTGAGCGGCCACCACAGCGAACGCCGGGCGGGTCGTGGGGGCGCCGATCCAGGAGAAGCGCAGATCCCGGTAGGACTGATCTCCCGCGGGGAAATGCGCGTCGAACAGCAGCTGGCCGGTGGGACTGAACTCGGAGAAATCGGGGATTTCCCCCCAACCCACGAGGAAATCGCCGTTGGCCTGCGCCTGGATGTCGCCCTGACTCTGCGTCAGGATCGGCGGCGGGTGGGTGAACTGGCTGACGAGCGTCGCGGTTTTGCCCTGCGGTTCGAGGCTCACGACGATCCCGCGCGACTGGCTGTGCACCGTTGGGGAAGCACCGTTGTCGAAGACGCTGAAGGCCCCATTGGCGAGCTGGCGCGGATCGTGCTGCCAGGCGGTGGCGACCCCGGGACCCAGAGTGAAGCTCGAGTGCTTGCCTCCCAATTGCCAGTTGATCTGGCCGGTTTGAGCGTTGAGGTCGTACGCGGTCCAGGTGTTCCGCGCGGAGATCAAGAGGCTCCCGTCCTGGTCGAGGTTGATCGAGTTGATGTGGAAGAAGTCGAACGGGAACGCCGTGTCGCTGGTGTTCGCGGGCGCGTAGGATTCGGCGAGCGCGACGTGGTCGAGGCTCGTCCACTGGTACATCACCAGCCCCGTGCGCACGTCGATCTCCTGGAAGGTCCCGTCTGTCACGGCCCCACCCGCGGGGCCGCCGACCTTTGAGAGGTTGCAGTAGATCGGGTCATACGCCGTGATCAGCGCCGTGCCCTGGGGGGTCAGCTGGAACTCGTGCAGATCGGCCTGCAGGCCATTCCCCGCTTTCACGTGTGCGATCGGCGCGTAGGCGCTGTCGAGGATCACGTCTTCGCCCTGCCCGAACCCGTGCACCGAGATGTCGCCCTGCCACCACGTCAGCACCGGTTTGCTCGCGTATTCCTGCACCCGCAGGTTGGTGGCCGAGGTGTATTTCGGCAGCGCTTTGAACCAGACCAGCCCGCCTTCTGGATCGAGGATCATCGGCCCGCTCTGCCCCGGCCCGTCATACGGCGCGGTGAACAGATCGCCGGGCGCCACGGCGGGCGAGCTCGCGGTCACGGTGAGCACCGGCGGGCGCAGGTCCGGGCGCGAGCGGAAGTACTGGATCTCGCTCGGACTGCCTTCGTGGATCGTCTCGGGCGTGGTGCTGAGCGGGTCCTGAGAGGCGATCGTGAAGCTGTCGCTCAGCGGCTGCACGGCGCCGCCGCTCGCCACCTGCCCGCTGACCGTCACGGTCTCGCCCTGGGCGAATGGCTTGCTCGGGACGAAGCTCGCGCCGTCTCCCTCCGAGTAGCCCTGAAAGCGCCCCGCATGCGGGCCGGTGCGCGAGCCGACGACGCTGATTGCACTAAGGTCGCCTTTAGGAGGACCCAGGAAGCTGATCTGCGTCTGCGGCGAGGCGTCGCGACTTCCCGGCAGCGGGGAAACCGTCACAGATCCAGCAAGCAGCGCGGAGGTGTTCAATGTCGTTGGTTCGCAAACCGGAGCGACCCCGGCCGCATGGGCAGAAGCCGACCCAGCCGCGCGAGTGGGCTGAGCCGCGGATGCGCCCGGAGCGGCGAGCGCCAGCCCCAGCAACGCCGTCAAGCCAACGATCCGCACGCGCACCGCAGGCATGAAACCAGATCAGAAGACCGACAGGCGCACCTTCCTCAAGCGCGGCGCCCTCGCCGGCAGCCTGCTGACGGGCTCGGGCGTTGCGATCGCCGGTTGCGCCGGCACCAGCGACGGGACGCAGACGCAGCCGAGCGGAGCCCCGGTCGCCCAACCGGCACGGCGCGTCGCACCCGCGACCGCGGACGTACGGCGTCCGAACATCCTCGTAATCATGGTCGACCAGCTGCGCTTCCCGCAGTGGTTCGGGCCAGTCCCGGGGGGCGGCGTGAGCCTGCCGGTAAACCTGCAGCGCCTGCGCCGCGGGGCCGTCTCCTTCGGGCGGCACTACACGGTCTCGAACGACTGCACGCCCTCCCGCTCGGCGATGCTGACCGGCCTCTACACCCATCAGACCGGCTGCATGATCACGGGCGGCAGCACATTGGATCCCGGGTTCCCGACCTGGGGAACAATGCTGCGCGAACACGGCTACCGCACCTGGTGGTACGGAAAGTGGCATCTCACCCATCACGACAACAAGTGGACGCAGGCGGTGGGCAGGCCATATCTGGAGGACTACGGCTTCGCGGGAGGCACCTACCCATCGCCCGACGGCGGCCCCGGCCAGGGCTGGCGCGTGGACCCTCAGATCGCGCGCCAGTTCGAGGAGTTCCTCGCCCACGAGGGTGCCGGCGGCGCGGGCAGCGGCGGTCGGGGCGGCGCGGGCAGCAGCAGCAGCAGCAGCAGCGGCGGCGGCGGCGGCGGCGAACCCTGGTGCACGACGGTCTCGTTCGTCAACCCGCACGACATCGCCTGGTGGTACAAGTGGACCGATCGCGTCCCAGCCGAGGCGCAGGCGCCGGGCGTGATCGGGCGCCTGCCGCCCAACTTCGAGACGCCGGAGCTGCTGATCGAGCGCAACAAGCCGCTGTTGCAACGCACCTTCCAGGACACCTCGGCGGCCTCGTTCGGGCCGGTGCCCTTCACGGGCCCGGAAGCGAGCGAAAAATGGCTGCGAATTCCTCGACCTCTACATGAAGATCCAGCGCGAGGTGGACGATCACATCGGCCGGGTTCTGCATACGCTCGAGAGCCGCCCCGAGGTGGCGGCGAACACCGTGATCGTGTTCACCTCCGATCACGGCGAGTACGGAGGCTCGCACGGCCTGCGCGGCAAGGGCGCCTCCGCCTACGAGGAGGGCATCCGCGTGCCGCTGCTCGTCAAGGACCCCCGCGGCCTGCTCACCAGCGCCCCCGAACGCGTCCGCGAGCAGCTCACCTCCAGCGTCGACCTCGCGCCGCTGCTGCTCACGATCGCCAGCGGATCTGACGACTGGCGGCGCGACCCCCACTACTCCCACATCGCCGACCGGGCCGACCTCGCCGGGATCCTCGCCGACCCCACGGCTCCCGGCCGTCCCTACGTGCTGCACGCGACCGACGAGACCGTGACCGAGTTTGCGATCGAGCCCTACGCGGCCGATGCGCCGCTGCACGTCGTCGCGCTGCGCACGCCCGCGGCAAAGCTCGCGACGTACTCGAACTGGCCGGCGCAGGGCATCGAACCGCTCACGCGGGGCGAGCAACGCGAGCTGTACGACTACAGCACCCACTCCGGGCGCCTGGAGCTCCACAACAGCGCCTCACAGAGCGCGCTGGAGGAGGAGCTGGGCGCCGAACTGCAGCGCGCATTTCGCCAGGAGCTGCGCCATCCGCTGCCGCCGCACCTGACCGCAGCGCACGCGCGTGGCTTTGCCGACTACTTCTCGACCGCGCGGAACGCCGCCGCCGCGGCGGCCTCCCGGCGCAAACTCCGCTCCGAACGCGAAGGCGAACCGGGGGAAAGGCCGCTCGGGTTGAGACCGTTCGGGGGTCGGCCGCTGAGAAGCTAAAGACCGGGTGGAGAAGTGTTCACTTTAGAGACTGCGTAGAACTATGGTGTACACGCAGTCTCTAAAGTGCAGCAACCTTCTCGCCCTCTTTATCTTCAGATGGGTCAACCATCGATCGTGCGTGAGGTGCCGAGCACCGCGCCGGAGGAGGCGAGCGCCTGCACGGCGAAGTACCGCCCGGCCGCGGCGCCGGACAGCGGGATCGCTGTCTCGAAGCCGGCCTTCGGAGCGCTCGCCACCGGCACGAGGGCATTCGCGGAGGATCCCGCGAGCACCCGCCAGGAGGCGACTTCGGTCGCGCCGTTCCAGCTTGCGTAGACGACGTACCCGCCGCCCGTGCCGACGGACTTGCCGCCTGCGCCCCCGGCGGCGGCCGATGGGTTGTTAGCGACCGCCAGCGCCGGCGGTTCGGCCGGCTGCCCGGCCCACGGCAGCGCGAAGGTCCGGTAGGACTCCCAGTCCGGGGGCAGGTGGGCGTTGAACAGCACCTGCCCGGTGGGGCTCACCTCCGAGAGGTAGCCGGCCTGGCCCCAGCCCACCATCCAGTCTCCGCCGGGCAGGGCCTGCACGTTGCCCTGGCTGCCGGCGACGAGCGGGTTCTGATGCTCGTAGCTGCGCACGAGCGTCGCCGTCATCGTGGCCGGGTCGAGCGCCAGTTCGATCGCGCGCGACTGCGGGTGCACCGCCGGGAACGCGCCGTTGTCGAAGAACGTGATCGCACCGTCGGGCTGCTGGCGCGCGTCGTGCTGCCAGGCCGGGCTTGCTCCCGGGCCCAGCTTGAAGCTCGAGTGCCTGCCGCCCAGCTCCCAGCGCACCTGACCGGTTTTCGGATCGACGTCGTACGCGGCCCAGGTGTTGCGCGAGTCGACCAGCAGATCGCCGTTCTGCTCGGTGTCGATCGAGTTGATGTGGAAGTAGTCGAACGGTTCTCCCCTGCTCGTCGGCGCCGCCGACGCGTAGGAGCTCGTCAGGGGCACGTGGTCGAGGCTGTGCCACTCGTACATCACGAGGCCCGTCTTCAGGTCGATCTCCTGCAGCAGCGTGTCCGCGACGGCGCCGTCCTTGGGGCCGCCGACCGATGAGAGGTTGCAGTCGATCGCGTCGTAGACGGTGATCCACGCGGTGTCCTGCGGGGTGATCTGGAATTCGTGCAGGTCCGGCTGGTAGCCGTTGCCGGCGCGAACGACCGCGATGGTCTGGTAGGCGCTGTTCGCGATCACCTCGCCCGCCGTCTTCGATCCGTCGGCGATCAGCGGGTCCTGCCACCAGGTGAGCACGGGCTTGCCTTCGTATTCCTGCACGCGAAAGTTCGCGGCGCGCGTGCCGGCGGGCGAGAGCGACTTGAACCAGATCAGTTCTCCGTGTTCGCCCAGGATCATCGGCCCGTACTGGCCGACCCCGGAGTATGGCGCGAGGAACAGGTCGCCGCCCCGTGGCCGTCTGCGCCTTCGTGGACACCGTCACATCGGGCGGGCGCAGTTCCGGGCGCGAGTGGAAGCTCTGATATTCCTTCGGCGCGGGTGCCGGCGCCGAGCTCGGGCGCGTGCTCTCGGTCACGTCCGCCGACCCCGGGTCGTCGGGCACGGCCACGGTGAAGCTCCAGGCGAACGGGGTCGCCTCCGTGCTCGTCCGGCTTCGCGCAGCACGGCGTGGACGGTCACGAGCTCGCCGGGGGCGAACGGCTTCGCCGGCACGAAGCTGGCGCCGTCGCCCTGGGAGTAGGCGAGCAGGCGCCCGGCGATGCGCGCCGCTGCGCGAGCCCCGGACGACGATGTCCGCGAGAGCTCGGCCGCAGGCACGCCGAGGAAGCTGATCTGGGTGGCGGTGGAGGCGTCTCTGACGCCGGGGCCGGGCGAGACCGTCACGCGCGCGCCGGCGAGCGCCGCGGAGACGTTGAGCGCCGGCGGCACGCAGCTCGGGCTCGCCGCGGCACCCCGGCGCTGCTCGGCGTCTGACGCAATCGCACCGAGCGTGCCCGCGCCGGCTCCGAACGCGACGACCGCCGCGGCCCCGACCGCCGCGGCACCGACCACCAGCGCGAGACCGGCAAGCGGCACGCGCAGGTTCGAGCGGCGGGATCTCGGACTCTTCCCCAGACGCGAGCAGCGCTCGCACGACTGAGCGGTGCGGCTTCAACCCTTGACCGTGTCCGAGGTGCCGATCACGGCGCCCGCTTGCGTCAGCGCCTGCACGGCGACATAGGCAGCCGCCCGCGGGCACCGAGATCGTCGTCTGGAAACCCGCCTTCGGCCGCACTGGCCACCGGCGCGAGCGCGCTCGCCGAGGCGCCCGCCGAGCACCTGCCAGGAGGCGACTTCGGTCGCCCCGTTCCAGCTCACCGCACCCGCGGCGCAGCGCCGCCGTGACCGCCACAGCCGACGGCACGCCCGGCGCCTGCCCGCTCCACGGCTGCAGGTAGGTGCGGAAGCTCTGCACGTTCTTGCCGAGCGTTCCGTCGAGCAGCACGTGGCCGGCGGGGTCGTACTCGGTGAAGTTCGGCAGCCCGCCGTAGCCCATCAGCCAGTTGCCCGGAGTGTTTTCGCCGGTCGACAGGTTCAGCAGGTTGCCCTGGCTTCAGGCCAGCAGTGTTTTCGACGGGTTGGTGAACTGCTTGACGAGCGTCACCGTGTGATTGGACGTGTTCGGATCCAGCAGCAGCCCCCGCGACTGCTTCTCCTTCGGCGGGTCGGAGCCGTTGTCGAACACCGAGATCAGCCCACCCGGCTGCCATTCGGAGTCGTGCTGCCAGTAGAAGCGCGTGCCCGCTCCGAGCTTGAAGCTCGAGTGGCTGCCCCCCAGCCGCCAGTCGATCGCTCCCGTGTGCATGTCCACGTCGTACAGCGTCCAGGTGTTGCGCGAGGACAGCAGCACCTGACCCGGCTGATCGGCGCCGGTCCCCGCCCCACTTTCCGGACCGGGCGAGATCGAGTTGATGTGGACGTAGTCCCACGGGTAGCTGGCTTTCGGCGCCGGGTTGTTCGATTCGCTGACGGGGATGTGCCCGAGCGCGTGCCATTCCCACATCACCAGCCCGGTCTTGATGTCGATCTCCTCCACGACCGAGTCCGTCAGCACGCCGTTTGCCTCGCCGTGCGCCGAGGAGAGGTTCATGTGGATCGGGTCGAACATGTCGATCCACGCCGTTCCCTGCGGGGTGATTTTGATCACGTGCAGGTCGGCGTGATAGCCATTCCCAGCGTAGATCGTCGCGACGTGCTGGTAGGAGGTGTTGTAGATCTGATCCTCGCCCTGGCCGAAGCCGACCTCGAGGATCCGCCCCTGCCACCACGTGAGCACCGGCTTGCCTTCGTACTGCTGAACCTGGAAGTTCGTCGCGCGAATCGTCCTTCGGCAGCGGGTGGAACCACACGAGACCGCCGTTCTGTTCGGAGATCATCGGCCCCGGCGAGCCCTTGCCCTGATAGGGGGCCTGGAACAGATCGCCGGGGCTCGCGCCGGGCTTGGCGGGCGTGGTGACCTGAACCGTCGAGGGGGTCAGCGACGGCGCGGAGCTGTAGTGCTGGATCGCGTTTGGGTTACCCGGGTTGATCGGGAACTGCCTCTGGCTGACCTTGTCCTGGTTGGCGATCGTGAAGCTGGTGCTGAGAGTCTGCGTCGCCCCGCCGGAGTCCACGCGAGCATGAACGCTCACGCGCTCCCCCGTCTGGAAGGGGTGCGACGGCAGGAAGCTCTCGCCCGTCCCGGTCGAGTAGGCCCGCAGGCTGCCCCCGTGATTGCCGCTGCGCGACCCGACGACGTGCACGTCCGACACCTGTGTGCCCGCCCCGCCGAGGAAGCTGATCTGGGTCTGCGGGGAGGCGTCCGGGGTGCCCGGCAGCGGCGAGACGGCCACCGCGCCCGAGGCGGCGGCGCCCACGGCCGAGTCGGCGGCGAGCACGTCGGAGGTGGCCGAAGACGTGCCGCCACAGGCAGACAGTGCGATCGCGGCCGCCACTGCAGCGAACATGGCCCCTGTCGAGCCTCGCCTGCTCATCGGATCGCCGCTCCCGCGTACGCGTCCGTGGCGAGGAGAATCGTCATGAACCGGGTCGTCATCGAGGCGCAGTCTAGTCACCGACCCAGCGCGAAGAGCCGGCTGAGCTCCGATCACCCGGCCGCCTGCGTCCAGCGCCTGCACCTCGAAGCTCTTGTAGCCGTTCGGCACTCCGATCGCCGTCTCGAAGCCGGACCTGGCGGCCCGCGCCACGACGGCCAGCGCGGCCGGAGCCGGAGCCGGTTCCAGCGTCAGCCAGGACCCGCCAGGAGACGACCTCGGTGGCGCCGTTCCAGCTCGCGTACACCGTGGTCTTGCCGTCCGCTTGGCGAGCGGCGCCCGCCGGCGCGGTGAGCGGCTTGCCGACCCACTGCTCCAGCGTCGAGCGGTAGCTCAGGTCGGAACCGGGGAAGCTCCCTTCCAGCAGCAGCTTGCCCGACGGGCTGTACTCCGAGAGGTAGGGTTCCGAGCCCCAGCCGACGAACGTGTTGCCGTTCTGCAGCGGCTGCGTGTCGCCCATGTATTCGGTTTCGAACTTGCCGCCGCCGGGGTACTGGGCCACGAGCGTCGCGGTGCGCGCGGCCTGGTCGAGCTTTAGCACGAGCCCGCGAGATGGCCCGGTCGCCGGGACCGAGGTGCCGCCGCCGGTGAGCTGGCAGCAATGATCGTCGAACATCGTGAGGACCGTCGAGCCCGGACGGCCGTTGAGTCGGCCTGCAGCTTCACGTCGTGCTGCCACTGGAAGGCGGCTCCCGGGCCGAACTCGAAGTCCGAGCGCTTGCCGCCCAGGGTCCATTCGATCTTGCCGGTGTCGGTGTTGACCATGTAGGCGGCCCAGGTGTTGCGCATCGAGACGAGGAAGCGTCCGTTACCGGCCAGGTCGATCGCGTTGACGTGGTAGGCGTCCCACGGGAACCCGTTGGTCGGCACGCTGGCGTACGAGTCGCCCAGCGGGATGTGGTCGAGCGCGTCCCAGCTGCGCAGCAGCTTGCCGGTCTTCAGGTTGTACTCCTGCACGGCCGAGTCGATCAGCGCCCCGTTGTAGGCGCCGCCGTAGCTGGAGAGGTTCTTGGCGATGTTCTTGTTCGCGGTCACCCAGGCGTCTTCGCCCTGAGATCAGGAACTCGTGGAGGGTGAGGACCCAGCCGTCCGTCGCCCTCAGCCTCGCGACCGTCTGGTAGTGCTGGTTGACCACCACGTCTTCGCCGCTCTCGGTCGAGCCGGTGTTCGTGACGACGCCCTGCCACCAGGCGAGCGCCGGCTTGCCCTGGTAGGTCTGCAGGCTCAGGTTGGAGGCGACGACGCTTTCGGGCACGGGCTGGAACCAGACCGGCTGCAGGTTGCGGTCGAGGATCAGCGGCCCGCTCTGACCGACCAGCGGCGGGTAGTTGAGGTTGTAGAAGTTGGCGGTGAAGATGTAGCCGGGCGCCAGCTTGCCGGCGACGGTCGGGGCGTCGGCGTGGAGCTTCGGCGGGTGCAGCGACGGCTCGGTGACGAAGCTGTAGGCGCCGCGGGTGGTGTACGCCCCGACCGGAGCGCCATGCGAGCCCGCGAACGCGAGGTCGACCGCGACGAAGCCGACGACGACCGACGGCGATCGCGATCGCCAGAGCACGCGCCGCTGCGTTCGGCGCGCCGGCGGGCCTGGGCAGCGCCGTGAACGTGACGAGCGCCGCCGCCGCGGCCAGGCCGGCGCCGATCAGGTAGGCGAGCCGGAAGCCGTCGGTCAGCGCCTGCGGCACCTGCTGCCCGGTGCCGATCAGGTGGCTCGAGCGCTGGGTCGCGAGCGTGACCAGGACCGCCAGCCCAAGCCCGCCGCCGATCTGGCGCGAGGTGTTGACGAGGCCCGAGGCGAGCCCTGCCTGCCCCTCCTTGGCGCCCTGCGTGGCGGCGATCGTCGAGGGGACGATCGACATCGCGATCCCCGCCGCCGTGAGCAGCCCGGGAATCATGATGTACACGATCGCGCTGCCGCTGGATCCGACTTTCGCGAGCAGCAGCATTCCGGCCGTCAACATGACCAGCCCACCGCCGAGCACCGGGCGCACGCCGAAGCGGCTCACGAGCTTGCCGGTGCGCGAGGCGACCAGCATGATCGTCAGCGTCATCGGCAGGAAGATCAGGCCGGTGTGAAGCGGCGAGAGGCCCAGCACCTGCTGCAGGTAGAGCGAGCTCACGAACCACATCGGGAACAGCGACGCGCTGAACAGCAGGACGATGTTGTTGGCGATCCGCAGCGGCTTGGTCAGCTCCTTGAAGGGGATCAGCGGTTCGGACGCCAGGCGCGTCTCGATCACGCCGAACACCGCGAGCAGGGCGATGCCGCCGACGATCGGGCCGAGCGCGGCAAGCGTGTCCCAGCCCTTCAGGCCCGCTTCCACGACCCCGAACACGAGCACCATCTGACCGATCGTCAGCGTCAGCGCGCCGGCGAGGTCGAAGCTGGTCCCGCCCGCCCGGGTGGGACCCGATCCTCTGCGGCGCTCGCTCACGACCGCGTACGCCACCAGCGCGGTCGCAATCGCGATCGGAGGGTTGATCAGCAGCACCCAGCGCCAGGTGAGCTCCTGCGTGATGATCCCTCCGAACAGCACGCCGGCCGCCCCGCCGAGTCCGTTCATCGCCGCCCACAGGCCGATCGCGCGATGGAGCTGCGGGCCCGGCGCGAACGACGAGGTGATGATCGCCAGCGAACAGGCCGCCATCAGGGCGCCGCCGAGGCCCTGCACCGCGCGCGCGACGATCGAGCATCTCCCGGCCCTGTGCGGCGCCGCCGGCGAGCGAGGCGAGCCCGAACAGGAGCAGCGCCAGGACGAACATCCGGCGCTGCCCGAAGTGGTCGGCGGCGCGGCCGCCGAACATCAAGAAGCCCGCGAACGTGATCGCGTAGGCGTCGACGATCCACTGCAGTTCGGGCGCGGAGAACCCCAGGTTCAACTGGATCGAGGGCAGCGCGACGTTGACGATGCTCAGGTCGAGGATCACCATGAACTGGGCCACGCAGCAGACGGCCAAGAGCCACGCCGAGCCCGAGCCCTGCCTGCTCTCGGCCCGGAGGTGCCTGCGGCGCCCCCGGGCTCCGCCTGCGTCTCGATGCTCATGAGAGCCGAGAACCCCTGGTAGGGTGAGCGCCCGAGCCCTCCAGCGACGATTGGAGCCCGCCCGATGAGAAGAACGCCACTGACCGCCATGCTAACGACAGCGGCCATCCTGGCGAGCACTGTCGCGGTGGCTGGGTGCGGCGGCGAGCAGCTCTGCTTCCTCATCACCACGCCGACGACGAGCACCCCCGCGACCACGACGCCTGCCACCACGACGACCACGACGCCGGCGCCGCACAAGCACAAGTCCAAACCGGCCTACTGAGCCGCCGCCGGCGCTCATTGGAGCGAGGCGGCGTAGCTGATCGGCCGGACCGTCTTTGAGGCGCCGAGCACGTGGCCGGCCGCGTCGAGCGCCTGCACCGCCACGTAGGCGTACTTCTCCGGCAGGGTCGTCGAGCTCTCGAAGTCATTGCCGGCAGGGATCGTGGCCAGCGCCGTGAGCGACCCGTCGCGCCTGCCCGCGAGCACGCGCCACCGGGCCACTTCGGTGGCGCCGTTCCAGCTGGCGTGCACGATCGTCTCTTCGCCCGTGTCGTTCAAGCTGGCGAGGACCGCGGGCGGCCTGGACGGGCGCCCGCTCCAGGGGAAGCGGAAGGCGCGGTAGAAGGACATGTCGAACGGCAGGTGGGCGTCGAGGAGCAGCGAGCCGTCACTGGCGGCGTACTCGCTGATCGCGGGCACCCCGCCGTAGCCCACCAGCGCGTTCTGATCCGGGAGCGTCTGCATGTTGCCCTGGCTTGGGGCGAGCAGCGGCGGGTTTGGATGGGTGTAGGCGGAGACGAGGCGCGCCTGGAGGGTCTTGAAGTCGAGCGCGATTCGCACTCCCCGAGACTGACTGTGGATCGGCGGGTTCGAGCCGTCGTCGAAGAAGGTGACCTCGCCGTTAGGGAGGACGCGGCCGTCGTGCTGCCACGCCGTCTTGGTGCCCGGGCCCATCTTGAAAGAGCTCCTGTTACCCCCCAGTCGCCAGAGGACCTTGCCGGTGGCGCCTTGCAGCTGGTAGCCGGCCCAGGTGCTGCGCGCCGAGATGAAGATGTTCCCGCCGGGCTCCGGGTCGATCGAGTTGAGGTGGAAGTAATCCCAAGGCGCCCCGTCCGTCGGGACTTCGACTTCGGACTCCGCCGCGCCAACGTGGTCGAGGCTGTGCCATTCCCAGCGTACGAGGCCCGTCTTCATGTCGATCTCCTGAATCGCCGTGTCGACGATCGCCCCGTCCGAGGAGCCTTTGATCGAGCTGAGGTCGCAGCGGATCGGGTTGTAAGCGGTCGTGTAGGAGATGTCGTGAGGAGCGATCTGGAAGTCGTGCAGGTCCGCCTTCAGGCCGTTGCCGCCGGGGATCCTCGCGACCGTCTGGTAGCTGGAGCTCATGACGATGTCTTCGCCCTGGCCAAAGCCGAGCGAGAGCACCTTGCCCTTCCACCACGTCAAGGCGCGCCGGCCTTCGTAGGTCTGCTCGTTCAGGTCCTCCGCCGCTTCGCCCCCCGACAGCCTCTCGAACCAGACGAGCTTGCCCTGCGGCGTGTAGATCAGCGGCCCGTACTGACCGGGGCCGGGACCGTTGGTCGTGAGGATGTCGCCCGCCGCGGGATCGCGGTCCGCCACGGTGACCGTCAGGACCGGGGCCTGGACGCCGGGCATCGTGTAGAAGCTCTGATAGTCGGCGGGCGCCGCCTGCGGGTTTCCGAAGGCCGGAGTGCTCGCCGTCGAATATGGAGTATCGACGCGGAACTGAAACGCGATCGGCCTGCGGCCGTTGCCCGAGCCGATCTCGGCGCGGACGTTAACGCGCTCGCCGGCCTGGAACGGGGTGCCGGGGACGAAGCTCGCGCCGTCGCCCTGCGAGTAGCCCTGGAGGCGGCCGGCGTGATTGCCGCTGCGCTGACCCACGACGGAGACCTCGTTGATCTCCGCGGCCGGCACGCCCAGGAAGCTGATCTGCGTATGCGCGTTCGCCGTGTCGGTTTCCGGCGCCGGCGAGACGTCGACCGGTACCCCTTCCAGCCTGGCGCTGTGGTTCAAAGTGGCCGGCAGGCATGCCGGCGAAGCGTCGCCCTGCTGCGCCGAGCCGGATTGCTCCGCAGCCGCTCAACGCGATGGCGAGGACCGCGATCCCCGCGACGCTCATGACCGGCAGGACGATAGGGCCGTTCCGTTTCATTCAGAGTCGACCCCTCGGGCGCCGGGACGGAGCAGACCAGCGAGTCGAGTGCGGACGATACCTCTGCAAACCGCTCACTTCCGGCCCAGGTGCTCCGGGCAGCGCGATCTTTACCAAGTTCTTCGACCTACGCGACCTCGAGCACCAGCTTGCCCGTGCTCTCACCCGAGAACAGCCGCAGCAGCGTGTCGGGGAAGTTATCCAGGCCGGTGGCGACATCCTCGCGCGAGGAGAGCTTGCCTTCGGCGTACCAGCCGGCCATCTCGCGCAGGCCCTCCGCGTAGCTGGAGTAGTAGTCGGAGATCACGAAGCCCGTCATGCTCCCGTGGTTGATCAGCAGCGACAGGTAGTTGGACGGGCCCGCGACCGCCTCGGTGGCGTTGTACTGGGAGATCGCGCCGCAGATCACCACGCGCGCGTGACGCGCCAGGTGCGCGAGCGCTGCGTCCAGGATCTCCCCGCCAACGTTGTCGAAGTAGACATCGATCCCCTTCGGGCAGTGCTCGCGCAGGCCCGCGGCGACATCCTGTGCCTTGTAGTCGATCGCCGCGTCGAAGCCCAGCTCCTCGACGACATAGCGGCACTTCTCCGCCCCGCCCGCGATCCCGACGGCGCGGCAGTCCTTCAGCTTCGCCAGCTGACCGACGACCCCGCCGACCGCGCCGGCGGCGCCGGAGATCACGACGGTCTCGCCCGCGACCGGTTTGCCGACGTCGAGCAGCCCGAAGTAGGCGGTCATGCCGGTCATGCCGAGCGTGCTCAGGTACACGGGCAGCGGGGCGAGCGACGTATCGACCTTCATCAGCGCGCCGGCGGGCGCGACCGCGTAGCGCTGCACGCCGAGCAGCCCGGTGACGAGGTCTCCGGGGGAGAGGGCCGGATCGTTGGAGGAGATGACTTCGCCTGCCGCGAGCGCGCGCATCACCTCGCCGACGCCGACGGGCGGGATGTAGGAGCGGACGTCGTTCATCCAGCCGCGCATCGCGGGATCGAGCGAGATCAGCAGGACCTTCACGAGCACCTCGCCGGCTCCCGGCTCGGGAACGGGCTCCTCGGTGTAGCGCCAGTCGCTCGACTTCGGCAGTCCGACAGGACGGGCGGCGAGACAGCACTGGTGGTTTACGAGATCCATGATGGGCCTATCCTCCGTTTGGGTATGAAGCTCGCTCTACAGCCAATCTACATCCTCCTCGCGGCGCTGGCCGTCGCGGTGGCGCCGGCGCAGGCGCTCGCCGGAAGCGGCAACCACGCCAGGGCGGAGAACATCGCCACGACGAAAACCTACATCCAGGCCGACTACACGCTGGCACACACGGCGCGGACCAACATGCAGACCGGCGAAGCCGCGCTCGAAAGCCTGCAACAGACGCTCAGCGCGGAATGCCCGATGGCGGCTGCGGCCTCGCCCGAGAACGAAGCCGCCGCGGCGCTCAGCAACGAGGTGATCGGCGCGATGTCGGTCGTCTTCATCCGCGCCGACATCCAGGTGGTCGACGGCTTCGCGGAAACGGTCGCTCACCTGCGCTGGAGCAATCAGAAGCTCACCCGCAAAGTCAGGACCTACGCGGCCAAGTTCAAGGTGCTCGCCGCATTGGAAATGCCGGACGTGTGCGGTGACGTGCAGGTGTGGGCCGCCAGCGGCTACAGGACGTTGCCGGCGAGCACGACGCAGTTCGACGAACGCTACAGCGCCCACAACGTCGGCATCGGCGAAGTGCCGGCGCATCTGCTCGCTCCGTACGAGGACTCTCACGAGCGCGAAGTACTGACGCTGACGAGGCAGTTCGAAGGCGAACTCGTCGACGCCGAAGCGAGAGCCGTCGCACAGTGGTCGAAGATCCTGAACGCGCTCGATCTGCAGCCATAATGCACGCGTGAGCGCAGCGAGGACCGAAGACCGCACGCATCCGAACCTGATCCTCGCCGTGCTCGCGCTCGGCGGGCTGGCCTACGCGGTGCTGAGCTCGGCGGTGCTGCCGGCGCTGCCGACCTTCCAGCACGCGCTGCACGCGACTGAGACCGAAGTCACCTGGCTGCTGACCGCCTACCTGCTCGCCGCGTCGGTCGGCACCGCGATCCTGGGCCGCCTGGGCGACATGTACGGCAAGGAGAAGATCTTGCTGTGGACGCTCGTGATCCTCGCCGCCGGCACGCTGCTGTCCGCGGTGTCGAGCTCGCTCGCGGTGATCGTCGTGGGTCGCTTCATCCAGGGCGCGGCCGGCGGGATCTTCCCGCTCGCGTTCGGGATCGTCCGCGACGAGTTCCCGCGCGAGAAGGTGGCCGGGAGCATCGGCCTGCTGTCGGCGATCCTCGGCCTCGGCGGCGGCGTGGGGATCGTGCTCTCGGGCCTGATCATCGAGCACCTCAGCTACCACTGGCTGTTCTGGCTCCCCCTGATCCCGACGGTCTTCGCCGCGGTCGCGACGTGGCGCTACATCCCGGAGTCGCCGGTGAAGCTACCCGGGCGCGTGAACTGGCTGGCGGCGGCGCTGATGACGATCGGGATGTCGATCGTGCTGATCTCGATCTCGCAGACCACGACATGGGGCTGGGGCTCGGCGAAGACGCTCGGCCTGCTCGCCGTCGGCATCGCCGTCTCGGTGGCCTGGATCGCGGTCGAGGTCCGCAGCAGCGAACCGCTCGTCGACATGACGATGATGCGCATCCGCGGCGTATGGACGACGAACGCGTCCGCGTTCCTGCTCGGCGCGGGGATGTATGCGTCGTTCATCGTGATTCCCCAGATCGCCCAGCTGCCTACCAGCACCGGGTTCGGGTTCGGCGCCTCAGTCGTCGTCTCGGGTCTGTATCTGTTGCCGACGACGATCGGGGTGACGGTCCTGGGTTTGTCCTCCGGGCGGATCTCCGCCCGCTTTGGCTCGCGCGCGGCGCTTTTAGCCGGAACAGCGTTCAGCACCTCATCGTTTGCGCTGCTCGCCGTCGCGCACAGCCATCCCTACGACCTGCTGATCGCCGCCGGGCTACTCGGGGTCGGCGTCGGCCTCGCCTTCGCGGCGCTCGGCAACCTGATCGTGCAGGCGGTCTCCCCCCATCAGACGGGCGTGGCGAGCGGCATGAACACGGTGATGCGCACACTCGGCGGCGCGCTCGGCGGCCAGCTGTCGGCGACGTTCATCGCCGGGAACACCTCCGCCGACGGCCTGCCGACCGTCACCGGGTTCACCGAGACCTTCCTGATGGCGACCGGCTTCCTTTTGATCTGCCTACTCGTCGGGTTCCTCGTACCGAAGGCCGGGACGGGGGCAGGGGCGGGATATTCATCCGCGGAGGCCGATCAGGGTGAGAGGAATGTGGGGATCGCGGCGACGGAGGGTGCGCAGGCGTGAGCTAGCCTCAGCCGGCAATGCCCGCCTCGATCCCCAGCCCGTCGAGCAACGGGTTTCACGTCGGGCCGCTGTTCTTCCATTTCTACGGGCTCTGCTACGTCGTCGGGATCACCGCCGCGGTCCTCCTGACGCGCAGGCTCTGGCGCGAGAAGGGCGGTGACCCGGACCTCGTCTACACCGTCGCGATCTGGGGCGTGCCGGCGGGGATCCTCGGTGCGCGGCTCTATCACGACGTCACGAGCTGGAGCGAAGTCCCCCAGCACTGGTGGGGGTGGCTGGCGATCTGGCAGGGCGGCCTCGGTATCTGGGGTGGCATAGCCGGCGGGTTCATCGGCGGCGCGATACCGCTGCGCCGCCAACGTGTGAGCATCGCCCGGTTCATGGACGCGGCCGCCCCGGGCCTCCTGGTCGCCCAGGCGATCGGCCGGGTCGGCAACTACTTCAACCAGGAGCTCTTCGGCGGTCCCACGAGCCTCCCCTGGGGCCTGCAGATAAGCCCGGCACACCGCCCCGCCGGATACCTGGCCTACTCGACTTTTCATCCGACGTTCCTGTACGAGTTGATCTGGGACCTCGCGCTCGCCGCCACCCTCCTTTGGCTGATCCATCACAAGCAGATTCGCGCACCTGGGATCTTCGCGCTGTATGTCACCGGCTACTCGGCATTTCGCATCTTCGAGGAGCTGCTGCGGGTCGACCCCGCCCACCACATCCTCGGGGAGCGCCTGAACTTCTGGGTCGCGAGCCTGCTTACCGTCGTCGGCTTCGTCTGGTTCGTCTACACCCAGCGAGCCGACTAGGACCTCGTGATGAGGCGGGTCATCCCTCCGGATGAGACGGATTAACCAAAAATTGGTCCTCTGGTCTGATTGATTTCCAGAGCGCTCCAGTTATCGTGAAAGAAGTGATCGAGTCGTGGGATCTGCGCGAGCGGGACGCCGAGCTTCCGTTGATCGGTCGTTTCCTCCCCGTCCCGGTTGCGGCGAAGGTCCCGGAGGTCATCTTCCTCTTCTGGGTGGTGAAGATCCTGACGACCGCCGGTGGGGAGGCCACGTCGGATTACCTGAAGACATATGGCAACTTCGGCGGCGGTGGCCTGGAGGTGCTCGTGATCGTCGTGGGGCTCCTGTTGCAGTTCGGTACGCGTCGCTACCGGGCGTTTGCCTATTGGTCCTTGGCGTTTGCGATCGCGATCACGGGGACCGGCGTGTCGGATTTCCTGCATCTCGATGTCCACATCCCCTATGCGGGGACGACCCTCCTGTGGGCGGTCATCCTGGCCGCGATCTTCTGGCTCTGGCAGCGCAGCGAGGGCACGCTGTCGATTCACAGCATCACCACCCAGCGACGTGAGGCCTACTACTGGGCGACTGTGTTCGCGACCTTCGCCCTCGGCACCGCCCTCGGAGACTTCACCGCGACCTCATTGAATCTCGGCTACCTGGACTCGGGGATCCTCTTCACGATCGTGATCCTGATCCCCGCGCTGGCGCACTGGCGGTTTGGGCTGAACCCCATCGCCGCGTTCTGGATGTCCTACATCGTCACGCGTCCGCTGGGTGCGTCCTTCGCCGACTACATCTCAAAGCCCAAGAACCTCAGCGGGCTCGACTTCGGCGACGGCCCCACGGCGATCGTGTTCGCCGCCGCCGTATTCGTCCTGGTCTCCTACCTCGCGCTCGCCCGCCCGGACATCCAGAAGCCACTGCAAGCCCGCACCGCACAGACACGATTCTCATCGGCGCTTCAGTGACGGTTTATCGCCCGTTCTTAGCCTCGGGACCCTGTGAGCGTTGAAGATATGACGTCAGGCGGCCGCGCCGCTGGGGTGGACTGGCAGCGCGCCGAGTTCGTGCTCACGGCGCTCGCGTTCCTCGCCTTCATCACGCTACCGATCCGCATCACCACGATCTACGGCGGCCTGCCCGCGCACCCGCTGTTCGTGCATGTGCCCGTGATCCTGATTCCGAGCACGATCGTCGCCGCGATCGTCTTTGTGATCAAGCCGCGGTGGCTGACGCGCTACGGGATCGCGCTGGCCCTGGTGTCGATCGTTGCCATGAGCTCCGTGTTCCTCGCGATGCAGGCGGGCGCCGCGCTGCGCGGCGAGTTGAACCTGCAGGGCCAGGCTGCCAAACTGATCTCCGAACACTCCCAGGCCGCACACATTCTTGCGATCGTCTACGTGCTGTTTACCGCCACGTTGATCCTCACCTTTGCCGCCCAGCGGATCTCCGGCGGGATGCCAACCGGCCTGGGCATCGTCGACGGTCTGCTGTCACCCAGGCCAATGCTCACCGCGCTGCGCGTGGTGCTCGTGCTGCTGTCGCTAATCGCCGGCTACATGTGCTTCAGGACAGGCGATCTCGGCGCCAAAGCGGTGTGGGAGGGACGAATCCAGGCCGCCCACAACGTTTTCCCCGGGGGCGGTCCGGGTGGATCGCAGCTGTTCGGACCGTCGGGCGCCGGCGGGCCTTAGCCCACGTGATCGGAGATGCCCTGGAGGAGCTGTCTGCATGGCTGAGCTGAGAGCATGAGCGGCGCGGAGCTCGGACTCGCCCTGTCGGTGTTCCTCGCCTGCACGGTCGAGGCGGTCGAGGCGCTGACGATCGTGCTCGCCGTCGGCAGCACGCGCAGCTGGTCCTCGGCGATCAGCGGCGCCGGCGCCGCGGTGCTCGCCCTCGCGGTGATCGTGGCGGCACTCGGCCCGGCGATCACCTCGCTGCCGATCGATGTGCTGCGAGTGATCATTGGCGGCCTCTTGTTAATCTTCGGCCTGCAGTGGCTGCGCAAGGCGATCCTGCGCTCCTCGG
This sequence comes from uncultured Solirubrobacterales bacterium, assembly GCA_963779405.1. Classification (GTDB taxonomy): domain Bacteria; phylum Actinomycetota; class Thermoleophilia; order Solirubrobacterales; family Solirubrobacteraceae; genus Palsa-744. Next base: position 38,158 of record CAVZYF010000005.1, read on the forward strand.
GGTTGAAGGCCAAGCACGACGAGGCCCAGATCTACGAGGTGCAGGCGGCGGCCGCGGTTGCGGCCGGCGCCAAACACGATGGGTTCGATGGTTATGCCTTCACGATCGCCTTCAAGGGAGTGTTGCTGGAGGGTCTCGAGGTCGCGTTCATCGTGCTCACCTTCGGCGCCAACCAGCATCATGTCGCCCTGGCCGCCGCGGCCGCCGGGCTCGCCGTTCTCGTGGTCGTCGCCGTGGGCGCCGCGGCGAGAGCGCCGCTGGCAAGGGTCCCCGAGAACACGCTGAAGTTCGCGGTTGGGGTGATGCTCAGCTCGTTCGGGATGTTCTGGGGCGCCGAGGGCGCCGGCGCGAACTGGCCCGGCGGCGACGCCGCGCTGTTGGCGATCGTCCCCGGGGTGCTGCTCGTGGCGATCATGCTGTCCAAGACGGTGGCCCGAACTTTGGACTCGGCACCCATCGCGCAAAGCGGTCAGGTGACGGCCGACACTACCGACCAGGCGACGGTGAGCGCATGACAGGAGTGCCTGAGTTCCTGCTCGCCGTGTGGGAGTTCGTCGTCGGCGACGATTGGCGCATCGCGATCGGCGTGGCACTGGCACTTGCGTTGACAGCGCTGCTCGCCGCCGTAGGCGTCTCGGCTTGGTGGGTCATGCCGGTTGCCGTGTTCGCGCTGCTCGCGCATTCGGTACGACGCTCAGCGCGCGGCATCTCGCGCTGAGCGTCCGCCCCGACCTACTTCACGATGTGAATGATCCGCTCCATGCCGAGCAGGTTGTGGCCGCGTCCGTCCTGGGTGTCCATGAAGCACACCTGCACGTAGATGCCGGGCTTGGCGGTGATCGTCTCCTGCTGAAAGGCTTCATGTGCGACCGGCCCCTGAAAACCGACAGGAGGCCCTGAGATCAGCTTTCCAAACGCCTTTTCCTTGCCTGCCAGCAGGTCCTTGACGGCCTGTTTGGCGGCCTTCATGTTCTTGACGGGCGCCGCAACGTCCATGTGCACGAGGAAGCCTTCGTTTTCAAAGCGCACCAGCTCGCCGTCGTGCAGCGTGCTCGGCCCGCGGAAGCCGAACTCGATCGAGCGGATCGTGGCTTGCGGCGCCGGAAGCGCGACAGGGGATGCGGCGGCGGTCACCGTGAAGTTCGCGTGCGCCTTTGACCTCTTGCCTTCTTCTCCTGGGACCACGGCAACGTACTGACCGGGTTGCAGGTAGGTTTGGACTTCGCTGCTCTTGCCGGTACTCACTTCGGCGTCGAACACGAGCGAGCCGTACTTGCTCGTCACGTTGATTTCGCCATGGGCCTTCTGGATGGCAGCTTCAACCTCTTCGAAGGTGGCGCCGGGCTTCAACAGGAACAGGATCGCGCCTGCTTCCTTGACACCCGTGGCCGTGGAGACGACGTTGACCGCACCGGACTGCGTGGCACCACCAACGGTGATCGAGGAGTTGGTGATTGTCAGCGAAAGCGTGGGAAGCGTCGAGGCAGCCGCCGCGGAACCCGCGGCGATCGTGCCGCCGCCGGACAGTAGAGCGCTCGCGGTGACGATGAGCAGGGTGAGTCGCTTCATTGCATTGTCTCCAGGAGGTCGAGTGTGGAAGAGGGGGAGAGTATCGAGAAGAGGTCAGACGGCGATCTCTGAGATGGTGAAGCCGGGGAGCTCGAGCTCGACCTTCGCTCCACCCCCAGCTCGGTCTCCTGCGGTGACGCTCCCTCGATGGGCTTGGGCGATGGCGCGGACGATCGCCAGCCCGAGGCCGGCTCCGCCCGAGGCTCGGTCGCGCGCGGTGTCGGTGCGGTGAAAGCGATCGAAGATCCGCTCGCGCTGATCGGGGGGGATGCCGGGACCGTCGTCCGCCACAACGAAGCGCACCCGATCGCCTGCCATCGCCGCGACATCCAGACGGACGAGCCCATCGGGGACGGTGGTGTGCTCGATCGCGTTGCGGACGAGATTACGCAGGGCTTGGGCGAGCCGGTCGGGGTCGGCCTGAAGGGTGCCATCGGGTATCGGCGAAAGCTCAAATTTGCGCTCGGCGGTGAGGCTCGTGCCATCCCACAGATCCTTGATATAGGGACGTAGGTCGATCGGCTCGACGTGCAGGAACTGCCTCTCTTCGGACTTCGCCAGCAGCAGCAGGTCGTCGACCAGGCGAGTGATTCGCGAGACCTCGGCTTGAACGAGACGCTCGACGCGCCGGACCTCCTCGATTGGAGGATGGGACTGGGCACTGAGCACTTCGAGCTGCCCCCGGACGACGGTCAGAGGAGTGCGCAACTCGTGGGAGGCGTCGGCGACGAACGCGCGCTGGCCGGCGAACGCGCCGGAGAGCCGGTCGAGCATGTGGTTGAACGCGTCGGCGAGGACTCGGACCTCGTCTCCAGGGCCGCCCGCCTCGTGGATGCGGGGCTCCAGCTCACCCGCGTCGACACGGGCAGCGATCGCTGCCATGCGCCGCAGGGGTAGCGAGACCCTGGCACCGACCAGATAGGAGGCCAGCAGCACTGCGAGGAATGCCAGCGCACCGGCGAGGATGAAAGCCTGCGCGATGCCGTGCTGGGCTTCGTGTACCGCTGCCAGCGGCTCTCCCACGCCGATCGTGACGCTCAGCCGTGAGTCGACGCTCACCTCGCGCTTGAGCAGGCGCAAGTCGCCGACATCGGGAAAGTCCACCGTGGAGTACCCGTCGTGAACGCTCAGCACCCGGTGGGCGAGGTGGTTCTCCTGATCCTGCTCGGCGGGCGTCTCGTCGTTGTCGGGGGCGGCGTTGCCGAGCAACTCGGGCTGGTTGGTGGTGGTTCCCGCCCCGGGGATGATCGCGAACAGCAACGTCGAGCTGGCGCCGAAAGGCTGGTGGTGGACATAGCTGCTCGCGGCCGCTGCCAGAGCGTGGGGTGAGTCCTCGTCCAAGAGCGTCAGGTTGTGGGAGAACTCGCCCGCGTCGCCGGCCAGCCCGCGGTCGATCTGGTGGCGCAGCTGCGTCGCCGTGCCGCGATAGACGGCCACGAAGATCACCGCGGCGAACAGCAGCATCACGACGGCGACCCACGCCGTCAGCCGCCAACGCAGCCCACCCCGAAGCAAGGGCTTACGAGGCATCAGCCCGCATCGTCGAAGCGATAGCCGACGGAGCGGACCGTGACGATCGGCGCCGGGCTCTCGGTGCTCCCGAGCTTACGTCTGAGATAGCCGACGTAGACATCCACGATGTTGGTCTGGGGGTCGTGCTCGTAGCCCCATACCGCCGAGAGGATCTCCTGCCGCGAGAGGATGCGACCGCGGTGGCGCATCAGATGAACGAGCAGGTCGAATTCGGTGCTCGACAGCCGCACCGGCCGCCCGGCGCGGTGCACCTCACGAGTCAGCAGGCTGAGCTCGATATCTCCCACTCGCAGTGATGCCGATGGGCTCTGCGTGGCAAGGCGCAGCTGGGCGCGCACACGGGCGGCCAGCTCCGCGAGCGAGAACGGCTTGACGAGATAGTCGACCGCTCCCGCATCGAGACCCGCCACGCGATCCTCGATCTCACCCCGCGCGGTCAGCACGATCACGGGAACGCTCAGTCGTGCCTGACGAAGCGCGCTGAGGATCTCCATGCCTCCACGGCCGGGGAGCATCAGGTCGAGGACGATCAGATCGAAGCTCTCCCGCAACGCGCGCCGCTCGCCCTCCACTCCATCCAGGACCGCCTCCACTGGGAAGCCCTCCGCCTCGAGGCCACGTTTGACGAAGTCGACGATCCCAGGCTCGTCCTCGATCAGGAGGATCATCGCTTGTGTCTTCGTCGCTCGCTCAGCTCAGAGGAGGCGGGGCACCAAAAACCAGCGGGGCTCCACATCCACCCAGCATAGATCGCGCCCGTGAGCCGGGCGCGATGCGGACGGCAAATAAAAGAGCTTTCTCACCAGCGGCGGGTTATCTCGTGCTTAGCCGGCGGCAGAGACTCGCCGCTGCGCGCGGACTACGGCGCCAACTCGGGCCTCGCCGGACTCTCCGGCCGGCAGCCGGGAAGGGACGGTCGAGTGCTGTCGCTCGCCGGGATGCTCGTCGCCGGCCTGGTTCTGGCTGTGCTCGTGATTCCCGAGTTCGGACCCTGGGCGAATGGACTTCACGGCTTTCACCATCACTGAGCGGCGCAACGTGCCCCGTGCGCGTTTGTGGATGAGGGGCCTCTCGCCGGGGGAACCGAGGATAAGAGCTCTCTAACAAGCTCTTTAGTGAATCCAAGGCTACGGCGTCGAACATACCCACATGAGGCATTCACCCTCATCTCCTGCTCTCTCCCGAGACGCAGCACTGCACCGCCTCTCGCGCTGCAACCGCTGGCTGCTCGCCGGAACCGTGACGCTGACCGCGTTGTTCTCCGCGCTCGCGGCGCAGGCCTTCCCCGGTAAGACGCGGGCCGCGGTGGCGAAGGGGACTAAATCGAACGGGAAAGCATCGCGCTCGACGCACGTCGCGACGCACCGGGTGGGCCATGCGAAAGCGCTCAAAGCTCCGGCCCAGGCGCCCGCGGCCACCACACAGTCGAGCTCAACGCAGGCAAGCGAAGCATCGTCACCGTCGAGCGAATCAACATCGACCGAATCGACCTCAACCCAAGCCACCCCTGAAACGCAGAGTCAAACCACCACGACCGAACAGGCGACACCGGTGGAAACGGAAACGGCCAAAACCACCGAAACCCAAGCCTCCTCGGCCGGCGAATCGAGCTCGTCTTCGTCTTCGTCGGAATCCTCTACCCCAGTGGTCTCCGGAGGGTCGTGATCCGATGGACGTGACCCGCGGGGCGAGGGAGATGAATACGAGGCCGCTGAGCACGACCGCGAGGAGCAACTGGGAAGCGCTCGGCACGAGCGTGGTCCTGCAGGTGACCGACCTCCGCGCCCTGGCCCGCGCGCGAGCGATCGTCAAGCGGGAGCTCGATCTGATCGACCGCGCCTGCAGCCGCTTCCGGCCCGACTCCGACCTGCAGCGCGTGAACACCGCCCAAGGCCGTCTCACTCCAGTCAGCTCGCTGCTGATCGACGCGCTCGAAGTCGCGCTGCGCGCCGCCGTGCTGACCGAGGGAGATGTCGACCCGACGGTCGGCAACGCGCTGGTGCTCGCGGGGTACGACCGGGACTGGAAGCTGCTGCGCAAGCCCGTCGACGGATCGCGGGCCGCGGAGGCCAAACACGCGGAGGCTGGAAACGCGGCTGCAGAGCTCGCGGCGGCAGAGCACGAAGAACGCCCCGCGGTCAACGTGCGCGTGACGCCCGGATGGCGAGCAATCGAGATCGATCGAGAACGCAAGGCAATTCGCGTCCCAGGCGGCGTGCGTCTCGACCTGGGCGCCACCGCGAAAGCGTGGGCGGCCGATCGTGCCGCCGCGGCGGTGTACGAGGCGACCGGGGCCGGCAGCCTCCTCGGCTTGGGCGGCGACATCGCCACCGCCGGCGCCGCACCGGCGGATGGCTGGCGGATCTACGTCACCGACGACCACCGCAGCGCTCCAGGCACGCAGGGGCAGACGATCTCGATCCGCTCGGGCGCGATCGCCACTTCGAGCACGGCCGTCAGGCGCTGGATGCACGAAGGTCAGACGAGGCATCACATCATCGATCCCTCAACGAGCGCGCCCGTCACGCGAACGTGGCGCACCGTGAGCGTCGCGGCTGAGACCTGTCTGGATGCGAACATCGCCAGCACCGCGGCGCTGATCCGCGCGGGCTCGGCCCCGGATTGGCTCGAGCGACTGGGGCTGCCTGCGCGCCTGGTGAGCACCGACGGCGCTGTGCGCCTGGTGAGCGGCTGGCCGGCGCCGACGCCCGCCGAGGAGTCGTCGGTCGAGATCCTTGCCGCCTATGGCGGTCGCGAGCATCGGCAGGCCGGCAGCGGCGTGGCGGCCCGTTCGGGACGGGGCGCGCGATGACCACTATCGCCGCCGTCGGTCCGAGCACCTACTGGTACCTCACGCGCTCGACCGGCGCCGTGGCGATGCTGCTGCTGACGCTCAGCGTCGCCCTGGGCGTGGCCGGTGTCGGCCGCTTCAGCACCCCTCGCTGGCCGCGGTTCGTGGTGGACTCGCTGCATCGAAACGTCTCCCTGCTCGCGCTCGCGTTCCTGCTCGTTCACATCCTCACGGCCGTGCTCGACAGCTTCGCGCCGATCTCGCTGATCGACGCGTTCGTTCCCTTCGTCGGCAGCTACCGGCCGTTCTGGCTCGGGCTCGGTGCGGTCTCCTTCGACCTGCTGCTCGCCGTGACGCTCACGAGCCTCGTGCGCCGCCGGCTCGGATACGGCGCCTGGCGCGCCACCCACTGGCTCGCATACGCGTGCTGGCCGATCGCGCTCCTGCACGGACTCGGGACCGGCAGCGACGTGAAAAGCACGTGGCTGCTCGCGCTGAGCATCGGCTGCCTCGCGATGGTCGCGCTGGCGGTGGGCGTTCGGGCAATCACCGGCTGGCCGGAGCATGCACGGGTCCGTGGCGCCGCGCTCGGCACGACGGCCGCGTTCGCCCTGTTCCTCGTGCTCTGGTTGCCCGGCGGACCACTCGGTCATGGCTGGGCGCGCCGCTCGGGCACGCCCACCTCTCTACTAGCCGGGTCCGCGAGGAAATGAGCGCGCCGATCAACCCCGCCGGCCTGCCGCGACTGCTCACCGGAATGCCGCCGCACGGCTCGATGGGCCTCGCCGAGCACCTGGCGCTTCACGGTGAGCTGCCCTTTACCGGGCGGCGCGAGCGGCGAGGAGCCGGCGCGCTGATCGAGCTCGTCGAGCAGGCCGCCCTGCGTGGCCGCGGCGGCGCCGCGTTCCCACTCGCGAGGAAGATGCGTGCGGTTGCCGCGGGCGCCGGGCGGGCGCCGATCGGCAGACGGCCGATCGTTCTCGCCAACGCGGCCGAGGGCGAGCCGGCGAGCCGCAAGGACCGCCTGCTGCTCGAGAGCCTGCCCCACCTCGTGCTCGACGGCGGTGTGCTCGCCGCACGAGCCGTCGGCGCCGACGAGCTGATCCTCTGCATCGACGAGTCCGCCGAGCACGCCCTGCAGAGCATGGCGCGTGCGCTGCGCGAGCGTGAGCGTGCGGGTGACGACGCTCTGCGGATCGGGGTTCAGACCGTGCCGGCCGGTTACGTCTCCGGCCAGGAGTCAGCCCTCGTGAACCTCTGCAACGGCGGTCCGGCAAAGCCGACGCTCACCCCACCGCTGCCGTTCCAGCGCGGGGTTCGCAGACGAGCAACGCTGATCAACAACGCCGAGACGCTCGCCCACCTCGCGCTGATCGCCCGCCACGGGCCGCAGTGGTTTCGCATGCTCGGCACGCAGGCCGATCCCGGCTCGGCGCTGCTGACGCTCTCCGGCGCCGTCTCCTACCCGGGCGTGTACGAGATCGAGCACGGCGCGCCGCTGCAGTCGCTGATCGAGGCCGCCGGCGGCGCGACTTCACCGATCCGCGCCGTGCTGCTCGGCGGCTACGGCGGCACCTGGCTCGACGGCGCCTCGATCCCCGAGCTCTTGCTGTCAAACGATCGTCTGGCTTCCGACGGCGCATCGCTCGGCGCCGGGGTGATCGTGCTGCTCTCCCAGGAGGCGTGCCCGGTGGCCGAGATCGCGCGGGTCACGCGCTGGCTGGCCGAGCAGAGCACCGGTCAATGCGGGCCCTGCGTGAACGGCCTCGACGCGATCGCCGGCGCGCTCGAAGAGGTCGCCCATGGCGCCGCGAGGGCCGGGGTCGGGCAGCGCATCGCCCGCTGGTGCTCGCTCGCGACGGGCGTGGGGCATGCCGTCACCCCGACGGTGTCGTGCGCTTCATCAGCCAGCGGCCTGGAGGTGTTCGCGGAGGAGTTCGCCGACCACGCCACAGCACGGCCGCTGCGATGCCTGCGCGAGCGCGCCCGAACTACCCCTGCCCAGCCGCATCGAGCTGGCCGCGGCCGCGTGAGTCGACGAGCATGCACCTGAAGGTCAACCCGATCGCCTGCGAGGCCCACGGCATGTGCGCCGAGGTTCTACCAGAGCGCATCACTCTCGACGACTGGGGCTACCCCATCATCGACGAGCGACCGCTCCCATCCGAGCTCACGGCCCTGGCCAAGCGCGCTGCGGAGGCATGCCCAACCTTCGCCCTCCTGATCGAGCGTGACACCAAGCTACACGGGTAGGGAGAACTCGGTGTCGAGCACGATCTCACCGCGACGATCGGAAGTGACCTGGGTCCATCCCCCGGCGCTTTCTCTGACGCTCCCCAGCCCGGAGGTAATCTTCCAGTAGGGGGTGTAGCGGACACGCACGAGAAACGTGCCGGGATGTGTGGCCTGCAGGGTGAATCCGTCGTCGTCCATGGCGGTGAGCTCTCCCGGTCCGCTGGCCAGCGGCTGGGCGTGAAGGACGGCGTAGACGCGCCAGTTCGCGCTCGCGAACACCTCGTGCAGGAACGGCAGCCCCCCGCGGATCAGGGCGGCCTCCTGGCGGCTGGAGAAGTCCATCGGTGCGTTCGAGAGAGCGACGTAACGCACTCCGGTTTCCAGCAGCCAGGCGTGGTAGGCGCCGGCCGTGAGTTGTCCGGTGTAGAACAGCTCGTCGTATCTGGTGTCGAGCTGGCGCTCCCATCCGCGCGCCAGGTCAAAGCGCTCGCCGAGGATCGTCGCGTCCCAATGGGAGCTCGTGAAGGGAACCTCGATGCGCATCGGACGGCCGCCGCCGTGGTCTTCGAGATAACGGATCGCAGGGACGTAGAAGGAGTATTCGCTGGCTGGGTTCAGCGACGCTCCGATCGACTGCTCGAGCGGACCGGCGACCTGCCAGAGCACGAGGGAGGCGCTGAGGAGCGCCATCAGCCAGACGGCCCCCGCCCGCCCGATCGGCGGCGCGTGGACGGGATCGTGCCGGCGGGCGAGTTGCCACCAGCGACTCAAGCGTGCGAATGCCCGCTGGATGTCTGCGACTTCGACGCAGCCCGCCAGGATCGCCGGCGCGAACAGCACGCCGAAGCGCACCGCGTTCGAGCCCATCGGCGAGGGCACTACATAGGAGAGCAGCAGAGCCAGCAGGTACAGCTGCGCGCCACGCCGCAACAGCCGCTCGCGGGCAGGGAGCACCAGGATCAGCGCCAGGCTCGCGCCGGCGGCTGCCAGTAACGAGGTGAGCGCAAACGGCTCATAGCCACCTTCGGGGAAAAGCACCGCCAGCGTCAGCGTCACAGTCAGCGCGGGTACCGCCAGCACGGCCGCGCGGGCCGGTTTGCGGTTCGTCGTCAGATCCGCGGCTGCCGCGAGCACCAGGAACGCCGCGGCAACCGGGCTCGCGGCCGCGCAAACCATTGAAAGCACCATCGAGGCAACACGATGCCCACGAGCGATCGACAGGACGCTCGCGAGTCCGAAGGTAACGCCAAGCGCGAAGGCGATCCGCCCGATGAACAGATCCCCGGTGGCGCTGAGTGCAAACAAAGCGGTCGCGACCGCCGTCCTCTGACCGAAGCGCTCAGCGACCAGCCGCCGGAAGATCAAGGTCGAGAGCGTGACGGCGGCGACCCCCGTCCAATACAGACCGAGCAGCGTCGCCAGCGGCGCGAGGACGAGGCTGTAGCCCGGCAGGTAGTGGCCGCCGTACCAGTTGTTGTCCCACAGCGAGAAGCCGTCAGCTGAAAACAGATGGACGCGATAGACCGCCGCCGCGAGATCGGGACTGGGCGGTCGCCACAAAAACCACACCGCCAGCAGCGCCCCCAGTAGGAGCAGCGGATAGCTCGCCCTGTGTTTCGTCCCCACTTTGAGTCAGCTGTATGAGGGCGTGATCAGCCCTGTCTCGTAGGCGAAGACGACGATCTGCACGCGGTCGCGCAGTCCGAGCTTTGAGAGGATGTGGCCGACATGGGACTTCACGGTGGCCTCGGAGAGCACGAGCCGCTGCGCGATCTCGGCGTTCGAGAGGCTGCCGGCGACCTGTAGCAGAACCTCGTGCTCGCGCGCGGTCAAAAGCGTCAATCGCTCTTGCTGAGCGTGATCGGGGTGGCCGGGAGCAGGGAGGCGATGAGCGTAGGTTGACAGCAGCCGGCGGGTGACGCTCGGCGCCACGACGGCGTCTCCGCTCGCGACCGCGCGTATCGCTGAGAGCAGGTCGGCCGGTGGAGTGTCCTTCAACAGGAAGCCGCTTGCTCCCGCCCGCAACGCCGCGTAGACGTACTCGTCCAGGTCGAAGGTGGTAAGGATGATTATCCGCACGCTGCTGGGAGACTCGACGATCAGCCTGGTCGCCTCTACACCGTCCATCTCGGGCATGCGCACATCCATCAGCACGACATCCGGTCCCAGCCGCTCGGCGGCAGCGACCGCCTCGCGACCGTTTGTCGCCTCTCCGACGATCGACATGTCGGGTTGGGTGTCGATCACCATCCGAAACGCCATCCGCATCAGCTCCTGGTCATCGGCCAGCAGCACCCTCCTCTTCATCGCAGAGCACCCTCGGCGTCAGGGTTCAACCGCAGGTGCACACGCCAGCCGCCCTGCGCTCTGGGGCCGGCTTCGAGCTTGCCTCCGTAAGTGGCGGCGCGCTCGCGCATGCCGTGCAGCCCACGGCCACCCGCGTGAGCCATCGCCCGCCCGTTGCCGGTATCGGTGACCTCGAGCTCGACCTGGCCCGGCCGGCAGCTCAGCGCCAGATGCGCGCAGGTCGGTCTGGCGGCGTGCTTGAGTGTGTTGGTCAGAGCCTCCTGAGCGACCCGGAACACGGTCAGCTGCACACCGTCGGCAAGCTCGTGTGGATCTCCCTCCATCTCCATCGTCACCGGGATGCCGGCGGCATGCACTCGCGCAAGCAGCTCGTCGAGGCGGCCGAGGCTCGGCTGGGGTTCGAGCGGTTGCGCCTCAGACTCCTCGCGCAGCACACCGAGCAGCCTGCGCATCTCCACCAGCGCCTCGCGGCCGGTTGCCGAGACGCGCTGGGTCGCTTCTGCCGCGCGCTCCGGCGAGGTGTCCATCGCATAGGTGGCACCATCGGCCAGGGCGATCATCACGCTGAGATTGTGGGCCACGATGTCGTGCATCTCGCGCGCGATGCGCGCTCGCTCGGCGGCGGCGGCAAGCCGGCCCTGCTGGTCGCGCTCGAATTCCAGCCGCGCGGCCTTCTCGTGCAGGGAGGCAAGCAGCGCTCTGCGCTGGCGGATCGTGACGCCGAGCACGCCCGCCGCGGTCGCCAGCCCCGTGAGACCGACCCAGACCTTCAGCGGCTCGGACGGCGACCAGCGCACCGCCGCCATGATCGCCCCCGCCTGGACCGTGCCGGCCGCGAGCAGGACTTCGGCGAGATCACCCTCGAGCGCGACCCAGTACAGCGCGATCAGGACTGCCGCATCGGCCAGCTGTGGAGCGGCTAGCAGCCACTGCGCCAACGCAACGAACGCGATCACCCCAAAACAAAGAATCGGGCTCAGGCGACGCAGGAGCAACGGGGCGCAAAGAGCGCCGCAGAAGATCACGGCGAGCGTGTCGAGGCGATGCTGGGTCGCCAGGCCCACGATGCTCAACGCCGCCGTGGCGAGGCAGATCGCGAGCTCGATCGCGAACGGATGACTGGCGCTCAGCCTGCTCAGCCGCTCAGCGCGCTGGGTCAGCCAGGTTGTGGCAGGCTCTGGCGCTGCGTGGTTCATGCGTCTATTCTGGCGATTTGCCACGAGAGGATTGCGGACGTCGATCCAGATCGCGCCCCTCATCTCTGCCCTACTCGAGCTCTGTGTCGAGGACCAGACCAGGACTTGACGGTGGTGATGGCGATGCGACGACGTGCGTTTCGCCCTGGATGTCGCACTTGGGCTTCAGGACCCAGAAGATCACGGCGATCTCAGGCACCTTCGTCACAGACCGCTTGCTCACACCGCGAACATCGATCACGCCATCACCGTACGGTGTCCCGCGCGCGGCCACAACGTCCTGGAGGACCATCTTTGCCCACCCGCGTATCCACCTCAGGTCGCACTCGACTGCTACCTACGACGCATCTCCTCTCAGGCAGTGGCCAGCCGCGCTCGCACGTGAAGATGAGCATCCTGGTCGAATGTTTGTTCCAGCGTACGGCTAAGCCGAGGCGGTGAGAGCAGCAGAAGGTCCGTGTACGCGGACGACGGGTCGGCGCCCTCGCGAGCTGTATAGCGATCGGCCAGCTCCGCGACGCGTTGCGCATCCAGCGCTACGGTCGGCTCGCGCAGGTCGACCACGAGGCCGTACCCAGAGGCCACGAACGCGTGGAAGCGCTCCAAGCCGCCGGCCCGACGCAGACCGTAGGGCCAGTACTCGGTAACGATCGGGACGCCCGCCGCCGCGAGCCGTTCGGCGCCGGCGAGGATATGCCCCTCGTGACCTTGGGCATCCATCCACACGAGGTCGATCCCGTCGAGATCGATCGCCTTGACCTCCGCCAGCGAGTCGAGCCGGCGCCCGACGACCTCGACCGTTGCCCGCTTCCCCTCGCCGATCAGGTCGGGCCCAGAGGGGTCGGCGACACGAATGCGATGATCGCCACAGTTCTCCTGGGAGCACTCGAGCAGAAGTGTGTCGTCGGTGTCCGACAGCGCCAGCTGATGAACCTCGGCGCGATCCTGTACGCCGTTGAGAGCCAGATTGGCGCGCAGAAAGCGGACGTTTTCCGCGTCTGGCTCCACGGCCACAACGCGCTCGACACCGTGACGCATGAGCAGCGAGACCGTCTCCGTCCCGATGTTGGCACCCACCTCGAGAACGGTCAGGCCGTCCAGCGTTTTGATACCGGCATGTGTTTCGAGTCCAACCAGCATGCTGCCCACCGTGTCCTCGGCGAACCCCCCGTTCACGAACGTGTTGAAGCTGACGACCGACTCGCGTGTGTTGATGACATAGCGCACACCGTCCTGCTCTACGCCAAGCAACGGCGTCACCCTGGCGGCGAACGGAAAGAGGATGCGCGAACGCAGCGCCTCTCGGCGCGCATTGTCGGAGTTACGCACCAAGCGCACGAGGTTCCGGAGGCGAACGCCAATTGCCTTACAGCGCCTCCGAACAGCTCCGTCACCGTCACCGAGCACGCCGATATCAGCCCTGGCAGGCAGCCGCGGCTTCGCGGCCTCGGGCGCCGATGTCCGTGCGATCTCGGGCACACCTTCCAAATGAGCAACCGCCATAACTACTCAATCGGCATCTTCTCGACCATGCTTGAGCATCTTCTCGACCATGCTTGAGCTACCCCTGCTGCCCGAGCTCAAGGGCTTCCCAACATCGATCTCCGGGCATTTTTGGGTAGCGTCAACCTCGCACCGGGCTCTCACGAGCCGCACAGCCTGGCGCCGCGTCGCGCAGTCGACGGGCTGCGAGCACGTCTTCTTGGAAAGGCAGCTGGTCGACGACGCCCGCCTCCTCGAAGGCCCGCTGGATGAATTGCGGCCCGGGGATTAGCATGAAGCCGTGCCCCTGTCGTTTGCAGAGACGGCAGCGGAACGCGACCACCGCCACCCCGAGTGGATCGATGTGCGTTAGCTGACGGAGGTCCAGCGTGATGCTGGTGACCCCCTCTTCGAAAAGGCGTTCGATCTCCACTTCGAGCGTGTGCGCAGAGCGGTGAGTCAACTCGCCCGTGAGGATCAGCGTGTGCATCCAGATGCTCACGCTCTCCGACCGCGGGTGGGGCTGGTTGCGGGTGGGCCATGCGCGCCGGCTCCGCTCGAAGGCGGTATTCCCGTCGCAGGCTGTGTCGGCCCGCATGACCACGAGTCCCGTCGTGCTGTCCTCGTTTCGTGTGTCGATACTTCCTTTAGACGTCGTTCGATGACTTTCCATCGTGTACGGCTCCTTCCAAAGAGGCTTCGAATTGATTCCGAGGCCTGGATCACGAGGTCCAGGCCGAAGCGAAACGACCGGGTGGAGCTAGCCCGGCCGCTCTGGAATCAGAACGAAAAACGCCGTGAGCCACGGCTGAAACGAAAGTCGTAGGCGACGCATCGCCAGCGGAGCCCCCAGCAGCAGGTGACCCGCAAACGTCGGGACCCCGGAGAGAGCGGTACCGGAGCCGCCCCCGCCAGCGCCGCCGAAGGTCCCGCTCGGTGTGGGTTCGGGCGGCGGGCCGATCGGACTGCTACCACCGGGGGAGCCGCCGGAGCGGCCGGGAGCGGGCACACCTTCCCTCGCCGCCGTCCCCGTGGCCAGCTCCTCGACGAAAGTAGCCGAGATGAGGCTGGGACCATCAAATCCGGCCGTGTAGGTGTCCGGCGAGAACGCTCCCAATCCACCGAGCTCGCGTGTGAAGTCCTCGGCGCGCTGCGCGGCGATAGTCCGCGCCAGAGCCGCGACATAGGCCGAACTCGTCGGGATCTCTTCTGGAGTAACCGGGGAGATCGTTGTGACGGGTCCGGCCACAGCGCCCGAGAGTTCCGCCGCAACCAAGTCCGATGGGTTATCGGCCGTCGCCGCACTCTGCGAAGCCGCGGAGAGCGACGAAGACAGGCTCGCGCCTCGTTCAAGAACCGATTCGACGGCGGTGGCTTCCTTGGCTTCTTTGCTCGGTTCGGCAGCGGGGGGCTCTTCCTTGGCTTCTTTGCTCGGTTCTACCGGAGGCGAGGCTTCCGGGGCCGGTCCAACTACAGGTTCGGCGGGGGACGAGACTTCCGGCGCGGATTCAGCGCCAGACGCCGGAGCAGAGACTTCCGGCGCGGATTCAGCGCCAGACGCCGGAGCAGAGACTTCCGGCGCGGATTCAGCGCCAGACGCCGGAGCAGAGACTTCCGGCGCGGATTCAGCCTGAGTCGAAGACGAGACTTCCGGCGCGGATTCAATGCCAGACGCCGGAGCAGAAACTTCCCCCGCGAGGTCGGCGCCAGACGCCGGAGCGGAGGCTTCCCCGCGGATTCGGCCAGAGTCGAAGACGAGACTTCCGGCGCGGATTCAGCGCCAGACGCCGGAGCAGAGGCTTCCCCCGCGAGGTCGGTAACCGGCGAGGGAGACGGAGCTTCCGGCGAGGATGCAACGACGGGTTCGGCGGGAGACGAGGCTTCCCCCGCAGGTTCAGCGACAGGCGCCGCCGCGTGGGCACTCCCAGCGAGGAGGAGGGTCCCGAGCCCCACCAAGATGGCTACCCTCGCGCCGAGCGCGGCAACGCGACAGATGCCCAATCCGAGCACCGCGACCACTACCACCAAGGCACTTGCGATCAGAACAAAGAGCATCGCTACCTAAGGCTACGCAATCGCGAAGGCGTGCGCTCCACCTCGTCAGACGCAGTGCGTCGCGCGGTAGTCACGGCCTGGAGCAAGCCGACGCGGGGACTCGAACCCCGGACCCCTTCATTACGAGAGGACGGCGCGGGTTCCGACTGTTTCCGGGTGGTCGCTGATCTGCCCTGTTTGCGGGGGGATGTCGCTTCTCAGTGAGCGGCGATGTACGGCTGTCTCCGGGTAGTACTGTGCAGCCTTGCCCCGCGGAGACGCGTTGATCCGGTTGGCTTTGGCGGACATTAGCGCCTGACCGAGGCCCCCGCACACGGGACGCGCTCCCGTGCGGTTCAAGGGTAGGGGGTCCTCGGCCAGGCATCGCGCGCGGCGCGTAATATCAGTCCGAGCGGGAGCTGTTCCTCTGCACGATCTCGGCCCAGCCCGTCCTCGTCCAATACGAGCCCGAGGTCGCGTAGTTCGCGGGAGCGGCGCGCCCAGATGTGAGGGCGCCCTTGTCGCGCCCACCAGTCTTTGCCGTATCCGCGGGCGCGTTGGCGGAGCGTCCCCAGAAGCCGCTCAGCGGCGAAGCATGAGAGGTTGCCTTCGTCGCCTTCATCAGGAGCAGGTTCTCCATCGCGGTCAGGCCCGCTACGAGGATGAGTCCGCGGACGACAGGCCTTTAGCGGGCCCTGCCACATCCGCCCGAGGTCGCTTCGCGCGATGTCGCCGGGTCGGGCCGCTTGCTACCTCCCCAGCGATACTGAGCCTCTATCCGCAGGCGTTCGCCAGCTGGCGCGTCGCGAGTTAGCACGCCGCGGTCATACACACGAAGACGCACCTTCGCGCGTGTCGGAGTCCGAAAATACACGGTCTCTACGCGCCCGTCCTTCCGCCACGCATCTGATTTGACGCCCGGAAGATCCAACGCGCCGAGGGCCTTCGTGAAGCGGAGCCCGCAAGCCGGGTCTGCGAACCGCAGGTCGCAAGCCAGATCCAAGCGGCGCAGTGTGGGCGTCTCAAAGAAGATGCTGTACGGGTGGAGCAGCTGCGAAACCTCCAACGCGCTGATGTAGGGCATGTAGTCCAGAGCTTGGGCGAGATGAGCCCCGTCGCCGAAGCGTCGCCAGCACAAAGCGCGGCGAGGCGCCCCTCAATGAAGATCAGTTGGTGTCGCGGCAGGTACCCGACCGCTCCGCCGCCGACCGACCGCTCCACCATCACGGATGCCGCCGTCCCCCGCACCGAGGAGGAGGCGAAGACCTCGTGCGTTTCGGAGTTGACACCTTGGAGGGCGCACCCTCGCTCTAGGGGCGCCACGAGGTGTGAACCACAGATACGGATTCTCGGGCTTCCAAGCAAAGCTCACGGTGTCTATCCCGCAGTCGGTGATTTCAACGCCGTCTGGGAGCTGAACGATTTCGTTCCCTGCACGAGCTGTTAGAGGAGCTCGTGCATTTCTCGGCGTCAACGCGCGTTGTGTGGAGCCTGCGGCGATTCGGCTGCTGCCTCGGCTCCGCGACCGTGACTGCGCATCGCTGGCAGCTGGCGAGGGCTTCGCCGCTGGCGCGCTTCGCCCTCGCTGGCTGCCGCAATGCTCCGGGGCACGTGCGGAGGCGCTGCCCGACGCCTCCGCTCTAAGAGGGATGACACGCGGGGCCACGCTCATATCCCCTCCTCTCTTGCGGCGCGCGTCGCGCGAAACGACGGTTGACGGCCTGCCGCCCCGCCCTTCGCATCGCCACGAACGCAAGCGCCTGCGCGAGCCTGTTCCATCCGGTTCGGGCGTCTCGGGCGCAGACTTATACGCGCCTTGTAGATCCTCTAAGACTCGGGCGAGATCGCGAAGCGGTCCAGAGCGCCAGTTACCCTGCGCCCAAGAAGGCGGCTTGCCTCCGGCAGTAACGCCACCGACCCACCCTCGCGGCGCAGGAGATTGTCGCCTTTGCGGTCCGTCACCTCGTTCAGCGCGTCGGGGAGTCGGCGCTCTACCTCCTGCATTTCGGGCAGCGGGCTCATTGCTGCTCGCCCCCCGACTTCGTGACGCCCGAATCTTCAGCTTGAAGGCGCGCCCGAGGTCTGCGGTGTCTACGAGTCGCCGATGTGGACTTCAACCGTGACAGGCGCTCTGGCAATTCGTAACGCAGCGGCGCAGTCCCCAACACACACCAACCGCAGAACATCACCCGTGTCGGCTGATAAAGCGTCGCGAGCTGCGCGGCAGGAAACGGATCGCGGGCGGGCAGGTCCACCACATTCAGCACCTGCACATTTGGAAGAAAGGCGCGCACTTCCTGATATTACACGAGTTTAATTAGAAATGCAAGGGGTCTTGCACAAATAGGGAGTTTTGGTGAAGTTTCCCTATCACATGTTGTGGATTCCGTTTTCGCGATCATGGACGAACTAACACCCGGCATTTTCGGCGGAGCGTGATCCTCTTACTTATATTGTGGAGAACGCCAACAACACCGCGACGATCGCGGTCGCCATCCCCGAGGCAGTCGTCCAAGAGATCGCGCGGCGGGTCATGGAGCAGATCGGCGTGCGGAACGACGAGGAGTCCGAGCCGTGGCTGACCGTTGAGCAGGCCGCCCTGCACCTCGCGTGCGACAAGCGGCGGATCTACGACCTCACGCGGCAGGGCGCGCTTCCGCACGCCAAGGACGGCAGGCGGACGTTGTTCCGTCGGGCGGACCTTGACTCGTTCGTCCGCGCAGGTGGAGCGACACGAGAAAAGTATCCGGGCCTGCGCGCCGAGATATCATCAATGCTGGAATCCGACAACAAGGTGGGGCGGCGATGCAGTGAACATCCCGCCCCGCGGCAGAGGAGGTACTAGCTCCCATGCAAGGCCAACCTACCAAGGCCAAAGACGCGCGCACGCTGGAAAAGACGCGCTACCCGGGCACTCTATCGCCGCGGGACGCGCTTTGTGGTCGTGTGGCAGCACGAAGGAAAGCAACACAAGAGCTTCCACCGGAGCCTCGCGGAAGCCCGCGAAGCACAGGGAATCCGGCGGCAGCGAGGCCGCACACGCCCCGCCTCGCAGCGGATGTTCTGCGACTACGCCCATGACTGGCTCGCGACCTACAACGGTCGCACCGACCGCGGGCTAGCGCCATCAACAGAAGCGGCCTACAAACGCGACATTGACGGACGCATCGGCGCCTTCTTCCGCCGCTACAAGGTCTGTGAGGTCGGAGCGCCCGAGATCCGGCGTTTCGTCAAGCAACTGGAAGACGAAGGGCTTGCACCGAGCAGCATCAAGAAGACCCTGGCTCCCCTACGGGCGCTGTTCGCCACCGCCGTGGAAGCACCTGGTGGTGCCGTTCAATCCGACGCTTGGCGTCCGAGTCCAACGTGCTTCGGATTCCACGAGCGCGCCTTCAGCGAGCGCGATCCCCCGTTCCGAGCTTCGCGCGATCCTGGCCGCGCTGCCCGCGAGGGAGAGGCGACTGTGCGCACTGCTGGCGACAACCGGACTGCGCATCGGGGAGGCCCTCGGGCTCAACTGGGACGACGTAGAGTTCGGTAGACGCCCAAAGCTGCACGTCCGCCGCCAGTACTACCGCGGGGAACTGAGGGACCTGAAGACGAGCCAGGCTGCCCGCACGCTGCCGCTGGCACCGAATGTTGCCCGTCAACTGCGCCAAGCCAAGAAGACGGCGACCGGCGACGCCGTGTTCTCCACGCGCACCGGCGCGCGCCTAAGCGACCGGAACGTGCGGCGCTCACTGGAGCGCGCCTGCACGGTCGCCGGTGCTACGCGCGTCGGCTGCCACCGTCTCCGCCACACCTTCGCCTCCATGCTCTACAACGACTCCAAGGACATCCGGCAGGTATCGGCGTGGCTGGGGCACGCCGACCCCGCGTTCACGTTCAGAACGTACGTGCACCTCGTGGATTCCGGCCTCGGCGAGCCGCCGAGATGGAACCTCGGGAAGGCCGCGTAGCGGCGCCGAAGCCTCTGCGAGAGTTTGCTCGTGGGATCACGACCCGAGTCGCGACGAGAGGCGTTGCTCTCCGAGCTGTGCGTTAGCTACGGATATTGCAACGACCTAGACCCCGCGGCAATCGCCGCTATGCAGAGCCCGGGGAAGTTGTTGACGCGGTACTCGCTGCAGAAGGAAATGATCCCAGTCGCTGCGAGCGCAAGACCCGGGACGGGTTGATCCGTGTTGTTGATGACTGGCTGTTCAGCCCGGGAGGACGGGGGGCGAAGTCTGGGCTTCCTCGGTGAGACTCGGAAGAGTGGTTCAGCGTCAGCGCCCAAGCTAGGCGTCAACTCGGACCCCTATCGCAATCAGGACAACGATTACGATCGCCGCAATCGTCCACAGCAAACCCATCGCGACGAGTCCGACGCGCGCATAGGGCACAAACCATCGCTGATAGGACGGCCAGAAGAACCAACGCCTGATCCATTCGGGCATCCGATCCGCCCAGGCGCGGTTGACCGCGGCGATCCTGCGCGCCAGCGGGCCATTGCAAAGCGTCATGCCGAGACCTGCGGCCAAAAACACGAAAGCTCCCACCATTGCGTTCAGGATCGGCGCAGGGGGGCCGATCCTGAAGTCCCACGCGCGAAGCCGCCGAGCAAGCCGGGAAGCAGAAGCGCCGGAGAGCACCGCGCCCTCGGTGACCTCCGGCCCCTCCGGCGCGGAGTTCTTCGGCGAGGCGCTAGCCGTCCAAGACGCGGAGGTACGCCTCCCAGACTTCGGCCAGGTAATACGGGCCGCCTTCTTCGGCATCCTGAGCCGGCTGATCAAACCGCACCATGAAAGCGCGCATCGGGCGCCTGTACTTCTCGGGCAGATGAGCCCGATCCGACAGATCACGGACGGCGAACGGCACGTCAAAGTTCTCGGCGATCCGCCCGGTAGGTTCGGAGGGCCAAGGGCTGTGCCAGTCAGGGTCGCCGACGACCTTGACGCGAGTTCCCGCTGCTACATCGTCGCCGAGCGCCTTCACGAAGCCAACGGTAGCGGCCTGGGCTACGGTCTAGGAATGAGCGTCTCGGCCAGCGTACGCGGGCACGGCTGTTGTTTCACGCTCCGCGTGGACAGATATGAGAGCCCCGAGGCTCACGACCGGCAGCGACGCGAACTGGCTGGCCGGGGCCGTGGACGTGGAGGTCGGCTTGACGGGCAAGTTCCTCGCGCGCAAGCAACTGGCGCCGTTCGCCCCCGACCTGAAGGCATTCCGTGACGAGCTGCGCGACTTGGACCGCAACCTCAACGGACGCGCGACCCTCTCGCACTTGGAGGACGAGTTCGGGCTGACCATCACGCTGGAGAACGGCAAGGGCGTTCTTGCTGGCCGCGTTCGCGAGCACATTGGCGCCTCTCTTACGTTTGATCAGATAGAGACCGACCAGACATACGTACGCGAGGCGTTGGAGCAGTTTGACGCGCTCGTGACGGCGTTCCCTGTTCGCGGCAACCCGGCCGACTGACCGCTCGCGGAAGTCTTTGGCTGCGCGATCTTGCCCCAAGCCGTGCCCCAGGGCCGAAATCCAACGCATTTCCTTAGAGCCGACGCGGGGACTCGAACCCCGGACCCCTTCATTACGAGTGAAGTGCTCTACCAGCTGAGCTACGTCGGCGCGGCCTCGGATGCTAGCGAGGCGTCCACCCCCGGTGGCTGCTCGCCGCCCGGCTCCGCGGAACGCTCGCCGGGGGGCTTCGTAAGCGCCTGCAGCTCGGCCAGCAGCGACTCGCCATGCGTCTCGCAGAAGGCCACCCCGATGCCACGAACCTCCAACAGCGCCTCGGTGCTCGCGGGCGTCGCGCGCAATACCTCTTCGAGCACAGCGTTCGATGCGACCATGAACGCCGGCTTGCCCTCCGCGCGCGCGTAGCGCCACGCGCGCAGGCGCTCGAAGTCCTCGGGATCCACGGGCGGGCCGGGCGGGCCGCCGCCCGCGCCAGCGGAGCCGCTCCCCCCGCTGCGCCGCGGCGGGCACGGCTCGCTTTGACCGGCGCGTTCGTGGCCGCCACGAGCGCCGCGTCCAGCTCGCACACGTCGCAGCAGCGGCCCGTCGGGCGCCCCGGCTCCTCGTCGCCGAAATGGTCGAGGATCTGCCGTCGGCGGCAAGTCTCCCCACTGGTCATGTAGCGCTCGATCGAGCGATAGGCCTCCCATCCGCGGTCGCGCGCGACCCTGATCGCGGCGAGCGCCTTGCGCGGGCTGCCCTGCCCGGTCAAGCGGATCAGCAGGCCCTCGTAATCCGCAGGTTCCAGCTCGACCGCTCCCGAGCGCTCGGCGATCGACAGCAGCACGCGGTCGCGCTCACCCAGCTCGCGGTGGCCGACGGCCGCGATCTCGCCGTCGGCGCTGCGGCGCAGGCGGCCGACATACGCCTTTACGTCCTCCACGCTCGTCTCGCGCTCTTTGATGAAGCCGATCAGGCGTCCGAGGTCCATTCTCGCACCGAGCAGCAGCGCACGCGCCGGCAGCCCGTCGCGGCCTCCGCGGCCCGCCTCCTGGTAGTAGGCCTCCAGGCTCGTCGGCAACGCCCAGTGCGCCACCGTGCGTACGTCGGCCTTGTCGACGCCCATGCCGAATGCGTTCGTCGCCACGACGACCTCGGCGCGATCCTCCATGAAAGCCTCCTGGCTGGCGCGCCTGTCCTCGGCGCTCATGCCCGCGTGGTAGGCGACCGCCACCAGGCCCTCTTCGCGCAGCCTCGCGGCGAGGGCATCGGTGTCCTTGCGCGTGCCGCAATAGACGATCGCCGGACGCGCGCGCTCGTCGGCGAGCACGTGCAGCCAGCGCCGCCCACTTGCGCGCCACCGTGCCCTTGCCCTCCACGCTGACCACGTCGAACGTCACGTTCGGTCGATCGAAGCCCGAGCGGATCGACACCGGCTCGTGCAGCTCCAGGCGCGCGGCGATCTCCTGCGCCACGCGCGGCGTCGCCGTCGCCGTCGCCGCCATCACCGCCGGACGGCCACCGGTCGTGCCGCCGAGCGATGCGATCGCGTCGTGCAGGCGCAGGTAGTCCGGGCGAAAGTCGTGACCCCACTCGGCCACGCAGTGAGCCTCGTCGACGACGAACAGCGCTACCTCGCGCTGCGCCAGCGCCGCGCGAAACGCGCCCGAGGCAAATCGCTCGGGGGCAGCGAGCACGAGCTGCGTCTCGCCTGCGGCGATCTGCGCCAGCGCCTGCTCGTTGTGGCCCTCCTGCATCCCCGACGCCAGCATCGTCGAGCTCACGCCGGCCTGCTTCAGCCGGCGCCACTGATCGGACATCAGCGCGATCAACGGGCTCACGACGACCACGAGCGGGCGGGCGGGCAGCCAATCGCTTGCCAGAGCCGGCAGCTGGTAGCACAGCGACTTGCCGCCACCGGTCGGCATCACCACCAGGCTGTCGCGTCCGTCCAGCGCCGCTTGCACGGCCTCGCGCTGACCCGGCCTGAACGCCTCCAATCCAAAGCGCTCTAGCAGCGCCTCGGGGGTTGGGGGTGCAGCTGTCTGGGTCATCGCCTCCATCGTCCCAAGGAAGCTACTCACCGCTTCGGCCGGTTCGCTTCGCACCGCTCGGCCGGTTCGCTTCGCACCGCTTCGGCCGGTTCGCTTCGGCAGGCAGTGCAAGCTAGCCAAACAGGTGCGTCTTGGCTGCCTGCCAACGGCGATAGACCGGGCGTGTGGATCGCGACGCGCCGGGCGCTCGGGTTCGATACTCATGCAATGCGTCCGCAACCAGCGCACGCGCCTGCTCCACCTGCTCCTGGGAGAGCGTCACCGGGCGGCGCTCGAGATACCCCGCGAGCATCCGGGCGGGCGTGACCCGTACTCCCTTGCGCCGCGCGAGCGGTTTGTCGACCCATGCGCGGCTGAAGACGATCAGCGGCTCCACCGGGTTATGCGTCACGCGTTCGATCGCCTTGCGCTGCGCCTGCGCCTGGCGGAGCGTGGCGCCATGCACACGCGCCACGCGCACGGGGCCCGGGTGGCTCTTGGTCTCGACGGTGAACACGCCGGCCGGGCCGATCAGGATGTGGTCGACGTTGCCCTGGCCGAGGCTCGCGTCGTGAATCACGCGCCAATCCTCGCCCGCCATCTCGTCGAGCAGCCCCCCCACCTGCTCCTCGCCCGTGGCGCCGCGGTCGTGACGCTCGACGAGCGGCAGCACATAGCGCAGGATCACGAACATGCCCGCCAGCAGCGCGATCTCCGAGCCCAGGAACCAGAGATTGCTCAGCCCGAAGGTCCGGCCCAGGAACGTGGTCGCCACGGCCAGAACACCGAGCGCCACCAGCGTGCGCATGCGCAGCCGCCGGACGGTCGTGCGCTCGTGCTGGCCGGGCGCGCGGGCGGTCGGGTCATAGCTGGGGTCATAGCCGGCTAGTTGCATCTCTCCCCTTGCATCGACCTATTCGAGGCTACTCCTTAAAAGCTTTCTAAACAGCTTTCCCAAAACTTGGATAAGCCATCGGCAAGCTGAAGATTCGTCCTCAAAGCTCACAGGGCGGAATTTGAAGAGCTTGCGATTAGCCCCACAAATCTCTCGCAAGAAGCGTGGAAACTCGCCCGATCTTCTAAAGCCTCGGCAGTGGCCCGTCGAAGCCAAGAACAGGTCGCCGATCGCGTCGACCCAAGTCGAGCACGGATGCTTGCATGACCCACGACCAGGAAACAGCTCCCCCATCTGACGTCTGTCTGCTCCTGCGGGCCCATGCCGAGCAACGCTGGCTGAGCATGGAGGTGGGCCCCGTCCTGCGCCAGCTGCGTCAGCGCGACTCCCTCCCCGAGGAGCAGCTCGGCGCCGCCCTGGCCTACCTCGAGGTCCTCTGGATCGAGGCCTCTCAGCGGGCCGCCGAGACCGACGCCGCCTACGCCGAGTTCGAAGCCTCCGAGCGCGCCGCCAGAACCAACGCCGCCCGCGCCGAGCCAAGGACGCCTCGCGCGACGGCGGCGGATGGACGCTGCCGAGCAAGGCCCGCCGCTACCGCGTGGCCGTTCTGACCCTGCGCGATGTGTTCGGGCGCCAGGTCGCGGCGCTGCTCGCCGCGCCCGGCGCCGCGCGCGAGCACGCGAGCTTCTGAGCACGCGCATTCTGAGTCGCATACGCTCCACCTCCAATGTCCCCGATCCGCTTCGACCTGCAGTCGCACTCCAGAAACTCCGACGGCGCGCTCGAGGCCGCCGAGGTGGTGGAGCGAGCCGCGCGCGGCCGGGGTGGAGCTGCTGGCGCTGAGCGACCACGACACCGTCTCCGGCGTCGCCGAGGCGCTGCGCGCGGGCGAGCGCTACGGCGTGCGCGTGGTCCCCGCGGTCGAGATCTCGGCGATCGACGCGGACGCGCAGACACCCCGCGAACTGCACATCCTCGGCTACAACATCGACCACGCCGGTCCGGTCCTCACCGCGCGACTGGCCGAGTTCTTGGCCGACCGCGAGCAGCGCACGCTGCGCATGGCCGCCGCGCTGAAGGAGCTCGGCTTCGAGCTCGACGAAGCGGAGATCGAGGGACGTATCGCCGCCGGCAAGCCGATCGGGCGCCCCCACCTGGCCGAGGCCGTGCTCGCCGCCCCCGCCAACGCCGCCCGCCTGAAGGACGAGCAGATCGACGACATCGGCTCGCTGATCCGGGGCTACCTGATCGAGGGCAAGCCCGCCTTTCGCCTGCGCGAGACCCCCACCGTCGCACAGGCCGTCGACGCGATCCACGAGGCCGGCGGCGTGGTCGATCTGGGCGCACCCCTTCTGGGACATACCCGACCCCGACGAGGTGATCGCGACGATCGACCGCTTCAAAGCGCTCGGGATCGACGGGGTCGAGGCGTTCTACGTGACCCACACGCGTGAGCAGACCGAATTGCTGGGCAAGCGCTGCGTGCAGCTGGGTCTGCTGAGCACAGGCTCAGCAGACTTCCATGGACCGGAGAACCGACTGTTTTCGAAGTTCCTGGCTTTCGAGCTCTACGGCTTGGAACCGAACTTGGGTCCGATCGCCTCCACGCGGTAGCTCAAAGCCTCCAAGGCGAGCTCCTCGGACACATTCAAGGCCAGCCGCAGGCGTGTGTCCTGTACGAGCTCGACAGCGCAGCGCAGAGACGCGCCGCAGCGACCCTGCGCCTCGGCGCCCAGCTCGGTGAGGCGGTCCACGGCGTAGACGCACTCGGGCACTCCTTCGGCGATGCAGAGCACGTCGCGCAGCCACAGCTCCGCCAAGCGCAGCGTGAGATCGAGCGCCTGCGTACGGGCCCGGCGCTCGATCCGACGACGGGCCTCAGAGCCTTCACGCTCGTAGCGTTTGCGCTCCTTGCCCGGCACGAGCTCGAGCTCGAGCAGAAGGCGCTCGCCCTCCGCCTCGCCCGCGGCCTCACCGGCCGCCTTGGCGACATCCAGCAGCTCGGTCCAGCGCCGCTCGCCGGTGGCCCCGCTCAGAGCAGAGCGCACAAAGGCCTCGGCCCCCGCCCGCAGACCCTCCCCTTCCTCACTCGCCAGACGCGCGGCCAGGCGCGCGTCGCCAAGCGCCAGGCGCGCGCACGCCTGCGCGCGCTCGGGCTCAATGTCCTTCAAGCGCGCCGCGATCTGAGCCGGGGGCAGCGGATCGAAGCGCACCGCCTGACAGCGCGAGGCGATCGTCGCAAGCACGTCCTCGCGGCGGTCGGTGAGCAACACGAGGTGGACGAACGGCGGCGGCTCCTCGAGCGTCTTGAGCATCCTGTTGGCCGCCTGGTCGTTCATCGTGTCGGCCCCCTCGATCACGAACACGCGACGCGACGATTCGAACGGAGTGCGCGTCGCGGCGGCCACGACGGGCTCGTCGATGTCGCCGACGAGCATCTCTGCGGCGCCGCTCGGCGTGACCCAAGTCAGGTCTGGATGAGTGTCCCGCGCGACCCGCTCTGCGACCGCGCCCGGATCGCGTGCTCCCTCGGCGAGCAGCGCGGCCGCAAACGCGCGGGCGACCGTGCGCTTGCCGGTCCCGGCGGGACCGTGGAAGAGATACGCGTGCGACGGTACGCCCCCAGGCCCCAGGGCGGGTATCAGCACCGCGCGAGCGTGCGGATGCGCATCGATGCCGGGCAGCGCCGTCTCGGGAGGCGGGGCCTTCGCGGGGGCTGCGGACGGGGATACGGTAGACACTGCGAAGCATCCTAAGCGCACTCCCGGGGCGGAACGCTCGATCGGGGAAGCGGAAGGCCTGGAGCACCGGACCGATCCTCCGGCGATGACGACGCTACCGTCCCCGTCGTGGCCCGCGGCAAGCTGATCACGATCGAGGGCATCGACGGCGCCGGCAAGTCGACGCTCGCGCAGGCGCTCGTGCGCGAGCTCACCGCGCGCGGTGTGGGCGGGCATCCGGTCGAGCTGCTGCGCGAGCCCGGCGGAGTGGACGTGTCCGAGCGGATTCGCGCGCTCGTCAAGGACCCCGCCCTGACGGTGGCGCCGCGCGCGGAGGCGCTCCTGTACGCGGCGGCGCGCGCCCAGCTCGTGGGAGAGCTGCTCGAGCCGCTGCTCGCGCAGGGCGCACTGGTCCTGCTCGATCGGTTCGTGGACTCCTCGCTGGCCTACCAGGGCGCCGGGCGTGAGCTGGGGGTGGAGGAGGTGCGTCATCTCAACATGTTCGCCACCGCCGGCCTGACCCCCGACCGCACCCTGCTGCTGCGGATCGACCCGGCGTTGGGACGCGCGCGTCAGGACGCGCGGGCGCTCCAGCCAGACCGGCTGGAGCGCGAGAGCGAGCGCTTCTTCGCGACGATCGCCGCCGCCTACGACGAGCTCGCCGACGAGGAGCCGGCGCGAATCCGACCGATCGACGCAGGGCAGGCTCTCGAGGACGTGCTGCGCGACTCGCTCGCGGCGATCGAGGATCTGCTGTAGGGCGAGCGAGGGATTAGCATTCAGGTACAGATGTCCGTCCACACCATTCACATCAGCTCCGCACAACACTCCGGCACGATCTCCACCGCCGCGATCGTCCTCGCCGTCCTCGCCGCGGTGCTGCTGCTGGCATGCATCGGCTGGGCGCTCGCGCGCCGGCGGGCGTTCGAGCCCCGCTGGATGCTCTCGCTGCGCCACGCGATGGCCGAGGCGGGTTTTCGCCTTTCCGCAACGTGCGCGGAATTCGCTGACTGGGCCCGATTGGGACACTGAAACGTCCTAAAATTGAGGGCGCGTCCTCAATTTTTTCCGCCGGTCGGAGAGAGATGATGCTCGGCCCCAGACAACAGCTCCGAGTAGGCGTCGCGCGCGCCGGCACAGCGCAGAGGAGGCAGGCCGATGAACCCAGTCACAACGCACCCCACGACCACCCAGGACACGACACCCGGCGCCGGGCTTCAGATCAGACGCCTGCTCAGCAACGCGGACGTACATCCGTTCGACGCCGTCGAGTGGGAGACGCGCGACGCGCGCATCGGCCACGGCGACCGCATCGCCTTCGAGCAGACCGACGTCGAGTTTCCCAAGAGCTGGTCGCAGAACGCTACGAACATCGTCGCGCAGAAGTACTTCCGCGGGCAGATCGGCAACCCCGCGCGCGAGCGCTCGGTCAAGCAGATGATCGCTCGCGTGGCGGGCACGATCGCCGGCTGGGGCGCCGCCCGCGGCTACTTCGCGAGCGAGGATGACGCGCAGGCCTTCGAGGACGAGCTGACCCACATCCTGCTGCACCAGATGGCCGCGTTCAACTCGCCCGTCTGGTTCAACGTCGGCTTCGAGGAGAGCCCGCAATGCAGTGCCTGCTTTATCCTTTCTGTAGAGGACACGATGGAGTCGATCCTCGACTGGAACACCAAGGAGGGGATGATCTTCCGCGGCGGCTCGGGCTCGGGGATCAACCTGTCGAACATCCGCGGCTCGATGGAGCCGCTGGCCAAGGGCGGCACCGCCTCCGGCCCCGTCTCCTTCATGCGCGGTGCCGACTCGTGGGCGGGCACGATCAAGTCCGGTGGCAAGACGCGCCGCGCGGCGAAGATGGTCGTGCTCGACGTCGACCACCCGGACATCCGCGAGTTCATCTGGTGCAAGGCCAAGGAGGAGGACAAGGCCGCCGCGCTGCGTGACGCCGGCTTTGACATGTCGATCGACGGCGACGGCTTCAAGTCGATTCAGTACCAGAACGCGAACAACTCGGTGCGCATCACCGACGAGTTCATGCGCGCCGTCGAGCAGAACGAGGACTGGAACCTGACCGCCCGCGCCACCGGATCGCCCGTGGGCGATCCGATCCCCGCACGCGAGCTGATGCGCGAGATCGCCGAGGCGGCATGGCGCTGCGCGGACCCGGGAGTGCAGTACGACACGACGATCAACCAGTGGCACACCTCGCCGAACAGCGGGCGCATCAACGCGTCGAACCCGTGCTCGGAGTACATGCACGTCGACAACTCGGCCTGCAACCTCGCCTCGATCAACCTGATGAAGTTCCGCCGCGCCGACGGCACGCTCGACACCGAGACCTTCGAGCACGTCGTCGACGTGATGCTGCTCGCCCAAGAGATCGTCGTCTCGCCCTCCTCCTACCCGACCGAGGAGATCGGCGTCAACGCACGCGCCTTCCGCCAGCTGGGACTCGGCTACGCCAATCTCGGCGCCTACCTGATGAGCGACGGGATGCCGTACGACTCCGATGCCGGGCGGGGCACCGCGGCGGCGATCACGGCGCTGATGACCGGCCGCGCCTACCGCCGCTCGGCCGAGGTCGCGGCGACGCTCGGACCATACGAGCACTACGCGCTCAACCGCGACGCGCACAACGGCGTGATGAGCATGCACCGCGACGCCTCCTACGCGATCGGAGACTCCACCTGCGCCGACGAGCAGCTGCTCGCGGCCGCGCGCCGCTCGTGGGACGAGGCGGTGGAGCTGGGCGAGGAGCACGGCTACCGCAACGCGCAGGCCACGGTGCTCGCGCCGACGGGCACGATCTCCTTCCTGATGGACTGCGACACGACCGGCGTGGAGCCCGACTTCTCGCTCGTGAAGTTCAAGGAGCTCGTCGGCGGCGGGCAGATGACGATCGTCAACCGCACGGTCCCGCTGGCGCTCGAGACACTCGGCTACAACGAGCAGCTGGTCGAGCAGATCGAGGCGCACCTGGCCGAGCACGGCACGATCCTCGGCGCGCCGGGCCTCGCCGAGGAGCACATGCCGGTGTTCGACGTGGCCGTCGGCGAGCGTGCGATCACGCACATGGGACACCTGAAGATGATGGGCGCGGTACAGCCGTTCATCTCGGGTGCGATCTCAAAGACGGTCAACATGCCCCAGGAGGCCACGGTCGAGGACATCGCCGACGCCTACACGCAGGCCTGGCACCTGGGCGTGAAGGCGCTGGCGATCTACCGCGATGGCTCGAAGACCGCGCAGGCGCTGCGCACAGACGCCCAGCAGGACGCGCCGGCGAAGGTCGAACGTCGAGGCAGTGGTCGAGGAGGCAGTGGGCAAGGCGCTGAAAGAGGCCGGCCCGCGGCGCAAGCGGATGCCGCGCACGCGCCAGTCGATCACGCACAAGTTCTCGATCTGCGGCCACGAGGGCTACATCACCGCGGGCATGTACGAGGACGGCTCTGTCGGGGAGATCTTCCTGACCGACATCGGCAAGGAGGGCTCGACGCTGCGCGGGATGATGAACTCGTTTGCGACCGCGATCTCGATCGCGCTGCAGTACGGGGTCCCGCTGGAAACCCTCGTGCAGAAGTTCAGCTACATGCGCTTCGACCCCGAGGGGATCACGGGCAACCCGGAGATCCCGTTCGCGAAGTCGATGCCCGACTACATCATGCGCTGGCTCGCCTCACGCTTCCTCGACACCGACGCCCAGGAGGAGCTCGGCATCCTCACGCCGGAGGTGCGCGCCCGTAAATCCGCGCAGGAGGTCGCCCAGTCGATCATCTCCTCCGACACCGCCGGGCCCAGCAACGACGATCAGCAGTCCGCCGGCGCCCCCAAGGCCGCGAACGGCAACGGCGGCGCCAGCGCCCCGACGGCCTCGCTCACAGATTCGCCTCCGGTCATACCGGCGGGGCTGAAAGGCCTGGACCTCGGGCCGGCGTGTGGCCAGTGCGGCGGCATGATGCAGCGCACGGGGTCTTGCTACACGTGCTCCTCCTGCGGCAACAACACCGGCTGCGGCTGATCAGAGCACAGTGTCTGAATTGCGCCCCTGAGACGCGAGAGCCAAGCAGGTCAAGGACGCGGTGAGCGTGGCGTGCGATAGCACGCGAGCGATCGAGGACGCAGAGATGCGCCGCTCTCGCGTCTCAGGTCGGCAGCTGGTCCGGCGAACCGGCTGCGGCGTACTCGTTGAGCGTCACGCGCGAGTCGTCGCGGCCGAGCATGTTGATGAAGACGGCCGCGAAGGCGATGCCGAAGACGAGGAACTCGACGAAGCACATCGCCGCGCCGGCGAGGTGCTGGTCGTTGATCGCCGAGAGACCGTACGCGCGGGGAGCGCTCGCGTAGAGGGGGTACTCGCTGCTCGCAAGCCACGTCAGCGGCAGGCACACGCAGGCGCTGGCCAGGCGGGTGAAGCCGAGCAGCGCCAGGCGCTCGCCGTTGGGGCGCAGGCGGGCGCGGGGGAGCGGGTCGATGATCAGCCACCACATCGCCAGGCCCGTGTAGAAGAGCGTGGCGTGCTCGAAGGCGTGGATCACTTCGTGCTGGGCGACGTAGTCGAACACGCTCGGGATCGCCCACACCCAGGTGGCGAGCACCCACAGCGGGACCGCCACCCAGGGCGAGGTGAGCCGCGCCAGCACGCGACCTGAAGGGCGGCCGGGCGCCACCGCCGTCAGCGCGCGGCGCGAGAGGCCGAGCGGCAGGATCGGCGAGCGCAGGCCGAGGACCAGCAGCGCGGGTGCGATGTCGGACAGGAGCACGTGCTGCATCATGTGCGCCGACAGCAGGTATTGATCGCCGATCGCGTCGAGCGGCGAGAGCAGCGCCACGGCCAGCGTCAACAGCCCGCACACATACGGCAGCCAGTGACCGATGCCGGGACCCTTCGTCGAGCGGGCGCCGGCGCGCATGTACATGCGCCGGTAGAGGTAGCCCGCCGCGAGCAGCGCGACGATCACGATCGGGCTGAAGGTCCACGAGCCCCAGCCTGGGACCGAGGAGCTCATCGGCTGCTCCCGTCAGCGCCCGGGTGGCGGGTCGTGCGGTGACGGTGTGTCTGTGGTGCGCGCGCCATGTGCTGGCGGCATCCTATCGATCCTCTGCTGCGGATCGCCGGCCCAGTGCTCACCGGCCCGTGCTGGGCCGGTGACACCGGAACAACGTGCTCCGTGACGTGCGGCGGGCGATCAGTTGAGACGCTTCTTCAGCGCGCTCGCCGCCGAGAATTTCGCCGCCTTGCTGGCCGCGATGCTGATCGTCTCGCCTGTGGATGGGTTTCGTCCCTGCCGTGCAGCACGGTGGCTGACGCTGAACTTGCCGAATCCGGCAAGCGCAACCTCACCGCCGCCGGCCAGCTCCTTGGAAATCGTCTCGATCGCCGCCTCCAGAGCCTCGCGGGCCTGGCTGGCGGCCATCCCGGTGCTTGATGCGACCTGCTCAGCTAGCTCGTTCTTGGTCATGGCACTCCCTTCTCGAGTGTCGTTACTTGCAGCCAGGCTAACCGCTGGTTAGGACGATTGCATGCAAAACCGCCCCGCTTGCCACCGATAGAAGCCCTAATTTCCGGGGAACTTGATCGGCGAGGCCGTCCTCAGGGGGCTCTCCAGGGGGCGCTCGGCTGCTCTGTGGACTCTGCGGGGGACCAGCGAACCGGCCGCGCAGGCTGCCCAGAGGACCGACAGCCATGTGAGCGCCGCGAGGCCGACGTGTACCCAGACGAGCCCCGGGGGCAGGTGCGTCTCGTACTGATCCAACCCCACGAATCCCTGCAGGGCCAGCAGCACGCAGAGAATCGTCAACGGGCGCCGCACCTGCACCGTGACGGCGCGACGGCGCGCCAGCCACCACAGGCCCACGGCGGCCAGGCTGAACACGAAGGCGATCTCGGCGTGGCGGTGGATCACGAAGTCCATCGTGCCCCGCCCGTCGAAGTCCAGCCGGTTGATCTTCTGCCCCGGCGAGCCGCCCGCATGCGGACCGGCGGCCGTGGCCGCGGTGCCCGCGAAGATCGTCAGCGCAGCGAGCGCCACCAGCGCGCGCGTGCCCCAGAGGATCGTGGGATCGACGCTCGCCGGTCTCCGCCGCATCCGTCGTCCTGCACGACGGGCTCGCGGGAGGCCCGCCACACGAGGATCACCGCGGCGACGAGGATCAGCATCGACAGCGCGAAATGCCCCATCACCCAGCCGTAGTCGAGCGCGCCTCTGACGGTGAAGCCACCGAGCACCGCCTGACCGACCACCCCCAGCGGCAGCAGCGCTCCAATCCACACCAGGTCGCGGCGGTAGGGCCGCCGGCGCAGCGCGCACAGCCACGCCAGGCCCGCGGCGATCGACACCGGGAAGGTGATCAGCCGGTTTGAGAACTCGATCACCGCGTGCGTGTTCAGCGGCGGGTAGACCTCGCCGTAGCACTTCGGCCAGGTCGGACAGCCGAGGCCCGACCCCGTCAGGCGGACCGCCGCGCCGCTCAGCACGATCAGCGTCAGCGCGCCCAGCGCGACGTAGGCGACGCGCAGGTACTGCTCCGGGGTGACCGTGTAGCCGTTGGTGCGCTCGCGCAGTCGCTCTCGCCGGGTGCTCATCGGCCTAAGGATGCCAAGATGGCGGCCAGTGCGGGCCACAGAGGGCGTAGTCCACGTATGGCGGGCCGACCTCGACGGCGATCGGGGACGACCTCGAGGAACTGCTCTGTGCCGAGGAGCTCGCCCGCGCCTCGCGGATCCTGCCCGAGCGCAAGCGGATCCTCTGGGCGCGCTCGCGCGGCGTGCTGCGGGCGCTGCTCGGGCGCTACCTGGATCGCGATCCGCGCGCGCTGTGCTTCGCGCTCGGCCCGCACGGCAAGCCCGCCCTGTTGCGAGAAGGACGAGGCGACCGGAGATCTGCGCTTCAACCTGTCCCACTCGGGCGGGCTCGCACTCGTCGCGGTCACCGTCGGGCGCGAGGTCGGCGTCGACGTGGAGGTTCCCCGCGGCCTGGTCGACGAGCTCGCGATCACCGCGCGGGTGTTGGGCCGCGAGCAGGCACGGCGCATGGCCGGACTTGATTCACGGGCGCGCGCGCGAGCGTTCCTGCGCGCCTGGGTCGCACACGAGGCCGCCATCAAGTGCCTTGGTCTCGGGCTCGCCCCGCCGCCGGAGGACACCCTGCGAGACGATCTGTGGAGGACCCAGCTCGACGTCGGCCCGCGCGCGTCCGCGGCCGTGGCCGTGGCCGTGGAGGGCGGACGGTGCGAGCTGCGCTGCCGGGAGTGGCGCGGCTGAGCCTCTCAGTGCGAACCCGCTCCGGTTGCGATCCGCCTGCGGGGGCTCGGAGAGGGCTAAAACGGGGCTCGGAGGGCTAAAAGTAAACGCCGCCGGTGAGCGTCGCCTGGGCGGCGTTCGCCAGGAAGGCCTCGCCCGGTTCGCCCGCCTCGCCCGGCGCGCTCCCGCCGCCGTCGCCCCAGATGTAGCTCGCCGCGGCCCGCGGGCGGTCCGGTTCGGCGGGGTCGGTGCTCGGCTCATAGAGTGCGCTGTCGCTTCCTTCGGTTTGACACTCCGGCTCTCTGCGTTCCTTCAGCAGGAGCTCGTAGTAGAAGACGTGCTCCGGCTTGACGTTTTTGATCAACGTGTTCACCAGCCAGTCGGCGCGCCGCGCCTGCCCGGCTTCGCCGTTTTCGACGAGCCGCCGTCGAAGTCCGAGCACTTCCTCGCGGCGACCTCGGTGAACCAGATCTGCTCGCCCTCGCCCTTATTCGGCAGATGTTCCCGCACGTTCTGATACGGGGCTTCGCTTTCCTCCTGCACCGAGTAATACGGATGCACACCCCAGTTGCTCGGAACGGGATCCAGATTCGCGATGTATTCCCGCTCGTACGCCGCCACATCCGGTGAGTCTTCGAAATCTCCCGCGATCACCTCACAACCGTCCCCGTCTTCACAGATATTGGACGCCGCGTTGGTGAACCCCGCCGCCCGTGTGGCCGAAACGTTCCCCTGCCCGTTCGGCTCGTTCCACGCCTCCAGCCAGCGGATCGGATCCCCGAGCGCACTCGCCCTACTCAAGATCCTCCCCAGCTCTGTTCGATATTCCCTCGGTGAGAAGGGAAGTGAACCATCGTAGCTACTCAACCCAATCTCAGGTTTGAGGTCAATGCTTCCCACGTCGTTCAACCACGCTTCGAATTCGCGCAGATACCTGGGGTAATCCCCCGACATCACGTTCCACTGCACGACATAACGCGCGAAGGAGATATGCGCGCCGGGGCCGTGCACCCACGTGTCGTCGAACAGGGCAGCGAAGTAACTTTTGTCAAAACCACCGTCCCACGCCGGCAAGCTCTGATCGGAGATCCCGTCGACGTAGCTCGTCGCCGCCCCGGTGGAGGGGGTGAGGGCCCCGTTGGCGGCGGCAAGGGCCCCGGCGGAGGGGGTGAGGGCGATAAGACTAAGGGTGAGGATGAGGATGAGGGTTGCGAGGACTGCGACGATGCTCGGGCGAAGAGTCACTCCCCCCGAGGATAGGCGCTCTCCTTCGCCCCTCACGCGGGTCTCTACCCGTGGTGGTGAGAGCCTTCCGGCAGGTGTACGATCGTCACGTTCGTGCGGGAGACATTTCGCAGTTTGTCGTACGCGAGGATCTCCAGCGTGTGCCGTCCGAAGGAGATGTGTCTCGCACCCGACCAGTGGATCTCCGCGAACAGCCTGTGCGGGTAGCCCTTTCCTTCCACGAACGGGTCGAAGTTGCGGATCGAATGGCCGTCGTACAGCAGGCGAATGCTCTCGATCCCCTGACTGTCCGTGGCCCTCACCTTGATCCACAAATGACCCGTGTAGCGCTCGCCGTAGGTGGGTGTGGCCACCGTGATCCTCGGTCCGGAAAAGTCTCCGCAGGCCCCCTTCATGTGGTCGCCGTGCTTGATGTACCGCCGCATCGCGGCGTAGGAGGGCTTGTGCGAGTGGTTCACGCGCTCCAGACCGGAGTCGACCGCGCCTTCGTCATCGATCGGATACCACAACCCGAGCTTCACGTAGGGCGCCTGGGCGAGGCAGTGGTAGGCCTGAGTCAGGTACTCGGCCTGCTGTCCTTCGCTCACTCCCTCCGGCTTCTGGCCCGCGAACGCGCCTTCGCCGCACACCGCGGAGGTGGTGCGCCAGCTCATCTCGGTCATCCAGATCGGCACGTCATCGCCGTTGGCGACCTCGGTGGCGTGCACTTCGCGGTAGCCGATGAACGAGTCCTGGTCGATCTGCCCGTCGTTGTCGCGCAGGAAGGTGAACGGCGAGTTGACGTCGCAGGCGGTGTCGGTGTGCACGCCGACCGCGTCGAAGTAGCCCTTGCCCCCGGCCTGATAGACGCCCTCCAGGAAGTTGTAGTCGTTGCCCGTCAGCCCCCCGAGCACGACCTTGGCCGCCGGGTCGGCCGACTTGACCGCCGGGTAGGCGGCCTGCAACAGGCGCGTGTACGCGGCGGGGTCGGGGGCGCCGGCCCACCACAGCGGCGCGTCCTCCTCGTTCCAGATTTCATACGCCGCCACTTTCCCCTTCCACTGTCCGGCGAGGTACGCGAGGGCCCCGGCGTAGTCGGCGGGGTTGCTCGGGGGTGTGTTCGGCGCCGCCGAGCCGCTCTCCCAGGAGGGCGTGTCGACGAAGTCGACGATCGCATGGATGCCCTTCGGCAGCGAGCTCAGCAGCCGGTCGTACTGGCCGAGCCAGCCGGCGGAATGCACGCCCGGCGATGGTTCGAGGTCGGGCCACGGCGCGAACACGCGCACCCAGTGGGCTCCGAGCGCCGTGGCCTGGGCGAGCGCCGCCGGTTCGAGGCTGTTCAGGTTCACGCCGGCTTCGGCGGCTTGCGCGGGCACGGTCAGGCCCGACCCCGCCGAGCCGGCGAGCAGGCAGGCCGCCAGCAGGGTAGCGGCGAGCAGGCGCGTCGCTGCCTGGAGCGGCGAAGCACGTAACGGGGCACGCGAAGCACGTAACGGGGCACGGAGAATCACGACACTCGGTGTATCGGCACGAGGCACGCCTTACTTAGGGCAGGCGCGGCGCCGTGGCCCATCAAGCGACGAACCGGGCGGCTTCCCGCGGAAGACAGCGCCCCGCGCGGGCGATGCCGATCGCGTCGCCGTCAGTAGCGAAACGGCAGCTCGTCAGCGACCTCGGCCAACCGGGGGGCCTGCCGATCGCGCTCGGAGACGATCAGCTCCTCCACCGGCAGCGGCCACTCGATCGCGATCTCCGGGTCGTCCCAGGCGATGCCGCGCTCGACCGCGGGGTCGTAGTAGGCGGTCTGCTTGTACAGCACGTCGGCCACGTCTGAGAGCACGCAGAAACCGTGCGCGAAGCCGACGGGTACGTAGAGGACGCGCATGCCCACGTCGTCGAGCTCGACCCCCTCCCACTTCCCGTACGTGGGCGATCCCCTGCGCAGGTCGACGGCGACGTCGAGGATCCGCCCGCGCGCGCAGCGCACGAGCTTGGCGACGCCGGCGCCGACGTGGAAGTGCATGCCGCGCACGCACTCCGCGCGTGGAACGCGAGTGGTTGTCCTGGATGAACTCCTCCCCCGCGGGGATGCCCGCCTCGGCGTGCCACTCGCGGCGGTAGGTCTCGCTGAAGAAGCCCCGCTCGTCGGGGAAGACCCTCGGCTCGAGGATCGTCAGGCCGGGGAGGCGAGTGGGGATCGGGTGCATGGGGCGGGAGCCTATAGCAGGGCCTCGCCACCGTGGGTTAGGATGCCGCGCTCCGTGGAGATCACCTTTCTCATCCCCGCGTACAACGAGGCGCGGACGATCGCCGAGGTACTCGATCGGATCGCGGCGCTCGGCCTCGATTACGAGGCGATCGTGGTCGACGACGGATCGACCGACACGACGGCGGAGATCGTCGCCTTGCACGCACAGGAGAGCGGGCCCGTGCACCTGCTGCGCAAGCCAAACGGCGGCAAGGGATCGGCGCTACGACACGGCATTCCGCACTGCCAAGGCGAGATCGTCGTCATTCAGGACGCGGACATGGAGTACGACCCGGGCGATGTGCCGGCTCTGATCGAGCCGATTCGGCGTCAGGTGGCCGACGTGGTCTACGGCTCGCGATTGTCAGGAGGAAGACCTCAGCGTGCATACATGTTCTGGCACCTGATGGGCAACCGATTTCTATCGTTCCTGACAGGACTCCTGTTCAACACCACCATCACAGACATGGAGACTGGGTACAAGGCCTTCCGCGCCGATGCCCTGAAGCAACTCCACCTCACCGAGAACCACTTCGGGATCGAGCCGGAGATCACAGGCGAGATCTGCCGCCGCCGGCTGCGAATCTACGAGATGCCGGTCGCCTATTACGGCCGTACCTATGCCGAGGGCAAGAACATCACCTGGAAGGACGGATTCCGTGCGATATTCGTGCTGGTGCGCACACGGGTGCGGGGGCTGCGGTAGAGATACCGCACATCACAGATTCCTGTGAGGTCCTGTAACTTTCGGTAACTATCGAGCTTTTGGCGATGTCGTCCGAGCGATAGGGACCTTCGTATAACTTCTTCACTGGCGCTCTCTGAGGGCCAGTGCGAGTTGCTCCCCGTGGGGCGTGAGCCACCATTGGTTGGGACGGCCGGCGCTACCCGCGTGCTTGCGGAGCAGGCCACCGCGCGCCAGGCGCGCGAGGAGTTCTGAGGCCTGTCCAAGGTGGGGTATGCCGATGCCGGCGGCGACCTGCTTGTTGCTTACACCCGGGTTGCCGGCGACGAAGATCACACACGAGCGCGCGCGGTACGCGCCTGGGTGGCGGAGGGCTGCCGGCAGCGGCACGGTGGCGGGAGGCGATGACGGGTTCGAAGCGCGCTTTTCCGCGATCGATTGCGCCAACCGCTCTCCCCTCTTGACCTCTCTGACGACCTCATGCGGATCGAGATATGGGCAGACGACGAGGCCCACCAGCTGACCGAGCAGGCCGATGAACGGTGGCGCCTCGCCCGTCACCAGGCGGGTGTGGAGGATGCCCGCCACCGAGGCCACCGAGGCCTCGGCGGTCAGCTCGACCGGTTCGGCTTTTGTGCGCACCTGCTCTCGGCCGACGTCGACCAGCGGGTTCAGCGCCGCCAGTTCGCGGGCGCGGTGCTCGAGCACCTCGGGGCCTCCCGCCAGCATCTCGAGCAGACAGACCCTCGCCAGCAGCGGCTCGCGATCCAGGGACTCCAGCAGCGCCGCGAGCGCCGCCAACGCCCCGTCCTGCCAACTGTCCTCGGCCGCAAACGCCTTGGACATCAGCGCCGCCGAGCGGCTCGCCACCTGACACAACACCGCCAGTACGCAGGCATCGAGATCTTCGAAGAGCTCGTAGAACGTCGTGCGCGAGACGCCCGCCCGAGCGCTCACGCCCGCAATCGTGACGCTCCGCAGGCCCCGTTCGCCGACCTCGGTAACCATCGCGTCGAGGATGCGCCTGCGCTGCATCTCCCGGGCCTGCTCGGGGGAGACCGGCCCGTGCCGCAGGCGGGCTGCGTCGTTGTCAGCCAACTGTGTCAACCACCGTGGGGCGGATCACACAGCTCAGAGTAAACATCCGACTTGACCGGCGGCCGTCTGACGCAATGGATCGGGCCAGCGGACTCAGATATAGGGCTGCACCGTATCAGGACGGGAACGCATGGGATGTAACTGCTCTGTACATAGACAGTCGGGACGTATGTCGTTGGCTGGGCTATGGCAGAACCACTCTCTCCCGCCACTCAGGCCCTTGGCGAACGCATCCGTACCCACCGCGAAGCCCTGGGCCTTAGTCAGGAAGCCGTGGCCCACAAGGCCGGCGTCCACTGGACCTTCCTCGGGCAGGTCGAGCGAGGCCGGCGCAACTTGAGCTTGCATAACCTGCTCAAGCTGGCGGCGGGGTTGGGTGTTGACCCGGCGGAGCTGGTTCAGGGGCTTCGACCGCCAGACAAATCATGAATTCGTCGGCGTGCGCCAAACAAACGTGCTCCTCTACTCGGTCGTGACGACTGAAGCTGCAGCAGGATCAATAGTGGCTGGCTTACTGTGGAATATCCCGTGGCGAAACACCAGGAAGTTGGTGCTGATCACTACCGCAACAGTCACCAGGTAGACGATCTCGGTGGGAACACCCAGGACGGAGGGCAGCACGGACGTTGAAGCGGCCGTCACGCCGTACTGCACGGCTGCCGCGGCCAGGTAGCGGCCGACCTGGTGATGCAAGGGCAGCGCGAACTCCTCGTGGTGAGTCCATACAAAGAGCCTCTGAAGAGTGAAATGGACAACGAGCCCGACACAGAACCCGATCGCCAGCGCGAGCTGAAACGGTAGACCGACGACATCGGCAAGGACGATGGTTGTGACCAGATAGACGAGGGCCACACTTCCCCCAGCGATCACGAAGCGGGTGCCTTGACCGAGCAGACCGGACTCTGGCGCTTTCAGGGTTTGTGCCAGCTTGCGCGCGTTGGCGAGTCGTGAGGCTTCACGGCCTTTTGCCGAGTCATCCACGAGAAGAACGGTAGAGCACCCAAGCGACCGGACCGAGCTCAACCCGCGCCGCCGAGCCCGCGGAGGAAGGCGTCGGTCTCCAGCAAGCCGGACGGCGTGCCGATCTCATAGAAGCGCTCGCTCGCCTCGTAGCCGGCGAGACGACTCAGCGAGGCCAACCGCTGATAGAGGCGAGCCAGATCGGACTCATTCTCGTCGACCACCGTTAGCGCATCGGCTGTGAGCCCCCCCAACCCGTAGTCGATCCAGTGCATATCTGGTGTTGGGGCGCGCTTGTCGTAGGCCAGCACGTGGTCGCCTTCGTAGCGAGCGTTAGAAGCATCCCAGCGATTCTCGTTGCGCAGCAAGGTCATGATCGCCGGAAGGCCGCTCTCCCTCCATACGCGTGCCACCTCGGCATAGTCGATCCGCAGGTAGGTGTCGCCATAGAGCACCAGGAAGCGCCCACCGAGGAGTGGGAGCGCCCGCCGGATCGCCCCCAGGGTTCCGTCCAGTTTGGGGGCGTCGAAGCTGTATCGGATGCGTATGCCGAAGCGCTTGCCACCAATGTCAGACTCGATCTGCTCGCCCCGATAGCCGACGCACAGCACGACCTCACGCACGCCATGCCCGGCGAGTAGACGCAGCTGATGCACGAGGAAGGGCTCGCCCGCGACCTCCAGCAGAGGCTTGGGTGTATCTCGCACGCGCCCGCCTAGGCGCGTCCCCAGTCCGCCGGCGAGAATGCATACCGGCGGCAGCTCAGTGCCGCCGCCACTACTGCCCATGGCTCAGTCTTCCCACCCGTAGCGGGACTCGATGATGTACTTGGGACGCTGTCGCGACTCGTCGTAAATGCGCCCTATGTACTCTCCCATCACTCCCAACGACAGGAGTTGGAGGCCGCTGAAGAAGCACACCACGATGACGATCGTCGGGTTGCCCACCGGGAAGGCCTGCCCGACCACCTGCAGCGTTCCGTAAACCACTGCGAGCACGAATGCGAACACCGATAGGCCGATTCCGCCCAGAGAGATCAGGTGGAGCGGATAGCGCGAGAAGCCGATCAGGCCGTTGAGGCCGATCACGAGCGAGCCCCAGAACCTGTTGTACTTGCTCGTGCCGGCCGCCCGCTGGTCGCGGTCGTAGAGGACATTCGTGCTGCGAAAGCCCACCAGCGCGACAAGCCCGCGCAGGAACCCGTGGCTCTCTCTCAACGCAAGGACGTGGTCCACGACCCGGCGGCTGAGCAAGCGGAAGTCACCGGTATTGGGAGGTATCTCGACTTCGGCGACGCGTGCGATCAGGCGGTAGCCGAGGTGCGAGATGATCCGCTTTGGCAACGTCTCCCCAGCGCGTGTCCGCCGCTGTGCATAGACGACCTCATAGCCCTCGCGCCAACGCTCAATCAGCTCGGGAATCAGCTCCGGCGGATCCTGCAGATCGCAATCGATCACGACCGCGGCATCCCCCGAGGAGGCCTCGAGACCAGCGATCGTGGCCATCGGCTGGCCAAACCGCCGAGAGAATCGCAGCATCTTGACGCGCTGGTCGCGCTCACGCAGGCCTATGATCAGCTCCTCGGTGCGGTCGGTTGAGGGATCAACGCTGAAGATCAACTCCCAGTCCATCCCGAGACCTTCGAGCACCGCGCGCAGCCGCTCGTAAACACGATCGACATTGGCCTCCTCGTTGTAGGCCGGCACCACCACACTGATCGACTGACGCGGGGATGAGCCGAGCGGCTCACTGACACGACTGTGCATCTCGCGGGCCTCCATGGCTTCAGGCATCCCCCCAGTCCAAGCCGCGATCAGCAGGCACGATTCGCCGCAACGTATAGACATCCGAGGCGAGATCGTCGAGGTGCTCGGGCAGCTCAGACCACGGGTCCCAAACTGCGCTCAACAGCTTCGCAGTCACCCCGTCGCTGTTCGCCGACGCCAGCCACACCGCGAGCGCAGCGCCACGCTCGAGTGGGACCCCACCGGAGCGCTGCTGCTGCAGCGCGCGATCGTAGAAGGACTGTCCCACCCGCTCCGGGCCGGCCGCGATGATCTCGTCGAGCATGCGCGTGTTCAGCGCCCCGGGGGCCACCGCGTTGACGTCAACGTGGTGCTCGCGCAGTTCCTCAGCGAGCGTCTCAGCGAAGCGC
This sequence comes from uncultured Solirubrobacterales bacterium, assembly GCA_963779405.1. Taxonomy (GTDB): domain Bacteria; phylum Actinomycetota; class Thermoleophilia; order Solirubrobacterales; family Solirubrobacteraceae; genus Palsa-744. Next base: position 80,003 of record CAVZYF010000005.1, read on the forward strand.
ACCGCCGCCGCCTTCGACGCGGCGTATGCGCTCAGACCAGGGAGCGGGTTGGTCGCGCCGCCACCGGAAAGCTGAACCACCTTGCCGTAGCCGCGTCTCACGAAGTGCCCCGCAAGCGCACGGGCAGGCAGCACCGAGCCGTGGAGGTTGATCTCAACGGCGCGCACCCACTCCTTCCAGTCGACCTCGCCGATCGTGCCCTTGGGTCCGTAGACGCCAGCGTTGTTGACGAGGATCGTCAGCTCGGGAAACTCTCCGAGCGTGAAGTCCACGAGGCGCTCGACGTCCTCGACACATGAGACATCCGCACCCCGCGCGATCACACGCTGACCGTCCCTCACCACCTGCTGCAGCTGCTCGCATGCACCAGCCAACGTGTCGGGGTCGCGACCACAAATGCAGATGCCGTCGATCCCAGCTGCGAGGTAGTGACGTGCGATCTCCAGCCCCAGTCCCTGGGTAGCGCCCGTGATCAGAGCGCTGCGACCGTTCAGCTCGCCACTCACGAGGCCACCTCATCCGCCAACAGCAGACCGCCATCCAGCCCCGCGTCGAGCGGCTGTGAGCCCACACGGGCATAGCGTAGACTGGGCTCGGCGCCGAGCGAACCGGCCAGAAAGCCCGCCGCATCGATTACCAGCCGACCCTTCAGCGCAGGCAGCAGCTCCGCTGGGAGCACTTCCCGATACTCCGGCCATGCCGTGCAAATAACGAGCGCATCAGCGCCCTCGGCCGCGGCCAGCGCCGTGCCACACAGCTCGAGACTGTCTCTCACCGCGGCCGGCAGGTGCGTGACGGCCGGGTCGTGCGCGCGCACGGTGGCTCCCTCGCCGGCCAGCCAGCGGCACAGCTCGACGGCGCTCGAGCGCCGCAGCGTGTCGGTCCCCGGCTTGTAGGTCAAGCCCCAGATGCCGACCGTCGCGCCGGACAGCGTCTCCGGGGCTCCAGGCTGGTCTCCCAACAGCTCGACGAGCTTGCGTTGTGCCCAGCTCTTGTGGGCGGAGTTGCCGCTGGCGACCCCCGCGAACACGTCAGCTGGAAGTCCGTTGCGCTCGGCGAGATCGCGCAGGAAGGAGATGTCACGCGCGAGCGTGCCGCCCGCGAACGCGTCTCCCGGACCGAGATAGGCACGGGGCCCGATGCGGCGCTCGCTCTTTAGGCCACGTGAGACCTCAGCCGCATCTGCACCAACTGACTCACAGATGACAGCGACCTCGTTGATGAACGCCACAGACGTGGCAAGAAAGCCGTTGAGGGCGTGCTTGGTCATCTCGGCCGACTCCACCCGCATCCACTCCACGTTCGCGCCAAACGGTGCCAGCAGCTCCGCCAGCTCCTCGCGGTCCTGTGCCGAGCTCACACCCGCGACGATCCGATCGGGCGAGCGGAAGGACTCGAGCGCGCTCCCCAGGCGCAGGTTCTCGGGCACGCAGGCAAAGCGCAGACCGCGATCGCCGCGGCGCGCGGCGCACCGTGCCTGCAGCTGAGCGACGCTGCCCACCGGCAACTGGGAGGAGACGATCACAAGCGCGTCCTCTGCGAGCGGCGCGAGCAGCTCCTCAGAATGAGACAGGACCCACTCGACATCGGCGTTGTCGTCGTCGTCGACCGGCGTGTCGAAGGTGACCCATGCCCGGGTGACACCAGCGAGCGATCGGGGATCGGCCGAGAAGCACAGGTGCGCGGCGGTGCTGCTCAGCAGCTCGGTCAGCCCGGGCTCGGACACGGGGGGAAGACCATCGGCGAGTCCCCCGATGACGGATGGGTCCGGATCGACTCCGAGAACATCGTTGCCGGCCTCGGCCAGGCAGGCGGCTGTCACGCTTCCCAGATGCCACAGACCGACTACGCCAATGGAGTCTCCGTGGCTAGTTTGGGCGGCTGGCATGCGCGGCGGTCATCCTATCCCAGCGGTTGGGGAGTGGATGTATGCCTCATAGCGCCGTAGGGACCGCTGGCATAGGCCGCCTCTATCTGCTCCCACGCGTAGCGGGCGTCGTCCAGGTCGCCGTTCAGCAGACGCTCGTCCTCGAGCGTCGATCGCCGCCGTGAAGCTCGCCCACTCGCGCTCCCACGAGCGGTCCTCGTCGGGATAGGCGACCTCCTCCACTTCTGGCGGACCGAGCTCTGGGCCCATCCGGTAGATCCGCAGGCGCTGCGGCCCGTAGGAGCGGACCAGCCCGTCGACCTGGAGCTTGGCCGTGCGGCAGTAGACCTCGAGCGAGAACAGGTTCTTCCACTCTGTCCAGCTGACGTGCAGCATCGCCCAGGGATCGGTCGCGAGCGCGCCTCGCCGAGGATCAGCGCGGCGTTGTCCTCGACGGGCGTGTCCCAGAAGTGCGTGCGCAGCAGCGCGGAGTGCAGCGGCAAGCGGCCCGGCGAGCCAGTGGGTCAGGTCGAGCAGGTGCATGCCCTGGTCGATCAGCTCGCCGCCGCCCGAGCGCGCCGGATCGCGCGCGCCACTCGCGCTCGTAGCCGAGCCGGCCGCCGTGGCCGTAGCGCGCGCGCAGGTGCATCAGCTCGCCCGTGACGCCCGCGAGTGGACCTCCTCGGCGGCACGCTGCGATCCCGGGGTGGAAGCGGTGGTTGAAGCCGACCTTGACGCAGCTGCCCGCTCGCACGCTGACACTCGATCAGACGCTCGATCTGCGCCGTGCGAGATGCCCGCCGGCTTCTCGACGAGCACGTGCGCACCGGCCTGCAAGCGCGCGCTCGGCGAGCGCCGCGAGCTGGTCGTGGATGGTCGCGACGACGACCACGTCGGCGCCAGCGTCCAAGCAGCTCCGCCAAGCGTCGCGCAGGCGCTCGCGCCGTGCTCGTGCGGCGAGGCTCTCGGCGCGCGCTGGCGTTCGACGTCGTAGCAGGCGAGCAGCTCGTCCTCGGGCGCGAGCGCAGCGGCCCGCTTGTGCGCCGATCAGCCCGCAGCCGACGATCGCGACGCGCAGCTGCGCTCATGCGTACTCGCTCGCGTAGGCGCCGGCGAACTCGAAGTCGAACGGCAGCTCCGAGCGCGCCGGCCGCGGCCATCGCCTGGCGCGTGTCCTCCGGGTGCGGCGCAGTAGACGAGCAGGAACCCGCCGCCGCCGGCGCCGACGAGCTTGCCGCCGATCACGCCGCTGCGGCGGGCGAGCATGTACAGGTCGTCGATGCGCTCGTTGGCCATCCCCGGCGAGCGCTGGCGCTTGTTCTCCCAGTGCTCGTGCATCAGCTCGGCGTAGGCGTCCAGATCGCCGCTGCGAAGCAGCTCGCAGCTGCGGTCGCCCCATCTCCTTGGTGCGGTGCAGGTTCTCGAGCATCTCCGTCGTCGCCCGCCTTCGAGCGCTCGTCCTGGTCGCAGAGCACCTCCGACGCCGAGCGCGCCTCGCCGGTGTAGAACAGCAGCAGCTGGTCGCGCAGGCGCCGCAGCGTCTCCGGGCCCAGCTCGAGCGGCTCGACCTCGACGCTGCCGTCGGGGTCGAACGTGTAGGCGCAGATCCCGCCGTGCGCCGCGACGTAGGGGTCCTGCTTGCCGACGGGCTCGTCGAGCACGTCGATCTCGATCTCGCACGCCGCCTCGGCGAGCGCGCCCGGGGTGATCGAGGTGCGACGCGCGTGCGCGAGACCCTTGAGCAGGCAGACCGTGAACGCGCCGGAGGAGCCCATGCCGGTGCCCGCCGGGACGTCGGCCACCGAGGCGATCTCCAGCGGGTTGCCGCGCCAGTGGCGCAGCAGCGTCTCGCGCAGGATCGGGTGGCGGATCTGGCGCGATCTCGTCGACCTCCTCCATCTCGGAGTACTTCATCCGGTAGCGCCGCTGGAAGACCGTGTGGATGAGCATGTAGACGTACTTGTCGATCGCGCCCGCGACGAGGAAGCCGCCGTGCTCGCGGTAGTAGGAGGGCAGATCGGTCCCGCCGCCGCCGAGCGAGATCCGCAGCGGCGCGCGACTGAAGATGACGCTCATCGCGTCCCCGGCTCACTCATCGACTGCACCCGCGGCCACATGATCGCGCCAGGCGTACTCGTTGGCGTCGAACCACTCGAGCGTGCGCGCGATCGCCTGCGCGGATCGTCAGTCGCGGCGCCCAGCCGAGGCCGCGGATGCGCGTCGTGTCGAGGTGGATCAGCGGGCTGTCGCCGGTCCAGCCGCGCCGCCCGCCCGTGTGCTCGATCTGCGGGCGAGAGGCCGAGATGCTCGGTGATGATCGCGACCGAGTCGTCCACGACGACCGTCTCGTCGGTGCCGAGGTTGTAGACGTGCGCGCCCGGCTCGTCCTGCGTGGTGCTCGGCGGCCGTCAGGATCGCCGCGACGCAGTCCTGGACGTACAGGTAGGACTTCTCCTGGCGCCCGTCGCCGAGCACGCGCAGCCGCGTCGGGTCGCGCTTGCAGCGCGCAGTAGAAGTCGAACACGTGACCGTGCGTGTAGCGCTCGCCGAGGATCGAGACGAAGCGGAAGATCAGCCCGGTGAAGCCGTAGCCGGCCGCGTAGGCGGCGATCAGCCCCTCGCCGGCGAGCTTCGAGGCGCCGTACAGCGAGGTCTGGAGCGGGAACGGCGCGTCCTCCGGGCGTGGGGAAGACCTCCGGCTCGCCGTACACCGAGCCGGTCGAGGAGAAGGCGATCCGCTTGACACCCGCTCGCGCGCATCGCCTCCAGCACGTTCGAGGTGGCGATCGTGTTCTGCTCGAGGTCGTGCCGCGGATGCTCGAGGCCGTGGCGCACGTCGGCGTTGGCCTGCAGGTGAAAGACCCAGTCGCAGCCCTCGAAGGCGTCCTCGAGCAGCTGCGCGGTCGAGCACGTCGCCCTCGACGCAGGCGCACCCCGGGTCGGCTCGAGCGCGTCTGCGAGGAACTCCCGCCGGCCGGTGCGGAAGTCGTCGACGATCACGACCTCGACGCCCTGTGCGATCAGGCGGTCGGCGAGGTTGCTGCCGATGAACCCGGCGCCGCCGGTGATGCAGGCACGCCTCACGCAGCTGCAGACCCCTGAACCGTCATGCTACAGCGTGAAGCCCGCGGCGACGGCGTCGCCGTGGAACATCCGCACCGTCTCCAGCGAGTACTGCTCGAGGTTCTTGCCGAGGCAGTCGAGCTTCTCGAGCAGGTCGTGGGTGACGTGATGATGTGGCAGCCGACCTGGTCGGCCTGCACGAGGTTCAGGATCTCGCGCGGCGAGGCCCAGATCAGCTCGGAGCGCGGCGCCTGCGACCATGATGTCGACCGATGCGGGCCATGATCGGCACCGGATCGATGCCGGCGTCGGCGATCCGCCCGGCGAACACCGAGATGTAGGACGGAGCGCCGTCCTTCACCGCGGCGGTGATCAGTTCGACCTGCGCCGTCGTGAACAGCGCGGTGACGTTGACTTTCACGCCGTCCTCGGAGAGCTCGCGTACGAGCGGCGCCATCGACTCGCCGTTCGTCGTCGTCACCGGGATCTTGACGTAGACGTTCTCGCCCCACGAGGCGATCATGCGGGCCTGGCGGCGCATCTCATCGGCGTCGTCGGCAAAGACCTCGAAGGAGATCGGGTGCATGGTGATCCGCTCGAGCAGGCGCTGGGCGAACTCCTCGTAGTCGGTCAGGCCCGCCTTCCACATCAGCGTAGGGTTGGTCGTGAACCCCGCGATCCGCGTGTCCGCCGGCGAGCGCCAGGATGCCGTCGAGGTCCGCGCCGTCGGCGAAGATCCGGGTGGAGATCTGCTCGAGCATTCGAGCATCACGCTTAACGAGCGCGCTGGCTCGACGAAGCCGCGCTACAGCCCCGGCGCAGGTCGGCGGCGATCAGATCGGGGCTCGCCCCACCACCGCGCTTGTGGGCGCTGGCCGGATGCTCGATCAGGACGGTCCTGCAGCCCGCGGCCCGGCCGGCAGCGACGTCGGCGTCGGTGTCGCCGAGCATCCACGAGCCGCCGAGGTCGAGCCCGAGCGCCCTGGCCGCGTCGAGCAGCATGCCGGGGGCGGGCTTGCGGCAGTCGCACGGGCCCGACAGCTCGGCGACGACGCCGTCCGGGTGATGCAGGCACAGGCGCGAAGCGTCGAAGCGGACGCCCTCCGCCGCGAGCAGCTCGAGCACGCGCGCGTGCACGGCGTGCAGCTGCTGCGAGCGAGACCTTGCCCTTGGCGGCGGCCGGCTGGTTGGAGACGCACACCAGCGCGAAGCCGGCGTGCGCCAGGCTGCGCTCGCCGCCGCGGCGACTCCCGGAAGCAGGCGCACGTCGTCGGCCCGCAGCGGCGACTCCGGCTGGCCCGACGACGGGATCGGGGACCAGCTCGTTGATCACGCCGTCGCGGTCGAGGAACGCCGCGCGGGCCGGCCGCTCACGCGGGGTACTCGGCTGCGAGCGACTCCCAGTGGCCCTGCTTGACGGCCAGCTCGCGGGTGCGAGACGAGCGCGTGCCAGACGACCGCCTGGAAGGACTCGACCAGCGGCGTGCTCAGCGCGGGCGGAGGCGCGATCAGGATCGCGACATCGGCGAGCTCGGCAAGCGTTCCGCCGGGCGCGCCGACGACGCCGTAGATCGACGCGCCCGCGTCGCGGGCGCGCCTCCATCGCGTGACCAGGTTCATCGAGACGTTGTGCTCGCGCGAGCCCGCCGCCGACGGAGAAGACGAGCAGCGCGTCGCGCGCGCGAAGGCGCGAGACCTCCAGCCACTCGCTGAACGACGTCTCCCAGCCGTCGTCGTTGGTGCGCGCCGTGAGCTCGGACACGTTGTCGGTCGGCGCGTAGCTCTCGATCCGGCAGAGCTTGCGGAAGTCGTTGACTGCGTGCGAGGCGTGGCCGGCGCCGCCGCCGACGCCGAGGATGAACAGGCGCCCACCGCGCTCGCGCACCGCCGCCAGGCCGCGCGCCATCGCGTCGATCTGCAGTGGATCGATCGATTGCGCCAGATCGACCGTCGCAGATAGATAGAGAGCAGCGTGCTCGGTGTCATTCATCAGAAATCGGCCTTTCGGTTCAAGAGCTCCAGGCTCTTATAGCGAGGATAAGGACTCATTTCGGCTCAGGCTGAACCAAGCCCAGAAAGGTCAGGTGGGCAGCCGCCGGGCGGAGGTCTGGTGCTTTGAGCTTGATCGTTGCTGCGAAGCGGAGTTCGACGCGACGACTTGCGACCGACGCCGGCACTCCCACCCGTACATCCAGCGGACCCGGAACGATCGCGACAGAGGCGACTTGGCGGCCGTTGACGAGCAGTTCCAGGTGCTTTCCAGCGCCAGCCGGCACCTGACCCTGAACAACGATGTCCGCCGCCGCGCCCCCAGCGAGCCTGACGTAGCCGTCCGCGCCCATCCAGCCATCCTCGTAGAGCCCCGAGTATTCGAGATCAGGATTCGCGAGATCGGTTGGAAAACTATTCACGACAGTGGGTGGACGAAGGTTCTTGTATTGGGCCGCGCTCACCAGCGATATGTCTCTGACATAGGCGGTGAGGTAGCGCGGATCGGTTGGTACCGAACGGCCATAGAGATCCTGCAGGCCGGGACGCTCAACCGCCGGCAGACGTCCGTTGACGCCCATGTCAAGCAGGAGATACGGTGTCCCGCCGATCACCTGTGGCGTCAGCGGTGGCGAGAATACACGCGCGGATCCGTGTCCCAGCAGTGGCAGCGCTTGGCGAGTCGATCCGACCACAGCCGCGGGGGGAAGCAGATTGGAGCCGTCATGGTTCAACGTGGCAGTCAATTCGATGACCAGTCGCTCGCCCGTCGAGGATCCCAGCGCCTGAAACAGCGCGTAGCGCCCAAAGCCGGCCATCGTCCGGCCGCTGAAAAAGGGATCCGACTGCTGCTGGAAGAAGCTGACATTCTTGGTCGCCAGAGGAAGGTAGAAACTCTGGCCCAGATTTGAACTAGTGAACGCAAGCAGATGCTGGGGAGCGTCGCAAGGCATCATGGCAAGATCCGGAGCGGCTGGAAGCGAGTAGGCATTGAACGGCAGCTCACTGTCGCTAGGAATCACAAGCTCACAGCGCCCAGATTTCAGGCTTCGCTCAGCACTGGTTTCTTCTTCAAAGGAATCTCTACCTTGGTCTGCAGTGAGAAGGTTAAATCAGTGCGACGCCCAGGATCCAGCTCGCAATACGTGCTCGGCTTGCACATGTTTAGCGCCGCCGATCTCCAAAGCGTATTCCCGTAGAAATGGTGAGAAGATGTTACGGCTCTGAAAATACACGGGATGGCCAGTTGCAGTTGCTGCCTCCAGCTTGATGAGCACGGGATTTTCTGTGACTGACACGATTGGGCCTGAGTACCTCTTGACAAGCGAATGAAACGCCGGGATCACGTCAGCCGCCGAGAGATTCGGTACATCACCCGGGTTTCGGCTGGCCTTGACGTAGGCGTGCTGACCAGACAGCTCCGCTACGATCAGGACGACCAAAAACGCCGCGGCCACAGTCCGTACCCATCTTCTGATCGTCCCTGACAGCCAGATGGCGACGATCGCCGCAAGGAAAGGCTGTATATACATCGACAACTTGAACAGGCCGAAGTCACTGTTGTGGAACGCCAGCACAACGCCCACCACAGCCTCGGCGATCAACACGACGGCCGCCGCCGCTCCCCGGCGTGCGCTGATCAGGCACCCGATGAGCACCCCAACGAGCATGAGAGCGGCGAGTACGATCGTCAGATCCAGATATGGGGCCGCTTCGCCTGGAGGCAGCGTCTGCAGCCCTACCACGCCCGGAAGGGCGCTCGGTACGAAGAGATATCCGAACAATGGCGGATACGCAGCACCGGCCGTACCATGGGAGATCTGGCCACGCAGAAAGCCGAGCTCGGTGAAGAAATAGCTATTGAGAACAACGACCGCAATTGCCAGACCCGGCAGCCAGAGCTTTGTTAGCGCGGAGGCGCTGAGCTGTTTTTTGCCGGCCAGGATCGCTATGTAGAACACGTAGGCGAGCCCCATGGTTGGTACCAGCTCCACATAGCCGAAACACCAGGCCAGTTGCCAGGATGCCGATTGGAATCACATCCCGCACACGAGGGCCCCGACCGCCGTGGAGCTCTGGGCGCATCAGCAGCGCAAACAGCGCGGCGACAAGACCTAGGCCCCACACTTGCGCGATCAGTTGCTGGAGCGCGCCATAGGTGGCCAGCGGCGAGACCAGCACCAGTCCGGCCGCGAGGACTGCCGCCCACCAGCGGCGTGCAAACTGCATCGCCAGCGCTCCGGCGGCACTTGCCGTGCAGAGGTTGAAGGCAAAAATAAGCGGCATAAACATCTGATACGGCGGGCGTCCCGCGATCCGCGAGACGAACGCGAGCAGCATCTCGCTGCCCGGACGGCTGCCAGCGACGTGCAAGCCGGTGAGCACGGTGGCGTAGTCGCGCCCCTGGGCCAGGCCCTTGAGGTCCATATCCAGAAGCCCACGCTGTAGGAGATCCTGGGCTGAGAGCACATAGTTGGCCCCGTCGTCGTTGCCATTGCCGAACCAATGGAAGCCGAGCGAGAACATCGGCCAAGCAGCGAGAAGCAATCCCATGACGCACGTGATCGCCACCGCCAGCACACCGGGATGCACGCGCGGCCGACGTAAGGCAAGCGTGGACACAGAGGCCACCAGCAGGAAGATTCCGATCGGGATCGCGCAGTGTGCAACCCCAACGCCCGCCTCACTGAAGGGGAACGTCACCAACACGGTGACGCAAGTCCCGATGGCCGGGGCGGTGAGGGCGACCCGAAGCTCAGATGTGTCGGCGCGCACCAAGCTCAACAGAGCCAGACCCACAAGCCAGCACCCTGCGAAGAGGGCAAGGACCAGCAGCAGCGCCGTCATCGGTCAGCTGTCACGTTGAGGGGCAAAGGGCCGGCACATGTCGCGGCAGCCTATTGAGCGCACATCCCCGAACGAGAGCCTCGCTACGCCTAACCGCCTTGGCTTCCGCATCATTCCTCCTTGCATTCCGTATCATCCGGCCTATAGTTCCGGACTGCCCAATATTCTATTCCGGATGGTCCGCTAAACTCGCCGGATGGGCACTGCCCCCAATATCCCGCGCCACGCCGCCGTGCGCGTAACCGAAGCCCTGTCGGACACGCGCATCGTGACGGTCGAAGGCCCCCGGCAGGCCGGCAAGTCAACGCTCTGCGCCGAGATCGCCTCATCGCATGGGATGCGGATGGTGACGCTCGACGACCCCAATGTTCGCCGAGCCGCGACCGACGATCCGACCGGATTCATCGCCGGCTTGGGCGAGCGTGCGTTTATCGACGAGCTCCAGCGCGCGCCGGATCTCGTTCTCGCCCTGAAGGCCGAGGTCGATCGCGACACGACCCCCGGCCGCTATCTGGTGAGCGGCTCGGCCAACCTGCTGCTCGCTCCCCGGATCGGCGACTCGCTGGCAGGACGCGTGGAGCGCATCCCGCTGCGCCCGTTCACGCAGGCGGAGATCGCGCGCGTGGAGGTGCCGCGCTGGCTCGACGGGTTGTGGGATGGCGGTGGGGCGCCCTACGCCGAGTCCGATGCGGTCGGTGCTGGGGCATATGCCGAGCGGATCCTCACCGGCGGCTTTCCGGCCGTGATCGCTCGCGCGCCGGATCGCCGGCGGGCATGGCTGGAGGACTACCTCGCCGCGCTCGTGACACGCGATGTGCCCGATCTCGTGAGCATCCGTCGCCCCGATCTGCTGCCCACGCTCCTTCGACACCTTGCCGGCGGGTCGGGCTCGTTGATATCGATGCGGCCGATCGCCCAGGCGCTCGCGGTCGACGAGAAGACGATCAGGACATACGTGCGCCTGCTTGAGCTGCTGCACCTGGTGGTCAGCGTGCCGGCCTGGACGCCGGGAATCGCCGCGCGCGCCGTCCGCGCGCCGCGCATCTTCATCGAGGACACCGCCCTGCTCGCGCACCTGCTCGACGTCAACGCCACGCGCATCGGCAGCGACGCAGCCCTCACCGGACGCACGTACGAGACGTTCGTGGCGATGGAGCTGGCGCGACTGCTGCCACACACCGAGATCGCGCCGACGATGCGCCACTGGCGCGGTCCACACGGAGAAGAGGTCGACATCGTGCTCGAACAGCGCGGAGGGCGGGTGATCGCAATCGAGGTCAAGGCCGGCGCGACGGTCGGGCGCGACGACATTCGCTGGCTCGAGAGGTTTCGCACGCTCGCCGGCGATCGATTCGTTGCGGGCCTCGTGCTATGCACGGCACGTCAGACCACGCCGCTAGGCGATCGCATCTGGGCCGTTCCGATTGACACCTTATGGAGGTGACCGCCGCCGCTTCGATATCAGAGGTCGATCCGCGCAAACCACCTAGCATCGACCTGATGGATCTCTACGGCCAGGACGCAGAGGCGCGCCTGCTGAGCGAGTTGATGAGAGAGCTTCGCTGCCGCACCGTGATCGATGTGGGGGCCGAGCGAGGTGAGCTGGCGGGGGAGCTCCTGCAGGCCGGCGCCGAGGAGCTGCACGCCTTCGAGCCGCATCCTGACAACCTCAAGGCGCTGCACGCACGCTTCGACGCCGACGCACGCGTCACAGTCCACGAGCACGCCGTCAGCGACAGCGATGGCAGCGGCGAGCTGCACGTCTCGGCAGTCCCTTCCGGAGCGCAGCTGCCGTTCGGGCATACGCTGCTCGAACGCGCCGGCACGGACGAGATCGAGTGGGGCGAGACGATCACGGTGGGGCTCCGCTCGCTCGGCTCGCTCATAGACGCCGGCGAGCTACCGAGACGCGCGGGCGTCCTCAAGATCGACACCGAGGGGCACGATCTCGCGGTGGTCCGTGGCATGGGTCCGCTGGAAGTCGACATCGTGATGGTGGAGCACTGGGTCGACCTGCCTCATGGCCTCGGAGCCTGCCCCTGGACCGTGCAGGACATGCTGGCCGAGCTGGAACCCCGAGGCTTTGCGCATTTCGCTTTCGTCGTCCACCGAGATGAGTTCGTGACGCTCAAGTGGGACGAAGCGGATGTTGAGCCCGGCGCGATGGGGAACCTCATCTTCCTCCACGAGCGCGTCTTGGCAACCCTGATGCCGGAGATTCTCGACGTAAGTGGCCTGCTCGCCGAGCAGGCCACACGCGTCGGACAGCGATACATGCAGGCCGCCACCGAGCGGCTCGCCCTGATTACCGAGCTCAAGGAGGCCGCCGACGAACGCTTGGCGCTTATACACAAGCTCGAGCGGATAGCTCGCGATCGCCTGACGCTAATAGAAGAGCTCGCAAAAATTTCAGAGACACGACTACAGGCGCTCGACTCCGCGAATGCTCATCTCGGGGCTCAGAGACGAAATTGAAGAGACCTCTTCGACGAGACATGCAGGCGCCAAATAAGATGCCGCTATGAGCATCGAGGCAAAGAGACCTGTATGTGTACTTGGCTTCGGACGCAGTGGAACATCCCTGACGATGCGGTTGTTAAACCTTCTAGGTGTCGAGGTAGGACCCAAGGTGGATCTTCAACCGCCATTAGATGCCGAGAACCCCCGTGGCTACTGGGAGCCACGATGGATGCTGGACCTCAACGATGAGATCCTGGCCTTACTGGACACTGATTGGTGGCATCCCCTGACGGCGGAGCCCGGGTGGCAAAGCAGACCTGAGTTCGATGCGATACGCAAGCGAGCGCGAGGAGTTGTTGAGCGAGAAGTTCGGCTCTTCCCCCCTGTGGGGATGGAAGGAGCCGCGTACGACGCTCACGCTGCCGTTCTGGCAAGAGCTGGTGCCCAATGCCAGGTACGTAATCTGCTTGCGCAACCCAGTCGATGCAATCTCCTCGTTTCAGCGGCGACCCGAGCCTCACTTACCGATCCGCGCGTGGGGAGATCTATGGCTGGAGTACACCGCACGCGCTCTCGAGGGTACGCAAGGTCAACCGCGGCTGCTTGTCTTCTATGAGGATTATTTCCGGGACGGACATCGACACATAGGTCGCCTCGGCTCCTTCCTCGGCATAGATCCAGACGCAACTGATGGCCTCCGCGAGCGACTATCCCTAGAGATCGACGAGAATCTGCGCCACCACTCGACCTCATCTCGGGAACTGGCCGTCGCGTGGGGCGTTTCACCGGCGGCTCGCCTGATGTTTCTCGCCCTTCGCGCCGCGGAGGCTGAGATCGATGGACATTTCGTCACGGGAAAACCCGACGAGGAATGGCTGTCGAATGCAATCGAGCGACTTGCTCCCGAGTTGCTGACAGAAAGCCAATCGCTCGCCACCTACATGCATGCGGCAAAAGATCGCCTCGAGCTGGTGAGTCAACTCGAGGCAGTCGCCTCCGAGCGCCTAGAGCTGATCCACGAGCTTGATCAGGTCGCCGATGTTCGACTACAGGCCCTAGAGACCGCCACTGAACGTCTCAAGATTCAGGATGCCGAACTGGATGCGCTGAGAGCTATACGAAGATGAGGGGACCCACACAGCGCAGGATCTAGCCGAGCACTACTCCGGCCTCAGTCTCCAAGTGCTCGCGAAACCAGTCAACCGTGGCGCGCATCCCATCCTCGAAGGATGTGCGGGCCTGGAAGCCGAACTCCTGCTCAGCTCTCGTAATGTCAAGCACGCGCCGGGGCTGTCCATCGGGCTTGCTCGTATCCCAGCGGATTTCGCCCTCGAAGCCGGTGGCTTGCGCGATCAGCTCGACCAGATCGCGAATCGTGATCTCCTTACCGACCCCGATGTTCACGGGCTCCGGCCTGTCGTAGCGCTCGGTCGCGTCGACGATCGCCTCGGCGCAATCGTCGACGTACAGGAACTCGCGCGAGGCGCTGCCGGTACCCCAGCAGGTGATGCTCTGCTCGTCCGCGGTGCGAGCTTCCTCGCACTTACGAATCAGAGCGGGGATCACGTGACTGGACCGCGGGTCGAAGTTGTCGCGCGGCCCGTACAGGTTTGTCGGCATCAGAAAGATGCCGGGGAAGCCGTACTGCTCGCGGTAGGCGCCGAGCATCACCAGCAAGGCCTTCTTCGCCACGCCATACGGCGCGTTGGTCTCCTCCGGATACCCGTCCCACAGGCTCTGCTCTGAGAACGGGACCGGGGTGAACTTGGGGTAAGAGCACACGGTGCCGACCTGCACGAACTTCTGGACGCCCGACAGCCGGGCCTGCTCGACCATGTGCAGGCCCATCGCCATGTTCGCGTAGAAGAAGCGGCCCGGGTTGTCGCGATTTGCGCCGATGCCACCCACCTCGGCGGCCAGGTGGAGCACCACGTCTGCTCGTGCCTGCTCGAACAGCCGCGCCACCGCCGTCTCGTCGGTGAGGTCGTACTCGGCCCTGCGCGGGACGATCACCTCCGCGGCGCCGCGCTCTTGCAGCATCCGGCATACCGGAGCTCCAAGGAAACCGGCGCCTCCGGTCACAAGCACACGAGTACCCGCGAGACTCAGATTCGGCGCATCGACTCCTGGGTTTTCGCTGGCGGCCTGCACCGAGGCGATGATATCCAATCCATCCGCGCTGAGCCGACGCTGGCTGGCCCTCGAAATGAGATGCCGCCGTCCCGCAAAGCAACTACAGTCTGGGCCGTGAAGAAGCACGAACAGAGCCACATCGTCGACATCCTGGGTGACTATCGGGAGCGTTTGGAGAGCGCCCGCAAGGAGCTCAGCGCCGAGCTCGACGAGCACGGCATCCCCGTCGATCCGATCGCCGCGCAGATGCTCGCTGTCGAGTCGCGCATGCTCGATATCGAGAACTTCCTGACCGACGACCTCGAGGTGGTGGAACGTCGTGAGCGGAGCAATCCTTTCCAACGCGTGCGTGAGCTGACGAGACCCCGGCTGGGCTTCCTGCACCACCATCCCCCCGTCCCGCTGCTCGTCCCGACCCATTACCTCACCACCGATGCTCCCAAGCCCGCGCCGGCGATCTCGATCGTGACGCCCTCTTTCGCACAAGGTCATTTCCTGGAGCGCACCCTGTACAGCGTCGTCGCCCAGAACTATCCCGCCCTCGAGTACGTGGTTCAGGACGGCGGATCGACAGACGAGACAGTCGAGATCCTGCGTCGCTACGAGGGGTCGCTGTCGCGGTGGGTCTCCGAGCCCGATCGGGGCCAGGGCGACGCGATCAACCGCGGCTTCGCCCAGACCTCGGGCGAGATCATGGCGTATCTGAACTCTGACGATCTGCTGCTGCCAGGCTCGCTGGCCTACGTGGCCAAATACTTTGCGAGCCACCCCGAGGTGGACGTGGTGTATGGACATCGCGTGATGATCGACGAGCACGACCGCCAGATCGGCAGCTGGGTTCTGCCTCCGCACGACGACGAGGAGCTGGCGCTGCTCGACTTCGTCCCCCAGGAGACCATGTTCTGGCGGCGACGGGTCTGGGATGCCGCCGGTGGACAGATCGATCCCGAGCTGAGCTTTGCGATCGATTGGGACCTGCTGCTGCGCCTGCGCGAGCACGGCGCCCGGATGGTGCGGCTGCCCCGCTTCCTCGGCGCGTTTCGCGTCCACGAGGAGCAGAAGACGGCGATCTGGAACGACCGGTGCCTGATCGAGTGCGATGCGCTGCGCCAGCGGGTACATGGACGAGCGATCTCCCACGACGAGGCGGTCGCTCGGGTCGCCCCTTACATGCGTCGCCACGTCCTGCACCACACCCTGCATCGCTTCGAGGCACGGCTGCCGCTGCGTCGCAGTCCCGTGCGAACGCTTCCGCTGGAGCCGTGGCTGCGCGCGCCAGATGCCCCCACGTCACAGCTCGAGCCGGCCGGAACCAGCAGCTCCTAGAGCTCCTCGCTGTCCCGCCGCAGCGCCGGCGGCCGGCCGTCCAGAACCCGCAGCACCGCCAGCGTCTCGGCGTGCTGCGCCTGCTGCTGGTCCTGAAGGGTCTGCGCAACCTCGCGCAGGCGGCTGTCGATGCGGGCGTTGAGCTCTTCGACGCGCTCGATCGCGTCGCGGCCTTCGGCCTCGACCTGACTCTGATGCTCGATGTAGGCCCGTGACCAGTTGGCCACCGGCCGCAGCAGGCGCTCGCGCACGCGGGCCAGCCGGCCGCTGCCCCAGCCGATCGCGGGCGGACTGTTGATCGCGGCCCGCGCCGCCGCTCCGTCGCTCAGCGACGGCAGATGGGCGAGGTTCAGCGCGCGCGCGCCATCTAGGTACAGGCGCTCGTGGATCAGCGCCAGCCGCCGCCTCATCGCCTCCCCCGCGACCGCGGGGGAGTGACGCTCGAGCATTTCCCGCCGGGCGATCTGGCCGCGCCCGCGGGCCTCCTCGCGCGCCTCGAACACGTGGCGCATCAGCTCGGCGGCGTGGTCGAGGTCCGGTTCCGCCCATGTTCCGTCGGGCGAATACGGATAGGCGCCGTCTCCCACGGGTGCAGGCTCCCAGCGCACCAGATAGGAGTTCTCGTCGTTCATGAACTCGAGCGTCCCGCCGTAGCGCGTGGCGATCACCGGCTTGCCCAGCAGCATCGCCTCGGCCGCGGTGAGGCCGAATCCCTCGGAGCGGTGCAGCGAGACGTAGCAGTCGCAGGCGGCGATCATCGCGTTCTTCTCCGCGCCCGAGACGTATGCGTCCACCAGCGTGATGTCCGCGTGCTCGCGGGCGGCGAGCACGATCCGCTCGTGCTCCTGCGGACGGGTCTCGGCGTTGATCGACTTGAGCACGAGCTTGGCGCCGGCGCCGGCGGGAAAGGCCCGACGGAACGCCTCGATCAGCCCGAGTGGGTTCTTGCGGGCGGCGACCGAGTGGTAGTCGTGCACGTACAGGAACACGAAACCATCCTCGGGCAGACCCAGCTCCGCACGCGTGCCGGCGGTGAGGTTGGGCATCGGCACCGGCAGCGTCATCCGCACCACGGGGACCGGCGAGGTGGGCGCGATCGCGTCGTAGATGTGCTGGGAGGCGACCCACACCTCGTCGAGGAACTCGTACGACTGCGACCAGTCGGCCGGCGGCTCGCCGACCTCCCACCACCACAGGGCGATCGTGTAGCGGCCCTCGAAGAACGACCGGCCGGCTTCGCGCGCGAACACCGGGACGCCGTCGCCGTTGATGCAGAGGATGTTGATCGGGTAGGCGGCCTCGTCGATCCGCGCGTAGGCAAACTCCTCGTCCTGGCGGCTCGGCGGAACGAGATGGCCCTGGATCGCAAGCGCCGGGATCGAGGCGGCGTCCAGGCCGGAGATCAGCAGCCGCGCGGCCTCTCCCACCCCCAGCTCGGCGGTGAAGAATCCAGCCACGTTGACGCCCCAGCGCGGCGGGTCCTCGTGAATGTGGGGGTTGGCGTCGCGATAGGCCAGCTCGGGAGTCGGCGGAAGCAGCGCGGGCACGAGGCCCTCCTGCTCGGCGCCGTGCAGGCACAGCCATCCCGCGAGTCCCGCTCCGTCGGGGCCGTCGATGTGGGGATAGCCCGACCTCAGATCCTCGCCGTGCCTCCCAGATCGCCATGTGCAGGCGCGTGAGCCCCACCTCGCGCCCGCGCCCGTCGGGCTGGTTCAGGTACTCGTAGAGCTCGGCTCGACCCTGCGTGCTCAGCGGCGAGCGCACGACCCTTCCCTCTGTGATCGCTTCGACCAGGAGCGCACGGATCGTGGGGGTCAGCCTCAGGCCGTCGTCCAACTGCGCATATGGCGCGGCGTAGGCGGCGTCCTGCTCCCAGCCTGCTGTCCGCAGGTCCCCCACCTGGTGCATGACCACCCGCCCGAGCGCGGGCGCCGAGCTCAGACGGATCCGGCCATCCCCGTCGAACAGCGCGGGTGGATCGGCGGGATCCAGCTCGCCGAGGTCGAGTGCGCGAGCGGCCTGCCCATCCACCTGCAGGACTTCGTCCTGGAGCTCGCCCTCGGCGCCGCCGATCGCCCGGGACGCCATCGACCATGGGTCGAGCCCGTAACCGGGGTGACGCAGCACACCCACATCCTCGACGATCGCGGGCACGCGATCGAGCCACGCGCTCACGGCCGCGGCGCCATCGTCCTCGTCTGGGGCGAAGTAGCCGGGCCACGCTGCCAGCAGAGCTCTCGTCGCCGGTCCGTCGCGCAGCGCCAGCAGCTCGCGACTGAAAGCGCCATATGAGCGATCGGCGGCGAACGCCGGGTTCGCGCCGGCCACGCCCGAGGAGTCGGCGACGGCGCGAGCCACGAGCACGATCTGATGACGGCCCAGGAGCTCTGCCAACTCCTCCAGCGGCCCCAGCACACGTTGCCCGGCGCCGAGATAGACCAACGAGTCGGCGCCACCGTCCAGCAGGTGGCGAGCCAGGTGAGGAAGAACCGCTGTCGCCAGGGCGCCCGGTGGGTTGCCCGCGGCGATCAGGCCGGCTCGCTCGCCCACCACCTCCCCGAGGCCGAGCAGCCGGGCATGCTCGATCTCCCCGACGTCTGCCGATTCGCCGTCGAGCAGCAGTACGGTGAGCGCCGCATCGGGCCAGTGCTCGTGCAGGGTCGCGGCGAGCACCCGTGCCCTCGCGAGCTCACGACGGCTCACGATCGTGCACGCATCCACGATCGGCATTCTATGGATACCTCTCGGCGCGCAGGTGAGTTCGGCGAGCAGACACGGGGCCAGCCCCGGAAAGGCGCGTGCTAGGTTGCCGATCGTGACGCTCCAGGACGAGCACCCGCGCTTGGCGCGATGGATCGAGCGCGCAGCCAGGCGCACGCTCGCCGCTGTCAGCCCCCCACCGCCACCACCAGAGCCCGAGCCACCGCCCGAGCCCGAGCCCGAGCCACCACCGCCGCCACCACAACCGGAGCCCGGGGCGGCCGGGCGCTTTGCCAGATCTGTCGGCCTCCCGTGGCTGGGCGTGGAGGACTTCCTGAGCACCCGACGCCTGTACGAGCGCTTGGACGAGCGCGATGTGGCGGAGATCGAGGAGTTGATCGGCGCAGACCCCGAGTTGGCCACCGGTTACGCAACGGTTCCCGACCCGGGCACGCGCCGGCACATGATCCTCGGCTATGGCATCTGGTTGGGTCATCCCGCGGCGACGGAGAAGGCCGGCCTGATCGCCGCCCAGCCTCCCGAGGAGGTGCACCTGATGGCCCGCGGGCCGAGCGCCGCGGCCGGTGGCCTGTACGAGGCGGACTTCGTCGTCAACGCCCTCGCCGGCGTCGGCGTCGACATCGCCGAGATCCGCTGCGCCCTGGACTTCGGCTGCTCCTCGGGCCGCGTCGTGCGCGTCCTCCAAGCCGCATATCCCGAGACGCGCTGGCACGGCTGCGACCCCAACGCGCCGGCGATCGCATGGGCGAGCGAGAACCTTCCGGCGATCGAGTTCTTCGTCAACGGCGACGCGCCGCCGACGCCGCTCGCCGACGGCTCGCTCGACATGGCCTACGCGATCTCGATCTGGTCGCACTTCGCACCCGGTCTCGGGTTGAGCTGGTTCGAGGAGATGCACCGCCTGCTGCGGCCCGGCGGCCACCTCGTCTGCACGACGCATGGCTTTACCTCAGTCGCCCTCTACGCCCAGCTCGCGCTGCGCACGCCCCAGCAGTCCGACGAGATCCTCGGCGCGCTCTACCGCCAGGGTTGGTGGTACGCGCCCGAGTTCGGCGAGGAGGGCGACTGGGGCGTGGTCAACCCCGACTGGGGCACCGCCTTCCTCTCCCCGGAGTGGCTACTGACGCAACTCTGCCCGCGCTGGCGTGTCCTTGAGTTCGCACCCGGTCGCAACCAGGAGAACCAGGACGTCTACGTGCTCCAGCGCGTCTGAGCGACCGTCTTCCTAGATACGGTCTGCACTGGAAGCTGCAGCACCCTCGAGCCGGGCAGAGGCCCAGCCTGCGATTGCTAGCGTTCACTGACCTTGTCGACCACCACCACACGACCGGCAGCCATGCCAGAGGCCGAAGTACCCACTGCTCCGGCGGCGATCTCGGTTGAGAACGTCAGCAAGACCTTCAGGCTGCCCCACCAGCAGTACTCGACGCTGAAGGAGCGGGCGCTGCATCCGTTTCGCTGCACCGAATACGACGAGCTGCACGCCGTCACCGACATCTCCCTGGAGATCGCCCAAGGGGAGTTCTTCGGGATCGTGGGGCGCAACGGCAGCGGCAAGAGCACGCTGCTGAAGTGCCTCGCCGGCATCTACGGGGTCGATACCGGCAGGATCTCGATCGCGGGTCGGCTGTCGCCGTTCATCGAGCTGGGCGTCGGCTTCAACATGGATCTCACCGCGCGCGACAACGTCGTGATCAACGCGATCATGCTCGGCCTCTCTCGCAAGCAGGCCCTGGCGCGCTTTGACGACGTCGTCGCCTTCGCCGAGCTGGAGGAGTTCGTGGACCTCAGCTGAAGAACTACTCCTCGGGGATGCTCGTGCGCCTCGCCTTCGCCACCGCGATCCAGGTCGACGCCGAGATCCTGCTGATCGACGAGGTGCTGGCGGTCGGCGACGCGGCCTTCCAGCAGAAGTGCTTCGAGGAGTTCTTCCGCCTCAAGCGCGAAGGCAAGACGATCGTGTTCGTCTCCCACGACATGCACTCGGTCGAGCGCTTCTGCCACCGCGCGATGCTGATGGAGCGGGGCGACATGGTGCAGATCGGCGACCCGCGGGAGATCGGGCGCGCCTACCACAAGCTCAACTTCGGCCATCTGCCCACGAGGCGCCGGCCGCGGAGCCAGCTCGCTCCGCGGCACCGCGATCGCCGACGCCTGGTTCGAGGGAGCCGGCGGCGAGCGCGTTACGAGCGCCAGCCAGGAGGACTCGCTGAGCATGTGCTTCGAGGCCCGCTTCGGCGAGGATCTCGACGACCCCGTGTTCGCGGTGACGCTGCGCACCGAGCTGGGGCACACGATCGTCGTGGCGCGCTCAGACCAGCACGGCAGGCTCCAGCGGCTCCTTCAAGGCCGGCGAGACGGTCGATCGCGCGGTTTGCGATACCCAACTGGCTGACCCCCAGCCGCTACCTGCTGACGCCTTCGGTCGCGCGCGAGGGCACGGGCGAGAATGCGCTCGCGCTGGTCGAGGACATGGCCTCGGTCGTCGTCCACGGCAGCAGCGTCAGCGGGGGCATCCTGGAGCTGCCGGTCGACGTGAGGATCGAGCGGCATGAGCACCAGCCCGGGCATTCGCCTGCCCCTCGCCAGGGCGCGCGCCGGCGAGCCACCGCGTGCATGGCCCCTCGGCGCTCGGCGGCGACCTGCGGCGCTTCTGGTCGCTCACGTTCATGCTCGCCCGCACCGAATTCAAGCTGCGCTTCTTCGGCTCGGTGCTCGGCTACGTGTGGACGCTGATGCGCCCGCTGTTGCTGTTCGGCGTGCTGTTGTTCTTCTTCACCGAGATCCTCCACATCAACGACGGCAACCCGGCGAACCCTACTACGCCGAGTAGCTGCTGAGCTCGATCATGCTGTTCACGTACTTCGCAGGAAGCCACGACCGGCGCGGTGCGCAGCCTCGTCGACCGCGAGAACCTGCTGCGCAAGGTCCGCTTCCCGCGCCTGGTGGTCCCGCTCTCGGTGGTGCTGCTCGCCCTGCTTCAACCTCGGCATGAACCTGATCGTCGTGTTCATCTTGCATCCTCGCCGCCGGCGTCGACGCCGATGCTGAGCTGGCTCGAGCTGCCGCTGATCATCGGCGCTGCTGGTCGATGCTTCGCACGGGCGTGGCGATGCTGCTGTCGGCCCTGTACGTGCGCTTCCGTGACGTCCAGCCGATCTGGGAAGTGATCCAGCAGATCCTCTTCTACGCCTCGCCGATCCTCTACACGGTCCAGACGACCGCGATCACCAAATGCTCGAGCCCCCGTTCTCGCACATCCTCGTGCTCAACCCGCTCGGCGGCGATCATCACGCAGTTCCGCCACGCGCTGATCAGCCGAGCGCCCGCCCAGCGCCGGGGCAGTGCTCGGCGGCTGGGCTGCGCCTGGCTGATCCCGCTCGCGATCGTCGTGGCGATGTTCGTCGATCGGCTTCATGGTACTTCAACCGCGAGGCCGCCGCCGGATCGCGGAGAAGCTGTGCGATGGAGCCCGCCGCCACCGACGTGACAACGATCTCGCGAACAGGCCCTGGCCGAGAACGAGCGCCTGCGTGCCCGGGTGGCCTCGCTCGAGGCCGAGCTCGTGGAGGACGCAGGCCCGGACCGACGCCGTTGTCGGCGCAGTGGCAGGAGCGCGCCTACTGGCTCGATCGCTGGCATCTCGACCTGAACGCGCTGATGCGCCGGCCCGGCGCAGGCGAGCTGCGAGAGGTTTTGAAAGCGCTCCGAGCGGTCGCTTGGAGGATCAAGCGAGTCAAGCGGCGCCTGATGAGCTCGTGAAGAGCGTCTCGGCCGTCATCCCGGTCAAGGACGGGGAGCGCTATCTGCAGGAGCTGCTCGCGGCGCTACGGCGAGAGGGCGTCGACGAGATCCTCGTGATCGACTCCGGCTCGCGCGATCGCTCGCTCGAGATCGCTCGCGCCGCGGGAGTCGAGCTGCTGGAGATCGACCCGGCGGAGTTCGGCCACGGGCGCACCCGCAACCTGGGCGCCGAGCGACGAGCGGCGAGCTGATCTGCTTCCTCACGCAGGACGCCACCCCGTGCCCCGGCTGGCTGGAGGCCTACCGCGAGGCGTTCGCGCTCGACGAGCGTGTCGGCGCCGCCTACGGCCCGCACCTGCCGCGAGCAGACACCAGCCCGACGATCGCCCGCGAGCTCACGGAGTTCTTTGCCGGCTTCGAGGTCGATCGCGGCGAGCGGGAAAATGGAACCGCCGGGCATATCATCCATATCCCCGTCCTACAACGCGCGGGTGACCCGACCTTCCTGTCGAACGTCAACGCCTGCTACGCGCGCGACTGCTGGGAGGAGATCCGCTTCCGCGAGGTCGCCTACGCCGAGGACCAGGCGTTCGGCGCTGACCTGCTCGACGCCGGCTGGGTCAAGGTCTACCACCCGGGCGCGGCCGTCCTGCACGCGCACGACTACGGTGCGATCGAGTTCATGCGTCGCTACTTCGACGAGTACCGCGGCCTGCGCGAGAGCACCGGGCATGTCGAGCCCTTCGGGTTACTCGCCGCCGCTCGTGACGTGCGTGCGGCTGTCGCCGGCGATCGGCGCTGGGTGGCCGAGCAGGGCCTCAGCGGCCCGGAGCTGGCCCGCGTGACCGCGCGCGCCACCCTGCACCACGGGGGCCGCCGCGTGTTCTCGGCGCTGGGCTCGCGCGCCGCGCGGATACCGGGCCCTGTCAGCAGCCTCCTCTCGCTGGAGGGACGCTCGGAATCCACCACTGCCGCCCCGACCACGGACTCCGCCATCCCAGAAATCCCCGCTCGCGCCACCCAAGCACCTCCCTCAACTGCTCCCCCACGACGACTACAGCGTCGTGACGGACGTGTGGCGGGAGGGACCGGTGCCCCTGCTCGAGCCCGTCCCCGGGATGGCCGAGCGCGAGCGGTTGCGCCTGGCGATGGTGATCCCGCCGTTTGCACGTGGCAGCGGCGGTCACAACACGCTGTTTCAGATCTTCTCCCGCCTGGAGCGTCGCGGACACAGCTGCAGCGTGTGGCTGGCCGACTACCACAACCAGTTGCGTGAGGTGTGGCCGGCCGTGCTGCGCCACGACATCAACGAGTTCTTCGCCTCCTTCCAAGGGCCCGTCTACAAGGGCTTTGACCAGTGGCAGGGCGCCGATGTCGTGATGGCCACCGGCTGGCAGACGGTCCATGCCGCCCTGCGTCTGGATCAGTGCCGGGCACGAGCCTATGTGGTCAACGACCACGAGCCCGAGTTCTTCGCGACCTCCACCGAGCGCGTGCTGGCCGAAGACACCTACCGGCACGACCTGCACTGCATCGCCGCCAGCCCATGGCTGCGGGATCTGCTGATCGAGCGCTACGGCGCGAGCGCCGACGCCTTCCAGCTCGGAGTCGAGCAGGAGATCTACCAGCCGCGGCCTGTGGAGCGCCGCACCGACACCGTCGTCTACTACGCGCGCCACTCCACCGCGCGTCGCGCCGTGCCGATCGGGTTGCTGGCGCTGACCGAGCTGCACCGCAAACGCCCCGATCTGCGGATCGTCCTGTTCGGCAGCCCGGACATCATGTATGCCGCCTTTCCCTACGAGTCGATGGGCGTGCTCTCGCCCACCGCAGCTGTCGTGGCTGTACTCCGAGGCCACCGTCGGGCTGTGCCTGTCGCTGACGAACTTCTCGCTGATGCCCAAGGAGATGCTCGCCTGCGGGCTGCCCTGCGTCGAGCTCGCGGGCGTCAGCGCCGAGTCGATCTTCGGCGAGGACGGCCCACTCGAGCTGGCTTCCTTGGACCCACGGGCGATAGCCGACGCGCTCGAGCTGCTGCTGGACGATCCCGAGCGCTGGGAGCGCCGCTCGCGCGAGGGCATCGAGTTCGTCGCCTCGCATACCTGGGAGCACGCCACCGACGAGGTCGAAGCGGGGCTGCGCCACGCGCTGCGCGAGCGGGAAGCGAGCCTGACGCCCTCCGCCTGACGAGTCGCGCGCTCAGGACGTTCAGGAGGCCCGCGTGAGCTCGATCCAGTCGAGCGGGCGCCCGCACAACGAGCGCCACGCGGCGGGCGCAACGCTCTGGACCGACTCTCTTTCGGCGCCCGCGGCCAGCGGCTCGAACACGATCCCGTCCACGATCGAGCTGTCGGTGTCGTCGGGGTCCAGATCGCCGCCACCACGCAACACCCGGACCAGGTGCTTGCCGGCGCTCAGCCGCACCTTGGCAACGTCCATCACGTTGCCGTCATCTCCGGATTCCGCTGCCACCGCACCCACGCGGTGACCGTCGACGAACACGCTCAGCGGCCGATCCGCATCCCCGGCGAGCCACAGTTCATAGGTGCCCGCCGACCGCACTCGGAAGCCCGATTCGATCCTCCCCGGCCCCGGAAGCGACAGTAGAGGAAGACCCTCGAGGTCGGATGACTCAACGATCGACGGTGAGTGATAGGCGCCGGCGAGGTTCACCGAGATGTTGATCGGCCGCGCCGCGAAGGTGATCTGAGCGCCGAGGCGCTCGGCCTGTCGCGCGAGAACCCTCAACGCCTGACAGGTGGGCACCGCCGAGGGTTCGACGCCCGTCCCGAGGGGGATGTGGACGAGGGGAGACGGCCCAACCCGGCGCCAGACGGTGTAGTAGCGACCGCTCGACTCGAGCGCGTAGTTCGACGGCGGCCTGCTCCACGCGGGTGAGCGGCGCATCACGATCGTCTCGAAGCGCTCGACGCTTTCCAGCGCGAGCGAGTCGAGGTCGTAGCTGCGCCCGTACTCCCTTACCGCGCCCGCGACGTAGGTGAATGGGCCGGCATACGCGACACCGGGAACGTCGATGTCCATCTTGCGCAGGAGATACAGGTCGTATTCCTCGAAGTCCGGCGCGAGCGTGGGACCCTGCCCGGCGAAGCGCGCGCCAATCGTTTTCAGCTCCGTAAAGCGGGCGGTGGGCGCGAGATTGGTGCCGTGGTAGAGCAGCGCGTCGGAGCCGAGCACTCCGACCAGCAGTGCGGCCGCCAGCACGAGCCCCTCGAACAGGCGCGTGCGCATCACGCCGAAGGCGCCCACCAGCGCCACGAACACGACGACCGGGGACAGCAGCATCAGCAGCTTGGCGTCGGTCCAGGTCGTGCCGTGACGGTGCAGGAACGCCCACACGACGAGCGAGCCCGCCACGAACACGAGCACGCTCCAGGCGCGACGGCGCACGAGGTAGACCACGCCGAGCGCGATGCACACGAGCACCACGCCCATCAGCAGGTAGGTCTGGTTGACGTAGCGCGGTTCGACTCGATGCGATTCCCCGAGCCACACGCCGAGCGTCTGGATGAACTTCAGCGGCCGCAGGAGATTGCCGGGGTCGCTGACGGCCCCGAGTCGGAGCTGGAGACGCCTTCGGCCAGCTTGAGCGTTTTGGAGAGCGGTCCCACGGTGGGCAGAGCGACCAGCGCCGTGCCCACCGCAAGCACTGCGCCCCCGACGAGCAGGCGCCCGATATCCTCGCGCCGCCGCGAGAGCGGCACGGCGGCCAGCAGCGCCGCCGCACCGAACAGCGCCACCCAGGGCGAGGCGGCGATCCCGATCGCACCCAGCGCGGCCGCCCCGGCGACGGCAAAGGGCAGGACGGCGCGAATCCCGGCCCTCGCCCGCAGCTCGCGCGCACAGACCATCAGCGCGCCCATCAGCAGGATCATGGGCAGCGCCGTGATCTCCTTGATCGATCCCATCAGCGCGTACGCGTAGACGAGCGCCGGCACCGCGGCGACCACCCCCGTGATCGCGGCGGCGGGCCGTGGCAGGCCCGCCCGCCTGGCGAGAAAGGTCAGGACGAGCGCAGCCAGCGAGAGCTCGAGCGCCTGAAATGGGCTGTAGAGCCAGATCAGATCCTGACCGCTCAGCCACCCGACCGACGCGAGCACGCCGTGCCCGCCCGACGGGTATCCGTTGCCGAAGTAGGCTTCCAGCGTCGTCCCATAGGCCGGCATCCCGGTCGAGAAGTGATGCGCGTGGTGCAACAGCCGCTCCGCGCCCGCGATCTGGATCGCCCCGGTCGTGTCCAGCAGGTAGCCGGTGAAGGTGACTCGACCGGCTACCAGGATCGGTGCGGCGACGATCGCATACGTCGCCACCGCCGCACCGACGCCCCACCACCACCCGCCTGGGCGCCCACGCCAGCGCTCACGCAGCTCTCGCCGGCCGAGGACGAAGCCGGCCAGCGCAAGCGCGAGCAGCACCAGCGGAGTCAAAGGAGCCGTCGGCCCCCACCAGGTGGTGAACTGCGAGACCACGATCAGCACTCCAAACCCGAGCGGCAGGAGCAGCAGAGCAGGCAGGCGCGCTCCGGTCAGCCGCTCGAGCAGCAGCCCGCATCCACATGAGAGCCCCCAAAAAAGCAGGGGAAAGAGAACGACTACCGCAAGGAATTCCATCGAGTCGACGCGGCTCTGCGCCTAGCGCTGATCTCGTCGCAGGCCGAGGATGCTCAGCAAAAACGACGAGAAGAAGATCTGAATCCCGACGATCAAGAACGACGCGGACACCACGGCGAGCCACTCCTTGGAGAGCGAGCCGAAGCCGTGGGCGATCCAGGTCGCGACGATCACCGCGCCCATCACCAGCCCGATCAGCATGAACAAGCCGCCGAGCATCAGCCCGTGCTCCAGCCGGAAGCGTGCCCGCATGCGGTCGAACCACGGGTCCTTCTCGCCCATGAAGTACGTGCCGTAGGCGTGGGCGCAGAGGCCAAGCGCGAGCACCTGGGTGCCGACGACCATCAGCAGCGTTCCGCCGATCAGGGCGTGGAAGCCCCACGCCCGTCCAAAGATTTCCAGGCCCGAGCCGACGAGACCGGAGATCAGCACGCCCAGGACGGCGAGCACGGCGCCGGGGATGATGAACAGGTGGGTGGGGCTGTGGACGAGCAGGAAGCGCAGGTGCCGCCAGCCGTCGCGGAAGCTCGACAGCTTCGACTCGCCCCCGCGCGGGTGGTATTCGATCGGGAACTCGGCGATCTTCAGGTGCTCCTTGGAGGCGCGGATCACCATCTCGGAGGCGAACTCCATGCCGGTCGTGCGCAGGTCCAGGCGGGGCAGCACGTCGCGGCGCAGCGCCCGCATGCCGCAGTGGGCGTCTTTGACGCCCGTGCGGAAGAAGAAGTTCAAGAGGCCCGAGAGCAGCGGGTTGCCGACGTAGCGGTGCAGCCACGGC
Organism: uncultured Solirubrobacterales bacterium; assembly: GCA_963779405.1. Taxonomy (GTDB): domain Bacteria; phylum Actinomycetota; class Thermoleophilia; order Solirubrobacterales; family Solirubrobacteraceae; genus Palsa-744. The sequence goes on from CAVZYF010000005.1 coordinate 107,559, forward strand.
ATCGCGCCGGGCTGGATGTTGTCCATGCGGTCGCCCATCACGAGCTCGGCGCCGTCGTTCAGCTCGGCGACGAAGCGGGGGATCTCGTTGAAGTCGTACGTCAGGTCGGCGTCGGCCATCACGATGTACTTGCCCGCGCGCGGCGGCGAAGCCGGCGAGATAGGCGCTGCCGTAGCCGCGGCGGGGCTCGGAGACGACGCGCGCGCCGGCGGCGGCGGCCAGCGCGGCCGAGTCGTCCTCGGAGGCGTTGTCGACGACGAGCACCTCGCCGTCGATCGCGCCGTCCTTCAGCGCGCCGAGCGCGGCGGTCACGCAGACCTCGATGTTCTCGGCCTCGTTCAGGCAGGGGATCACGACCGACACCAGCGGCGCGGCGCGGTCGGCATCCGTGGGGATCGGGGGCTTTGTCTGGACGACTGTGCTCATGGGCGGTTGCTCGGCGCCCCGGTTTCCCGGGTGGGACGTGGAGCCATGCGGTTATAACGCCCGTGGGGGCGGAAAGTGGCGGATTCGCGAGATGATGCTACCGCCATGCGCATCTGCGTCATCTATGACTGCCTCTTCCCGTTCACGGTCGGCGGCGCCGAGCGCTGGTATCGCAACCTCGCCGAGCGCCTCGCGGCGGACGGACACGAGGTCACCTATCTGACGCTGCGCCAGTGGGATCGCGGCGCGCCGCCGGAGATCGACGGGCCGGTGCGGGTCGTTGCGGTCGGTCCGCGGATGGCGCTCTACACCGACGGCGGCCGGCGGCGCATCCTGCCGCCGCTCGTGTTCGGGCTCGGCGTGCTGTGGCACCTGCTGCGCCACGGCCGGCGCTACGACGTCGTGCACACCTGCGCCTTCCCCTACTTCTCGCTGCTGGCGGCCGCGGCACTGCGTCCGTTGCGGCGCTACGGGCTGGTCGTCGACTGGTTCGAGGTCTGGAGCCGCTCCTACTGGCACGACTACCTCGGCGGCACTCCAGGGCCGGATCGGCGCACTGGTCCAGCGCGCCTGCGCGGCGGTCCCGCAGCGCGCGTTCTGCTTCTCCGAGCTGCACGCCGCGCGCCTGCGCGCGGAGGGGCTGCGCGGCGAGGTCACCGTGCTGCGCGGTCTCTACGCCGGGTCGCTTGAGCCGGCGCCCGGCGCGCGCGGCGGATCCGCTCGTGCTGTTCGCGGGCAGGCTGATCCCCGAGAAGCGCGTCACGCTCGGCGTCGCCGCCGTGGCGCTCGCCGCACGGCGGATCGAGGGCCTGCAGGGCGTGTTCTACGGCGACGGACCCGAGCGCGAGGCGCTGCGTGAGGCGATCGCCGAGCACGGGGCCGAGGCGATCGTCGCCGCACCCGGCTTCGCCGACGCCGAGCTGGTCGAGGCCGACATGCGCCGCGCGCTCTGCATGCTGCTGCCCTCGCGACGGGAGGGCTACGGGATGGTCGTCGTCGAGGCCTCGGCCCACGCCACCCCGAGCATCGTCGTCGCCGGCGAGGACAACGCCGCGACCGAGCTCGTCGCAGGACGGGGTCAACGGGGTGGTCGTTCCCAGCGCCGATCCCGAGGCGATCGCGGACTGCGATCGTGCTCGTGCACGAGGCAGGGCTGGCAATGCGCGAGAGCACAGCTCGCTGGTTTGCCGAGCACGCCGAGGAGCTGTCGCTGGAGTCCTCTTTGGAGCAGGTGCTCGCGAGCTACGCGAGCACATCAACCGCTGTACATTGATTGTATGACCACGCTCGCCCAAGCGTCGTTGAGCACCGAAGAGCGGGCACTCCTAACGCGCTTCTCCTCCGAGCTGCACTCAGAAGAGTTGGAGCCAGAGGCTGTGTGGCTGTTCGGCTCTCGTGCGCGAGGCGAGCAACCGGCGGAGGATTCGGATGTGGATGTGCTTGTGCTCCTCAAAGACGCATCGTGGGCAGCCAAGATGCGGGTGCACGCTGCTCTTCAGTCCGCGGCGCGCGAACTAGACCTGCAGGCGCTCACCTTCTCATTCTCGATTCACGTCAATACGCTCACCTGGCTGGCGCAGCGCCGCGAGATTCGCTCGTTCTTCATCGCCGAGGTCGACCGCGACAAAATCGTACTCTCGGGGAAGATGTGAGCCCCCGTTCGACCGAGTTCCTGGACGCCGCGCGCCGGCGGCTGTCAGCCGCGGCGGTGGTGGAGGAGGAGGATCCATCCACCGCGCTGAGCGCCGCCTACTACGCGATGCTGTATGCAGCCCGAGCGGCACTCAGCGAGCGTGAGGTCTATACGAAGACCCATCGGGGCCTATGGCATGAGCTCCGCCGCGTCTTCGTCGAGACAGGGCGAGCTCGATGCCGATCTCGTCTCATCGGTGCAGAAGATCCAGCCCGAGCGCGAGCAAGCCGACTACGACGCCTGGGCAGCGCCAGCCGAGGACGCGCGCCACGCGATCGAGCTCGCGGATACCTTCATCGCCGCCATCGAGCAGCTATGCGCGTCGGAAGGCACGAAGCTGAGGGAGCGCGTAGGAACCTAACCTTGTCCGTCGGAGGCCAGCGCGCCGGTAGCTCTCAGGAGTGCCGCTATGGCGGTCAGACGAGCGCACGGCGGTAGCTCTCGAGCGTGAGACGCGCGGTGCGCTCCCAGGTGAACTCGGCCACCCGGGCCAGACCGCGGGCGCGCAGGTGCTCGCGCAGCGCTTGGTCCTACAGAGCGCTCGAGCGCATTGGCGATCGCCAACTCGTCGTGCGGGTCGAACAGCAGCGCCGCCTCGCCCGCGACCTCGGGTAAGGAGGAGGCGTTCGAGCACGCGACCGGAACTCCCCGCGCCATCGCCTCGAGCACGGGCAGTCCGAAGCCCTCGTACAGGGAGGGAAACACGAACGCCGCCGCGAGCGCCCACAGACCCTCGAGCACCTCGGCGGAGACCCAAGCCGGGAAGCGCACGTCGCCGGCAACACCCTCGCTCGCCGCGCGCTCGCGCAGCTCGGCCTCGTGCGCGGTGCGGATAGCCGGGGAGCACGAGCACGGGACGCTCCTCGGCGGGAATCCGCGCGAGCGCTCCGATCAGCGCGAGCAGGTTCTTGTGGGGACGCTTGGCGGACAGGCTCAGCAGCACGCGTCGCTCGCCGAGGTCAAAGCGCGCGCGCACCTCCTGCTCGGGCAGCGGCGCCGCGCGCTGGACGCCGCCGAGCCCCAGCGGCACCACGTCGATCCGATCGTCGCGGATTCCGAGCATCTCGACGAGGTCATCGCGCGTGCTCTGCGAATCGGCGATCACCCGATGCGAACGGCGCACCGCCTGGGGCACGAGCACCTTCATGCCCTTGTCGCGGATGCCGGCATGCGCCTCGGGAAAGCGCGCGTAGATCAGGTCGTGCACGGTCACGACCCTGCGAAAGCGCCCCCACAGCGGCGCGGTGCTCGCCAGGCTGTGCACCAGATCGACGCCGGCGCGCATGGCCAGTGGGGGCAGCAGCGTCTGCTCGCCGAGCACCCACTGCACGCGGTTGCGCGCGTTCACCGGCACGGTCACAGCCGGCAGCAGCTCGCCCCACGGACCGCCCGCAGCGGCCGCCTCGCGGTTGACGAACGCGGTGAAGCGCATCCCTCGCGGGCGCCTCGGCGAGCAGCGCCGGGATCAGCTCGCGCGCGGCGACCTCCATGCCGCCGGTCTCGCCGGGGACGAGGAAGATCAGGTTCAGGCCGATGTGCGGTTGCCGTGCGCTCAAGGCCGTGAAGGCTATGCCACGGCCCCCGCATGGGATCGGTCGTGCGCGATTCGGGCGAGACGTCATCCCCAGCTAGGCTTCGCGCCGTGTCCTCAGCCGTCGAGAACGCCATCGACCGCTCAGGGCATGCCCTCCAAGTCCTCGGCCGTGCAGCGCGTGATGCGCCGCGCCGGGCCTGGGCTGAGCTGCACCGCCCCGAGACGCTCGCGCTGGTGGCGATCGTCGCGATCGGTGTCGCGCTGCGCCTGTACTTCCTGATCCGCTGGCGCCCGGCCCTCGTTGGCTTTCCCGACAGCACCACATATATGCAGATTGCCCATACGGGCATCTTCGACAACCCGTTTCGTGCAGGAGGCTATGGCGAGTTCCTGCGTCTGATGCACGGGATCCGACCGTACCTGCGTTTCGCGATCGGCGTCCAGCACCTGCTGGGAATCGCCAGCGGCCTGTTGCTATACGCAGCGATGCGGCGCGCGGGTGGCCCTCGATGGCTGGGACTGGTTCCGGCCGCGGTGGTGATGCTCGGGGGATCGGAGCTCTTCCTCGAGCACGCTCCTCTGAGCGAGGCGCTGTTCATCTTCCTTGTCGATCTCGCCCTCTACGCGCTCGTGCGCACCTGGCGCGGCCACGCGGCATGGGCGCTGCTCGCGGGCCTGGCCCTCGGAGCAGCCACCGACGTGCGCGCGATCGGGCAGGCCGTCGTGGTGGTGATGGCCATCACCGCACTGCTGACGCCCGGCCGCTGGCGCCGGCGGCTGCTGGTGACCGTGCTGCTGGTGGCCGGCGCTGTGAGCCCGGTCCTCTACTACACGCACGAGAGCGAGGCGACCATCGGCCGTGGCGGCCTGACGAAGCACGGGCTACTTCGACCTCTATGCCCGCGTGGCGCCGTTTGCGCAGTGCGGCAAGTTCCATCCGCCCAAGGAACTGGAGCGACTGTGCATCACGACAGCAGTCTCGCAGCGACCGGGACACGATGAGTGGGAGTACACGACCGTCTCGCCCGCCTTCCGCGTCTTCGGCGACCCCGACATCTCCGTCGCGCCGGGCGAGAACGCCCAGCTTCGCCGCTTTGCGATCGACGCGATCCTCGGCCAGCCGCTGAGCTACGCCGAATACGTGGGACGGGACCTGGTGCGGATCGTGGACCCGTCGTTCAGCAGCTCTCCATATGCGCGCATCGGAAATGCGGGATACGGAAACACACCCGAAAGCCTGCTCAACTACTACTTCCTTGCATCGACCTCAGCCGGTGCCGCCGTGGTGATCGGCGAATACTACCCGGGCGATGTGACCGTCCACGACGGCATCGGCTTGCTCACGACCTACGAAAAGGACACCCGCCTGGAGGGTCCCGCGATGGCTCTGTTGCTGCTGCTGGCACTCGCCGCGCCATTCGTCACGCGCGCAGATCAGCGGCGCGCGGCAACGCTCTTCCTGGCCGCAGCGCTCGTCCTGCTCGTCGCGCCGATCCTCACGTCCGAGTACGACTACCGCTTCACCGTCCCCGCCTTCGGCTCGCTGGCGGCCGCAGCCGCGTACGGCGCGTGGGGTTGCGGGGTCATCCTCGCTCGGCGAGCACGCGCTCGTAGACCTCGTACGTCGCCCGCGCCGCCGCACTCCACGTGAACCGCTCGGCGTGCATGGGCCCGCGATCGACGGCGTCCGTATCGCGCAGCGCCTCTCCGATCGCCCGCGCCCCGTCCACCGGATCGTGGGGGTCGAAGTAGTGGGGCAGCTCGCCCCCGACCTCGCGCAGCACGGGGATGTCGGACGCCGCCACGGGCACGCCGTGCGCGAGCGCCTCGATCACGGGGATGCCGAAGCCCTCGCCGAGCGTCGGGAACGCGGCGCAGTCCGCCACGCCCCACAGGCCCTCGAGATCTTCGTCTGAGACGTAGCCGACAAAACGGATCCGCCTCTCCACCCCCAGCTCACGCGCCAACGCGCGCAGCTCGAGCTCATACGGCTCGGCGTGGCCGGCCAGCACGATCACGATGTCTGAATCGAGCGTTTGCGCCGACCGGATCAAAAGCTCCTGGTTCTTGTGTGGCCGCTTGGCGGCCACACACAGCACCACCCGCGAGCTGCCCAGCTCGTAGCGCTCGCGGATCGACTCGGCGTCGCTCGCTCTCACCGCGCGAGCGGGCTCGTGGCCGTGGTGGACGACGGTGAAGCGCGCGGGATCGACGCCGAGCACCGCGCAGATCTCCTCCCGCGCCGCGGCCGTGCCCGTGATCAGCCCATCCGCGCGCCGGGCCGCCGCCTTCACGAGCACGCCCATCCCCCAACTCGTCAGCCGGCCGAAGGTCGGCCTCACCAGGAAGGTCACGTCGTGCAACGTCACCACCGCCCGCGCGCCCGCATACACGGGCGCGATGCTGGCCAGGCTGTGCACGATCTGCGCGCCTTCCCTGCGCGCCGCGCGGGGGAGCAGCACCTGCTCGGCCCACTGACGCCTGACGCGCTGGCCGTCCTCGCACGGAAGCGCCAGCAGCCTCGCCCATCGCTCCCAACCGTCCGCCCGCAGCGCCGCAGCGCCGGACGGGGTCGTTGCCACCGTCAGCCGCAGGTCTGGAAACTCCTCGGCCAGGGCAGGCGCCAGCCCACGCAGGTAGGTCTCAGGCCCGCCTGAGACGCCGGGAGCGAGGTACAGAGCGTTGAGCAGCACGTGCTTGGGAGTGGACATGCGCACGCGATGCTACGGTGCCCACGCCCGTGAGCTATTTCGACTGGCATGAGCAGCCCGGCTACTGGGCGGACGTAACGCATCACTTCCCCTCCGAATCGGAGCTGCTGGACATCGGCTGCGGCACCGGCTGGCTGGCCGAGCACTTCCCCGACTACACCGGCATCGACGGCTCCGCGGACGCCGTCGAGATCGCCACCGGGCTCGGGCGCAACGTGATCGAGGGCGACGTCGATCGGCCGCTGCCGTTCGCCGAGGAGTCATTCGACGCGATCGTGATGAAGGACCTGCTCGAGCACGTCGCCGACCCCACCGCACTCGTGCGCGAGGCCCGGCGCGTGCTCAGGCCCGGCGGCATCCTCTTCGCCTCCTCCCCCGACGCGCAACGCTGGGTGTGGGACGACTACACCCACCGCCGCCCCTTCACGCGCAAGAGCTTCCGGCTGCTGTTCGCAGACCAGGGCTTCGCGGTCGACCAGGTCGGCTACGAGTCGGTGATGCCGGGGGTGGGCGTGCTGTCTGCCAGGACGCAACGCAAACGGCGCCCGCGCCTGTTCACCGCGCTGGCGTGGCTGCCCTTCCACCGTCGCAACGTCTGGCTGCTCGCCCGCCGGCCCGCGTCGAACGGCTGACCTCGGCGGCTCCGCCCTGGCCCGGCCACCGACGGCCTGCGAATCGGGGCAGCTCGGCCCGGGGCTCAACTTCGCCGGCCCGCCCCACCCTCGAGCACCGCCAGCACCGCTCGTGCGGTGCCCTCCCAGGTGAACTGCCGGGCACGCTCCAAACCGCGCGCCAGGAGCGTCTCGCGCAACGCAGAGTCGCTCAACAACTCGCTCAGCCCGCGTGCGATATCGGCCGTGTCCTCGGGGTCGACGTAGCGCGCCGCATCGCCGGCGACCTCCGGCATGCTCGAGCGTCCCGAGGTGAGCACGGCCGTCCCGCAGCACATCGCCTCGAGCACCGGGATGCCGAAGCCCTCGTACAACGACGGGTAGCAAAACACGTCGGCCCCCCTGTACAGCGCCGGGAGGTCCTCGTCGGGCACGTACCCGAGCGTCTTCACCATCCGCGCGTGCCTGGCGACGTGGGCGAACGTCTCGGCCGTCTCCCAGCCCGGCGCGCCCGCCAGCACCAGCTGACGGCCCGCCCTGACGTGCTCTCCAAGCGCGGTGAAGGCCTCGATCAGCCGCGGCAGGTTCTTGCGCGGCTCGAGCGTCCCGGTCGCAAGCACGTAGGGGCGCCTCACGCCCAGACGGGCGAGCGCCCGCTCGTCCTCGTCCGTCCGCACGGCCGTGAACCGCGGGCCGGCGGCCGGATGGGCGATCGCCGTACGACCGGCCGCCGTTGGATAGCGCGCCACCAACTCCTCGCGCGTGGCGGCCGAGATCGCGACCAGCGATGTGCAGCGGCGCACCGCCAGCGGCAACGTCACGCGCTCGAACACGCTGCCGCGCGAGCTGTGCAGCTCGCGGTGAAAGGGGGCCAGGTCCCAGACCATGCTGTGCACCGGCGCCTGCGCCGCTACGCACAGCAGATAGCTCGAGGTGGCGAGCGCCACGTCACAGCTCCCCCGCATCGCCCGCCCGGCGGCCCACGCCCAGCCCAGATCGCTGCCCGGAAGCGTGCGCCAGGCCACCTGCCCCGAGTCGGGCAGCTCCTCCCAACGTTCTCGCGCATATAGCTCCAACCGGTGCTCCCCCAGCAGTGGCACCAGATTGCGGATCAGCTCGCGCACGTAACGACCGCGACCGGCGGGGACCTCGGCGGCGACACGTGCGTCCAGGGCGATCGTCATCGGGCCGCTCACGAGTTGGTAGTTTGGCGACTATCGCGATGTTTGCCCCACAGGGCAGTTCAGGGAACCATTGCCGCATCCGCGGTGTGTAGTCTTCCCGCCCTGTTCGGCCGTAGCGGCTCTGGCCGGGCGCGGCTTGATCGCCTGGCGACGGAGGATCACTTGACTACTCGCAAACCTGCCCCACGCACCAGCCTGACCACGCGCACCACCTGTCGCATCTGCGGCTGTGAGCACCTCGCGCCCGTGCTGTCGCTCGGTGATCAGCGCATCGCGGGGGCGTTTGCCGATCCCGGCGGCGACCAGCCCGTCGAACGAGCGATTCCGCTCGAGCTCGTGCGCTGCGACATGACGCGCGAGCAGGAGGCCTGCGGCCTGATCCAGACCAAGCACACCGTCCCCGGTTCGATCCTCTACAGCTCCTACTGGTATCGCAGCGGGGTCAACCGCACGATGACCGAGAATCTCCACGGCATCGCTCGTGGAGTCGAAGCGATCATGTCACTGGAGTCCGGCGACCTCGTCGTCGACATCGGCTGCAACGACGGCACCCTGCTGGATGGATACCAGGCGGAGGGTCTGCGCTACCTCGGCTTCGACCCCTCCGACGTGGCGCGATACGCGATCGCAAAGGGGTACGACGTCGTCAACGACTTCTACTCGGCACAGGCGCTGCGAGCACGCCGTCCCGACCAGAAGGCCAAGGCGATCACCAGCATCGCGATGTTCTACGACCTCGAGTATCCGCGCACGTTCGTCGCCGACGTGGCCGAGGCGCTCGCGGAGGGCGGCATCTGGGTGATCGAGCTGCACTATCTGCCGATGATGCTGGAGGCCAACGCCTTCGACGCGATCGTTCACGAGCACCTCGAGTACTACTCCCTCGCCGTGATCGAGCGACTGGTCGGCGAGGAGGGCCTCGAGGTCGTCTCGGCCGAGCTCAACGACATGAACGGCGGCTCGATCCGGCTGTTCATCGGCCACGCCGGCCGGCACGAGCGCACACCGGAGCAGCTCGAGGCGCTCGGTGCGCTGCGCGTGAAGGAGTTCGAGCTGGCGCTCGACTCGCCCGAGCCCTACGAGGCGTTTCGTTTGGGCGCAGAGCGAGTACGCGACGATCTGCTCGCAATCTGCAAGCAGCTACACGACGAAGGCAAGAAGATCCACGTCTATGGCGCCTCGACGAAGGGCAACACGATTCTTCAGTACGCCGGCCTCGACAGCGCCTACATCGAGGCGGCCGCGGACCGCAATCCGGACAAGTTCGGCTCGGAGACGATCGGCACGAAAATCCCGATCATCAGCGAGGAGGACTCACGGGCGATGAAGCCGGATTACTACCTCGCCCTGCCCTGGCACTTCCTCGACGAGTTTCTCGAGCGAGAGCAGGAGTTCCTGCAGGGCGGTGGGAAGTTCATCGTGCCGCTGCCCGAGGTTCGCGTCGTCGGCGCGTCCTGATCGAGGCGGGGCATCGGGCTTCTATGGCCGGGCGAATCGAGAACGGACGGCGCCGAACAGGTCCCTCAAGCGTCGCTTGGTAGAGGTTGGAAGATGGGCGCCGACGCGGGTGGCGATCCGGTTGTTTACGTGCTTGCGCCGCCGCACCCACCGCTGCCGTTGCTCCTCGCGCTCGAACCTCCTAACGGCATCTGCTGCAACGAGCTCCAGGTCGGATTCGTGGGCATACCACTCGTTGACACCCGTTCGACGGAAGTGCACGTAACCTCGCTCGGACATGTGCCTGGTCACGTGCGGGTCTCCGTGCTCTGAGTTGTCCTCGATGATCACGATCCGTGGCTTGTACTCCTCGAGCGTCAGGCCCTCGAGCACCGCCAGCTCGTGTCCCTCGACGTCGATCGTGATGAATTGAATCTCGGGAAAGCCCGCCTCGGAGAGCAGACTGTCGAGTGGCGCCGTACGAACCGCTATCTCCCTGACCGTCCCCCCGGCCTGCCGTATCCCCTCCAGGCGGCGGGGTGTCAGATCGAGCGTCGACATCGACTCGATGCGCTCGGCGACGAAGAATCTCGCCTCGCCCTCGCGTGAACTGGCCGCGCAGTTGACGACCCTGCAGTCTCGGTGCTTGCGGATCTCCTCCACCAAAGTGGGAATCGGCTCGACCAGCAGACATTGCCAGCCCCTCTGCTCGAACAGATAGCTCGCGCTTCCGTTGATGCCGTCATGGGCGCCAACCTCTACGCAGTAGCCCGCGATGCGGTCGCCGAAGATCTCCGCGAGGATGCGATCCTCGCCGAACTGAGCGTGTGATTCCCGCTTGCTCATCAGCCGTCCGCGCTCGTGCGCCGCCGCCGGAAGAGCGCCTCGCGGATCTCGGCGGGGATGATCCCAAGCGCCAGCAGGGCCGCGACATATAGTGCCGATCCCAACACCGCCGCGACGACCGCGGCCAGGCCCAGCGCACTCGCTGCGGCGCCGGCGAGGAGCGTCGCGGCGGCGACCCGCAGGACGAAGCCGGAGGGCAGGCGCAGCTCGGGTCGGTTGTGCGAGAGCGACCACTCATAACTGGCAGCGAGGGCCAACTCGGCGGCGACCATCGCGATCGCTGCTCCTTTCGCGCCGTAGGCGCTGATCAGTGGGATTCCGCACGCCAGCACAACGGTGAGCGCGATCGCGTTTGCGACGAGCATCGCACGCAGGCGATCGAGTGACAGCAGGGCGTACCCTCGCGCGCCGATGACGAAGGTGCCGAGCAGAGCCACGGCCAGGATGCGCAGGACTCCAACCGACTGATCGTAACCCGATCCGGCGATGACGTGGATGGCAAAGGCGGCGCCGAGGAACAGTGCGAGCGCGATGCCGCAACCGGCGAGCACCATCGTCTCGACGAGCCTGCGGCTGACGTAGTTGAAGCGCTCCGCGTCGTCGCGCGCCGCACGAGCGAGCAGCGGCAAGGAAGAGGAGACGACCAGTGACGGGAGCACGGTGAATGACGCGAGGACGCGGAACGACACGCCAAAGTATCCGGTCTGTGTGGGGCTGGACAGCAGCGACACCATGATCTGAGCGATCTGGAAGTACACAACCGACAGGACGACCGCCGCGGAGAAAGGCAGGATGCGCCCGATCATCCTGCGCCACTCCCGGGTCTCATGTGCCGGGAGTAGGCGCGAGTCGTGGCCGCCGATCACCGTCGTCGCCACCAGCACCGGGATCACGATCGGCAGTTGCAGCGCAAAGAACGGAAGCAGCCCGGCGCCGGCCAGTGCCAGCAGTACGGCCTCGATCGCCATGCCGACCTGGATCGCGAGCTGCAGGCCGGCCACCCACCCGAACCGCAGGCCGACCTGGAGGGGGATCGAGCATCCGTCTTGCACGACCAGGAACACCATGCCGAGACCCGCGATCACGGTTCCGAGCACCATTACGGCCGGGTAGCCCACCAGCAGGCCGAACAGGACCGCGATCAACGTGCCGCCCAGCGCGAGCACGAGGCGGATGCCGAGCAGGTTGCGCAGGATGCGTCTTCCGTCCGATCTCGGGACCGTGGCGTATTCGCGCAGGGAGAAGCCCGTGAGCCCGAGATCGCTGACGGTCGCGACGATCGTGACCAGCGCCGTGACCGTCAGGAAATGCCCGGTGTCGACCACGCCCAGGTGGCGGATCACCACGGCGCTCGAGACCACCGTCGCCAGCGTGCCGAGCAGGTAGCTGCCGAGACGCAGCAGGCTGCCGCGGATGACGATCGGGCCGGCATCGGTGGTATCGAGGATGTCCACGTGCGCATCCTCGGCGTGCGCGTCCTCGGGCGAACCGCCCAGCGCCGGATCGCCGTCGGCTGAGAGGGTCGATACCATCTGGGCAGAGGATATTGGACCGTCGGCGTCCCGCTGCCGCGCGAAATCGCCGGGTGGGCCGCGCGGGACCGCCCGCTCTCGCAAATGCACATCGCGCTCGTCCACCATCACGTCGGCGGAAAGGCGGGCGGTGGCGGCGGGGTGCGGCTGATGCTCGAGCTCGGGACCGGGCTGGTCCGGCGCGGCCACCGCGTGACGATCGCCTGTCACGACTTCCTCCCCAGTAGCGAGTTCTCCTATGCATCCGATCAGCTCGAGATCCGATCGGTCAGACGCGGCATCTCCGAGCTGCCCGCCGGCAACAGGGCGCTGGCCCGTCGCTTCTGGCTCGACATGCCGAAGGTCGCCCGGCTCGTCCCGGCAGATGCTGACGTTGTCAACGCTCACGAGTGGCTCGCGCTTCGACCCGGGCGCATCGCCTCCGGGCGCCTGTCGATCCCGCTCGTGTGGACGCGCAACGACGAGTCGCTCTGGGAGTACGCGATCGTGCCACAGCAGACGATCGCCGGCGACCGCTCACTGCCGCGCAGAGCGGTGCAGGCCCTCTTCACGTGGCCCGATCTGCTCGACGCGCGCCGCGCCTCTGCGATCGTCGTGCTCAGCGCCCAGCAGGTCGAGATGGTCCGTCGCAGCTATCGCAAGGATGCGGTGATCGTGCCGGCCGGACCGCCGGCGCACTTCTTCGATCCACCGGACCGGGCGGCGGCGCGCGCGAGGCTCGGCATCGGAGACGACGTCTTCCTCGTGGTGGGCTCGGGCATCCTCGTCGAGCACCGGCGGTTCGAGGATCTCATCGACGCGATGGCGCTGCTGGCCGACGATCCACTCCTCCACGCGCTGATCGCCGGCTCGGACCACGTCGACCCCGCCTATGCGGACCGGCTGGCAGCGCAGATCGACGCTCATGAGCTGGCCGACCGCGTGACGCTGCCGCGCCGAGCGCTGTCCGACGCGGAGCTGAAGGACACCTACGCCGCCGCCGACGTCTTTGTGATCCAGAGCCAGCGCTACGCGTGGGGTCTCGCGCCGCTCGAGGCGATCGCCTCGGGAACGCCCGTGATCCTGACCCCGGGCGCGGGCGTCTACGACGTTCTCGCCGGCCGGCCGGGTGTGCAGGTGGTTCCCGCGCAGGACCCGCAAGCGACGGCGGACGCGATCAGACGCTGGCGCTCGGGCGAGGGCCGGCAGGGACTCGAGTCCACGCGCGCGTGGCTGCGCGAGGAGCTGGCGCTCGATTCCTACGTGGAGCGGATGGAGCGGATCTACATGGACGTGGCCGGCGCGGGGAAACGCGAGCGCGACGGCTCGCGCTGACTCGCTGACTCAGCTACCGCTCGTCGTCCCGCCGGTACCCCAGCCGCGCCGAGATCCGGTCGGCCGTCGACACCAGATGCGGGCCCAGCGCGTCGACGAGCTCGCCGAGGGAGATCATCGAGGTGTGGGCGGCCATGTTCACGGCGGCGATCACCTCGCGGGCCTCGTTGCGGACGGGGGCGGCGATCGAGTGCAGCTCTGCCGCGAGCTCCTGGTCGTTGACGGCGAAGCCCGCGTCTGAGCACCTCGTCGAGTTCCTCGCGCAGCGCTTTCTTGCTCGTGATCGTGTTCGGGCCCATCTTCGTGAGCGTCATCTCGCCGATCAGCTCGCGCTGCTCATCCTCGGGCAGGTTGGCCAGCAGGATCTTGCCCATCGAGGTGCAGTACGCCGGCAGCCGCGAGCCGGGGTGCAGGCCGAGATCGATTTTGTCCTGGCCGCGGCGCCAGCTGCGCGCGCGCTCCACGTACAGAACGTCCGTACCGTCCAGCACTCCGAGATTCACGGTGTAGGAGCTGCGCACGCGCAGCTCCTCGAGGTCCTCCCGCGCATGCTCGCGCAGACCCGTCGCGTTCAGCGCCGCCATCCCCAGATCGGTCACCTTCAAACCCAGGCGATACTTGCGCGAAGCGCCCTGCTCCAGATAGCCCAACGCCACGAGCGTGATCACGTACCGATGTGTCGTCGAGCGGCTCATACCGAGCTCGTCGGCGATGTCCGCGATCCCGAGCACCGGACGCTCCGGAGTGAAGCACCCCAGGATCGCCAGTCCACGCTCGAGCGACTGCGAATAACGCGGCTCGCGCAACGATGGCACCGACCAGGCCGGATTCTCGATCGCGTTCGGGCTTCTCCTAGGCATCAAACCTCCTCATCGAATGAATATAGACAAGCACGTCTACTCGTCCTCACGGCTGCAGGAGCACGTTCGCTCATCCCTTGCCCGCGCGCCGATACCGACGCGAAACCGGGTCTCGCTCCAGCAGCCCGACCTCCACAAACGTCGCGGCATAGCGATGTGTCGTTGAGATGCCCATACCCAGCTGCTTTGCCACATCGGTCACCGCGCGATCGCTTCCATCCGCCGGGAAGGCGGCGAGGACCATCAGGCCGCGCAGCAGCGACCGCGAGAAGCGCACATCGTCGAGCCGCGTGTTGAAGGCGTCGACGTCGAGCTGGTCGAGCATCCGCACGTCCGCCATGCCGGCGGCATCCTGCGCGGCTTCGCGAACCACGCGGTTGATCTGAGCCTTGGACAGCTCGATTGAGACTCCGTTCTCGGACATCGTCGTGGCCACGGAGGCGATATTGACGACGGGCCCGGCCCCTGCCTAGTGACGCGTCGCCACAGATTCCGAGCACTCTCGCGATTCCGGCAGTTCTCGGACCGCACACCTACCCGTCGTCCTCAGCGGTACGGGCTGCTGAGCACCACGCGCGATCCCGCGTGTGGGGTGACGATCACGCTCCGCCAGCGTGGGTGCTCGATCTTCTTTGCGGCGGGCCGCACGGTCATCGTCGCGAGCACCGTGCGCAACACGGTCTTCATCTCGAGCATCGCCAGATGCAGACCGGGACACCGCTTGCGGCCTCCACCCCAGGGCAGCCACGTGTACGTCGTCGGCGAGCACTCGAGGAAGCGCTCGGGGCGGAACTCCTGAGGCTCGGGGTAGAGCTCAGGGTCGTGGTGCACGAGATAGATGCAACCCAGCAGTTGCGTCGGCGGGCGGTAGCTCCAGCCGCCGATCTCGATCGGCTGCTTGACCGCGCGCGGGATCGCGAACAGGAACACGGGTCGGTGGCGCAGCACCTCCTGGATCGTCGCGGTCAGGTACTCCTCGCCGCGCATCCGCGTCGATCTCGTCGATCAGCCTGTTCAGCACCCTCGGGTTGTGCGCCAGCAGCTGAAATGCCCACGCCAGCTCCGCCGCGGTGGTCTCGTGCCCGGCGAGGACGATCGACATCAGGTTGTCGCGCACCTGCCGCGGTGTCATCCTCGAGCCATCCGTGTTGCGCGCCGCGAGCAGCATGCCGAGCACGTCGCCGGAGACTATCTCGCGTCACGGCACGCTGTCCTCGATGATCGCGTAGATCAGCTCGTCGACCTCCGCCCGCTCGCGCAGGAAGCGCCTCCAGATCCGCTCGCCCGGGACCGTGACGCAGCAGGGGCTCCGGGAAGACTGGGCTGGCGGTCACCGACAGCATCCTCAGCAGACGATCGCGCAGCGCATAGAGGCGCTCGTCCGCGAGCGCCCCGACGCGCCGAAGATCGTCCGCAGGATGATCTCGAGCGTCAGCGCGCGCAGACGTGGGTGCAGCGCGAAGGGAACGTCCAGCGGCCACGAGGCGACCTCGCGGTGCGCGACTTCGGCCACCAGTTCCGGCGTGCTGCTCGCACCACCTTGGTGTGAAACGGTGGCAGGATCACCCTGCGACCATTCAGATGCTCGTCCCCCTCGCGCGAGCATGAACGAGCTCATCGCCGACAATCGGCGTGATCGTCGCCGCGCCCTCTCCCGGATGTAGCACCTCTGCCGGCGCCGTGAAGATTGCCTTGATGTCACTTGGGGTCGGACAAAAACACAAGCGGAGGATGACTGGTGGCACTTGAATCGTAAAGTGACTGCCATAACGGCTGCGACATCGCTCCAGACATGTGAACGGCGACTTCCAGAGCGCAAGGGTCTGCCCGGCGGCGAGGCAGATGCAGAACTGGTGGCAGCTCCTTGCTCGCAGCTCGCCGGGGCCATCGGCCGTCTCGCGACCCGATCTATGCAGAACGTAGGCCGTAGGCGATACGCCATAGCCGCAAGGAGGGCAGCAACAGCCTGGTGAGAGAGCCCCTCGCCTCGCCAGGAGCGTGCGTGTCGTGGCGCGCACGTCGGCGCGTACGCGCACTGTCGTTGGACAGGTACATCGCGACCATGCAGGCGACGATCACCGCATGGCGATGACCGTTTGGCAAGCGCTCGCGCTCGCGACGCGAGCGCGTTCGACGATCTCACCGAGACGCGCGTACGGCGATCTCGCGGCTCGGTAGTGGGCGATATAGCTGTGATCGTCGTTTGCAGCGTCGTCGAACTGGTCGACGTAACTGTCCAGCATCGTGGTGGCCAGCGAGACCCACGGGAAGTAGGCGGCACAAGCGCGACTGACATCCCGCTCGTCGAACGTAGGCTCGGCGGCCAGCGCGAGCAGCAGGTGGACGGTCAATGACGACGCTCGCGGCCGCGCTCAGCTCAAACCAGCTCGCCTGCATCGCTGCCAGCAAGCTCCCGCTGCAGCCCACGTCTTGAGCGCCGCATCTCGCGGCGGTCGTGGCCTGGATCGTGATTGATGCGAGCACCTGAGCACGGCGTCGCTGCCCGCGAGCGACCTGCTCGACGGACGTGCGGATAGGACGGCAGCGCCGCGCAATTGCTCACGGCATGCCTCTACGAGCGCGCGCAGATAGCCGCCATCGTCCTCCCACGGATGGTAGCGGTAGTAGTCGGAGATCTGCGCTTCCGGGTTCAACGCCTCGACGAGCGCGAGATGCAGCTGGCGACCGTTTGCCTGCCGGCACGAGCGGCGCGCTCGCTCATGTTGTCGAGGAAGTCCCGGATGATCTCGTATGCGACGAGCAGCTCGCAGGAGATGCGACGATTGCGGCGCGTCGGCAAGCATCCAGAACAGCGCGGCGCCATCCAGGTGCGTCGCGCTTCTGCGTCGATCGCAGCGAGCGCGTCCTCGACGGAGCGTCGGATCGGGGATCGCCTCGGCGCGGCGTGCGCCAGCGCGTGGACCTCGCGAGAGACCGCCGCGCAGTCCCCACAGCAGCTCGCGGGCTCGCCGCACCCAGCAGCGCCCAGGCTTGTCTGGGGTCGAGCGGCGCCGGGTCGCTTCTTTCGCGGGAAGCGGGATATTTCCCGAGCCTAGAAGATCGGGTGGATCGCAAACATCCAATCGTTGAGAATCGGCTCGTCCATGCGGAAATCTCGCCTATTCGGCGGTTTTCGATACGCGACGGCGAGCTGGCGCGAGCTACACGTACGGGGCCACGCCGGCCGCGCGATAGCCCAGCAGCGCGACGATCGCCCACCGCCAGCACGCTGACGAGCGCGAAGCTTGCGATCGCGACCACAGCCCCCGCCGAGAAGACGATCGGAAAGCCCGTGACGGTCAGCTAGCGCATGGCTGATCAGCAGCTGCCCGTAGATGCCGCACGCAGCGCCGATCAGGCAGCCGGCGCCCGAGCAGCAAGCTGCTCTCGCAGAGCAGCGCCCGCCACAGCACCCCGCGCTCATAGCCCTGCACCTTCATGCGAGCCAAGCCGCGGGCGGCGCTGCCAGATCATCGTCCCCATCGCGATCGACATCGCCAGCACCGTCGCGATCAGCACGAGCGTGGCGATCTGCGTGAGGCGGCGAGAGTCCCTGGCGGCTTGCCGCACGCAGGCTCTGTTCACGTCGCGGGCGGTCTGCACCAGTCAGCGCCGATCCCGACCCGAGCGCCCGGCGGATCTCCGCGGACGACGCTCCGCTGGGCTGGCGCCCGGCGCGAGCATCACGTTGTAGGCGCTCGGATCGGCGCTTCCCCAGGCGCGTACGTAGTCCTCGGGCTGAGGATGATCGCGCCGGGCGGCCAGCCGAGGTTGGTGGTCAACGCCGCCACGCGAAAGCTCATCGGGTGGGGCGAGGGCAGCGTGAAGCGATTGCCCGATGTGTAGATGCGTGCTGGGCGGCGACGCCTGCGAGAGCACCGCCCAGCCACCCGCGCGAAGCCTGGCGGTTGCCAGCGTGAGATTGCCCTGCGACGAGCTGACTCGGTGGAATCGGGTGGGTGGCGGTCGGCGGCGGCGCGACGACCCATATGCGACGATCGCCGTAGTCGAGAAAGCCTCCGCGATACAGTCCGACGGCACGCACGCCGGGGAGCCTCGCCAGCGTGCCGCCGAGGCGCTGCTTGCGAAATGGGGTCGTGCCCGAGCAGGTCCTGCGTGCCCGGCGGTACGACCCACAGGTCGGCCGCACCGGCCGCGTCGTGGGCAAGGCGGTCGAGGCCGTGCTGCAGATTCGCGTGCGCTCCCTGGATCGCGACGCTGCCGAAGACCGCGATCGCCCCTGTCGCGGCGATCGCGAGCGAGCGCGCCCGCGTCTGCGGCGAGCGCAGTTCGATCACGGCGATCCGCGTCGATGCCGCATCCGAAACGGCTCTGCACGCGATCGAAGCCGGCCACGACACGCATCGAGCAGGAGCGGGAGCAGCAACAGCAGCGCGACCACCAGGATCACGCTGCCGAGCACCGCCGACTGCGGCGCGGCGAGCAGGATCGCGGTCGTCGCCGCAAGGCAGGCCAGTCCACCGATCAGAGCGCCGATCGTCCACCGGCGTCGGACGTGATGGGCGCCCGTGGCGGTCGCACTCCGGATGCGAGACAGATCTCCCGAGCGGGATCAGCACGCCGATACAGGCGGCCAGCAGCCCCGCGCCCACGGCGATCGCGATGCTCTGCCAGGTCACGATTCGCTGCGAGCCGACCGGGAACGCAAACGACAGGTAGCCGGGATTCGATCGGAAGACGACGATCGAGAGCAGGTCGCCGAGCGCCAGGCCCAGCAGCGCCGCCAGCGCCGCCGAGCACGAGCGCGTCGAACAGCAGCGCCTCGACGATGTCCAGTGCGGGTGGCGCCGTTGGAGCGCAGCCCGGCGATCAGGCCTCGGCGCAGCGGCAGGGTCAGCAGCATCGCGTTGAGCGCGAACAGGAAGCCGACGAGCGCGCTGATCCCCGAGAACAGGCTCTCGCCCTGGTCGGCCGGCGCCGCGGCGACGCCGAAGAGAGTCACGTCGAAGTTGGCCGGCTCGACGTTCAGGCGGTCCGCCGCCAGTCGCTGCAGGCCGGCCCGCACCTCGAGCTCGGCGGCCCGGCAGCGCCCGCACGAAGATGCGCGTGACGCGCCCCCGCATCCCGGTGAGCTTCTGCGCGTAGGCCAGCGGCGCGACCGCGACCGGGCTGCTCGCGAGCCCCCCGATCGCGGTCGTGTCGAGCGAGGCGCCGACGAGCGCGCTGACGGTGCTCGCGCCGAGCTG
The DNA here is from genome assembly GCA_963779405.1 of uncultured Solirubrobacterales bacterium. Classification (GTDB taxonomy): domain Bacteria; phylum Actinomycetota; class Thermoleophilia; order Solirubrobacterales; family Solirubrobacteraceae; genus Palsa-744. The sequence continues at coordinate 126,914 of CAVZYF010000005.1, forward strand.
CAGCTCGATCGGCGCCAGCGGCTGGGCGCCGACCGTTTCGGCGACGGATGCCGGCAGCGCGAGCGCCTGCAGGCGGGCGATCTGGGCGTAGTGGAAGTGCTTCAACAGCGGACTGTTGCGGAGCGCCAGGCGCGGATCGGCGCCGATCAGTTCGACGACTCGCCGGCCCGTCGGCCCGATCGCCTCGGCCGGCTCCTCGAGCACCGGCACCGCGGCGCTGACACCGGGCAGGCGGCGCACCTGCCCGAGCAGGCTCTCGTCGAAGCCCTGCGGATCGCGCGACTCGCAGCTGGTACTGCATGTTGCCGACGAGCTCGTTCGCCAGCTGCTGGACGGAGCCGTTGAGGCTCGCGCTCGCGACCTGGGAGGCGAACAGCAGCGCCACGCCGACGGACAGGCCGAGCACCGCGAGCAACTCCTGCACGAGCACGAGCCTCACCTTCAGCCGCACGCGGTACAGATGGGCGATGCTCGACAGCCGCATCGCGCCGGCTACGCTCCGCTGAGCGGGGCAAACACCTCGTCAGGCTCGTAGTCGACGAGCCGGCCGTCGCGCAGCGCGTGCACCCGGTCGGCGAACGCCGTCGCCTGCGGGATCGTGGGTGACGAGCAGCACCGCGGCGCCGCGCTCACGGCAGACCTCGCTCAGCAGCGCCAGCACCTCGCGGCCGCGGCGCGTATCCAGGCTCCCCGTCGGCTCGTCGGCGAGCACGAGCTTCGGCTCGGTCGACAGCGCCCGCGCGATCATCACGCGCTGGCGCTCGCCCATCGAGAGCTCGTCGGGGCGGTGGCCCAGGCGCTCGCCCAGCCCCAGGCGCACCAGCAGCGGCTCGACGATCCGCTCGGCCCGGCGCGCGTCCGCCGGTCAGCCACAGCTTCATCGCGGCGTTCTCCACGCACCGTCCCGCCCGGGAGCAGGTCGAAGGCCTGGTCGATGTAGCCCAGCTCGCGCAGGCGATAGCGCGCGCGGTCGTCGTCGGAGAGCGCGGAGATCTCGCGGCCGTCGACGATCACCGCGCCGCTGTCGGGCGCAAGCAGCGCCGCGATCAGCATCAGCAGCGTCGTCTTGCCCGAGCCGCTCGGGCCGTACAGCGCCACCAGCTCGCCCGCGGCGACCTGCAGCGACACGCCGTCGACGGCGCGGACCGGCTCCCCGTCGCCGACGGGATAGTGCTTTGTGAGCTCGCGCAGCTCGAGCACTAGAACGTCGCTGCGGCGGTCGTGCGTTTTGCTGCTTGGTGGGTGGAAGGGAGCCATCTAGGAGAACGTCGCGTCGGGGATCACGACCCCCGGGCCTGCGCCCGGGAAGTCGATGATGTTCCCCAGGCGCGCGGGCGGCCGCGGCGTCTCCAACAGCTCGCCGCCGGACAGCGTCGCGACGCGCCCGGACCAGCCCGTCGCGACGGCGTCGGAGACGCTCATCAGCACGGCGAATCCCTGCTCGATGGCCAGCGTGTCGAGCAGCCGCGTGATCTCATCGGTCTCCGCCAGCCCGAGCGACAGCGTCAGGTCGTCGACGAGCAGCAGCTTCGGCTCGCGGGCGATTCCCTGGGCGATCGCCACGAGCGCACGCTCCCAGTCGGCCAGGCTCCCCCAGAACTGCTCGCGCGCACTCCTCGCGCGCCCACCCGCTCGAGCGCTGCCGTCGCCCGCGCGTAGGCCTCGCTCTTTCCGTAGGTCGCAAACAGCGGCAGCGCGACGTTGGCGAGCATCGGCATGTCGAGATCCGGCACCGCCGGACCGACCCAACCGATCTGCCCGCCCAGCAGCCGCGAGCGCCGCCGCTCGGAGAAGCTCCCAGAGGTCCTCGCCCTCGAAGCAGACATGTCCCCGATCGGGCCGCTCGATCCCGGCCGCGACCCGCAGCAGCGAGGTCTTGCCCTGCGCGCGCTGTGCCAGCACGGCGACGGTTTCCCCCGCATCGAGCTCGAGCGACACGTCCGCGAGCACCCGGATCACGTGCCGCCGCCCGCGCGGGAAGCTCAGGCAGACTCCCGTGCAGGGACAGCACGGACATCGCTCAAGCCCGGGGCGGGGAGGTGGAGGTGCTCGGCCGCTGTTCCGCCGCGTAGCGCTCGCCCTTCTCGCTGCAGATACTGCCGCAGCGCCTGCAGCCACTTGATCCGCGAGTCCCACCAGGCCACATCCCCGGCCGTGACGATCATCCCCATCAGCCGCCGCCACGCATCGTCGCGATCCAGCAGGCGCTGGCGGCGCATGCGCTCGTTGAGATCCTCCAGCTGCACCGCGCAGGCCAGCTCGGCCTCGCGCACGATCTCGATCATCCGCGGCAGGTCCTCGGGCCCGCAGAAGGAGATCTTCGCCTGCAGCTCCTCCCGCACCGGCGGTGTCGCGGTCGAGGCCAGCAACCAGCGCCTGAAGTGCGCGATCCCCGCCGGGGTCGCCTCATAGGCCGTGGCAGGCAGCTCTGTGACGTCGATATCGGCGTCAGCGCTCGCGGCGGACTGGGCGTCCGGGCTCGAATCCTCGATCGGGCGGATCAGGCCCTGCTTCGCGAGCCGCTTCAACGCGTGATAGGCGGTGGCGTGGCTGAACTGCGCCGAGCCGAACCGTCCTTCCAGGCGCTGCTCCAGCTGATAGCTGTTACCGGGCAGCTCGATCACCAGTCCCAAGACGGCGTCACCGGCGGATAGTGGCTGCGCTGTCGTGCGTCCCATCCAGCGAACCGTAGCCGAAAGCACCTGGATGGGACTTTTCTAGCTGGGCGATTTCGCTTGCGCACGGCAGTCAGGCGCTGCAGACGCACGGGCAGCTTCCCCAGCCCGTAGATCCCGATGATGCTCTCGTACTCCGGCTCGCCGTCGAGCGCCAGATCCCTCGAACCGCTCAGCCAGGAACGCAAGCGCCTCCTCCAGCTCCGCCCTCGCCAGGTTCGCGCCAAGGCAGTAATGCACGCCAGCGCCGAACGTGAGAGCGCGCGCGGGTGGGTGGGCTCCGGTCGATGCCGTGATGTCGAACTCCTCGCCGCCGCCCGCGGGTGGGTGGGCTCCGGTCGATGCCGTGATGTCGAACTCCTCGCCGCCGCCCGCGGGTGGGTGGGCTCCGGTCGATGCCGTGATGTCGAACTCCTCGCCGCCGCCCGCGGGTGGGTGGGCTCCAGTCCATGCCTCGCCCGTGTCGCGGTTGCCCGTAAACGCGCACACCATCACGATCGTCCCCTCCGGGAACCTCACGTCACGGAAGGTGATCTCCTCACCCACGATCCGCGCCGTGAACGGCGTGATCGGCTCGTACCGCAGCGCCTCCTCGACCGCCGCCCCCGCGAGCGTTCGATCCTCCCTCAGCAGCGCCCACTGCTCGGGGTGTTCGGCCAGCAGCCTGATCGTGTGCGCGAGCTGGCTCTGCGTCGTATCCACGCCGCCCGCCAGCACGTTGAACACGAGATTGATGCACTCGACGTCGCTCAGCCGATCTCCGGCCTCTTCGGCGGCAATCAGCGTCGAGATCAGGTCGTCGCCGGGATCGTCCCTGCGCGCCTGCACCAGTGCCCCCGCGTAGGAGTAGAACTCCTCCACCGCCCGTTCGATCCCGTCGCGCTCGCTCGCCATGCTCGCCGCGTCGAACTGCTTTTGGATCCAGTTCGACCAGTGGTGCAGCTTCGGGGCGTCCGCGATCGGCGCGCCCATCACGCTCGCGATCGTCTGCGACGGGTAGGGCTTGGCGAACGCCTCCACGAACTCGCAGCGGACGGTCCCCGTTTCGCCTCCAGACGCGGCCGGCTCGACGCCGCCGGCCCCCGCCCCCGCACCGGCCGTCCCGTCTGCGCGCGCCAGCAGATCTTCCAGGAACCCTCTCATCATCGGTCGATAGCGCTCGACCGCGCGCGGGCTCAAGGCAGGGTTCACGAGGCCGCGCAGCCGCGCGTGGTCGGCCCCGTTGACGTGCAGGATGTTGCGCTTCATCTGCTCCCACAGCGGCCCCTCGCTGACCCCGAAGATCTCCGCGATCTTCATCCCCGGAAAGCTCGCCGCGCGCGTACGCAAAAAGAACTCCGCCGACTCGCGGTCGAGCACGACGTACCCGAACGGCCCACTCGCCAGCCAGCCGTCCGCCCGCAACTCGCGCATCGCCTCATGAAAGCGCGCGCCGTACATACCCGGATCGGTGTAGTCGAAGCTCTGAAGCTCCAGCTCGCTCACGAGCGTCATCTCGCGGACGCTACCGCAACCCCGTCAAGGCCCGCCATCCCTGCACGAGCATCCGGTCGGGTGGTCGGGTGGTCGGGTGATCCTGAGCGTGACCTCGCCAAGGCCCGGCATCCCTGCACGAGCATCCGGTCGGGTGGTCGGGTGGTCGGGTGACCCTGAGCGTGACCTCGCCAAGGCCCGGCATCCCTGCCGCTCCCCCGTTGGCATCCGCGCCACTCTGGCCACCCCCGAATCCTTCGGTGCTATTTCTTCTTGCCGCTCACCGTCTGCTTCAAGGTCGCTCCGGCGCTGAACTTCGGCGCCTTCGAGGCCTTGATTTTCACGCGCTCGCCCGTCCGCGGGTTGACGCCCTGGCGCGCCGCGCGCTGGACCACCGAGAACTTGCCGAAGCCGGTGATGATCACATCGTCGCCTTTCTTCAGCGTCTTGCTCACAGTGCCCAGGACCGACTCGAGCACCAGTGCGGAGTCGGTTTTGGTCAGACCGGTGTCGGCGGCGACCGCCTCGATCAGCTCGGACTTGTTCATTCGCTTCCCTTTCCCTTTGTTTTGCAGACGCGCGCAGGCTACCGTGCCAGGCGGAAAGACCGCTCCCATGCACAGGATCGACGTCGCCGCGAAGTCGGAAGAACAGTTGCCAAGGCAGCGAATGAAGGAGTTGAAGCGAGCTCTATCCAGGCGCGAGAAACCGGTTTGTCCCGTAGCGCTCCGGCGAGATCGGCGCATGGATCAGATGGCTCTGCAGCATCCATGCGCTCATCGCCGCGACGTTCTGACTCTGCAGCGTCCCGAACGGCACTCCTCCGCCGGCGCCACCGATCACAGAGCTGCCAGAGCGGGCGGCGGCCCTGCCGGTGAACAACGGCTCATAAACAGCGAGCGAGGCCGCCGTCAGGCTGCGAGGGAGCGACGGGTTCAAGCTCAGCAGATCGTCCAAGCTGCGTGCCGGGTCCTGCAGCGTGTCTTCGTAGCCGGCTTTCGTCGCCGCCACGAAGTCCCTCACCAGCCTCGGGTTCGTCGCGATCAGCCCACGTGTCGTGAACGCCACGAGGCCCGGGTACTGCGGGGCCGCCGTTTTCGTCGAGCGCAAACGCAGTGATCGGGTGCCCGCTCGCCTGCAGCGTCACGCCTTCGTCGGGGATGAAGCCCGTGAACGCCGCGATCCGCCCCGCCAGGAGCGCCTCGGAGCCGTTGAAGCCGACCGTGACCACGTGTACCCGGTTAGGGCTCACGCCCGCGTGGCGCAGCTCCGTGTCGAGCACGGCCAGATCGGAGGGCACGCCCGTGATCCCAACCGTCCTACCGGCCAGATCGGCCGGTGAGCTCAGGTGCTCCGAGGCCAGCGCGATCAACCCACCGAGCGGACGCTGCACGAGCGCCATCACCGCCTGCGCGTCGCCGCCTTCGTCGATCAGCCCCGCCACGTCGCTCCCGTCGGCCAGCCCGAACTGCGCCTTGCCCGCGTCGATCAGCTTCAACGTTTCCTGCGTGCTCGTCGGCTGCACGACCTGCAGATCGATGTTCTCGCGGCGGTAGTACCCGGCCACCAGCGCGCGGTAGATGCCCGCGTGCACCGCGTTCGGGATGAAGTCGAGGATCAGCGTCACCTTCGTCGGCTTCGCCGGCGCCCCCTCGGTGCTCGCCGCATGCGCGGTCGAGCCGGACCCGCCGCCCGTCGCGGAGGGTTCCGCGGAGCCGCACGCCGCCAGCAGCATCGCCAGCGCCAACACCATCGTCAGCGCCAGGCCTACGCAGCTCACGTTCGCAACTTGCCTTCGCAACTTCTTACCCGCTTTCTGCAGCTTTCCGTGCCGGTTCGTGTTATTTGGACGTTAGGATCTCCAACTTCGCCGAGCGCCGCTCGGCCGCGATGCCCGACCACCACGACGACGACACCCACCTGCCCAATCCGCACCGCCTGCGCAAGCTCCTGATCTGCGCGGGCCTGCTGGTCGTGCTCTGCAGCGCCACCACGCTCGCGTTCGCCTCCAAGCGGATTGTCGCCGATCAAGCCTCGGCCGCGACGTCAGCCGCCTCGCCCTGCGTACCGAGCAGGCTCAACCGCTCGGCGGTGCTGCCCGGGACCAGCCTCGCGGTTTCGCCGCTGCCCGACTCCTACGACGCCTCGCCGCACACTCAGATCAGCCTGCTCGGAGCGCCCGCGGGAGCGCTCAGCGACATCAGCGTCAGCGGCTCACGAACCGGCCGGCACAGCGGGCGTCTGCGGGCCTATTCGCAGGGCGACGGCGCGAGCTTCGTCACGTCCAAGCCGTTCAGCTCCGGCGAGACCGTGAACGTACGCGGCCGGCTGACGGTCGCCGGCAGGGCGCAGACGTTCGCCTTCCACTTCGTCGTCTCGACACCGGATGACCTGCGCTACGTGGCCCCTGGGCAAGTACCGGCCAACCCCGCCGAGGTGCAGCGCTTCCACTCGCGCCCAGAACTGGAGCCCCCGGCGCTCGTGATCACGGCGAGCTCGCCCCAGACCTCGCCGGGAGACATGTTCTCCGCGCCCTACTCCGGTCCGGGCCAGAACGGGCCGATGATCTTCGACGAAGCCGGCAACGTCGTCTGGTTCAATCCGGTCCCCTCCGGCAAGGAGGCGAGCAACTTCCAGGTGCAGCAGCTCGACGGCAGGCCTGTCCTCACTTGGTGGCAGGGCTACATCCCGCCGCAGGGGTTCGGCGAGGGCGAAGAGGTGATCCTCAACAGCGACTACGACCAGGTTGGGCGCGTCTATGCGGGTAATGGCTTCGAGGCCGACCTGCACGACTTCCACATCACGCCCCAGGGCACGGCCGTGCTGACGGTGTTCGACCCGATCGACTGCGACCTCGCCGCCGTCGGCGGCCCCCACAACGGCGCGGTCACCGACGCGATCTTCCAGGAAATCGACCTGCGCACGGGGCTGGTCAGGCGCGAGTGGCACAGCCTCGACCACGTCCCGCTCAGCGACTCCTACAGCACCGCGAAGACCACGAGCACCGAATGGCCGTTCGACTTCTTCCATCTCAACTCGATCGATCAGCTCCCCTCCGGCAGGACGTTGATCTCGGCGCGCAACACCTGGACGCTGTATGAACTGAACACGCTCACCGGCCAGATCTTGCTGCGGATCGGCGGCAGGCACTCCGAAGTCAAGCTCGGGGGCGGCACTGCCACCGCCTTCCAGCACGACGCCACGATGCTTGAAAACGGCACGATCAGCATCTTCGACAACGGCGGCGTCCCGAAGGTCCAACCGCAGTCGCTCGGCCTGGTGGTGTCGGTCAACCCGGCCGCGAAGACCGACACGCTCGTGGCGCAGTTCGCGCACCCCACCGCGCTGTCCTCCGGCAGCCAGGGCGACATCCAGCAGCTGGCCAATGGCGACATGTTCATCGGCTGGGGCGCCGAGCCCTACTTCTCCGAGTTCAGCGCCTCGGGAGCGCTCCTCTTCGACGGCCACATGCACGGCTCCTACGAGTCCTACCGCACCTACCGCTTCCCCTGGGTGGGCACGCCGAACACGGCGCCCGCGATCGCGGCCGTCCCGGCCGACGCCAAAGTGACGGTCTACGCGAGCTGGAACGGTGCAACCCAGGTGACGAGCTGGCGCGTGCTCGCCGGGCCCTCGCCAAAGGCGCTCATACCGGTGGCCACGGCCGCCGATGGGGGCTTCGAGACCGCGATCGCCACACCCGCGCGCGCGCCCTACGTGGCGGTGCAGGCGCTCGAATCCTCCGGCGCGGTGATCGGGACCTCCAAGACGATCAGGGGCTAGGACGCTTTGTACGAGATCCACAGCCGAATGATCTTTACTTGACCAGCCTGTACAGTTGATACCCTAACTTGGCTCGATGTCACATGGGGGTTTCTGAAGCTGTGTCCGATGGGAAGCCAAGCTCGCCGTCAAAGTCCGGCGAGCGCTACCGGCGTCTACCGACCGGCGCGCACGGCATCGATCCCGAGGAGGTCAAGCGCGACCAGCGCGAGCGGCTGCAGAGCGCGATCGTCGAGCTGATCGCCGAGCGTGGATACCGGGCCGTTCGCATCCTCGACCTGACCAAGCTCGCGCGCGTCTCACGTCCGACCTTCTACAGCCTGTACAACGACAAGGAAGAGCTCTTCCTCTCCGCCTACGACGAGATCGCGCAGCGCACCGCGAGGACCGTGATCGAGGCCTACAAGGCGCAGGATGCCCCGAACGGACGCCTGCAGGCGATCCGCTCCTTTGCGGAGCTGGCGGTGGCCACGCCGGAGGCGATGTCGTTGATGGTGCTGGGGGCCTTCGGGGCGGGACCGAAGGCGATCGAACGCCGCAACCACACCTTCGAGGCGCTCGAGCAGAGCATTCGCGTCAGCCGTGACGGCGCGGGCGGCGGCGGCGTGGGACGCACGGGCGGGAAAACCGAGTCGGCGACGGCGCGGGCGAAGGAGACCGGGGAAGACCTGACGGTCAAGGTAATCCTCGGCGGCATCCGCGAGGTGACCGCCGCACGCCTGCGCAAGGGTCGCGTCGGCGAGTTGCCAGGGCTAGCCGACGAGCTCGCCGCATGGGCCGCGTGCTATCCGGTGAAGCTGCCCACCGGTCTGGGAATCCCGGTTTCGCCCCTCACCGGCGGTCCAGCGAGGGCGCAATCCGACCGGGCGCTGCGCGCCGAGGGCCGCCTGCCGAGCGGGCGTCACGATCTCTCGCGCCAGTTCATCGTCAAAAACCAGCGCGAGCGAATTGTCGACGCGACCGCCGCGATCGTCGCCGAGAAGGGGCTCGCCAACCTCACGATCCCGGCGATCGCCCGTCGCGCGAACGTCTCTCACCAGACCTTTTACGAGATGTACCCGACCAAGCACGACGCGTTCCTCGGAACCCAGAAGGTCGGCTTGCACCAAGCGCTGCTCGTGACGGTCCAGGCCTACGAGGAAAACGAGGACGATTGGCCGCGTGGAGTTGCGGCCGGCCTGCGCGCGCTGCTCGGCTATATCGCCTCCGAGCCGGCCCACTCACACCTGATCCTCGTCGACACGTTCGCCGCCAGCCCCGAGGCGATCGAGATCCGCGATACGAGCATCCACGCCTTCGCCGCCTACCTGCAACCGGGCTACCACTACGCGTCGAAGAACGGTTCCGGGGCCGCCGGAGGCGCAGTGCCGGGTGTCGCACCCGAGGCGATCGCCGGCGGGATCTGGCAGGTGCTCAACTTCTACATCGAGGACGAGCGCACCGACGAGCTACCCCTCCTCGCCCCGCAGCTGATCTACGCCGCGCTCACGCCGTTCCTCGGGCCCAAGGACGCAGCCAAGGTCGCGCGGCGGGCGTAGCCGGGGCGTTTCTAAAGACGTCGGGGTTGATGTTGCACTTTAGAGACTGCGTGTCACTATAGTTCTACGCAGTCTCTAAAGTGCATAACAACATCTGCTCTCTTTATCTTTCCCCGCGCGCGCTCAGCCCGACCCCGACCACTTCCCGAGGCCGTGCCGCGCGAGCTCGAGCCGCGCGATCACGCCACGGTGCACCTCGTCGGGGCCGTCGGCGAGGCGCAACGCGCGGGCCGTGGTCCAGGCCGCCCCCAGCGGCAGGTCGTCTGAGAGGCCGGCGCCGCCGTGCAGCTGCATCGACATGTCCACGACCGCCTGGGCCATGTTCGGCACCGCGACCTTGATCTGCGACACCGCCCCGAGCGCCTCGGGAGACTGCCTGTCGACCAACCACGCCGCGTGCAGCACCCGCAGGCGCGCCTGGTCGATTGCGATCCGCGCGTCGGCGATCCGCTCGCGGTTGCCGCCGAGGTTCGCCAGGGGCTTGCCGAACGCAACGCGCTCGGTGGCGCGGCGGCAGGCGAGCTCCAGCGCCAGCTCGGCGAGGCCGATCAAACGCATGCAGTGATGCACGCGCCCGGGGCCGAGTCGCGCCTGGGCGATCGCAAACGCCTGACCGGGCCCACCGATGATCGCGCTCGCCGGCAGGCGCACGTCGCTGAAGGACACCTCGCCATGACCGCCGGGCGCGTCGAGGAAGCCCATCGTCGAGAGCATCCTTTCGACCTTCACGCCGGGGTGCTCGAGTGGGACGAGCACCATCGAATGCTGGTGGTAGCGGTCCGCGCTCGGGGTCGGTCAAGCCCATGAAGACGATCGCCTCGCAGTTGGGGTGACCGATGCCGGTGCTCCACCACTTGCGCCCGTTCACCACGACCTCCTCGCCGTCGAGCGTCGCGGTCGCCTGCATGTTGGTCGCATCCGAGGAGGCGACCTCGGGCTCGGTCATGCAGAACGCCGAGCGAATCTCCCCGGCCAGCAGCGGCGCAAGCCAGCGCTCGCGCTGCTCGGCGGAGCCGAAGTGCAGCAGCACCTCCATGTTGCCCGTGTCGGGCGCGTTGCAGTTGTAGACCTCGCTTGCGATCAACGAACGGCCCATCCGCTCCGCCAAAGGGGCATACTCGACGTTTGAGAGGCTGGCGCCGATGGGCTGGCCGGCGAGCTCCGCGCCTGGGGGCAGGAACAGGTTCCACAGGCCCTCCGCCTTGGCCTTGCCCTTCAGCTCCTCGAGCACCGGCAACACCACCCAGGGATCCGCGCGCGCGAGGAGCTCGCGGTGATAGGCCTCCTCGCACGGGTCGATCTCGCGCTCCTGGAAAGCCGTCAGGCGCTCCAGCAGCTCCTGCGCGCGGGGTGAATGCTCGAAGTCCATTGCCTTGCCCTCGTTCCGTTCGGTGTCATGCGGACGAGCCGGCACGATCCGCTCCCCTCAACCAGGTGGCGGCATGCACGGACGCGACTCTTTTCGGGAGGCTCAGCTCCTCACGTCGAGGACAACCTTGCCGGTGGCGCGGCGCTCGTCGATCGCGCGCAGCGCGTCCGCGGCTCGCTCCAGTGCAAAGCGCTCGCCGACGATCGGCCGCACAAACCCCTGCTCGATCAGACGGTTGAGGGCTGCCCCGATCTCCAGGTTGACCTCCGGACGGCTCATCGCGTAGCCGCCCCAGCCGGCGCCGATCACCTCCGTGTTCCCGAGCAGCAGCCTGTTGACCTTGACCTCCGGGATCGACCCGCCGGCAAAGCCCACCACGATCAGACGGCCCTCCTCGCGCAGCGAGCGCAGGCTGTCGGTAAAGAGCGATCCGCCGACCGGGTCGAACACGACCTCAACGCCGCCACCGGAGAGCTCCTTCGCCTCGTCCTTCCACAGACCGTCGGAACGCACCACGTGATCGGCGCCGGCTTCCAGCGCGACCTTTTCCTTCGCCTCGCTGGAGACGACCGCGATCGTGTGCGCGCCCAGGCCCTTCGCGACCTGCAGCGCCGCGGTGCCCACGCCGCCGGCGGCCCCGTGGACGAGCACCGTCTCGCCCTCGCGCAACCGCCCCCGCGTGAGAAGCGAGAAGTAGGCGGTGTGGTAGTTGAGGATCAGGCCTGACCCCTGCGCGAAGTCGAGCTCGTCTGGAAGCGCAAACGTGAGGAACGGGGGCGCCACCGCGGTCTCGGCAAATCCGCCGAGCGCGCAGAACGCCGCCACGCGGTCGCCGGTCTTCACGGCCGCGTCGGCGGGCGCGCTGCGAACGACACCCGCGACCTCGCTGCCGGGGACGAACGGCAGTGGCGGTTTGATCTGATACTGGCCGCGGGTCTGCAGCAGCTCCGGGAACGCGACCCCGGCGCAGTGCACCTCGATCAGGATGCCCGCCCCCGGACTCAGCATGTGCGTCGGCTCGGGCTCGGGCAGGTCAACCAGCGAGAGCGCGCTGTCGGGGCCGGTCAGCTCGACGATCTGAATCGCTTTCATCGCGGGGGATCCTACAGTGCGAATGGGGTCCAGTTTTCTTGCCGAGCTGCCGATGAGGGGGCCATGAATCCCGGCTCTGGATCGCCGCGCCGTACCGCTCGCAACCTCGTCCCGTTCGTCGCCGCTTCGGTGCTCGCGTGGATCGCGGTGCCGATCGGCTCCTCGATGGACTGGGGGATGTTCGCGCTGTCGGCGGGGCTGGCGATCTCCGCCGGTGTGCTGCGGATCGTCCCGCTGCGAGGCGCCCTGACCAAAGCGCGGGAGGCGATCCCCTCGCTGATCTTTCTGATCGCGGTCGCGCTGCTGCGCGACTCGGCCGGGGGCGTCAACTCGGCCGTGGGGTCGCTGGCGCTGCTGCCGGTGTTCTACACCGCCCTCTATAGCAACCGTGCCCAGCTGTGCACGGTCCTGGGCGGGATGACGGCAGTGCTGCTTGCGCAGAACGTGCTGATCGGACCGCCCGACTACCCGAACAGCCAGTACCGCGGCGGCCTGATCTTCATCGCCGTCAGCGCGATCATCGGCCTGGCCACGCAGCGGCTGGTCACCCAGGCGCGGGTGCAGCCGCCGAGGCTCGACACCGCGAGCGCATGCTGGAGCAGATCGCCGAGGTCGTGCGCAACCTCTCTCACAGCTCACGGGCGCGCGAGGAGGTATGCGAAGCGGCGAAGACGATCAGCAACGCGAGCATGGCGATTCTGTATGAGCCGGTGAACGCTTCGGGCCTGTTGCGCTCGACCTCGATGGCGGGAATCGAGGCGAGCCGATCGAGATCGGCCCCGACTGAGCGCTCCGGCGTGCGCGAGGCGTTCCGCTCAGGGACGTTCGTTGTTCTTCGACGAGAACAGCGAGTCGCAATTCTTCAGCATCAAGATTTGGGGGCTCGTCCGGCGAACCGGCCTCGGTTCTCTTCGAGCCCCTGCTCAGGGGAGGCAAGCCGGTCGGCGTGCTCGTCGTCGGCTGGCCGCAGGCGATCAGGGTCGGCGGCTCGCGCGCGACCGCGATCGCGCTGCTGGCGCACGAGGTCGCCGCCGTGATCGAACGCGCCGACATGCTCACGCGCCTGACCGACATGGCGAGCACCGACGCGCTGACCGGCCTACCCAACCGTCGCGCGTGGGAGACGAGCCTGCAGCGGACGCTCGCCGAGGAAAAGGGCATCGCGCTCGCGATGCTCGACTTCGACCACTTCAAGGAGTTCAACGACAGCCTAGGGGCACCCGGCGGGCGACCGCCTGCTGCGGGAGACGGCCGCCGCCTGGCGCGAGGAGCTGCGCGCCGGAGACCTCGTCGCGCGGCTCGGCGGCGACGAGTTCGCGCTGCTGCTGCCGGACTGCAACGCCGCGAACGCGCTCGAGGTGGTCGAGCGCCTGCGCCTGCGCATCCCCAGCGAACAGACCTGCTCGGCCGGGATCGCCACGCACGTGCCCGGCTCCCCGCCCGAGGCGCTGATGGCGCAAGCCGACATCGCGCTGTACGAGGCGAAGACAGCGGGGCGCAACCGCACCTGCTGACCGCCTGAGGCGAGACCCGTTCGAGGAAGCGATCGCCTTGGCGGCCTGGCGGTCCGGGCTGATCCGCTGCACGTCCCAGACCAGGCCGGCACGCTCGAGGCCGGAGATCGTCAGACCCGAGAGGTCGACCTCGCGTTTGGCCATGCCGTGAAACGCCGACGTCGGGAACGCGTGGTGGTTGTTGTGCCAGGCCTCACCGAAGGAGAACGGCGCCAGCCAGGACAGGTTGTGCGAGTGGTCGCCCGTGGCAAAGCGACGGCGGCCGAAGAAATGACAGAGGGAGTTGATGCTGTAGGTGACGTGGTGCAGGACGAAGATCCGGACCGCGCCGGCCCACAGCATCGCCTCCAGGCCCGCGCCGACCGTGCCGCCGATCAGCCAGCCGAGCCCGAACGGGATCGCCAGGCCGACGCAGCGACCAGAGGATGAACGTCTGGTCGACGAAGTTGATCACCGGGTCGGCCAGCAGGTCCGGCGCGAAGCGCTCGCGCGAGCCGCGCTGCTGTGTGGTCGAACAGCCAGCCCACGTGCGCGTGGGCGAGGCCGCGCAGCGCGCCCTTCCAGCCGCCGCCGTTGTCGACGTGGGGACTGTGCGGGTCGCCGAAGCGGTCTGAATAGGCGTGGTGCTTGCGGTGGTCGGCGACCCACGAGATCACCGGGCCCTCGACCGACATCGTGCCGAGCACCGCGAACAGGCCCCGCATCCCGGCGAAGTCTTGAAGCTGCGATGCGTGAGCAGGCGGTGAAAGCCGACCGTCACGCCGAGGCCGATCGGGATGTAGATCACGAAGAAGATCACGATGTCGCGCCAGTGCAGCTCCTGGTTCCACAGCTGCCAGCCGGCGAGCACCACCAGCAGCAGCGGCACCACGGTGATCAGGCCGGTGATGAAGCGGTCGAGGTTTTCCATGCACCGGCTCCTGGATCTCGTCGGGGGTGGGACCCTCGCGAGCAGGCGCGCCGTCCTCGGGCGCGGGAATGTCCTCGGGAGCCTCGATTGGGCCGGCGGTAGCGCCGTGTGCGAATCTGACGGAGCGAGAGCGTTCTCCTGCGGACGGCCACCGACCTGCTCCAGCTGACCCGCAAACGGGAGGTCCCGGGATGTCCCACTCTGGGGGCGAGATCTGGAACCTACACCGCTCGGGCCGGTACGGCCCCGGCTTCGGGCGGACCTTCCCACCCGGGAACGCCAGGCGCAGGATCGTGCGGTGGACGGTGCCGAGCTGCTTGCTCAGGGGGCCGGTGTTGTAGGGCAGCCCGTAGCGGCGGCAGATCTCGCGCACGCGGGGCGCGATCTCGGCGTAGCGGCTGGAGGGCATGTCCGGGTAGAGGTGGTGCTCGACCTGGAAGCTGAGGTTGCCCGCGAGCAGGTGAAACAGCGGGCCGCCGTCGATGTTCGCCGATCCCAGCAGCTGTCGCACGTACCAGCCGCCGCGGGTCTCGTTCTCGACCTCCGCCTGGCTGAACGTGTAGGTCTGGTCGGGGAAGTGCCCGCAGAAGATGATCGAGTAGGCCCACACGTTGCGCACGATGTTCGCGGTGAAGTTCGCCGCGAGCGTCGACTTGAAGTTGCGCCCCGCGGAGGACCTCCGCTCGGCCGATGACGATCCGCCGCGCCCGGAGGCGAGCGCCGCGACGGCCGCGGACAGCAGCGGAAAGGCGATGTAGTCCTTGACGACCTGCTTGCGCGCCTTCACGCCGATCGCCTTCAGCTCCCTGTTGACCTTCCCCTTCGACTTCTCGCCCGCGCGGATCGCGTCGAAGTTGAGGTCGTGCAGCGCCACGCCCCACTCGAAGAACCCCATCAGGATCAGGTTGTAGAGCGGCTGCAGCAGGTACACCGGGTGCCATTTCTGGTGCGGGTCGATGCGCATGATCTCGTAGCCGAGGTCGCGGTCCTTGCCGCGGATGTTCGTGAACGTGTGGTGCTCGTAGTTGTGCGAGTGCCGCCACGCGTCGGCGGGCGAGGCGGTGTCCCAGTCCCAGTTCTGGGAGTTGATGTCCGGGTCGTTCATCCAGTCCCACTGCCCGTGCATCACGTTGTGGCCGATCTCCATGTTCTCGAGGATCTTCGCGACCGACAGCGCGGCGGTGCCGCCGAGCCACAGCGGCCTGTAGCGCGAGCCCAGCAGCATCGCGCGGGCGGCCAGCACGAGCTGGCGGTGCAGCTTGATCGTCGTGCGGATGTAGCGCGCGTCGCGGTCGCCGAGCTCGGCGTAGACCTCGTCGTGGATCGCGTCGAACTCGCGGCCGAGCTGCTCGATCTGCTCGGGGGTGAGGCGGGCGAGGGGGTTCTCGGGCTCGTCCTCGAAGCCTCCTGGGGTCGCTGCGACTCGGCTGGCGGGTGGCGGCGGCGGGTCGCGCGGCGGCGGGCCCTCGACCTCGTTGAGCCTGTGTCGCGACCGGTGGTCTTTGGTTTGCGGCCATTTTGGTCCTTTGGTTGGGTTGTGTCTAGAGCTCGATCTCGATCGCGCCCTCGGGCGCGTTGATACACGTGCGCATCATCTCGCCCGGCTGGCCGTGCACGCGACCGGTGCGCAGGTCGCGGACCCTGCCCGAGCGCAGCCGCCCGACGCAGCGTGTGGCAGATGCCCATGCGACAGCCGTACGGCAGCTTCGCGCCCGCCTGCTCGCCGGCCAGCAGGATCGGCTGCTCGCCGTCGCTGACGCCTCGACGCCGCTCGAGCAGAAGCGGATCGTGCCGCCCTCGCCGCGCTCGCCGTCGCCGACACTGCGTCGTCGGGCTGGAAGTGCTCGACGTGCAGCTTCTCCGGCTCGCCCTCGCTCGCGCCAGCGCTCGCTCATCGTCTCGAGCAGACCCGGCGGGCCCGCACAGGAACGTCTCCCGCGCGCGCCAGTCGGGACACAGCTCGTCAAGCCGCTCCGGCGGTCAGGCGGCCCTCCGCGCCGGTCAGACGCATCGTGCAGCCGGTAGCCGGGGTGCGCGGCGGCCAGCTCGCGCAGCTCGCGCGCCGAAGATCACTTCCTCCGCCGTCCGCGCGCAGTGCACGTGCACGACGTCCTCGAGCTTCCCCGTCGCGCGCGATCGCGCGCAGCATGCTCATGATCGGCGTGATCCCGCTGCCGGCGCTGATGAACAGCAGCTTCGCCGGCGGCAAGGGATCGGGCAGCACGAACGTGCCTTCGACGCCGCCCAGCCTCACGATCGTCCCGGGACGCACACCGGCCGAACAGGAACGGCGAGACCTTGCCGCCGTCGACGAGCTTGGGGGTGATCGAGATGCAGCCGTCGGCGCGCTCGGGGTCGGAGGTCAGCGAGTAGGCGCGCCAGTGGTGCACGCCGTCGACCTCGATCCCCAGCCGCAGGTACTGCCCGGGCCGTGTGCCGCGGCCATTCCCAGCCGGGCTTGATCAGCACCGTCGCCGCGTTCGGCGTCTCGCGCTCGATCCGTTCGACCCTCCCGCGCAGCTCGCGCGTCGACCACAGCGGGTTGACCAGCTCGAGGTAGTCGTCGGGCAGCAGCGGCGAGGTGAACGAGCGGATCAGGCTCAGCACCCGGCGCCGGCCGTCGGACACCTGCGGGACCGCGCCTCGTTCAGCCATTCGCCCGGCCTTCGCCGATCTGTGGTTCGTGGTTGGTTGGGTTGCTCACCGGCTTAGCTCATGGACGACCTGAACCTATGATACCTCAAACGAGGTTACATTGTATAGTGGTACCCTTGGATCGAGATGGCCGCGACGAAGACCGCCAGGGCACAGGTACCCGATCGGAGCCACGGCGACGCAGCTCCCGCGCCGGCAGACCTGACGATCGAGCAGCTCGCCGCCGAAGTCGGCATGTCGGTGCGCAACATCCGCAACCACCACTCCCGCGGCCTGCTCCCCGCGCCCGAGGTGCGCGCGCGCGTGGGCTACTACGGCGCCGATCACGTCGCGCGGCTGCGGCTGATCCTCGACCTGCAGGCCGACGGCTTCAACCTCGCCGCGATCGAGCGGCTGCTGAGCGGATCGGACGGCCTGGCCGAGCGGCTGCTCGGACTGCGCCACGCCGTGACCACGCCGTTCGAGGCCGAGACCCCGGAAGTCGTGACGGCCGAGGACCTGGCGAAGAGCTTCGGCGAGGTCGTCACGAAGGACATCGAGCGGGTGCGCAAGCTGAAGCTGCTCGTGCCGCTGGGCGGCGAGCGCTTCGAAGTCCCCAGCCCGTCGCTGTTGCGCGCCGCCGAAGAGGTCGTCGCGCTCGGGATCTCTCTGCACGCGGCGCTGGCGCTGATGGAGCGTGTCAGCCGCGACTGCGAGTCGATCTCGCGCGCGTTCGCGAAGCTGTTCCTGAAGGAGCTGTGGGACCCCTTCGAGCAGGCCGGTCAGCCGGACGAGCGCTGGGATGAGGTGATCGAGGCCGTCGGCGCGCTGCGCCCGCTCGCCTCGGAGGCGTTGCTCGCGGTGTTCAAGCAGCGGATGACGACTCAGTTCGAGGGCGCCTTCGGCAAGGTGCTCGAGCACCAGGCCAAGCGGCACTCGTAGTCGTCGTCTACGCGACGAGCACGCGCTCGGGCTCGACGATGGCCGGCGCGGAAGCGTTGCGCCGCCTGCTGCTGCGCACCAGCGTTCCCTTGCGCGGTGAGAACGTCACATTGCGACGCGTCACCCGCTCGGGGCGATCGCTCGCGGGGCTCAGCGCCCGGCGCTGCAGGATGCTCTCCAGCACGACCCGCATCTCCATTTCGGCGAACGCCGCGCCCAGACAGCGTCTGATGCCGCCGCCGAACGGGATCCACCCGTAGGTCGTGGGCGAATCCTCGAGAAAGCGCTCGGGGCGGAACGCGTACGGCTCGGGGTAAGTCCTCGGCGCGGGTGTGCGTGAGCCAGATCGCCGGCGTCACGTCGGTCCCGGCCGGCAGGCTCAGCCCCGCGACGTTCAGACTCCGACGCGAGCCGCCGGCCCGCGAGCGGGACGACCGGGCGCAGTCGCAGCGACTCCGAGATCACCGCGCGCAGGTAGCTGTCTTCAACGCCCGCGTCGACCTCAGCGGTCAGCCGGGCAAGCGTCGCGGGGTTCTCAACAGCAGGTCGAAGGTCCAGGCCAGCGCCGTGGCGGTCGTCTCGTGGCCGGCGAGCAGCAGCGTGACGAGCTGGTCGCGCACCTCGCGGTCGCTCATCTCCGAGCCGTCCTCGAAGCGGGCCGCGACGAGCAGCGAGAGGATGTCCTCGCGCTTCCCGGCGGCCGGATCGGCGCGACGCTCGGCGATCTCCGCGAGCAGCAGTTCGTCGATCTCGCGCAGCAACTCGTCCATAGCAGCCATCGGATCTCCTCGGCCCAGGCGGCGCGAGAGCAGCACGCGGAACTGCAGGGCGACGGATGAGGTGTCCGCCCAGCAGCAGCGGCAGGCGCTCGCGCAGGCGCTCGCTGCGCGCCGGGTCGGTGACGCCGAACACAGCGCTCAGGATCACCTCGAGCGTGACCGCCTGCATGCGCGGATGCAGCGCGAACGGGGTCCCGTCGGACCAGCTGCCGAGCTCGCGCTCGGTGACCTCACGGACCGTCGCCTCATACGAGCGCATCCGCTCGCCGTGGAACGGCGGCAGCATCAGCTTGCGCCGCGCAAGGTGCTCGCCACCCTCGAGCAGCAGCACCGAGCCCGGCCCCATGATCGGCAGCAACGCGACGCTGCGCCCCGGCGGCAGCCCGTGCTCGTGCGCGGTGTAGAGCGCGCGGATCGCCTCGGGATCGGACAGCATCACCAGCGGCCGCTCGAAGCCGAGGAAGCTCACGCTGAAAGCATCGCCGTAGCGCCGCCGGCAGGACTCCATGAAGGCGATCGGGCGCAGCAGCCAGCGGGCAGTCTGGATCGCTTGGGCTTCAGTGGGGCCCGGCGGGACGGTGCTCACGCCTACAGAGTGACAGACCTTCAGACGCGAGGCCGGTCTGAGTCCGGCGTGGGTTCGATCGGCGCCGCGACGTGAAGATGGGAGGCGGCGGCCTTTTCGCTCTCAGCTCGCGTCCACGTCGAAGTAATCGCTCATACCGCTCCGCTGTGGCTTCTGTAGATAATCCGGCAGTGGAGCATGCAGCTCGTTGGGGATCGCTTCCCGTTCGAGGGTCGCACGGAGCTGTTCCTCGGAGGCGCTCGATCCCGCAACGTTTGCGAGCTCCGCCTGGCCGACGGCGGTGCTGTAGTCGTAGCACTCGACTTCCTGCCCGGTCGGTTCGGCCTCGATGCTTTCCTCGCCCCAGTTCGAATACAACCCCAGCTTGCCCTGTTCGGTACGCAGCGCGACGACGTGGCGGGGCGCTTCGGCGTCGTGCTGGTCGGAGGCGAACTCGGTGACATCCTCGTCGGTGGCGTGCAGCACCCAGGGCCTGCCGGGCGCCTGCGCGTCGGCGCAGATCGCGGCGAGGTCGGCGCGCGCGGCGAGGTGCGCCAGCGAGGACTCCTGACGCCACGCGTTCGAGCCGGTCGCGATGCTCAAAAGCAGCGGGACGATGTCGACGCTGGAGGTGAGCTGGTTGCGGGGCACGCCCGTGGCGGCGGTCGCGAGGCCGCGCCGATCGCTGACGTAGAGGGGGACGTGGATCGCCTCCTCGTAGGCGGAGGCGCCCTTGCCGCGCATGCCGTGCGAGCCGCCGTACTCGCCGTGGTCCGAGGTGAACAGGATCACCGTGTTGGCGCTCACCCGCGGCTCGGGAGGCGAGCTTTGCGAGCACGCGGCCGATCTGCCGGTCGACGTAGCTCTGCAGCAGCAGGTACGTGTTCATCAGGCCGCTCCACATCCCGATCGATTCGGGACCGGAGAACGGCACGGCGCCGAACGAGCGGGCGGCGGTCTCCTGCAGCGAGCGGTGCAGCAGCGGCTTGCCGTGCGCCTGCAGGTCCTCGGGAGTCTCGAAGTTCGGCGGGATCTGGCTGACCCACTCCGGCGGTTCGCTCTCCCGCGGGATTTCGCTCGTGAAGCGGTACCACCAGGCGACGTCGTGGGGGTTGACCAGCGAGACCGTCGTGCACCACGGCTCGCCTCCCGGACTCGCTGGTCGAACCAATCCTCGAACTGATCGACGATCGTCGGGTCCACCTCGGTGCCCTGCCCGGGAGCTGCCGTTGGGCGAAGGGATAGGTCCCTCCGGAGAAGCCGTAGGGCTGCGAGCGACGCGTTCGCGTCGCGGGTTCAGGTGCCACTTTCCCCACCATGTCGTCTCGTAGCCCATGTCGCGCAGCAGCGTCCCCCACGTCGGGAAGCCCGGGCTCAGCTTGCTGCGGCCGGTGATCATGCAGCCGGTCTGGTGCGAGTACAGGCCGGTCAGCAGCGTGCCGCGCGAGGGCGAGCAGTCGTTGGAGGCGGTGTAGTGACCTTCGAAGCTGACCGACTCGCTGCGCAGCGCCGCGAGGTTTGGGAGCAGCGCGTCGAGCGCGAGCGAGGCCGGCAGCCACGCCGGGGCGCGCAGCTGGTCGACGAGGATCACGAGGATGTTCGGCGCTCGCCGCTCGCCGCCTGCGCGGTGCACCCGGCGGGGCCGTTGCGGGCGCCTGGCCTGTGCCGCCGTGGGCGCGCCCGCCCGAGCGCCAGCGAGCCGCCGGCGAGCAGCCCCCGCTTGATGAACGTGCGGCGGTCGCTGTCCGTTGTCAACCGATCTGGCATGCCTCTGGGTTGTAAAGAGGAGGTGGGAGGTGTTGTACTTTTTAAACTGCGTGAAACTATAGTTATACGCACTCTTTAAAGTCCTTCTGCCTGACGTGCCCGCTCTTTATCTTCTGCTCGGAGACCGTCAACAGCTGGGCGACCCCCATGGAGCGGTGTTTCCTCGGATTTATGGATCGCGGCAGATAGGTCCGGCAGATAGGTCCTGGTAGGTAGTCTCCCGGCGATGGAGCCGACAGGATGAGCGCGATCGCAGTCGAGCAGGACGGGCCGCTGGCGATCCTCAGCATCGATTCGCCGCCGCTGAACCTGTTCACGCGCGAGCTGATCTCGGAGCTCTCCGAGGCGGTCGACCGCATCGCTGCCGATCCGCCGCGCGGTCTGCTGATCCGCGCCGAGGGCCGCGCGGTGAGCGGTGGGGTCGACGTGCACCTGTTCGACGGGCTCTCCCCCGAGCAGGCCGCAGAGCTGTGGCGGGAGCTGCTCGGGCTGATCCACCGCGTCGAGGAGCTGCCTTTGCCGACGGTCTTCGCCGCGCACGCGCTGTGCCTGACGGCCGCGTTCGAGCTCTCGCTCGGCTGCGATCTGCTGCTCGCGGCGCAGTCCGCGCGCTTCGGGCTGGTGGAGACCGTCGTCGGTCTGACCCCGGCGATGGGCGGCACCCAGCGCCTGGCCGAGCGCGCCGGTCCGGCGCGGGCGCGCGAGCTCGTGATGACCGGCGAGCTGTACGACGCCGCGACGCTCGAGCGCTGGAACGTCGTCAACCGCGTCCTTCCAGACGCGGGCTTCGACGCGGCTGCGCGCGCGTTCGCACTGCGCCTGGCGGAAGGTCCGACGCGCGCCCACGCCGCCACCAAGGCGATCGTGCGTGCCGGCCTGCAGGGTGGGGGAGCGCGCGCCGCCGACGAGCGCGTGCCCGGAGCTCGCCGGCGATCTGTTCGCGACCGAGGATCTGCAGAGCGCCGTGCGCTCGTTCCTCGAGCGCGGGCCGGGACACGCAAGCTACGAGGGACGCTGAGCGGAGAGGGCCATGAGCGAAGGGTCCACGATGGATCGAGCCCTCGCAACAATCCCTGCCAAATACGTCGTTCCTGCTGAATACGCCCTACGATCCATGGATGGCGTTCGCCTCGGCTCATCGTGACGCTGCGTCAACTGGGCATGGTTGGAAACGCGTCCTGCTCGGCATGGGTTTGACGATCGTCGTGATCGTCGTTCTGGTGGTCGTCGCCGCGCTGTTGCTTCTCCGGGGTGACGCTCGCGAGTGACTCGACGGCGCTCGCGCGCGTGACGGTGCAGCCGCTCGGCGGGACGATCGAGCACGTCCAGGCCTTCGGGCCGGACGGCCGGCGCGTGCCGATCGCGGTGCGAAGGCGGGCGCCTGACGCCGCTGAAGCGGCTGACCCCGGGCGAGCAGGTGTCGGTGGACGTGGAGGTTCGCCGACCGGGATGGCTCGGCTGGGCGTTGGGCTCGGAGCGCAACGAGCACCTGACGCTGCACGCCCCGGTGGCGCAGGTGAAGGAGCCCTGGATGACCGTTCCCGCCGGCTCGGACGTACACGTGAGCTTCGACATGCCGGTCAGCACGGTCGTCTACGGAGCCACAGGCGACCGCCAGGAGCCACACGCTGAGCGGCGCCCAGAGCACGATCTCGCTCGGCGCCCAGCCCGAGACGGGGACCACGGAGATCGCCGTCGCGGCACGGCCTTGGGAGACGGTCGGCGCGCCCACGCAGGTGAGCTGGTTCCCTCCCTCCAACGCACCGGTGATGGTCAGCCTTCCCGCCGCGGGCGCGCGGATCTCTCCCGCCACGCACATCCACCTGACGTTCTCGAAGCCCGTGAGCGAGGTGCTCGGCTCCAGTCGCCCCCGCCTCTCGCCGGCCACGCAGGGCAGCTGGCACGAGACCAACAGCCACACGCTCGTGTTCATCCCGTCGGGATTCGGAGCGGCGCTGGGCTCGCAGCTGCACGTTCAGCTCCCGCGGTCGGTCGCGGTGACGGCGGGCAGCGGTGGCGGGCTGCGCACGACCAGCCAGATCGAATGGACGGTGCCGCCCGGCTCGACGCTGCGCCTGCAGCAGCTGCTCGCGCAAGCCGGCTACCTGCCGGTCGACTGGCAGCCGTCCGGCGCGGCGGTGGCGCACACGCCCGGCGCCGAGGCGCAGGCCGCCGTCGACCCCCCGAGCGGCAGCTTCAGCTGGCGCTACCCGAACACGCCGCACCAGCTGCAGGCGATGTGGAGCCCCGGGCCAGGCGAACACGATCACGAAGGGCGCGGTGATGAAGTTCGAGAACGAAAACGAAGTCACCGTCGACGGGCTCGCCGGGGCCGCCGTGTGGCACGCTGCTGCTCGACGACGCGATCGCCGGCAAGCGCCTCGAACAGCGGCTACAGCTACGTGTACGTGCACCGCGAAGTCCCGGAGACGATGACGCTCTGGCACGACGGCCAGACGGTCATCACCTCGCCCGCGAACACGGGCATCTCCGGCGCGGAAACCGAACTCGGGACGTTCCCGGTGTTCGAGCACCTGCCCGAAACGACGATGAGCGGCACGAACCCCGACGGCTCGCACTACGAAGATCCCGGGATCAAATGGGTCAGCTACTTCAACGGCGGCGACGCGCTGCACAACTTCGACCGCTCCTCGTTCGGCACCCCCCAGAGCCTCGGCTGCGTCGAGCTCCCGCTCGCGGCCTCCGCGGAGATCTGGCCGTACACGCCGATCGGCACGCTCGTCACGATCGAAACCTGAGGGCTCCCGATGAGCTCCAGCTCTCTCAGCCGAGCGACGTTCAGGTAAGAAAAGCGGGAACGACGGGACTCGAACCCGCGACCTCCGACGTGACAGGCCGGCGCTCTAACCAACTGAGCTACGTCCCCGCGTATGCGCCGGAGCCCCGCCGGGACTCCCCACGCCTCCTCAGTATGCCAAGGCTCGCGCTCGCCGGGCCTCGCCCTGCGTCCGGTACGCCACGAGCACCCAGTAGACGTCCCAGCACCCGGAGAGCACGCAGGCTTTCCAAAGAAAACTGGCCGGGCAGCCAGTTTTGTTGTAGGCTGCTCGCGTGGCGCTCGTCGGTCCTCCTCCACTGCTCGACACCAACCCGTTCGCCGCGGTGTTCGGCGACCTGCGCGAGGAGCGCTCGGCGACCGTTCCGTTCCCGCCCGGCGACACTCGCTTCTCGCTCGCGCGCACCCGGCGCTTCAACGACGATCCGCTGCCGCTCCTGCTCGAGGCCTACGAGCGCTACGGGCCGGTCTTCACGCTGCGACTGTTCCACGGCAACGTCGTGTTCATGCTCGGGCCCGCCGCCAACCACTACATGACGGTCTCCCACGCCGCCAACTTCACCTGGCGGGAATCGCACATGCGCGAACTGATCGGTCTGATGGGCGACGGTCTGCTGACGATCGACGGCGACTTCCACCGGCGCTCGCGCCTGGCGATGCTCCCCGGCTTTCACCGCGAGCGGATCGCCGCGTCGGTCGACGTGATGGTTGCAGAGACCGCCGCGCGCGCTCGACCAGCTCGCCCCCGGCGAGCGCATCGACCTCTACACCTGGACCCGCCGACTGACGCTGCGGATCGCGATGCGCGCACTCTTCGGCCTCGACCCCGACGGCGCCATAGCGCGCTCGGTCGATGCCGCCGGCCTGTTCGAACAGGCGCTCGCGTTCTTCACCTCGGAGACCACGCTGCGCATGTTCCGTGGGCCGCTGACGCCCTGGGCGCGGATGCAGCAGGCCGCGCGCTCGCTCGACAAGCTTGATCTACTCGGAGATCTCCTCGCGCCGCGGCTCCGGCGAGCGCGGTGAGGACATCCTCTCGCTGCTGCTCGACGCGCACGACGAAGACGGCTCGACGCTCACCGACCTGCAGATCCGCGACGAGGTGATGACGCTGATGTTCGCCGGCCACGACACCACAACCTCGACCGTCGCGTTCATGTTCTACGAGCTCGCCCACCATCCCGAGATCCTCGCGCGCCTCTACGCCGAGCAGGACGCCGAGCTCGTCGAGGGGCAGCCCACCGCCTCGCAGCTGATGTCCGGTGAGCTGGGAGAGCTCGAGATGGTCTTCGACGAGACGCTGCGCATGTACCCGCCCGCCTGGATCGGGCCGCGGCGCTCGGTCGAGCCGTTCGAGTTCGCCGGCTGCACCGTCCCCGGCCGCGCGTTCGTCAACTACTCCTCCTGGGCCTCCCATCACCTGCCCGAGGTCTTTGGAGAGCCGGAGGAGTTCCGCCCTGAGCGCTTCACGCCCGAGGCTAGGGCCGCCCTCCCGAAAGGCGCCTATGTCCCCTTCGGCGGCGGCTCGCGCACGTGCATCGGGATGCGCTTCGGCCAGCTGGAGATCCGCACGATCGCCACGCTACTGCTCGCGCGCTTCACGCTCTCCCTGCCGGAGGACTTCCATCTGGAGATCCGCCAGATGCCGACGATCAGCCCGAAGAACGGACTGCCGATGATCGTCCACCCGCGCCTCTAGCGCAGGCTCGCTCGAAAAGACAACCTATAGCCCGCCCCCTTGCCTGACGGTCCCGCCGTCGCGCTCGCACCCACGCCTTCGACGTATACCTCAGGCTCGGCGAACAGGGTCAGCTTCAGTCCTTCCAGCAGGAAGCCGAGCGGGTGCACGACGACATCGCCTTCCTGTGCCTCCGCGACCGCCTGCACCGACGCTTTCACGCCGAACAGACCGCCCTCGACGCTCATCTCGCACCCGTCCGGCGCCGCTGGGCTGCAGTTGCACTTCGAATCCTTCTCCCAGCGCCGTCTTCACGTCCGCCCGTGAGGCCCAGGCTGATCCCAAAAGCGCATCGCCCTGCTTTTGAAGGCTCGCGTCGTACAGCTGCAGCGAGCCCTCCTTCATGCTTTCGGCGCTCACGCGCATGCTCTTCACCCCGCGCGCTTCGCCGAGCAGTTTCGCCATCTGCGCCGTGCTGAGATGGAGGCTCCCCGCCTTCACGTTCACCGACTCCGCCTTCCCCCACAGCAGCTCCACCGCGGGCCAGGCCTGCACGGTGACGCTCTTAACGGTCCCGTACTTCTCAACACGGGAGCGCACCCTGCTCGCCGCGATTGCAGGCAGGAAGAGTTGCGCCAGCACGAGCATCAGCACGATCGCACCCGCCAACCACGCTGCGATTCGGCCGGCTCTGCGCACCGCACAGCTTCGCAGCCTCGCTAGCCTTAGGGTCGGTCGCCGGCCCGGGGGCGCGTAGCTCAGTTGGTCAGAGCACCTCGTTTACACCGAGGGGGTCGCCCGTTCGAGTCGGGCCGCGCCCATCTCAAATGATCAGATTCGCTCCGCCCCATTCGCATCGCCGTGATCGGCTCCGGGCCCGCCGGCTTCTACGCCGCCGGGCACCTGCTCAAGGACTGCAGCGGCGGGCATGCGATCAACTTCGAGGTCGACATGCTCGAGCGGCTGCCCACGCCCTGGGGGCTCGGTGCGCTCGGGCGTCGCCCCCGACCATCCGAAGATCAAGTCGGTCACCCGCATCTACGAGAAGACCGCCGCGCACCCGCGCTTTCGCTTCTTCGGCAACGTCGTCTTCGGCGAGCACGTCTCGCGCGAGGAGCTCTCTGCCCACTATCACGCGATCGTCTACGCGACCGGCACGCCCGTCGACCGGCCGCTCGGGATCCCCGGCGAAGAGCTCCCCGGCTCGCACGCGGCGACCGAGTTCGTCGGCTGGTACAACGGCCATCCCGACCACACCGACCTCGAGGTCGACCTTCGCGCGGCCGAGCGCGCCGTCGTGATCGGCAACGGCAACGTCGCGATCGACGTCGCCCGCATGCTCGTGCTCGCGCCCTCCGAGCTCGCGCCCACCGACACCGCGGATCACGCGCTGGAGGTGCTCGCCGAAAGTCACGTGAAGGAGGTCGTGATCGTCGGTCGCCGCGGGCCGGCGCAGGCGGCCTTCACGAACCCCGAGCTGCTCGAGCTCGGCGAGCTCGCCGACGCCGACGTGATCGTCGATCCGGCGGAGCTCGAGCGCGCGCTCGCCGTCCACGACGCCGGCGCCGAGGAAAACATCACCTCGCGGCGCAACGTCGAGATCCTGCGCTCCTACGCCGAGCGCCCGCCCGCGGGACGCGCCAAGCGGATCGTGCTGCGCTTCCTGCTCTCGCCGATCGCACTGCTCCCCGGCGACTCCGGCCATCTCGGCGCGGTCGAGCTGGCCCGCAACGAGCTCGTCACCGATCAAACGGATCCCGCCCACCCGCAGCTGCGCGCCCGTCGCCACCGGCGAGCGGAGAGACGATCGCGGCCGGGCTCGTGTTCCGCGCGATCGGCTATCGCGGCGTCCCCCTCCCCGGCGTCCCGCTCGACGCGCGCCGCGGCGTGATCCCCAACGAGGGCGGGCGGGTGCTCGGCGCTGCGGAGGACGAGGGCGATGGGAGGGCCGCGGCAAGGGTGGGGGCGGGGACGACGCAGGCGAGTATTCACGGGCCGGCGCGCGACTGCGCGGCGAGTACGCCGTCGGCTGGATCAAGCGCGGGCCCTCCGGCGTGATCGGCACGAACAAGAAGGACGCCCAGGAGACGGTCGACGCGATCTTCGCCGACGCCGCGCCCGGCGGAGAGGGCTTGAACGTGCCCGAAAACCCCGATGGCGCCGCCGTCGAGCGGCTGCTGCGCGAGCGCCAGCCCGCGCTCGTCACCTACGACGGCTGGGCCTCGATCGACCGCCACGAGCGCTCCCTCGGCGAATCGCCGGCCGTCCGCGCGTGAAGCTCACGCGGATCGAGGAGATGCTGCGCGTGGCGGCTGGCGAGAGACTAGTGATACCGCGACGTACGGCCGTGCAACTCGCATGTCACTCGGTCTGCCTGACCCATCTGGCAGACTGTCGCCCGCGAGCCCCGTTAGCTCATCTGGTAGAGCGCCGGACTTTTAATCCGGTGGGGCGGGTTCGAGTCCCGCACGGGGCACTGCGACTTATGACCACTCTCGACCACCATCGCATCGTGATCCGCCGGATCGGGCTTATCGGGGACCGGCCACGCCCACGCCGCGGGTGACTACTCCGCCTGGGAAAACTCCCAGATCGCAACGGACAGCATCACCAGCCCGAGGATCGCGATCACCGCGACCTCGAGCGGGGTCGGCACGCGCCAGCCGAACCAGGTGATCCCCGGGTCGAGCGCCTTGCGCGCGGCGGCGGAGACGTTCAGGTGCGAGAAGATCGCGCTGCGCATCGGTTCGACCGCGTAGGTGAGCGGATCGAGGCGGTTGAGCACCGCCAGCCACTGCGGCAGGGCGGCGACCGAGAACATCGCGCCGGAGAGGAAGAACATCGGCATCACGACCATCTGCATCAGCGCCATGAACGACTGCATCTGGTTGATCCGCGCGGCGAACATCACGCCGAAGGCGGTGATCGCAAACGCCACCAGCAGCGACAGCCCGAACAGCTCGAGGATCAGGCCGAGGTTGTAGGGGATGTCGACCAGGCCGGCGATCGCGATCACGATCAGGCCCTGGAAGGCGGCGACGGTGGCGCCGCCCGCGACCTTGCCGAGCACGATCGAGCTGCGGCGCACGGGCGCGACCATCATCTCGCGCAGGAACCCGAACTCGCGGTCCCACACGATCGAGGCGGCCGAGAACATCGCGGTGAACATCACCGCCATGCACAGCACGCCGGGGTAGATGAACGTTTTGAAGTTGACCCCGTGCGTGCCGGCCGAGGCCAGCGTCCCGATGCCGGTGCCGAGCACGAACAGGAACAGGAACGGCTGGATCAGCGAGGTCAGGATCCGCAGGCGGTCGCGGCTGAAGCGGATCAGCTCGCGCTTCCAGACGACGCGGATCGCGCGCAGCTCGCTGCGCAGGCTGCGCGCGGGAACGCGCACGCGGGCGACGTCGTGCGGGCGGCCCGGAGCGAGGCGGCGGCGCCGGCGGGCGGTGGCAGCTGTCGGACGAGGTGCGGCGCGGTGGTCTCGGTGGCCATCAGCGGCTCATCATCCGCGCCATGTTGCGGCGCATGTCGCTCTGGCCCGACTCCTCGGCGTCGCGGATCGTCTTGCCCGTATAGGACATGAACACGTCGTCCAGCGACGGGCCTGGACAGATTGACCGACCTGATCGGCTGGCCGAGCTCGGCGAACAGGCGCGGCACGAACTGCTCGCCCGCCGGCACCCCGAACGTGACCGCCCCTTCGGCGATCGTCGCCTCGATCTCGAACTTCTCGCGCAAGCGCCGCGATCGCGGCCTCGTCGTCCTCGGTCTGGATCTGCACGCGGTCCTTGCCGACGCTCGCCTTCAGCGCCTCGGGCGTGTCGAGCGCGACGATCTCGCCACGGTCCATGATCGCGATCCGATCGCAGTACTCGGCCTCGTCCATGTAGTGGGTGGTCATGAAGATCGTGATGTCCTCGTCGCGCTTCAGCTCCGATATATAGCTCCAGATCGAGCTGCGCGTCTGCGGGTCGAGCCCGACCGTCGGCTCGTCCAGGAACAGCACCCGCGGCGAGTGCAGCAGCCCCGCGCGATCTCCAGCCGGCGCTTCATCCCGCCGCAGAACGTCATCACGAGGCTCGCCCGCCGCTCCCACAGCCCGACCATCTCCATCACCTGCTCCAGCCGCTCCGAAACCGCGCCGCGCGGCATCCCGTACAGCTCGGCGTGCAGTCGCAGGTTCTGCTCGGCCGTCAGGTAGCCGTCGAGCGTCGTGTCCTGGAACACGAGCCCGATGTTGCGCCGCACCTCGTCGCGTTCGTGCACGACGTCGTGGCCGGCCACACGCGCCGAGCCGCCGCTGGGCTTGACCAGCGTGCAGAGCATGCTGATCGTCGTCGACTTGCCCGCCCCGTTCGGGCCCGAGGAACCCGAACGTCTCCCCGGGGGCGACCTCGAAGTCGATGCCCTTCACGGCTTCCAGCTCGCCGTAGCGCTTGACGAGACCGTCCACCGTGACGGCGGGCACGCGCACCGCGCGTGCCGGCCGCGTCCGGCACCGGGCGCCGCCGTTCGAGTGGGGTTCGGTGGTCACTTGGCTGAGGGTTGGCATCTCGAGGGCTCCGAGGCTCGGGCTCAGGCGTCCTCGCCCACGATACCGGCCTCGGAATCGCCCTCGCCGGGGTCGCCGTCGGCGAGGATCCTGTACAGGTCTTTCCGCGTCGTCGTGAGCACCTTGCGAGCCTCGCCCATCTGCGCCTCGCTGCCGGTCTTCACCACCTGCGTGAAGGCGGAGCGCGACCTCGCGGATCAACCGTCCCAGCTCGTGCGCCTGATCTGAGACATCGCCGCTCATCTGCTCCCACGGCGCCGGCACCTCCTCGCCGCGCTCCTCGACGTACTCGCGACCCGCGTCGGTCAGCTGCGAACAGCTTGCGGCCGTCCGGCTCCTCGCGCGCGGATCAGACCCTCGTCCTCCAACTGCTGCAGGGCCGGGTAGGTCGAGCCCGGGCTCGGGCGCCAGACGCCGTCGCTGCGCTCCTGCACCTCCTGCATGATCTGGTAGCCGTTTCGTGGCTCCTCGTTCAGCAGCAGCAGCGCCGCCGTGCGGATGTCGCCGCGGCGCGCCTTGCGACCGCGACCCCGCGGGCCGCCCGGACCGAATCCCGGACCAAAGCCGCCGAACGGGCCGCCGCCGAAGCCGCCGCCGCGCGGGCCATGGCGATGGCGATGGCCGCCGTGGTGGCCGGGGTGGTGGCGCCGGGTGACGATCGTGATGATCTGGATCTGTTGTCGTGTAAATCCTATTTCCAAACATGTCTTTCTCCTATCGTGAACCATCTTTGTAAGCTCACGATATATCGTTATCTAACCTCTGTCAAGTCCTCTCGCGAAAGAGCATTCCGACGTGGGGACTGACGAGGAGGGCCCTCAGTGGCGGAAGTGGCGGCGGTCTGTCGCGACCATCGCGATGCCCGCCGCGTCGGCGGCGGCGACCACATCCGCGTCGCGCACCGATCCACCGGGCTGGATGATCGACGTCACGCCCGCCGCGATCGCCAGCTCGGGGCCGTCGGCGAAGGGGAAGAACGCGTCGGAGGCGAGCGCCGCGCCGGCGAGCAGGTCAGGCTGGTTGGCCTGGGCCTTCTCGACCGCGATCCGCACCGAGTCGACCCTGCTCATCTGCCCCGCGCCGATCCCGATCGTCGCGCCGGCGGCGGCGAGCACGATCGCGTTGGAGCGCACGCGCCGGCAGACCTTCCACGCGAACAGCAGGTCCTCCCACTGGGCCTCGCTCGGCTCCCGCTCGGTCATCGCGCGCATCTGCTCGCGTGTCTCGGTGACCGCGTCGCGTTGCTGCACGAGCAGCCCGCCGAGCACGGGCTTCGAGTCGTAACTCGTCGCTGGGCGGCGGCCAGTCCGCCAGCTCCAGCAGCCGCACGTTCTTTTTCCCCTGCAGCACCTCCAGCGCGTCCTCGTCGTAGCCCGGCGCGAGCAGCACCTCGATGAACTGTCCGTTCATGCGCTCGGCACAGGCCCGGTCGACCCGGCGGTTGACGGCGATCACGCCGCCGTAGGCGCTTTCCGGGTCGCACGCGAAGGCGCGTTCGTAGGCGGCCTGGGCGCTCTCGCCGAGCGCGCACCCGCACGGGTTGTTGTGCTTGACGATCGCGCATGCCGGCCCCGCGAAGTCCTCGACCAGTTCGCGCGCCGAGCTGAGGTCGAGCAGATTGTTGAACGACAGCTCCTTGCCGTGCAGCTGCTCCACGCCCTCGAGCAGGTGCGCAGGCGCGGCCACGTTCGCGTAGAAGGCGGCGCTCTGGTGAGGGTTCTCCCCGTAGCGCAGCTCGCTCACCAGCTCGTAGGACTCGTGCCACGTCGGCGGGAAGCCATCGAAGGTCTTCTCCGCGAACCACGTCGCGATCGCCGCGTCGTAGCGGGCGGTGCACGCGAACGCCTTCGCCGCGAGCTGTTTGCGGCGCGTCAGAGAGAGACGCCCCTCCGCCGCCCGCAGCTCATCGAGCACGTCGCCGTAGTCCTCGGGATCGACGAGCACCGCGGCGAACGCCTGATTCTTCGCCGCCGCCCTGATCATCGTCGGGCCGCCGATGTCGATGTTCTCGATCGCCTCCCCCTCGCTCGCGTCGCCGCTCGCGATCGTGCGCTCGAACGGGTAGAGGTTCACGCACACGAGGTCGACCTGCTCGATCCCCTGCTCGCTCGCCGCCTGCAGGTGGGCCTCGTCGTCGCGCCGCGCAAGCAGTCCCGCGTACAACCGCGGGTGCAGCGTCTTCACGCGCCCGTCCATCATCTCCGGAAAGCCCGTGAAGTCCTCGATCGCGCGCGCCGGGATCCCCGCGTCCGCGAGCGCGCGCGCGGTGCCGCCGGTGGAGACGAGCTCGACCCCGAGCTCGCTCAGCCCGCGGGCGAAGTCGACGATGCCAGCCTTGTCCGAGACCGACAGCAGCGCCCGCTTGCACGCGCACCTCGCCGGGCGCGGCGCGGCTCGATTCCCGAGCCCCGCGTCGCTGCTGCCCCCGCCGCGCCCGTGTCGTCCTCTGCGCTCATGGCCCGCAGCCTACCCCTCGACGGCGATC
Source organism: uncultured Solirubrobacterales bacterium (assembly GCA_963779405.1). Classification (GTDB taxonomy): domain Bacteria; phylum Actinomycetota; class Thermoleophilia; order Solirubrobacterales; family Solirubrobacteraceae; genus Palsa-744. The sequence goes on from CAVZYF010000005.1 coordinate 159,473, forward strand.
CGCCGCTGGTTCTCGGGATCGACCTTCAGCGCACCGCGTGCGAACAGCCGCACGGCCTCCGGCAACAGCGCGTGCTCGATCGGCCTGCAGCGCCTCCAGCACCTCTTCCGGATCGCGTGCGTTCTGCAGCTCGACCGCCCGCTGCAAGATCACCGGCCCGCTGTCGACCCCCGCGTCGACGAAGTGCACGGTCACGCCGAACACCTTCACCCCGTACGCCAGCGCCTGCTCGATCGCCTCGAGTCCCGGGAAGGCCGGCAGCAACGACGGATGCACGTTGATCGATGGCGCCGGGGAAGCGCTCCGAGGAAAGCCTCCCCAAGCAGCTCCATGTACCCAGCGAGCACGACCAGCCTTGCACCGCGCTCCTGCAGCCAGTCCGCCATCGCGCCATCGCGCGCCTTGCGGTCCTCGTACTCCGCGCGTGCGAACACGGCCGTCGGCACCCCGCGCTCGGCGGCGCGCTCCAGCGCCGGGGCGTCAGCGACGCTCGACGCCACCGCCACGATCTGCGCCTCACGCCCGTGCACCGTGTCCAGCAGCGCCTGCAAATTCGTGCCCGTACCCGACACGAGCACGGCGATCGGCAATCTCCCTTGCACGCGCGGGACCATACCGGGCGGGCGCTCTTGCGATCTCGGTCGGGCGGTGTGACTCAACTCACAGAACTGTGCTCTCCCCGATTCTTCAATGGACTATGAAGTAACCACCGAATCGAGGTTTCCCATGTCTGCATCCATCATCGTCGCCGCCGTGATCCTCGCCGCCCTGGCGAACGCCTTCCGGCCGGGACGCAGCGACATCATCACCAGCCGTCCCTACAACAACCGCCACAACCCCGCCTCCGGCGCTCGCGACCTGCATTATTAGACGCGGACGAGAATTGGCTTAGGCGCGCACGAGGGGAAGTGCGGGCCCTGTGGGGGTCTGCTCGTCCTCCAGCGCGTACTTCCCGTTCGCCTCGTTGTTGCCCGTCAGCGGGTACTTGCCGGTGAAGCAGCCGTCGCAATGGGTCTCGCGGGTGCCGCGGATCGCCTCGTACACGCCGCCATCGACAGGTAGTGCAGCGAGTCGCAGCCGAGCTCTTCGGCGACCTCCTCGCGTCGTACGGCCGTGGGCGATCATCTCCTCGCGCGTCGACATGTCGATGCCGTAGTGACACGGATGCTTGATCGGCGGCGCGGAGATCCGCATGTGCACCTCCTTCGCCCCCGAGTCGCGCAGCATCTGCACGATCTGCCTGGTCGTGTTCCCGCGCACGATCGAATCGTCGACGACGACCAGCCGCTTGCCTGCGACCACCGCGGGCAGCGGGTTGAACTTCAGCCGCAACCCGTGCTTGCGCAGCTCCTGCCCGGGCTGGATGAACGTGCGCGCGACGTAGCGGTTCTTCACAAAGCCGTCGTCCTGCGGGATCCCGCTCGCGCGCGCCAGTCCCCGCGCGGCCGGGTTGCCCGAGTCCGGCACCGCGATCACCACGTCGGCCTCCACCGGCGCCTCGCGCCACAGGATCTCGCCCATCCGGCCCCGCGCCACCTGCAGCACCTGGTCGTTCATGCGCGAGTCCGGGCGCGCGAAGTAGATGTACTCGAACACGCACAACGCCTTCCGTGCGCCCTCCACCACCTGTTTGCTCGAGCAGCCCTGCTCGCTCAGCGTCACCACCTCGCCCGGCTCCACGTCGCGCAGGAACTTCGCGCCGATGATGTCGAACGCGCACGACTCGCTCGCCACGCAGTAGCGCAGCGTGTCGTCCCGGCGGTGGGTGGGCTCTCATTGCCAGGCTCCAGCATGCCCAGCGACAGCGGGCGCAGACCGTGCGGGTCGCGGAAGGCGACCACGCGGTCCTTCGTCATAACCACGGTCGAGAAAGCGCCCTTCAACCGCGGCAGCACCTCCGCGATCGCGTCCTCCACATGCTCGGCCGGGTGCGTCGCGATCAACGCCGCGATGATCTCCGAGTCCGAGGTCGAGCTGAACGTGATCCCCTTCGCCAGCAGCTCGTTGTGCAGCTCCACCGCGTTTATCAAGTTGCCGTTGTGGGCCAGCGCCACCTCGCGCTGAGAGCCGCGCGTGCCCACCGAGCGCTGCACCGGCTGCGAGTTCTCCCAGGCGTTGGAGCCCGTCGTCGAATAGCGCACGTGCCCGATCGCCAGCTCGCCGGCGAGCGTGCTCAGGTCGTTCTCGGTGAACACCTGGTTGACCAGCCCCAGCTCGCGGCGCGTGATGATATGCCCGCCGCGGTCGGCCGCCGCGATCCCCGCCGACTCCTGCCCGCGGTGCTGCAGCGCGTACAGCGCGAAGTACGACAACCGCGAGACCTCGTGTCCGGGTGCGTATAGGCCAAACACACCGCACTCGTCGCGCGGTCCATCGCGGTCTTCCAACTCAGGCCCCGAGGGGTGGGCGGGCCTTTTTATACAAGCCATCGCTGTTTTCACGCTAGCAGGACCCATCAGCCAAACAACTCCGCGAGCGCGCTGTAGGCCGTTTTCAGCTCCATCAACGTCGCGCTCACGGTCGCCTCTCCGGGGAGCACGATCCGTAGCCCCTCCCCACCGACCGTGCCGATCGTGCTTAACGGCGCTCGCTCGCCCAGATCACGCAGGTCCTGCTCTGTACCGCTGACGATGAAACCGCCAGGACCCTCCCCAAAAAGAGTCGTGAGTGCGCGCTCGCTCGCTGCCAGCTCGACCTGAGCGCCCCATCCGCCGGCCAGGCAGCACTCCGCCAGCGCAACCGCCGCGCCGCCCTCGGCGATGTCGTGGGCGCTCGCCAACCCGCCCGCGCGGACCGCTTCACGCACGGCGATCTGGGCGTTGCGGATCGCTTCGATATCGATCTCCTCCAGCCCGTCGGGTAGTGCCTCGCCGTGCAGCTTCGCCAGCTCGCTCGCCGCCAGGCTCGGGGCGAACGGACCCACCAGCGCGATCGCATCGCCGGCCCGCACGAACCCCAGCCGCCCGGCTTTGCGAGCGTCCGGCAGTCGGCCGACCATGCCGATCACCGGCGTCGGGTAGATCGGGCCGCTGGTGGCGCCCTCGTTGTAGAGCGAGACGTTGCCGCCCACGATCGGGGCCGCCAGCGCGCGGCAGGCCTCGCCCAGGCCCCTCACCGACTCCGTCAGCTGCCAGGCGATGTGCCTCTTCTCGGGGTTGCCGAAGTTGAGGTTGTTCGTCGTCCCCAGCGGCTCCGCGCCCACGCACGCGAGGTTCGCCGCGCACTCGAGTACGGCCTCCACCGTGCCCGTGTAGGGGTCGGCAGCGACGCGGCGGCCGTTGCAGTCGATGCTCACCGCCAGCGCGGGGATCGGCCGGTTCTGGCCGGGTGGGGACTCGCCGGCCGGGGAGGTGCCAGGATCGAGCGCCAGCACCGCGGCGTCGGCCTGCTCGGGCCGGCGCACCGTCCTCGACTGCACGATCGCGTCGTACTGCTCAAACAGCGGCCTGCGCGAGGCGATGTTCGGGGATCCGAGCAACGCCAGCAGCGCCTCGCGCGGCGGCGTGTCGGCGGCCAGTGTTGCGACCGGCGGCGCATAGATCGGCACTGTCGGCTTCTCCGGCTTCAGGTCGTACAGCGGGCAGTCGTCGACGAGCGCCCTCACCGGCATGTCGCCGACGAGCTCTTCGCCGTCGAACACCCGCATCCGGCCCGTCGTCGTGACCGTGCCGATCGCCGCGCTGTTCACCTCCCACTTCTCGCACAGCTCGACCACCGCCTCCACGTTCGCCGGCTCGACCACGCACAGCATCCGCTCCTGCGACTCGCTCACCATCACCTCGAACGGCTGCATTCCCGGCTCGCGCAGCGGGATCTTCGCGACATCCAGGTCGATCCCCACCTCGCCCTTGGAGGCCATCTCTGCGGCCGAGGAGGTCAGGCCCGCGGCGCCGAGGTCCTGCAATGCCACGATCAGCCCTCTTTCCAGCAGCTCCAGCGAGCACTCCAGCAGCTTCTTCTCCTCGAACGGGTCGCCCACCTGCACCGTCGGGCGCTTATCCTCATCGGTATCCGCCTCGCCCAGCTCCGCCGAGGCGAGCACCGAGGCTCCACCGATCCCGTCGCGGCCCGTGCGCGCGCCGAACAGCACGAGCGTGTTGCCGGGGCCGGCGGCCGCGCTGCGCACCAGCCGCTCCCGCTCGCCGAGCCCGAGCGCCATCGCGTTGATGAGGCAGTTCTGCTCGTACGGTCCCTCGAAGTACACCTCTCCGCCGATCGTCGGCACGCCGATCGAGTTGCCGTAGTGGCCGATTCCCCTCACCGCTCCATCGAGCAGGTAGCGCGAGCGGCTGGACGGGTGAGCGTCGGATATCTCACCAAAGCGCAGGGAGTCGAGCACCGCGATTGGGCGCGCGCCGATCGCGAAGATGTCGCGCAGGATGCCCCCCACGCCCGTCGCCGCTCCCTGGAATGGCTCGACGGCACTCGGGTGGTTGTGCGACTCGACCTTGAACGCGCACACCAGGCCGTTGCCCACATCGACCGCACCCGCGTTCTCGCCCGGTCCCATCACCACGTGCCTACCCTCGGTCGGCAGCGTCCTCAGCAGCTTCTTCGAGTGCTTGTATGCGCAGTGCTCGCTCCACAAGAGCGAGTACATCGCCAGCTCCAGGAGGTTCGGCGGTCCCTCCTGCTTCTCACGCACGAGGTCGTACTCCTCGGGTGTCAACCCGAGCGCCAGCGCGTCCTCGACGGTGGGGAGCACGGCGCTGTCAGGCATGCACGCCCTCGACTGTCAGCCGCATCGACTCGAAGATCTTCAGCCCGTCGGTCGACCCTCCGATCAGCTCGTCGACCGCGTGCTCGGGGTGGGGCATCAACCCAAACACGTTGCCGCGCTCGTTGCTCACGCCCGCGATGTCGTGCACTGAGCCGTTGAAGTTCTCGCCGGGCGCGTAGCGCAGCACGATCTGACCGGCGTTGTCCATCGCGGCAAGCGTCTGCGGGTCGGCGTAGTAACGACCCCATGAGTGCTTTACCGGAATGCTCAAGCGCTCGCCCAGTGAACATCCTTGGGTAAACGCGCCGCCGCTGTTCAGCACCTCGAGCTCGACCTGCCTGGAGGTGAAGCGCCGGTTTGCGTTGCCCAGCAGCGCTCCCGGCAGCAGGTGCGCCTCGCACAGCACCTGAAAGCCGTTGCAGATCCCCAACACGTGACCGCCATCGTTGGCGAAATCGATCACCGTCTCCATCATCGGTGCAAACCGGGCGATCGCCCCCGCGCGCAGGTAGTCGCCGTAGGAGAAGCCCCCGGGCACGACGATCGCATCAGCGCCCTTCAGGTCGCGCTCGCCGTGCCACAACAGCTCCGCGTCGCCCACGCGCTTGGCGGCGTTCAGCGCGTCGAGATCGTCGCAGCTGCCGGGGAACTGGATTACCCCGAACTTCACCTCTTGCCCGCCGCCTCCATGGACACGATCTCGTAATCCTCGACCAGCGGATTGGCGAGCAACCGCTCGCAGATCGACTCGAGCTGCCAGGGGTCCTCGATGTCGAGCTCGACCAGCCGGCCGACCTGCACGTTCGTCACGCCGTCGAACCCGAGCGCCGGCAGCGCACGCTCGACGGCCTCGCCCTGCGGGTCGAGGATGCCGGCCTTCGGCCTGATCAACACACGCACCCTCATCGCAGATGGGACGCCGCAGTCGGAGCGATCGAGACGCCGCGGGCGATCATGCGTCCGCTCCGGCCCGTTCCAGCCAAGCATGGAACGGTTCGCCGGTGATCATCTCGAACGCCTCGACATATCGCGCGCGCGTGCCCGCGACCACACCCTCCGGAATCTCTGGCGCCGGCGGGCGCTTGTCCCAACCGCTGCCGGCGGCCCAGTCGCGCACGTACTGCTTGTCAAAGCTCGGCTGCCCCTTTCCAACCTCGTAGGAGTCCACCGGCCAGTAGCGCGAGGAGTCGGGCGTCAGCACCTCGTCGCCGACCACCAGCTCGTCGTGCTCGTCGAGTCCAAACTCGAACTTCGTGTCGGCGAGGATCACGCCGCGCTCGCGCGCGTGCTCGGCCGCGAAGGAGTACAGCTCGATCGACACCTCGCGCACCCTCTCCATCAGCGCCCGATCGCCGACCAACTCCGTCGCCTGCCCGAAGTCGATCGTCTCGTCGTGGCCAACGTCAGCCTTCGTGCTCGGGGTAAAGATCGGTACCGGCAGCTTCTCTGACTCGCCTAGCCCTGCCGGCAACTCAATCCCCGAAACCGCTCCCGTCGCCTGGTAGTCCTTCCAGCCCGACCCCGTGATGTAGCCCCGCACGACGCACTCGACCGGGAGCATCTTCAGCTTGCGCACCACCAGTGCGCGGCCGCGCACTTCCATGGGCACTTCCTCTGTTGCCGAGATCAAGTGGTTGGCGACGATCTGCTTCGTCTTCTCAAACCAGAACACCGACAGCCCCGTGAGCACCTTGCCCTTGTCCGGGATCGGCGTCGGGTGGACCGCGTCGTAGGTCGAGATCCGGTCGCTGGCGACCATCAGCAGCCGCTCGTCCAGCCCGTACATCTCGCGGACCTTCCCTTTGGCGATCAGCGGCAGGTCGACGAGCGTGGTCATGGGGCGGAAGATATCCCGTCGAGACGCCGGACGATCTCCTCGGCGTAGCGCGTGTAGTGGTCGTAGGTGAAGATCTCATCGAGATCCAGGCCGGCCGCGCGGTCGTCCCGCGCGAGCAGCTCGCGCAGCGGGGTACCCTCGTCCCAGGCGCGCTGCGCCAGCTCTTGCACGATCCGGTAGGCATCGTCGCGGGTGCTGCCGGGGCGGGCGGGATTCCCTTCCACCAGCGCCAGCAGCACTCTTTGCGAGAACAGCGCGCCGTGGGTCAGCTCGAGGTTCTCGCGCATTCTTGCCTCGTTCACCTGCATGCCCTCCACGAGCGCGATCGCGCGATGTTGCAGGTAGTCGAGCAGGATCGTCGAGTCGGGCAGGATCACGCGCTCGACGGAGGAGTGGGAGATGTCGCGCTCGTGCCACAGCGCGACGTTCTCGAGCGCCGCCTGGGCGTTCCCGCGCAGCACGCGCGCGAGGCCGGAGATCTGCTCGCTCTTGATCGGGTTGCGCTTGTGCGGCATCGCGCTCGAGCCCTTCTGCCCGGCCCTGAACGGCTCCTGCACCTCGCGCACCTCCGTGCGCTGCAGTTGCCTGATCTCGGTCGCGAACCGCTCCAGCCCCGCCCCCGCCAGCGCGATCGCGCTCAGCAGCTCGGCGTGGCGATCGCGCGCCACGACCTGCGTGGAGACATCCTCGCGCCTGATGTCCAGGCGCTCCAGTACGCGCGCCTCGAACTCGGGGCTCGTCGCCGCGTACGTCCCCACGGCACCGGAGATCGCCCCCACCACCACCTGCGCAAACGCTCGTTCCAGGCGCAGCGCGTTGCGGTGGGCCTCGAACGCGAACCCCGCGAGCTTCACGCCGAATGTCGTGGGCTCGGCGTGGACCCCGTGCGTGCGGCCGACGCACAGCGTGCTCGCGTGCTCGCGCGCGCGTCTGACTAAAACGCCGGCAAGCTCACGCGCGCCCGGCACGATCACCTCACCGACGGCGCGCAACTGCAACGCGAGCGCCGTGTCGAGCACGTCCGACGAGGTCAACCCGAAGTGGATCCAGCGTCCCGCCTCGCCCGCCGATCCCGCCAGCACGTCGACGAACGCCGCCATGTCGTGGTCAGTGGTCTGCTCGCGCTCGTTGACCGCCTGCACCGTGAACGTCGCTTTGCGGATCGCCTCCAGGTCCTGGGGGGTGGGTCCATCGCCCTCGCCGAGCAGGCCCGGCAACTCCTCGCAGGCTGCGATCTCCACCCGGCGCCAGGTCTCCATGCGGGCCTCGTCCGTCCACAGACGGCCGAGCTCGGGGCGGGTGTAGCGGGCGATCATCAGCTGGCTCTTTTCGCCAGCGGGGGGTGGTCGGTAGGGGGGCCTGCCCCCCTACCGAGGAGCGTAGGGCGGGTGTAGCGGGCGATCATGCCGCGAGGATCTGCGCCGCCAGGATCGCCGCGTTGCGCGCGTTGTCCAGGCCCACGCAGGCGACGGGCACGCCCGGAGGCATCTGCACGATCGAGAGGATTGCGTCAAGACCGCCGGCGGCGCTCAGGCGCCCCGAAAGGGGAACGCCGATCACGGGCAGGTCGGTGTGCGCGGCAACAGCGCCCGGCAGCGCCGCGGAGATGCCGGCGCCGGCGATGATCACGCGCAGGCCGCGCATGTGCGCGTTCTTCGCGTAGTCGGCGACGACATCCGGCTCGCGATGCGCAGACATCACGCGAATCTCGTGCAGAATACCGCGCTCTTCGAGCTCCTTCGCGGCCTTCTCCATCGCCTCCATGTCGCTCTTCGAGCCCATCACGATGCCCACCCGGGGCGCGTCGACGTCGATGTCGTCGAGTTGTGCCTGCACTTCAGCCTCCTGCATCGGCTCCGGCGCCAACGAGAGCCCCGGCGTCTCGCGCTCGCTCATGCCGATTCCTCGCCCGCATTTACGGCAATGTCACGTCTGATCTGCATACCGTCGAAGTAGATCATCTCGGCCGCAGCATACGCGGCGTCACGGGCGGAGCCGGGGTCGGCGCCGAGCGCGGTCACGTTCAACACACGCCCGCCCGCCGTGAGGACGCCTGCGGGCGTGCGCGCCGTGCCGGCGTGCGTCACCTCGACCAGCCGTCCACCATCGGTGGCACTCTCCGGGCCGCCGTTTCCGAAGCGCGCCTGTAGCTGCTCAAGGCCAGCGATCGAATCGCCGCTGGAGGAGGACGCGGGGTAACCGGCGCTCGCCAGCACCACCGTCACAGCCCAATCGGGCGACCACTCCAACCGCACACCCTCGAGCCCCCCGGGGCGCGAAGCACGGAGCAGGAGGTCAAGTAGGTCCGAGCGCAGCCGCGGCAGCACCGCCTGGGTCTCGGGATCGCCGAAGCGCACGTTGAACTCGAGCACGCTGATGCCCTGCGGCGTGAGCATCAGGCCGGCGTAGAGAATGCCGTGGAAGGGCGTGCCGCGCTCGCGCATCAGATCGACCACCGGCTGATGGACGGTGGCGACGATCTCCTGCACGCGCACCTCGTCGAAACCCGCCACCGGGGAGTAGGAGCCCATGCCGCCTGTGTTCGGGCCCCGATCGCCCTCGCCGATGCGCTTGAAGTCGCGCGCGGGGGCCAGCGCAACCGCACGCTCGCCGTCGCACAGCGCGAGCAGCGACAGCTCCTCTCCCACAAGTCGCTCCTCGACCACGGCGCTCACCTCGCCGTCGCCGAAACGACCCTCGATGAAGATCTCACCCAGGGCGGCTTCCGCCCGCTCGCGCGTGTCGGCCACGGTCACACCCTTGCCGGCGGCGAGACCGTCGGCCTTGATCACCACGCCGGCTCCCAGCGAGCCCGGCTCGTGGGTGAGCTCGCGCACGGCCTCGAGTCCGTCTTCCAACGAGCGGACCCGCGACCAGCGCGCCGTCGGCACCCCGGCCGCTTCCATCGCATCCTTCGCGAACATCTTCGAACCCTCCAACCGGGCCGCCCCCGCGCTCGGGCCGAAGGCGGCGTGACCGGCCTTTGCGAGCGCGTCGATGAGCCCCGCCACGAGCGGCACCTCAGGCCCGACGACGGTGAAGTCGACGTCCTCGCGCTGCACCGCGGCGAGCAGTCCATCGATGTCATCTGCGGCGATGTCGAGCACGCGCGCGTCATCGGCGATGCCCGCGTTGCCCGGCGCGCACAGCAGCTCCGGCTTCTGCGGCGAGCGCGCAAGCGCACGCACGATCGCGTGCTCGCGCCCGCCCGCGCCGACGACGAGGACCTTCACGTCGCCCTAGCCTCGCTTCGCAGCGGCGGCAGTGAGCGCGCGCCGTCTACAGAGACGCAATGAACTCGTCCACCGGGATCGCCGACAGCGTCTCGTAGCGCCCGGTGCCGCGCGAACCGAGCTCCAGCGAGACGCGCGCCATCGTGCCCTCGTCGGGGGCCTCGATGATCGAGATGAAGTCGACGTGTCCGAGCGTCGCCCACTGCGCCTTGACGGTGGCGCCGAGCTGCTCGACCTCCTTGTTGACCTCGTTGATCCGCTGCGGGTTGTTCTTCACGGTCTGCACGCCCTCTGGTGTGAGGGTCGAGAGCATGATGTAGGTGGGCATTTGACTTCTCCTCCGTCCGATTGGGGCAATTCGCGCTCGCGGCGGTGCGCTCAGTGTCCGTTGTACCGGATTGACCGACGCAAGCGCTGCTTGCGCGATCCAACCCCTCCATACGGGGTCGAACCCGCCTCCTCGTTCATTCGTCCAGCGCCTGGAATATCCGCCGCTGGGGCACATAGGGTTGTCGCTCTTATTTTCTAGGCCCAACCTATGGGGGGTACCGATGCGCAAACGTCTCAGCTACGCCAATGTCACCGCCACGCTCGCGCTCGTGTTCGCGATGAGCGGCGGGGCGATGGCCGCGAACAGCTACTTGATCAACTCGACGAAGCAGATCAATCCGAAGGTCCTCAAGAAGCTCACGGGCAAGCCGGGGAAGAACGGCACCGCTGGAGCAACCGGGGCGACTGGAGCCACTGGCCCGACCGGTCCGGCCGGAAGTCCTGGGGCAGCGGGGACAAAAGGCGAAAAGGGCGAAAAGGGCGAAACGGGGTTGCAAGGCGAAACGGGGTTGAAAGGCGAAACCGGCGAACCGGGGCCACTCGTCGCCACTCTTCCCAGCGGCAAGACATTGAAGGGCGCTTTTGGCGGCGGCAGCAACGTGCCCACAGGCGTGAGCGAAGCCATCGAGGCATCGATCTCGTATCCGTTCCCGCTCGCGGCGACTCCCACCGCACAAGTAGTCCAGGCGGGTGGCTCTGCGACTGCGCAATGTCCCGGTAGCTCGGGCGCACCATCAGCCACGCCAGGATTTCTCTGTGTATATGTTGCAGGTGGTAATGGGGTTAAAGCAACCGAAGTCAGAACATACGGCGACGATGGCAGCGGCGACTACAAGTACGGTGGGGTCGTCTGGGTAGACCCCTCATGCACGGCGCCGTGTCACGGCGAGTTCTGGGGGACATGGGCTGTTACAGCTCCTTAACCGTCACTTGAACCGTGTCGGCCGCGCGGAACTCCAAACCCAAACGGCCGACACGGTTCGTCATCGACTATTGTCGCCGACACCGTCGGCGACAATGGTGCCGTATCCAACACAAGCTCCCCGTCCACAGCCTCCACGCGCACGGAGTCGCCTTCGCGCAACTCACCCTTCAGCAACGCCAGCGCCAGTCGATCCGTCAGTTGCTTCTGAATCACCCGCCGCAACGGACGCGCCCCATAGGTGGGGTCATACCCAAGATCCCCCAACAGCGTACGCGCCCCGTCGGTGAGCGTCACCTCCACACCACGCTCGGCCACCCGCTCAATCACACGGGCTACCTGCAGATCGACGATCTCTGAGATCTGCTCGCGCGTCAGTGCCTTGAAGCGGACGATGTCGTCCAAACGATTGATGAACTCGGGCTTGAAGTAATCCAACAGACCCGCTCTCAATTGGGCATCTGCGTGGGCTGAATCGGAACCTACGGAACCATTCGGTGTGTCACCCGCACCATCTGCACCACCACCCACGGGAATGTTCGAGGTCATGATCAACACGGTGTTCTTGAAGTCCACCGTCCTGCCCTGCCCATCGGTCAACCGCCCGTCGTCCATCACCTGCAGGAGCGTGTTGAAGACGTCCGTGTGCGCCTTCTCGATCTCGTCGAGCAGCACCACCGCGTAGGGCCGGCGGCGCACGGCCTCGGTCAGCTGGCCCCCCTCTTCGTAGCCGACATACCCGGGGGGCGCGCCGACCAGCCGCGAAACGGAGTGTTTCTCCATGTACTCGCTCATGTCGATCCGGATCATCGCGTCCTGTGAGTCGAACATGAACTCCGCGAGTGCCCGCGCCAGCTCGGTCTTGCCCACCCCCGTCGGGCCAAGGAACAGGAAGCTCCCAATCGGGCGGTCCGGGTCCTGCAGACCCGCGCGCGAGCGGCGCAGGGCGCTGGCGACCGCCTCGATCGCCTCGTCCTGGCCGACGACCCGTTCGTGCAGGCGCTCCTCCATGTGGACGAGCTTCTCGGTTTCCCCCTCCAGTAGGCGGCTGACCGGGATGCCGGTCCAGCGCGCGACGACCTCGGCGATGTCGTCGGCGTCGACCTCCTCTTTGAGGTATTGAACCCCGCGCGCCCCGTCCGCGCCCGCCGCGCCTTCGCTCTCGCGCTCGGCCGATTCGTATTCGGCGATCCGGCGCTCGAGCTCGGGGATCTCGCCGTAGCGCAGCTCGGCCGCGCGCTGCAGGTCGGCCTCGCGTTCGGCGCGCTCCATCTCGATCCGCGCGGCGTCGAGCTGCTCGCGGGTCTGGCTGATCCCGGCGATCGCCTGCTTCTCGGCTTCCCACTGCGCGGTCATCTCGCGCTCGCGCTGCTCGAGCTCTGCGACCTCCGCCTCGAGCGCCTTGCGCCGCTCCTTGGCGGCCGCGTCCTTCTCCTTGCGCAGCGACTCGAGCTCGATCTTCAGCTGCATCACCCGCCTTTTGACCTCGTCGATCTCGGTCGGCAGCGAGTCGATCTCGATGCGGATCTTCGAGGCGGCCTCGTCGACGAGGTCGATCGCCTTGTCGGGGAGAAAGCGGTCGGCGATGTAGCGGTCCGAGAGCGTCGCGGCGGCGACGAGCGCGCTGTCCTGGATCGTGACGTGATGGTGGAGCTCGTAGCGCTCCTTCAGGCCGCGCAGGATCGCGATCGTGTCCTGCACGCTCGGCTCGCCGACGTTGACCGGCTGGAAGCGGCGCTCCAGGGCGGCGTCCTTCTCGATGTACTTCGTGTACTCGTCGAGCGTCGTCGCGCCGACCGCGCGCAGTTCCCCGCGCGCGAGCATCGGCTTGAGCAGGTTCGAGGCGTCGACCGAGCCCTGCGCCGCGCCCGCGCCGACGATCGTGTGCAGCTCGTCGAGGAACAGGATGATCTGCCCCTGAGCGTCGGAGACCTCTTTGAGGACCCCCTTCAGCCGTTCCTCGAACTCGCCCCGGTAGGCGGCGCCGGCGATCAGGGCGCCCATGTCGAGCGCGATCACGCGGCGGTCCCGGAGGGACTCCGGCACATCCTTGGAGACGATCCGCTGGGCGAGACCCTCGACGATCGCGGTCTTGCCGACGCCCGGCTCGCCGATCAGCACGGGGTTGTTCTTCGTGCGGCGCGAGAGCACCTGGATCACACGGCGGATCTCCTCGTCGCGACCGATCACGGGGTCGAGCTTGCCAAGCTCTGCGATCTCGGTGAGATCGCGACCGAAGCGCTCGAGCGGGCTCTGCTCCTCCTCGGGAGCCTGGGCGACGGGGTTTGTCGGGTTAGCTGCCATCGAGTCCCCTTTCGGTCCGTTTCTTGAACGGCGAGCGCGCGTCGGCCGCGCGCACGATCTCGGTCCCACCACGATATGGCACCGTCAGCTCCGCACGAAACGAGCGGCGCACCTCCTCCAGCTCCTTCGCCAACCGCACCTGTGCGTGCAGCGCCTCCAGCTCCAGCTCCTCAATCCGCGCGTGCATCCGCTCCAGCTCCGCCTCCTGCTCGAGCACGCGCTCCACTCCCGCCAGGTTCAGCCCGAGGTCCGCCGTCAGCTCCTGGATGCGCCGCAGCTGCTCGACGTCGTCCTGGGAGTACAGTCGCGTGCCCTTCGGCGAGCGCTTGGGCTCGATCAGCCCGCGCGCCTCGTACACGCGCAGCGTCTGCGGGTGCATGTTCGCCAGCTCGGCGGCAACCGAGATCATGAACACGCCGCGGCTGGTCTCGACCTCGATGCGCGCCGTCTGGCCCGACAGCTCGATCCGCTTGATCGGCCGCGCCATCAGGAGCCCTCCGCGCTGTCGCCGCCCGTCTGCGCCCCGGCCCCAGCTCCCTCGAACAGCCCCGCTCGGGGATCGGCGCCGTCGAGCGTCTTCGCCAGCGCCTCGACGGCCTGCGCCTGCTCCTCACTCAGCTCCTTCGGCACGTCGATCAGGAAGCGGTAGTGGATGTCGCCCTTCTTCGGCGGTTTCCCGGGTGGGTGGGACCCCGGTATTGACGGCCCCTCGCCGCGCAGGCGCTGGACGGTGCCGTGCTTGGTCCCCGGGGCCACGCGCAAGGTCTTGGCGCCGTTCAAGGTCGGCACCTGCACCTCAGCGCCGCGCAGCGCCTCGGGGATGCTCAGCGGCACCTCGACCTCGAGGTTGTTGCCCTTACGCGTGAAGATCGGCGAGGGGGAAACGTGCACGACCAGATACAGATCCCCCGCAGGGCCGCCGCCCGGACCGGGCTCGCCCTTTCCGGCGAGACGGATGCGCCCACCGTCGCGCACACCGGCGGGGATGTTCACGCGCATGCGCTTGATCGTGCGCACGGCGCCCGAGCCGTGGCAGGTCGGGCAGGGGTCCTCGATCACGGTTCCCGAGCCGCCGCAGAGCGAGCACGGCTGGGAGATCGAGAACATGCCCTGGCCCTGGGACTCGACGCCGCGGCCTTCGCAGCGGGGACAGACGACGGGGGTCGTGCCGGGCTTGGCGCCGGTGCCGTGACAGGTGCCACAGGTCGTTCGCATCGGGACCTGAAGCGGGATCTGCGCGCCGGAGATCGCCTGGTCGAAGGTGATCGAGACCTGCGCCTCGAGGTCGTTGCCGCGCTCCACGCGCGCGCGGCGGCCAGCGCCTGCGGCGCCCGATCTGCCTGCTCTACCGCCAGCTCCGCCCGGGCCACCGGCGCCCCCGAACAAGTTGGAGAGGATGTCCCCCATCGAGGAACCGTCGAAGTCGAAGTTGCCGAAGCCGCCGAAGCCCGATCCGGGCCCGCCCGCACCCCCGCCGGCGGCGAACGGTCCGGAGTTGGTGTCGTACTGCTTGCGCTTGTCCGGATCGCCGAGCACGTCGTGGGCCTGGGAGATCTCCTTGAAGCGCTCCTCGGCCCGCTTGTCGTCGGGGTTGGTGTCGGGGTGGTACTTGCGCGCGAGCTTGCGGTAGGCCTTCTTGATCTCCTCGGGGGTCGCCTTCTTCTCGACCCCGAGCGTCTTGTAGTAGTCGGGACGCGATGCCATCTGTCAACCCCTCTCCGGCTTAAGCGGCGACGAGCACCCGCGCCGGGCGGATCACGCTCGCGCCCAGCCGGTAGCCGGGCTGGTAGACCTCGACGACCGACCCACTCTCAGCCCCCTCCACCGGCTGCTGGGCGACCGCCTCGTGCTCGACCGGGTCGAACGTGTCGCCGACCGCGCCGAAGGACTCGATTCCCACGCGCGCCAACCCCGCGCTCAGTTCCCCGCGCACGAGGCGCACTCCGTCGAGCAGCGGGTCGTCCTGAGCCGCGGCGTCGAGCGCGCGGTCGAGGTTGTCGAGCGCTCCCAGCAGCTCCTTGGCGAGCTTCGCCACGCCGCGCTCCGCCGACGCCGCGGCATCGCGCGCGACGCGCTTGCGGTAGTTCTCGAAGTCGGCCTGCGTGCGCTGGGCGAGCGCAAGGTACTCGTCGCGCTTGGCGGCTAGAACCTCCAGCTCGTCGAGATCACTCTCGAGCTCCGCCGCGTCCTGGACGGCCGCGTCCTCGAGCACCTCACCGGGGCCGCCGTCGTCGCCCCCCTCGCGCGCGCCCCCCTCAGGCGCGCGCGTGTGAGCATCCCCAGGCGCCCCGCCCTCAGGCACTTGCTCCTCGATCGTCTGCTCGGTATCCGTATCGGTCATCGCGATCAGCTCTGCGGCTCGTCGACGACCTCTGCATCGACCACGTCCTCCTCATCGGAGGCGCCGCCGTCGGCGCTGTCGCCGTTGGCCCTCGCCCCGTCGCCGGCCGCCGCGGACTCCTGCGCGCGCTGGTACATCGCCTCAGACACAGCGTGGAACGCGGTCTGCAGCGTCTCGGTCTTGGCGTTGATCGCGGCGGGGTCCTCGGACTCGAGCGTCTCGCGCAGCTCCTTGATCGCCTCCTCGATCCGGCCCTTGGAGTCGGCGTCGACCTGGTCACCGAGCTCGGAGAGCTGTTTCTCGGCCTGGTAGGCGGCGTTCTCGCCGTTGTTGCGCGCCTCGGCGAGCTCGCGGGCGCGGGCGTCCTCCTCGGCGTGGGACTCGGCGTCGGAGACCATGTTCTTGATCTCCTCGTCCGAGAGCCCAGAGCCGGACTTGATCTCGATCTTCTGCTCCTTGCCCGTTCCCAGATCCTTCGCGGAGACGTTGAGGATGCCATTCGCGTCGATGTCGAACGCGACCTCGATCTGGGGGATGCCGCGCGGCGCCGGCGGGATGCCGGTGAGCTGGAACTTGCCGAGCGACTTGTTGTACTGAGCCATCTCGCGCTCGCCCTGCAGCACGTGGATTTCAACCGACGGCTGGTTGTCCTCTGCCGTCGAGAAGACCTCACCCTTGCGTGTCGGGATCGTCGTGTTGCGCTCGATCAGCTTCGTCATCACGCCGCCCTTGGTCTCGATCCCGAGCGTCAGCGGGGTGACGTCGAGCAGCAGCACGTCCTTGACGTCGCCGGCGAGCACGCCCGCCTGGATCGCGGCGCCGACGGCCACCACCTCGTCCGGGTTGACGCCGCGGTGGGGCTCCTTGCCGGTGAGGTCCTTGACCTTCTCCTGCACGGCCGGCATGCGCGTCATGCCGCCGACGAGCACGACGTGCTCGATCTCCTTGACGCCCTTGTCTTTGGCGTCATCGATCGCCTGGCGCACCGGCGCGACGATCTTCTCGAGCAGGTCTGATGTCAGCTCGGAGAGCTTGGCGCGCGTGAGCCGCGTGTCGAGGTGCTTCGGCCCGGAGGCGTCGGCGGTGATGAACGGCAGGTTGATCTGCGTCTCCTGGGTCGTCGACAGCTCGATCTTCGCCTTCTCTGCCGCCTCGTACAGACGCTGCAGCGCCATCGGGTCCGTCGAGAGGTCGATGCCCTGGGACTTCTTGAACTCGGACACGAGCCAGTCGACGATCGCCTTGTCGAAGTTGTCGCCGCCGAGGTGGTTGTCGCCGGCGGTGGACTTGACCTCGAACACGCCGTCGCCGATCTCCAGCACGGACACGTCGAAGGTGCCGCCGCCGAGGTCGAACACGAGGATCGTCTGGTCTGACTCCTTGTCCAACCCATACGCCAAAGAGGCGGCGGTGGGCTCGTTGATGATGCGCTTGACGTCGAGCCCGGCGATCTTGCCGGCGTCCTTGGTGGCCTGGCGCTGGTCGTCGTTGAAGTACGCGGGGACGGTGATCACCGCGCCGTCGACCGTCTCGCCCAAATACGCTTCGGCGTCGGTCTTCAGCTTCTGCAGGATCATCGCGCGAGATCTCGGGGGGAGAATGCTGCTCCCCGCCGGCCTCGACGCGCGCGTCTCCGTTGGGGCCGGAGACGACCTTGTAGGGGACGATCGACTCCTCCTCCTTGACTTCGGCCTCCTTGCGGCCCATGAAGCGCTTGATCGAAAAGACGGTGTTCTGCGGGTTGGTGACGGCCTGGCGCTTGGCGACGGTGCCGACCAAACGCTCGCCCGAGGCCGTGAACGCGACGACGGAGGGGGTCGTGCGACCGCCCTCGGAGTTCTCGATCACGGTGGGCTCGCCGCCCTCGAGCACGGCCATGCACGAGTTCGTCGTGCCGAGATCGATACCGATGGTCTTAGCCATTGTGTGATGCTCCTTCAAAGATGGGGAAAGAAATCTAAGTCGCAGTGTGGCAGATTTTCTATGAGATGTCAAATGCGCCAGATCACGATCCAGGCGGTACCGTGTATGGATGGAGTTGGCGTCTCTCAAGCCGGTCAAGCCCCGGTTGCGGGGCGTCTCGCACCAGTACGCGTTCTTCGTATCGCTGTTCTGCGGCGTCGGCCTGATCCTGGCGGCCTCCGACGGCCGCGCGCGCGTGGCGGCCTCGATCTACGCGGCGGCGGTCTCGGGTCTGCTCGGCACGAGTGCGCTGTATCACCGTGTGAGTTGGCGCCCGGGCCCGCGGCGCTGGATGAAGCGGCTCGATCACTCGATGATCTTCGTGCTGATCGCCGGCACCTACACCCCCGTGGCGCTGCTCGCGCTGAAGGGAACGCTGGCAAACGTGATTCTGATCGTGCTGTGGGCGGGAGCGCTCGGCGGCATTATCTTCAAGCTCGCCTGGATCGACGCCCCGAAGTGGCTGTTCGCTGCGGTATACGTCCTGCTCGGCCTGGTTTCCGCGGCGGTCTTCGGCGAGTTGCCCGCGGCGATCGGCTGGCTCGGCGTGGCGGGGCTGGCGGCCGGTGGAGCGCTGTACATCGCCGGAGCGGTGATCTACGCGAGCGGCAAACCAAACCCCTGGCCGAAGGTGTTCGGCTACCACGAGGTCTTCCACGCGCTCGTGCTCGCGGCCGCGGCGTTGCAGTACGCGGTGATCGCGTTCGCAGTCTTGCCGCGGGGCTAACTCTCGAAAGAGTCCCCGGCTGGGACACATCCGCGCGAGGGCGCATTCTTTGCAGGCCGGTTTGCGCGCATGGCAGGTCCTGCGCCCATGGCGCAGCAGGTTTACGTGCAGCTCCAGCTCCTCGCCGGGCGGGGTCAGCGCGAGCATCTGGTCGTGCAGCTGCTCGAACGACGCTCCCGGCTGCAGCAGCTCCAAGCGCATGCCCACGCGTGAGACGTGCGTGTCGACCGGCACGTCGTGCAGCCCGTAGGCGAACAGCAGCACGCACGCCGCGGTCTTGCGGCCGACGCCGGGCAGGGCGGTCAGATAGTCGCGGGCCTCGTCGATCGGGACATCCGGAAGCCAGTCCAACGACAGCTCCGACGACCGTTCGTCGATCGCCTGCAGGATCGCCTTGATCCTCGCCGACTTCACCTTCGAGATCCCGCCCGGGCGGATCGCCTCCTCGACCTCCTCGACCGGCGCCAGCATCACCGCCTCCCAGCTCGGCAGTCGCTCACGCAGGCGCAAGTAGGCGACATCGCGGTTGCGGTCGTTTGTGCTCTGCGAGAGCACCGTCAGGACGAGCTCGGCGATCGGATCGCCGTGCGGCGCCATTCTCGGTATCCCGTACACCTCGCGCAGGCGGTCGCGGATTCGCCGTACCCGCGAGCGGGTCGGGGGAGTCCATTTGTTCGCAAGGGCCATCGGCCCACGGTATATATCCTCGCGCGGTGAACTACCTGAGCTCGCGCGGTGAACTCCGTGAGCCCCTTACGACGCCCCCGGCGAGCGAGTTGGAGCCCGGCACGCTGCTGGAGCGGTTCCCCGCGTGGGCAATCGCAGTCTTGCCGGCGGTCGTGCTCGGCCTCGCCTATGTGATCGCCGCGCCACCCAGCAGCGATCTCGCCGCGGCCGCCTACCGCAGCGACCTGTTCTCCCGCGCCGGCTTGACCCTGTGGGACAACTCTTGGTACGGCGGCCATCACCTGCCGGCCTACTCCGTCCTCGCGCCCGCCCTCGGAGCGTGGATCGGGCCGCAGCTCGAGGCGGCGCTGTCGGCGATTGCCGCGACCGCCCTGTTTGCGCTGCTGATCGACGGTTGCTTCCCGGCGCGGGCCACGCGCATCGCGGCGGTCTGGTTCGCGCTCGGCGTGTCCGTCGAGCTGCTCTCCAACCGCATCCCCTTCGACCTCGGCCTCGCGCTCGGTCTCGGCGCGCTGCTCGCGGCGCGTGCCCAGCGCGGACGGTATGCCATACGCGGGCTGGCGCTCGTGCTCGCCGTGCTCTGCGCGCTGACCAGTCCCGTGGCCGGCGCTTTCCTCGCGCTCGCGTTCCTCGCCTGGGCGCTGGCCGGGCCCGCGCGCGCCTGGCCGATCGGGCTCACCCTGGCGGCGCTGGCCCCGATCGCGTTGCTCGTGCTCGCCTTCCCCGAAGGAGGCTCGCAGCCGTTCGTCGCCTCCGCGTTCTACCCCGCGCTCTTGGCGATCATCGCGATCGCCGCACTGATCGTCCGCGATCGGCGCGAGAGCACGGGTGATGGTCATTTCGAAACCGGTCCTCGCGTGCTCGAGATCGGCATGTTGCTGTACGCCGTCGCGCTGCTCGGTGCCTTTTTGATCCCGACGGCCGTCGGCGGCAACGCCGACCGGCTCGGTGCGCTCCTCGCCGGGCCCCTCGCGGCCTGCGTCCTTTACCCGCGACGCCGGCTGCTGCTGCTCGTGCTGGCGCCGCTGCTCTGCTACTGGCAGGTCAAGGCCCCGATCACGGACTTCGCCTCGGCCGCCTCGGACCCCGCGGTACACGCCTCCTATTACACGCCTCTGCTGGACGAGCTACGCGTGCTCGGGGTCGGGTATGGAAGCCCACCCACCCATCCGGCGCGGATCGAGGTCGTCCCCACGCGCAATCACTGGGAGGCCCGTTGGGTTGCGCCCCACGTGATGCTCGCACGCGGCTGGGAGCGGCAGCTCGATCAGGACCGAAACGCACTGTTCTACGACGAATCGAGGACCCCCCTCACGCCCGCGCGCTACCGCGCGTGGCTGTCCGGGGAGGCGATCTCCTATGTTGCGCTCCCAGACGCACCACTGGACTACTCGGCGAAGGGCGAGGCCCGGCTGCTGCGCGGCGGTGAGCTTGCCTACCTGCGCGAAATCTGGCACGCCGCGCACTGGCGCCTGTTCGCGGTGCTCGGGGCCCGGCCGCTGGTCGAGGAACCCGCAGTGCTGATAAGTGTCAGCAGCGACTCCTTCACGATCTCAGAGCCCCACTCCGGGAATACGACGGTGCGTATCCGCTTCACCCCCTACTGGGCGATCCTCGACGGGGACGGCTGTGTGCGCCAGGCGCCGGGCGACTGGACAGAGGTGCAGGCTCGCCGGGCTGGCAGCGTGCATGTCGGGATCGACTTCTCGCTGGAGAGGATCTTCAATCACGGCCCTCGCTGTTCTTAGCTCCTCTTAGCTGTTCTTAGGGAACGTCTTCTTTACATCGTCTAGGCTGCTCGGTGTGGTCGCTCGTGCTCGTCTCATTCAGGCGCGCGTCCTGCCCCGGGGATGGCTGGACGTGCTGCGCCAAGTCGCCCTGTTCGCCGCCGCCTATCTCGCCTATCGGCTGGTACGTGGGCTGGTCGAGGGCGACGCCAACGCCGCCTTCGCCCACGCGCGCGACGTGATCTCGCTCGAGCTCACGCTGCACATCTTCGTCGAGCCCTCGATCCAGGCGTGGGCATCGGGCAGCAAAGCGCTGATGGACTTCTTGAGCTGGCTGTACGTCAACGCGCAGACAACGGTGACGGTGGGGGCGCTGGTCTACCTCTACCTGCGTCACAACCGCAGCTTCTACTTCGTACGCAACATGTTCGTGATCGCGATGTTCATCGCGCTGATCGGCTACGTCGTGTTCCCGACGGCGCCGCCGCGGTTCATGCCCGAATGGGGCTTCATCGACTCCGTCTCGGATGTCACCGGCGTGCACGTCTCGCACGCGAGCACCTCACTGAGCGCGCTGGTCAACCCCTACGCCGCCGTCCCCTCGATGCATGTCTGCTTCGCACTGATGATCGGTTGGCCGCTCGCTCGCCTGGCACGCCGGCGGATCGTCAAGGTCGTGTGGTTCCTCTACCCGTTCCTGATGGCATTCGTGATCATCGCCACCGCCAACCACTTCATCTTCGACGCGATCCTCGGAGCGCTCACCGCCGGCCTCGCCGCCTACGGCGCGCGCTGGCTCGGACGCGCCCGCCCGGGTGCGTGGCGCTTCTCGGGCACCGCTTCCAATCGCCTGCAAGCGAGCTGATGGCCCCGCGACATCAGGCTCCCACGCGCCGCGCTCGGCGCGGCGTACCCCGGGCGCGAGCGAACGGCAGGGCCCCGATCGGAGCGGGTGAGCGGCGCGAGCTCGTGCGCAACCGCCTGATCGACTCGCGCCTGACACCCAATGCGATCTCCTTGACGGGCTTCGCGCTGAACCTGCTCGCGGCGGTGCTCGTGTGGGAGGAGCTCTACTTCCTCGGCGGCGTGGCGTTCATCGTCGGCTCGGTGATGGACACGCTCGACGGCCGCTACTCGCGGATGTCGGGCAAGGGCACTCCCTTCGGCGCGTTCCTGGACTCGACGCTCGACCGGATCGAGGAGGGGATCGTGCTGACGGCCGTCGCCGGAGACTTCGCGCTGAAAGGCGACCGCGTCGCGGCGGCCGCGGTCGTGGTCGCCGTGCTCAGCTCGCTGATGGTCAGCTACACGCGCGCCCGCGCGGAGGCGCTGGGCGTCGAGTGCAAGGTGGGCATCGCCACGCGGCCCGTCCGCGTCGTGATCCTCGCGATCGGGCTGCTCTTCGCCGACGCCACCGGAGGCGGGCAGCTCTCGGTGCTGAAGGGGCGGTGTACGTGCTCGCAGCACTCAGCCTGATCACCGTCGCCCAGCGCATCGCCCACGTGCGCAGCGAGTTGTCCAAGCCCACGGTGTGACCTAGCCCGCCTCGCGGAGTAGTTACCCCGAACCTCCAGGAAGGACTTCCAACTTGACCCCCACCCAACACAGCAACGGCGCCGCGTCGGGCGCCACCTCCAACGGCGCGTCGAAGAACGGCGTCGCGCGTTACCAGTCGGACAAGGTCCGCGTCGCGATCATCGGCGTCGGCAACTGCGCCTCGGCATTCGTGCAGGGCGTCCAGTACTACGCCGATGCCGATCCCACGCAGGACGTTCCCGGCCTGATGCACGTCGACCTCGGCGGCTATCACGTGCGCGACATCGAGTTCACCGCCGCCTTCGACATCGACCGGACGAAGGTCGGCAAGGACCTCGGCCAGGCGATCTGGGCAGGGCAGAACAACACGATGAAGTTCGCCAAGGGATCACGCGCGGTGCCCAAGAAGATGGGCGTGCCCGTGTACCGCGGGATGACCCACGACGGCCTCGGCAAATACCTCAAAGAGAAGATCACAAAGGCCCCCGGCGAGACCGCGGACATCGTGAAGATCCTCAAGGACACGCACACCGACGTGGTCGTCTCCTACCTTCCGGTCGGCTCCGAGCAGGCCACCAAGTGGTACGTCGAGCAGGTGCTCGAGGCCGGCTGCGGCTTCGTCAACTGCATCCCCGTGTTCATCGCCCGCGAGGACTACTGGGACAAGCGCTTCAAAGAGGCGGAACTGCCGATCGTCGGCGACGACATCAAGTCGCAGGTCGGCGCCACGATCGTGCACCGCACGCTCGCGCGCCTGTTCGAGGAGCGCGGCGTGCAGCATCCAGCGCACCTCTCAGCTGAACGTCGGCGGCAACATGGACTTCTACAACATGCTCGAGCGCGAGCGGCTGGAGTCAAAGAAGATCTCAAAGACCAACGCCGTCACCTCGATCATCGACCACGAGCTGGCCCCGGAGAACGTGCACGTCGGCCCCTCGGACTACGTGCCGTGGCTGACCGATCGCAAGTGGGCGCACATCCGCGTCGAGGGCCAGGCGTTTGGCGACGTCCCGCTGAACCTCGAGATGAAGCTCGAGGTGTGGGACTCGCCGAACTCGGCCGGGATCGTGATCGACGCTGTTCGCTGCTGCAAGCTCGCGCTCAACCACGGCGTCGGCGGCCAGCTCGACGGACCCTCCTCCTACCTGATGAAGTCGCCCCACAACCAGCGTCCCGACAACCAGGCGCGCCTGGACACGGAGAAGTTCATCGCCAAGTATGCCGGGCGCTTGGGGCGGGCGGGAACCAGATCGCGCGCGAAGGGGACTGCCGCCCGGGCCAAGGCTTCCCCCAGCGGTGGCGCTGGTCCAGGCAGGGCGGTCAACCGGGGGCGCGGGCGGTGAGCGCCACCAAGACGCGCGCCGCCGCCGCCGCCGGTTAGCAGGCTCGCGGATGGC
Organism: uncultured Solirubrobacterales bacterium; assembly: GCA_963779405.1. GTDB lineage: Bacteria > Actinomycetota > Thermoleophilia > Solirubrobacterales > Solirubrobacteraceae > Palsa-744. The sequence continues at coordinate 183,196 of CAVZYF010000005.1, forward strand.
GGGACCGACGGCGTCGCCAATGCCGTTCTCGATCGCCCACGTGACTCCGTACCCGTGGGAGCAGGAGAACGAGGTAAACACCTACATCGAGCGCGTCGCCCGCGAGCTCTCGCGCGCGCGGGCACCGCGTGCTGGTGCTGGCCCCGTCGCGCTCGCAGGAGCGGGTACGTGCCTCGCGCAAGGCGCTGCGAGCAGCGCGCGGAGGACGGGGGTCGGGCTCTCTGCTGGAGGGAACCGATGGCGGCGAGCCGCGCGTGATCGCCGTCGGTGAGGTGCTCGACCTACAGCCCAGTCCTGGACGATTCGGACCCCACCCACCCGCCGGCGGGCGCCGGCGCTGCCGATCGACGTCGCGCGAACGATCGAGGAACTGCTGAGCACCGTCCCGCTCGACTTCGTCCACGTGCACGAGCCGTTCGCGCCGAGCACATCCAACGCTGCCTTGCGTCACTCGCGCTCGCTCAACGTCGGCTCCTTCCACGCGCCCACCGAGCGGGTGCTCTCGACGCTCGTCGCCCGGCGTTTCGTCGAGACCTTCTTCGGGCGACTGGACGCACGAACCGCGAGCCTGCCCGCGACGGCCGAGCTGATGGGTCGCCACTTCCCGGGGGACTATCGACTGCTCGACGACGGAGCCAGCGCAGCCGATGCCGCCACCGAGCTCGAGGAGATCTACCGCGGCCTGGCGGCGCGGCGCCATCGCTCAGGCGGAGATCCAGCCCTGAAGCGGCGCCTGGCGAAACGACCGCTGATCGATGTCGACCTGCACATGCACACCGACCACTCGGGCGACTGCGCCACGCCGGTGGAGGTGCTGCTGGCGACCGCGCGCGAGCAGGGACTGGGCGCGATCGCGGTGACCGACCACAACGAGATCTCCGGCGCTTTGGAGGCCCGCAGGCAGGCCGCCTTATCAGACCCCGCCCACCCCGCCTCCTCGCCCGTGAAGGTGATCGTCGCCGAGGAGGTAAAGACCGCCGGCCAGGGCGAGGTGATCGGGCTGTTCATCGAGGAGAAGATCCCGCGCGGCCTGACCCTGGAGGAGACCGTCGCCGAGATCAAGCGCCAGGGCGGTCTCGTGTACGTGCCGCACCCGTTCGATCGGATGCACTCGGTCCCCGACTACGAGCACCTGCTGACGATCCTCGACGACGTCGACGCGATCGAGGTCTTCAACCCGCGCGTGGCGATCGGGGCGTTCAACGAGGAGGCGGCGCGCTTTGCGGCCAAGTACCGGATCGTCGCGGGCGCGGGCTCGGACTCGCACGTCGCCCAGGGCCTCGGCTCGGTGCGGATTCGGATGCGCGACTTCGACGGGCCGGCTGAGTTCATGCAGTCGCTGCGCGACGCCGACATCCTCACGCGCCCCACCAGTCTGCTGTACGTGCAGGCGCTGAAGTTCCTGCAGACCAAGGCCACGCCCGCCTCCGCGCAGCGCGCGCGGAAGGCCCGGCGGGTCAAGCGCGCGACCGGGCGGCGGGGTCGCGCGCAAGTAAGGGTGCAGCGTCAAGGACAAGTCCGCGCGCCGTCAAATCCCTCGGGGTCGATGCCCGTAACCGATGACGAGATCCGCGAGAAGTACCTGGAGCGCGCAATCCGCGAGCTGAACACGCTCACGCGCGAGCTGCAGGCGTGCCCGCACTGCCCGCGCGGCAACCTGATGCCGGTGCTCGGCTCGGGACACCCCCAGGCGGACATCATGCTGCTCAAGTACGCGCCGCTGCCCTCGGAGATCGAGGAGGGCGTCGCCTTCTACGGGCGCGCCGGCGGCGCGCTGATGAAGTCGCTCAAGCGGCTGTCGATCGATCCGCTCGCGGTCTACGGCACGCTCTGCGTGAAGTGTCCGCTGAGCGACTCCTCGCTCGCGGACTTCGCGTGCGTGGCGCGCGTGGTCGAGGAGCTCGCGATCGTGCAGCCGAAGATCGTCGTCGTGATGGGCGCCGACGCGCTCGCCGCGCTCGGCGACATGGAGATCCCGCTCGCGCGGCCGCTCGAGCCCCGGCTCGGCGAGATCCAGCAGCTGACGCCGACGATCGACGCGCTGTACGTGCCCAACATCGACGACTCGCTCGACGAGCAGGACGCCAAGCGCGCGTTCTGGGCGGCGTTCCGCATGCTCGGCGATTGGTACGCGGCGCAGCCGCCGTACTGAGAGCGGGCGGCTCACTCTCCGACCGCGAGGAATGCACCCGGACGTTTTCGGACCGATCTCTGAGCGAGCGTCAGGTCGATGAGCACGATCTTGCCGAGCTTGCCGCCGGCGGCGAAGCGCTCGTAGGCCGCGGCGGCGTCGCTCCAGCGGGAAGGTCTCGGCGACCGGCACGCGCAGCGCGCCGGACTCGAACAGCGGCAGCACCTCGTGCTCGAGCGCGCCGCGCGGTCGAGCGCTTTCTCCTCGAGCGGGCGCGCGCGCAGCGTCGAGCCGTGGATGCGCGCGCGCTTGCCCATCAGCGCGAGCAGGTTCAGCTCGCCCTTGGCGCCGGCGGCGACGCCGATCACGGCGATCCGCCCGCCGGTCGCGAGCGCCTGCAGGTTCTCGGCGAGGTTCGGCGCGCCGACGAGCTCGAGGATCACGTCGAACGGGCCGTGCTCGGCGAAGCCCTCGGGCGCGATCACCTCGGCGCCGAGCGCCGCGCACCTGCTCGCGCAGCTCCTCGTTGCGCACGGTCGCGGTCACCCGCGCGCCCGGCCGCGCGGCCGAGCTGGATCGCGGCCGTGCCGACGCCGCCGGCGCCGCCGTGCACGAGCAGGCGCTCGCCGCGAGCGCAGCTCGCGCCTGGGTGAAGAGCGCGTCGTGGGCGGTGGTGAAGACCTCGGGCAGCCCGCCCGCGGCCGGCCAGTCGAGCGCCTGCGGGACCGGCATCAGCTGGCGCTCGTGGACGATCGCCAGCTCCGCCTGGCCGCCGCCGCCGACGATCGCCATCACGCGATCGCCCACCGCGAAGCGCTCGCGCTCCGGGGCCGAGCGCCGACCACCTCGCCGGCGAGCTCCATGCCGGGGATGTCCTGCGGCGAGCCGGGCGGCGCCGGATACAGCCCGCGGCGCTGCATCATGTCGGCGCCGTTCAGGCCGGCGGCGCGCACGCGCACGAGCACCTCGCCGGCGCCCGGGCACCGGGATCGGGGTGCTCCTCGATCACGATCTGCCTTGCTCGCGGATCGTGGCGGCGCGCATCGCGCTCTGCGAACCCTACGCCGCGCTCGAGCAGCGCCACGCACTCGATGTGGTGGGTCTGGGGAAACATGTCGACCGGGCGGACCTTGCGCAGGACCCAGCCGGCCTCGACCAGCTGCGGCGGCGTTGGGCGCGAGCGTGGTCGGGTTGCAGGAGACGTAGACGATGCGCTTGGGCGAGGCCTCGATGATCCGGCGCACGACCTTCTTGGAGAGCCCGGCGCGCGGCGGGTCGACGACGAGCACGTCGGGCCGCCCGGCGCGCTCGAGCAGCTCGGGCAGCGCCAGGCGCGTGTCGCCGGCGAAGAAGTGGGCGTTGGTGATCTCGTTGCGCCGCGCGCCGGCGATCGCGTCGGCGACGGCCTGCTCGACCAGCTCGATCCCCCACAGCTCGCCCGCGCGCGGGGCGAGCGTGAGCGCGATCGTGCCGATCCCGCAGTAGAGGTCGTACACGCGCTCCCAGCCCTCCAGCGCGGCGTACTCGCCGACGACCCCGTAGAGCAGCTCGGCCATCTCGGTGTTCGTCTGGAAGAACGCCTCGGGGGAGATCCGCAGGTCGAGCTCGCCCAGGCGCTCGGGCAGCTCGGCCTCGCCCCACACGAGCTCGGTCTCGCCGCCCGCGGTCGTCTCCGCGAGGCTGCGCGAGCGCGTCCACAGGACGCCGCTGAGGCTCTCGCCCAGCGCCTCGCTCAGCGCCTGCGCGAGCGCGCCCGCCTCGAGCTCGCCGTCGGTCGTGACGAGCCGGACCTGCAGCTGCCCGGTGCGCCGGCCTTCGCGCACGACCAGGTTGCGCAGGCGCGCGCGCCCGTCGGCGGCCGGCCGCCCGCTCCGCCGCTCGCCGGCCGCGCGGCCCGCGCGACGCGCCTGCGACCGCGCCGCCGCGCTCCCACGCGCGTGAGGCCCTGCGCGCGACACCAGCGCAGCGCCACCTCGCGCGCGAGGTTGCCGCGCTCGGAGGCGAGCAGGCAGTCCTCGATCGGCGCCACGCTGTTGCCGCCCGGCGGCGCGTGGAAGCCGCACACGAGCTCGGCGCCGCGCTCCGGCACCGTCGCCGAAGGAGTACTCGAGCTTGTTGCGGTAGCGCCACTGCTCCAGCGCCGGCACGATCTCCTCCAGCTCGAAGCCCTCGAGCCGGCCGATCCGCCGCAGCGCCTCGTCGACCTGGGCGCGCTTGATCTCGAGCTGGCGCTCGTAGGGGAGCACCTGCCAGGGAACGCCCGGATGGTCGGCGACGCGGCGCGATCCGCTCGGGGCTGGGCTCGAGCACCTCCAGCGTGCGCGCGTGCGCGTAGCTGCGCTTGCGCTTGTGCACGACCGCGCGCACGCGGTCGCCGGGGACGGCGCCCGCGACGAACACCACGTAGCCGCCGTCGCCCAGCCGCGCGACGCCCTCGCCGCCGAAGGCGAGCGAGTCGATCTGCAGCTCGAGCTCGTCGCCGCGCTGCGGGCCGCGGCGCGACGCCGCCTCGGTCCGACGGCGTGCCTCGGGCTACGGATCGGGCTGCCATGTCGGGCGTCATCGCTGGCGGCGTCCGCGGGCGCGAGCAGCAGCTCGAGCAGCGCCTTCTGCGCGTGGCGGCGGTTCTCGGCCTGATCCCAGATGCGCTGGCGCGAGCCGTAGAGGACCTCGGCGGATGATCTCCTCGCCGGGGTGCGCGGGCAGGTCGTGCATCGCGAACGCGCCCGGCGCGGCGGCGTCGAGCAGCGCGTCGTCGACCCGGTAGGCGCGCGAGCGCCGCGCGGCGCTCCTGCGGCGGTCGCCTCGTCGCCCATGCTCACCCACACGTCGGTGTAGACGGCGCCTGCGCGCCGGCGACGGCCTCGCAGCGGATCGGCGTGCAGCGTCGAGCGAGCCGGTGGCGCCCGCCGGCAGCGCGAGGTCCGTCCTCCAGCGCGTAGCCCGGGGGCGAGGCGACCGCGACGTCGCATGCCCGCGAGCGTGCCGAGCAGCGCGAGCGAGCGAGCGACGTTGTTGCCGTCGCCGACGTAGGCGACGCGCAGCGCCCTCGAGCGTGCCGAGGCCTCGCGCAGCGTCAGCAGGTCGGCGAGCGCCTGGCAGGGGTGGTGCCGGGCGGTGAGCATGTTGATGATCGGCACGGAGCTGTACTCGGCGAGCTCCGCGAGCATCGCGTCGGGGCCCGTGCGCATGCCGACGCGCGCCGACATGGCGCGAGAGCACGAGCGCGGTGTCGCGCAGCGCCTCGCCGCGCGAGAGCTGCAGCTCGTCGGCGCGCAGCACCACCGGATGGCCGCCGAGCTCGTCGATGCCCACCTCGAAGGAGACGCGCGTCCGCGTCGAGGGCTTCTGGAAGATCAGCGCGACGCTGCGCCCGGCGAGCGCCCGCGAGGAGAGCGGCGCGGCCTTCAGCTCGAGCGCGCGGTCGAGCAGCGCGTTCAGCTCGGCGGCGCTCAGCTCCGCGCCGGTGAGGAAGTGGCGTGTCATGGACCGGCCAGTCTAGGCTAGGCTGAGCGGACCGTCTGCCGAGAAGGATCGTCTGCGATGACCGCACATGCTGCTCGTGGCTGCGCTGATGGGCTCCTGCGGCTGCTCGCTCCGGCTCGCGGCCGCGACTGCGGATCGACGCGCCTCGAGCAGCTCGACGGCGAGCGCGAGCGACATCCGGCGGCCTGAAAGCGGACAACACGACGCCGAAGTACGCCTCGCCGTCGTCCTCGAACCGGTGCAGAGCGGGATGGTGCAGATCGCCTACCGCAACATCGCGATCGACCCCGACACGGTCAGGGTGAAGGTCGGCAGCACGATCAGGTGGACGAACTACGACCCGAGAAGCGCAACGTCACGAGCGAGGGCGGCCCGTAGAAGTTCGCCTCCGCGACTTCGGCGAAGGCGGCACGTTCGAACTGAAGCTCGACCAAGCCGGGGTCGATCCACTACGAGTGCACCTACTACCCGGCGACGATGAACGGGACGATCGAAGTCGTCGAGGCTAGGCGCCTGGCAGCTCAGCCGAAGTCCGGCAGGCCCTCGCTCGGGCGTGGAGCGGTCGCGTAGCGACGGCGGGGGATCCGTCCGGCCGTGCGCGCCAGGCGCCCGGCCTGCACGGCGCGCGCGCATCGCGCGCGCCATCGCGCACGGGGTCCTGGGCGCGGGCGATCGCCGAGGCGGCCATCACCGCGTCGCAGCCGAGCTCCATCGCCAGCGCCGCGTCGGAGGCGGTGCCGATGCCGGCGTCGAGCACCACCGGGACCTCCACCGCTTCGCGGATCAGCGCGATGTTGTACGGGTTGCGGATGCCCATGCCGCTGCCGATCGGCGAGCCCAGCGGCATCACCGCCGCGCAGCCGACATCGACCAGGCGGCGCGCGAGCACGGGATCGTCGGTCGTGTAGGGCAGCACGACGAAGCCCTCGTCGACGAGCTCCTCGGCCGCGCGCAGCAGCTCGGGCGCGTCGGGCAGCAGCGTGTCCTCGTCGCCGATCACCTCGAGCTTGACCCAGTCGGTCTGCAAACGCCTCGCGCGCGAGCTTGCGCGGTGAGGACGGCGTCGCGCGCGGTGTGGCAACCGGCCGTGTTCGGCAACAGCTCCACGCCCGCGTCGGCGAGCACGTCCACCAGCGAGCCGCGGCGCGGCCGGATCGATCCGGCGCAGCGCGACCGTCACGAGCTCGCGAGCCGCTGCGCGCGATCGCCTCGGCGAGCAGCTCCAGCGAGGGGAAGCCGCCGGTGCCGAGCAGCAGCCGCGAGTGGAACGTGCGGCCGGCGATCGTCAGCACGTCCCCGACGCCTGCGCCGTCGTGCGCGGCGCATGCTGTGCGTCGTGGACGTCATCGCCGGATCATCCTCCCTGCATCGCCGTCAGCACCTCCACGCGCGCGTCCGTCGCGAGCGCGAACGTCTCCCAGCGGCTCGCGGCACGACCTCGCCGTCGACGGCCACGGCGACCCCGCGGGCGTCGAGCGTCGAGCCCGAGGCCGACCGAGCACCGCCGCCAGCGTCTCGCCGGCGCGCACGTCCGGAGCTCTCGCCGTTGAGCACGATCACGCGGACCGCCGGCCTCGCGGACGGGAGCTCATGCCGGCACCGAGCGATCCGCGCAGCGGCAAAGCGCGCCGGGTCAACAGACGTCGAGCAGAGGGTCCTCGCCGTCGCCGAGCAGCGCCGACCACGAGCTCGGCGGTGAGCGGCGCGAGCAGGATGCCGTTGCGGTAGTGGCCCGTCGCCCAGGTCAGGCCGTCGAGCGCGCCGGGGCCGATCGCGGCGACGTTGTCGGGCGTGCCCGGGCGCAGCCCGACGCACAGCTCCTCGATCTGCAGCTCGCTCACGCCCGGCACGAGCTCGTGGGCGTCGCGCAGCAGCTCGTACACGCCGCCCGCGGTCGGCTGCCGCTCGAAGCCGCGCTCCTCGACGGTCGCGCCGAGGACATAGCGGCCGTCCGCGCGCGGGACCAGATAGCCGCCCTCGAAGCGCACGACGCGCTGCAGCAGCCCCGGACCGGCGGGGTCGCGCAGGCGCAGGATCTGGCCCTTGACCGGGCGCACCGGCACGCGCGCCCGGGCGGGCAGCCCCTCGAGGCTGCCGCTCCACGGGCCGGCGGCGATCACCACCTGGCGCGCCGCCGACGCAGCTCGCCGTCCTGCCAGCTCGACCGCCGTGACCGCATGCCGTCGCCGCTCGCCGGCGCCGTCGCAGCTCGATGCGCGCCACCGGCGCGTGCTCGCGCAACTCGCACCCCGCCGCCTCACACGCCCGGCGCAAGCGCCGCGAGCACCAGGCGCGGATCGACCGAGTGGTCGTCCGGCGCCTCCAGCGCCAGGCGCACCGTCGGGGCGAGCGCCGGCTCGCGCTCGCGCGCCTCGCTCGCGCGCAGGCGCGTCGTGCGCAGCCCGAGCGACTCGCGGAAGGCGATCTGGCGCTCGAGCTCGCGCGCCTCGTCCTCGTCGCGCGCGAGCACGCAGCGTGCCGGTCCGCAGCAGCCCCACCTCCGCGCCGCTGCACCGCTCCAGCTCGGCCGCGAACTCCGGCCACAGCTGCCGCCGAGCGCAGCCCCAGCTCGAGCACGCGCCTGCCCGGCCTCGCCGAACTCGACCTCGGCCACCGGCGCGAGCATCCCGGCGGCCACATACGAGGTTCCCCGCCCGACCGCGCTCGCGCTCGAGCACCGTCACCGACAGGCCCTGCTCCCGCGCGCGCCAGGCGACGGCCAGGCCGATCACGCCGCCGCCGACGATCGCCACGTCCACCGCGGGAGTCGATGTGGTTGGGCATGGGCGTTGATGCTAGCCCGCTGTCAGACTGCGGATCTATGTCCGTCCAAGACCTCGGCGCCGACCGGCGCGCTCGTCTCGCCGCCGCGCGGCTGTACCTCGTCTGCGGATCGATGCCTGACGGATCTCGGCCGAGGCCGCGCTGCCCGACCTGCTGCGCGGGGCGATCGCAGGCGGCGTGGACATCGTGCAGCTGCGCGAGAAGCACCTGCCCGACGAGGAGCTCGTCGCCGTCGCGAACGCCGCGCGGGCGCTGTGCGAGCGGCTCGGCGCGCTGTTGATCGTCAACGACCGCCCGCTCGTCGCGCGCGAGGTCGGGCGCCGACGGCGTGCACGTCGGCCAGGACGACATGCCGGTCGGCCGAGGTGCGCGAGCTGGTCGGCCCCGAGATGCTGATCGGACTCTCCACCCACGCGCCGGACGAAGATCGACGCGGTCGACGCGGAGCTCGTCGACTACATCGGCGTCGGCCCCGTCCACGCCACCCCGACCAAGCCCGGGCGTCCCGCGGTGGGGCTCGAGCTCGTGCGCTACGCCGCCGCGCACGCGCCCGTGCCGTTCTTCGCGATCGGCGGGATCGACGCCGCGAACGCGCCCGCGGCGATCGACGCCGGGGCTCGACGGCTGTGCGTGCTGCGGGCGATCGCCGCCGCCGAGGAACCCGAGCACGCGGCGCGCGAGCTGCGTGAGTTGCTCGACGCGCATCCCCTGGGAGCCCGAGTTGACGCTTCCCACGCCCGAGACCCACCCCGACGAGCCCGGGTCGCACGCCGTGCCGGCAGCGAGCGCTGACGCCGATACGCAGGCGCGCAAGGCCGAGGAGCGCGGTGAGCGCGAAGAGCTGCTCCGCGCCGAGCTGGAGCCGTTGGGCGAGGACGAGCGCCCACCCGCGCTGCTCGTCGCGGTCGCCGTCTGCGCGCTGCTCGCCCTCGCGGTGATCGTCGGCGCAGCGACCATCCACAACCTCAGCCAGCCACGGCGGCTCGCTTCCCGGCGGCGTCTTCCTGGCGGTCGTCCTGCTGCTGCTCGCCCTGGGCATGTACCGGCGGCGCTACTGGGCGGTGCTCGGCTTCGAGGCGCTGCTCGCCTTCCAGATCATCGTCACCTCGCTCGCGCTGGTCGTGGCCTCGACGATCCTCGCCGCGGCGATCTGCGTGGTGAGCATCGGGCTCGGGGGCTGGCTGTTCTGGAAGCTGGTGCGAGTGATGGGCCGCATCCAAGCCGGCGAACAGGGACCGGCGGAGACGCTTCGATAGGCTCAGAGCCGCGATGGCAGAGAGCCAGCTACGACTGCATCGTGATCGGCTCCGGCCCCGGCGGCTACGTCGCCGCGATCCGCGCCGCCCAGCTCGGGAAAAAGACCGCGGTGATCGAGCAGGACAAGGTCGGGGGGCGCTGCCTGAACTACGCGTGCATCCCCGCCAAGGCGGTCCTGCGCTCGGCCGATCTGCTCACGGAGATCCGCGAGGCCGAGGAGTACGGGCTGAAGGTCGCGAGCGTCGAGGTCGACTACGCCGGCGTGCAGGCTCGCCGCGAGAAAGTCGTCTCCACGCTCACCGGCGGGGTCGCCGGCCTGTTCAAGAAAAACAAGATCGACCTGATCGAGGGCGCCGGGCGCGCTCGACGCGGACGGCAGATGTGCTCGTCGAGGTCGACGGCAGCAAGCAGACGCTCGGCGCGGAGACCGTGATCCTCGCCACCGGGTCGGTCCCGCGGGCGATCCCCGGCGTCGAGTTCGGCGGGCGCGTGATCGGCACCGAGCAGGCCTGGGCGCTGCCGGAGCTGCCCGCGCGCCTGGCGGTCGTCGGTGCGGGCGCCTCAGGGGCGGAGATCGCCTCGGGCTTTGCCCGGCTGGGCAGCGAGGTGCTGCTGCTGGAGGCGCTCGACCGCGTGCTGCCGAGCGAGGACGCGGACATCTCGCGGCTGGTCGAGCGGGGCCTGAAGCGCCAGGGCATCAAGGTCCACACCGGCACCCCGGTCAAGGACGTGCAGGGAGCCGAGGAGAGCGTGAGCTTCTCCTACGGCGATGAGACCGCCGAGGTCGACTACCTCGTGATCGCCGCCGGGCGCGGCGCGGACGTCGACGGGCTCGGCCTCGCCGAGGCGGGCGTCGAGCTGGACGAGCGCGGCCTCGTGAAGGTCGACGGCGCGCTGCGAACGCTCGCGCAAGGGCGTCTACGCGATCGGCGACCTCGTCCCGGTCCGGCGCTCGCGCACAAGGCCTCGGACGAGGGCGTGATCGCCGCCGAGGACTCGCGCCGGGCATGCAGACCCACCCGATCGCCTACGTCGACATCCCGCGCGCGACCTTCTGCACGCCGAACGTCGGCTCCTTCGGGCTGACCGAGGCGCAGGCGCGCGAGCAGGGCTACGACGTGGTCGTCGGCAAGGTGCCCTACGGCGCGGTCGGCGGCGGCATCGTCTACGGCGACCGCTCAGGGATGGTCAAGCTCGTCGGCGAGTCCAAGTACGGCGAGCTGCTCGGCGGCCACATCGTCGGCGCGCGCGCGACCGAGCTGATCCAGGAGCTCGTGAACGTGCGCGCGCTGGAGGGCGGCTTCGCCGAGGTGGCGCGCACGATCCACGGCCACCCGACGCTGTCAGAGGCCGTGATGGAGGCGGGACGTGCAGCCGACGGTTGGCTGATTCACGGTTGAGCCAAGCGCAATAGTCTCGGCGGGAATGCCCGACCCGGACGCAGCCTTCTACTTCGACCTGGCAAGCCCGATCGCCTATCTCGCGGCCGAGCGCGTCCTGCAGGCCCTGCCGATCCGCGCCGAGTGGCAGCCGGTGCTCGCGCGCGAGCTGTCGGCGAGACGTCGAGGCTCCGATGTCGCACGAGCAGGAGGTCTTCCGCGAGGAGATCGAGCGCGCCGCGCGCGAGCAGGGCCTGCAGCCGCTGAAGTGGCCCGACCCGTTCCCGTTCGACAGCGCGCTGGCGATGCGCGTGGCCACGTACGCCAAGTCGATCGGGCGAACGGTGCCGTTCGTGCAGGCGGCCTTCCGCCAGGCGTACGCGGGCGGACACTCGCTCGAGGACCCCGACTTCGTGCTGATCGCCGCGGCGGCCTGCGAGATGCACCCGGCCGCGGTGCTCAAAGGAGCCGAGCTGCGCTCGGTCGCAGGAGCAGCTGTCGAGCACGACCGCACTGGCGGCGCAGGCAGGGGTGACCGGCGTGCCGGCGGTGCGGATCGGGAGCGAAGGTGTTCGTCGGCGAGCGCGCCGTCGAGGAAGCGGCGGGCCATGTGAGCGCCGTGGAGAACGCGATGAAGGCCAACCGCGCCTACCGGCTGATCGTCACGCGCGGCGGACTGCATGCCCGCGCTGCTGGCGGACACCGGCCGCGTCGACCACATCGAGGTGGTCGAGGTCGACACCGGCGAAGTGGTCCTGTTCTGGGACCGCCCGCCCCAGGCCGCCTCGAAGCTCGCGCGGGCGCTACGCGCGGACCTGTCGCAACTGGAGGCCGAGGAGTTCATCGCGCGCTGGGCTACCGTGGAGCAGTTGATGTCCGGAGATTGCCAGAGACCGAGACCGCGAGCGAGTGGCTCCAGACGATGACCTGATCCGCCGCTTCGAGGAGCGCGCGGGCGAGATGTACGCGCGGGCGAAGATCGGCGGCTTCCTGCATCTGTCGATCGGCGAGGAGGCAACGATCGTGGGCAGCACGCGGGCGCTGCGCGAGACGGACTATCTCGTCTCGACCTACCGCTCGCACGGCTATGCGCTGGCGCGCGGCACCCCCCCGAGAAGGTGATGGCCGAGCTGTTCGGGCGCGTCGACGGCTGTTGCGGCGGACACGGCGGCTCGATGCACATGTTCGACCTCTCCCGTCGCTTCATGGGCGGCTACGGGATCGTCGGCGGCAACCTGCCGATCGCGACCGGGATCGCGCTTGGCGAGCGACTACACGGAGACCGACGACGTGACCCTCTGCACGTTCGGCGACGGCGCTTCCAATCAGGGCACGTTCGGGGAAACACTGAACCTCGCGGCGCTGTGGCAGGCTGCCTGTGGTGTTCGTGGTGATCAACAACCAGTTCGGCATGGGCACATCGCTCGCGCGCCATTCGGCCGTGACCGACCTGCAGCGCAAGGGCGAGTAGCCTCGGCGTGCCGGGGACGCGCTGCGACGGGATGGACGTGGTCGACACGCACGCGGTGATCGCAGAGGCGGTGAACCGCGTGAGGGAGGACCGCCGGCCGGTGCTCGTCGAGGCGGTGACATACCGCTTTCGCGGCCATTCGATGGCCGACCCGGAGGAGTACCGCACGCAAGGAGGAGGTCGCGCACTGGCGCGAGCGCGACCCGATCCCCGCGTTCGGCGCGCTGCTCGAAGGCGAGGGAATCCTCGACGCGCAAGCGCGCGAGGAGATCGACCGAGCGGCGGTCGCGCGGGTGGATGCAGCGGTCGAGTTTGCGGAGGCATCGCCGTTCCCCGCGCCGGAGTCGCTGTACGAGGACATCTACGTGCTCGACGAGCAAGTCCGCGGCGCGTATCACTGATGACCAGCTGCGCTACCGCGAGGCCCTGAACGCGGCGCTGCGCGAGGAGCTGACACGCGACGAGCGCGTGATGCTGATGGGCGAGGACATCGGTGTGTTCGGCGGCGCGTTCAAGGTCACGGCCGGCCTGCTGGAGGAGTTCGGCGAGCGCCGCGTGCGCGATACGCCGATCTCGGAGAACACAATCGTGGGCGTCGGCGTGGGCGCCGCGATGAGCGGGCTGCGGCCGGTGGTCGAGCTGATGACGATCAACTTCGCGCTGCTCGCCTTCGACCAGATCGTCAACAGCGCCGCCCACATCCGCTACATGTTCGGCGGCCAGGTGTCGGTCCCCTGGTGATCCGCATGCCCCAGGGCGCCGGCCACCAGCTCGGGCCGACCCACTCCCATTGCTTGGAGGCGATGTTCTTGCACGTGCCCGGCCTGCTCGTCGCCGTCCCCGCGACGCCGGCCGATGCGAAGGGCCTCTTGAAGACCGCGATCCGTGACGAGAACCCGGTGATCTTCATCGAGCACGAGTCGCTGTACGGCATCCGTGGCGAGGTGCCCGAGGGCGAGGAGGAGACAGTCGACTTCGGCCACGCGCGTATCGCCCGAGAGGGCGCAGACGTGACGATCGTGGGCGTCTCGCGGATGGCGCTCACGGCAGAGCGGGCCGCAGAAACGCTCGCGCAGGAGCATGGCGTGGAGGCCGAGGTGATCGATCCGCGCACATTGCGTCCGCTCGACCTCGACACGATCCTCACCTCGGTGCAGCAAGACCAACCGCTGTGTCGTCGTCGAGGAGGGCTGGCCCCACGGTGGGGTCGGCGCGAACCTGGCGGCGCTGATCGCCGAGCACGCCTTCGACGACCTCGACGCGCCCGTCGCGCGCGTGTCCGGCGCCGACGTGCCGATGCCTTACTCAAAGCCGTTAGAGGACATCGCCTTCCCGCACGAGCCCCAGATCGTCGCAGGCGGCGCTCGCGAACCTCGGCAAGCGCCCGGCAGCGATCACGGGAGCACGCTAGATGGCCGAGATCGTGATGCCGCGGCTGTCGGACACGATGGAGGAGGGCACGATCCTGAGCTGGCTCATCGCCGACGGGGGGACCGTGAAACGAGGGCAGGAGCTCGTGGAGATCGAGACCGACAAGGCGAACATGACCTACGAGTCCGACCAGGAGGGAGTCCTGCAGATAGTTGCCGCCGAGGGGGACACGCTGCCCGTGGGCGCCGTGATCGCACGAATCGGAGCGGACGATCCCGATGCGTCTGGCTCGACCACTGGAAAAAACGACGATTATGAGCCGGCCTTCCGGCCGGCCGGGGTGCACGCGGTGGGTGAGAACCCCGACGGCGACCTATCTCCGATTGTGCCGGCTTCGCCAGAGGTACTTGGGGCGCAGGAGACACAAGGTGGTGAACGCCTAAGGGCGTCACCGGTCGCACGGAGAATCGCGAGGGAGAACAACATAGATTTGAACACGATCTCGGGGAGCGGTCCCGGTGGGCGGATCGTCAAGGCCGATGTGCAGGTGCTCGCCGCCGGAGCGCCCCCCACTGCTGAAGCAACCTCGGCCACCGGAGCCGGCAGACCATCCCCTGACACAGGGGCGAGCTCATCCCCTGCGGGCGGACCCGCCGGCGTGAGCACCGCCAAGGGCGAGACGACGATCCTGGAGCTGACGCGCACCCAGCAGACGATCGCCCGGCGGATGGCCGAGGCAAAGGCGACGATCCCCGAGTTCACGTTGCAGACGGAGATCGACATGGAGGCGTGCGTCGCGCTGCGCTCCGAGCTGAAGGGGCTGGGGAAGGATGGAATTCCCACCCATCCAGCGCCCACCTATAACGACATGGTCGTAAAGGCGTGCGCGCTCGCGCTGCGCGAGTTTCCACGCGCCAACGGCGGCTACCGAGACGGTCGGCTGCAATTGCACTCGCGCGTGAACGTCGGGGTGGCCGTCGCCGCCGAGGAGACGCTGGTCGTGCCGACGGTGTTCGACGCAGACCAGAAGTCCCTGGGTGAGATCGCGCGCGAGACGCGCGCGCTGGCGCGAGCGCGTGCGCGACGCGTCGATCACCCCACCCGAGCTTGGCGGCGGCACGTTCACGGTCTCCAACCTCGGCATGTTCGGCGTCACCGCCTTCACCGCGATCATCAACCCGCCCCAGGCGGCGATCCTGTCGGTCGGCTCGCTCAGTCCGCGCGCCGTGGTCCGCGATGGCGAGGTGCACGCACGCAACACGATGACCGTTACCCTCGCCTGCGACCACCGCATCCTCTACGGCGCGGACGCGGCCACCTTCCTCGCACGTATCCGTGAATTGCTCGAAGCACCGGCCGCGCTCACGCTCTGATCGGGAAGCCCGACGCCAACTACGAGCCCGACGCTAACCTGAGTACATGACTCGCGACGAGCTATGGGTGTGCCACCTCGGCACCGTTCCCTACCTCGACGCGGTCGCCCTCCAGGAGCAACTCCGCGCACGGCGCCAGGCCGAGGAGCTGCCCGACACCCTCCTCCTACTCGAGCATCCCCCCGTCTACACGCGCGGGCGCCGCTCGGCCGCGGGCGAGCTTCCCTTCCCAGATGACTTCTACCGCGCGAAAGGGATCGACCTCGTCGCGACCGACCGCGGCGGGCGCGTCACCTACCACGGCCCCGGCCAGCTCGTCGGCTATCCGATCATGGGAGTGACCGACATCGGCTCGCACCTGCGCACGATGGAAGATGCGATCGTCGCTGCACTCGGCGACGAAGGGATCGACGCCCACTCGCGCTCAAACGAAGGACCCGACTACACCGGCGTGTGGGTCGGCCCGCGTAAGATCGCCTCGATCGGCGTGCATGTCTCCCGCGGAATCTCCACCCACGGCTTCGCGGTGAACGTCGAGAACGACCTCGACCCATTCTCCTGGGTGATCGCCTGCGGTCTGCCCGACGTCGCGATGACCTCGATCGCGCGCGAGCTGGCGGGTCTCGAACCCCCGACACGCGAATTATGATTCCGCTGCTCTCGACACGCAACGAGGCGCCCGGGGTCGCGTGCTTTCGCAAGCGCATGGCCCACACGTTCTGTGAGGCCCACGATCGTCGCCAGCGGCTCGTCTCACCGCAACGCCTGGGGATCGACGCGCCGCTCGCGCCCCCATCGCGACGGGTGGCGATGCCCGCGTGAGCCCATCCGCCACCGCCATACCCGTAACCGCCCCGGAGGCCGCGCGGGAGCACGTCACGCGCTCGCGCGAGAACCCCGGCGGGATGGACGTGCTCGAGGTGCTCGGCCCCGAGGTACGTCCGCTGCGCGAGCGCAAGCCCCCGTGGTTCAAAGTCCCGCCGCCCGGCGGCGCTCGCTATCGCGAGCTGACCGAGCTGATCCGCTCGGAGAACCTGCACACCGTCTGCCAGGAGGCGGCCTGCCCAAACGTCGGCGAGTGCTGGGAGCGGGGCACCGCGACGTTCATGATCCTCGGGGATACCTGCACGCGCCGCTGCGGGTTCTGCAACGTGCAGACCGGTAAGCCCACCTGGAACGACCCGCTCGAGCCCGCACGGGTGGCGCGCTCGATCGCGCGTATGGGCCTGCGCCACGCGGTGATCACCTCGGTCGACCGCGACGACCTGCCAGACAAGGGCGCCTCGGCGTTTGTCGGGGTGATCCGTCAGGTCCGCCGCCAGGCGCCAGAGTGCCAGATCGAGGTGCTCACCCCCGACTTCCAAGGCCAGGAGATGCCACTCGCGAAGGTCATCGCCGAGCGACCCCACGTCTTCAACCACAACGTCGAGGTCGTCCCGCGCCTGTACCCGATCGCCCGGCGCGGCTCCGAGTTCCAACGCTCCTGTCGCGTCCTGCGCCTGGCCAGCGAGATGGGCGAAGGCGAGGTCACGACCAAGTCGGGGCTGATGGTCGGGTTGAGCGAGACCCACGAGGAGCTCGTCGACACGTTCGCCACCCTCCGCGCCCACGGGGTCGGAGTGCTCACCGTCGGGCAGTACCTACGACCCTCCGAGCGTCACCTTCCCGTTGTGCGCTACTGGCATCCGGATGAGTTCCTCGCGCTCGAGCGCGCCGCTTACGAGCTCGGTTTCGAGCACGTCGCGGCGGGGCCCTTGGTGCGCTCCAGCTACCACGCCGACCAGCACGTCCCGCAGGCTCGCCCGGGCACCGGTCCACTCGCCGGCGTGGGGCCGCCGAGCCGCGGATAGTCTGCACCGATCCTCCTGCTGGCGAGCAAGATCCGATCGCGGTTATGACGCGCACCCTCGTGCTCCTCGCGGCGTTGCTCTTCATCGTCGGCTTCGCCTTCCTCACCGTCAGCGCCGCGCTCGAACAGGGGGTCACGATCGCAAGCCTGCTGTCGGCCTTCATCCTCGTGCTGCTGCTCGTGGGGATCGTCGGCGCGCTGTTCAATCCTCCCCGCCAGTAACACTGTCCTCTGCGACGACTGCCCTCTGCGGAGGAGGAGAACAAGTGAGACTCTTGCGGTGAGACCTTCACCCCCATGAACTGCCTGCGATGAGCACCTCGCCCTTCATGACCCCCAGCCACCGCCGGCGCCGGCGCGAGGTGGCTTCTCGCCGGCGACGTCGCCGGCGCGCGCTGTTTGCGCTCACAATCGTGTTGGTGTTCGCGGCCGTGGTCGTCGTGATGGCCCTCGCCGGGCCCGGCGGTGCGCACGAATCGACCTCAGCGACGCCCCAGCGCCACCTACAGGCGAGCTCCAACGCCGCGACGCCTCGTGCACCCGGCGCGCTCCCCGATCGGCCTGCCCCTCGGCAAGCCCGCGCTCACCCTGAAGGGAATCGGCGATCTCGAACAGGACCCGATACACCCCCCCTTCCACGAACAGCCACACGCGGGCATCCTGTTCAACCTCGACACCGGCCAGGTCCTATGGCAGCACAACCCCTACACGCGCCTGCGGATCGCCAGCCTGACGAAGATGATGACCGCACTGCTCACGGTCACCTCCGCCCCTCCGGACGCGCCCGTGCTCGTCACCAGAGCAGCGGTCGACATGCCCGGCTCGAAGGTCGGGGTGCTGCCGCTGGGCAAACACGTGACGCCTGGAGAGCTGCTCTACGGACTGCTGCTGCCCTCGGGCAACGACGCAGCGGTCGCGCTCGCCGAACACGTCGCTCACAGCGTCAGCAACTTCGTGACCCGCATGAACGTCGAGGCCGCCAAGCTGGGGATGGGTTGTACGCACTACTCCTCGCCGTCGGGCTACTACGACCAGTACAACTTCTCCTGCGCCGCCGACCTCGCGCTGCTCGCGCACGTCGACTCGCAGCAGCCGCGGATCGCGAGCATCGTGCGCACCTACTCTGCCGTCCTGCCGTTCCCGATCAAGGGCGGCAAGCTCTACCTGTACAACAACAATCCGCTGCTGATCTACAAATACCCGGGCACGATCGGAATGAAGACCGGCGAAACGGAAGCCGCCGGGCGCTGTCTGGTGGCGATTGCCGAGCGCCACGGCGTGCGCCTCGGCGTGGTGCTGCTGCACTCGCCCGACCCGGCCACCCAGGCGAGCTATCTGCTCAACCGCGGGTTCGAAGGCGTCTACCACCAAGCGCCCGTCTCGCAGCCGCCGATTCCCCCCGGCGCCTGAGCCTGCGCGACGCATGTTCGCGCGAGGGAGTACCGTTGGTGATATCGATTGACTGGTCAGTCAGCCAAAGGAGGAGGATGCAGCCGTGGATCTCGACGACACCCCAGAGCAGGCCGCTTATCGCGCCCAGGTGCGGTCCTGGCTGCAAGAGCACAAGTCCCAGGCGCCGGTCCTCACGGGCCCCGACGCGCTGAAGGACGAGGACGAGATCGTCACGGCGCGGCGCGCCTGGCAGGGCAAGCTCGCCGAGGCAGGGCTCGCGGGCGTGACCTGGCCGAAGGAGTACGGCGGCCAGGGCCTCGGTCCGATCGAGCAGCTGATCTGCAACCAGGAGATCGCCCAGGCGAAAGTCCCCGGCATCCTCGACGCGATCGGCGTCGGCATGCTCGGCCCGACGCTGATCGCCCACGGCGCCGAGGAGCAGAAGGCGCGCTATCTCGGCCCGATGCTGCACGGGGACGAGGTCTGGTGCCAGCTGTTCTCCGAGCCCGCCGCCGGCTCTGACCTCGCTGCGGTGCAGGCCCGTGCGCGCCTGCAGGACGACGGCAGCTGGCGCTTGAGCGGCCAGAAGGTGTGGACGACCAACGCCCAGTTCGCCTCCTACGGGCTGCTGCTCGCGCGCACCGACGCCGACGTGCCCAAGCACAAGGGCATGACGATGTTCATCGTGCCGATGGACGCCGCCGGCGTGACCGTCAGCGGTCTGCGCCAGATCTCCGGCGAGGCCGAGTTCAACGAGGTGTTCTTCGACGACGTCGCGCTCGATGCCGACGCGGTCGTCGGCGGCGTCGGCAACGGCTGGGGCACCGCGCTGACGACGCTGATGTTCGAGCGCGTCACGATCGGCCTCGGCGGCGAGGGCCTCGGCTACAACTCGACCCGCTTCGCCAAGGCGATCGCCGACGACGAGCACGCCCGCCGCGACCCCGAGGTGCGCCACCAGCTCGGCGAGATCGTCTCCGAACTGCTGGCCGTGCGCTTCACCGGCTATCGCACGCTGACCGCGCTGCAGAAAGGCCAGATCCCCGGCCCGGAGGCAGGGCTCGCGAAGGTCACGATCGTCAACGGCGCGATCAAGGCCGGCGACCTGATCACCGACGTGATCGGACCCGACGCGCTCGCACAAGGACAGCGAGTGGGCCTACATGATCTCGTTCCTTCCAGGCCTGAAGTCGGCGGGCGGGACCGAAGAGATCCTGCGCAACACGATCGGCGAGCGTGTGCTCGGGCTGCCGCCCGAGCCGCGCCTGGACAAGGGCATCCCGTTCTCGGAGCTGCGCTCCAAGGAAGGAGCGGCGGCATGAACCTCGCACTCTCAGACGAGCAGGTGTTCCTGCGCGAGGCCGCGCGCGGCGCGCTGTCGCGTTTCAAGACGATCGAAGCCGCCCGCGAGGCGCTCGACGGCAACGCGCCGCTGCCCGACCTGTGGCCGACCGCGTGCGAGGCTGGCTGGCCCGGTCTGCTGATCGACGAGTCCACGGCGGGGCGGGACTGGACGCGTTCGACGCGATGCTCGTGCTCGGCGAGTGCGGCCGCGTGCTGGCCGGTGTGGCCTTGCTTGGCCACCTGCCCGCGACGGCGATCCTGAACGACTCCACAGGCGCACCGAAGGACCTGCTCGAGCAGCTCGCCAGCGGCGCCAAGCGCGCCGCCTACCTGCCCGGCGAGCCCGCCCAGCGACGTCTCGACAAGAGTGGACGCTCGACCCAGCGCACGGCCTCGCGCGCCCGTCGGCTCCCACAGCCGCCGGGACGGCGACGGCAACCAGGCGCGTGTCAGTGGCCGGCTCTCGTTCGTGCCGGACGCCCCCGGCGCCGCGGTGCTGGTCGGTGTGGCGTTGCTGGACGGCAAGCCCACCGGCATCGCGATCGACGCCGCCGCGCCCGGTGTCTCAGGTCGAGGCGGTGCAGGGATATGACGCCACCCGCTCGCTGGGGCACGTAACCCTCGAGGACGCCCCCGCCACAGTGCTCGATGCGTCGCCCGAGTCCCTCGCCGGCGCCTGGCATCTCGCCCAGGCTTTGATCGCGGCCGAGTCGCTCGGCAGCGTCGAGACCGCGCTGGACGTATCGGTCGCCTACGCTAAGGAGCGCCACACGTTCGGCCGGGCGATCGGCTCCTACCAGGCGGTCAAGCACTCCTTGACGGAGGTCCTGCGCCAGCTGGAGAACGGCCGTTCGCTGCTCTACTACGCCGGCTGGTCGCGCACCGGCAAGCCGGAGGAGTTCCCGCTCGCGGCGAGCGCGGCGCGCTCGGTGGCCGGCCGTGCGCTCGACCAGGCCGCGCGCACGATGATCTCCGTGCACGGCGGCATCGGCGCCACTTGGGAGCACGACGCGCCGCTGTACTTCCGCCGCGCCCAGCTCTCCCGCCGCCTGCTCGGTGGGACCGCCGGCGCCACGGATCGCGTCGCGGGCGAGTTGATCGCCCAGGCAAGCGCCGCCTGACCTGGCGGTCAATGGCCGAGCGCCGCTAGCCGCGGCGCCCGCCGCGTTTAACGGCGCGGGCGCTAACCGCCTTCGGCTTCGCTTCGGCTTCAAGCGCCGCCAGCACGGGCGCGCCATAGGCGGCGTGGACCGCTTCGATCATGCTGGATTCGACGCCGCAGTTGATGCAGAAGCCGTGCTGTGACCAGCCGATCGCGCGGGCCAACACCTCGTCGGCATAGCTGACCCCGGTCGCGTCGTGCCCGTAGTAGTCATACGCCGCATCCCACGCCGCACCGTTCAGCGCGTATTCCGCGCCGTCTGCCGAGAGCAGGTGCGCGGCGGCCATGATCGAGTCGAAGTCGTCGTAGATCGAGGGGTGCGTCGCCGTCATGTGGTCGTAGTAGGCAGGGCGCTTGCCGTACTTGTAGGAGTCGCTCACGAGATCCCACGTCGATCCGATGCCCGGGCGGGACCCATTCGTCACGTTGAACTGCATCGGCCCTCCGCAGCAACCGGCGAAGTTCAGTCCGTGGTAGGTGGTCGGGGCGGTCGAGAACGCCGACTCCTGCTTGTGGATCGAGGCGATCAGCAGCCAGTTCACACCGAACGTGCTCTGCGCGGTCGCGTAGATCGGATAGAAGCCTTCCATCCAGCGCGTCGGTATCGCCGTTTCGGTCTGATCGACCAGACCTCTCGCGGCCAGTTGCTGCTGTGCGGGCGACGGCTGCGCGACGATCGCGGCGCCGAGTGAGCGCCGCCCACGCCTGACACTTCGCGCTGCGCGCGATCTGCTCGCGCGAGACCCGGCCGGGGAACCCTCAGCTGCCACCGCGCCGGCGAGCACGCTCGCGGACTGCGCCGCGCTCGGCGTCGGCGTGACCGCCGCCACGAGCACCGCGGGAGGCGCCGCATGCGGAGCGGCGGTGCTCGTGCGCCCGACCAAGCCCGTCAGCACCGCCACCAGCACGGCCACACCGAGGGCGCCGAGCGCCAGCGCGAGCAGCCACTCCCCCCGTTCAGAAGGCGGGGTCGGCAGCTGGGCCTCTGGAATCTGGGCGGCGGGAACAGCTGGTGTAGTTGAATCATCGATCGTCATCCGCTGTTACACCGTATCCAGGTGAGAACCACCAGGCACCCGGTTCACTGCTCTCGCGGTTCGCGGCGCGTCGATCGGCCTACGCTCGGGTTGTGATCAACATGGCAAGGTTCGCTTTGGCTTCAATCCTCTCGACGCTCGCGCTCTTCTCCTTGAGCGGAGCTGCCCGCGCGGCGCCGCTATCGCCCGTCCAGCAGCACTACCTCTCACTCGCCCAAGCGGGTGTGGCACGCGCCGAGCAGCGCTTCGGCGATCGCCGGCTCGGCTGGTACGACGCGCGGCTCGGCGACCGCGAACGGTATCCGCTGGCGACGATCTGGGACATCGTGCCGCTGTTCGAGTCGCTCGACGCGATCGCGATCGCCCAGCCCACCCCCGCCAACCAGCGCGCAGTGGCGCGCTTTGCCGCGTGGCGCCGAGCGCTACCTGAACCGGGGCCTGCGCCCCGTGCCCGGCTACTCGCCCTACCCAGGCGACCGCGAAGCGAACACCGAGACCTGGTTCGACGACAACGGCTGGTGGGGCCTCGCGTTCTTGAACGCCTACCGCGCCACAGGCAAGCGCCGCTGGCTCACCGACGCCGCAACGCGCGCTCGCCTACGTCGCCGCCGCCGGCTGGGATCCACAGGAAGGCGGGATCTGGTGGAACACAAAGCATCCCTACAAGGCCGGCGAGGCGCTCGCCGCGGACACGCTGCTGGCGACGCTGATCTACCAGCAGACGCACTCCGCCTTCGCCCTCGGCCAGGCGGAAAAGTTCCTGCTCTGGGGCAACACGATCGGGTTCAGCTCCGCCAACGGCCTGTACGCCGGCAGCAGCCTCAACCCAACCCCGATCGACTACATCGAGTCGCCCTTGATCTACGCGCAGGCGCTGCTCTGCAGGGAAACGGCGAGCGCGGCCGACTGCGAACGGGTCGAACCGCTGCTGAGCACTTCGCTGCGCCGCTTCGGTCAGATCCTCGACTTCGCCCCGCAGTACGACGCGATCTACCTGCAGTGGATGCTCGCGCTGTACTCACTCGACCACGACCCAGCTCTTTACGCGCTCGCCGCTGAGAACGCCCGCGAAGCCCAGGCGCACGCGCTGAACAGCGAAGGGCTCTACCTGCTTGCCTGGAACGGCGAAACGCTGCCCACGGCCGACGCCCTGCCGGGGAGCCTGCAGACGCAGGCCGCCACCACCAGCCTGTTCGCTTGGCTGGCGGTGTATCCGCCGCCGTCCTAGATGTGAGCGCCGTCCAGAGCCGATCGCCGTCCAAGGGCTCGACTCCGGCGTCTGCGGCCAGGGCCGGGCTCAAACCCCGACTGCTCTGCGCAGCAGGCGATCAAACAGAAGGTCCGGGAGCAGGCGACTCGCCCACACCATCGCGTGCGCGTCGCGGCCGATGAGATAACGCGCTCGCATCCGCCTGGCGTTCAGCGCTCGCTCGATCGTCTGCGCCACCCGCTCGGGTGGGATGCCGCGGCGGGCGGTGTTGTGAAGCGCCTTGGCCATCGCCGCCGGCACGTGGCCGTACTGCTCGCGCAACTCCTCGGGGACGCTGAACTCGTCGACCTGGCCGCGATTCTTCTCCCAGATCGGGGTGGCGACCGACCCCGGCTCGATCAGCGCCACCTGGATGTGAGAGCGGGCAAGCTCCAAGCGCAGCGAGTTTGCCGCCGCCTCCAGCGCGTACTTCGAGGCGTGATAGGGCGCCAGGTATGGCGTAGTGAGCAGACCGCCGACGGAGGAGATCAGCACGATTCTCCCGCGCGCGCGACGCAGCGCCGGAATCAGCGCCTGAGTCACGGCGACGTGCCCGAAGAAGTTCACGTCGAACTGGCGGCGCAGATCGTCCATGGGGATCAGCTCCAACGGCCCGCCGACGGCGACTGCCGGCGTTGTTGACGAGCGCGTCCAGGCCGCCGGGCGCGAGTTCGCCCACCCGCTCAGCGGCCTGCTCGATCTGCGCGGGGTCGGTCACGTCGAGCTGCAGCGGGATCACCCGCTCACCCCCAGCGGCTCGCAGCGCCTCGCCGTCCGCGGTCTTGCGCACCCCCGCGAGCACCGTCCAACCGGACGCCGCCAGCCGCAAGCGCCGTCGCGCGGCCGATGCCCGTCGAGGCGCCGGTGATCAGAGCGGTGGGCACCTGGCGAGTATGAGTCGATTGCGGCCCTGTCGATGTTGCACTTAGGATGTCCTTGGATGATCTCGCGTGATGGCCACATATCTGAGCGCCAAGCGCGTGGCGGTCGCGCTCGCGTTGCTCGTTCTTGCGCTCGCCGCCGGCTACGTGTCCAGCCTCGGCAGAGGCGCACCCGCTCGCGCGAGCGTCGATCCCCTGCCCAGCGGGAGCCTCCGGCGCCTGCGGCCCGACCGTGCTCGAAGCGCTCAGCCAGGTGACGCAGCACGTTTACGACGAGGGCGTCTCCAGTGAACGCACCGAAATCGCGATGCGCCTGATCAAGGGGTCGCGCGCGCTGCGCGAAGCTGTCGAACATGGCGACGCCGGCGGCCGCGCGCACGGCCGCAGCAGGCGCTGCTCGCGAGCGGACATCTGACCAACCTGACGGTTATCCGCGGCACCAAGACCCTCGCCGACCTCGGCTCCGAAGGCGCGCTCGCGCCGCTGCACGGTTCGATCCTCAGCGCCACGGGTGCCCCGATCGCAAGCTTCGTGACGAGCGTGTGGGCGGATCGCGGCTTCCTCTCGGAGCTGAAGGGCGTCGTCGAGGGCGATGTCGCCCTGCGTGAGGGCAACCACAGCATCGCCGGCTCGTTTGCGATGCCGGCCGGCACGACTGCCGCCGGCCGGCACGCTGACCGAGCACGGGACCGTCTTTCAATACGCCTCGTTCCCCGCCTCGGTCTACCCCTCCGGCTCGCTGCGCGTCTACCTCCTGAGGTCTGTCAGCTCGACCGCGCGCATCTGCGGGGCAAGCACCCAGGACACGCTCGTCAACACGCTCAGCCGCGTGGCGGCGCTGATCTATGCCGGCGAGGGCGGTCCGCATGCGCTGCTCCAGGTCCACAACGCCCAGCAGAACAGTGCCCTGCTGCAGGCGGTCGCCGAACGCAACCCCGTCGCCGCCCGCAAGGCGGTCGTCGGCCTGGTCTACGACCACAGCCACATCGTGCGCCTGCGCGTGAGCGCCGGCGGGCACCTGCTCGCCGACGTCGGCGGCCCGTACGTGCTCGCGCCCGTGAGCGCGCCGCTGCGCCTGCACGGCAAGCGGATCGGCGAGCTCGTGCTCTCGATTCAGGACGACGAAGGCTACCTGCGCCTCGCCAGGCGCCTGGTCGGCCTCGACGTGCTCATGTACATGAACCCCACCACCCACCCCGAACTGGTGAAGAACAGCCTCGGACCCGGGGTGGGCGGGTTCTCATCCGTCCCCGCGAGCGGCCCTATCACTACCGCGGCCACACCTTCCGCGTGTTCACGCTCGACGCCCGCGCGTTCCCCGCCGGACCGCTGCGCATCCGCGTGCTGATCCCGATTCCCTACACCTGAGTACACTCAAGCACCGCGCGGCCATCCTCAGCATCACGGGATGCGACGCGGGTCTGAGCCGAATCAATCAGGGGCGAGCGCGGCCTGCTTCTCGCCGAGCGCCTGCCGCAGCTCGTCGAACGAAGCGGAGAATTTCTCGACGCCCTCGCGCTCGAGCGTGTCCGTCAGATCGTCGTAGTCGACGCCGGCCGCGGCCAGCTCCTCGAGCAGCGCTCGTGCCTCGGCAAGCCCCTGCTCCAGGCGCGGCGCCGGCTTGCCGTGGTCCTGGAAGTCGCGGATCGTCTCCTCGGGCATCGTGTTCACGGTGTCGGCCCCGATCAGCTCCTCGACGTAGATCGTGTCGCGATAGTCCGGGTTCTTCGTCGAGGTGCTCGCCCACAGCACGCGCTGCGGCGTGGCGCCCTTGCCGGCGAGGTACTCCCAGCGCGGGCCGGCGAACGCGCGCTTGTAGTGCTGGTAGGCGAGCTTCGCGTTGGCGATCGCGAGCTTGCCCTTGAGCTCGTCGTGGCCGCCGATCTCGTCCAGCCGCCGGTCGGCCTCGGTGTCGATCCGCGAGACGAAGAAGCTCGCCACCGATGCCACCGTGCTCGGGTCGCCGCCCGCCGCGACCAACCGCTCGATCCCGCGCGATGTAGGACTCGGCGACGTCCGCGTAGCGCTGCAGCGAGAAGATCAGCGTCACGTTGATCGAGTGCCCCTTCGCGATCACGTCCTCGATCGCGGCCAGCCCCGGCTTGGTCGCGGGGATCTTCACCATCAGGTTCGGTCGGTCCACGGCCTTGTGCAGGCGGATCGCTTCGCGGTAGGTCGCGAGCGTGTCGTAGGCCAGGCCCGGGTCGACCTCCAGCGAGACGTACCCGTCGCGGCCGGCGCCCCCGTCCCAGACCGGGCGGAACAGATCGCAGGCGTCTTCGATGTCGCGCTCGGCCAGCGCCCAGAACGTCTCCCTGGCGTTGCTCCCCCGCCCGGCCTCTTTGCGCAGCTGCTCGTCGTAGGCGTTCCCCGCCGTCATCGCCTTCTGGAAGATCGTCGGGTTCGACGTGGCTCCGACCACGGAGTCCTCGTCGATCAGGTGTTGCAGGTGACCCTCGCGGATCGATTCGCGCGAGAGGAAATCGATCCACACGCTCTGGCCGAGCGCTGACAGGTGGGTCATCGGCGAGGAGCTCATCGCGGTCGCACCTTCCCGTCCAACAGCGCGCCGGCGCGCGCGGCGATGTTCTCGACGCTGAAGCCCAGCTCCTCGAGCACCTTCGTCCCCGGCGCCGAGGCGCCGAAGCGGTCGAGCCCGAGCACGTCTCCGTCGGTGCCGACCCACTTCCACCAGCTGATGCTCGCGCCCGGCTCGACGGCCAGCCGCTTCGTCGTGCCCGGCGGCAGCACGCTGTCGCGGTACTCCTGCGTCTGGGCTTCGAACAGCTCGATGCACGGCATCGACACCACGCGCACATTCGCTTTCGTCTCGCCGACCAGCTTCCGCGCGGCCGCGAGCGTCGGCGGCACCTCGGCGCCGGTCGAGATCAGGATCAGCTCCGGCGCGGCCGCTCGCGGCGCCGGAGGAATCCCACAGCACGTACCCGCCGCGCTCCAGCTCCTCCGCGGCCCCGAGCTCCGAGCGGTCGAGCGTCTCGACGCCCTGGCGCGAGAGCAGCAGCGCCACGGGGCCGTCCTCGCGCTCGAGCGCCACGCGCCACGCGTGGCTCGTCTCGTTCGCGTCGCCAGGGCGGATCACCCACAGCTCGCGGGATCGCGCGCAGCGACGCGTAGTGCTCGATCGGCTGGTGCGTCGGCCCGTCCTCGCCGAGACCGACCGAGTCGTGCGTCCAAACCCAGACGACCGGGAGCCCCATCAACGCCGACAGCCGCACCGATCCGCGCATGTAGTCGGAGAACATCAGGAACGTCGAGCCGTACGGCTAGACGATCCCGCCGTGGGCGGCCGCGCCGTTGACGATCGCGCCCATCGCGTGCTCGCGGATGCCGAACGGCACGTTGCGCCCGGCGTGAACCTTCGAGAACTCGCCTGCGCCCTCGAACAGGGTCTTCGTCGACTCGACCAGATCGGCCGCGCCGCCGATCATCGTCGGGGCGTGCGCGCCAAAGGCCGCCATCGCCTGCTGCCCGGCCGCGCGCGTGGCGAGCTTCTCGCCGGCCTCGAACTTCGGCAGCGTCTCGCGCCAGCCGTCGCGCAGGCGCCCCGCCCAGGCGAGGTCCCAGTCCGCGGCCAGCTCGGGGGAGGCCTCGCGCCAGGCCTCGTAGCGCTCCTGCCACTCGCCTCGCGCCTTCGCGCCGGAGTCGCGCAGGCTCATGTGCTCGTAGACGCGCTCGTCCACCCAGAAGTGGCGGTCGGGGTCGAAGCCCATCGCCTCCTTCGTCGCGCGCACCTCCTCCTCGCCCAGCGCCGACCCGTGCGAGGCGGCGGTATCGACGGCGTTGGGCGCCGGGTAGGCGATGTGCGAGCGGATCGCGATGAACGACGGGCGCTCGGCTTCGTCGCGCCCGGCCGCCAGCGCGGCCTCGAGCGCGTCGAGATCCTCGGAGTCCTCGACCCGCTGCACGTGCCAGCCGTCGGCTTCCAAACGCGCGGTGTGGTTCTCGCCGTCGAAGCGAGATCGTCGTCGAGCCGTCGATCGTGATGCGGTTGTCGTCGTAGCAGACCACCAGCTTGCCGAGCCCGAAGTGCCCGGCGATCGAGGCGGCTTCCTGGCTGACGCCCTCCATCAGGTCCCCGTCGGAGCAGATCGCGTAGGTGTGGTGGTCGACGACTTTCTGGCCCGGGCCGGTTGAAGCGCTCGGCCAGGAAGCGCTCGGCGATCGCCATGCCGACGGCGTTGGCGAAGCCCTGTCCGAGCGGCCCGGTCGTGACCTCGATCCCGGGCGTGTGCCCGCGCTCGGGATGGCCCGGCGTGCGCGAGCCCCACTGGCGGAACTGCTCGAGGTCGTCGATGCTCAGCTCGTAGCCGGTCAGGTGCAGCAGCGAGTACTGCAGCATGCACGCGTGGCCGGAGCTCAGCACGAAGCGATCGCGGTCGGGCCAGTCCGTCTCGGCCGGGTCGGCGTGGAGGAAGCGCTTGAAGATCGTGTACGCCAGCGGCGCGAGCGCCATCGCGGTGCCGGGGTGGCCCGCATCAGCCTTCTGCACGGCGTCCATCGCGAGACCGCGAATCGTGTCGATCGACAGCTTGCTGATCTCGGGCTGCTCCACCGAACCGATCCTAGCGCTGCACGGCGGCAGTTGACAGAAAGTCACGCCGCCGAAACATCGGGGCTCTCTTGTGGATCTCCTGTGGGCCCCAGAACCACTCGCGGCGCTACAGTCGATGGTCATGCCCGAGCAGCTCTGCGACGTCGGCGGTGGGATCACCCTCTGCTACGAGACCTTCGGCGACCCCGCCGATCCGGCGGCGCTGCTGATCATGGGCCTGGGCGCGCAGATGGTCGCCTGGCAGGAGGACTTCTGCGAAGAGCTCGCCGCGCGCGGGCTGTATGTGGTGCGCTTCGACAACCGCGACATCGGCCGCTCGACCCATCTGCAGGGTCCGCCGCCGTCGCTGCGCCAGCTGCTGCGCTACTCGGTTCCCGCGCGCTACACGCTCGCGGACATGGCCCAGGACGCGGTGGGCCTGATGGACGAGCTGGAAATCGACTCGGGCGCACGTGATCGGCGCCTCGATGGGCGGGATGATCGCGCAGAGCATCGCGGCCAGGCACCCCACGCGGGTGCGCTCGCTGGTGTCGATGATGTCCAGCACCGGCGGCCGCTGGGTCGGGCGGCCGGCGCTCTCGAGCTACCCGATCTTCCTGCGTAAGGCTCCCCGCGAGCGCGAGGCGTTCATCGAGCACGCCGCGCAGCCTGTTCGCGAAGGTCGGCTCCCGTGGCATCCCCCAGGACATCGAGGGCACGCGCCGGATCGCCGCGCTCTCCTTCGACCGCGAGCTCGACCGCACCGGGGCAGGGCGCCAGCTCGCCGCGATCATCGCCTCCGGCGACCGCACCGCCGAGCTCGAGGCGCATCACCGCGCCGACGCTCGTGATCCACGGCAGCGTCGATCCACTGGTCTCGCCCTCGGGGGGACGGGCGACGGCGCGCGCGATTCCAGGTGCGGAGCTGATGATGATCGAGGGCATGGGCCACGACCTGCCGCGCGTGCTCTGGCCGCGGCTGATCGATGCCTTCGCCGCCCATGCCGCCGAGGCCGACCGGCTCGCCGAGAGCCGCTCGGCGCTCGCAGCAGCGAGTCTAGACAGCCCGCATCAGACTAGCCCAAGCCTTCGTCACCTCATACAATTGCGCTTGCGGTTCCCTCATATCGGGATTTCGATTCCCCATATCAAACTGGACTGCCACCGGTCCAGGGATCTTCCCTCTTCATAAAGTAAATATAAGAAGGAACCGAGATGCTCGCCATGGCCCTGCTCGAAGGCACGGTTGCGATCGAGAGCGACGATCACATCCTGCGGGCACGCCGGACCGCGGCTATCACGCGCGCAACCGTCGGGCTGGCGGGCATCACGCTGATCCTCATCCAGCCGGGCCTGCTGGCCCATCCGGCGTTTGGGATCGCCGGCTTCCTCACGATCACGCTGACGCGCAATGGTGCACCTGTGGGCGCCGCGAATGCGCTGGCTGAGAATCGAGGAGTCGCTCGCGGGGGCAGCGGCGATCCTGATCATCGGCCTGCAGGATCAGCGGGTGACGGCGCTGAGCCTGCTGTGGCTGGCGGCGATCGGCAGCGGCGTGATGGCGCGCGGCGGGCGCGTGCACTGGATCGGTCGCACGGTCGTGCTCACCGCGCTGGCGCTACCGGTGATCCTGCAGGGCCAACTGAGCGCCGAACACGTGGCGCTGTGCCTGGCCTCGCTGGGGCTACTGTTGACGAGCGGACGACTCACGCGCGAGCTCAACCACCTGCTCCGGCAAGCTCGCCACGACGCCGACAACGCCGAGACGCTGCTGCTCGCCGGGGACATCGCCTCACGCGTGGCCAAGCGCGGCGACGCGGCCGGCGAGCGCATACCGGGAGCAGCCGGAGGGAGCGCTGAGCGCGCAGGAGAAGACGCTCGCTGAAGAGGCGCTCGCCCGCTTCATCGCGGGGGATGGCCTGGCGATGGCGGTGCAGCCGATCGTCGACGTGCACACGGGGTCGGTGCATGCCTACGAGGCGCTCGCTCGCTTTGCCGGGAGCACCGAAGGTCCGCTGCACTGGTTCTCGATGGCCGCCGCGCTCGGCGAACGCGATGCGCTGGAGCGCGCCTGCCTGCGCGCGGCGCTCGAGCTGTTTGGAGAGCGCCCCGCGGGCGTGAGCCTGTCGGTCAACCTCTCCGCGCCCGTGCTGCTCGATCCGCTGACCCTGCAGATGCTCGACGAGCAGCGTGACCTGCGGGGATTGATCGTCGAGATCACCGAGGAGACGCTCGTGCAGAGCGACAGGGAGCTGCGGACGGTGATCGCCCCGCTGCAGGAGCGCGGCGCGCGCCTGGCGGTTGACGACATGGGGGCCGGCTACTCAGGCCTGCGCCAGATCACGACCGTGCATCCCAGCTACCTAAAGCTCGACCGCTCGCTGATCAGCGGCATCGACCACGACTCCGACCGCGCCGCGCTGGTTGGAGCGCTCGTCGGCTACTCCAAGCAGGTCGGCAGCCTGCTGGTGGCCGAGGGCATCGAGCACAGCGCCGAGCTGCGGGTGCTCGGCGAGCTCGGCGTACCGCTCGCGCAGGGCTACTACACCGGGCGCCCAGGCCGGCCGTGGCCCGACGTGAGGGTCGCGCGGCCCTCAGCGGGGTCGCGATAGGGCGCTCCTCGCCCTCGATCACGACGCCCGCGGGTGCGGCCGACGGCGGGCTCGCTGCTGCCCGTTTGAGTCGCGCAGCTGAAAAAATGCGCCCGGCGGGAATCGAACCCGCGGCCTGCGGCTTGAAAGACCGCTGCTCTTTGGCTCCCCGAAGAGAACCGTTGACCACTGAGCTACGGGCGCGCGCTGCGGGTATCTAAGCACGCGGTCGGCGCGGTCGCGCGGCGAGGCGCGGGGTGAGGGGTCGCACGTTAGCGCCCCAGCGTGCGCACGAACTGACGGGCTCGGCCCGGAACCTCGCCGAGGAGCGTGCGCACCTCCTCCAGGCCGGCCCGCAGCTCGGGGTCGCCGACCTCGACCGGGAGCATCGAATCCTGGAGCGTCGCGAGCGCGCCATCCGCCCTGGCGATGCCGTCCACGGCGCTGTCGAGGAAGCCCTTTACGCCGTGCGAGGGAGCGCCTGAGGGCGCCGGCCCGAACTGCTGGTCCGGGAGGTCGTGGCGTGCGGCGAACTCGTTGTAGGTGCGCTGCGCGCGTCCGTAGGCCAGCCTGCACTGGCTTGAACAGCTCCTGCTCGAGCCGGTCCGCGCTCTGCTCGTCGAGCTGCTCGTAGGCCTCGCCCAGCGACGCGAGCGCGAAGGCGATCTCATCGATCGCCTGGGCGACGCTCTGCAGCAGCTGCTCGCCTGGCCTGGGCGCGTTGTGTAGTCATGGCGCTCTAGGTTATTCAGGTCCCCAGAGCCCGATACGATTCGCTCGCAAGCCGCTCAGGTAGAGTCGCGGCCACAAACCGAATATGGCGTGGGGGGGTCAGCGAACGGGGACAGACGGAACCTTCGACGACACATATTCCTGACGGCGCATCGGCGTCCGGCGCCGCGCAGACGGGCCGCGCCCGAGGCGCTCGCGAGCCGCGCGGCCGCCAGCGCCCGGCAGCTACGAGCACTGGACGGGCCATGTGATCGTGTGCGGTCTGGAGGGCGTCGGCCTGCGCACCGTCGAGCAGCTGCGGGTGGCGGAGGTGCCGGTGGTCGTGCTCGACGACGACCCCTCCGCGCGGATGGCGGCGCTCGTGGAGAGCTGGGGCTGCCCGCACATGCGCAGCGACGGCGATCCCGTGCGCGCAGCTGCGCGCGGCCGGCCTGGCCGGGGCGCGTGCGGTGGTGTGCACGCAGGCGAGCGACCTGCGCAACGTGGAGACGGCGCTGATGGTGCGCGACATGCGCGAGGACATCTCGGTCGTCGTCCACCTCGACAACCCGACCGTCGGACGCGCCGTCGAAGACGCCACCGGCGCCGGCAGCGCGCTGGACGTCGCCGGGCTGTTCGCGCCGTCGGTGGTGGACGCCTGCATGGGGCGCACGAGCTACGACGTGATGCTCGGCGAGGAGCTGTTCGTCGCCGCCGAGGTCGCCGTGACAGAGACCGGGACGCTGCGGACCCTGTTCGGCGACCTCGCCCCGGTCGGCATCATCACCGTCGAAGGGCGAGCTCGTGGTCTGCCCGGGCCGCGATCACGAGGTGCAGGTGGGCGACCGCGTGACCGTGCTCGGCAAGCCCGAGGACCTCGGCGGCGCCGGGGTGGCTCACAGGCAAAGAGCCATCCGTACGCTCCCGGCAAGGCATCGGCCGTCCGGCACGGCGGACTCGTCCGTCGTGTCTCGCGCACGCTCGCCGAGGAGGCCGATCGCGCGCTGATCATCACGCTCCTGCTGGGCGTGCTGCTGCTGATCATCTCCACCGTGGTGCTGCGCGCTCGGATACCGACAGCCGACCGCGCCCCACCACCTGTCGGTCGAGGACGCCATGTACTTCACGGTGGAGACCGTCGCGACCGTCGGCTTCGGCGACTTCTCCTTCGCGAGCCAGCCGGCCTGGCTCGAGGGCTTCGGCATCCTGCTGATCGTCGCGGGGACGACGCTCGTGACGACGATCTTCGCGCTGCTCACGAACGTGCTCGTCAGCCGCCGCATCGAGCAGTCGCTCGGCCAGGGCAGCATCCGCGGGATGGAGGGCCACGTCGTGCTCGTCGGCCTCGGCGCGGTCGGCCTGCGCGTGCTCGAAGGCCTGCGCGCGCTCGGGCGGGAGGTGGTCGTGATCGAGTACGACGAGCGCAACCGCTACGTCCAGCACGCTCGCTCGCTCGGCGTGCCGATCGTGCACGGCGACGCGACGCTCGGCCAGACGCTGCGCTCGGTGAACATCGCCGAAGCGGGCGCGGTCGCGATCCTGACGAGCGACGACCTCGTCAACCTCGAGACCGGCCTCGCGGTGCGCGACTCGCTCGGCGAGCGCTGGACGGAGGTGCCGGTCGTGCTGCGCGTGTTCGACCGCGCGCTCGGCCATCGCCTGGAGAAGACCTTCAAGTTCCACCACGTCTGGTCGACCTCGGCGCTGGCGGCGCCCTGGTTCGTCGGCGCGGTGCTCGGGCTGGAGGTGCTCGCGACCTTCTACGTGCGCAACCAGCCGTTCCTCGTCGCGCGGCTCACGGTCCGTCAAGACGGCGGGCTCGTCGGGCTGGCGATGCGCGAGCTCTCGGCGCGGATCCGCGTCGTGGCGATCGTGCGCGCCGAGTCGGGCGGCGCGCTGGAGCACCCTCCGCGCCGCGACACGCGCTTCGCCGCCGGCGATCAGGCCTACCTCGTCGGTCCCTACGAGGAGCTGCTGCGCGTGCTCGGCCGCGAGCGCGAGACCGAGGACTTGCCGGGCGCTTGAGGCACTGTGCTTCGCCGGACGATGGCAACCTCGTTACAGCGGCGTCGGATAGCCTGACCGCCGATGGCCGACACAGCCGACAGCGAGACCGCACCCCAGCAGCGCTGGACGGCGGTCGACGACTACATCACCGACCTGCTCGTGCCCGCGGACGCGGCGCTGGACGCCGCGCTCGAGGACAGCGCCGCCGCGGGGCTGCCGCCGATCGCGGTCACGCCGAACCAGGGGAAGCTGTTGGCCCTGCTGGCGCGGGTGCAAGGGGCACGGACGATCCTGGAGCTGGGGACGCTCGGCGGCTACAGCA
This sequence comes from uncultured Solirubrobacterales bacterium, assembly GCA_963779405.1. Classification (GTDB taxonomy): domain Bacteria; phylum Actinomycetota; class Thermoleophilia; order Solirubrobacterales; family Solirubrobacteraceae; genus Palsa-744. The sequence continues at coordinate 217,545 of CAVZYF010000005.1, forward strand.
CGATCTGGCTGGCTCGCGCGCTCCCCGCCGACGGGCGCCTCCTCACGCTCGAGGCCCAACCTGAGTACGCGGAGATCGCGCGGGCAAACATCGCGCGCGCCGGGCTCGCGGAGCGCGTCGAGCTGCGGGTCGGGCCGGCGCTACAGACGCTGCCCGAGCTCGTCGCCGAGGGGTCAGGGCCGTTCGATCTGATCTTCATCGACGCCGACAAGCAGAACAACCCGGGCTACTTCGAATGGTCGCTGAAGCTCTCTCGCCCCGGCACGCTGATCGTCGTCGACAACGTCGTGCGCGAGGGCGCGATCCTCGACTCCGACGCCGACGATCCGACGGTCGGTAACGAGGGTATCCGGGGTATCCGGCGCTTCTTCGAGCTGCTCGCCGCCGAGCGCGGGGTCGATGCGACCGCGATCCAGATGGTCGGCAGCAAGGGGTACGACGGGTTCGCGCTGGCGATCGTCGACTGATGGAGCTAGGGGGACTCGAACCCCCGACCTCCTGGGTGCGATCCAGGCGCTCTCCCAACTGAGCTATAGCCCCGTGCGCTCGCGCCGTGGGGACGGCGCGATTGTCCAGAAGTGTAGTCGTCGGGCGCGCTTTGCGAGGCGCAGTATCGTTTGGCGGCGCTATGGGATTGCTCGACGACGCCATCCGCGAACACATGGAGCTCAAGCGCCTGCGCGGCGCCGACCCATCAGTGCTCGCGCGCCAGGAGCAGGACGCGCTCGGGCCGGTGGTAGGGGAGGATGGGGACGAGGAGCAGACGTTCGAGGACGGCGACGGCGACGGCGAGGGCACTCCCCCCGTCAGGGGCACGGACTTCGCGAGCGTCGGCCAGGAGACCGCTGAACTCGACATGCGCACCGTGCTCGACGAGCAACACGAAGCGGCGGATCGCGCGGGCCAGATCGACTCCGCGGGGCTGGGCGGTGGGCCGGAGGAGGATCTGGAGCCGGTCGAGGACGTGCTGGAGGAGACGCCAGAGTTTCTGCGGGATACCCCGGAGCAGGAGCGCCTGTGGTTTGAGCAGCAGGGGCCACGGGACTTCGACTTTGACGGGTAGGGTCGTTAGTTGGTCTGGGTGTCCACTCGGACCTGTGGGCTTACTTCTCTAAACTCGGGTTTGCTCGGGGCCATAGCTCAGCTGGGAGAGCGCCTGCTTTGCAAGCAGGAGGTCACCGGTTCGATCCCGGTTGGCTCCATGGATGATACATTCCGAGGGTCGGGATAAGCAGGGTTTGGTTGCGCGTCGAGCTCACCGGCGGCCCTCGATTCAAAGCTAGTGTACGCCCGTGCGAGTAGCGACCTGGAACGTGAACTCGGTCAAGCAGCGGATGCCGCGGCTGCTGCCCTGGTTTGAGCAGCGCCAGCCGGACGTCGTCTGCCTGCAGGAGACGAAGCTCGTCGACGACGCATTCCACCAGTTGCTCGGCGCAGAGCTCGCCAGCCGTGGCTACTGCGTTGCCCTCCATGGCGAGGCGCAGTGGAACGGGGTGGCGATCCTCTCCCGGATCGGACTCGAGGAAATCGTTCTCGGTATTCCCGGCGGCCCGGGCTTCCCACATCCGGAGGCGCGTGCGGTGTCAGCGACCTGCGGCGGCGTCCGAATCCACTCCGTATACGTTCCGAACGGTCGCGCTCCCGACTCCGAGCATTACCGCTACAAGCTCGCCTGGCTGGACGCTCTGCGAGAGGTGGTTCGTGATGGGCCGCAGGACGTGATCGTTTGCGGCGACATGAACATCGCCCCGGCCGACGCGGACGTGTTCGACCCGGACGCCTACATCGGCCAGACCCACGTCACGCCGCCGGAGCGAGCGGCGCTCGCTGAGCTGGGGGCGTTGGGTCTGCGCGATGTCGTACGTGACCGCTGGCCGACCGAGCGTGTGTTCACCTACTGGGACTATCGGGCTGGAATGTTCCACCAAGACCTCGGCATGCGGATCGACCTGGTGCTGGCCGGCGCTCCCGTCGCGGACAGGGTTCGGGCGGCCTGGGTCGACCGGGAGGCCCGCAAGGGCAAGGGGCCGAGTGATCATGCCCCGGTGATCGTCGATCTGGACGAGGCCCCGGACGGGGACATCGGACCGGTCGTGCCGCCGCCGTCCGCGCCGGCCGTCAAGCGTGGTTCGCGCAAGCTGCCCCAGTCACCGTGACCGCGCACGGAGCGGGGCTACGCTGTGCAGATGGCTCGCCAGCTCGCAATCACATGGGTGTTCAACACCATCGCCCTGTTCGTGGCGACGTGGCTGCTCTCCGGCCTGAGCTACGGCAGCGACTGGTGGGCACTGCTGGTGGCCGGGCTCGTGTTCACGATCGTGAACTTCTTTGTGAAGCCCGTCCTAGCGGTCCTGTCGATCCCGTTCATCATCGTCACCTTCGGGATCTTCTACTTCCTGATCAATGTCCTCATGCTCTACCTGACTCACTGGATCGTCCCGCAGTTCACGCTCGCCACCTTCTGGTGGGCGGCGCTGGCGGCGATCATCGTCAGCGCGGTCAACGGAATCCTGCACATGTTCTTCGGCAACCCGCGCGAGCAGCTCACGCGGATGCCGGGGTACTGACAGCGACGGCCCCGCGACCGTCTGGGCACAACCCGCCGCGATCCAACTCCCAAGACGATCCAACTCCCAAGAGCTTGCGGTCCCCATACCTTGCGGCGAGGGCTGTTGGGTATGTCTACGCGGCGCGGCCGCGTAGCGATCACTCAGCAGTCGACGCAGAGCGCTGGAAGCCGATCCGGACTGATCCCATCTTCGATGCACGCCAGGTATGCAATGCCGCGATGGATTCCGTCGATTACGAGCAAGGTGCCGTCGAACCCACCGATCCGCATGACCACATTTGAGCTCCACCGATTGCTCGCCATGTCGTCGATGAAACGGTCGACGCGCAGGTCGTCCGCTCGGTCCTCGGCCGCGTGGAGCGCCTTGCTGCGCTGCAGATAGATCGCACGCAGCTCGCCGAGCGTCTTGTATTTGGTGTCCACATAGCCCATGAAGCTGGCGAAGAGCGTCGGCGTTTCAGCCAGTTCCTCCGCCGATAGGGGCTCGAGCGCCATGTCGCGGGACATCGTCCCCGCGGCGAGGGCATCTCCATATGGTCCGCCGGCCAAAGATGGCCACCCCGGTTGCTACATCCGTCGGACCGCATCCGATTCGACCCATGCGGCGTATGATGAGTAGAGGACTTCAGATGACCCTACTCGGCCTAGTGCTCCTGCTTGTAGGCACCACGTTCGTGGTCGCCGAGGCGCACGCGCCCAGCGGGGTTCTCGGCGTCGCCGGGTCTGTTGCGCTGGTTGCCGGCGCGATCGTCACGATCACCGCGCTCGGAGGCGAGGCCGTGCTCGCGATTCCCGTCGGGATTGCGTTGGGCGCAGTCGCGTGCGGATGGGCGCTGATGGTGACCCGCTCCGCCTCCCGCTCGCGCGGGACACGGATTCAGGCCGGCGCGGAGGCGCTGTGCGGACGCGTCGGCGTGGTTCGTCGCTGGAGCGAGTCCGCGGGCCAGGTGTTCATCGACGGCGCGCTGTGGCGCGCACGGCACGAATGGCTCCACGACGACGAGGAGGCGTTCCACGAGGGCGAGTCGGTCGTCGTGGAACGCGTGAACGGACTGACGCTGTCGGTACGCCGCGCGGAGGAGTGGGAGTTGATCGGATGATCGAGGCCGTCGTCCTCGTCCTCGCCTTTCTGGCGGCCGCCGCGGTCGTCTATGCGGCCGCATCGGTGCGCGTGCTCCGCGAGTACGAGCGCGGCGTCGTATTTCGGCTCGGCCGCGTGACCAGCCAGCGCGGGCCGGGCATGATCTTCCTGCGGCCCGGGATCGATCGCATGGTGCGAGTGAGCCTGCGGACGATCACGCTGGAAATTCCGGCGCAGGAGCTGATCACGCGCGACAACGTGCCCGCGCGCGTCACCGCGGTGGCCTACTACCGGATCATCGACTCCAGGAAATCGGTGGTCGAGATCGAGAACGTGCAGGCCGCCACCTCACAGATCGCCCAGACGACGTTGCGGTCGGTGCTGGGCAAGGCCGAGCTGGACGCCCTGCTGTCCGAGCGTGAGCGGCTGAACGAACACCTCCAGCACATCATCGACGATCAGACCGAGCCTTGGGGGGTGAAGGTCACCGCGGTCGAGATCAAGGATGTGGAGATCCCGGAACGGATGCAGCACGCGATGGCCCGCCAGGCCGAGGCCGAGCGTGAGCGGCGCGCGAAGATCATCAACGCCGAGGGCGAATTCCAGGCGGCCGCCCGGTTGAACGACGCGGCCGACGTGATCAGCCGCAACCCGGTGACGATCCAGCTGCGCTACCTGCAGACGCTGATCGAGGTCAGCGGCAACCAGAGCTCCACGATCGTTTTCCCACTTCCGATCGATGTGCTCCAGCCGCTGATGAGCGCGACGCAGAACCGGCGAGCCACTGTCGCTGACGGGCCCGAGAGCGAGCGCTTGGATGCCGCACTGCAAGCCGCGCGAGAGGCGCTCGACGCGAGCACGCGCGCTCCGGCAGCGGATGAACCCGCGCCGCGGGTTGCGATCTCGCGCGCGGCCGACGCGGCGAAGCAGCCGCTCGAGAACGGCCTCACCGAGCCCGCGCCCAACGACTGAGACGACGAGTTGAATGGGATTCATCGCTCCGGCGCCACCGCCGGTCGAGCTGGAGGAGTGGAAGCGGCTGAGCCATCTGGAGCGGATCGAACCGCTCGCGCAGGACTGGGCGATCAACGGCTTCGGGACGCCCTATTTCGTCTACTTGCTGTACGTCGTCAAGCTCTTGATCTACGCAGGCGGCGGGTTGCTGGTGATCTCCGCGACGACTCGAGGACTCGGCTGGCTCGGGAATCTGGGCAGCTGGTGGACGGAGCCGATCGTGTTCGAGAAGGCCGTCGTCTGGACGATGCTGTGGGAGGTCCTCGGCCTGGGCGCGGGGTCGATGCCGCTGACGCTGCGCTTCTCACCGATGTTCGGCGGCTTTCTCTACTGGCTGCGCCCCGGGACGATACGCCTGCCGCCGTGGCCTGAGCGGGTGCCGCTGACGCGCGGGACGCGGCGCATGGGAATCGACGTGGCGCTGTACGCGGGGTTGCTCGCCGCGGCCCTCTACCTGCTCCTCGCCAGCACCAGCCCGGCCGCCGGGACCGCGGGCGGGCGGCTCGACCCGGTCGCGGTGGGTGTGCTGCTGGCGTTTGGAATCGTGCTCGGGTTGCGCGACAAGGTTCCGTTCCTCGCCGCCCGCGCGGAGGTGTACGGAAACCTCGCGATCCTGTTCCTGTTTCCCCTATCCAACATGATCGTCGGCGCGCAGATCGTGTTCGTCTGCATCTGGTGGGGCGCGGCGTCCTCGAAGCTGAACCGGCACTTTCCGTTCGTCGTCACGGTGATGATCAGCAACACGCCGTGGAACCGCTCGCGCGCGTTCAAGCGCCGGCTGTGGCGCAAGCACCCCGAGGACCTGCGGCCCTCCTCGATCGGGGCACTGGACGCGCACCTGGGCACGCTGACGGAGTTCACGCTGCCGTTGCTGCTGCTCGTGTCGCCGTCTGGGCCGCTGTTGACGATCGCCGTCGCCGGGATGGTGATCTTCCACGCGCACATCTTCTCGACGTTTCCTCTGGGGGTGCCCTTGGAGTGGAACGTGTTCATGATCTTCGGGATCCTGTTCCTGTTCGGCCACTGGGGCGGCGTGCCCCTGTCGACGCTGAACGACCCGCTGCTGATCGCGATCCTGGCCGTCACCTGCGTGGGGATCCCGGTACTCGGTAACTTCCGCCCCGACCTGATCTCGTTCCTGCCCTCGATGCGCTACTACGCGGGCAACTGGGCGACGAGCCAATGGCTGTTTGCAAAGGAGTCAGGCGCCGAGGCGAAGCTCGACCGCTCGATCGTGAAGGCGGCGCCGATCGCCGTCGAGCAGCTGCTGAAATTCTACGACCGCGACACGACCGAGCTGCTGATGTACAAGGGCCTCGCGTTCCGCTCGATGCACGCGCACGGCCGCGCCCTGAACGGCCTGCTGCCACGCGCCGTCGAGGACATCGAGTCCTATGACGTGCGTGAGGGCGAGGTGGTCGCGGGGGTGGTGCTCGGGTACAACTTCGGCGATGGCCACTTCCACAACGAGCAGCTGCTCGCGGCGGTGCAGGAGCGATGCGCCTTTGCGCCGGGCGAGCTGCGCGTCGTGATGATCGAGTCACAACCCGCCCACGTTCAGCGCCAGCACTACCGCATCCACGACGCGGCGGAGGGACTGATCGAGGAGGGCTACGTCAACGTGGCGGACATGGTGCAGCGCCAGCCATGGCTCGGCGAGACCGGCGCGTTCCCGGTTGAGGTCATTTCCAGGTGAGCGAGGCGATCGTCGTCGGGTCCGGCCCGAACGGGCTGGTGTGCGCCGCGCTGCTCGCGCGCGCGGGCGTGCGGGTGACGGTGCTGGAGGCGCAGGAGCGGATCGGCGGCGGCACCACGACCAGCGAACTGACCTTGCCGGGTCTGTTACACGACGACTGCTCCGCCGTACACGTGATGGCGGTCGGCGCGCCGTCGCTTAGCGGGCTCGGCCTGGAGCGGCATGGGCTTCAGTGGTGCTGGCCCGAGGTCGACCTGGCACACCCGCTCGAGGACGGCAGCGCCGGCGTGGTGCTGCGCTCGATCGAGGACACGGCTCAAGGACTCGGCGAGGACGGCCAGACGTGGGAACGCATCTTCGGGGCCCCCGCGCGGGGATTTGGGGAGCTGAGCGAGGACATCATGCGACCGATCCTGCACGTGCCGCGGCATCCGCTACGCCTTGCGCGGTTCGGACTCCCGGCGGCAACATCGGCGACCCTGCTCGCACGCAAGTTCAGGACCGAGCAGGCGCGCGCGCTGTGGGGCGGCTGTGCCGCGCACGCCTTCAGGCCGCTGACGCAGCCGCTGAGCTCGTCGGTGGGGATGGCGCTGATCTGCGCCGGACACGCCTACGGCTGGCCGGTCGCGCGCGGCGGCTCGCGCGCGATCTCAGGCGCCCTGGCCGCCGTCGTGGAGGAGCACGGCGGGCGGATCGAGACCGGACGGCGGGTGGCGAAGTTGTCGGAGCTGGCGGGGGCCGACGCTGTTGTGCTCGACCTCGCGCCCGGGGCGGTCGCCGAGATCGCAGGTGCGCGGTTACCGGGGCGCATCGCGCGAGCGTACCGCCGCTACAGGCACGGGCCGGGAGCGTTCAAGGTGGACCTCGCCGTCGAGGGCGGCGTGCCGTGGACGAACGAGGCCTCGCGCAGGGCGGGCACGGTGCACGCTGCCGGGTCGTTTGCGGAGATCGTCGCGGGGGAGCGGCTCGTCAACCGCGGTCGCATGCCGGAGCGCCCGTTCGTGCTCGTCTGCCAGCAGTCGCTCGCCGACCCGACGCGCGCGCGAGGCGACGTCCACCCGGTGTGGGCCTACGCGCACGTCCCGAGCGGCTACACGGGCGACGCGACGGAGGCGCTGCTCGACCAGATCGAACGCTTCGCGCCGGGCCTGCGCGAGCGAGTCGTCGATAAAGCCATACGCACCACAGGGGAGATCGAGCGGGACAACGCCAACTACGTGGGCGGCGACATCATCACCGGAGCGAACACTCCGTGGCAGACCGTGATCCGCCCGCGGCTGGCGCTCGATCCCTACAGCACCGGCATCCCGGGCGTCTTCATCTGCTCCGCGGCGACTCCCCCGGGGGCGGGAGCCCACGGGATGAACGGTTACAACGCGGCTAAATCGGTTCTGCAGAGCCTCGGGTCGGCGTGAGCTCCAGCGGATCGCTGATCCCGCGCTTTCGCCGCGCGCGGCGAGATCCCACGCTGGCGGTGCTCGAAGGGTTTCATGCGCTCAAGCACGCGCTGCGCTTCGACGCTGCGCTGCTGGAGGTCGTCGTCTCCAACGAGGCGCCGCTGGAGCGCCTCGCGGGCGCGCTCGCGCCCGATCTAAGCGTGCGCCTACGCGCGCTCGCGCAACCGGTGGAGCCCCCTATCTTTGCCCAGCTCGCCCCGCTTCCCCCGCCCACGGGCGTGATCGCGCTGGCCGAGCGGCGCTCGATCGATCCCGCCGTAGTGCTCACCGACTCGCGCGCGGCGCCGGTGGTCCTGCTCGAGGACCCGCGCGACCTCGGCAACATGGGCGCCTGCGTGCGGGTCGCCGCCGCGGCCGACGCCGCCGGCGTGCTCACCACGGGCAGCCACGACCCCTGGCATCCCGACGCGCTACGCGGCGCCGCCGGGCTGCACTACGCGCTGGCAGTCGCCCGCCTCGACCAGCTCCCATCGCTCGACCGGCCGCTGCTTGCGATCGACCCCGAGGGGGAGCCGCTGGTGCCCGCCGCGCTGCCGGCGCGGGCCGTGCTCGCGTTCGGCACCGAGCGTTACGGCCTCAGCGAGGAGCTGAGCGCGCGCGCCGACGCGCGTGTCAGCATCCCGATGCGCGCGGGGGTCTCCAGCCTGAACCTCGCGACCTCGGTCGCCGCCGTGCTGTTCGCCTGGCGGTTGGCCGTGGCCGGCGAGTCGCCCGGCTGACGATCGCCAGAGGCGCGACTCGCGTCGCTTACGCGTTGACCGGCCTCGTGGCGGCGGCCGCTTCGACCCCGTCGAGCAGGCGCCAGTTCCCCGACAAAGCCTCGCGTGCCCGCGCGAGCATTCTGTCGACCTGCGCTTCCGGTTCGTCGTGCTCGGCAAGCAACTCTTCGATCAGCGCTCCGGCGGCACGTGCGTGCTCCACATCGCGCAGCTCGTGAACCTTGAAGTACTCCAGCGCCGGGCCTTCCTCGCTGTAGCCGTAGTGCTGCGTCAGGCCGTCGAGCTTCGTCGTCGAGATCTCCGGCTGGCTCGCCTCGATCGCATACAGCACCGCCAGGTGCTCCAGCAGATCCTCCCCCGCCGTCCACGCCTGGGCGCATGCCTGCGTCTCCCGCCGAGCGTCGTTGCCGTCCGCCGGCGCACCTGCTCCCGCGGCCCGGGCGAAGTCGTCCCACAGCTCGACATGCGCCGTCTCCTCCGCGGCGTGAGCGCCTAGCCCACTCGCATGCTTCGGTCCAGCCTTCGCGGCCGCCGCCTGCGAGGCCGCCGCCAGCGCCACCACCGCGTGGCGGTACTCACCCGCGTAGCGGGCTAGCTCCGCAGCGCTCAAGTCGCCCGCGCTCCAGCGCTCGTAAAACGGATGCTCCAACACGCTGCATTCAGCGCGGGCTTGGTCCAGTCTGGCAAGGACATCCATGAAGATCGTTCCTCTCTCGCGCAGCCTCTTTTAGAGCTTGGGAGTCTAGGTTGCGGGGAGGACGGCGGGAGTCCCGTCGATCGAACGCCGCGCTCGAATAGGATCAACAACTCATGACCGACGCAGTGCGCACGCCGGAAGAGGCTCTGCAGGGGCTCCCCGACTTTCCCTTCGCCTCCCACTACCGCGAGCTGGACGGCCTGCGCTTGGCCCACCTCGACGAGGGCGAGGGCCCGCCCGTGATCTTCCTCCACGGGGAGCCCACGTGGTCGTTTCTGTGGCGCAAGGTGATCCCGCCCGTGCGCGATGCCGGCTTCCGCTGCATCGTTCCCGACCTGGCCGGCTTCGGGCGCTCGGACAAGCCGACGGACATCGGCTGGTACTCCTTCGAGCGCCACTGCGCGATGACGGCCACGCTGCTGGAGGACCTCGACCTGCGCGGCGCGACCGTCGTGGTGCACGACTGGGGCGGGGGGATCGGGCTGAACATGGCGGTCGAGCATGCGCAGCTGATCGATCGCATGGTGATCCTCGACACCGGCCTGTTCACCGGGCGCCAGCGCATGAGCGACGCCTGGCTCGCCTTCCACGACTTCGTGCAGCGCACCGAGGACCTGCCCGTCGGCATGCTCGTGCGGCGTGCCTGCAAGGTCGACCCGGGCGACGAGGTCGCCGGTGCGTACGAGGCGCCCTATCCAAGCCCCGCCTCGAAGGCCGGTACCCGCGCGTTCCCGCTGATGATGCCCCGCTCACCGGATGATCCAGGCGCAGCGATCGGCCAGCGTGTGCAGGACGCGCTGGAAGCCGACCACCGCCCGAAGCTGTTCCTGTGGGCCGACTCCGACCCGATCATCCCGCTGAAGGCCGGCGAGCGCATGGCGGAAAAGTTGGGCGCGCCACCGCCGCGCGTGATCGAGGACGCCTCGCACTTCCTCCAGGAGGACCAGGGGCCGCTGATCGGGCAACTGATCGCGGATTGGCTCCCCCAGCAGAGTTGAGCGGCGGCCGGCGACGGGGAGAGCGCGTCGTAGGGCGGAAACACCTGGGGAAACGCGTGCCCTACTGTGTCGCGCGCTCGGAGATCAGCGCCTGCTCGGGCGCCGGCGGCAGCCCCGGCTCCGATTGCGCGGCGCGCAGTTCATAGTCACGGCGCGCCGCGACGTCGACGTCGGCCAGCACACGGTCGGCCTTTATCGCGCGGCCCAGGCCCTCCGCGAACGAGCGCGGCAGCAGCGTGCCGAGCTGGTAGGTGCGCTTGGCAGACTTGGGTACCCACACTTCGACGGTCCCGTGCTGGAGAGCCTCGACGATCGCGTCAGCCACCTCGGAGGGCTCGAGACTGCGCAGGCCGCGCGCCTCTCCCAGCCCGCCACCCAGCTCAGTGTTGACCACGTAGGGCATCACGTAGCTCAGATCGATGTGAGCCCCCATCAGGCGCAGCTCGCCGCGCACCGCCTCGGAGAGGCCGACCACCGCGTGCTTGGTGGCTGAGTAGGTGGCACCGCCGGGCGAGCCGAACTTGCCGGCCTGCGAGGCGATGTTGACGATGTGCCCTCGATCGCGCGGGACCATCAGTGCGAGCGCGAGCTTCATGCCAATAATCACCCCGTGGAGGTTGATGTCGATCATGCGTCGCGTCGTCAGGTCGTCCTCGTCGACGAACCGCCCGAGCGGCATGATCCCGGCGTTGTTGACGAGCACATCGAGCGGGCCGAGCTGCTCCTCGACTCCATCCAAGAACCTCGAGAACGACTCGCGCTCGGTCACGTCGAGCCCCAGCGCGACCGTGCTCGGGTGGGTGGGGCCTCCGATCTCTTTCGCAGTCTGCTGAGCCGCCTGCAGGTCGACGTCGCCGATCGCCACCCTCATGCCCTGGCGCAGGCACGCCTGTGCGATTGCGCGGCCGATGCCGCGCGCGCCGCCGGTGATCGCGACGGTCTGTCCGGCGAGGATACGGGGCTGCTTGGCCATGGATCTCCTCCTAACGATGCCCGACGAATAAACGGCTGAGCAGAACCTAGCGCGCCCGCACGAGCAGCGCTGAACGTGTCGAGCAAAGCAGCGCACCTTTCTCGCTGCTCGCGGGTTTATAGGAGAGGTCATCTGTTTCGACGGCTGCCTGCAGGCCATCCGTCAGAAGACCACCGGAGAGGGACGGGGAGGGATACCACCGAGCCCGGGCGATCCACGGAACCGCCCGGGCTCGCGTGGCCTGCACCCCGAGGCCGGGACATGGACCCGGGGCGTGAGATCCCGAGGCCGGGGGTAGAGTAAGGAGCCCGATGCCATCCTTCCGCTTTCAGAACCGCCGCATCGCCTACACCGAATACGGCGGCGGCCCGGCGGCGATCACCACGGAGGGCGCGCGCGGGCGAACCGCGAAGAGCGCGCCGGCGGCGAGCAGGCCGGTGATCCTCGTTCATGGGCTGCTGCTCTCCCAGGAGATGCATCGCCCGCTCGCCGAAGATCTCGCAGCGCGCGGGAACCACGTGATCACGATCGACCTGCTCGGCCATGGCGAATCCGATCGCCCACGTGACATGTGGCGCTATTCGATGAGCATCTTTGGAGAGCAGGTTGTCGGGTTGATGGACCATCTCGGGATCGAGCAGGCGGTCGTGATGGGCACCTCGTTGGGCGCCAACACAGCGCTCGAGATCGCCTCGGCGGCGCCGGAGCGCCTGCGTGGGATGGTGATCGAGATGCCGGTGCTCGACAACGGGCTGCTTCCGAGCGCCCTGACATTCACGCCATTGCTGGTCGCGCTCACGTTCGGCGAGCCGCTGATGAAGCTGCTGGCGCAGGGCACGCGCGCGGTGCCGCGAGCACTGCTACCCCACTACGGCAACGTCGTGCTCGACCTCGTGCGCCAAGATCCCGGTCCCAGTGGGGCGGTGATACAAGGCCTGTTCTTCGGGCGCATAGCGCCGCACCGCAGCGAGCGACACACCTTCCAGACGCCCGCGCTCATACTCGGGCATCATCGCGATCCCGTACACCCCTTCTCCGACGCGGGCATGCTCGCGAAAGAGCTGCCGAACGGTCGCCTGCTGGAAGCCGACTCGCTCGTGGAGCTGCGCGTGCAGCCGGAGCGGCTGACGGACGAGATAGCCAAGTTCCTCGACGAGGTCTGGGGTTCGCCGCGGGCGGTCGCTAAACCGGCGGCGAAACGTCCAGCCGCGAAACGGACGGCCGCAATCAGCGGGCCCGTGAAAGGCAGGGTCGCGAAAAGCGCGGCGAAACGCTCGTCCGCGACGCGCGGGGACGCGAAAGCGGCCAAACGCGCCGCCGGCAAAGCTCCCTCGGCGAAAAAGGTCGCTGTCGCCAAGTCGGGCTAGGGCCGAGCCGCGGGTTCCTACTTGGCGGGGAACAGTTCCAGTTCGTTCACGCTCACGTGCCCGGGGGCTTCGGCCGTGCCGACCGAAGCGGCGGGGGCCTTGCTGATCCATAGCGTGATGAAGCGAAATGCTTTCGTGGAGTCCTTCAATTTGATGCGCTCGTGGCGCTTCTTCACGGTCAGGTAGGGGCTCAGCTGAACCCACGCCGGGTCGGTGATGGAAGTGGGCACGGTTTGGCTGCTCGCGCCGTAGATCTGAATGCTCATTCCGGGAGTGGATGTGACCACCTCGATCGCCGACAGCAGCTGAGTGCTCTTCAGATCGATCGCGAGGCCCTCCGCCATCTTCGGGGCCACGGCCGGGTTGACCTGGGCGGTCCATTCGGTCGAGGTGTCGCCGTCGATCGCGAGGCTCGGGTCACCGAATCCGCTCGCCGGATAGCCGTAGGGGTTGTAGGTCGAGGCCGCATCGGGGTCGAGCACGATCGCGGTGGGGGTCGATTCCGCAGTGGTTCCACCGCCTGATTCTTTGCTCCCCGAGGGGATCGTGGCCGTGGGACTCGATTCCTTGGTTTTCGCGGGCGTGGTGGTCGTGGAAGAGGATTTTGGCGGAGGGGTCGTGAGCGGTATTTTCGGCGGGTTGGCCGAGCCTGTTGGAGCCAGCGGGTTGGTGGCGGGGGCCCCGGAGGCTTTCGGCGTGGGGGTTACCGCTCCCGGGGTGCTCGGCGTGGGCGTTACCGGCGGCGTGGGCGTGGGAGTCGCAGCAGCCGTGGAGGTCGTCGGGGCGACCGCGACGATCGTCGGGTGGGGTTTGGGGGCGCCTGCCTTGTTCAGCGCGGCATAGGCGGCCGCGGCCGCGCCAAGCACGAGGACCGCCGTGGCGGTGAGGATCACCGCGGCCGAACGCCAGCTCGGACCACCCGCATCGAGGCTTCCGGGCGCACCGGCGCCACACTGCAGACACCAGTCCTGGCCGGGCGCCATCGGCGCGCCGCATTTCGCGCACGTCGGTCCCGGAGCGGCGTGCGCGGCGTCGGGCGACTCGGGCGCCGCGCCTGGCGGCGTGGCGGCTGGAGCCTCGGTGGACGGCTGCTCGGGGTCTGCGAGCGCCGGCGGATCGGCGAGCAATGTGTTCACAGACTGTTGATTCTACCTCCAGCGGCATCTACCTTGGCGCAGCTGGAGCGCCGGGGACGATCTCGCGTCCACTCGGCTGCAGGTGCTCGTCGAGCTCGAGCTGCCAGTAGTAGCGCAGGAACGTGCGCCCCGCCCGAAACTCGCCGACATGTGGCTCCGGTCGCTCGCCATTTGCCATGCTGATGATCAGCTCGGGGTAGGTGCGGCCCGGTAGCGCCCCATACATGTGTGCCGGGTAGCCGCCGCCGAAGCGGACGTTTACGTCGGTGATACGCAACCCGAGCTCACGGTCGCGAAAGCACTGCACCATGCACGCTCCGCGAGCCCCCACCCCTTCGCTGGTGGCACGTCCGAGCTCGACGAGCTCCGGATCGTCCAGCACGGTGCCCTTGACGGACTCTCCGCCGCGCGACTCGATCATGCTGCGCGGAATCGCGTTCAGGCAACGTCCCTCCAGATCGCACAGGCAGTCGATCGAAAACTCCGGCCCGTCCATGGCACGCTGCAAGACCACCGGCTCTTCCGCGTACTCGACGAAGAAGCGCGCCTGATCTGCGTTGGCGGCATGAAAGATGGAGCGCGAGTTCGACCCGCTGCGGGGCTTGACCACCACCGGATAGCTTTCTGGCTCGGTGCCTGGGAGGACTGTCGGCGGGGAGGGCAGGCCGAGGCGCTCGAGCAGAAGGTGCGCCTCATACTTGTCGAAGGTCGCGGCAGCCATCTCGGGGTCGGGCACCAGCGCCGGCAGCAGCCCCTGCCGCCGTGCTCGTGCGAGCACTTCGATGTCCGGATCGATCAGCGGGATCACCGCACCGACGTCGTGCTGCTCGCACAGACGCACGAGCGTTGGCAGGTAGTCGGGGTCCTCCAGTGCAGGCACCAGCACGTGGATCTGAGCTGCGTACTGGGCCGGGCCCAGCAGCGAGGTCTCGGTAGCGATCACCTTGGTGTGCTGCGCGAAGGAGGACACGATGTCGTAGCGGCGCCCGACCCCGGTGATCATGATCGCCTTGCCGCTCACGCGCCGGCCCCTCCGTCGATTCCCCAGCCACCGCTCTGGCCCTTGTAAAGACCCGAGCCGCGCAGGACGATCCAGATCGTGCGCCGCACGATCTGGAGATCCAGACGCAGGCTGCGATGCTCGATGTAGAACAGGTCGAGCTCGATCCGCTCTGACCAGGGCAAAGACGTGCGGCCGTTGACCTGCGCCCAGCCGGTGATGCCGGGCTTGACCAGCAGGCGATCGCGCTGCCGGGCGGTGTACTGCTCGACCTGCACCGGGAGGGTCGGGCGCGGGCCGATCAGCGACATCTCGCCGCGGAGCACGTTGAGCAGGTTCGGCAGCTCATCGAGCGAGGTCCTGCGCAGGAAGCCACCAACGCGGGTGATGCGCGAATCGTTCACGTTCACCGCCAGCCCGGCGCCGAGGTGCTCGGCGCCGTCGACCATCGTGCGCAGCTTCAGGACGTCGAATGGTTCTCCGTCGCGCCCGACACGACGCTGCCGATAGATCGGATGGCCGGCGGACTCGATCCGGATCGCGAGCACCGCGAGGGCGATCAGCGGAGAGGTGAGTAGGAGCACGGAGGCGGAGACGAGAACGTCGATCGCGCGGCGGATCATCGGACAGGCATCCCCATGCGGTCTCGCCGTAGTGCCTCGCCAAGTGGAAGTGGAGGGGTGCTCATCAGCGCGTGCCCTCGGCAGCATCCCAGGATGCGGCGGTTCCGTGCCGCAGCCAATCCCACAGGCCGGCCGCTGGCGACGCGGTGGTGAGCACGTAATAACGCGCCAGCAGCAGCGGGCGAACCCTCACCACACCGCCGAGGCCCGCGGCGGCGAGCAGTGCCACCTGCAGCGCGAGCGTGATCGCGTAGAGCACGCCGGCCCCTTCGATCACGAGCAGCAGGTTCGCGACCAGCACGATCGCGTGAAGGGCGGGGGTGGCGTAGCGCAGGATGCGGTGGGAGAGGATCATCAGGCCGTAGCCGAGGCCGTAGCCGCGGGGGGAGAGCATGCCACCGCGCAGGACGATCGGCCAGGTGTGGCTCATCATGCGCCGCTTGCGCGCGAACTCCCCCTCGATCGAGGGCACCATCTTCTCAGTCGCGCGGGCGGCCGGAACGTACACGGCACGCCAGCCGCGCTTGACCATGTTGAATGGGAACGACAGGTCGTGCCCCATGATCGGGTCTACCTCCAGATAGGCCTCTCGACGCGTCGCATAGATCGCGCCGTTGCCGGCGGTGATCGAACGCAGGCGCGACTCCAGGGAGCGGACGGACATCTCGTAGCGCCAGTAGACCCCCTCTTGATTTGTCGCGGCGGCGGCGCGGGGTGGGTGGGGGCTCTGAAAAAAGTGGACCTGGCCGCAGGCATAGCCGACACGGGGATCGGCGAAGGCGCCGACGAGCGCGCGGGCGGCGGCGGGCTCCCACAGCGCGTTGGCATCGGAGAACGCGACGATCTCCCCACGCGCCTGCCGCACGGCCGCGTCCTGCGCGCGGATCTTCCCGCCGCGCGCCAGCTCCAGCACGACGTCGGCCCCCGCCTCCCTGGCCCGCTCGGCCGTCGCGTCCGAGCACCCGTCACACGCCACGATCAGCTCCAGCAGCTCTCGCGGGTAATCGAGCGCGAGCGTGTTCTCGACCTTCGCGACAATCACCGACTGCTCATCGTGCGCGGCGACGATCAGGGACAGAGGCGGGAGCGAGTCAAAGGATGGCTCGGCGGTGGACCGGGCAAACCGAGCGAGCATGGCGAGCGCCAGGGCATAGCCGAGCTGGGTCCACACGATCAGCGCGGCGGACAGCCAGAAGAGGATCACAAGTACAGTCCTCATCGAGAAGGATTCCCGCTGAGGAGCGATCCATAGAGATCGAGCGTGCGCGTGGCGATCGTGCCCCACCCGTACTCTCCCCGCGCCGCCTCCCGTGCGCGGGCAGCCATCGCCGCCAGCGCAGCGGGATCGCCGAGCAGCTCCCGGAGCGCCTCGTGCAGCGCGACTGGGTCTCCGGCAGGCACGGTGCGCGCAGCTCCGGTGGCGGCGAGCGCGGGAAACCCGCCCACGTCGCTGAGCAGCAAGGGCTTGCCAAACGCGAGCGCCGTGAACAGCACGCCCGATTGGTCAATCTCGCGGTAGGGCAATACGATCAGGTCGGCACGCTGGAAGTAGGCGGGCAACTCCGGATCGGTGATGAAGCGGGGCACGAAGCGCACGTTCGGCGGGGCGATCGCGCGCAGGTGAGAGATGTCCATCCTGGGCATCCCCGCCACCCACAGCTCCGCGTCTTCGACCCCGCGCCAGGCCTGCAGCAGAACGTCGATCCCCTTGTAGGGGCGCATCAGCCCGAAGCAGAGCACGACCGGCCGATCGGTCTGAAACGGAGGCGGCTGCGTTGGGACATCGGCGAGATGCGCAAAGACGCCATGAGGAATCACGTGGACCCGGGCCGGATCGATCGTGAGCTCGTCGGTGAGGCGCTCACGGCCGTGCACCGAGTGCACAACGACGGCGTCGAAGCGCTCATACAGACGCCGTTGGGCGGAGAGCTGGCCCGGGCGAGGCTCGCGCGGGAGGACATCGTGGGCCGTGAGCACGAGTGCTGGCCGCCCGCCGGACGCGGAATGACGTCTCGGCAGCAGATGACCGTCGACGTGCTGGACCGTGAGCCACTGAAAGTGCACGACGTCCGCCGCGCGCGCGGCGCGACGGTAGCGAAGCATGTCCGGGACGTGCTCGGCAAGCTTGGCGACACGTTGAGCTCGGGAGCCCGGGGCGAAGCGCGCCGCGCCGTAGAACAGCTCGTGCCGGCGATACCCCTCAGCGGGGGCGACAGGGCCGTAGGCAAAGCGGCTCGTGAACAGCTCGACCTCTGCACCCGCCGCCGCCAGCGCGCGGCACAGGGCATGGTCGTACGGTGGTGTGTAGGCCGAGGGATCGACGACGTGGACACGCATCGCAGGAGACAATAGGCGCGTGCCCGACATCAATAGGCGCGTGCCCGACATCGAGCTGAGCTTCTGCGTGGTCAACACCTCCCAGCGGGAGCTGCTGCTGCGCGGGCTGGACGCGATCGCGCGCGAGCGGAAGAACCTCCCGTTCGTGACCGAGGTGCTCGTGCTCGACAACGGCTCGCGCGACGGCTCCGCCGAGGCCGCACGGGCCCACCCCACGGTGGACGAGCTGATCGCGCTCCCCGAGCGCCGCGGCAAGGCGCTCAACGACTCCGAGCTGCTGCGCCGCGCGGGCGGGCGCTACGCGCTGCTCTTGAACGAGGACTCCGAGCTACTCCCGGGCGCGACGCTCGCCCTTTATGAGGCGCTGCAGGAACGTCCCGACAGTGCCTGCGCAGGCGCGGCGCTGCGACGTCCCGATGGGAGCAGCCAGCCGTCCGCGTGGGCCTTCCCCACGGTCGCGACGGCCTTCGCCGGAGCGCTGTTCCTGCACGGCGTCTTCACGGTGCAGAGCAAGGGCGATCAGATTCGCGAGGTCGACTGGTGCCAGTCAGCCGCCCTGCTCGTCCGGTGCAGCGCCGCGGAGCAGGTCGGCTACCTCGACCCGGACTTTTTTGTCTACTCCGACGAGGTCGATTTCGCTCGGCGGCTGCGCGATGTCAGCTGGTACAGCGTCTACGTGCCGGCGGCCGTGGCGATCCATCACGAGCAGCTCTCGACCGACGTGATCCCCGAGCGGCGGATCGTGGAGCTCTCGCGCAATCGCGACCTGTATATGCGCAAGCACCACTCCTCCGCCGCCGCGCGCGCGGTGCGCTGGCTGACCGCCTGGACCTATGCGCTGCGCGCGCTCGCCGCGCTCGCGCTTCCCGGACACTCGCCGCGGCGCTACTGGCGGCACGTGACCGCGACGCTGCATCCCGAGCGGGGAGAGGGCCTGCGCGAGGCCGCCGCGGATTACAACCGCGCGGCGCCCTCGTAGCGCTCTACCCCTCCGCCAGCTCCTGCCCGAGCGCTGCGACAGCCCGCTCGTCGAGCTGCGTGCCCGCGACGCGCGCGAGCTCCGCGAGCGCCTCTCCCGGGGTGCGCCCCGGGCGGTAAGGACGATCGGTGATGATCGCGTCGTAGGTGTCGCAGGCCGCGATGATCCTGGCCGCAAGCGGGATCTCCTCGCCCGCCAGGCCGTCCGGGTAGCCGCCGCCGTCCCAGCGCTCGTGACTGGCGCGCACGGCCGGCGCGAGGTGGGCGAAGGCGTCGATCCGGCTCACGAGCTCGCCGCCGACCGCGGCGTGACTGCGCATGATCACCCACTCCTCGTCGCTCAGCGGCCCGGGCTTCAGCAGGATCTCGCTCGGCACCGCGATCTTGCCGATGTCGTGCAGCATCGCGGCGTAGCGCACGTCGCGGACCTCGGTGCCGGCGAGCCCCATTCTCAATGCGACGCGCTCGGCCATCCCCGCGACGTCCTCGCCGTGGGCGGAGGTGTAGTCGTCCTTCGCCTCAACCGTGCTCGTCAGCGCCGCCAGCGTGGTCGTGAAGGCGCTCTCGAGGTTGTCGATCAGCTCCGCGCGGTGCACGGCGCAGCCGAGGCTGGCGACGATCGTCTCGACTAGCACCGCGTCGGCCTCGTGGAAGGCTCCCGGCTCGACGGCCTCGATGTTCAGCACTCCCCACACGCGGCCGTCGACGACGATCGCCACGCTCAGCTCCGAGCGCGGGTCCGTCTGCGGGTCGCGCGCGATGTAGTCGCCGTCCGCGCGCGTGTCCAGTACGAGCGCTGTGGTGCCCGTGCGTGCCACCCGTCCGTTGACGCCCTCGCTGACCGGCTGCTCGACGAGCAGAAACTCCGTCATCACATCCGCGAGCGGGCCCCTACCGGCCACCAGGCGCAGCACGCCGTCGTCGTCCAGTCTTTGGATCGCGGCAAGGTAGAAAGCGAACGTGCTGTGCAGCTCGTCGACCACCAGCCGGACCATGTCGTCGACGTCGCGCATCGCCGCCAGCCTCGCCGTGAGACGCCCCGCGAGGCGCAACTGCGCGCGCAGGTAGGCGAGCTCGCCCGCACTCGCCATCTTCTGGGCGCGTTTGTCGGAGCGATGCAGGCGCAGCGCCTCGGCGCGTCGCTCGCGCTCGTGGCTACCGGGTGGGCGTGCGGGCTTGACGGACAGCTCTGGCATCTCCCTGGCGTAATCGGCCCTCACGAGGCCACGCTTGAGCTTTACGGGACCGGACTCGACACCCCGCGGGCGTCCGCAACATCAGAGATCTTTCAAAGGGTCCTCGGCATACTCCTCGACCTCGCCGCCTTTGGCGCGGAAGGCTGCCACCCGGCGACGCCCGTCGGCGAGCAGCGCGCGCGCCTGGTCCCACTCGTGCGGGGCAAAGAACTTCGTGCCCAGCAGCAGCGCCGGCACCAGAGCGAGCCACGCCGTGCGCAGTGCCAGCCCGGCGAGTCCGCTCGTCGGCAGCAGCAGCTCGCCCGAGACCGCCACGGCGGTGAGGATCGTCGCCAGCTGGGCCAGCCGCCGCCACTGAAAGCCGACGCGAAACAGGTTCCGCGTGAGCATGTACATCACCGCGAGCATCACCACGTAGGCGCCGCACAGCGCCAGCCCGGCGCCGGCGATGCCGAGGTTCGCGCCCCCATGGGGTACGAGCAGCACGAGCAGCGCCACGTTCACCGCGAGCCCGGCGGCGGCGGCGGGAAAGTTGCGCGAGGTCACGCGCGCGCGACCGGCGATCACGATGAACACGAGATACAGCCCGTACAGCGCCCAGCCGAGCGCCAGCCACGGAAGCGCTCGGTAGGCGTCGAAGAATTCCGGGCCCGCCAGCAGCCGCACCATCCAGCGCCCGAGCAGCGCCACGCCGCACACGACCACTCCGGTCGCGAGCGCGTAGTAGGTCGTCACGAGCGAGTACAGCTTCGCCGCCTGCTCGTCGCTCTCGATCGAGTACGCCAGCGGCGGCCACGCGTACTGGAAGCCACGCACCGCCACGAACACGACCGTCGCGAGCTTCAGCGCGACCGCGTACAGCCCCGCCGAACTGGGGCTGTAGAAGCGCAGCAGGTAGAAGCGGTCGGCCACCTGCAGCGCGTAGACGCTCGCGTCGGCCGGCACCGTCGGTAGCCCGAAGCCGAGCATCGCCCGCAGGTCGCGACGATTCACGCGCAGCGAAAAGCGACTGCGCAGCACCACCCACAGCCCGAGCACGACCAGCGCCGAGGCGCCGAAGTTGCCGAGCAGCAGCCCGCGCGCGCCCTGGCCCGCGAACACGACGAGCGCGACCGTGAACGTGACCGACATCACGACGTTCGCGCCCGAGGCCCACACATACGTGCGCGTGCGTTCGTCGACGCGTAGCTGGGCGTAGACCATCTCCAGGTTCGTGAACGCCCACAGCCCCAGGATCGCGCAGTCGATCAGGTCCGGATCGTCGTAGCCGAGCAGCAGTCTCGAGAGGCCGCCGGCGCACGCCACCGCCACCAGCGAGGCCACGGTCGTGGTCCACACCACGGCGGCGATCGCGGTGCGCGTCATCCGGTCGCGTCGCTCCTCGTCGGCGTCGTCGAAGTAGAAGCGGATGAACGCCTCGCCCACGCCGGCGCGCAGCACGATGCTCGCCAGGATCACCGCCGTCAGCAGCGATTCGGCGGCGCCGTAGGCTTCCGTGCTCACGTGCCGCGTGTACAGCGGCAGGGTGATCAGGGCGAGGCCCTTGGCGAGAATGTCCCCGAACTGATACGCCGCGCCGGTCGTGACGAGGCGCTTCAGGTAGTCGCGCACGGCTCAGAACCTACCTCTCAGGACGGCCGCCGCGAGGTCTTTTGTAAAGACGGGGGGTTTGGCATATACTTTTAAGACTGCGTAGAACCATAGTTACACGCAGTCTCTTTGGTGAGTGCTCTCCCCCGCCGTCTTTATCTCGTGCGTCATTTCGGGCACACTCTTGTCAGACTCTTGGCACACTCTCGGCACGACGCACGTGCTCTTGCTTCTCCAAGACCCAATCTCCCTGGGCACGTGCTAACGCGACCCCGATGCCGAGCAAAGTCCACGTGATCGGGTCCTCGAGGAAGTCCGCGTACGTCCAGGTGTGCAGCACCAGCGCCGCAAAGCACGCCGCGATTGCTGGCCGAGCCCCAACGGGGATCGGTCTCGGCGGGGAGCGGCCGGCGTCGCGAAACAGCACTGAGAACGCCACGATCAGTAACGCAACGTAGACCGCCAGGCCGATCACGCCCTGCTCGGCGGCGATCGTGATCGGGATCGTGTGCGAGGCCGATGTCGCGTTCGCGGTGGTCGCGTCACCGTGGCGCTTGTACTCGGTTTCGAACGAGCCCGATCCGTACCCGTACAACGGTCTGTCGGCGAACAGTTCCAGGCCGCCGTCGATCAGCTTTGTGCGCCCGCTGGTGGCGTTGCTGGTCGAGCCGCCCGTGCCCTTCAAGCCGAAGTGCAGGCTCGCCGGCGCCAGCAGCACGACCACGAGCGCGATCGCGACCAGCGCGCCCGTCACGTACACGGTCGCGCGCACGTCCCAGCGGTAGGCCGCGAGCACCGCCAGCCCCAGCAGCAGCGCCGCGATGCTCGACTGCGAAAAGCTCGTGATCAGCCCCACCAGCAGCCACGCGAGCACGCCCGCGCCGAGCAGCGTCTCGCGCCGGCGGCGGCTCCACAGCACCACGGCGGTGACCCCGATCATCACCATTGCGAGAAACCTCCCGTAGATGCTCGGGTCGAAGAATAGGGAATTTACACGAAAATAATTGTCGTACTGGTCGGCGGCGACGACCTTTGGATTGAGGAACAATGTCTTGCGGTAATACTCGACAAACCCGACGCCCGCGAACACAACTGCCAGCGCAACGGCGACACCCAGGCACTTGAGGATCAACTCGCGCGTCCAGCACACGTCCCGCAGTAACATGAACAGCAAACCAAACGGGACATAAAAGAATGCGACGTTCTCCGCTGCCTTCGTATGGTCGGTCGAATAAATCCCCTGTAATCCATACAGCACGACCGCGCCGAGTAACAGCCATTCCAGGGTTATCGGTGAACGCGGCTCGGATGCACCTCGGTTCAGCCAGCGTGGGATCAGGTGAGCAACTGTCCCGGCGGCAACCACGAGGTAAAGCGGTATCAGGAGATTCACTGTCCTGCCGTCTGTGGAGATGGGCAACCTGAAGGGAAGTGCAAATATCGCCAGCAGTGGAAACGCATCCGGGCGGCGGCGCATCACCAGGGCGAGCAGACCGATGACCACGAGTGTCCCAACCAGCGCAGCGCCGATCACGCCGGGGCTCGGCAGCGTGCTCGCAACCGTCGCTCCCTCGATCACGATTACTTCCTCACCAAGGTAAAGCTGCTCGGTGAAAGCACTGTCTTGTGCTGTTCGCGCAGGCTCACCTTCACGCGATATTCGCCCGCGGGCGCGGGTGAGCCGGTATTGACGGGCACGACGATCGTCGTGCCGTCGGGGCCACCGCGCACCGTGTAGGCGTGCGCCTCGCCCTCGCGGCCGTTCCAGCGCAGCGAGAACTGTTTGTAGCGCGTCACCGGTCGGTCGCGCACGAGCGTGGCGACTTCGTTTTCCTCGGAGTCGAGGATCGTCACCGTCACCTCGTCGGCTTTGGCGAGCTTGAACGAGATCCGCTCTGTTTTGATGTGCCCTGCCGGATTTGGCGAGAAGATCGGCGTCAGCTTGAAGCTCTGCACCGCCGTGGGCGTGTGCTTCAGGCGCTGCGTGATGATGAACGCGGCGAAACAGGCGACCACGAGCGCCGCGAACACGACGCGGGCCAGTGGGTCTGTCCTGGTCAATCCTCTGCGCCCAGCGCGAAGCGCTCGACCGTGTCCGAGCGCAACCCCAGCCGCAGCGTCTCCAGCGAGAGCACGTCGCCGGGCACGATGTTGCCGAGATTGCACTCCGTCCCGAACTGCTGCAGCAGCCACACCTGCTGCGCGCGCTGGGGCGCCTCGAAGATCAGCCGCTCCGCATCGACCGCGTGCACGATCTCATCGATCAAGCCGGTCCGCACCTCGCCGTCGGCGCGGTAGATGCCGGCCGTGCCCGACTCGCGCGCCTCGGCGATCACCTTCCACGCGCCCGCCTGCAGGTCGCGTTCGATCTGCTCCACCCACACGTACGGGGCCATGATGAAGTCCGCGTCCTTGCTGCCGACCTCCGACAGCACGACGAAGTCGTTCGCGACGAGCGATCGGATCAGGTGGCTCTTGACATCGCCGTCCAGCGCGATCGTGCCGTCGGAGACCTCGACGTGGCGCAGGCCCAACTCCTTCAACCACGCGATCAACCCCTCGACCCGGCCCTGCCTGATCGCCAGCTCGGTGAGCGTCCCGCCCAGCACGACGGGAATCCCGTGCGCGGCGTAGCGCTCCAGCTTTGCCTTCAAGTTCGCGCTCACCAGCGCCGTGCCCCAGCCGAGCTTGACGATGTCCACAGCCTCTGCGGTCACCTCCAGCAGGCCGTCTACCTCGGCGACCGACAGCCCCCGGTCGATCACGTGCGTCAGGCCCCGCTCGCGTGGCTTCTCGGAGCGCTCGGGGAGGTCGAGGAAGCTTGCTACCGGCACAGGTTCACCTTCGGGTTGGGGTCAGGCGATTACTGGCCCGTCGCACTGCTCGCACCGCCGCCGCCCGCCCCCGGCGTTTCGCCGACCGCCGAGGCCTTGTCTTCGCCGGCGATCACCACCACCGTCGCGGCGCCGGCGAGCGAGGAGACGGCCGTTTCCATCGGCTGCACCTGGGTGACGCTGAGCGCGCTCGCCACGCCCTGCGCTTCGGCGTGGTGCCCGCTCGAGTACTCGATGACCGTGGTCGGATGGGATCCCGGCGGGGTCCCATCCAGCGCACTGGCCTGCGCATAGCCGCTCTGCTGCAGATCTTTCGACAGGCTGTGGGCGAGGCCGTTGATGCTCGTGCCGTTCAGTACCGCCACCGTCGTCTACGCGGGGCTCGCTGCCGTGGCGGAGCTTTCGCCGTGACCGGGGCTCGTTTGCGTGTGGTGAGTGTGGTGCGTGGTGCCGGCGGTGCTCTGCCCGGCGGTCGAACCCTGCACGCTCGATTTGCCGCCGCCGCCCGAGCCGAGCACCAGCACGACCGCCACCACGACAACGGCGAGCACACCCCCGACGATCAGGATCGTCGCACGCGCCGGGGATCGACTGGCGCGTGACGGAGGGACCTTCGCATCCGTGCGCCGGGCGCGCGACTCGGCGCTCAGGCGCTCCGCCTGTCGAGTTGCGGCGGCGGTGCCTACGGCGGCCCCGGCAGCGGCCACCTCTGAACTGCTGCGGCGCGGGTCGGTCGGGGCGAGGGGACGTGACGGAGGGGCGGGTGGGCTCCGTCGGGGAGATGCGGCGGCTGGGGCATCTCCGGCGGAAGCAGCGGTCGCGGCGGAAGCGTCTGGAGAGACCGTGCCCGCAGGTGGCGTCGGTGAACGGGGGGTCGCGGTGGCGGGAGCGGCCGCGCGTGCGGCCGCCGCGGCGGTGGCGGGGGCGGCGGTGGCGGGGGCGGCAGTGGCGTTTGCGGACGTGCTCGCGCCGGTTGCAGGGGCGCTTGCGGGGACCGTACCCGCGGGCGTCGCGGGAGCGAACCTGCCGGCAGGCGCAGGGATGACGGAATCCGACGCTGTGGAGGGTGGCGTCGTCTGGCTCGGTGCGGAGGGAGTGGCCTGGTCCGGTGCGGAGGAAGTGGCCTGTCCCTGGGCGTGCGGCACGGGCTGACCGGCGGTTACGGGGGTGGCGGTCTGTCCCGGGGCCTGTGGCACAGGCTGGCCGGCGGTTACGGGAGCCGTACCGGCGGGGGCCTGGGGTATTCCCTGGCCAGGGACTGCGGCGGGGACGCCCCCAGCACCAACAACACCAGGGGTAACTTGGCCGGGCACCCCCGGAGCAACTTGCCCGACGGCCCCAGGGACAGCTTGGGCGCCCTCCCCGGGCGGGGTGGCTGGGCTCGTTACCGCACGCGTCGCCAGCCCAGCCGCGGCCGCGGCGACCGGGCGGGCGACCACCGGCGTGGTGCGTGGCACCTGGCGCACCGGCGGCACGGGCGGGGGGGTCTGCTGCACGCGCGCGGCGGCCCCGGCAGTCACACGCTGCTCCAGGTCGGCGGAGCGCTCCGGTGCGCGGCCGGCCCACTCGCGCAGGCGCTTGAGCTCACGCGCCTGCGAGAAGACGAGCAGCGCGAGGATCGCGATTCCGAGGAGCGCGGCGAAGGCCGCGATCGCACCGATCTTCGTGAACGTGTCCGAAAGCGACAGCGCTACAGGCAAAGCCGTCATGAATCCCGGGATTGTATGAGGGGCACAGGCGCACCGCGTCGCTCGCCCTCGACGTCGGCGCCGTTCATCCCCACGCCGGAAGAGTCCGGCGCTTGTAGAACCCGAGGCTGCTCGCGCGTCGCGGACAGCTCGGACACCTTCGCCGCCAGTCCCGCCGCATCGCCCTCCAGCACCAGCAACCCGATCTCGTCGAACATCGCCTCGACCGTCTCCACCGCCAGCGGCTCGCGCTCGGCGAGCAGGATCTTCTCGGCGACCGTCGGGGTGGAGCGCTCATACGAATTGAACAGCTGCTCGTGCAGCTTCTCTCCGCCGCGCGCACCGACGATCTCGATGTCGATGTCGTGGTCGGGGTCGAGGCCCGACAGCTCGATCATCGCGCGAGCCAGCTCGACGATCCGTACCGGCTCGCCCATCTCGAGCACGAACACCTCCGCCCGGGATGATTGGATCCCCGCCCGCCCCGCCTGCAGATCGCCGAGCGACCCAGAACGGATGATCAGCTGCACCGCCTCGGGGATCGTCATGAAGTAGCGCGTCATCCGCTCGTCGGTCACGGTCACCGGGCCGCCGCGCGCGATCTGGCGGCGGAAGATCGGCACGACGCTGCCCGAGGAGCCCAGGACGTTGCCAAAGCGCACGGCGTTGTAGTGAGTGCCTCCCCAGCGCGCTGCCGCCGCCTCCAGCGCGAACTCGGCGAGCGCCTTCGATGCCCCCATCACGGTCGCCGGCGCCACCGCCTTGTCGGTCGAGACGAGCACGAACCGACCCACATCGAGCTGGCCCGCCACATGCGCCACGACGCGCGTGGCGAGCGCGTTGTTGCGCACGGCCTCAACGGGGTTGGACTCCATCAGCCCGACGTGCTTGTAGGCCGCGGCATGGAACACGACGGTCGGGCGGTGCTCGGTGAAGACCTCGCGCATGCGCTCCTCTTCCTTGCAATCCGCCAGCACCGTGGCGAGCATCGTGCTCGGCACGTGGCGCTCGTCCTGCAGTTCGCGCTGGATCTGGAACAGGTTGTCCTCGGCGTGATCCACCAGCACGATCTTGTGCGGCTCCACCCGCGCGATCTGCCGGCACAGCTCGGAGCCGATCGAGCCACCGGCGCCCGTCACGAGCACCGTCTCTCCGGCCAGGTAGGCGCCCACGCGCTCCAGCTCCATCAGGACCGGCTCGCGGCCGAGCACGTCCTCGACGCGCACCTCGCGCATCTGCCGCGCGAGCGTTCCCGCGCCGCCGCTCTGCAGCAGCTCGAACACGGTCGGCAGCGTCCGCACCGGGATGCCCCGCAAACGGCACTCGCGCACGACGCGCGCGCGCGTCGACCCGGGGGCGGAGGGAATCGCGATGATCACCTCGTCGGGCTCGGTCTCGCCGAGCACACGGGGCAGCTCCTCTTCGGTGTTGCCACGCACCTTCACCCCTTCGATCCGCAGACCGCGCTTGCGCGGGTCGTCGTCGAGAAAGCCCACCGGCTGCAGGCCCAGCCCGCGGTTGCGCACGATCTCGCGCAGCACCAGGCGCCCGCCGTCGCCCGCACCGACGATCAGGACGCTCCGCTCGCCCTTTCCTGCACCGCGGAAGGCAGCCAGCGGGCGGCGCTCGTAGAGCGCGCGCGCGAGCATCCGCACGCCGCACAGGAACAGCATGCACAGCAGGCCGAACAGCACCACCACCCCGATCGGCAGAACCACGGCCACCGTGATCCCGTGCGGGTAACGGTGCACAGGACGCGCCAGCTCGATGCCGACGACGCTCAGCAGGACGATCAGCACGACCGCTCGCAGAACCGCCTCGTAGTCACGCTGGCCGGCGTAGCGCCAGCGGCGCTGATAGACCCGCGCGAGCACGAGCACGAGCAGGCTTCCACCCAACACCCACCAGATCGTCCGTTCGAGCAGCAGCTGATAGTCGTGCGGCAGTTGCGAGCTGCCGTTTCCACCGTCCTCGAAGCGCAGCTCGAACGCCAGGTAGTACGCGAGCGCGACCAGCGCCCCGTCCACCGCCAGATGGGGCAGAGAGTGTCGATGTATGGGCAGGGCCGCCGCGCGGATCCGTCGGCGCATTGGCACGATTGTACGGGCTGCTCAGTCGCTCAGCGGGCTCAGCAACAGGTCCACCAGAACCCTCGGGTCGCGGCGCACGCGCTTGGCGGGGCTGGCGGCGGGATCGGTGAGGGTCTGCTCCCGGGCGCGCCTGCTCAAATCGAGATCCTCCGGCTCTCGGAGCTTGCGCAGGCGGCCCTCCTCGATCAGGCGCTCGTCCACCGCGCCCAGTCGCCCCTCGAAGGTTGTGTAGACAGGTGTCCCGAGCGCGACCGCCTCGCGGTTCATCGTCCCCCCCGCGGAGATCACGAGATCCGCATACGCGATCAGCGACTGCGCGTCGATCGCCCGCTCGGGCACCCGGAAGCCCGGCACCCTGGCCAGCTCCACGCGCTGAGACTCCACCCGCGGCAGCACCACCGGCTGCACGCCATCAGCGGCAGCCGCCTCACGCAGGCGCAGTAGAACGCGCGCGAACAGATCGTTCTCGAAGCGGTGGTAAAGCGAAACCTCCGGTGGCGTTCTCACCACGACGATCGGCCGCGCTCGATCTAAGCCCAGCTCCTTCGGCACGCCTTCGTCGGGCTCGAAGTCCGCCAGGTAGTACTCCTCCTTCAGACCCTCATACCTGCGCAGCTTGCCCCTCGCGCCGTATCGCTCCAATCGCTCCGGCGGGATCGCGTCGGGCACCACGACCGCGCGTGCCAGCCGGCAGTTGACGTTGTGTTGCACCGTCGCCCACTCGTAGTCGAACATCGTCGCGCTCGGGATCCTCAGCAGCGCGGCCGCCACGCTCACGTCGTTGGAGCCGTGGCCGAGTGCGACATCGAAACGCCGGCGCCGGTTGATTCCCCGGGATGGGTGGGTACCCGACCCTTGGGCGCGCGCCCAGCGCACGAGGGCGGCCGAGCGCGATGCGAGCCCCGTCGCCTTCGCTCCAAGTCGCTCGCCGCGATGGCGACCGATCGCGGTGTGCGCGATTCCGAAGCGCTCGCACAGCGCGAGCGTCTGGGCGAAGTCACGCGCAGTCACCTCCACGTCGTGGCCGTCCTCGATCAGCCGCTCGATCACGGGCCGCATCACCAGCACGTGCGGGCTGTTCGTGAGGTCGATCCAAACGCGCATCTGCGCGGCACGGTAACGCCCAGGTGCGGGTGACCGTCGCCCCAGTAGCCTGCCCGCCAACCCGCCTGCCCTATGAACGACGGTATCGTTGCCCGGCGCATGCTCGTGCTCGCATCGATCTCCGAGACGCTCGTCAACGAAACCGCGCACTTCGTGCGCGACGCGGGGCTGCCCGGGGTATTCGCGTTGATGGCGATCGGCTCGGCCTGCATCCCGATCCCCTCCGAGGTGGTGATGCTGTTCGCCGGCTTCGCCGTCGCCGACCCCGGCCAGAGTGCCTCCCACCACCACATGACAATGCTCGGGATCGTGCTCGCCGGGCTGCTCGGCACGATGGTCGGCTCCTGGATCACCTACGGCATCGGCCGCGGCGGGCGCCTGGAGCTGCTCGAACGTCACGGCTCAAAGCTCCATATGGGTCCTACGCAAATCGCGCGCGGCGAACGCTGGTTCGAGCGCTATGGAGAGCCGGTCGTCTGCTTCGGGCGCATGGTCCCGCTCCTGCGCGCGTTCGTCTCGTTGCCGGCAGGCGTCGCGCGGATGCCGTTCTGGCGCTTTACCGTGCTCTCCTTTCTCGGCTCGATCCCATGGGTGGTCGCGCTTGCGTTTGCCGGGCACGCGCTCGGGAGCGACTGGACGAGCGTGCGCAAGGGCTTTCAATACGCCGACTACCTGATCCTCGTGCTCGCCGTGGCCGGGATCGCCTATGCGATCGTGCGGCCGCGGCGGCGGCGGCGAAGCGGCGGCGGCGAAGCGGCGGCGGATGAGGGCGCCGACGTCGCCGCGGGCGGCGGCGGTGCCGCTGCAGACGCGGGCTGAAGAGCGGCACGATGGGATCGCCCGCACGGCTCTCCCTCCGCCACGCCCTGGCGCTCGGCTTGGCGCACGGCCCGACCGAGTTGCTGCCGATCTCCTCCTCGGCCCATACGATCCTGATCCCATTCCTTGCCGGCTGGCCCTACGGCGAGCTCGACCCGGAGCTGCGTAAGTCCTTCGAGGTGGCGCTCCACGCGGGGACCGCCGCGGCGCTGCTCGTCGATCTGGGCTCGCTCGAGTCACACCCCTCGGAGCTTCCCATCCGCCAAGCGCTGCTCGTCGTGCTCTCTTTCATACCGCCGGCGGCGGTCGGCTACACCTTTGAGCAGCCCCTCCAACGCCGTCTCAGCGGACCCTCGACGATCGTCGCCGGTCTGCTCCTCGGGGGGGCGGCGATGGCGCTCGCCGACGCTCGCATCCCGGACGGGACACGCACGCTGGAGCAGGCGAGCGCGCTCGACGGCCTGCTGTTCGGCCTGGCCCAAACCCTCGCGCTCATCCCCGGCGTCTCGCGCAGCGGCGCCGTGCTCACCGCGGCGCGAGCGCGCGGATTCAGCCGCTCCGACTCTCAGGTGCTCGCTCGTCGCACCGGCCTCCCCGTGATCCTCGGCGCCGGCGCGCTCAAGACCGGCCGCCTGCTCCAGGACGGTGCGGCTGCTGGGACACCGATCTCCGGCGGCCGTGCACTGCTCCTCGGTGGCGGCGCGTCCTTCCTATCGACGCTCGCGGCAACCCGGTTGCTAAGGCGTGCTCGCCATGCGCAGCCCGCGCCGGCGCTCCTGCCCTACGCGCTCTACCGTGGCCTGCTCGCGTCGCTCATGATCAGGCGCCTGCGCCGGGGAGCACAATAGGAGCGCATGACGACGCTCGGGACCCTGCTCGGTGGACGCTACCGCCTCGACGCCCAGATCGGACAAGGCGGGATGTCGACGGTGTATCGCGCTTTCGACACGGTGCTCGAGCGCCCGGTCGCGATCAAGCTGATGCACCGCGAGATCGCCTCGGACTCCGCCCAGCTGGAGCGCTTTCGCCGCGAGGCACGGTCGGTCGCGCGGCTCAGCCACCCCCACATCGTCACGGTGATCGACGCGGGGGAGGAGCCAACGCCGGAGAGCCTGCTCGCGGACGGCGGCGAGGCCGGCTCTCCGACGGGCGCCGGAGACCTCGGCGCCGGGGTGGGAACTCCATACATCGTGCTCGAGTACGTCGAAGGCGAGACGCTCAAGGCGCTTGATCCGCCGCGAAGGGCCGCTCGAGATCTCCCCTGCGATCGCCTACGCGATCGAGATCTCCCGGGCGCTCGGTGCCGCCCACGAGCGCCTGATCGTGCACCGCGACGTCAAGCCCCAGAACGTCCTGATCGGGGTCGAAGGCTCCGCCAAGATCACCGACTTCGGGATCGCTCGTACGCTTTCTGAGGTTGGACTGACGATGGATGGGCGCGTGCTCGGCACGACCGACTACGTCTCCCCCGAGCAGGCGCTCGGACAGTCCGTCACGGGTCAATCCGACCTCTACTCGCTCGGGATCGTCTTCTACGAGATGCTCACCGGCGACGTCCCCTTCAGCGGCGAGAGCACCCGTTGCCGTGGCGATGAAGCACGTGCGCGAGGACGTGCCCGACGTGCAGCTCGCACGTCCCGAAGTCTCCGCCGCGACCGCCTCGGTCGTCGATCGCGCGACCGCCAAGGATCTGGCCCAGCGCTACCCCGACGCCGCGAGCATGGTCGCCGATCTCGAGGAGGCGCTCGCGATCGAGGCCTCCCGCACAGGGCAGGCGACCGGTGAGGTCACAACCGTGCTGCGCACCCTTCCCGGTCGCACGCGCCGGCGCCTGCCCTGGCGCATGCGCCACCCCGTGCGCTGGATCGCCTCGCTCGCGCTGCTCGCGGCGCTCGTCGCGCTGTCGCTGATCATCGCGGCCGACCGCACCCACAGCGGCGTCGCACCGGACGTCGACGCGCGACCGGGTCTGACCGCCGTGCCGCTCTCGCAGACGGCGGCCCACGACTACAATCCGTTCGGCACCGGCCCCGAAAATCGCGAAGACGACCAGAACGCCGTCGACGGCGACCCGAACACCAGCTGGAGCACCGAGCACTACTACGACGGCACGCTCAAGAAGGCGGGCGGCGTCGGCGTCGGCCTGTACGTCGACGCCGCGCCGAATGTGGCCGCCAAGCAGCTCGAGCTCCAGACGCCGACGCCGGGGTTCGCCGCGCAGATCTACGTCGCCAACCAGATCGAGCTC
The DNA here is from genome assembly GCA_963779405.1 of uncultured Solirubrobacterales bacterium. Classification (GTDB taxonomy): domain Bacteria; phylum Actinomycetota; class Thermoleophilia; order Solirubrobacterales; family Solirubrobacteraceae; genus Palsa-744. Next base: position 249,759 of record CAVZYF010000005.1, read on the forward strand.
TCGCTGCCCTACGGCGACTCGGCGCCCCTCACCGCCCGCGGCTGGCGGGGTCCGGTCGGGGAAGATCCGAACGTCCGGACCGGCGCTCATATCCAGCTTGCCCTCGCCGGCGCGCGCTATCGCTACTACCTCGTCTGGATCGTGAAGCTGCCGCCCGGTCAGCAGTTCGCATCGATCTCCGAGCTCACCCTGTTCAGCTGAGCGGCGCCGCCGCTCGTGGCGCTCGATCGCCAGCCGGCAGAGACGGTCCAGCAGCTCCGGGTAGGCGATCCCGGAGGCGTCCATCAACTTCGCGTAAACGCTCGTCGGCGTGAAGCCGGGCATCGTGTTCAGCTCGTTCACCAGCACCTTTTCGCCGTTGACGAAGAAGTCCACCCGCGCCAAGCCCTCGCAGCCGGCATGTTCGAACGCCTCCACCGCGAGCTCCTTCACCCGCTTTCGCGCGCCCTCGGTAATCCGCGCGGGCAGCCTCAGTTCCATGCCGCCGGGCGTGTACTTCGCGGTGTAGTCGTACCAATCGCCCTTGAAAACGATCTCTCCCGGCTCACTCGCAAAGGCCGGGCCGAGCACGCCGCACTCGACCTCCACCCCTTCCCCCAGCGCCTCGACGATCACCAGCGCGTCGTGCGCGAATGCCTGCTCGAGCGCATCCTCGAGCTCCTCTGCCGCGGTCACCTTCACGATGCCGACCGACGAGCCCTGGTGCGCCGGCTTGACGAACACCGGCAGTCCCAGCCCAGCGATCTCTCCGAGCACCTGCGCTCGCGCCGTGCGCCACCGCCGCTCGCGCACGCCCACGTACTCGACCTGCTCTACGCCCGCCGCTCCCATCAGCTGCTTGAACAGCACCTTGTCCATGCACAGCGCCGACGCCGCCACCCCGGCCCCGACATACGCCACATCGAGCGTCTCGAGCATCCCCTGCACGGTGCCGTCCTCCCCGAACGGACCGTGCAGCGCTCCGAACACGACGTCCACGCCGAGCAGCCCCGCTCCCGGGCACACACTCAGCCGCTCGCCCTCGTAACGCCACGCGCCGTCGCGCTCGAGCTGCACCCACAGCACCTCGTGCCCAGCCTGCTGCAGACCCTCCCGCACGGCGCGCCCGGAGGCCAGCGACACCTCGTGCTCGGCCGAGCGCCCCCCGGCGAGTACCGCCACTCGCAGTGGCGCCTCTGCGCTCACTGGGGTGGGGTGGGGGTCGGTGTGAGCGGCGGGGTGGCCGCGGGCGTCGTGGTGGTCGTCGTGGTGGTCGTCGTCGGCGTGGTGGTCGTGGTCGGCGTCGTCGGGGTCGTTTCGCTCGCCATGCCGATCCAGATCGTCACCGTGGCGCCCTTGCGCGCTTTTGCCCCGGCGGACGGGTCCTGCTTCAGGACGTGCCCGACCTGTGCTGCCACGCTCGTCGGTTCTGTGACCGTCTTGATCGTGAAGCCCGCCTTTTCGAGCTCCGCTGCCGCGGCCACTTCGGTCTTACCCGTGACCCCTGGGACAGCCACTTCCTTTGGCGCCTGCGCCACCACCAGGTTCACCTTCCCTCCGGCGGGCAACGTCGCGGGTGGGGAGGGCGACTGCGAGAGCACGGTTTCTGGCGTCTGGCTGGCGGAGACTTGGGGGGTGATCGCGCCGACCGTCAAGCCCGCGGTCGTCAGGGCCGCTTCGGCGGCCGTTCTGTGTTTGGCCAGTCAGGTCCGGGACATGCACCTGGGCCGGGCCGCTGGAGACGAAGACACGGTCACTGGGCTGCCGACCTGCACGACGATCCCGACGGATGGGTCGGTCGAGACCACGTGCCCCAATGCGACCTTCGCGCTCGACTGTTCCTGCGTCGTCGGCTTGAAGCCGGCCTTGCGCAGCTTGCTCTCTGCCGAGGCGGCGGTCAGCCCTTCGACGGCCGGCAGCGCGGCGGTGCCGGGGCCGGCGGAGACAAGGATGCTCACGCGAGCTCCCTTCCTTACTTCGCTGCCGCTCGACGGCGCCTGGCTGACCACGACGCCGCTGGGGACGGTGGTGCTCGCGGTGCTCGCGGCGACCGGGTCCAGGTTCGCGGTCCTCAGCCGCGCGAGCGCCACCGCTTCGGTCTGACCGACGACGTTCGGCGTCGTGACCTCGCCCCCGGAGGACGCCAGCAGCAGGCCCAGGACCACCAGCGCGGCAATCAGCAGCAGCCCGCTCCCCCACAGCAGCCAGCGCCGGCGTCGCGTCTGCATCCTCGGGCGGGCGGCCGTTCTCATCGCTCAGCGCCGCCGGCCGGCGCCAGCAGCAGCGCGCTCGACTCCGGGAACGGGGCGGCCGCGCCACGCCGTCCGCGGCCGGCGGGCACGGCATATGGTCGTTCGGTGGCGAGCGCAGTGCCGGCGATGGCGCCCGCGAACGCCGTGCCCGCGCTGATCCCCAGCGCCAGCGCGCGCCTGCTGGAGCGCCGCGATGAACTCATCGGCGTCGGCGAAACGTTGCGCCGGATCCTTCGCGAGCGCGCGCAGCACGACCGCGTCCAGCTGCCGGTGGGATGCCCGGCTGATGCTCGCTCGGCGCTCGCGGCTCGGCCGAGACCTGCTTGAACGCGATCGCCACCGCGGTCTCACCGTCGAACGGGACCGACCCGGTCAGCAGCTCGTACAGGATGATCCCCACTGCGTACAGGTCAGAGCGCCCGCTCACCGTGTGCCCCTGGGCCTGCTCCGGGAGAGAGGTATTGGGCGGTGCCCATGATCGAGCCCGTCAGCGTCATGTCCGAGGCGCCCGCCTTGGCGATCCCGAAGTCCGTGACCCGCGCGCGGCCCTCCTCGTCGAGGATCACGTTGTGAGGCTTCAGATCGCGGTGGATCACCCCGCGCTTGTGCGCAAAGCGCGCGGCGCGCAGGATCTGCGTGACGATGTCGATCGCAGCGGCCGGGTCGAGCGCTCCCTGCTCACGCACGACCGTCTTCAGCGAGCGTCCGGCGACGTACTCCATCGCGATGTAGTAGGTCCCGTTCCACTCGCCTCGGTCGAAGATCGCGACGATGTTCGGATGCGACAGCCCGGCGGCACTCGATGCCTCGCGGCGAAAGCGCTCGACGAACTCCTGGTCTTCGGCGAAATGGTGGTGCAGCACCTTCACCGCGAGCTGGCGTCCGAGCAGCTGGTCTTCGGCGAGGTACACGTCGGCCATTCCCCCCGAGCCCAATCGCGAGATCACCCGGTAACGCCCGTCGATGATCGTCTCCGGCTCAATCATGCGGTCACCTCCTCGCTGGCTATGCGTAGTGGGCGCCAGCGCCGAGCACATGCTGTGACACATGCGATCGGAAATCGGCAGACGGGCATCAATCATGAAGCAGCACTTCCATCACTTCTCTGGCGACCGGTGCCGCAAAGGCGGCGCCCTGGCCCGGGACGTGTTCGAGGGTCACGGCGATCGCCACGCGCGGATTGGAGGCTGGCGCGAAGGCGATGAACCACACGTTGTTTATCGCCGTGCCGATCTGCGTCTCGGCGGTGCCGGTCTTACCCGCCACCTGCACCCCGGGGATCTGCGCCTCGGTGCCGGTGCCTTCGTTTACGACCGCCTCCATCATGCCCGTCACGGCGGTCGCGGTCGAGGGCTTCATCACGACCGACTGCACCCGTGGGGAGATCTGCTGCACGGTGCGCCCTTCGGGATCGACGATCCGTTCGGTCAGGTGCGGCGCCATCAGCCTGCCGTGGTTGGCCACGGCAGCGGCCACCTCCGCCATCTGCAGCGGGACCACCGCGAGTTTGTCCTGTCCGATCCCCATGCGACCGACATCGACGCGGCGGGCTGGTGGGCGCAGGATCCTTTCTCCTAGATACTCGCCGCTGGCAGACATTTCTTCGGCCGGGTAGTCGAGCTCGGGCTTGCGGTCGAAGCCGAAGCGGTTCATGTAGCGCGCCATCGTTCGCTTGCCGAGCTGCTCGGCCACCTGCGCCCATACGGTGTTGACCGATTTCGTCAGTGCTTCGGTGAGGGTGATCGCTCCGAAGCTCTCGTCGTCGTCGTTCCCCAGCGGCACGCCGGAGATCGGCACGTCGTTGCGCCCGCTCAATGTCGATGACGGGGTGAACTGCCCCGTGTCGATCGCCGCAGTGGCCGTCACGACCTTGAAGGTCGAGCCGGGGGCGTAGCCGAACTGGACGGCGCGGTTGACCAACGGATTGCCCTGCGTGTCTTTCGTGAGCTTTTTATACACGCCCGGCGAGGGCAGCCTATTTGGGTCAAAGCCCGGCGTCGAGACCATTACCTTTACCGCTCCGTCGCGCGGATCGAGCGCGACCACCGCGCCGCTGGTGTTCCCCCAAAGCCGTGATCGCCTTCTGTTGCGCATTTGGGTCGAGCGCGGTGAGGACTTCGTCGCCTTGCGGGCGCTTGCCCTGGAGCTGGTTGAGGATCGTCTGCAGGTTCGTGCCGGTCTGGCCGTTCAGTGCGGTGTTGCGAAAGCGCTCCAGCCCGGTTTGGCCCAGGTCGGTGTAGGAGTAACCGATCGCGTTGGCAAACTGCTTCACCCCTCGGATAGGTCCGTTCGTAGATCCCTTCGCCGTCCGCGCACGCTGCGCGCGAGCACGGTGCCGTTCGCGGCGAGGATCGGCCCGCGGGCGATGCGTTCCTGCTCGAGCAGCGCGCGCGCGTTGAGCGGGTTGCTGCGCAGCGAGGAGGCTTCGAAGATCGTCCAGCGCGAAGTGAACGCGATCAGCAGCGCGAACAGCAGGACGACGAGTCCGTACAGACGAACGATTGGCCGGTTCATCGCGAGCCCCTCATTCGAGCTCGCCCCGTTCGAGGCTGCGCACCAGTTCTGTGGCGTCGCCTTCTGAGCGCAGCGAATGATCGAGCAGCGTCTTTCGCCGCCTGGCGCTCAGCGTCGAGGCGCTCACCCCGGTGACGAAATCTTTGCTGTAGAGCTTCACGCCGCCGGGCAGTTCATATGGAAAGCCACTGAACAGCGTCACCAGCCCGCGGCTGTTCGTGCCGATGAAGTAGACCGACTGCGCGCCCACATATACGCCCGCGGCGAGCAGGGCCAGCACCACGAACACGATCTCGGCCACGCCCACGCGCCGCAGACGACGCCTCCTGTGGGCGCCTGGCGGCGCGCCCGGGGGCGGATGGCGAGGCGTGCGTGGGATGACGCGAGGGGGGGCGGTCGCCGGATAATCCCGGCGGAGCGCGATTATCGCGTCGGTTGGTCTGTCCGTGCTCTGGGGATGCACTGGCGGAGACGACTCGGGCGGCTCGCGTGGGTGGCTAGCGGAAAGACTCCCATCCTCCTCGCCGGTCCGGCTGGGCGGCGTCGACTTCAGAGCCCATTCGCCCCCGCTGATCGGAATGCCGGTCAACGTGGCTGGGTCATCTGCGAGCGGGGCACCGGCGGCCATTGCGACCTCCTCGACGCGCAGTAGCAGCACCGTGATGTTGTCCCGCCCTCCCGCCTCGTTCGCCGCCGCGATCAGCGCCTCGCCGGCGTCGCGCAGGCGCGGATGGCTGAGCAGGATCTCGACGAGCTGCGCATCGGGGACCATCGTCGTAAGGCCGTCGCTGCACAGCAGATACACATCGCCGTCGCGAGCGCGGTAGGAGCGGGTGTCGATCTCGACCTCCGGCTCCGGTCCCAGCGCGCGCGTGATGACCGAGCGCTGGGGATGCTCGACGGCCTCCTCGGGCGTGAGCTTGCCCTGGCGTATCAGCTCGTCAACGAGCGAATGGTCGTCGGTCAGGCGCAGCAGTTCACCGTCGCGCAGGCAGTAGGCGCGACTGTCGCCGACGTGCGCGATCGCCACCTCCTCGGCGCCCACATACACGGCGGTGAGCGTCGTGCCCATGCCCGCGTGCTCGGCGTTTGCCTGGGAGCGCTCGTGAATGCTGACGTTCGCGGCATGCGCGTAGGCGGCGAGAGCGCCCTCGGCGTCGGTCGTGTCGTGCAGGCCATCCAGGAAGGACTCGACGCCAGCCGCGAGGCGACCTCTCCCGCCTGCGCGCCGCCCATGCCGTCCGCCACCACGAACAGTGGCGAGCGGGCGAGCATCGAGTCCTCGTTTGCGCGGCGCTGGCGCCCGGTGTCGGTTCCCGGCGTACTGCTCGGCCACGCGCAACATGTCAGCGCCGCCAGCCATCTCAGTCGACCTCGAAGGCGAATTCGCTGTCGCCGATGCGCACGCGGTCGCCCGGGTGCAGCGGCCTTCCTGTCTCCAGCAGCTCCTCGTTGAGGTAGGTACCGTTGGTTGAGCCGAGATCCTCGATGACCACTATGTTGCCCTGCTCGTACACCCGCGCGTGCCGCGAGGAGGCAAACGGGTCCTGGAGGCGTATCTCCGCCCGCTCGCCGCGGCCGAGCACGATGTCGCCGTCGAGGTCGTAGATCATCCCGGGGTCGTGCCCGGGCGCGCGCTCCACGACCAGCTTCGGGGCCCGGTGGGCGATGTCGGCGCTTCCAAGCGTGGACGCCGAGTACAGCCCCGTCGCGTCGGCTGGGATCGCCTCGCCTTTAATCGGAACCCCGCCCGGGTGGGTGGGGATCCGATCCCCCGCGCCGCGCAGGTCCTTCAGCGCACTGCGCGCCACCCACAGCAGGAACAGGTAGAGCACGGCGAGGAAGCCGAACTTCAATGCCACCGATACGGGCGCGAGCGTGGTCATCCGAGTTCGAAGACGATCTCCGTCGAGCCGATCTCGACACGGTCTCCCTGGCGCAGCGGCTGCGAGCCGTGGATCGCGACGGCCGTTCACGCGCACGCCGTTGGTCGAGGCGAGGTCGCGGAGCGCCCAGCCTGCGGGATCGGGACGAATCTCGGCGTGCCGGCGGGATGCGCCGGCGTCGTCGAGGACGATCGTCGCATTCACGACTGCGCCCGATCGTGCCGCCTCCGGGAGGGACGATCAGGCGCCGACCGCCGACCGCGAGCAGCGCGCGAGCAGCGCGGCGCGTCTGGGCTTCCTCGAGCGGCTGCCTGGTGCGCGCCGAAGTGCTGTAGATCATCGTCTGCCCATGTTCGTCCGGGCCGCGCGGAGATCGATCCGTCCGCCGGCGGCGAGACCGGCTCCTCGCGCTGGCTCGGGCGGGCGCACCAGCCGCGCCTGGATGCCGAATTCGCCGAGCGCCAGGGCCTCGTCGGTGTGGAAGCGATCGACGGCGGCGAGGCGAGGATCAGCTCCTCACGGCGCGCGTGCTCGAGCAGGTAGCCGCACAGCTCGTCGATCACCTCGTGCTCGACTCCGTCGTAGCGCGCTCGGTCCTGCGGCGATAGCCACACCGAGTACTCGTTCGGCGCATACACCCGCGAGACCGAGGCGGTGCGGTGCTCGTCCATCTCACGCGCGAGCTTGCGCGCGAGCTCCATCGGACGCACCTCGGTGCGGAACAGGCGTCCGAACCCGCCTTCGACGAGGCTGGCGATCGTGGTCTCGAGGCTCTTCAGTGGGTTCATCACATAGGTGGACGAGGTCCGTCCTGCGGGCGTGCCCGCCCACTTTAAGGACCCACCTCGATGGGAGCGTACGGTGCCGAGGAGATCGCGGCTGCGGAGGTGTCCGTCTCAGACGGGCCCACGCAACGCCCGAGCGGCCACCGCAAGCGCGCCGCCGAGCAGCGCTCCGAAGGCGGCGCCGCGCGGGGTTACGGACACGACGTGCCCCGAAAGACCGACGTAGCGGGGCGAGAAGGCGAGCAGCAGCGCCAGCGACCAGGCGCTCGCCGCGACCACGTCGAGCATGGCGCTGCGCCCGCGCACCACCCAGGGCAGCAGCGCCGCGGCCAGCGCCCAAACGGCCGCTCCGTACAGCACGCCGAGGCTCAGGCTGGGACCGACCACATGCGCCGCGGCGCTGCTCAGCGATCCCTCCCAGACCGCGCGCGCGGGCGTCCCGGCTGGGACGCCCAGCCACAGGCGTCGACTCCAGCAGCGGCTCGGCGAGGATCAGCCACCAGTAGCCGAGCGCCGCGAGCGCCGCGCGCTCGGCGAGACGCGCACGCTGGCCCGCAAGCGCCGGGAAGGCGCCGGCCAAGCCCACCAGGCCGAGTACCGGCGCGAGCGCGGCCGTGAGCCAGCCGAGCCCGGCTTTGCGTGGCAGCAGCACCAGCGGTGCGGCGGCGGCAAACAGCAGCAGCGCCGTGCCGGGGTGGCCCACCCAGAGGAGCCAGAGGATCGCCGCCAGCGCGCACCCCAGCCAGATCGCTCGCGGCAGGGCGAGACGACGCGTGCTCGGCTGGGACTCCTCCTCCGGCAAATCCTCACCGGGCGCAGCCTGCTCGCCGGGACGGGTCGCCGCGTCGGCGCTCCCGTCCAGCTCGTGGTCGGCTCGTCGGCTGCTCGACGTGAGACCCGGATCGGCGACGCCTCGTCGGCGCAACCCCGATGCACGACGGCGCGGCGCGGGCGCCTGAGGCCTCGAACCAGCGCCTCCTCGAGCGCCAGATGCAGATCCTCGACGGTTCCGCGCTGCTCGGGCTCGGGGGTGAGCGCGAGGTCGATCGCGCGCGTCAGCGAGCGGGGCAGATCTCCGCGCCGGCGCTCCAGCGGCAGCGAGCTGAGCTGCCGATTCGCCGCGCCGTGGCCGCCGGCGTCGATCCACGGACGGGGTTCACGCCGGAGAGACCCTCGTACAGGACCAGGGCCAGCGCATACAGATCGGCGGGCTCGGCGACCTCGTGCCCCTCGCTCTGCTCCGGCGCCATATACGCGAGCGTGCCGAGCACGTCGCCGGTGCGCGTGAGCGCGTCTTCGCCCGTGAGCCGCGCGCCGCCGAAGTCGGCCAGCTTTGCCACCGCGCCGCGCTCGTCGGGCTGGTGGGGGACGAGCACGTTCTGCGGCTTGACGTCGCGATGGATCACACCGCGCGCGTGCGCATGAGCGAGCGCCTCGGTGAGCGCGAGGCCGATCTCGAGCAGCTCCTCGTCGCTCGAGCGCTTCGCGCGGCGAACAGCTCGGCGAGGGTGTCGCCGTGGATCAGCTCGGAGATCAGGTAGAACGCGTCTTCGGAGGCGCACGCCTCGTGCAGGACGACGATCGCCGGGTGCGCCAAGCGCGCGCCGGCGAGCGCCTCGCGGCTCGCGCGCTCGCTGTCGATCGGATCCCCACCCGCCCCGAGCGAGATTCGCTTGACGGCCACTTCGCGGTGAAGCAGCTCGTCGTGGGCGCGCCACACCACCCCGAAACCACCGGCGCCGAGGCGTTCGAGCAGCCGGTAGCGGCCGAGCACCACCGCCTGCCCCGTCGGCGCCGCTCTCGCTCGACGGGGCGGCCGCGCGAATCTCGAAGTCGGCGCCGCGGCGGACGGATGCGTCTCGGGATCGCCCGGAGCCGGGTCCGCGTCGGGCGTGGACGAGGGTGTCGAGCGAGTCCACCGACTCCTGCATTCGCCGCCCGCAGGCTCACTCCCTGCCCGGCCGCGCAGGAAAAGGCGCCGTGAGCGGAGAAGTTGCAGGATCACGAGTCAGGTGCTCGCCAGTCATACTTGGCCCTCCGATAACCCCTGCAAAGGAGTGATTGGCTTTTGTCGTTCTTCGACGATGGCGAGGAGACAGCGTCGCGGCCGCAGGCTCGAGTGCCCCGCACGCCGCAGCGACCCCGGCCGCGCCGTACCCAGCATGGCGAGGGTCCGCATCCGAGCGACGAGCACACGCTGATGGTGCGCCGGCGCGTGGCGGCGGGCGTCGGCGTGGTGCTGCTGATCGTGATCGTGCTGGTCGTGAACGGCTGCTTGAAAAGCCAGGCAGAAGCAGTCGCTGGAAACCTACAACCGCGACGTGAGCCGGATCGCACAGGAATCCGAACAGCAGGTCTCCAAGCCGTTCTTCTCGGAACTCACCGACGCCAACTCCAAGTCGGCGCTCGATGTCGAGAACCAGCTCGACCAACTGCACATCCAGGCCCAGAGCCAGGCGTCCGCCGCCAAGGGCCTGAGCGTGCCCGGCGCGATGACCGGCGCCCAGCGCGATCTGCTGCTGGCGCTCGACTTCCGCGCCGAAGGGGTCGCCAAGGTGGCGAGCCTCGTCCGCACCGCGCTCGGCGGGCAGGCCAAGCAGGCGAGCACGCTGATCGCCGGCGACATGGAGATCTTCCTCGCCTCCGACGTGATCTACTCCCAGCGCGTCGCGCCGCTGATCCAGCAGACGCTCTCAGACAACGGCATCCAGGGGCAGAGCACGGCGTCCCAGCCGCTTCCTGCCAAACATCGGCTGGCTCGAACCGAGCGACCGTCTACGCGCGCCTCACCGGGCAGCCGGCCGGCAGCTCCTCGAGCGGCGGGGTCGCTCCGGGCCACCACGGCAGCGTGCTCAAGGGGGTGAGCGTGGGGACCAAGACGCTCGAAGCGGAACCGGCGCTCAACCACATCAGCGGCGGGAGCAGCCCGACCTTCACCGTGATGGTCGAAAACGACGGCGAATTCCCCGAGACCGACGTGAAGGTCGACCTCAACGTGACGGCGGGGGGTAAACAGCTGAAGGCCTCCCACGTGATCGACACGACCGAACCCAAAAAGACCGTCAACGTCGAAATCCCCGTCTCCGGGATTCCGCCCAACGTGGCCTCGAAGATCGAAGTCCAGATCGAACCGGTGCCCGGCGAAACCAACCACGAAGGAACGAAGGGCACCTTCTTGGGGATCTTCGAATAGACCGGCGCCGTTGTCGGGCTCCTGCGAGCGAAGGCGGATGCGAGGGGCGAGCGCTCCGGCACCGCCAGCGGCTAAGTTGTGCCGATGGCGAGCACGCTCACCGACACCCAGGGCATCGTCGCCCTCGCCGCCGGCGCCGTGGCGGTGGTGGCGCTGCTGGCGTGCTTGGCGCTGGCGCTCTGGATGCGGCGCGTGCGGCGCGCCCAGCGGGTGGTGCTCGGCGAGCAGGGCCAGCGCGACCTGGTCGCCCACGCCGCCGCGATGCAGGAGGCGTTCGAGGGGCTGCACGGGTACGTCGAGGATGTCGCCGCGCGCCTGGATGGGCGTCTCGCCGGGGCCGAGCTCGCGCTGCGGGGAGCGATCGCCCACCGGGCGCTGGTGCGCTACGACGCCTACAACGAGCTCTCCGGCCAGCAGTCGATGTCGATCGCGCTGCTCGACGACGAGCGGTCGGGGATCGTGCTCTCCTGCATCCATCACCGCGACCAGGCGCGCGTCTACGCAAAGCAGGTGTATGGCGGGCACGGGCGAGCTGGAGCTCTCGCCCGAGGAGGCCGAGGCGGTGCGCCTGGCGCTTGCCCCGCCGGCGCGCGACGATGGGGTCTGAGAAGCCCGTCCGACGAGCTCCGCGGCCCCGTGCGCACGGTGCCGGCGATGGAGAGTCTCGGGGGTCTCGGCGGGCGGTGCCCAGGGTCGGCTATCTCGGGTCCGGAGGGGACTTTCAGCGAGGAGGCGCTGCTCGCCGGCGCCGCGCCGGATTCCGTGCGAGCCCGTTCCGCAGCGCGAGCATCTACGACACGGTCGTGGCGCTCCGCGACGGGAGACGTCGGAGTGGGCGATCGTGCCGATCGAGAACTCGCTCGACGGCTCGATCAGCGTCACGCTCGACCTGCTCGCCGACGAGGCCGGCGACGTGCAGATCGTGGGAGAGACGCTGCTCACGGTCAGGCATTCGCTGATCGCGGCGCGGGCGGTTCGAGTTGAGCGAGATCGACACGGTCCTCACCCATCCCCAGGTCCCCGGGCAGTGCGCGCGGTTCTTGCGCGGCGAGCTCTCCGCACGCACGCGTCCTTCCCGCCAGCTCGACCGCAGAGGCCGTGAGGGAAGTGGTGGAGGATGCGCGGCCCGGGCGGGCGGCGCTGGGCACGAGGCTGGCGGCGGAGATCTACGGCGGGACGCGTCGTGCGCGAGGGCGTGCAGGATCGAGACGACAACGAGACGCGCTTCGTCTGGCTGGCGCGGGCGGGGGAGGGAGCGCCGACGGCCCGCGCTGCGCTACGCCGAGGGTGACGCCGAGGTCGAGCAGCGGCTGGAAGACCTCACTCGTGTTCTGGGGAGCCGGGGCGGACAGTCCCGGTTGGCTGGTGCGCTGCCTGAACGAGTTCGCCCGCCGCGAGATCAACCTCACAAAGATCGAGTCCCGGCCACGGCGCGAGCGGCTCGGGCATTACATGTTCTTCGTGGACCTCGACGGCGGTCTGGAGGGGGAGGGAGATGTGAGCGACGCGGTCGCGGACGTGCGCGAGATGTGCGAGGAGGTACGCGTGCTCGGGTCCTACCCGGCGGCCTCATAGACCGGCGGCGGCGGGTCGCTCGATACACTCGCGGCGCAGTGGATACCACCGTTCCACCTGTATCACTCCGGTCCGTGTCGCTCTCCGAGCATCAGCGACGCGGGCCTGACAGTGGCCGGGTGCTCGTTCTGAACGCGACGTTCGAGCCGATCAACGTGTGCTCGGTTCGGCGCGCGGTGGTGCTGCTGCTGAAGGACAAGGCCGAGCTGCTGGAGCGAGGCGGCTGGGAGCTGCACTCCGAGAACGCCACGCTCGCGCGGCCGGTCGTGATCCGCCTCGTCAGCTACGTCCACGTCCCCCGCGACGCCCACCGGCGCAAGATCACCCGCCGGGCGGTCTTCGCCCGCGACAGCTGGACCTGCCAGTACTGCGGCTCGCACTCGAACCTCACGGTCGACCACGTGATCCCCCGCTCCAAGGGCGGCACCTCCAGCTGGGAGAACATCGTCGCCTCCTGCGCTCCCTGCAACCGCCGCAAGGGCGATCGCCTGCCCAAGCAGGCGGAGATGCACCCGCGGCACGCCCCGCGCACCCCGCGCGCGGAGATCTTCATCCACGTCGCCTCACCGACGATCCCGGCGGCGTGGCTGCAGTACCTGCCCCAGGCCGCCTGACGGGGCGCAGTGTCGAGAACAGACGAGGGGCGTCCTCGACTGGGACGCCCCTCGCACGCAACGCTGACTGGAAAGACCGAGACGGCTAAAAGTGGCTGCCGGAGGGACCAGAACCGGCGGTCGTCTCGGGGTGTCCCGGGTTGGATTCCGCTACGCGGTCCAAGCGGTGCCCACCGGTAGCCTTTCCGACCTAGCGGCCGGTCACCTCCAGGGTCCCGCAAAGACTGTCAACTAACGTACGGACCACCTCCTTTCTCTGGTCTCGCCAGAGTAGCGGACGGAGGTGACACCGGGCAAGGGGTCGCGACCGGGCACTATCGTCCGCTACTGCGTCCTCGGCGCCGTCAGCACGCCGGTCTGCCGGCGCGGGTGTCGCGGACGATGCGGGCATCCGTGCAGCGCCGTCGCGTGGCGCCTTCGCCGCTTGCCGGCAACTCGCCCGGCTCGACGGCCTCGTCGTCGACGACGAGCGCGATCGCCGAGACGACATCGTCCTCCTTGAGGTTCATCACGCGCACCCCGGTCGCCGAGCGTCCCTGCTGAGAGATGCCGCCGGCGGATGTCCGCTGGACCATCCCGCCGACTGAGATGAACACCAGCTCCTGGTGCTCGCGCACGACCAGCGCGCCGGCGAGGCCGCCCTTTTTCTCGGTCAGCTTGATCGTCTTCACGCCTTTCGCGCCACGGTTGGTTTTGCGGTACTGGCTGATCTGGGTGCGCTTGCCGTAGCCGTTCTCGGTGACGACCAGCAGGTCCATGTCGTCGCGGGCGACGTCCATCGCGATCACCTTGCCGTCCTTGCCGACGTCCATCCCGCGCACGCCGGTGGTGTCGCGGCCCATCGAACGGGCGTCGGACTCGGCGAAGCGCACGGTCAGGCCGGCGCGCGAGGTCATGATCACCTCGTCGTCGGGGTCGACCGCGCGGACGGCGAGCAGTTCGTCGTCGTCGCGGATCTTGATCGCGATGATGCCGTCGGCTTTCATCGGCGTGTTGTAGGCGAGCAGCTCGGTCTTCTTGACGGTGCCGCTGCGTGTGGCGAACACGAGGTACTTCGTCTCGGTGAAGTCGCGTGTCGAGAGCACCGCCTGGATCCGCTCGCCCTCGCGCAGCGGCAGGATGTTGACGAGCGCGCGCCCCTTCGCGGTGCGCTGCGCCTCGGGCAGCTCGTAGACCTTCGAGCGGTAGATCTTGCCGCGGTTGGAGAAGAACAGCAGGTAGTCGTGCGAGGAGCACACGAACAGGTGCTCGATGAAGTCGCCGTCCTTCATGTCCATCCCGGTCACGCCGCGCCCGCCGCGCTGCTGCTGGCGGTAGGTGGCCAGCGGCAGCGACTTGATGTAGCCGGTCTGGGTGATCGTGATCACCATCTGCTGGTCGGCGATCAGATCCTCGATGTCGATCTCGTCCTCGGAGTGGGTTATCTCCGAGCGGCGCTCGTCGCCGAAGCGCTCGCGGATCTCCGTCAGCTCCTCCTTGATCACGGCCAGCACGCGTGACTCGTCGCCGAGGATCGCGCGCAGCTCGGCGATCCGCTCGGTCACGTCGGCGTGCTCCTGTTTGATCCCGTCGGCCTCGAGCGCGGTCAGCTGAGAGAGGCGCAGGTCGAGGATCGCCGTCGCCTGGATGTGGCTGAGCTGGAAGCGCTCGACCAGTTGCTCGCGGGCCGCGTCGCGGTCGCGCGAGGCGCGGATCAATTCGATGATCGCGTCGAGGTGCTCGAGCGCCGTGAGCAGCCCCTCGAGGATGTGCGCGCGCGCCTCCTTCTCTGAGAGCTCGTGCTTGGTGCGGCGGACGATCACCTCGCGCTGGTGGGCCACGTAGTTGTGGATCACCGCGCGCAGGTTCAGCGTGCGCGGGACGTTGTCGACGAGCGCGACCATGTTCACGCCGAACGTGCGTCTGCATCGGCGTGTGCTTGTAGAGCTTGTTGAGCACGACCTTGGGGATCGCGTCGCGCTTGAGCTCGATCATCAGGCGCATCCCGCGCTTGTCCGAGTAGTCGTTGAGGTCGGAGATCTCGGGGATCTTTTTTTCGCGCACGAGCTCTGCGATCTTTTCGATCAAGCCTCCCGGGCCGCCCTTCTTGACCATGAAGGGCAGCTCGGTGACGACGATCGCCTCCTTGCCCTGCTTCAGCGGCTCGATGTGCGCGCGCGCCTGGATGCGGACGCGACCGCGGCCGGTCTCGTAGGCGTCCTTGATCCCGGCGCGGCCGAGGATGATCCCGCCGGTCGGGAAGTCCGGGCCCTTGATGTGGCGCATCAGGCCCTCGACCTCCAAGTCCGGGATCGTCGATGTAGGCGATCGTCGCGTCGATCACCTCGCGCAGGTTGTGCGGCGGGATGTTCGTCGCCATGCCGACGGCGATGCCCGAGGAGCCGTTGACGAGCAGGTTCGGGAAGCGCGCGGGCAGCACGAGCGGTTCGCGGCGCGAGCCGTCGTAGTTCGGCGCGAAGTCGACCGTGTCCATGTCGAGGTCGCGCAGCATCTCCGTCGCGATCCGCGCCAGCCTGCGCCTCCGTGTAGCGCATCGCGGCGGCGGGATCGTCGTCGATCGAGCCGAAGTTGCCCTGGCCGTCGACGAGCTCGTTGCGCATCGAGAACTCCTGCGCCATGCGCACGAGCGTGTCGTAGATCGCGGAGTCGCCGTGCGGGTGATAGTTGCCCATCACCTCGCCGACGATCTTTGCGCACTTGGCGTAGGAGCGAGTCGGGTCCGAGACCGAGCTCGTTCATCGCGTACAGCACGCGGCGATGTACGGGCTTCAGACCATCGCGCACGTCCGGCAGCGCGCGTCCGACGATCACCGACATCGCGTAGTCGAGGTACGCCGTGCGCATCTCCTCCTCGAGCGCGCGCGGTTCTACATTTCCGCCGCTCAATCGTGTCGGGCCATCGCCACCTATGCCTCACACATCCAAATTCGCGACGGCACGGGCGTTGTCCTCGATGAATGCTCTGCGCGGCTCGACCTGGTCGCCCATCAGCATCGAGAAGATGCGGTCGGCGGCGAAGGCGTCCTCGAGCGTGACCTGCGCGAGCGTGCGCGTCGAGGGGGCCATCGTGGTTTCGCCGAGCTGGTCGGCGTTCATCTCGCCGAGACCCTTGAAGCGCTGGAGTTTGATGCCCTTCTGCGCAACCGTCATCACGGCCGCGCGCAGCGCCTCGAAGGTCGGCGCGCTCTCACGGGCCTCGCCAAGCCGGACGTCGAATGCGGGCGTGCCGGCGAGCTCGATCAGCTGGGCGTGGACGCGCGCGAGCTGGCGGTACTCCTGCGAGTCGAACAGGTCGCGCTTGATGCGGTGCGTGCGGGCGAAGCCGGTCGCGGCTTCCACGGCCTTGACGCGGATCTCGAGCGGGTCCTGCTCGACGAGCAGCTCGGTGGCATGCGTCTCGCCGTCGACGTCGGCGCGCTTGAGCACCTCGATCGCCGCGTCAGCGCTCATCACCTGTTCGTCGAGCAGCGAGGACTCCTCCAGGAACTGGACCATGTCGTGGCCGTGGACGGCGCGCAGCGAGGAGGACCAGCCCTCGTACTGCTTGAGCAGCCGGGAGAAGCGCTGCCAGCGTGCTTCGGTGAGCTTGAACTGGGTGCCGTGGCGGTCGAAGACATCGAGCTTCTCCCACTTGTCCGACGAGCAGGATCTCCTCCAGCTCCGAGTCCTTTTCGATGTAGCGCTCGCGCGCACCTTGCTTGAGCTTGTACAGCGGCGGCTTGGCGATGTAGACGTAGCCGGCCTCGATCAGCTCCTGCATCTCGCGGAACAGGAGCGTCAGCACGAGCGTGCGGATGTGGGCGCCGTCGACGTCGGCGTCGGTCATCAGCACGACCTTGTGGTAGCGGGCGTTCTCGATGTTGAACTCGTCGCGCACGCCGGTGCCGATCGCGGTGATCAGCGCCTGGATCTCGGTGTTCTGAAGGACCTTGTCGATGCGCGACTTCTCGACGTTGAGGATCTTGCCGCGCAGCGGCAGCACGGCCTGGGTCGAGCGGTCGCGGCCCTGCTTGGCCGAGCCGCCGGCGGAGTCGCCCTCGACCACGAACAGCTCCGCCAGCGAGGGGTCCTTGACCGAGCAGTCGGCGAGCTTGCCGGGCAGCGTCGAGTTCTCCAGCGCCGACTTGCGCCTGGTCAGGTCGCGCGCCTTGCGGGCGGCCTCGCGGGCGCGCTGGGCCTGGACGGACTTCATGATCACCGCGCGCGCCTCCGACGGGTTCTCCTCCAGGAACTCGCCCAGCCCCGTGTTGACGATCGACTCGACGAAACCGGCCATCCCCGGGTTGCCGAGCTTGGTCTTCGTCTGGCCCTCGAACTGGGGGTCGCGGAGCTTGACCGAGATCACCGCGGTGAGCCCCTCGCGCACGTCCTCGCCCGACAGATTGTCCTCTTTCTCCTTCAGCAGTCCCTTCTCGCGCGCGTACCTGTTCAGCGTGCGCGTGAGCGCCGAGCGAAAGCCCGACATGTGCGAGCCGCCCTCGCGGGTGTTGATGTTGTTGGCGAACGAATGGATCGACTCCTGGTAGGAGGAGTTCCACTGCATCGCGATCTCCGCGGCGCCTTCCTCGCCCTCGCCGGCGAAGAAGATCACCTTGCGGTGGACGGTGTCCTTGTTCTCGTTGAGGTAGGCGACGAAGTCCTCGATGCCGCCCTCGTACTGGAACTCGGCGGAATGACCCTCGCCCCGCTCGTCGACGATCGAGATCTTCAGTCCGCGCGTGAGGAAGGCGGTCTCGCGCAGGCGCTCTTCGAGCGTGTGGAAGTCGAAATCGAGCGACTCGAAGATGTCCGCGTCGGGGAGAAACGTGACCGTGGTTCCCGTGACGCCGTCACCGGGCAGCTTCGCGCCCTTCTGCAGCTCGTTCTGGGGCGCCCCGCGCGAGTACTCCTGGGACCATTCGTAACCGTCGCGGCGGATCTCCACGAGCAGCCGCTCGGACAGCGCGTTGACGACCGACACGCCAACGCCGTGCAGGCCGCCGGAGACCTTGTAGCCGCCGCCGTCGCCGAACTTGCCGCCGGAGTGCAGCACCGTGAGCACGACCTCGACCGCCGGCCGGCCCTCCTTCTCGTGCATCGCGACGGGAATCCCGCGGCCGTTGTCGACGACCGTCACCGAGTTGTCGGGGTGGATCGTCACGGCGACCTCGGTGCAGTAGCCGGCGAGGGCCTCGTCGACGGAGTTGTCCACGACCTCGTAGACGAGGTGGTGCAGACCCATCACGCCGGTCGAGCCGATGTACATGCCCGGGCGCTTGCGCACCGCCTCGAGGCCTTCGAGCACCGTGATGTCCTGCGCGTCGTAGCCGGCGTTTGCCTCCGTCATCGACGGGTCGTTGACGCCGCCTTTCACGGCTCCACCGTGCTCAGAGCTCTCGTTGCTCGCCGTGCTGTCGCTACCTGTGGCCAATTGTCCCTCGATGACGTGAGAACGCCCCGGAATCCCGAGTCCGAAGACCGCGAGCCGGGGCGAGGAAAGTGTTTACAGAACAATAGCACATCTGGGCCCTCAATCCGTACTCAAAATCAGAAAAAATCCCTGCAAATCAGCGAAAAACTGGGTATGTCCAGACCTCTGTCGCACAACCGTGGAGACGCAGGTTCAGACTCGGCCCGTGAGCATCGCCGGCACGGGCTCAACCGGTCCGGCAGCGCAGCTCGCGGATCGCGTCCTCGCCAAGCGCCGCATTGAGGCTCTGGACGAGCTCGCCGGCCATCAAATCGAGCTCCTGAGCCCACACGGCGGCGGCGCAGGTCACCGTGAGAATGCCGTCGTGCTCAGCGGTGGGTCTCGCTGCGGCGGAGATCGCCGCGCCGGTGCTCGGCGCCCAGATCTCCTGCACGCGAGCGAGGGTGGTTGCCGGCGCGATCGTGGCCGTGAGCGCCTGAATGGCCGTGGAAAGAGGACGTGGAGCGATTCTCACGCTGCCAGCGCCTCCTGGAGAATCGCGCCCGGAGACACTCGCAGTCGCGTGACCTCTGGCGCGCCGGCGCCGGGGACATGGGCCAGGTCGGTGGTCGCAATCACGCTCTGCCCACCCGCGGAGAGCTCCCGGGCGAGTAGCTCACGTCGCTGCGAGTCGAGCTCACTCATCACGTCGTCGAGCAGCATCAACGGCGTGCGTCGGCGCTCGCTGGCGAGCACCGTGCGCTCGGCGAGCAGTAACGCGAGCAGGGCGAGACGCTGCTCGCCCTGCGAACCGTAGAGGCGCAACTCGCGCCCGTCGCGCAGCAGAGCCAGCTCGTCGCGATGCGGTCCATGCGTGGAGAAGCCACGCTCTAGGTCGCCGGGGAGACGGGCTTGCAGCTCGGCGACGAACTCGTCGTCGTCGAGGGCGCGCGAGCGAGGGCGGTAGTCGAGGCTCGCCTCGCCGGTCAAACCGAGTTGAGATGCACGCTCGGCAAACGGCGTGGCGAGTAGGTCCACAGCGCCGGCGCGGTGCTCGCGCAGCAGCAGCGCGTGGCGGGCGAGCTGCCGATCCCAGGTGGAGATGCTCGCGCGCGAGGCGCGGCCGGCGCGGATGCCTCCGAGCAGGGCGTTACGCTGGCTGAGGACGCGCGAGTAAGCGAGCCTGTCGGCGGCGCGGGCAGGCCAGACGGCGGCGACGAACTGGTCGAGATGTGAGCGCCGGACGGAGGGCGCGCCCTTGAGCAGCTCCAGCCGGTCGGGGACGAACACGCTCAGCAGCGGGCGGGTATCGACGTCGAGCAGGCGTTCGACAGGCGCCCCGTCAGCAGCCATGCGCTTCGGTTGACCAGGCTCGAATCCGACGCTCAGCTCGTGTGCGTCTGCGCCATCGGCGAGGCCCACGACGACCCGTGTGGCCTGGGCGCCGAAGCGCACCAGCTCACGCTCGTTGCGGGTCCGTGGCGAACGGCCGGTGCAACCAAAGTAGAGCGCCTCGAGCAGGTTCGACTTGCCGACGCCGTTGGGCCCGTGCACCACCGTGAGACCCTCCCCGAGATGGGCTTCGGCGCGGGCATAGGTGCGGAAATCGCGCAGTTGCACGCTGACCACGCGCATGCCGGTAACTCAGGAAACCTCACGTGACCTCATGGTCAAGCAGATCAAGGACGCAGGAAGCGTGGCGTGCTTGGCACGCGAGCGACCGAGGACGCCGAGATGCGCAGGCCATGAGGTCACGCGTTGAGTCTGATCGGCATGATCAGGTAGACGAAATCGCCGGAATCGGGGGACTCGATCAGTCCGGGCCGCAAAGGGCTGATCAGCTTCAGGACGAGCTCGTCTGACTCGACGCTCTCCAGTCCGTCGCGCAGGAACTCGGGGTTGAAACCGATCTCGAACGGCTCGCCGTGGAAGGCAACGGGGATCGTCTCCGAGGCCTCGCCGACGTCGGGGGTCTGGGCCGAGACGGTCAGCTCGCCCTCGCGAAAGCTCAACCGCAGCGGCGCGTTCTTCTGCGCGAGCAGGCTTATCCGCCGCGCCACACCGGTGATCTCCGCGCTGGAGAGGCGCAGCTCGTGCTCGACCGACTCCGGCAGCAGCTGACGGTAGTTGGGGAACTGACCGTCGATCAACCGTGAGGACAGCACAACGTCGCCGAGCTCGAAGACGACCTGGTTCTGCCCGACGCTGACGGCGAGCGACTCCTTCTCGCCCTGCCCGGCGATCCGCGCGAGCTCCTGCAGGGCGCGCGCCGGCACGTTCGCCTCGAGGCTGCCCTGCAGCGGGGCCTGCAGTGCCGTCTGCTTGACGCTGAGACGGTAGGAGTCGGTCGCGACCATCCGCAACTCCTGTCCGGAGGCCGACATCAGGATGCCAGTGAGCACCGGGCGCGTCTCGTCGCGGGAGGCGGATCGGGCGACCCGCGTGATCGTCTCCACAAACGCCTCGGCGGGCAGCGCGATGCGGGTCTCCGGCGACGGGTCCGGGAGCGACGGGAAGTCCTCGGCGCGAAGCGTGCGCAGGTGGAAGGTGGCGGGGCCGGAGATCAGCTCGACGTCCTGCTCGGCGGCGCGCAGCTCGAGCGTGATCTGATCGGCGGGCAGCGAGCGGGCTACATCCAGCAATAGGCGAGCGGGTAGAACGACGCTTCCGGGGCTTGCCGTCTCGGCATTCAGTGGTACGCGCAGCCCGATCTCCATGTCTGTGGCGAGCAGCTCGGGTGAGGAACCCTCCTGCGCTGAGATCATCACGCCAGACAGCGCCTGAACGGCGCTGCGGGTGGAGGCCACTCTTGTGACGGTCTGCAGTTGGGTCAGCAACTCGGTTGCCGAGAGAGATAACTTCATGAAGACACCTTCAACAAACGGTAGGAGTTAGTAGTGGCTGTGTAGTTGTGGGTTTGGCCTGCCGCTTGGGGAATCGTCGGGAGTGCCTGTGAGCTGACTGTGGACATACTGGAGTGAAGTCTCTCAGGAGAGTCGGTCGGGGCTGTGCGGCTGTGGTTGGGGATGCTCGTAGCCGAGCTCGCCGCACAGCTTCTCCACAGCTCTGCGGGAATCCTCGTCGTCGGCTATGCGTGCGGTTGTGCGCCGCCAGGCGTGGAGGACCGTGGTGTGGTCGCGCCCGCCGAAGTGCCGCCCGATCGAGGGAAGGGACTCGCCGGTGAGCTCTCGGGCCAGGTACATCGCCACCTGTCGTGGCCACGCGATCCGCGCGGTACGCGCGGTGGAGAGGAGCTCCTCGCTCGTGAGGCCGAAGTGCCGGCACGCTGCGGCCTGGATCTCGCCGACGGACCTCGGCTCTCGGTGTGCTGGTCCGCTGCCGCTCGCTGGGTAGAGGCCGTCGAGGACCTCGCACGCGAGGTCCTCCGTCAGTGGCCTACCGGTGAGCGAGCTGAAGGCGACGACTCTGATCAGGGCGCCCTCGAGCGCACGGACGTTGAGCGTTACCCGTTCGGCGATCGCCTCGAGTACTCCCGGATCGGCGAGCTCGATCTGGTCGTGGTGCGCTCGCTTGCGCAGGATCGCCAGCCGGGTTGCGAGCTCGGGTGGTTTGATGTCGGCGACGAGACCGGCCTCGAAGCGCTCGCGCAGCCGGTCCTCCAGAGCCTGGAGATCCTGCGGCGGGCGATCGGAGCTGAGCACGATCTGCCGACCGGCATCGTAAAGGGCGTTGAACGTGTGGAAGAACTCCTCCTCGGTCTTGGTCTTGCGCTCGAGGAACTGGACGTCGTCGACGAGCAGCACGTCGAGGACGCGGAAGCTCGCCTTGAAGCCGTCGGTGCGCCCGCCGGAGAGTGCGCCGAGGAACTCGTTGGTGAAGGCCTCCCCGGTCGTGCAACGCACGGTGAGTCCCGGGTTGTGGGAGAGCAGTAGGCCTGCGATCGAGCTCAGTAGGTGTGTCTTGCCGACACCTGGTGGCCCGCATATGAACAGGGGGTTGTAGGCCTGCGCGGGGAGCTCGGCGACCGTCAGCGCGGCGGCATGGGCCAGGCGGTTTGAGTCGCCGATCACGAACTGATCGAAGCTGAGCTTTGGATTGCCCAGGGGTCCGCTGGATCTAAAGTCGCCGTCGCCACACTCGCCCGCGTCAAGGCCCGCGCTTGTATTCTGCGAGCTCGACGCACGCCGCCGCTCGTGCCGGCCGCCATCGCCCGATTGGGTTGGCTTGCCGCAGGTCTCCGCCTTATCGCGAGAATCGCCGCTTACGAGCTCGAGTAGCACGTCCGGGCCGATGACGGTGGCTGCGCAGGACTGGAGGACTCTGCCGAAGCGATCGTGGATCCATCCACGGGCCTGGGGCGGGGCTTCGACCAGGAGGCGTCCTTTGGAGAGATCCCGGGCGCGAAGCGCATCGAGCCAGATGCGGTAGGTCGACTCGTCGACGGCCACGGCAAGCTCGGCTTGTACGCGTGACCATATGTGCTCCAACTCGTCGTTCACGGCAGCGTCAACCCGCTCCTCCCAGGGAGAAAGTGATGGCGACTATTCGAGGAGGGTCGCGAACGACCCGGTCTGGCGACTATAACCCACGTCCGTGGAGACGTTGTGGCCGCTGACCGCAATTGGCGGGAAAATTCGGCGTGCGGACCACCGGTCTATGCCACCGGCCTATACTTCGGCGAGTTGGGCGGGCACTCCTCGCCGGATCGAACAGGAAAACGGCCGAGAGCGGAGAACAAGACTATGAAGCGCACCTACCAGCCCAAGAAGCGCAAGCGAGCTCGTGCCCACGGGTTTCGCGGCCGTATGCGCACGCGTGCGGGACAGCTCACGCTGAAGCGCCGCCGCGACAAGGGCCGCAAGCGCCTCTCCACCTGAGTCTGGGTCCTCCGCGCGATGAACCCGCGAGCACCCAGCCGTGGCCGGCTTTCGCGCAGCGCCGAGTTCGAGCGCGTCTACAGGCAGGGACGCTCGACGGCCAACCGCCACCTCGTGCTCTACACGTTCCCCAATGCTCAGGCCAAGCGACCGCGGCTGGGCCTGTCGGTCTCCCGCAAGGTCGGTGGAGCTGTCGAGCGCAATCGCGTGAAGCGGCTGTTGCGCGAGGCGTTTGCGCAGTCCGAGGCCGATTTGAGCCCCGGACAGGACATCGTCGTCGTGGCTCGCCCGCAGGTGCGCGAGCTGGCCGAGCGTGAGGGCTTGGCCGGAATCGCCGCTTCGCTCACCGAGTTGATTGCCCGCGCGGGGTTACGCGCGGGCACGACGGCGCTGCAGGAGCGATTGTGAGCCGCTCTGCGCCACGTCAGGGCCAACCGGCCACCCCGACGGCCGTCACGGCAATCGTCCGGACAGTGGTGCTCGCGCCGATCGTCGTTTACCGGCGCGTGCTGTCCCCCGCCCTGCCACGGCGCTGCAAGTACGAGCCGACGTGCTCGCGCTATGCGGTCGATGCGATCGTGGAGTACGGCATACTTAGGGGCTTGGTGCTCGGCGTGTGGCGGCTGCTCAGGTGCAACCCCTGGAGCCACGGCGGGTACGATCCGGTGGAGGACCAACGTTTATTCAGGACTGGTCCCTATCCAGGCTGAGAACGCGCGCGACTCCCGGGAAGAGCAGCCTAGTCGCCCGCTTCAACGGTCAAGCCTAGAGTCGCAAGCCGCATCGCCGTAGCCACCAGCCCAGAGAGCCAAGTCACCAGAGCGTATGCCGATCCTCGCGAACATCATCCAGCAGGCCTTCTCGCCCCTGATCAGCCTGTTCGAATCGATCATGGTGTTCATCCATGCGCATCTCGTGGGGGGCAGTTGGGGGCTGGCGATCGTCGGACTGACCGTGCTGATCCGCGCGATTCTGGTGCCTGTGACATACCGGCAACTCAAGTCGATGCAGGAGATGCAGCGACTGGCGCCTGAGATGAAGGAGATCAAAGACAAGTACGCCGAGGACAAACAGCGCCAGCAGCAGGAGATCATGAAGTTCTACAAGGAGAACAAGATCAACCCCCTTGCCTCCTGTCTGCCCTTTGCCCTGCAGCTGCCGGTGTTCATCTCGCTGTTCTACATGCTGCGGACCGATCTGAAGTTCGATATCTGCGGCCCGCAGTTGCGTGAGCACTACACGCGGGAACTGCATCGCCCGATCACCTCGAACAGCCAAATCCCCGAAAAGGCGGTCCATGTCATGGGCCACACGGTCGCGGGACTGACGGAAACCGGCTGTAACGTCGTCTATCCCGGCTCGGCCAAGTTCCTGTTCATCCCCGACATCACCGCCAAGGCGACCGGCGTGGTACTGATCGCCTTGATCGCCCTCTATATCGCCTCGCAGATCATCTCGACATTGATGGCGACCGCCTCGGCCGATCCGAACCAGCGCCGTCTGATGCTGGCTTTGCCGCTGGTGATCGTCGCGTTTCTGTTCAGGTATCCGGCGGGGTTGCTGGTGTACTGGATCACCACGAACTGCTGGACGATCGGCCAGCAATACTTCATCCGGCGGCATATCGGCCCGGCGCCGCCGGTGGCCGGCAAGGGATCCGCGGCGGGCGGTATCGGAGCTCTCCTCGGCCGCAAACCCGACCAACCCCTCGGTGACGCCTCCAAGGGTGAGCCTGCGCTGGTGGGAGCCGGCGGTGGCGCCAACGGCGCCTCCGCGGTGGCGCCTCCGCGCTCGCCGCGCAAGAAGAAGAAGCGCTCGGGCCGGCGGCGATGAGCGGCGAGGATTCCACCGAGTCCGCCGCCGGCGATGCCGACGCGGAGGAGCTGGAGCCGGCAGCGGCGCTGCAAGAGCTGCTCGAGGAGGTCGCGGACGGGCTGGGACTCGACGTCGATGTGGACGTGCAGGAGGGTGACGGGATGTTGCAGGGCTCACTGCGAGGTGGGGACGTCGGCCTGTTCATCGGCCGGCGTGGACAGACGATCGACGCCGTCCAGCACTTGGCCCAGCGGATCGTGTTCCCCGAAGGCCCCTCGCCGGTCCGCGTGGTCGTGGACGCCGATGGCTATCGAGAGCGGCGTGTCGAGACGCTGCAGGCCGAAGCCGAGCGGGCGGCTGAAGAGGCGCAGCGTTCGAGTCGGCCGGTTGAGCTCGAGCCGATGCCGGCTTCGGAGCGGAGGATCGTGCACGAGTACCTGCGCGAGCGAGGCGGGGTGGAGACGCACAGCGAGGGGGACGAGCCCGAGCGCCGGCTGGTGGTCTCTCCGACCGCCGACTGATCTGCCGGACCGTTTCACGTGAAATCAAATGCCCTCACGAAGTTGGGCGATCGTTACGGGCTGAATGCCGACCAGATGACCCAGCTGGGCGCGATTTTGTTGGAGCTACAGAGCGACGATCAGGCCCCGACGACTGTCACGGAGGCCGCGGACGCCATCGATATCCATCTCGCCGATTCGTTGGCTGCATTGGAGATTGAGGCAGTGGGAGAGGCTCGCCGGATCGCAGATATCGGCAGCGGCGCAGGCTTCCCGGGTATGGCTCTGGCTGTGGCTCTGCCCGAGGCCGAAGTCAGCCTAGTGGAGAGCCAGCGCCGCAAGTGCGAGTTCCTGGGGCGGATGCTCCTCGCGACGGGGGTCGAGAACGCGAGGGTGGTGCCGACAAGGGCTGAGGAGTGGGGTGACGGGATATCCCGAAACGATGTCGTGCTGGCAAGGGCTCTCGCTGCACAACCAGTCGTGCTCGAGTACGCAGCGCCCTTGCTGGGGGCGGGCGGGACTCTGGTCGACTGGCGAGGCAAGCGCGTACCGGAGGAAGAGGGTGCGGCTGACCGAGCGGCGGCGCTGCTGGGCATGCGCAGAACGGAGGTCCGGCGAGTCGTTCCGTACGAGGGGACGAGGGATCATCACCTACATGTGTTCGTGAAGGAGCAGGAGACGCCCGCCCGATTCCCGAGGCGCGCGGGGGTGGCCCGCAAGCGTCCGTTGGGTTGTTAGTCATCTCGGCTAAGCAGGCCGGAATGTCGTCCCGACCGTCCCGCGGAGCGGTTTTGTGGTCGGGAGGACGTCCGGGTCCTGCGCTGCTAGCTTGCGGGGAAGAAATGGGTACGGTCTATGCGATCGCCAACCAGAAGGGCGGGGTGGGCAAGACGACGACGGCGGTGAACGTCGCCGCGTGCATCGCCGAGGCTGGGCGGGAGACGCTGCTGGTCGATGTGGACCCGCAGGCGAACGCGACCGTCGGGCTGGGTCTCTCGCGCTCGCAGGTACCCGGTCTGTATGAGGTTCTGACGGGCGATGTGGTGGCGACGGAGGCTCTGACTGACACGGCGATACCCGGCCTGCAGGTGCTGCCGGCCGGGCCGGGGTTGGCGGGCGCGAACGTGGAGCTGCCCCGGATCGAGGGTTTCGAGCAGCGCCTCGGCGAGTGCCTTCAGCCGGTGAGAGACCTGTTCGAGTTCATCTTGCTCGACTGTCCGCCCTCGCTCGGGCCGCTCACGGTCAGCGCGCTGGTGGCGGCCGATCGGGTGATCGTGCCGGTGCAGACCGAGTACTTCGCGCTTGAGGGGCTCGCGGGGCTGCTCGAGACGCTCGCGCTCGTGCAGCGCGAGCTCAACCCGCGGCTGACGGTCGCCGGAATGCTGTTGACGATGCACGACTCGCGCACCCGCTTGGGTCGCGACGTCGAGCGCGAGGTTCGCGAGCACTTCCCGGAGCTCGTGTTCGACACGGTGATCCCGCGCAACGTGCGCGTGGGGGAGGCGCCGAGCTATGGGTTGCCGGTGACCCATCACGACCCGCACAGCGCTGGCGCGGCGGCGTATTTTGAGTTGGCAAAGGAGGTGGCCGCCCGTGGCTAAACCAAAGCGTGGGATGGGCAGAGGCTTGGACGCGATCCTGTCGGTGTCGGGCGGCGCAGGGGAGTCGCCGGCGGACGAGCTGCGCGAGCTGCCGGTCGAGCTGATCGTCGCGAACCCCAAACAGCCGCGCCGGCGGTTCGACGAGGAGGCGCTGCAGGCGCTCGCGGGCTCGCTCGGCGAGCGGGGCGTGCTGCAGCCGGTGCTCGTGCGCGCAAAGCCCGGTGGCACCTATGAGCTCGTCGCCGGCGAGCGACGCTGGCGCGCGGCACAGATCGCGGGCCTGGAGAAGATCCCCGCGCTCGTGCGTCCGCGCGGGGATGCCGAGGCGCTGGAGCTGGCGCTGATCGAGAACATGGCGCGCGAGGATCTGAACCCGATCGAGGAGGCCCGCGCCTGCGCGGCGCTCGTGGAGGAGCTGGGGCTGACGCGCGAGGACGTGGGCCGCCGCGTGGGGCGTGGCCGCGTGGCGGTGAGCAATCTGATGCGACTCCTGGACCTGCCCGACGAGGTGATCGAGCTGCTGGAGGATGGGGCGCTGAGCGAGGGCCACGGCAGGGCGCTGCTGCTGGCCGAGGATCACGGCGCGCGCGGGAGCTTGGCGCGCGCGGCCGTCGCGGAGGGTTGGTCGGTGAGGATTGTGGAAGCGCGCGCGAGAGAGAGCAACGGTGCCGCCGGCAGCGCCAAGAGTGGGCCCGGCGGTGAGAAAAGCGCGGCGCGCACGCCGCACCCCGACCAGGTGCAGGCGGCACGGGAGATCGCGGAGGCGCTCGGCGGTGCGCTCGGGGCCGACGTCCAGGTGAAGCCAACCCGCGCCGGGAGCTATCGCGCGGAGTTCGAGTTCGCCACGCCCGAGGAGGCGCTGGACCTCGCGCGTCGCCTACGTCCGCGGGCCGTGGCGTAGGTCTCCCGGTCGCGGGCGATGGCGGGCGGGAAGCGCTCGCTAGAATCGGCGCCCGCGGGCGATTAGCTCAGTTGGTTAGAGCGCTTCTCTGATAAGGAAGAGGTCCCAGGTTCGAGTCCTGGATCGCCCATATGGATCCGCTGCAAGCAACGGTTGCTCCTTTCGGCCAAAGCAGGTCGGAAACTTCGGGCCGGCCGGAGGCCGCGCAGTCGGCCGGCCGGACGAAGTTCCGATCCTGCGCCGGTTCGAGTCCTGGATCGCCCATATGAGACACTTGAAAGGAGCCACTGACGTCGGTGACGGCCCCTTCCACGAGGGGCAGCCCGTGTGGGTGATTCAAGGCGACGGCTCCCAGCGCGCCGCCGAGTACGTCGGCGGGGCTGAGACGAGTGCTTGGTTCGGTGGCGCGCCGACGGTGTTCGTCGCCTACCCGGATACAAAGTCCGGCGAAGCCGTCGAGGTCGACCGCGTGATTCCGCGCGAGGCCTAGCGAGCGCAGCGCCGGAGGACCCACTGCGCCACCTTCGGGCGGTTGTCCTGCAAGACGCGTCCGCAGGGGCTAAGGCATCGGGCGATCACTGCCGATGATGGGCTCGTGCCTATAACTACTCGCTCGCTCTCCCGGTTGGCCGGTCTTAGATCCGCCTTCACGCACCGCATGGCGCTCGTCCTCGCCTCCATGACGGCCCTGTCTGTGGCGCTCCTGCTCGCGGCCGCGCCGGCCGGTGCCCTTATCAGCGGGGAATTCGGCCTGCAACCGCGCAAGCACCCGTGGGTCAGGTCCGGCCCACTGCAATACCACGACGGCCCGGTGATCCATGCATCGGACTCATACGCGATCTACTGGGACCCGCTCGAACTCTACAACTCCCAGTGGATGCGATTGATCGACGGGTACTTCCGGAATGTCGGAGAAGCAAGCGGTTCGCTCGGGAACGTGTTTGCCCTGAACGCGCAGTACGGCGAAACCGGCTACGGCACGGGCCCCGCCGCGTCGGAAAAAGCCAAAGAAGCGCATGCCTCCCCTCAATCGACCTTCCGGGGCGCCTACACCGACACCGATGCCTACCCGGCGAGCGGCGATTGCCACGAGGCGGCCGAGATCGTCTGCCTCACCGATCCGGAGATCAAGGCCGAGTTGCAAAAAGTGATCAAATCCGGCGTGCTGCCCGGCGCCACGGGCACGGTTCCCGGCGCCAAGAGCACCCCCGTCTATTACATCCTCACGCCTCCGGGCGTAACGGTGTGCGCGGGGACCGAAAGCTCCAGCTCCAGCACCTGCTCCAACTCGCAGGCTCTGGAAGAAGAAGCGCAGGAAATCGGGCAAGGAAAGATCACCCATCACGCCGAAACTGGAATCTGCGGATATCACTCGACGATCAACCCCAAAAGCGCAACGCCGACCGTCTATGCGGTCCAGCCGTGGATCGCGGGATACGCCGGCCTGTTCTTCGAACCGATCGTGGGCGCGACGGCCGACGTGCTCGCCTGTCAGGACAACAACGTTCTGGAGGAGCCAAACCAGCTCAGCGGCCTGAACCCGTTTGCCTACTACGGCGCCGGCCTCGCCGACGTGATCGTCGGCGATCTCGCGAACGAGCAGAGCAACATCGTGGTGGACCCTCTCTTGAATGGCTGGTATCAGAACGCGTCGGCGGAAGAGCACGGATACCCGGAGCAGAGCGACATGTGCCAGTTCAACTTCGGCCCGCCCCCGACGTCCCCCCCGACGCCAAACGAAAAAACGCTGGCGGCAAGCCTCTCCGACGAGATCATCGGCAATACCTCTTACTACATCCACTGGGCATTCAACAGCTCGGACTACCTCACCGGTAAAAACACCCCCGGTTGCTGGCAGGGAGTCGACTTCGAACCGCGCATAACCGCCCCGACTCCGGTGAATGTGGGAGACGTCGTCGGCCTCGATGCAAACGAGTCGGGCATAACTTTGGACGCCGCGCCGCTGGATCTCCGCCAGGGAAAAGAAGAAACCAGGCTCGCGGAAGAAGTCCAGCTGCTCTCCGACCAGGAAATCGGGCTTGGCAACAAGATCAAAACACTGGGCGAAGAAGAAAAAAGGCTGGGCGAAGAAGAAACAGAACTGAGCACTGAACTCGTGACGCTGGGCGCCAAGGAAAAAACCCTTGCTAAAGAAAAAGAAGAACTGGTGGCCGAAAGAAAGAGCGCCAAAGAAGCAACGCTCAAGGAAGAAGAAGAATTCACAGCAAAGGAAGAGAGGCTAGCCGGCGAAATCAAGAAGGTCGCCGAAGAAAAAGCCGCTGCTAAGAATAGACTAGACACAGACGAAAAAGACAACCGGGCCGACGAAGAAGACAAGCTGGTGCTCGAAGAAGACAAGCGGATCGTCAAAGGAGACAAGGCGATCGCCGAAGAAGAAAAGAAACTCGCCGGGGAACACAAGCTGATCAAAGAACGCGAGCCCATCCTCGCCCCGATCTACAAATGGGACTTCGGCTATCAGGAAAATGGTAAAGAGGTGACCGAAGAAGGGGAAGACAAGGCGAGCGTCTTTCACACCTTCCCCTGCGCCAAGACCTACACGGTCGAACTCACGGTGGTGGACGGTGGCGGCAACGAAGCGGGCCTTCCCTCGAGTGTTGTAAAGGAAATTATCGTCGACGGTAAACCCTGTGAAGAAAAAGGCTCCGAAGAAACAGGCTCAGGCGGCTCCGGCGCGGGAGCGGGTGGTGGCGCGAGCGTGACCCCTGGCGCATCCTCCTCCGCATCCTCCTCCCCCGCCTCGACACCCCCCGCCCCCGCCGTCAAGCCCCCACTCCCCGGCCCCGTGGCAAGCGCGGCTGTCGTCTCGCGATCGCTGTCGACCGTTCTGAAGAAGGGCCTCCTGGTCAGCTACTCGGTCAACGAGCAGGTCGCCGGTCAGTTCCAGGTCTTGCTCGCGTCCTCGATCGCCAAGCGCATCGGCCTGCACGGCGCGCCGGCCACAGACATGCCCGTGGGCTCGGCCCCGTCGATCGTGATCGGCAAAGCGATCCTGGTTACGACCAGGGGCGGACGCGGCACGCTAAAGATCCAGTTCGGCAAGAAGACCGCGGCGAAACTGCGCAAACTGCGCTCGGTTACGCTGACGATCAGGCTCGTCGTCCGCAACGCCTCCTCGCACAGCCCGCTCTCAACGACGGTGATCAGCACCGTCACCCTCTCGCACTGATCTCATCTGGCCGTGGGTGCCTTCCGGCGCGAATCGCGAACCCGCGGAATCGTACGACCGGCGCGATCCTAAACCTCACAGGATGATCTCAATCCGGGGCGCAGCGTTTCGGCCCATGCTCGCGGTCCCGTATTCAGAGCCCGCAAGACCCGGCGCGTGACTACAGCCCCACCGGGTGTCGCACAGCGTACCCTTCCAAAGGCGGCGTCGCCACCAGCCAGCGCGACGCGTACGGCCCGGAGCGCCCGGCGGTGTCGAACCAGATGCCGTCGACGTCCATGAACGTGTGGCCGGCGTTGGCGTAGATCGTGATCCAGCGTCCGGGACCCGGTTCCCCCCAGGTCGCGAGGTCGCCCGAGACGAGCGGCGCGCTGAGCAGGCCGCCGGCGGCCAGTGCGTAGCTGACCGAGCCCGAGCAGTCGTAGCCGTTGGCGATGAACGAGGCGTGCCCTCCGCCCCAGATGTAGGGGAAGTCGGCGATCGCGTTGCCACCGGCGATCACACGCTGCACAGCTTCCGGGACATCGGCCGGGATCGGAATCGTGCCGTTGCCGCCGACCGACTCGCCGCCGGGAACGGGGGTCAACTCCTGGCGTTGTGTTTGCGCGGCCGCCCGTTCGACCGCGTGCATCTCCTTCAGCTCCCGCTTGATTTCGGCGTCGGAAGGCGCGCCCGGCGCCACCGCGGCTTCGCCCGCCACGCTCGGTGAGCTGGCAGATCGGTGGCGCACCGACGCCGGCAGGGGAAAGCTCTTTGATTCTTCCGGGTCGCGGATCTCGGCGACCTCCACGGGGCCGTGGGGGGTCTTTACCGTCGCCGTCTTCACGCCGGAGGCGCCCGTGGAGGCACCCGCCTTCGACGTCTTCCCGCCCGGCGGGTCGGCCTTCGCCGCCGACGAATCCGTTTTGGCGCCCGCCGATGGATCCGCCTTCGTGACGGACGCCCCAGGCGTGCTCGTGCCCGCGGCGGCCGGCGGGTCCTCCTTGGCGCTCGTCGTGGCGTTGTGCCCGCCGCCGGAGCCACCACAGCCGGCGAGCGCCGCCACGAGCAGCAGGCAGCCACAGCCGGCGAGCTGCCGGCGCGCCAATCCGGCCTTCGAACCCGACGGGGAAGATCTCATCGGGACAAGGCTAGCGGGAGCATCCGCGTAGGAGTGCCGCTACCCTGAGGAGATGCGCGACGAGGCGACCGCCGTGGGGATTCGCACGCACATTCGCCTCCTGCACGGGATGCGCAAGCCGGCGAACTGGTTGCAGCTCGTCCGCTTCGGCCTGGTGGGCGGTGTGGGCTTCGCGGTCAATCTGATCGTGTACGCCCTGTGCGTGCACTACGCGAAGATCGACTACCGAGCCGCGAACGTCGTCGCGTGGCTGGTCGCGGTGATCAACAACTTCGTGCTGAACCGCCACTGGACGTTCGACGCCCGCGCCGGCCGCGCGCACTTCCAGGCGATGCGCTTCTTCGTGGTGAGCCTCGCGGCCGAGGGCTTCAGCCTGCTGCTGCTGACCGGACTCGTCGAGGGGGTGGGCGTCGCCAAGCTCCCCGCCCAGGCGCTGGCGGTGGCGGCGTCGATGCCGCTGAACTTCCTGGGCAACAAGCTCTGGAGCTTTCGCTGAGCCGGCCGATGGGCGGCGCGAATGCTGCGTCCTTACCGATCGGAGATCAGATGCGATCGACTGATCGGCCAGCACGCCACGCTCCCTGCGTCCTTGCCTCGCTTGCCCCTCGCCCGGCTCAGAACGGTACTTATACTCTGGCTACCCCCCATTGGAGGTTCTGTTGCAGGAGATGGTCATCTACGGCGTGAGCTTCGACATGGTCGGCAAGCAGCCGATCGTGCTGTTGAAGACGGCTGAGGGCAACAAGTTCCTGCCGATCTGGATCGGCCACCCCGAGGCCGCCTCGATCCTGATGAAGCTGCAGGGCGCCGGCACCCCCCGCCCGATGACTCACGACCTGCTGTGCGACATCCTCGGTGAGCTCGACGTCAAGTGCACTCAGGTCGCCGTTACCGAGCTGCGCGAGAACACGTTCTTCGCCTCGATCACCCTGTCCGTGGCCGGCCGGGAGCTCGAGATCGACTCCCGCCCGAGCGACGCGATCGCCCTCGCCGTGCGCTCCGGCGCCCCGATCTACGCCGCCGACGAGGTACTCGCCGAGTCCGCGATCGAGTTCGAGCACAACGTCGACGAGTCAGAGGACGTCGTCGAGAAGTTCAAGGAGTTCCTCGATCATGTCTCTCCGGAGGACTTTGCGGCGGGCGACTCCTAACGGGTGAAGGCGCTTGCGAGGATCCGGCTTACCAGCTCATCGAAGTCGATTCCCGCGGCGTCTGCCGCCAATGGCAGCAAGCTTGTTTCCGTCAGACCCGGGCCGACGTTCGTCTCCAGCACGGTCAGCTCGCCGCTTTCCTCCTCGAGCATCAGGTCGACTCGCGCGACGCCGTGGCAGCCGAGCAGCCTGTATGTCTCCAGGGCCAGTTCCTGTGCGCGTTCGGTGACGCGATCTCCCAGCTCGGCCGGGCAGACGAACGTCGTCATGCCGATTTCGTAGCGCGACTCGTAGTTGTAGAACTCCTCTTCGCGTGGAATCGCCTCCACGACGGGCAGCGCCGCGGGCTCCGCCCTTGACCCATGAGCTGGCGGGCTTCCACCCGACGGACTTCCATCAGGCGCGTCCAGCACCGAGTCCAGCACCGACACGGCCAGATCGCGACCCCGGACGTAGCGCTCGATCACGACCTTGCGGTCGTACGACAGCGCCCCCACGATCGCCCCCGGCAACTCCTCCGCCGAGCGCGCGAACTTCACGCCCAGCGCCGACCCCTGGCTCGCGGGCTTGGCGACCATCGGAAACCCGATGCTCTGCTCCAGTCCACCGAGCGCGGCCGCGACGCCGAGGTCTTTGATCGCGCTCTCCTTGAAGGCGCTGAACTCCGGGGTCGGAATTCCGGCCTCGCGCATCAGGTACTTCGCCAAAGCCTTGTCCGTGCAGCGCATGCACGCCGACGGTCCGGAGCCTGTGTACGGAACGCCGATCGTCTCCAGCAACCCTTGCACGGTCCCGTCCTCCCCGTCGCGGCCGTGCAGGGCGATGAACGCCGCGTCGGGCTCGCAATCGTGCAGCTGCGCGACGAGCTCGGGACCGGCGTCGATCGCGATCACCTCGTGCCCCAGCCGCCCGAGTGCGCTCTGCGCGCGGGCGCCCGAGCGCAACGAGACGGTGCGCTCCAGCGAGCCTCCGCCCTTGAGCACGGCGACCTTCTTGGAGCCGCTCATCGACCCTGCTCGCGTGCTCGGCCCCGACCGGGCCTGCGCGGCAGCTCGAGAACGTCCGCCAGCTCTGGGCGCGGCTCGTCCATCGCACCGTCTTCTGTCGCTTCGGGGCGGGCGGGCGGGGATCCGGTCAACGTCCCGAGCAGCCCGGTATCCGGGCCGAGGGTCCTACCGATCCGGCGGATGCCCTCGCGGATGTCGTCGTCGGGAACCCCGGCGAAGTTCAGGCGCATCGAGGAGCTTCCCCGCCCCCCGTCCATGTACGCGGCGCGCCCTGGCACGAAGGCGACGCCCTCGCTGCGCGCCAGCAGGTCGGTCGTGTCGACCCCGTCGAGCGTCGCCCAGATGAACAGCCCGCCCTCGGGCCGCGTCCAGGTTCCGCGCCCGCCGAAGTGCTCCTCCAGCGCCGCCAACATCACGTCGCGCCGGCGCCGGTAGAGATCCTTCAGGCGCTCGACGTACTCGATCCAGGCCGCGCCGCCTGCGGCGGCCCGCTCGGCGAAATAGGCGGCGACGAATAGCTGGGTCATCGGCGAGCTGCACAGGTCGGTGCCCTGTTTGCCGAGGTTTAGCTTTTCCAGCACCGCGCGCGGTGCGACCGACCAGCCGAGCCGCAGCCCCGGGGAGAGGATCTTCGAGAACGTGCCCAGGTAGATCACGAGGTCCGAGGAGGCCCCGTCGTCGCCGGCCCCGAGCGAGGCGTCCAGCGAGTACAGCGTCGGCAGCGCCTCGCCCTCATAGCGCAGCAGGCCGTAGGGATTGTCCTCGAGCACCAGCAGCTCGCGCTCGCGCGCAACCTCGACCAACCGTCGCCGGCGCGGCAGCGACATCGTCACCCCGCCCGGGTTCTGGAAGTTGGGGATCGTATAGATGAACTTCGGTCGCCGCCCTTCCCCGTGCAGGCGGTCCAGGGTGCGCTCCAGCTCGTCGATCGGCATCCCGTCCGAGTCCATCTCGATCTGCACGACATCGGCCTGATAGGCGCCGAACGTAGGCACTGCCCCCGGGTAGGTCGGCGCCTCCGCGACGATCACGTCGCCGGGATCGATCAGCGCCTTGCAGACGAGGTCGATCACCTGCTGCCCACCGGTCGTGACGATCACGTTCGCGGGGTCGACCGCCGTGCCCTCGGCGGCCATCACCTCGACGATGCAGTCGACCGTCACCGCCATCCCCTCGGTCGGCCCGTACTGCAGCGCGCGGGCGGTGGACTCCGCCGCCACCTGCGACATCAGCTTTGCGTACAACTCCGGCGCGAACGTGCTCGTATCGGGCAGGCCCCCCGCGAGCGAGATCACGTCGGGACGCTCGGTCAGCGCCATCATCTCGCGCATCGCCGAGCTTTTCATTCCGCGCGTGCGTGCGGCGAACAGCGCCTCGTAGCGCGCGAGCTCGTGCGCGGTCTCGCGGCCCCGCCGCCCTCCGTGAGATCCACCGATCGATCGATCCATTTCCCTGAGCCTCTATTCGGCGCCGCGCTTGCGGAACCTTGCGCCACGATCGAGGAACCCTCGGGTGCGTGGGCTATCGTCATGGCGCCTCGCACGGTAGCGCACCCATGCACACGCTCACACGCCGCACGAACAGATGAACGGTCTCTTCTTCTATATCGGCCTTAGCGGGATTGGAGCCCGCCCACCCGGCTCCCCTCCCGACCTCCCCCCAAATCAATGAACGGCCTCTTCTTCTACATCGGTCTCGGTATCGGACTCGCAGCCGCCTGCGGCCTGCGCCCGTTCCTGCCGCTGCTGCTCGCAGGTGTCCTCGCCTCCACCTCCGCGCTCGGCGTCAGCTTCGCGGACGCCCCATTTCGTTTCTTGATGTCCGGCTGGTGGCTGGCGATCGTCGCCGTGACATTGATCCTTGCCTACGTCTTGCAGCTCCGTCTCCACCTTGCGCCGATACTCGACCCGAGTGATCGATCCAGCCGCGCCGATCCGCTCGCCGCTTCGCTTACTGGCCTGGCGTTTGGCGCCGGTGCCCTACTGTGCGCAGGCACGCTCGCCGCGCACGGCGACAGCGCCTGGCCGGGCCTGCTCGGCGGATTCCTGGTCGTGGGCATAGCCCAACGCGCATCGGCGCCAATCATCCTCGGTGCCCGCAAGCGCCTGCCAGATCGTGCCGCGCGCGAAGCGCTCACGATCTACCTGGACGGCGTTGCGCTGCTGTTCGCGGCGCTTGTCTGCCTCTTGCACCCACTCGGCTATGTGCTCCTGGTGTTTCTCGCCTTGCTTCTCCTGCGTACCCGGCAGCGTGCCGGTGAGAAGTACGCCGGCCTGCGCATCCTCAGGCGGTGAGCACCAAGAAGCTGGTCCTCTGCGTGATCGACGCGATGGCGCCCGCGATGCTCGAGCGCGCGGTCGCCGAGGGGGTCGCGCCGATGTTGCAGGCGTTGATCGAGCGCGGGCGCTATATCCCCGACTGCGTGGCCGCGTTCCCGTCCGTGACCCCCGTGTGCGCGGCCTCGATCGTCACCGGCACAGCGCAGGACGAGCATTTGATTCCCGGCATGAACTGGTTTCACCGCGAGGAGCACCGCTACGTCGAGTACGGCTCGAGCCTTCGGGCCGCCCAGCGCTTCGGGATCGTGCGCCAGCTGACGGACACGGTCTACAACATGAACCGCGCCCACCTCTCGCCTGAGACGCCGACCGTGTTCGAGTCCCTCGACGACGTCAATATCCGAACCGCCGGCACGACCTACCTGATGTACCGCGGCCGCCACCGCCACGAGCCGCAGAAAGACACCGCTCTCACCCGTTTTGCCACGCGCCTGATGCGCCATCCGGTGATGGGCCCGCGCGAGCTGTTCTATGCGGACATCTTCGCCTCGCGGGCCACCGGCTGCCGCTCCGGTCTGGGCATGCCGGGCGTGCGCGACCGTCACACCGGCTGCGTCTCGGTCTACATGGTCGAGCACGACCTGTTCGACTTCCTGCTGCTCTCGCTTCCCGACAACGACTGGTACTCCCACAAGCACGGTCCCGAGGGCCAGCTGCACTCGATCGCCCAGGCCGACCTGCAGCTGGCGCGCGTCTTCAATGCCGGCGGCGGGATCGATCGGTTCCTCGAAGACCACGCCGTGATCGCGATGGCCGACCACTCCCAGGCGCTCGTCACCGACACGATCGACCTCCAGCACGAGCTCTCAGATCTCGGTGTGCTCGGCCCCAAGGGCGGGGTGCAGGACGCAGCCCGCGAGGGCGGTCCAGGGTCGGACGGGGCTCATATCGCTGTCTGCCCCTCCCAGCGCGGTGCGATGGTCTACGCGCTGCACGAGGCCGAGCGCGACGCGATGCGCGCGTCCGTCGTCACTCGGGCGCTGGCGCTCGAGGGCGTGGATCTGGTCATCTGGTTACAGCGGGACGCGCACGAGAACCCTCGCGAGGCGGTGATCGCGAGCCCCGACCGCGGTGAGCTGCGCTTTGCGCCGGACGGGGCGGGGGGGAATCTTTCTGACCCGCGCGGGCGTGCATGGAGTGTCGAGGGCGAGCTCGCCGTGCTCGACGCGGGTGTGCGGGATGGCCTGTTCGTCTCGCCCGACTACCCCGACGCGCTCGCCCGTGTGTGGTCCTCGCTGACCTGCCCCACCTCGGGCGAGGTCCTGCTCAGCGCCGCGCCCGGCTACGAGTTCCTCGACTGGGGCGGCGCCGCGCACGTCGGTGGGGGCAGCCACGGTTCGCTGCACGCCTCGGACTCGCTCGGCGCGCTCGTCCTCTGCGGCGTTGCCCCTGCCGAGGAGCGCGCCCAGTGGGCGATCCGCGATGTCGCTTCGATGGTGCGGCGGCATTTCGGCCTCGCCTCCGCCTGAGCAACCCAAACCGCCGCTGGGGCCCGCGGCGAACCCTTACCCTCGGCAGATGCGCATTCGGGTACTCCTCGCGGTTGCCGCCTCGCTTGCACTTCTCGCCCTCCTCGCGTCCTCGGCGACGGCGGCCAAGGCGGTGAGGACTGCCTCTGCCTCCCAGGCGACGATCGCCGAAGCTCCGGTCCCCGTCCCCGCGTCGATGATCCCGCCCGCAGGGCGCCATCTGTCCGCCGACCGCGTCCTGGAAATCGCCGAAGCGCTCCCGCAGATGCGCGCCGTGCGCAGGAAATACCGCGGCTCCTACGGAGGCGCGTATTTCAAGGGCCCGCTGCGCTGGCAGGTCAGCTTCTTCTCCGTGAAGGGAACCAAAGAGATTGGCCAGGTGATCATCGCCGACAGCACCGGCCGTGTGCTCGAACAGTGGACCGGGTTCCAGGTCGCCTGGACGATGGCGCGCGGCTACCGCGGCGCGTTTGGCGAGCATGTCAATGCCCTGTATGTCTGGCTGCCGCTCTGCCTGCTGTTCCTGCTTCCGTTCATCGACTGGCGCCGGCCCTTCTCGCTGCTGCACCTCGACCTGCTCGTGCTGCTCTCGTTCTCGGTCTCGCTGGCGTTCTTCAACCACGCGCACATCTACGCCTCGGTGCCGCTCAGCTACCCACCGCTGCTGTACCTGCTCGCCCGGATGCTCGCGCTACTGCGCCGCCGTTCCTCCCCGACGCGACCCCTGCGCCTGCTGATCGGAGCCCCCTGGCTGGCGCTCGGCGTCGTCTCGCTGCTCGGCTTTCGGATCGCGCTCAACGTGACCGACGCAAATGTGATCGATGTCGGCTACGCGGGCGTGATCGGCGCGCAGCGGATCGTCCACGGGGAGGCCCTCTACGGTGGCTATCCGGCTGACAACGAACACGGCGACACCTACGGCCCCGTCAACTACGAGGCGTACGTCCCGTTCGAGCAGATCTTCGGCTGGAGCGGCACCTGGGACGACCTGCCGGCCGCGCACGCCGCCGCGGTCTTCTTCGACCTGCTCGCGGTCGCGCTCCTGTTCCTGATCGGTCACCGCATGCGCGGCCCGACCCTTGGCATCGTGCTCGCCTACGCCTGGGTCTCGTTCCCGTTCACGCTGTTCGCGCTGGAGAGCGACTCCAACGACACGCTCGTCGCCGTCCTGATCCTCGCGGCGCTCTACTTTGCCGGCTCCTCGCCCGCACGGGGGGCGTTTGCGGCGCTGGCCGGGTTGACCAAGTTCGCGCCGCTCGCGCTCGCGCCGCTGCTGGCGACCCATGGCCTGCGCGGTCGCGACGGGTGGGTGGGCGTCTCGGCGCTGCGCTCGCGCTCGTTCGCGCTGTTTATGCTCGCCTTCGTTGCCACGGCCGCGCTCGTGTCGATCCCTGCGCTCACCCACGATTCGCCGCACACGATCTTCGAGCGCACGCTCGTCTACCAGGCCAATCGTGGCTCGCCGTTCTCGGTATGGGGTCTGTACGGCCTACCCGGACTCCAGCGGGTGGTGCAGCTCGCCGCGGTCGCGCTCGCCCTCGCACTGGCGGCGATCCCCCGCCGCGATGACTTAGCCGGCCTCGCGGCGGCGTGCGCTGCGGTCCTCATCGCGGTACAGCTCGGGATCGACCACTGGTTCTATCTCTACATCCCGTGGTTCTTTCCGCTCGTGATGATCGCGCTGCTGGGACGCCTCGGCGAGGCCGCTGCGGGGTATCCGGGGACCGCCGAGTGGCGATCCGCAGACTCGTTCGATCCCATCTCAGTGTCCGCGCAGGCACCTCAGAGCCTGCGGACGGCGTCTCAATAGTGCAGTGCTCTGTCGGGAGGGACTATCGAGCTGGGCCCTGAGGCCGGGGCATCAGAATCTGCTCGATCGCATCCGCTCGCAGCCGTTCGGTGGCCGAGCAGCGGATCAGCACGGCCATCAGCCACGGGTCCTCCTCGGAGGTTTCAAAGCGCACCGGCATCTGGGTCAGCAGCGACTCGATCGCCTGCTCGCGCTTGACGCCGATCACGCCGCCGCGCGGTCCGGTCATGCCAACGTCGGTGATGTAGGCGGTGCCTCCAGGAAGCACGCGCGCGTCTGCAGTCGGCACGTGCGTGTGGGTGCCGACGACTGCTGTCACGCGCCCGTCCAGATGCCAGCCCATCGCGACCTTTTCCGAGGTCGCCTCGGCGTGCATGTCCACGAGGATCTGATCGACGCCCTCGAGCTCGCCCAGCGCGGTCTCGATCTCCGTGAACGCGGATCGCCCCGCGCGCAGGTACAGGTTCCCACTCAGGTTGACGACGCCGAGACGCGCTCCCTGAGCGCTCTCCACCACGCACGTGCCGTGCCCGGGCTGGCTGCGCAGGAAGTTGGCCGGGCGCAGGATCCGTGGCTCGGATTCCAGGTATGGGTAGATCTCGCGGCGGTGGTAGGTGTGGTTGCCGAGCGTGATCGCATCGACACCGCCCGCGAGGAGTTGGTCGGCGGCCTTCGGCGTGATCCCCAGCCCGCCAGCGACATTCTCGCCGTTGACGACGACGAAGGTCGGATCGAAACGCTCGCGTAGCAGTGGCAGGCACTCGAGCAACGTGCGCCGTCCGATGCCGCCGACGAGATCGCCCACGAACAGGATGCTGGCCTGTACCTCAGCCATACTCTGGCGATGGTGGGAGGCAGATGATCGGCAGGTCCAAGCGCGCTTCTGAGGCGGACGAGCACGCGCGCCCGCTGGTCAACGGCGGCTCCCCGCCGCGCGCCGCGCCACCGTTGAAGGAGGAGCGCGAGCTGGTGGAGGAGCCAATCCCACCGGTCGCGGGGCCGCCGCGCGTCGTGGTTCCCCGCTGGATCCAGCTGGTGCTGCTACCTGTTGCGCTGCTCGCGACTTGGGCGCTCGCGAAAGCGGCGGGGAAAGTGCTGTTGATCTTCGTCGTCGCCGGGGTCATCGCGCTGATTCTCAACCCGGCCGTCCACCTCCTGCAGCGCTCGCGGTTTCCGCGCGGCCTGGCGGTGTTCACCGTGTACCTCGCGTTCTTCCTCGCGCTCGCCGGGATCGGCGTGCTGCTGGCCAATCCGATCTCCAACCAGGTGAAGTCATTCACGCACAGCCTTCCACACCTCGTCAACGAAGCGAATGTCACGATCGTCACCTTCGAAGGAGACCTCCATCGTCTCGGTATCCACGCGCGGCTCGCCGAGCAGGGCAAGACGGCGCTGCAGACGCTCTCGGACAAGCTCTCCAAGAGCGGCGGCTCGATCGCCTCGTTCGGCGGCTCACTGCTGACCGAAGCCGCAAGCGCGATCTTCGACCTCGTGCTCGTGTTCGTGCTCTCGATCTACATGCTCGTCTACGGCGAGCGGATCGGCAGGCTCGTGCGTCGCGCGATGCCCGCCGGCGATGGCACGCGCGCGGATGATTACCCGACGCTCGTCCAGCGGGCGGTCTCTCACTACGTGCAGGGCCAACTCCTGTTCAGCGTGATCATGGGTACCACCGCGGGCGTCGCGCTCTATCTGTTCGGCGTGATCGGGATCTTCCCCGACGGTCGCAAGTATGCGGTTGTGTTCGCGATCATCTTCGCCTTCATGGAGTTGATCCCTTACCTGGGGCCGTTTCTTGGAGCCCTCCCGCCGATCATCGTGGCGCTGCTGACAGACCCGATTACCGCGGTCTGGGTCGCGCTGCTGTTCGTCGGCATCCAGCAGCTCGAGGGCCACATCGTCGCCCCGCAGATCTTCGGCCACTCGCTGCGCATCAATCCCCTGCTCGTGATCTTCGCCCTGCTCTTCGGTCAACATCTCTACGGGCTCGTCGGCGCGCTGCTCGCGTTGCCGATCCTCTCGATCTTGCGCGAGACCGCGCTCTATCTCAGCCGTCACCTGACGCTCGAGTCGTGGGAGCACAGGCGAGACGGAGTCCTGTGAGCGAGTCGCCGGCGCGGATCTCGCCGAGCGTTCTCGGCGTGTCGAATCTCGCGATGCGCTACGGCGAGCGTGAGGCGCTCCGCGACGTCAGCTTCGAGGCCGCCGCGGGCGAGTTGGTGGCGGTCATCGGCCCCAACGGCGCCGGCAAGACGACGCTGCTTTCGATCCTCGCCGGCATCCAGCGCCCCAGCGCCGGCAGCGTGAACCGGGCCCCCCGCGAAGTCGGCTGGGTGCCCCAGCAGCCTGCCCTCTATTCCAAGCTCTCGGTCGCCGAGAACCTCGCCCTGTTTGCTCGCCTGGAGCGCGTCGCCGATCCGGATGGCGCAGTCGAGCGGATGCTCGAGCAGACCGGATTGCGCGAGCGCGCCTCCGAGCAGCTGGCGCGTCTGTCGGGTGGCAACCGCCAGCGCGTGAACGTCGCGATCGGCTTGCTCTCACGCCCGCCCGTGCTGGCGCTCGACGAGCCCTCCACGGCGCTCGACCCCGGCCAGCGCGAGCGGCTCTGGAGCTTCATCCGCGGCCTTGCCTCCGAAGGCACCTGCGTCGTGTTCTCCACGCATGACGTCCACGAGGTGCAGCGCTACGGCACGCGCGCGCTTGTGCTCGCCGATGGCGCGCTGCTGTTCGACGGCACCCCGGCGGCGTTCCTCGCGCAGGCCACCGCCGATCGGCCGGGTAGAGAGGACGGGGATTTCAAAGGCGACCCCGCCACAGGCACGGGCTCCGATCCGGGGAGCGGCGGTGATTCGCCGGAGGATTCGCGCGGCGGCCGGGAGGCGGCCGGGTATCCGATCAAAGACTTCGAGGATGCGTTTGTCTCGTTCCTGCGT
This sequence comes from uncultured Solirubrobacterales bacterium, assembly GCA_963779405.1. Lineage (GTDB taxonomy): Bacteria > Actinomycetota > Thermoleophilia > Solirubrobacterales > Solirubrobacteraceae > Palsa-744. The sequence goes on from CAVZYF010000005.1 coordinate 292,620, forward strand.
GCGCGAGGCCACGAATGAGCTCGCTGCTGCGCAAGGATCTCTTGATTCTCCGCCGCTCGCGTCTGACGGTTGCGCTGCTCGTGATCTATCCCGTCGCGATCGCGCTGCTGATCGGGCTGGCCCTCTCTCGTGGCCCCACCAAGCCGCGCGTCGCGATCGTCAACGAAACCACCCCCGGCGCGAGCGTCCAGGTAGGGGGCCACAGTGTCGACGTCAGCGAATACGCCAAACAGCTCTTCGACCAGGTCGAAGCTGTGCCTACCGCCACGCGCGCGCAGGCCATCGCAAAGATCCAGTCGGGTGATGTGCTCGCCGCCGTGGTGATCCCCCATGACATTGCCGCCCGGCTCTCATCAGATCTCTCCAAAGCGCATCTCGAAGTGCTTTACAACGGCGACGCGCTCGAGCAGTCGCTCGTGCAGTCCTCTTTGAACTCCGCGCTCGCGCAGGCCAACCTCGGTTTCTCCGAACAGATCCAGCAGGCCGCCGCCCAGGGCATCGGTCTGCTCTTGCGGGGCGGCAACCTGGGCATCCTCGGAGCGCCTCCCAACCTGGTTGGGCTCAGCCAGATCCCGCCGCTGCTGCGCGGTGTGATCGCCCGCCAGCCGCCCGGCCCCGACCGCGTGGCGCTGGAAAGAACGCTTGCCTTTGCCACCTTCGCCGCGCAGAACTTGGCCCTCTCGAAGACCGTCCTTTCGACCATCAGCCAGCCGATCGCCGTCCACAGCACGCTGCTCCACGGCCGCCGCACGCCGCTGAACACGTTCGCGGTCGTGGTCGCCGTCACCGTGTCGCTGATGTTCATCTGCCTGCTGCTCGCCGCCGGGGCCGTCGCGCTCGAGCGCGAGGAGCACGCCCTCGCCCGTCTGCTCCGTGGGGCAGCTGGGAATCGGGGGCCCGACCGCACGGGTGGGGTACTAATTTCACGCGAGGGTCTGCTCACCGAGAAGGCTCTCCTCGCTGCCTCCTGCTCGTTCGTCGTAGCTTTCGCGATGCTCGCCGGAATCGGCGCCTTCGTGCACCTCGAGTGGACGCGCCTTCCCCTGTGGCTGGCTGCGCTCGCGCTCGGGGCGGTTGCGTTTGGAACGCTCGGCGTATCGATCGGCGCGCTCGCGCGCGAGGTGCGCGCCGCCTCGCTGCTCGCTTTTCTGCTCTCGCTCCCGCTCGCCTTCCTCGCGCTCGTCCCGTCGGGATCGGTTGGGCGTGGCCTCTACGACGCGATCTCAGTGGTCTCGTTTGTGTTCCCTTTCAAGGCTGCTCTCCAGGCGCTCGACGCCGCCGTCAACCAATCTTCCCCAGGCCTCCCGATCTCGTTGGTGCACCTCGCGGTTCTCGCGGTGGCGTTCGGCGCGCTCGCGCGCGTGGGCCTGCGACGTCTGGATTGACCAGGGGTATCCTGAGGGGGATGGCCTTTCCTCAAACGCGTATGCGTCGCCTGCGCTCCACCGCTTCCCTACGCGGACTCGTGCGCGAGACCGAGTTGCGCCCGGGTCAGCTCGTGCTGCCGCTGTTCGTCTCGGAGGCTATCCGCGCGCGCGAGCCGATTGCGACGCTGCCTGGTATCGAGCGGCTGTCGATCGCCGCCGCACTAGAAGAGGTCCGCGAGGTTGCCGCACTCGGCATCGGCGGAGTGATGCTGTTCGGGATTCCAGCCTCAAAGGATCCCGAAGGCACGAGCGCATGGGACGAGGAGGGCGTCGTGCAGACCGCGGTCCGTGCGCTCAAGGGCGCGGTGCCTGAGTTGCTCGTGCTTACCGACGTGTGCCTCTGTGAGTACACCTCCCATGGCCACTGCGGTGTTCTGCGCGAGGACGGAGCCGTCGACAACGACGCGTCCGTCGATCTTCTCGCGCGCGTCGCGGTCAGCCACGCCCGTGCCGGCGCCGACCTGATCGCTCCCTCGGACATGATGGACGGCCGCGTCGGTGCGATCCGCTCCGAGCTCGACGCCGAGGGCTTCGCCGAGGTGCCGATCCTCGCCTACTCCGCCAAGTTCTCCTCCGCTTTCTACGGCCCGTTCCGTGACGCAGCAGGCTCGGCGCCGGCATTTGGGGACCGTCGCGGCTATCAGCTCGATCCCGCCAACGGTCGCGAGGCCGTGCGCGAGGCGCTGCTCGACGTGCAGGAGGGCGCGGACATGGTGATGGTCAAGCCCGCGCTCGCCTACGGCGACCTGATCCGCGCGGTCAAGCGCGCCACGCGCCTGCCTGTGGCGGCCTACAACGTCAGCGGCGAGTATGCGATGGTCAAGGCCGCCGCCGCTGCGGGCTATCTCGACGAGCGGGCCGCGGTGCTGGAGATTCTCACCTCTCTCCGCCGCGCCGGCGCCGACACGATCATCTCCTACCACTCCAAGGATGCCGCCCAATGGCTAGCCGAGTAGAGCTGAAGACCAAACGAGCCGACCGTGCGAGCGCCGCGATCCCGAAGACCCGCTCGCGCAAGGATGGGGCGGCTGTCGCGCTCGACGATCTCGATCGCAAGCTTCTCAACCTCATGCAGGGCTCCTTTCCCTTGGAGCCCCGTCCCTTCGCGGCGGTGGCGTCCGCCGCCGCGGTCTCCGAGCTCCAGGTGCTCACGCGCGTGCAGCGCCTGCTCGACGAGCGCATCATCCGCCAGGTCACACCGATCTACGACACCCGCGCGCTGGGTTACTCCTCGATGCTCGTGGCCGCCAAGGTCGACCCCGAGAACCCGTGGCAGGCGGCCAAGATCGTCAACTCCCACCCGGGCGTCTCGCACAACTACCTGCGCAACCACGACTTCAACATGTGGTTCACGCTCGCCGTCGAGCCGGACTCGCGCCTCGGCCTGGACGGTACCCTTGACGCGCTCCAGCGGCTCACCGGCGCCGAGTCGATCCGCCAGTTGCCGACGCTCAAACTGTTCAAGATCCGCATGGACCTCGAAATGGAGGGCGGCACCAAGGCGCTCACCAGCGAGGGCTCAGTGGTCGAGCCGGTCGACCTCGAGCCCGTCGCCTACGACGAGCTCGACAAGGACGTGATCCGCGCCACCCAGGGGGACATGCCGGTGATCTCCGAGCCCTACGTCCCCGCCGCCGCACGCCTGGGGATGGACACCGCCACGCTGCTCGAGCACATGCAGGGCATGCGCGAGCGCGGCCTGCTGCGCCGCGTCGCCGCGATTCTCTACCATCGCCGCGCCGGGTTCTCCGCGAACGGGATGGGCGTCTGGAAGGTCTCTCCCGACCAGATCTCAGAGCTCGGCCCGCGGATGGCGTCTTTCCGCGGCATCTCCCACTGCTACGAGCGCCCCACCTACGAGGACTGGCCCTACTCCGTCTTTACGATGGCCCACGGCCGCTCCAAGGAGGAGTGCGATGCGGTGCTCGACGCGATCGCCGAGCAAACCGGCATCCACGAGCGCGCCACGCTGTACTCCTCGACCGAGTTCAAGAAGATCCGCCTGCTCTATTTCACCGAAGACTTCAAGAACTGGGAGTCCGAGCACGCGTGATCCGCATGGCCCGTGAGCACCTCGCTCGCTGACGCGCGCTCGGCGGAGCTCTACCGCCGCGCGCTGGGGGTGCTGCCCGGCGGGGTCAACTCGCCCGTGCGCGCGATGGGGGCGATCGGCCGCTCCCCGATCTTCATCGACCGCGGCGAGGGTGCGGAGGTGATCGACGTCGACGGCAATCGCTTCATCGACTATGTCTGCTCCTGGGGTCCTCTGATCCATGGGCACGCCCATCCGGTGGTACTCGATGCGGTGGCTGCGACGGCTGCGAAGGGCACGAGCTTCGGGGCGCCCACCGCCGCCGAGGTCGAGCTGGCGGTGGAGGTGACGCGACGGATCGAGGGCGCCGAGATGCTGCGCATGACCTCCTCGGGGACCGAGGCGACGATGACCGCCGTCCGGCTCGCACGAGCGTTTACCGGCCGCGAGCAGCTGCTCAAGTTCGCGGGGGCTTACCACGGGCACCTCGATCCCCTGCTCGCGCAGGCGGGCTCTGGCCTGGCCACCCAGGCGCTCCCCTCGAGCCCGGGCGTGCCGGCGAGCGCGGCCGCCGCCACGATCGTGGTGCCCTGGAACGATCCGGACGCACTGCGCGCCGCCGTGGAGCAGTCGGCCGGCCGGGACGAGCTCGCGGCGATCATCGCCGAGCCCTTCCCCGCCAACATGGGCCTCGTCCCTCCGTGTGAGGGCTTCCTCGAGCTCCTGCGCGAGCGCGCCGACGCCTGCGGGGCGCTGCTGATCCTCGACGAGGTGATCACGGGCTTTCGCGTCGCCCGCGGCGGCGCGCAGGAGCTGACGGGCGTGCGCGGTGACCTCACGATCCTCGGCAAGGTTCTTGGCGGCGGCCTCCCCGCCGCCGCTCTGGCCGGTCGCGCCGAGCTGATGCGCCTGCTCGCACCCGCCGGCGAGGTCTACCAGGCCGGCACGCTCTCGGGTAATCCACTCGCCGTAGCTGCCGGCCTCGCCACTCTCTCCCTGCTCGACGAGCCCGCCTATCTCCGCCTCGCAGCCCTTACCGATCAGCTCGCCCGGGGCCTGCGCTCGGCCGCCACTTCCGCCGGGCGCGATGTTCAGGTCGTTTCCGTCCCCGGCCTTTTGACCGTCTTCTTCTCCGACCATCCGGTCCTTTGCTTCGACGACGCGCGCGCGTGTGACCTGGATGCTCATGCCGCCTGGTGCCGTGAGCTACTCTCGCGCGGCGTCTACCCACCGCCCTCACAGTTCGAGGCGTGGTTCCCGTCACTGGCGCACACTTCCGAGCACATCGAACGCACCGTCACCGCCGCCACTGCTGCATTTGCGGAGATCTCATGAGCGCCTCATCCGTGCCTACTCCGTCAGGAGCCGCGCGCTCCTCGCTGCAGCGGTTACGCGCCCTCTTGCTCGACGAGGGCGGCCTGATAGCGAGCATCGTGGGGCCCGCGAGCGATCGCGCCGCTCCTCCGGGGCCCGCGCAGCTCGCCGCCTCGGGCCCGCGCGCCGAGGGCAGCCGCGAGGACTACGAACTCTTGATCGAGACGATCTACGAGGGCTACTTGCTCCACTATGCCAAGCCGCGTGTGGCGCTCACATCGGACCACGACCTCGGCCTGCTGGCGGGCGACCGGCTGTACGCGCTCGGGCTGGCTCGGCTCATCGCGCTCGGTGATCTCGCGGCCGTGGCAGAGCTGGCCGACACGATCTCGCTCAGCGCGCTCGCGCAGGGCGCGGGCGAGCCGGAGCTGGCCGACGCCGTGTGGGAGGCCGGCGCGCGCGCAATCGGCTGGGGAACTAGCGAGACCCATCGCCGTGCCAAGGACCTCGTGTTGACGGGCTCCTCAAAAGCGATCGAGGCGATGCGCACAAGTGCCGCGAGCCTCGCCGCGCCGCGCTGAATCGCGCCTCGATATTGTTTGTGCTCGTGCCGGACAAGCACACCCAACACAAGTCCAAGTACACCGTCGATCGGATGATCCCCGGCGCCTTCGAGGGCGAGACGGTTACGCGGCGACGGTTCATGACAGTGAGCTCTCAGGCGATGGGCGGGATCGCCGCCGCCTCGTTCCTGCTGCCCGCGCTCGGCTTTGCGATCGGGCCGATCTTCAAGCAGCCGCCGCACTTCTGGGAGGACATCGGCTCCACCGAAGACTTCACCGACAACAACTACGTTCCGGTGGTCATCACCATCGCCCAGGGGATCGGCGAGGCCGGCAAGACGACCGCCTACGTGCGCCAGCACAACGACGCGATCGACACGGACATCTATGACCGCCACACGCCGTATATCGCGATCTCGACGCGTTGCGCCCACCTCGGTTGCCCGGTGCGCTGGGTCGACGCCGCGGAGCGCTTCATCTGTCCCTGCCACGGCGGCGTCTACGACCTGCTTGGGCGTAGGGTGGGCGGGCCTCCGGTCAGACCGCTCGACCGCTTCCCCACGCGCGTGAAAGGCGACCGGGTCGAATTGTGGAGCGGACGGTTCAGCGTCAACAGCGAGCTGAAACGCTTCTCACCGCGCGACCCCGGAGAGACCGTGGACGGCATCGGCCAGTACCTCTACCCGTCGCGCCCCTCTGCGCGCAAGCCCTTCTAAAGACCTGTCAGCCCGTGCCCAAGCTCCCTGCACCCCCTGTACCCGCCCCCCTCAAGGCTCCACCCCCTCGCCCAGGTGAGTCGGGCGGCAAGGGCGGCGTGGCAGAGGGCGCGAAGGCAGCCGGAATCAACGTCGTCGACTGGGTCGACGAGCGCACGTCGCTGAGCGGCGGCGCCCGCTGGATGATGTTTCGCAAGGTCCCGAAGGGCACCAACTGGTTCTACACGCTCGGCTCGGCCACGATGTTCGCCTTCCTCTCGCAGGCGGTCACGGGGGTCTTCCTCGCGATGTACTACCGCCCCGATCCCGCGGGCGGCGCGTATGAATCGATCCGCTACGTGACCAACGACGTGTTCCTCGGGCAGTTCGTGCGCGGTATGCACAAGTGGGGATCGAGCGTGATGGTGATCCTCGTCTTCCTGCACATGGGCCGCACGTTCTTCTTCGGCGCCTACAAGTACCCGCGGGAGCTGAACTGGGTGATCGGTGTGGTGCTGCTGATCCTGACGATGGTGATGTCTTTCACCGGCTACCTGCTGCCCTTCGACCAACGCGCCTACTGGGCAACGATCGTGGGCGTCAACATCAATGGCACCGGGCCCCTGATCGGCCCCTACCTGAGTGATTTCCTCAGAGCCGGCCCCGAATTCGGTGCCACCACGCTCTCGCGCTTCTACGCGATCCATATGTTGCTCTTGCCCGGTGCGCTGATCGCGCTGATCAGCGCCCATCTGTACCTCGTGGCCAAGCTTGGCACGACCGCGCCGCCGTGGATCAAAGCCGAGCAGCCCTCCGAGCTGCGCAAGGCGGAGGCGTAGCAGTGATCCCTCACTTCCATACAGCGGTGTGCCCCCAGGCGCGCCGCTGCACCCAACCTCCTACCCTCGCACGATGAATCAGCGCGAGAAGGAGGAGTACCTCCGCGAGTACGCGATCCTGAAGTCACAGGGCAAGCCGTTCTTCCCCTATGCGGTAGCCAAGGACGCCGCCATGGCGTGCGTCGTGATGGCGTGCATCATCGCGATGTCGTTGATCCTCGGAGCCGAGCTGGGCTCGAAGGCGAACCCGACGACTACCACCTATGTGCCACGTCCGGAGTGGTACTTCTTCTTCCTGTTCGAGCTCCTGCGTGTGATCAAGCCGCCGAGCCTCGTGCCGCTGGCAACGATCGGCGTTCCCACGATCGGCATGATCCTGCTGTTCCTACTTCCGTTCTACGATCGTGGTCCCGAGCGCCGCCCCGAGCACCGTCCGATCGCGACCGTGACGGCGCTCTTCGTGATCGGGGCGATGGCGTTTCTCACCTACTCGGGTGCCAGCGCCGGATCGCCGACGGCGATCGAAATGGCAACGCCCACCTCCGTCACGCAGGCGGGCGGAGCGCGACTCGCCGAATACGAAGCCGGTAAGGCGGTGGTCGCCCAATCGGGATGCCTGGCATGTCACAAGATCGGCGACAACGGCAACAACGGACCGGGGCCGGAACTGACGCATATCGGCGGGCGATTGCCGGCGCAGGCAATCGCCCGCACGCTCGTGAACCCCACGGCACCGATGCCTTCGTTCAAGAACCTGCCGCCGCAGAAGTTCACCGCGGTCGTCTCGTTCCTGTCACAGCTGAAGTAGCTGGCCTTCGAGCCATGCCAGCTCATGGGTCGGGAACGCTCGAGGCTGTGGAGGTGCGGGCGATGTTCGACCGTATCGCGAAGGTATACGACTTACTGAACACCGTGATGACGGCCGGCCTTCATCACCGCTGGCGCGAGCGGGCGGCGGACCTGGCTCTCCTCGGCCCGGGCTCCCGCGTGCTCGACGTCGCCACAGGCACGGGCGACCTGGCGATTGAGCTCGCGCGGCGTGTCGCCCCCGGCGGGGAGGTGGTGGGTAGCGACTTCTCTGAGGCGATGCTCGCACGGGCGCGCACCAAGCCCAAGCCCGCGGGCGCCGAGCTGCGCTTCGAGTGGGGTGACGCTCTCGAGCTGCCCTTTGCGGATGGGACGTTCGATGCCGCCACGGTCGGCTTCGGCGCCCGCAACTTCTCAGACCTGGCGCGCGGTCTTGCGGAGATGGCTCGTGTCGTGCGCCCCGGCGGGCGCGTGGTCGTGCTCGAGTTCACATCTCCCACCCGTGCCCCGCTGTCGCTCTTCTACAGCCTGTGGTTCGACCGCGTCGTGCCACTGCTGGGTGCTCTGGCGGGAGACCCCGACGCCTACTCCTACCTCCCCAACTCGGTCAAGCGCTTCCCTGCGCCTGCGGGGTTGGCGGCGGAGTTGGAGCGGGCGGGCCTGCGCGAGATCGGTTATCTGCTTACTGCCGGAGGCATCGTCGTGATCCACTTCGGCACGGTGCCAATGGAGGGGGTGTGAGCACCGGGGTGGGTCACCACTCCGCTGAGCACTCCGCCGCCAGCCCTGCCGGGGATGCAGATGCACTCGAGGCACTCATTCACAACGGCGGCGAGGAGCTGCGCGAGCGGATGGCTCGCATCGAGCTGCACCTGGAGCGTGTGATGGCCGCCGCGGGTGCTCCGCTCGCCGAGCACGCCAACGCGACGATCATGGCCGGCGGCAAGCGGTTGCGTCCGCTGCTCGTCGTACTCGCCGCCGAGTCCGCCGGCTCTGATCTTCTCCCGCCAGCCCCGACCGATCTTCCGCGACCCCCCTCGTCTGGGCACAGCGCCCCGCTCGATGCCGACGCGAGAGACCAACGCCTGGTCCGCGCGGCTGTCGCGGTCGAGCTCGTCCACTCGGCGACGCTCGTGCACGACGATGTGATCGACGGCGCTCAGCTGCGCCGTGGACGTCCTACCGTGGCTGCCGGAGCCGGGCGCCAGGTCGCCATTGCCACCGGTGACCTGCTGTTCTCGCGCGCGTTTGCGGAGCTCGCGCGTAACGAAGATCAGGCCCAGCTGCGCGCGCTCTCGGACGCCAGCTCTGCCCTCGCCGCGGGGGAGCTGCTCCAGCGGGAGGATGCCTACGCGCCACACGTGGCGGTCGAGCGCTATCTGAGGCGCTGCGAGCTGAAGACCGCCGCGCTATTCGAAGCTGCCTGCCGCCTCGGTGCGCTGATAGCGGCGGGGGGGCGGGGGTCGGTTCAACGGATCTCGCGGATGCGCTCGGTGCTTTCGCCCGGAAGATTGGGTTGGCTTTTCAGATCTTGGACGACGTGCTGGACGTGTCCGGGCCTGTCGAGCGCACCGGCAAGTCACGCGGAACGGACCTGCTCGACGGCACCGTCACGCTGCCTTTGATCCTCGCGCGCGAGCGTGATGGCGAGCTTGCCGGGGTCGACCTCGCGGCCCTTCGCGGCGCCCGCCAAGCCGAGGAGCTCTGCGAGCGGATCGCCGCCACCGGGGCGCTCGAGGGGGCCAGAGCGCGCGCGCTGGTGCTGGTCGCCGAGGCGAAGGCCGCGCTCCCGGCGGCTGCTGCGGTCCGGTCCGGCTCGCCGGCGCTGTTGGAGCAGGTGGCTGACGCGGTTGTCGCGCGCTACCGCTAGTAGCGCAGCTCTAGAAATCTGAGGGGACGATCAGGTCCGCATCCAGCGCGCGAATGAAGAACTCGACCTCGCCCTCCATATTCGCCTGCGTGAGCTGCTTCAGATCGCTCAGCAGAGCGCTGGTTGCCTGGTCCAACTGTTCGTCGAGCTCCTCGACGACCGCCTGCTCGAACACGCCCTCACGACGTGCCTCACACTCGGGGCAGCGCAGCACGATTCTCCAGTGGCGCGGGCCTTCCTCGACCCAGTCCAGCGGATATGCGAGCTCACAGGCGCAGTGGAAGCAGACGTGCAGTGGATCGGGAACGCGGACGCTTGCCGGGGTCTCGGCGGCGGCAAGCTGCTGATCGCGATAGACAACGTCGATCTGCTTACCGCTGGGGAGCTGCACGCGATGATGGGTGGGGTGGCTTCTGTCGGGGTGCATGGTCTGATCACGAACTCATCGACTTCGAGGTCCGCTGCCTTTAGCACGCTCCTCGCGGCTAGGAGGTTCGCGTAGTGCCGATCGCAGCCCGCGAGAGATGGGATCTGGCATACCGACGCCGATTGGCGAGCACGGCGGGTCTTCCGGGGGTCAAGGCTCGTTGCTCTTGCGCGGTCGGTGGCGGTGGTAGGTTCATATGGACCATGGCCACCACAATCCGCGCGATCGGCCACGAGGAGCAGGCTCAGTCTCGTGGACCATCTCGACGAGCTGCGCACCCGCCTGATCGTCAGTGCGGTGGCGCTCGCGATCGCATTTGGGTTCTGCCTGTGGCAGAACCACGCGTTGTTGCACCTGATAAATGCGCCGCTGAGCAAGCAGACCGAGAAACAGGTCGCCAAGGGCAACGGGCCGCTTGGTCAGACCGCGCTTGCCCAGCAGGCGGTATTGAAAATCGCTCACAGCACTGAGGCGATTGTGCTCGCGCTGAGCGCCCCACACAGCGGTCTCCCGGCCGCGACGCGGGCCGAGCTCGCGGGCGAGATCCCCAGCCTGCGCGCAGCTGTCGCGAAGGTCCCCCATACCCCGGAAGGCAACAAGCCCGTGACGCTGGGTATCGGCGAGCCCTTCACCACCACGATCACGGTGACGCTGCTTTTCGCCTTGGTGATCTCACTGCCGGTGATCCTGTTCGAGCTGTACGGGTTCGTGCTGCCCGCGTTCAGCCCGCGGGAGAGACGGATCGCGATGCCGTTGCTCGCCGCGATTCCCTTCCTGTTCGTGATCGGGGTGGCGTTTGGCTACTTCGTCGTGCTGCCTGCCGCATTGCGGTTCTTCCAGAACTTCAACAGCAGTGAGTTCAACGTCCTCGTGCAGGCCGCCCCCTATTACAAATTTGTCGCGACGATTCTGCTGGCGATGGGGCTGGTCTTTCAGGTGCCTGTCGCGATCCTCGCCGCAACGCGGGTCGGAATCGTCACGCCGAAGCAGCTACGCCATAACCGCCGCTACGCGGTGCTCGCGTGTGCAGGCATGGCTGCCTTCCTGCCGGGCGACGCGGTAACGCTGCTCCTGGAGACGATCCCGCTGTACATCCTCTACGAGCTGAGCATCCTCGTCGCGTCGCTCGTCGCGCGCCGCGACGCGAAGCGTGAGCGGGCCGAGGCAGCGCTTCAGGGTACGGGCGGGGGTGCTCCGCCCGCGGGTCCTTCTGGCGGCGACGGCGGCGGCGGGGCGGCGGCGGGTCCCCCGCCCCCGAGTGGCCCCATGCAGTCCGCCGATCCCTCGCTGGCGGGTGAAGACGGCGACGCTGGGGTGGGCAAGGTGGGCAAGGCGGACGCTGAGGCCGCCGGTGCGGGGGACGGCGCCGCGGATGATTCTGGCGACGAGGTGGAGCCGGACGTGAAACAGATCATCGACCACATCGACCGCGAGCTGTCCTAGGGACGGGGCTCGCGAGGCGGGCCCGATCGGGAGCCTGATCCGCCTGGGAGCCCGCTGTCCGTAGAATCATCCCCAAGATGCTCTTCGACCTCAGAGGACGCGGCCGTCGCCGCACGGTCCAAGTGATCTACATCGGCCTCGCCCTGCTGTTCCTCGTGGGCTTCGTCGGTCTTGGCGTCGGCGTGGGAGGTGGCGGTGGTGGAATCCTGAACGCGTTCACCGGGGAAAGCGGCGCCCCCAAGGCGAGCTTCGCCGGACAGGTGAAGAAGTACCAGAAGCTCGTCGCCATGCAGCCCAAGGACCTGAGCGCGTGGGAAGGCCTCATCAACGCTCAGCTTCACGAAGCAGGCGGGGAAGACGCCGTCAGCAACGACAAACTGACGAGCAAGGGCAAAGAACTGTTCTCCGACGTGGCGCAGTCCTGGACGAGCTATCTCGCTCTGAATCCCCCAAAGCCCAATCCCAAACTGGCCAAGGAAATGGTGCGGGTGTTCGACGAAGAAGGGCTCAATCAGCCGGCCGCGACGGTGCAGGTGCTGCAGATCGTGGTTGCCGCCGAGCCCCAGAGCGCCGCCCTGTTCGGGACGCTCGCCGAGTACGCGTATAAGGCCCACAACGATCGCCAAGGCGACCTCGCCTCGGCCAAGGCGGTCAGCCTTGCTCCGGCCACCGACCGGGCTCGGCTGAAGAAAGAACTGGCGGAACTTGAAGAAGAGCTCCGCGAGCGCCACCTCCTCGACGGCCGCCGGCACCTCGAGCGCCACAGGGTCCACTGCGTACCGGCGCCGCCTCGACCAGCGAATCTGGCAACGCCACGATCACAGTCGGCGGCAAGAGCTACAAAGTCAGCCAGAAGGTCAAGGAAGAGCTCGAAAGCAGCAAAAAGAAATAGTCGCTCGATTCGTCGTTGGCGCCTTCTGGGGAACCGCTGCGGAACGCTGCGCAGAGGCCACACCTTCAGGATCGGCTCGCACTGGGCTAAACTCGCGGGCTCACCCGGCTCACACGGCCGGCGCCCTCACGGGCCGTTAGCTCAACCGGCAGAGCAGGGGCCTCTTAAGCCCAAGGTTGCAGGTTCGATTCCTGCACGGCCCATTCTCGGGAAGTCGAAGTCAATCGACCAGCGCCTCCGCGACCGGCACGCCGTGGCCGAGCTGCGTCCGCTCACCGGCCTCGGTCCAGATCACCTGATCCCGTCCAGGCCCCACCCCGAGCAGCGTCACGGGCGCGCCGATCTGCTCGGCGATGAACTGCAGGTACTCGCGCGCGGCCTCGGGCAGGTCGGAGTACGTGCGGCACTCGCCGAGGTCCTCCTGCCAGCCGCGCAGCTCGGTCAGCTCTGCCGTGGTGTGGTGGAGGACCGTCTGGTGGTAGGGGAAGTCCTCGAACTCCGCGCCCTCGGCGCCACGGTAGCTCGTGCACACCTGGATCCGGTCGAGGCCCGAGAGCACGTCGAGCTTGGTGATCACGAGCGCCGTCAGCGTGTTCAGGCGCGCGGCGTAGCGCAGGGCGACGAGGTCCAGCCAGCCGGTCCTGCCGCGGGCGCCCGGTGGTCGTGCCGAACTCGCCGCCACGAGTGCGGATCAGCTCGCCCATCTCTTCGTGCAGCTCGCTCGGGAACGGCCCGGCGCCGACGCGCGTGGTGTAGGCCTTCGACACGCCCCAGACCTCGTCGATGTCCTTCGGCCCCACCCCGGTCCCCACGGTGGCGGCGCCCGAGAGCGGATTGGAGGAGGTGACGAACGGATAGGTGCCGTGGTCGATGTCGAGCATCGCGCCCTGGGCGCCCTCGAAGATCACCTTCTCGCCGGTGTCGAGCAGCTCCCACATCAGTTTCGCGGTGTCGGCGATGTGCTGCTCGAGGCGATGGCCGTAGGTGAGGTACTCCTCGGTCATCGCGTGCAGGTCGAGCGCGGGATCCTTCTCGAAGGGACGCAGCGACAGGCGCTTGGGCTCCATCGCCGCGACGATCTTCTTCTTCAGGATCTTCTCGTCCAGAAGATCCTGCACGCGGATCCCCAGCCGCGCGGCCTTGTCCGCATAGCAGGGGCCGATGCCCCGGCGGGTCGTGCCGATCTGACGGCTGCCCAGTTTCGCCTCTCCGGCCGAGTCCAGCAGCAGGTGGTAGGGCATGATCAGGTGGGCGTTGGAGGAGATCCGCAGGCCGCTGACGTCGACGCGGCGCGCGCGCAGGCCGTCGAGCTCCTCGATCAGGACCTTCGGGTCGATCACGACGCCGTTGCCGATCACGCAGCGCTTGCCGGGGTAGAGGATCCCGGAGGGGATCAGGTGCAGCTTCCACTCGGTCTCCCCGCGCACGATCGTGTGCCCGGCGTTGTTGCCGCCCTGGAAGCGCACGACCGCGCCCGCGCGCTCGGCGAGCAGATCGGTGATCTTGCCCTTACCCTCATCGCCCCACTGGGCGCCGACGATGACTATTCCTGGCATGCGGAATGCAGTTTACGAGGGTCTACTGTGCGTAGCGCTCGCCGGCGTAGTTCAGGAACTTCGGGTACTCCTTCTGGAAGGTCAGCGTGACTTTGCCGACCGCGCCGTTGCGATGCTTGGCGATGATCAGGTCGGCCTCGCCGGGGCGCTCGGAGTCCTCGTCGTAGTACTCGTCGCGGTAGATGAACATCACGAGGTCTGAGTCCTGCTCGAGGTTCCCCGACTCGCGCAGGTCCGAGAGCTGGGGTTTCTTGTCTGGCCGCGACTCGACCGCGCGGCTGAGCTGCGAGAGCGCGATCACCGGCACCCCGAGCTCGCGCGCGAGGATCTTCAGGCCGCGGCTCAGCTCACCGACTGCGGTCACGCGCGAGTCATAGCGGCTGTCGGTACGCATCAGCTGTAGGTAGTCGATGATGATCAAGCCCAGCCCACCCTCACATTGGGAGTGCAGGCGCCGTGCCTTCGCGCGGATCTCGAGCATCCCCACGTCTGAGGAGTCATCCACCCACAGCGGCGCTGCCGCCAGGCGCTGGGAGGCCTTGAGGATCTTTGGCCAGCGCTGCTCGGCCACACGGCCCTTGCGCAGCTCCTCGCCCTTGATCCGCGCCTGCGAGGCAACGAACCGCTGGGCCAGCTCGGCCTCGGCCATCTCCAGGCTGAACAATGCGACGGGCTTGCCGTGCTCGACAGCGGCGTTCTCGGCGATGTTGCACACGAGCGCGCTCTTGCCCATCGCGGGGCGGGCGGCGATGATGATCAGGTTGCCTGGTTGAAAGCCGCCGGTGATCTCGTCGAGGTCCTTGAACCCGGATGGCGTCCCGGTCAGGGAGGTGCCCTCGATCGAGAGGCGATGCAGCTTGTCGAGCTCCTCGTGCAGCACCTCTTCGATCGCGCGGAAGTCCTGCTGGCGGTCGTCGCGGGCGACCTCGAGCATCGCCTTCTCGGCCTGCTCCACCAGCTCGCGCGGCGCCGCTCGATGGCCGAGCACGCTCTCCTGGATCTCATAGGACGCCCCCAGCAGCCGCCGCAGCAGCGCGTTCTCGCGCACGATCTGCGCGTAGCGACGGGCGTGCCCGGCGGCCGGCACAACGCCGGTGAGCCCGTCGACCGTGGCGACGCCGCCGACGTCCTCGAGCTTGCCGCTCTGACGCAGGCGGTCGGTTACCGTGAGCACGTCGACCGGCTCCGACTCGTTGTACAGGGCGAGCATCGCCTCGTAGATCGTGCCGTGACGCTCGCGGTAGAAGTCATCCGCGCGCAGCCCCTCTTCGATCACCAACGCGTACAGCGAGCGGTCTGAGAGCAGGATCGAGCCCAGCACCGACTGCTCGGCCTCGAGGTTGTGCGGAGGCGCCACCATGCCCGCGGGCGGGGTGCTCGTCGTGCCGTTGCCGTTGGTTACCGAAACCGCGCTCATGCCTCGGGCGAGTCTAGGTTGGCGTCCACTGCCAGCGAGAGGGTCTTCTCGCTATGTAGGAGAAATTACTTTCCACGAACACATGTTCGCAGGAGCGACGGCGTTATTTCTTCGCGACCACCATCACTCAGCATGGGGAGTGCAGGCCCGGGAGGGTGGACCCTCAAAACCCCTCCCGCTTATTTCTTCGCGACCACCATCGTCTTGATCGTCGCGGTCACGCCCTCGACGACCTCGACCACGACCATGTAGGTGCCGACGCTCTTGATCGGCTCGGGCAGGTGCACGCCCCGTTTGTCGATTTTCAGCCCGCGCGCTTCACGCACCGCTGTGGCGATGTCCTGGGCGGTCACCGATCCGAACAGCCGTCCGTCGGCGCCGGCCTGCTGGGGGATCGTGAGCACCGTCCGGTTGAGCAGGTTGACGTTCTCCTGCGCCTTTTCGATCGCGTTACGCTCGGCCCTCTCAGCCGCCGCCTTGCGCTCCCGGATCGCTTCGATCGCGCCTTTCGTGGCGGGCTGGGCGAGCTTGCGGGGGATCAGGTAGTTGCGCAGGTAGCCCTTCGAGACGTCGATCGCCGTGCCCTGCTCGCCGAGCTCCGGGACGTCCTCTAAAAGAATCGCTTCAGGCATCTTAATAACCTCAGCGTTCCCGATCGCGGTCGCCCCGGCCTCCGCGCGGCGAGTCCTCGCGGCCGCCCTCGTTTACGTACGGCAGCAGCGCCAGCTCGCGCGCGCGCTTGACCGCGCGGGCGATCTGGCTCTGATGACGCCTGCAGGAGCCGGTGATCCGCCGCGAGCGGATCTTGCCCTTCTCGGAGATGAACTTCGAAGCGAGGCGATGTCCTTGTAGTCGACCTGCTCGACCTTGTCGCGACAGTGCTGGCATGGCTTGCGCCGGCCGCTTCCGGGCCCACCCTTCTTGTTGTCTCTGCGGCGAACAGGCTTGCCGCGACCGCGCGCTTTTGCCACTGGTTGCTCCCTTGTTGCTTGCTGAAAAAACTAGAACGGAATGTCGTCGTCGCCGGCCCCGGCGGCGACAGGTGCGGGTTGGAAATCCCGCTGATCGACCGGGACGTCGCTGCCCTGAGGAGTCCCGTTGCCCGCAAAACCACCGCCGGAGGCGTCGTCGCGCGAGCCCAGGAACTGCACCGAATCGGCAATGATATCGGTTGCCTGGCGCTTTGTCCCGTCCTGGCTCTCCCACTCGCGCCACTCCAGCCGTCCGTCGATCGCCACGGGGCGTCCCTTGGAGAGGTACTTGGCGGCATTCTCGCCCTGCGCCCCCCACACGGTTACGTTGAAGTAGTTGGGCTTGTCCTCCCATTCGCCGGTGCTTGCGTTCTTGCGGCGCGTGTTGCAGGCGATGCGCAGGCTGCACACGGACATGCCGCTCGGCAGCGAGCGCAGCTCGGGATCGGCGGTCAGATTTCCGGTCATCACGACGCGGTTGATATTAGTTGTGGCCATGGTGTTGGTTCCTTTCAGCTGGTTCTCCCGCTCGCGGGAGCTCGTCGGTCTGCTCTCGATCCTCGGTGGTTCCCGGAGAACGAGCGTTCGAGTCTAGAGGCGCCTTCGGGCGCAACTCTCGCATGGGCCTTTGGACACCCCGCTAGTTGCGAGGATTGCCAGGTGCGGGCTGATCCGTCCGCCCGCGCGAGGAGGTTCTGAACACCTCGTCCCAGTAGGGAGCGCTGATCCCGAAGCCGCGGGTGTCGTCCTGGAAGTGGTGGCGCATATGCCGTTCGCGCAGCATTCGCCCGAGCCGCCCCCGCGCGCGGAAGTGGTGGATGTAGTAGTGGATCATGTCGTACGCCAGATAGCCGGCGAAGAACCCGGCACCGAGCCCGGGGGCGTAGCCGGCGCCAAAGATCAGGTAGAGGATTCCGAACACGATCGCGCCGAGGGGCACGCTCACGGCAGGCGGCATCACCAGGCGCAGGGGATCGTTCGGGTGGTCGTGGTGGACGCCGTGGATGATCCAGTGCATCCGCGCGCCGAGACCATCTTGGGGCTCGAAGTGGAACACGATCCGGTGCAGCCAGTACTCGAACAGGGTCCACAGCGCGTAGCCGCCGAGCGCCAGCGCGATCGTGGTGAGAGCGCTCGCGCTCGAGCACTCCCACGCCGCGAGTAGGATCACGGCGGGCGTGAAGATCAGCACCGGCACCGCGGGGTGCACGCGCGAGAGGACGTCCAGCAGCCTCGAGTCGAACATCGGCGGGGAGGCCCGCAGCACGTCGGTCCTGCTCGCCGTCCCGTCGCTCATGTCTTCAACCCAAGCCATCCCAACGATTTTATTACCGATCGCGGTTTGCGTAACTGTTGCGCAGCGAAATATCGCGCCGGCTCGCGTAAGCCGCCGCGCCAGGAGATGCTATGCCGGCTCGCCGACCTCGACCTCGATCGCGACTTCGACGGTGGGCTCTGCTGCAGGCTCGGCCTCGCGACTCGGCGTCCCTGCGGCGGGCGGGATCTCAGGAGCGTCGGGAGTGCCCGGGGCGAGCTTGATGATCCGGAAGCGTACGACCTCGTCGGCGATCCGCAGCGTGCGGTCCAGGTTCTCGAGCAGCTCAGGCGTGGCGTGGAATTGCAACAGGTGGTACTCGGCGTTGGTCTTGTGATCGATCGGGTAGGTCAGCGCGCGGACGCCCCACTCGTCGTGGCGCAGGAACTCGCCCTGGGACTCGATCGACTTGCGCGCGTCGGCGACGATCTTCGCGCGTACGGGCTCCTCGGCCTGCGGGTCGAGCAGGATCACGAGGTCATATGTGGGGGCGGGTAGGGTCATGAGCGGCGACCGGGAAGGTTAGCGGGTCTTAGCCTTCGCGCGGATGTCCGCGAGCTGCTCGTCGATCCAGTCGCCGGGGTCGCGCGAGGTGACGATCTCCACGAGGCCCTCGGCTCGGCGGCGGCGCTCGGCGGCGGACATCGTCAGCGCGGCGTGGATCGAGTCGGCGAGCTCCTGGATGTCAAACGGGTTGACCGACAGCGCGAAATCGCCCGAGCTCCTCGTGCGCGCCCGTGTTCTCCGAGAGGATCGAGACTCCCTCGCGCTCGTTGACGAGCGGGCCCTCCTTGGCGACGAGGTTCATGCCGTCGAACATCGCGTTGACGAGCAGCACGTCGTAGTGCTTATAGGCGGCCACCGCCTCCTCGAGGTCGTCGCGGAGCTTGAGCTGGATCGGCATCCAGTCGGTGGTGCCGTGGCGGTGGTTGACGACTGCCACGAGCGCCTCGATCCGCTCGAGGTACTCCGCGTACTCGGGCACGTCGGTGCGCGAGGGCATCAGCTGTGCGATGAAGGTGACACGCTCGGAGAACTCGGGGTGCTGCTCGAGGAACAGGTCGAATGCGGAGAACCCGCGGAGCACGTTCTTGGAGAGATCGGCCCGGTCCACGCGCAGGATCAGGAAGTCCCTGCGCCGACGCAGCAGTTCGTCCTCGAACTTCCCCACCCGCTCGCCCTGTGCCACCTGGCGCGTGGCGCGATGGTCGATCGGAAGGGGGTAGGCCCGAACCCAGATCTCGCGCTCCCCAAAGCGCACCAGGCCGCGCTCGAAGTCGACCTCGAGATCCATCAGGTCGCGACAGCACTGCAGGAAGTTGCGCCGGTAGGAGCGCGTGTGGAAGCCGATGATGTCGTTCGCCAAGAGGCCCGTGAAGATCTCCTCGCGAATCCGTGAGGGCAGCACCCGCCAGGCGTCCGATTGCGTCCAGGGGATGTGGATGAAGTGGTGCAGGAACACATCCGGGCGGGCTTTGCGCACCAGGTCCGGGAGCGTGTAGAGGTGGTAGTCGTGAACCATCACGACGGGCTCGGAGACGCCCTCGAGCTCCTCCACGACCGCGCGCGCGAGGTCCTCGTTGACGACGTTGTAGCCGAACTCAAAGGCCTCGATCTCCTCGCGGCGGATGTCCGGTGCGTTCGACAGGTCCCAGAGGTAGTGCTGGATGAACCACAGCATCGGGTTGGCGAAGACGTTGTAGAAGCGGTCGTAGGCCTCGGCGTCGGAGACGACGAGCCGCACCTGGAACTCGCCACCCGCGGGGGAGTGCACCGGAAAGGATCGACCGGCGTTGGCGCGTGAGACCTCGGCGTCGTGCTCGTTCATCGCCGAGGCGATCCAGATCGCTTCGCGGTGCGAGGCCAGGCCGGTGAGTGCCGTGACCAGCCCACCCGAGCCGCGCTGGACCTCGCCGCCCGCGTGGAACGTGACCGGCCCCCGGTTGGACACCAGCACCAGCGGTTGGGTCCGCTGGGCCAGCGTGTCGTTCATGATTCCCGCAGCTCGTTGAAGATCTTCAGATAGTCGCGCAAATAGCGCGGTGTGAGGAAGTGGGCGCGCACGTGCTCCTTGCCGCGCCGACCGAGGAACTTCCCGAGCGCTGGGTCCCGCACGATCTCCAAGGTCCGCTGCGCGCATTGCTCGGCGGAGGAGACGAGATAGCCGGTGACGCCGTCCTCGATCTGTAGCGGGATCCCGCCGACGTCGCCGCCGATGAAGGGGCGCGCCTTCCAGATCGCCTCCGAGACGGTCAGGCCGAAGCCCTCGCGGGTGGACTTCTGGATCAGGACGTCGGCGTGGGATTGGAACGCGTTGACCTCGATCGCGCCGACGTTGTTGAAATTGTTGAGGATGTGCACGTCCGGGTCGCCGTCGGCGTGGGCGATTGTGGCGTTGAAGAAGTCCCAGCCCTCGGGGTCATCAGAGGCCATCGACCCGACCAGGGCGAGCTGCATCCCGGGCATCTCGGCCTTGACCGTGCGGTAGGCGTCGATCACGCCGAGCGGGTCCTTCCAGGGATCAAAGCGCGAGACCTGGCACATCAGCGGCCGGTCGATGTCGATCCCGAACTGCTCGCAGACGTAGGAGGCGTCCTCGGGCAGCAGCGCCATGTTCTTCGGCGTCAGCGGATCGATCGCCGGGGGGACGACGTTTACTTTGCCGCGCATGCCGTCGGGCACGTAGTCGGCCATGTGGAAGAGCGACTGGGGGTACCCGGAGATGTAGGGCAAAAGCTGGGCGATCGTCGCCGGGTTGGGAGTGGAGAGGTCGATGTGGCAGCGCCAGACCCAGCCGGCGGCCTTCTCCGGGACGAGCGTGTGCAGTGCGGCGGGCTGGGGATCGTGGACGAGGCACACGTCCCAGCCGCCGGAGAGCTCGCGGGCGTTCATCTCGTTGTAGCGCCGCCAGGTCTCCCACTGCTCCTCGTCGAGGTCCTGCGGTGCGCCCTGGAGCGCGTTGTGCATCAGCTTGGTGGCGTTGAAGAACTCCTCGCGCCCGTAGATCACCTGCCACTCGCAGTCCAGTCCGACGTCGCGCATCAGGCCGACGAGCGTGTAGAGGATCTCCGAGACGCCCCCGCCGAACGCGGTCGCTGAGATGTGCACCACGCGCTGGCCCTTCAACGGCTCGGCGAGCTCGTGGATCTCCTCGATCAGCTCCTTGCCGCAGATGTGGGTGTAGTCGGAGAGAGTCTTGTGGCCGACGGCTACGGGTTGGAGCACGCGGCAGGACGATACCTAAAGGGATGCACGGATATGTCGAGCCCACATGGACCGGGGACGGGACTAATGTCTCGGGGATGCTCAACGGACGCCTCTACCGGGTGGCCTTCGTGCCGTTCGCGCTCGCGCTGGCCCTTGCTTCGTTCTCGCTGACGGCGCGCCCGCTGCCGCTCACCTCGACGCTGGCCCCCGACGCGTTCGAAGGCGCACCGGCGCTGGCCGAACTGAAGAGCCTCGCGACCGAGTTCCCCAACCGGCGCCCGGGTAGTCCCGGCGACGAGGAGCTCGCCGCAAGGATCGCGCAGACGCTGGAAGGGCTCGGCGCAGCCGGGCACGGAGGCTTTCAGGTGCGCACCCACCGCTTCCAGGCGCAGACGATCGACGGGGAAAAGACGCTCGAGACGGTCCTCGCGCAGCGCGCGGGATCGAGCGGCAGTGGCGCCACACCGATCGTGATCCTCGCCCACCGCGACGCGAGCGCAACCGGCGCCGAAGCCGAACTGTCAGGGACAGCCGCGCTGATCGAGCTCGCGCGCGTGTTCGCGGCGCGCGAGACACAGCGCACGATCGTGCTCGTCTGCACCAGCGGCGGCAGCGGCGGCGACGCGGGCGCGCTGGACTTCGCCACGGGCGATCAAAGCCCGCCCGCGCCACTCGATGCGGCGATCGTGCTGGGCGACGTCGCCGGCGTGAGCGAGCACAAGCCGTTCGTGGTGCCCTACTCCGACGGCTTCGGCAGCGCACCGGAACTGCTCCAGCGCACGATGGCGGGCGCGATCATGCAGAACCTCGGCGGCAACCCCGGCGCCCCGAGCACGATCGGACAGCTCGCGCACCTGGCGTTTCCGTTCGCGACCGGCGAGCAGGGGCCGCTGAACGCAAGCGGCCTCCCGGCGGTGCTCGTACAGGTCTCGGGCGAAGCGACGCCGCCCGCGAAAGAAGCGGTGAGCCAGGAAAAGCTGGAAGGATTCGGGCGCGCGGCACTGAGCGCCGTCGACGCGCTGGACATCGCGCCGGACATCGAACCGACCCCGCAGACGGGCCTGGTGCTCGGTCGGCAGGTGCTCCCCGAGTGGGCGCTGCGACTTTTGCTCGCCACGCTGCTGATGCCACCGCTGCTGCTGCTCGCCGACGGATACGCGCGCCTGCGCCGCCGCCGGGGCTCGGACAGGGATCGGGCAATGCTCCGGGGTCTCGAGTGGACGGCGTCCTGCGCGCTGCCGTTCCTCGTGGCGGCGATCTTCGCCAAGGCGCTCGGCTGGCTGGGCGCGCTGCCCGCTGCGCCGGCGACAGGAGTACAGGCGAGCGCGCTGCCGTTCCAGGGCCCCGCCGTGAGGGCGGTGCTGGCGGTGGTGCTGGTGCTGGTCCTCGGCTGGCTAGCATGGCCATGGGCGGTGCGGCGGCTGGGCTGCAGCGTCCGTCCGGACGACGATGACGCGGCCGGGCTGGCGATGCTGACGGTGCTCCTCGCCGTCGGGGCCGTGGTCTGGGTGCTCAACCCCTACGCCGCGCTGCTGATATTGCCGGCGCTGCACCTCTGGCTGCTGCTCGTCTCCCCGCGGACTCGCCCCGCCCGTCCCACGGCGCTGGTGTTGGTCGCGCTCGCGCTGGCGCCGCTCGCGCTGCTGATCGCCTTCTACGCCCGCGAGCTAGGCGTGGGGCCAGGCGGGATCGCCTGGGATGTGGTGCTGCTGCTCGCGGGTGGGCAGGTCGGCCTCGCGGCAACTGTGCTGTGGAGCCTTGCGCTCGGTTGCGTCGCGGCCGCCACACTGCTCGCGCTGGCGTCGACTGACGTCGCAGACGACGGGATCGACGACGGCACGCCGCTGAGGATTCGCGGACCGCTGTCATACGCAGGACCGGGCTCGCTCGGTGGAACCGAGTCGGCTCTG
Source organism: uncultured Solirubrobacterales bacterium (assembly GCA_963779405.1). Lineage (GTDB taxonomy): Bacteria > Actinomycetota > Thermoleophilia > Solirubrobacterales > Solirubrobacteraceae > Palsa-744. The sequence continues at coordinate 315,305 of CAVZYF010000005.1, forward strand.
CGACGATAGGCAGCGATGTCCGAAGTCCTGTTCACCACGAGACCGCAGCGGAGGCGAACCTCGCGACGCATGTGGCGCGTGCTGTCGATCGTGTTGATCCTCGTGGGCACGCTGGCGCTGATCGACGCCGGTGTGACGTTGGTGTGGCAGGAGCCATTCTCGGCGCTGTATGCGAAATTCAGACAGGACCACCTGAGTGGGACGTTGCGCGCGGTCGAACGGGCAACCCCGACGCCGATGCAGCAGCGGGTGTTGGCGAGCTTGCCCGACGAGCGCCGGCGGGTCGCGTTCCTCGCGAGCGAGTTGCAGCGCCACGCTCCCGACGGCAGCGCGGTGGGCCGCATCGTGATCCCGCAGATCGGCGCGAGCTACGTGGTAGTCAAGGGCACCGACACCTCCGACCTGGAGAGCGGCCCGGGGATCTACTCTGATACGAACTTCCCCGGAGTGGCGGGCACGACCGCGATCGCCGGGCACAGGACCACCTACCTGGCGCCATTCCGTCACATCGATGCGTTGCAGAGGGGGAGCAGGATCCTGCTGAACATGCCCTACGCACACTTTACCTACACCGTGATCGACCAGCGCGTGGTCGCGCCCACCGACGTGAGCGCCGTGATCGGCGAGGTCGGCTACAGCCGGCTGGTGCTGTCGGCGTGCACGCCGCTGTTCAGCGCCGCCAAACGGCTGCTCGTGTTCGCGCGCCTGAGGAGGACCGTGCCGGTCGGCGCCGCGCGGCGGCTGCCCGGCGATCCGCGCGTGCAACCGATCGAAGCGTCGCGGACCTCGCGGAGAATCGAGTCCCGCCCGCCCCAATCATCTACGCAGCTACCGGCGGTGCTCAAACCCACGCAGTTGCAGATCCCGCCTGCCTCGTCGTAGCGAGCCTGGCTCACCAGCGGTGCTCGTAGCCCTCCAGCCGGCGCTTGTCGCCGTGCTCGTCCAGGAACGACACGCCCGGTGTTCCCTCCACCACAAGGCCAACCCAGGTGACCTGTGCGCCGTCCGCGTTGCGCAGTGCGTCCTCCACACCGGCGCGTGCGCCCGCGGGCACGGTGAAGCACAGCTCGTAGTCTTCACCCGCGGTCGCGGCCAGTTCGGAGCCGAACACGCCAGCATCGAGCGGCAGCCGCTCCAGCTCGACCTGGAGGCACAGACCACTGCGCTCGCCGATCGCTCGCGCGTCGGAGGCGAGCCCGTCGGAGAGGTCGATCATCGCGTGCGCGCCGGCCCGCGCAAGCACCTGGCCCTCGGCAAGGCGCGGGATGGGACGGGGAGGCCTGCCACCAAGACGGCCCGTCACCCCGACGAGGTCCCCGACCCGGGCGCCGTCACGCCCGATCAATTCGCGCTCGTGCTCCGCCCAGCCGACGACCGTCACGGAGACCGTCAGCACCGGCGCCGAGACGACGTCGCCGCCCGCGAGCACGGTCCCCGTCGCGGCGGCGATCTCCACGGCGCCTCGGATCAGTTCGAGCGCCCGCTCCTCGCCGACCGCGGCCGAGACCCCGAGCGCGATGTAGGCCTCGCCTGCCGCGGCGCCCATCGCCGCGAGGTCCGACAGCGCGCCCGCCACAGCCCGCCAGCCGACGTCGAACGGGCTCGACGAGCCGTCGTCGAGGCGGAAGTGCACGCCCTCGACCATCGCGTCGACGGAGATCACGCACAGCGTTCCTCCCGAGCGCACCACCGCGGCGTCGTCGCCCACCCCGCGCACGATCCGCGACCCCCCGCCCCCCACGGGCAGCGCGGCCGCGATCGAGTCGATCAGCGAGCGCTCCATGTTTGTTCCGAGGTCGCGTCCGTCTCCGGCCTCGCCTACTGCACCCGCTCAGCGGTGGCGGTAGACGATCCGCGCGCGGTCGAGATCGTACGGAGAGAGCTCGCAGCGGACGCGATCGCCCGGGAGGATGCGGATCCTGAAGCGCCGCATCTTGCCGGCAACATGTCCTAGGACGACGTGATCGTTGTCGAGCTTGACGCGGAACATCGCGTTCGGCAGCGCCTCGATCACCTCGCCCTCGAATTCGACCTTGTCTTCCTTTGCCACTGATCTGCATCCCATCTGGCCCGGCTGCACCTGAGTGCGCACGGCCTTTGTCTCGGATTTCCTGATTCAAACTATCAGCGCGCGCGCCGCAAGGCCGCCTGCGCTACTGCCCGGCCCCAGCCCCGCCGGTGTTTCCGCCGTTGCCGTTCTCCGCGCCGTCGCCGGGCGCCGTGGCCGGTTCACTCGGCGTGGGCGTCTGCGGAGGGGGCGTCACGGTTTCGGTGTTGCCGCCGCCGCCTCCTGCGCCGCCACCCCCACCTCCGGCACGGCCGCCGCCGCCTCCCGTGCCCTGACCGGGGCCCGCGGTGTGCGGGAGCTTGGCTTTTTCGCCGTTCTTCTTCCCCTGCTTCTTTTCCAGATCACCGAAGCTTTCTTCGCTGTTTTCGTTCGCTTGAGACGAGCGCCCGGCGCTCTCGTACTTGCCGAAGAACGGCTGGTAGGTGAGCGGTTCGGTGGGGGGTGGGAATTCGGAGCACTTCTGGCCTTCGGTGACGGCGGCCATGTACGCGTGCCAGATTTCCGCCGGCAGGTAGCCGCCCTGCTGGGGCTCGCCATGGACGTCGGTCATCGAGACGCGCTTGTTCGGATAGCCCATCCACACGACCGTCGAGTAGTGCGGGGTGTAGCCGTCGAGCCACGCGTCGACCAGTTCCGAGGTGGTGCCCGTCTTGGCGGCCGTCGGGCAGTCGATCGCCGAGCGGGTGGCGGTGCCGCTGAGGACGTTCTCATGCAGGATGCTCGTCTCCTCGGAGGTGATGCCGTTCGAGAGCACCTTCACGCGGTGGGGCGTGCCCCAGCTGGAGTCGACGTGACCATCTGGAAACACGACCTTGGTGATCGCGATCGGCGAGTTGCGCCAGCCGCCGTCGGCGAGCGTGGCGTAGACGACGGCCATTTCGAGTGGCGTCACACCGAGCGTCAGCCCGCCGAGCGCTTCGGCCGGATAGGAGCTCAGGTGGGTGGTGACGCCCATCTTGTGGGCCATCTGCGTGATCGTTTCCTCGCCCAGGTCGGCGGCGAGCTGGGCGTATACGGTGTTGTCGGAGGTGAGCGTGGCGTTGACGAGGCTGATCGACTTGTTCAGCGAGGTGCCCTCGAAGGTCTTCACTTCGTAGGTCGGGTAGCCGGGCAGCCAGCCGGGCTCAAGCGTGTGAGAGAGGTAGTAGGTGCTGTTCGGGTCGATTCCCCGCGAGAGCGCGTCGGCGAGATCGATCGCCTTGAAGGTCGAGCCCGGCTGACGGTGTCCATCGGCGGCGAGGTTGTACTGGGACTGCTCGTATGACTCGGACTCCGCCATCGCCTCGATGTCGCCGCTTGAGGGGTTGAGCGTGACGATCGCCGAGGCGGGGTCTTCGGGCTCGTCGAGGACTTCGGCGATTGCCTTGCGCGCCTCGCGCTGCATGTTAAGGTCGATCGTCGTGTAGACCTTCAGGCCGCCCTGTTCGACCGTTTTCTTGCCATAGCGGTGGACCAGCTGCTCGTGTACGTATTCGAAGAAGAACGGTTCGCTGCGCTGGGAGTAGTAGTTCCCGTGCTTGACCTCCAGCGGCGCGTGCTCGGCGGCGGACGCCGCGGCGCTTGAGATGTAGTGCAGCTCGGCCATCTTCGTAAGCACCTCGTTGCGCCTTTCCCTGGCCGCGGAGGCGTCGAGGAACGGGTTGTACTGCGAGGGCGCCTGGGGCAGGCCCGCCAGCAGCGCCGACTGCTCGAGGTCCAGCTGGGAGGCCGGCTTGTCGAAGAAGATTCGCGCGGCCGCCTGCACACCGACGGCGGTCTGCCCACCGAGGGTGCCGTAGGGGACGCTGTTTAGGTAGCTGGTGAGGATCGAATGCTTGGAGTGATGTTCGTTGTAGTCGAGCGCGAGCTTGGCCTCGATCACCTTCTGGCGGAGCGTGTGCTGATCGCCGCCGAGGTAGAGGTTGCGCACGAGCTGCATCGTGATCGTCGAGCCGCCCTGCAGGGCGGCGCCGTTGGTCAGGTCCTTCACCGCGGAGCGGAAGATCCCGGTCAGATCGACGCCGTCGTTCTGGTAGAAGCGCTGATCCTCGATCGCGACGGTCGCGTTCTTCAGGTTCGTTGGTATTTCATCCCAGGAGACGGGTGTGCGCAACTGGTCGGACTGGATGAAGCCGAGGCGCGTGCCGTTCGCGGCGAACACCTGCGAGGAGCCGCCGCCCACGAGCGGACGCAGCGAGGCGAGCGCCGGCGCCGACTGGGCGATGTGCAGGACATAGCCGACCGCGGCGATCGCGCCGACGATCAGCGCGCAAGCGAGCACGCCGCCGCCGATCAGCAGGATCCGTGCGGGCCCGGCGCGGTGATGGCGGAGCCGGCGCTGGCGAGCGTGACGGGACATACACAGCCGAGATTACCGCTTGGATTGTGATTTCCTGCCATTTGCGCTGCGCAGGTTCCTTTCCGCAGCGCCCTCAGAATATGAGCCCCGACACCGCCGACCTAGCGATCCAGGCTGTGTCCTCCGCCGAGCTGGACGGCGCGCGCGAGCTGGCGTCCCCGTTTGCGCGCGCGGAGGCCACCCTCGGGGCGATCGACCCCGCGAAGGCGCTCGCCGTCCGAGAGGTGTGGCGCGCGCTGTGGAGCTCGCGCCTGCTCGTGTGGGCCGCCGGGATGGCCGCCGTGCTGGCGTTCGGCGCCGGGCGGGTGCGCAATGCGTTCAATCCCCCTGGCGTGACGCGCGGCTTCGGCTGGCTCCGAGCCTGCTGGCGGCCCCGGCCGCGCGCTGGGACGCCGCGTGGTACCTGGTGATCGCCCACTACGGCTACCGCCCGGATCTGGGCGCGTTCACGGCTTCGCGCACCGCGTTCTTCCCGCTCTACCCACTTGGCCTGAGCGCGATCGCGCACTTCGGCGTGCCGCCGATCCTCGCCGGTGTGTTGCTGTCGAGCAGTGCGCTCGCACTCGCGCTGTATGGCATCCACCGCCTGACCACGCTCGAGGTTGCGCGGATGGAGAGGGTCGCGGTCGCTCGCGCGGGAAAAGCCACAAGCGTCAGCGCGAACGGCGGCGAGGTGGCCCGGCTGGCGGTGCTGGTGACTGCGTTCGCGCCGATGGCGTTCTTCTTCTCGGCGGTCTACTCCGAGTCGCTGTATCTGGCGCTGTCGGTCGGGGTCTTCCTGTGCGCTCGCCAGGGGCGCTGGGCGTGGGTCGGGATGCTCGGCGCGCTGGCCGCCGCGACGCGCAGCGCGGGCGTGGTGCTGTTGCTGGGAGCGGCGATGCTCTACTGTACGGGCCGCGGGAGGACCTGACGCCTGACTTTCCCCGGTCAAGGGGTCCTCGTGCGGAGGACCGCCCAACGGCGGCCACGGCCAAACGACGATCGCTGAGCCCGTCCGGCGCCTCGTTCCCATTTCATGGCATCTCGAGCCTGCGGCCCGCCTATCGATTGCGCAGGGACTTCCTCTGGCTGGGCCTCGTGCCGGCCGGCCTGGGTCTGTACATGGCCTACCTTTGGTTCTCCGGCGGCGACGCGCTGATGCCATTTCACGCGCAGGACGTGTGGGGCAGGCATTACGCGGGGCCCTACCTGGGCGTGTGGGACGGGGCGAAGGCGGCCTTCGCGGGCGCCCGCCAGCTGCTATCCCAAGGCCGGCACGTCTACTTCCCCGCGGCCGGCGGCAGCCCGAACATCGCCGCTGGGCACAACCTGATGCTGCTCGCGTTTCTGCTCGCGGCTGTGCCGATGATCGTGGGTGTGCTGCGGATGCTGCCGCTCGCCTACGGCTTGTACGTGATCTGTGCGCTCGCGCTGCCGCTGTCCTACCCGGTGGCCTCGCAGCCGCTGATGTCGTTGCCGCGCTTTCTCGTCGTGCTGTTCCCGTTGAGCATCTGGCTGGCGGCTTGGCTGGCCGCGCACCCCCGCGCGCGCATGCCCGTGCTCGTGGGGTCCGGCCTGCTGATGGTGTTCTTCGTCGCTCAGTTCGCGACCTGGCATTGGGTGGCGTGAGCCGCGCGCTCGGCCACGTAAGCTGAGCCGGTGTCGAGTCTCCAGTCTCCCTCCGCTCCGGGCGAGCCCTCCCCGCCGCGGGCCGATTCATTCGAGCGGGCGCTCGCCGCGGAGCGGCGATCCCGCTCAGATCAAACACCCGACTGGCCGCCGTGGATGGCGCCGGCGGCGCTCGTCGGCGGTGTGGTCGCTGGCGGCGATCGGCGGTCTGATCGTCGACCTTCCCGCCGCGGCGTTCGGGGTCAATATCACCTCCTCGCACATCCCCGGGGGCCTGGAGATCGCCGACACGGTCGTGCAGGACATCGCGTTCATCCTCGTCGCGGTCCTGTTAGCGCGGATGGGCGGACGCGTCGTACGCTCGTGGCAATTCGGCCTTCGCCCCCCGCGCATGAGCTGGCGGCGGGTGAGCGGCCTGATCTTGCTGCTGCTCGTCGCGTTCATCGTGCTGAGCGCGATCTGGTCCGCGGCGTTCCACCCGGAAAAAGAGAAGGTGCTCGAACGGCTCGGCTCCAACGGGGGGACGGCGCTGCTGCTGTTGAGCGCCGCTTTGACGTGCGTCGTGGCGCCGATCTGCGAGGAGTTCCTGTTCCGCGGCTTCATCTTCACGGCGCTGCGCAACTGGAAGGGAACCTGGCCGGCGGCGATCATCACCGGAGTGCTGTTCGGCGGCGTGCACTACGGGTCGGCGCCTACGCTCGACCTCGTCCCGCTGATGGGCCTCGGTTTTGGCCTGTGCCTGCTGTACCGGTATACGGGCTCTCTGTACCCATGTTTCGTCGCGCACTCGCTGAACAACTCGATCGCATACGGCAGCCTCGAGAGCTGGGCCTTCTGGCAGGTGGTCGTGTTGATCGCCTCCTCGTTGCTGCTGATCGGGGCGATCGTGCTGGCGGCCAAACGCGTGGGCCTGATCACGGCCGTGCCTGCGCTCTCCGCGCCGGCCCAGGCCGTCGTCGCGGGCGCCTAGGATCTCATACGGTGCTCGTTCCTGCTCCTCCTCCGCTCCCGCGGTCACCGCTCCCGTTGGCAGGGCAGGTCAAGCTCGAATTGCAGAAGGTTGGCGGCAGCCCGCCGTTTGCGCTCGTGGGCGGGAGGATCGTCGTGCGGGGCGTCGTCACGCCGTACGTCGCCGGGCAGGCGGTGAAGGTGAGCTTCTATCTGGAAGGGCGCAAGGTCGGGGTGGAGACCGTGGGCGTGCTCGCCGGCCGCGGTGGCGCGGGCCGGTTCCGGGTCGGCTTCTCCAGCCGTCAGGCGGGGCTCCTGCAGGCACGTGCCGCGCACTACGCGACGCCACAGCAGGGCGCGTTCAGCTCGCGGCGCGCCGGGTGTGCGCTTCGTCAACACGAACCTCGGCTTGGGCGCGCAGGGGCAGTCGGTGCGCCTGCTGCAGTCAGAGCTCGACGTGCTCCACTACGCGGTGCCGCTGACGGGCGTGCTCGACGAAGGGACCGGGCGCGCGCTGATCGCCTATCGCAAGATGACCGGCCTGCAGCGGATTCCCTACGCAGGGCGGGCAGGTCTTTGAGTTGCTGGCGCGCCGCGCGGGCAGCTTTCACGTGCGCTACCGGAGCGACGGCCGCCATGTCGAGGCGAACCTGACCAGGCAGGTGCTGGCTGAGATCGAACCGGGCGGGCGGGTGAGGACGATCTACACGATGAGCTCGGGCAAGCCCTCGACGCCCACGGTGATCGGCCGGTTTCGCGTCTATGAGAAGACCCCCGGCGAAAACAGCGAGGGCATGGTCGACTCCAACTACTTCATCCGCGGTTACGCGATCCACGGCTACGCCGAAGTGCCGACCTACGCCGCCAGCCACGGCTGCCTGCGCGTGCCGATCCCCGACGCGGCGGCGATCTACTCGTGGGTTCAGACCGGAACCCCCGTGGACGTCTACAACGAAGGCGGTGGCGGTAGCCAGACGATCAGCAGCCACGCAGGTCCGTAGCGCGCGTCACAGCCTGACGCCTGATAACCCTCGCGAGATAACTCAGCCCGAAGCCGTAGACGAGCAAGGCGAGGGCCGTCTTGACGAGGTGGATCACCCACTGGCTGGAGGAGCCGGAGACGATGCCGGCGAAGGGCGAGGTGAAGAAGTCGGAGGCTTCGTCGATCTTCTTGTGGACGGTGCTTTCGTGTTTGGCGTGCCGGGGCGCCGGTGGAGGAGGGGTGCTCGTTGACCTCTTCCTGCTGATGGGTGGAGGCCGAGGAGGTCTGTTCGACGACGAAGATCAAAACGAGGCGGCGACGATCAGGCAGATGATCCAGGAGGCGAGGCGGAGCAGCGTGGCGAGCGAGGAGGATACGCCGGTGCTCGCCATCGGGCTAGATTAGACCGAGCAGTGGATGCCTCCGACGAATATACGAGCGATCTGGAGCGCGCCCGGGCGCTTCTCGTGCAGGAGTTGCGCGAGCACGCGCTCGTGATCGGGACCGTGACGTTGACGAGCGGAGCGCAGGCCGAGTACTACGTCGACGCCAAGCGCGCGATCCTGCGCCCGGCCGGCTTCGTCGCACTGGGCAGGCTCGTGGCGGCCCAGGTGGCCAGGTGGGAGGGGACCGCGGTGGGCGGCATGACGATGGGGGCTGACCCGGTCGCCTGCGCCGCGCTGGCGGGCGGGAGCGAAGCGAAGGCCTTCTTCGTGCGCAAGGACGCCAAGACACACGGGTTGCAGCGGCGCATCGAGGGTCCGCCGCTCGGACCGGAGGACCGCTGTGTCGTGGTCGAGGACGTCGTCACCACCGGCGGCTCGACGCTCGCCGCGATCGCGGCGCTGCAGGAGGCAGGGCAGGAGATCTGCGGCGTGATCAGCGTGCTCGACCGACTCGCGGGCGGGGGCGCGGCGATCGGGCGCGAGGCGGGCGCGCCGTATGTCGCGCTGAGCACGATCGACGAGGTCTACCCCGAGCGCCCCGACCGCGGCTGAGGCGAGCGGAGGGCGAGCGCGCAAGCATGGACTCGCCACAGCAACCATCAGAGGCGCCGACGACGCCGACGATTCGCCCGGCGCGGGCAGAGGACGTGCCGACGCTGCTGGAGCTGTTCGGAGAGCTGGCCGAGTACGAGCACCTCGAGCACGAGCTGAAGGCCACCGAGGAGCAGCTGCGCGAGGCGCTGTTCGGGGCGCAGCCGGCGGCAGAGGCGTTGATCGCGGAGCGCCCGTCACGCACCGGCGACCCGGAGGCCCTTGGCTACGCCTTGTTCTTTCCGACGTTCTCGAGCTTCCTCGCGAGCACGGGGGTGTGGCTGGAGGATCTGTTCGTGCGCCCAGGCAACCGCGCCGAAGGCGTGGGCAAAGCACTGCTCGAAGCGGTCGCGGAGCTCGTGCGCGAGCGTGGCGGCGAGCGCCTCGAATGGGCGGCGCTCGACTGGAACGAGCTCGCGCTCGGCTTCTATCGGGGAATCGGCGCGAAGACGATGAACGAGTGGATCACCCACCGCCTGGACGGCGAGGCGCTTGAGCGGGTCGCGGCACAGGGCGCCGCGACGGGGCGAGCCGAGGCTAGCCCAGCCGAGGAGCGCCGGTAGCCTTCCCTGTGGGCCTTGGAAATTCCGAGAGCCCGCGCCCTCGTAGTCCAATGGATAAGACGACCGCCTCCTAAGCGGTAGATCCAGGTTCGACTCCTGGCGGGGGCACTTTCGGAAATGGGCGCCTTAGGTCCGCGCGGCACACCCCCTGCGCGGTCACGCGGCGTGGTTTCTCCTCGCGGTCATTCGTCGAGCTCACTTCCGAGTCGCAGGATGACTCCGCGTTCCTTGGCTTCGCCCGGGGTCAACAGGGCGTTCGTGCGATCGAGATCCCTCTCGGCGGTGCTCATGCTCGACCAGTCGACCTCGCTCGCCCATGCTTGTGCTCGACTTAGCACTCTGATCAGGGGCACTGGCATCCCGCGTCGCGACATCGCGCGTAGCGCCGCTAGGTAGTCGTCGCGGAAGACGATCGGGATCATCAGCCGCTGCTGGCCGCTTGCGGTCAACTCCGCGTTCGCGAGAGCTCGAGCGACCCGCCCGTTGCCGTCCGCGAACGGGTGCACCTCTGCGATGAGGAACATCACGAATGTCGCGCGGGGGAACCCGGCATCCAGCGCGAGGTGGTGCTCAAAGCCGCGCGCGAGGGTGCCCGTGACCCGGGTGGGAGAGACGAACTCGGTGTTGCCGGCCCGATTCGCCCGGGTCTTGAACTGCCCTGGCTGCTCCTCGGGGCGCCCCGCCATGATCCGAGCGTGACCATGCGGACATCACGGAAACAGTCTACGACGACTATTTCGGCATTTCAAGCCTGCTACCAAAACAAAATAGACATTTCGGCGGGCTCGTACCACGCTAAACGCAAGAAAACGCCCCTGGGAGCGACCTTGTAGCCGCGGCGCTATCGTCTCTGGCAGGCAAATGAGACGGCTAAGTTCGTATGGTCTCGGCAACCCTCACATGGTGGTTCGGGTTCGCCTTGTTGTAGGTGTGTGGTTGCTCGGGCTTGGCGTCTTTGTGTGCTGCTCCGGTAGTTGGTGGGGAGCGCTGTTCCTAGCGCCCGCCGCTCTACATTTCTACTTCGCCTACCGTCTGCAGCACAGCGTCCACAGCTAGCGTGCGCCGCGCCCGGCGTGTCCAGCTTTCGTCCGCGGGGCGCCGGTCGTGGACATCATCATCGTCCGTACCAGCTCCTGCGGCCGCCGTCGACCGGTGCGCCGCCGATGAAGAAGCCGATCAGCCATAGCAGTACGGCGATTACGAGTACGTACCAGAGTATGTGCACCGCGAATCCGAGACCGCCGAGGATCGCGAGTAGCAGTATCAATACGACGAGTGCCACCATGTGTTTGCCTCCTAGAAGTTGACACGCGCTGATCTACCCCATCTTTGACGGTTTCAACCGCGGGGTACTCATCGTGCAATCGCGGAGGACGCGGTAGAGATAGTTCTGCTTGATTTCATCCTCGTCGCCTGCAACCCGACAAGGCCGACAAGGGGTGGGCTAAGCGAATTGTTCTAGTGCCCCTTGCCTTTCTTGTGTTTTCCGGGCACGCAGGTGTGGTAGGTGCGGGTCGCGCGATAGGTCTTGCCCGCCTTGCTCTCCACGACGATCGTCAGCGTGAAGGTGCCCTTGGGCAGCCCTCTCAGGTCGACCAGGGTGGGCGGAACCTTGTCGTTCTTGCCCTTGGTGAACGTCTCCGCGCGCAGCACCCTTCCTCCCAGCGACAGCTTCACGCTGAGCAGCTGCTGGCCGGGCGGGGCGTGCACGTGCACCAGCAGCGTGCGTTTGCTCACGCACTGCTGCGCCGGGGGCAGCCCCAGGACGGTGGCCAGGGGCGGGGCGGCGGGTGTGCCGCCGCCTTTTGGCGTGATGGCCGGTGTGCCGGGTGTGCCGGCGCTCGGCGTGGTGGAGGGGGGGTTGCCGTTCGTCGCAGTTGGGGGCGGCGGCGGTTTTGCGCCGCAGGTCACCGGGTAGAGATGATTGAGCCTGTCGGTCGCGCTCTGGGTGAACCAGATCGTGCTGTCGTTGTTCACCGCGATCCCAACGGGGTCACCGCCTTCCGTCCACTCGTGGATCAGTTCGATCTGACCCGTCGGGATGATGCACCCCACACCCGCTTCTTCGCTCGAGCCACCCTGGGTGAACCACATGTTGCCTTCGGGTCCCTCGACGATGCTCGCCGGGGCGCTGGGAGCCGGGAATTCGCTCACTTCCCCCGCGGGGTTGACGCGCCCGATCACGTATGGAGCGCTCGCGTCGGTAAACCACATGCTGCCTTCAGGCCCCGCCGCGATGCTCTGGGGGTCGTCCGATTCCTTCAGTGGGACCTGGTCCATAAATTCGCCCTTGGTGTTTACGACGCCGATCGCGTGCGAGTCGGGCTCGGTGAACCACAGGGTGTTGTTGGGACCCACCGCGATGTTCTCGCTGCTCGCCCCACCCGCACCGGTACCGAGATCGTTCTGAGCTGGGAGTGGGTATTCTTCGATTTCGCTGGGTTTTGTGGGGTTGATGCGGTCGATCTTGCTCGTATTGTTTTCGACCTCGGTAAACCACAGGTTTTCGTGTTCTGGCCCTGTGGTGATGCCGCCCAGGCTGGTATTTGGCGGTGATTCCGAGTTTTCGATGGCGGCTTTGACGGGAGGGAGCAGGAAGTCTTCCGATTTCGTGGCGGTGGGTTCGATGCGTCCGATCCCACCGCCAGCGGTGAACCACAACTCGCCTTCGGGACCGAGCGCGATGCCGTTGGTGGCGCTACCCACGAATGCAGCTTCTCCGCACCCGACTTCGATCTGCTCCTCATAGCCGGGCAGTTCGAACCGGGTGACGGCCCCGAAGCAGCCTTTGGGTGTTGCGATGTACCACAGGTCCCCTTCCGCTCCGGCTACGACCGCAAGGGGGTTGCTGCCTTCTTGCTGAAAGTACGAGGTGACTTCGGCCGCCGCCGCCGAGACGCCCACGCCGCCGAGCATCGCCACAAGGCTTGCCATCAGCACCAACTGCCTAGACCGCACGCTCACGACCCCTGTATCGTCGCGATCCAGCCCAAACCTTAGTCCCTGCCGGACGGCTTTTCGGAGCTCGGTTGGTTGGGCGTGGTGGCCGGCGGGGCGATTTCATCCAGGCGGTCGAGGATCGCCTTCAGGCCGCCCTGCGTGTGCAGGTCGAGCCGGTCGAGGATCGTCTCGGCGTCTCTGTACGTGTTCGCCGAGCGGGCGTCCGCGGCCAGGCTCTGCACGTTCTGCCCGACCATGATGATCGACAGCAACACGAGCTGGATGAAGGTCTGCGCGATCCATGCGATCAGCCCCTCGCCGCCGGGCTTCAACGCCGGCCCGAGCCCGATCAGCGCGATCACCGTGAACAGGTACGCGCACCACATCGTGCCCACGAGCCGCGTGACGAGCACCGCGAACTTCGCGTTGAAGCCTTCGACGTCGCCCATCGCCTCTTTGATGACCGACGGACTGGGGTGCAAAGCCTTCGCCAGATGATTCTGGGTCTTTACCGGGCCATGCTGATGCTCTGCTGTTGCTGTCATCGCTCCTCCTCGCCTGCGTCGGTGGTTGCGTTGCTCTACGCGTCGCCTGCGCCGGCTATCGTGTCGTCCTCTCCGCCTCCGTCCTCTGCGTCCCTGTCCTCCCTGCTCTCTACGGCGCCCTCGCCCTGCTCGTCCTCCTCGCCCTCGTCCCCCGCGTACATCGACTCGCGCGCAAGCTCCTCGCCCCGCGCCGCGAACAGCTTGATCTCGAGCAGGTCGTGCCGGTAGTCGTCGGGCGCGATCAGCGTGAAGCGCTCGTCGAGCAGCTCGCACTGATCGACGGCGAGGTCGGCCAGCTCGGCGGTGACGATCGCGCCGCCGGAGATCAGCGGCCGGCCCCAGATCAGCGTGATCTGAGCGATCGCCCCTGCGTGCCCGCGCCAGGACCCGATCACCTCGTCGCAGAGGTCGAGCTTCCAATCCGGGTTGCGCTCGGCGGTCTCCTCGGTGAAGTCGACCTGCGCGGCGAAGTCGCTCTGCTCGCCGCCGTCCTCCCTCGCGGGGACAAAGCTCACGTGCCCGAACAGCTCATACCCGTTCGCCGTGATCGACGTCCCCGGCACGTATGTCCTTCCGTTCCACGTGCGGTCGGGATACCAGCGGATCTCACCCGGCTCGCCGAGATCCTCCTCCTCGGCGTCGAGCGCCAGGCAGGCCGCGAGGAACTCGCCCGTCAGCCGCTCGGCCCAGCGCCCGTAGGGCAGCTCCTCCAGCGGCGGCTCGGCGGCGAACCTCGGTACGAAACGTTCCTCGGGGGGCATCCTCCCGCACCCTACCTACGCATCCCGCAGCAGGGCGGCGGCGTGCTCCGGCGCGACGATGTTCAGATTCACGCCCGTGGACAGCTCCAGTCCGGCCAGGTGGGTCAGGCGCGGGAGGACGTCGATCCGCCAGCAGAAGTGCTCGGCGCCGAGCGGCGCGGTTCGCACGAACAGGTTCAACGGAGGGCTCGACCCGAGGAGGCGTGCGAGCCGCTTCAGACCGTCGTGTAAGAGCGCCGCACCAGGCGGACCGTCGTCCTCGAAGCGCGCGCGCGGACGCCGGGGCACGAGCATCAGCTGGAACGGCAGCCGCGAGGCATACGGCGCGATCAGTACCGCCTCCTCGTCGACCGCGACGATCCGCTCGCGCAATCGCACCTCTTCGGCGATCACGTCCCCCAGCAGGCTCTGGCCCATCGTACGCGTCGTGTAGGCGTTTGCGCGCTCGCGCTCGCGCGCCACGAGGGCCGGCACGAAGTTCAGCGCGTACAGCTGCGCGTGTGTGTGCGGTAGCGAGGCTCCCCCCTCACGGCGCTCGTTGACGATCAGCTGCGTGTAGGCGCAACCTGCGTGTGCGCGCATGCGCTCGCGCCACACCTCCACCGCGGCTGCCACCTGCTCCGCTGGTAGGTCGGCCAGCGACAGGACCGGCTGTGGCCCGTTGACGATCACCTCGTGCGCGCCGGTGGCCGGGAGCGCGGTGAAGAGCTCCGGCCTGCCCCGGGCCGGTTCCACGATCATCGGTCGATCAGCCTGCACTCCATCACGCGGGTCCGCTGGGGTGAGGGCCGGGTAGAGGTTAGGCACCACCCGCACCGTCCATCCCGGAGAGTCCGGTGGTCCACCGCCGGGGCGCAGCGCGTAGAGCTCCGGCGGGGTGCGGTCCTCGTGACCCTCGGCGAACGGGTCGCGCTCGGCGTCGATCGGCTCTGCCGGAGCGCAGGTCGGCTCGCCCCCGGGACGCCCGGAGCGCTCTCCGGCGACGATCGTCTTGTGCCCGCTCAGCGGGTCGATCCGGATCTCAGGCATGGCTCAAGTCCCTAGCGCGTAGCGTCGGACATCGGCTTCGAGCTTTGCCACGCTCAGGTACGGACCCTGGCGGATGTAGCGCCCGCCCGTGCGGTCGTAGAAGACGGTCACGGGCGTGAACGAGGAGTCGGTGATCGCCAGGCCGAGGCGCCCGCTCTCGTCGTAGTAGCTCGGGTAGCTCTGCGGGAAGGTGCGCAGAAAGCCTTCCGGTTCGCCGCGGCCCGAATCGCCCGAGTCCAGCCCGATGAACGCGACCTCATGCCCGAGGCTGACCGCCGCGCGCTGGAACACGCCCGACTCCGCGCGGCAGGGCTCGCACCACGACGCCCACTTGTTGATCACCACTGGCTTTCCGCGCAGCGCCTGAAGGCGCGCATCGAGGGCGCGCGCACCGCCTCCCAGCAGCTCATTGGCCTGGGCGTGCAGTGCGGCCAGCGGCGCCGGCGAGCCGGCGAGCCGCTTTTGCATCTGGGCGACGGTCAACCCCGACGGCGCCGCGGGCGCCTGTGAGGAGCGCGTTAGCTGGACGAGCCCGATGGCGAGCAGCGCCACCAGGACCAGCCCGCCGATGGCCACGAGCACGCGTAGCGAGAACAGGTTTGCGGACATCCCGGTAAGGGTCGCAGATGCGGTCAGCCGCAATCGCGCCGCGACCTGCTATATCCTGAAGGGCACTAGGAGCCGGGCTGCGCTGAGCACCCGGCAAATCTCGCCGGTTGAGTGCCGGCCTTTCCCGAGCCACGTCGAAGTCTTTCTACGGCGGCTCGTCTCGTAGTCCAGAGCCTTTATGGCCGAGCCCACTTCAGTGGCCCTCGCGGCCGCGTCCATTCCGTCCTCCGCCGAGATCGCTCGCGCGGAGAAGTTCGTGCGCGAGCGTTTCCTGCACGATGGCGAGGATCCTGCGGTCGCGCTCGCTCAGAACACCCCGCGCCGGCGGGCGCTCGATCAGGCGCTGGGCGAGCTGGCGGATGGTGCCAAGCACCCGTCGACCGCGTGGCGGCGGGAGTTCTCGCTGCTGCTCGGCCTCGAACGCGTGCTCTCCGAGGACGAGCCAAAGCTGGTGGACGGGACCGTGCTCTCGGCGCACCAGGTCGACGCCCTCTCGGGCACGCTCACCGCGCTGCTGGCCGAGGCTCTGCGCAGCACCTCGGAGAACGGTGGCAACGGACGTGCCGCGGCCTCGCCCGAGCTGCTGGCCTCCGCCGCGATCTTCGGCCCCGACGAGGCCGCGCCCGCGGAAGATCCCGCCGCGGATGCCCCCGACACCGGCTCGGCGAGGCGCGCCCTGGAGGGCGAGGACGATGATGACGAGCCCGACGAGGAGCCTGATGACGAGCCCGACGACGAGAGCGACGATGACGACGAGGATCTCGGCCCCGTCCAGCGCGCCGAGCCCGACGAGGAGGACGACGACGACGACGAGGAGGATCTCGAGGAAGAGGACGAGGACGAGGAGGTCGACCCGTTCCCGGAGGGGGAGCCCGAGCTTCAGACGGACTCCGACGAGGAGCCCCGCGACTGGGTCGAAGACGACGAGGACGAGGAAGAGTCGCTCGCCGAGCAGCCCGAGGATCCCAACGCGGCCAAGCGCTTCTGGTTCGAGCACGCCACCGGCGCCGGCAAGACCGTCGCGGCGCTCGGCTTCGTCGAGGCCTCGCAGACCGGCGGGGTGCTGATCCTCACCCACCGGCGCAACCTCGTCGACCAGTTCCACGGCGAGCTGCGCGACCGCGGCTACTCCAAGCGCATCTCGCGTCCGCTGCTCGTCGGCGAGGACTCGACCAAGGGTCCGGTGACGGTGGAGACCTACCAGTGGTTCGTGCGCAACGCCGGCAAGATCTCGAGCGCCTACACGATCGTGATCTGCGACGAGGCGCATACCGCGCTCGGCGAGAAGACCAGCGGCGCGATCCGCAACTGGACCGGCCCGATCTTCATCGGCATGACCGCGACAGGCGCGCTGATCGCACGCCACGTGACCGACCTGTTCCCGACGCAGACCTCGCGCTTCGATCTCGCCCAGGCGGCGCGCCGCGGCGTGATCGCGCCGCTGCGCTGCGTGCGCATCTCTCCGGGCACGGGGGTGCGCACGATCGCCAAGGTGCCGCTGCGCCGTGGCGAGGTGGACACCGAGTTCGACCAGGAGCAGCTCGCCGAGCTGCTCGACCAGCAGCCGTTCAACATGGCCGCCGCCAACCTCTACAAGACGCGCTTCAACGGCGTCCCCGGCGTCGTCTACGCGGCCGGCGTGCGCCACGCGTACAACCTCGCGGAAGCGTTCCGCGCGGAAGGCCTGAAGGCGCAGGCGGTCTCGGGCGAGACGCCCAAGCGCGAGCTGGCGGGGATCCTCGCCCGCTACGAGCGCGGCGACATCGACGTGCTGATCAACGCGCAGCTGCTCGCCGAGGGCTGGAACAGCCCGCGCGCGACCGTCTGCGTGCACCTCGCGCCGACCGCGTCCAAGCGCATCTACCAGCAGCGCGTCGGGCGCGTCACCCGCCGCCATCCCGGCAAGGAGGCGGGTCTGGTCGTCGACTTCGTGCACCCCGCCACCAAGCACGACGACCCCGTCGTGACGCTGCACTCGCTGCTCGACCGCGACGTCTACCGCGGCGGCGCGATCGTCGTCGGCCCGGTGCGCCGCGGTCGCGGCCGGCGGATGCGGGTCGAGCGGCGCGTGCTGCCCGTGTGCGCGGAGGAGGAGCGCCGCTTCGAGGTCTTCGAGCGCGAGCTGTGGCGGATCGCGGTCGAGCACCTCGACTACGGCGAGCAGCACGTATGGGCGGCCCTGGCCGGCGCGCGCGTCGCGCCCAACGGCTGGCGCCGCGCCCGGGCGATGCTCCACTTCGACCGCACCGGCGAGCTGAAGAGCCGCTTCCTGATCACCGCCGTGCAGCGCAACAAGAACGCGCAGTTGCGCCTGCGGGCTCTGACCGACATCCCCGCGCTGGGCGACGCGGACACCTTCGACACGGCGATCGACATCATCGGCGGCTGGCCGCGCGACGAGCGCCGCGAAGCGTCGAAGATCATGCTGCGCGCTTTGGTCGAGCGGCGGATCGGCCGTCGCGATCAGGCCAACGCCTGGATCTGGCGCCTGGCCGAGTACACGCGCGACGTGCACGAGGAGTACGCGGTGCAGCGCTGGCCGGAGACCAAGCGGCTGCTCGGCCTGCTCGTCAACTCGGCCGGCGGCGCGCACGCGCGCAACGCGCGGCGGCTGATTCACGCCGCGCGCAAGCAGGACCGGCGGCTGTCCGCGGCGCTGCTGGCCGCGGCGCTGGCGCACACCCCCGAGGCCGAGGAGGCGCTGCGCGGCGCGCGCACGCGGATGGCGCGCAAGCCCCCGGCGCTCGCCCGCGAGCTGTTGCGCAACTTCCCCAAGCGCCGCGCGCGCAACGCTCGCCGGCGGCGCAAGGGAGCCAAGGGCGCGGCGCGAACGCTGCAAACGGCGCGCGCGGGGCGGCGCAATGGCCGGCCCGCCCGGGACCGGCAGTGCTCGCCGCAAGGGCAGGCAGCCAGTGCCCACGACGGCCCAGACGCCGAGCGACGCGGTGCTGACGGAGGCGCTATCGAGCGCGCCGACGAACGCGAAGGACAACGGTGGCGAGCTGGCGCCGGGTGCCGGGGAGAAGCTACAGCTCAACGTCGAGCGAGGCGCTCGACCGCGCCGAGGAGTGAGCGGGCCGGGGTGACGCTCTAACCGACAGGATCCAGATGAACCTCACCCGCATCGAGGGTGGCGCGCCCCCCGTCGCCGAGTGCGACGATCAGACGCCCCGTGCCGTCGATGCCCTGCGCGCGCCCGCGCCCCGAGTCCCACGCGATCTCGCGCCCGTACAACGCGTCACGTGAGCGCCAGGCCTCGAGGGTCTGCGCCGTGGGCTCCTTTAGCCTTCGCGCAAGCGCGGCGAGCAGCCGCTCGAGCGTAGGCTCGATCGCATCCGGCGAGCAGCCGAGGGTGGCGGCCGTGCAGCGCAGCTCGATTGGCAGCTCCTCCAGGCGGACGGCCACGTTCAGGCCGATGCCGAGCACCGCCCAGCCCGCCTGGGGCCGCCCCTCGGCGAGGATTCCCGCGAGCTTGGCCAGAGGGCGGGTGGGGCTTGGCCTTCCGAGCACGATGTCGTTCGGCCACTTGACCTGAGCCTCGTCCCCGGCGATGTCGCAGACCGCCACCGCGGCGATCAGCGGCAGCAGCGGCGGTGGGGAGCGCAGGAGCAGCGACATCAGCAGCGAGCTGTTGGCGGGCGCCGACCAGCGCCGGCCTTGGCGTCCGCGACCGGCGCTCTGCACAGAGGCCGTCACGAGCGTGCCGTGCGGTGCTCCGGCACCCGCCAGCTCGCGCGCGCGATCGTTGGTCGAGCCGGTCTCGCGCAGGTGCACGCGCGGCCGGCCGAGGGTGGTTTCCTCCTCGATGGCAGGCAAACCGGCGGGGTGAGCGCTAAAGGAGGATCTCCTCGGGAGAGTCGATGATCTTCAGGTGCTCGTCCACGTGGGTCATCCTCATCAGCCGCTGCACCTGCTCGGGGCCGCGGACGAGAGCGAAGGTCTGCCCGCGCTCGGTCGAGCGCTTGTCCTGCAGGAGGATCGCCCGCAGGCCGGTCGAGTCGATGAACTCGAGCCCGCGCAGGTCGAGCACGAGCTCCGCCGCGTGATCGAGCGTCGCGTCCTCGACTGCGTGCTCGAGCGTCGGCACGCTGGCCAGGTCGAGCTCGCCGTCGAGCGCCAGCACCACCCGCTCCCCCTCGCTGCTCACGTCGATCAGGAGATTTCCCTCGCCCGCCATTGGCAAGACATTAGCGCACCGGTTTGGTGCGCAGGCCTGCCTCTCGCGGCGTCGTCCCTCAGCCGTCTGAGCGGAGCGCCAGCAGCGCGATGTCGTCGCGCAGGCGGCCCTGCGCACGCTCGAGCGCCGCACGCTCGATGTGCTCGAGAAACTCCTTCAGGGCCAGCTTCGGCGCGGCCGCGCAGAGCGCCAGCAGGCCGTCCTCGCCGAGCAGGCGATCCGGCCTGCCCGCCTCGATCACGCCGTCGGTGTACAGCAACAGGGTCTCTCCCGCCCCCAGGGTGATCTCGCTCTCAGAGATGTGGAGCGGATCGACGACACCGAGGATCGTGCCGCTGTGGCCGACCTGCTCGACCTCTCCTCCATGCCGCGATCAGCAGCGGGGGCGGATGCCCGGCGAGCGCGATCGTCAGCCGCGCGCCGTGCTCCTCGCGCGTGAGCACGATCAGGCAGACTGTGCACAGGTCCGCCCCCGGGGGTTGGCGCATCAGCGCTTGGTGGAGCGTCGCGAGCATCTCGGTGGGCGACTGGCCGCCGATCGCCGCGGCGCGCAGGGTGTGGCGGGCCAGCGCCGTCACACCCGCCGCTCGCGGGCCTTTGCCGCAGACGTCCCCGATCACGAGCATCGTGCGGTCCTCGTCGTAGTCGAACACGTCGTAGAAGTCGCCGCCCACCTCGTTCAGCTCGCCGGCGGCCGCGTACAGCGTCTGGATCTCCACCCCGGGGATCTCCGCCAGGGACTCCGGCAACAGCGCCCGTTGCAACGTGTGCGCGATCCGCGTGCGCTCGGTGTAGAGCCGCGCGTTTTCCACTGCGGTCCCCGCGCGACGGCCGAGCCTGACGGCGAGTCCCAGATCGGCCTGCGTCAGACGCCGGCTCGACTCCGAGGAGACGAGCGTGATCGCGCCAAGCGTCCGCGTCGGCGCGGCCAGCGGCACGATGATCACCGCCGTCGCTTGGATCGCTCGCAACAGCTCGAGGTGCGCATCGTCGCGTGCGTAGGCGGCCAGGGCATCCGCCTCGATGTCCGTGTAGATGCGCGCCTCCGCGGTGCGGATCACTTCGGGCACTCCCGCCGGATCCTCCGGCGCCGGGTGGTAGCTGCGGTCGAGCCTTTCCGCCAGCGCGATCTTGCGCGGATCGGAGTGATGCACGGCCACACGTTCGATCTCCCCGTTCTCGCCCAGCACGTCGACCGCACACCAGTCGGCGATCTGCGGAACGGCCAGTCGCGCGACCTCCTGCAGTGTTTTGGTGTAGTCCATCGAGGAGGCGAGCACGCGGCTGGCCTCGGCCATGAAGCTCTCTGCGAGCTGCGCGCGCTTGACCTCGGTCACGTTCTCGAAGACGTTGACGGCGTAGTTGACGCGCTCTGACTCCGGGTCGGAGATCGGCGAGGAGCGGACGATCAGCCAGCGCTCCTCGCCCGTGGCGCGGACGATGTTTCTCACCAGCAGCGGCTCTGGATGCTCGCCCGTGAACAGTCGCCTTGCCGGCATCGACTCCAGGCCGAGCTCCTCTCCCTGCTCGTCGAAGACGAGAAAGCGAGACATGATCGTCCCCGTGGGTGCGCTTGTCAGATCGCCGGACGTCGGAAACCCCAGCAGGTCGGCGGCGGCCTGGTTGGCGAAGATCGTTCGGCCGTCGCGATCGATCACCGTGATCGCCTCCGCGACGCTCGAGAGGATCGCCTCCAGCCGCTGCTCGAGACGGCTGAGGGCGGAGAACAGGCGGGCGTTGTCGATCGCCAGCGCCGCCCGTCGCGCGAGCTCCGCAGCGAGCTCGAGATCCTCCCGTCCGTAGGGTCGCTCGGCCGCTCCGAGTGGCTTGCGCGGCTCCAGTCGCAGGACCGAGAGCGCGCCGAGCGTCCTGCCGCGCGCCTGCAGCGGCACGACGACCGCCGAGCGGTAGTTGTTGGCGATCATGAACTCCGCGTGGGTGGAGCTCTCCGCAAACGTCCGCAAGGAGGTGTCGGCCATCTCTGCGAGCAGCTCCGGTTGCCCGCTGCGGATCACCCGGGCGACGGGGTGCTCGCCGTCCGGATCAAGCGGCGAGCGTGCGCGCAGCTCTTCGAGCCCGTGCGCGATCTGCGCGTCCGCCGCGACGACGGCGACGTCGTTGATCTGGCCCTCCTCGTCGAGCAGGTCGATCACGCAGAGATCGGCCAGTCGCGGCACGGTCAGCTTCGCGACCTCGCGCATCGTGGTCATCGGGTCCAGCGATCCCGCCAGCGCCGCGCCGGCCTCGACCAGCAGCTCGACCGCGTCCACTCGACCTCTCAGCTGTCCTGCAACCGCTTGCGCGCCTGCACGATCTCCTGCTCGGCCTCCTCGCGCGAGTGCCAGCCGTCGATGCTCACCGTCTTGCCCTCCAGCTCCTTGTAGATCGAGAAGAACTGCTCGATCTCCTGACGCAGCAGCACCGGCAGGTCCTCGAGCTTCTCGTACTCGTTCCAGTAGGGGTCGTGCAGCGGGACGCAGATGATCTTGTCGTCGATCCCCTGCTCGTCGCGCATCATGAACATCCCGACCGGCTTGACGGGGATCAGACACCCCGGGAACGTCGGCTCGTACAGGCACACCAGCGCATCCAGGGGGTCGCCGTCCTGGCCGAGCGTGCCGCGCAGGTAGCCGTAGTCGGCAGGGTAGGTCGCGGCGCTCATCAGCAGCCGATCGAACTTGATCCCGCCCAGCTCGGGGTCGTACTCGTACTTGTTGCGCACGCCCTTGGGGATCTCGACGACGCAGACGAGGGCATCCGGTGGTGATTTCTGGGACATCCGCCGGTAACTTATCTGTCAGCACCGGATGATGGCAATGTCGTCAGCTGCTGGCGCCGATCGTCAAAAACCTGCGGTCATTGCGGCATCGGTGTTCCCGGGGAAAGGTCGGGGAGCTCCTGTCGCAGCGTCAGCAGCCCCTCGAACAGGTCACCGTCCCGCTCGACTCGCTCGAGCAACTCACGCGGCTCGGCGCTCAGGCTGGGCTCGCGCCTGCTCCGCGCGCGCCCGCTCGACCTCATCCCAGGCCAGCGGCGTGGAGATCGTCGGGCGCTCGCGGGCGCGCAGCGAGTAGACGCAGACGGTCGTCTTGTGCTCGTCGTTCTGACTCCAGTCGATCAGCACCTTCCCTGGGCGCAGGTCCTTGGCCATGCGCGAGAGGACCTGCCGCGGGATGGCGCTTCTCCAGCAGCTCGGCGACCGCGCGCGCGAAGGGCTTGGTCTGCTCGTAGTCGACGGGGTTGCTGTTGAGCGGCACGTAAACCTGCAGGCCCTTCGCGCCCGAGGTCTTGACGAACGTGTCCAGCCCGAACGAGTCGAACATCTCCTTGATCTTGAGCGCCACTCGGCAGCAATCCTTCAACCCCGCCGGGGCGCCCGGGTCGAGGTCGAACACGACCGCGGTCGGTCGGTCCATCCGCGCTGCCCGCGAGAGGCTCGGGTGCAGCTCGATGTCGGCCAGGTTCGCGGCCCAGATCAGCGTCGGTAGGTCCTCGGCCAGGCAGTAGTCGATCGTTCCCCTCCCACGCTCGCTTTCGATCGGCGCGGTCCTCACCCAGGCGGGTCGGTGCGGCGGGGCAGCGCTTCTCGTAGAAGTACTTCGCCCTCGACCCCGTCCGGATAGCGCTTGAGCGTCAGCGGCCGGCCGGCGAGATGGGGCAGCAGCACGGGTGCAACCGCGGCGTAGTAGTCGATCAGCTCGCCCTTCGTGAACCCCGTGCGCGGGTACATCACCTTCTCGCGGTTCGTCAACTTCAGGGTGCGACCCTGCGACCTCGACCTCCGTCGCGCGCTTGGTCTCGCGCACGATCTCGTAGGGAGCTCGTCGGTCATGCGGCTTCCGTCTCGAGCCGCACTTCCTCCGCCGGCTTGTCCTCGCGCAGTCCCTTGTAGACGGAGTGCCGCAGGATGCGGTCTCGCGTCCACTGCCGGAACTCGATCTCGGCCACGAGCTCCGGCTCGACGAAGCGGGCCTCGCGCGGCGGCTGGGTTCCCTCGAACGGACTCGAATCCCGCGCGTGCGCCGCCAGCTCCCCGCCCAGGCGCTCGAGCTCCCATCGTCAAAGCCCGTGCCGACGCGACCGGCGTAGCGCAGGACCGAGACCTGGGAAGCGTGGCCTTGCTCGTCCTCGTCCCCACTGCGCTCACTCGCCGGTTGGCCCGGCTCGTAGTAACCCATCAGCAGCGCCCCGAGCCGCCCCGCACGGGCACCCTTCCCCGGCAGCCACCCTCCGATCACGAGCTCCTGACGGTTGACGTTCTTGATCTTCAGCCACTCGTCCGTGCGCTTGCCCGGCCGGTAGGGCGAGGCCAGGCGCTTGGCGACGACACCCTCCAAGCTTTGCTCCACCGCGGCCGCCAGTAGCTCGCGTCCCTCGCCCGCGTGGTAGGCGGGGGTCTGCCAGGCCGGGCCCTTCAGCTCGAGTCCCTCCAGCAGCGCACGGCGCTCTCGATAAGGCAGCGCCATCGTTGTGTGGCCGTCGAGATACAACAAGTCGAAGATCACATAGCTGACGGGAGCTTCGTCTGCCAGACGGCGGATGACGCTGGTCGAAGAGATGTGCATCCGTCGCTGCAGACGCTCGAAGCTCGGGCGTCCCTGCTCGTCGAAGGCGACGATCTCGCCGTCGAGCACGCCCTCGCGGGAACCCAGCTGGGGGCCGAGCGCGCGCAGCTCGGGGTAGCGGGCGCTGACGTCGTTTAGGTTTCGGCTTTCGATCCGCAGTTGGTTGGGTTGCCAGTAGGCGATCGCGCGCACGCCGTCCCACTTGATCTCGAATCCCCATTCCTCGTCGTCCGCGGGCAGCCGTCCCGCGCTAGCCGGCATCGGCACCAGACGTTCGGGCATCGGCTCGCGCCCGTCTTGCAGGGGAGGGTCCATGCGGTGGATCATCCAGTTCTTGCCCTTCGTCTGAAACAGCGCGTACTTACCCTGAATGCGGCTGCCGTGGAAGGTGACGATCACCTCGTCGTCGCGGAACTTGTGTGTTTCGTAGGTGCCTTCGTCCCAGATCCCCACGCTGCCGGCGCCGTAGCCTCCGGCGGGGATCTCGCCCGCGAAGTCGATGTAGCTCAGCGGGTGATCCTCGACGTGCACCGCGAGCCGGTTCCGCTTCGGGTCGTCCGGGATGCCCTTCGGGACCGCCCACGAGACGAGCACGCCGTCGCGTTCGAGCCGCAGGTCCCAATGCAGGCTGCGCGCGTGGTGCTCCTGCACGACGAAGCGGTTTCCCCCGGTTCCCCCGATCCTCTTGCCGCCCGCCGCCGTCGCGCCCCGCCGGCTCGGGCGTGCCGGCGAAGTTCCGTTTGGCGTTGTACTCACGGAGCGTGCGTTGCTTTGTGGCCGAGCTTCGCCTCACCCGTCGTCGTCGAGCTCGCTGCTGCGCTCGTGGTCTGGCTCAGAGTCCTCGCGCGCACCGTCCGGCTCCTCCGGCAGGCCCTGATCGTGGAGGATCGTATGGGCGGATTGCTGGTCGCCGTGGGAGGCGTGCTCGATCAGTGCCCGCTCGGCCTCCTCGAAGCCCTCGGAGACGCCGCCGCCGGCCTCCGTGACCGGGAGTTGGGCGGGGTCGAGCTCCTCCTCGCCGGTAACGCCCCCGATCCCTGCGGCTTCCGCCGCCGCCGCGTCGGTCTCTTCCTGCTCGTATCTGGGCGTGCTCGGTGCCACTCGGAGTCCTATTGAGACCGTGCTTGGGAACGCGCCCGGGGGGCGGCCTTCTTGGGCTTCTTTGTCTCTCGCCTGATCCGGGCGAGGCTCTCCTCCAGCGCGCCCATCAGATCTGGAGCAGTCGTGGTGACGGGCTCCTTGGTTGGGGGCGGAGCGGCGATCTTCTTGCCCTGCTGCTTGCGTTTGATGATCCGCTTGAGATGGGTGCGGTGCTCGTCGCGGTAGAGCGTCGGGTCGAACTCGACGCTGAGCTCCTCGATTACCGCGACGGCTGACTCGACCTGCTCGTGCGTCGGCTCGGCGCCCTCGATCCCCTCGGCAATCTCCTCGGTGCAGCGGACTTCGTCTCCGAATAGCATCGTCGTCAGCGTGAGCGCACCGTCGCGAACGCGAATGCAGACCAGGCGCTCCTTGGCGCGTAACACGAAGCGCCCGAGCGCGGCCTTGCTCGAGCCCCCCATCGTCTCGCTCAGCAGTGCGTAGGCGCGCGCGGCGCCCTCGTCAGGGGGCACGAGCAGGTAGGAGCGGTCGAAGTAGACCGGATCGATTTCCCCGACCTCGACGAAACGCTCGATGTCGATCGTCCGGCTCTGGCGGGGGGCGGCCGCCCGCAGGTCCTCGTCGGAGAGCAGCACCCACTCGCCGTTCTCGAGCTCGTAGCCGCGGGCGATCTCCGGCCACGGCACCGGCTGCTTCTCGGCGGCGCAGACTCTGCGCGTCTCGATCGGCGAGCAGTCGGGCGCGTGCAGCAGCTGGAAGTGGATGTCGCGATCGCGCGTGGCGCTGAACAGCGCGACGGGCACGTTCACGAGCCCGAAGCTGAGCGAGCCGGCCCATAGCGGTTTGGCCATCAGCGCGCGCTCCTTACGGGCTTGCCCGCCTGCGACCGGGGAGCTTTCTTGGCCTTCTTCGCCTTCGCCCGTGCGGGTCCTCGCCCACCCTGGCGCTCGAGGCTCGCCTGGAGCGCCCCGAGCAGGTCGGCCTCGGGCGCGATCTGAACGTCCTCAGGCGCGTCGATCGTCTCGCCGCGTGCCTTGCGCTCGATCAGCTCCAGCAGCGCCGTGCGGTAGGTGTCCTCGTAATCGTCGGGCTGGAAGCTCGCGCTGAGCTGTTCGACCAGCGCCCCGGCTGCGGAGACCTCGAGCTTTGAGGGCTTGCGCTGTGGGGCGGGGATCTCGAGGTCACCGACCGGGACGAGCTCGTCGGCGAAGCGCATCGTGTGCAGGGCGATCACATCCTCGAGCGCGCGCAGCGCCACCAGGTGAGCCTTGTTGTGGAAGACGAAGCGTCCGATCCCGACCCGGTCAGAGCGCTTCAGCGCCGCGTGCAGGAGCAGGTAGGACTCGTCGCCGAGCTTGCCGGGGCCGAGGTTGTAGGCGCGGTCGTAGTAGACCGGGTCGATCTCCTCGCGCCCGGCGAAGTGCTCGATCTCGATCATGTGCGCGCCAGGCCCGTCCGCCGTCGCGATCTCCTCCTTGGAGAGCGTCACGTAGGAACCGGAGCTGACTTCGAAGCCTTTCACGGTCTCGCCGTAGGGCATCTCCCTGCCCTCCTGGACGCACACGCGGCGGTGTTCGATCGCGGCTCCGTCGGTCGCGTGACGCTCGCGAAAGCGCACGGCCTTGGACTCGGTGGCCGAGTACAGCTTCACGGGCACCCGGACCATCCCGAAGGCGATCGTGCCGTTCCACAGCGAGCGTGGCATCTGCCCAAGGCTACTCCCCGTGTTGTGGCGCGGCCAAACCTTGAAGGCGCTCCTGCAAGCGTTCCGTCCAGACCCTCGTCGTCCAAGGATGGATACCTTGGGACGATCAGATCGCCGAGCACCATCTCCTCACCGGTGACCGACTGGCGCGCGCGGCGCAGCTTCCGGGCCGGCCAGTTCCCGCTGGAGCGGCTGCTCGCCGCCAAGCGCGAGTCCGTCGCGGTCGTGCTGCCGGCGCGCGAGGTCGCCGCGACGATCGGCCTGATCGCGCGGTGTGTAGCTGAGTTGCAGCTGGTTGGGTTGATCGATGAGGTGGTTGTGATCGACTCCGCTTCGGTTGACGGAACCGCCGAGATCGCCGCTTCCGCTGGTCTGAGGGTCGTGCAGGAGGATGCGCTCGCGCGCGAGTGCGGCCCTGCGCAGGGTAAGGGCGATGCGATGTGGCGCGCGCTGGGAGTGGTTCAGAGCGAGCTCGTCGTCTACCTCGACGCCGACACCGATAACTTTCACGCCGGCTTTGTCCTCGGTCTGCTGGGGCCGTTGATCTGCGAGCCGGGGGTTCAGTTCGTGAAGGGATCTTTTCAGCGGCCGTTTCGCGATTCCGCGGGGTCGTCCTTGCGTGCGGGCGAGGGCGGCCGCGTCACCGAGCTGCTGGCGCGACCGCTGCTGAATCTGCATGCGCCCGAGCTCGCGGCCTTCGACCAGCCGCTGGCGGGCGAAATGGCGGCGCGGCGTGAGCTGTTGGTGGCGCTGCCGTTCAGCGTCGGCTACGGGGTGGAGATCGCGATGCTGATCGACGCGTGGCGCGCGGTCGGTCTCGACAGCCTCGCTCAGGTGGACCTCGGTGTGCGCCGGCATTCCCACCAGTCGTTGCGCGAGCTCTCTGCGATGGCCTACGCGGTGTTGGTGGCCGCCTCGGCGCGCTTGATCGGTCCGGAGCTCGCCGGCGTCCGTGCATCGGGTTCGATTGCGCTGCCACCGCAGAGTTTCGGCGAGCCGATGGAGATGCGCCGGGTGCCGATCGAGGAGCGTCCTGCGCTCAGGTCGCATGGGGGCGCCGCCGAGCCGCCCACCTCGGCGGCTGCGCTCGGGCGCGGTTAGGACTCCTTCACCCAGCTTTGCCTGCCTTCCGAGCTGGAGCGATGGCAGGGTCCTGTGGCCCGCGCCTTCCTATTCAGCTCGCGCGGCGACATCCGCGAGCAACGCCCGGATCACCCCGTCGACATCGTGATCCTCCGCCTCCACGTGTGGCTCCAGGCCATGCTTACGCAGGGTCTCGCTGGTGATCGGGCCGATCGAGACGATGCGCGTCTTGGACTCGAGCCCAGCGCCGCCCGCCGCGTCGAGGAAGAAACGGACGGTGGAGGAGGAGGTGAAGGTGATGTAGTCGGCCCCGCGCGCCTGTTCCAGCGTCTGAACCGAGAGGGGCTCGGCCACGGTTTCATATAGCGCCAGCACGTCCACCTGCGCGCCGCGCGCGCGCAGCGCATCCGGGAGCACGTCACGTGCCTGCATCGCGCGCGCCACAAGCACACGCTCGACCGGCGTGTCGGCGAGAGCCTCGACCAGCGCCTCCGCGACGAACTGCTCCGGCACGATGTCTGCGATCAGCCCATGCTCCGCCAGCGCGCGCGCCGTGCCGGGGCCGATCGCCGCCACGCGCGCGCCTGCAAACGCTCGCGCGTCACGCACGTCTGCAGGCGTAGTTCCCTGACCGAGGCGCGCGAACAGCGCGCTCACCGCGTTGGGACTGGTGAAGCAGACGAGGTCGTATTGCGTCAGATCGGGCGGTGGTCCGGGAAGCGGTTGTGTTCGGATCACCGGTGCCTGCACGACGTTTGCTCCCAGCTCCTGGAGCGCTCGCGCCAAGCTGCTGGCCTGCGCACGAGCACGTGTGACGGCCACGGTTTGGCCACTGAGCGGGCGCGCAGACAACCACTCCAGCTGCCCGACGAGTCCGGCGACGGTGCCGACCACCGTGATCGAAGGTGCGCGTACCTGCTCGCGCCGGGCAACCTCGGCGATGCTCTGCAGCGTCCCCGTAACGGTGCGCTGGTCGGGGAGCGTGCCGCGTTCGACAACCGCGACCGGCTCTGAGGCGGGACGCCCGCCGGCGATCAACGACTGCGCGATCTGTGGCAACTGGCGCACGCCCATGTAGAACACAAGCGTTCCTGGGAACGCGGCGAGCGCCGGCCAGTCCAATGCGCTCTCGGCGGCGCTGTCCTCCCGGGTGTGCCCGGTCACCAGCGCCACGGCGGTAGCGAGCCCGCGGTGAGTGACGGGGATGCCCGCATATGCCGCGGCGGCTACGCCGGCGCTGACGCCCGGGCACGATCTCGAAAGGGATCTCGGCGTCGCGCAGCGCGAGCGCCTCCTCGCCGCCGCGCCCGAACACGAACGGGTCACCGCCCTTCAATCGCACGACCGTCTTGCCCGCTTGGGCGCGGGCGAGGATCAGCGCCTCGGTCTGCTCCTGGGGAACTGACGGCCCGCCGCCCTCCTTGCCCACGAACAGCATCTCGGCGTCGGCGCGTGCGCCGTCGAGCGCGGCCCCTGGAATCAGGCGGTCGTAGAGAATCACGTCTGCCGCGGCGATCAGCTCCAGCGCGCGCGCGGTCAGCAGCCCAGGGTCGCCGGGTCCCGCGCCGACGAGATATACGCACCCCACCTCAGGCGTGCTCAACGGCCATTTCCTCCGCTTGGCGCAGCAGCTCCCCGGCTCCGGCCGCCGTCATGCGCTCTGCCACGCGGCGTCCGAGCGCTTCGGGATCGTAGAAGCCGCCGAGCAACTCGTCGCTCACCCAGGCCGAGCCGTCGGGGAGTCCTACCCAGGCGCGTAGGTTCAAGCAGCCGCAACCGGCGGGTACCGCGTGGGCGCCAAGTGGCGTGTGGCAGCTCGCGCTCAAACGCGCTTGCCACCGCACGCTCGGCATGCAGGCACGCGAACGTGTCAGGATCGGTGATCGCGTGCACGGCCTCCGCGACGGCGCTGTCTTCTGCGCGCCCCTCGAGCGCGAGCACGCCCTGGCCGGGGGCCGGCACGAAGCGCGCGGGATCGAGCACCATGCCGGCCTCCGCCTCGCGGCCCAGCCGCTGAAGCCCCGCGCGCGCGAGCACGATTGCGTCCAGGTCATCCTCGTCCAGTCGCAGCAGGCGCGTGTCGACATTGCCGCCGATCGCCACCACCTGCAGGTCCTCGCGAACCGCCCGCAGTTGCGCGCCGCGACGCAGGCTGCTGGTGCCAACGCGCGCGCCGTTGGAAAGGGCATCGAGGCCAGGCGCACCGCACAGCACGTCCTCGGCGCTCACCCGCGCCGGGGCACCCAGCAGCAAGAGTCCGCCCGCCAGCTCGCCGGGGACATCCTTGGCCGAGTGCACCGCCAGGTCGATCTCACCGGCGAGCAGCGCCGCCTCGATCGTGTCGACCCAACGTGACTTGTCCTGGCCACGTGCGTGTGGGCGGGCATCCGAATCTCCGCTGGTGGTGATCGTGACGAGCTCGGCCTCGTCAAACAACTCGGCCACGTAGCCCGCCTGCGCGAGCGCCAGCGCACTCCCACGGGTTCCGATTCGCATCAGGGCCTCTCCCGGCATGAGCGTGCGGGCATGGTGGGAATCGGGCCTCAGCCCTGGCGGCGACGCTGGAGGTCGTGGACCTCGGCGAGCTGGGCGGGCGGGATTTGATTCTTCTCCGCGGCCTCCTCGGCAGGCTCGTCATCGCGCAGCCCGAACAGCTCGCGTACCAGCTCGAGGCTGGCGTGACCGCGCGCCTCCGAGAGGCTGCGCAGGCGGATCGTCGGCTCGTGCAGTAGCCGACTCATCACCGCTCGGGCGACGGCCTCCACGCGGGCGATGTCGCGCGGCGAGGCCGACTCCCAGCGTCCCGCGTTCTCGGCGAGGACCTGCTCGACCAGCGCGTTGCCGTGCTCGCGCAGCGCGCTCACAGTGGGTAGCACCTCGAGCTGGCCGAGCCAGCGCGCGAAGCGCTGAATCTCCTCCTCGACGATCTCCTGGGCGCGCGGGACCTCGCTCGCGCGCGTGTCGAGGTTGCGCGCGACGACGGCCTGCAGGTCGTCGATGTCATACAGCGTCACGCCCTCGAGCTCGCCGCAGTCGGGATCGATGTCGCGCGGCACCGCGATGTCGATCAGCAGCAGATCCCGCCGGGCGGGCGGGCTTCGATCCGCGCGCTCTCTCATCACCAGCTCGAGCTCCTCCCGCCCGACGATCGGATGGGGCGAGGAGGTCGAGGACAGCACGATGTCGGCGTGTAGTAGCTGCTCGGGGAGACCGTCGAGCCCCACCACCGAGCCACCGAAGCGCTGAGCGAGGCTGAGCGCACGGTCGGCGTGACGGTTGGCCACGAAGATCGTGCCCGCGCCCTGGTCGGCGAGCGCGCGCGCGGTCAGCTCGCTGGTCTCGCCCGCGCCGAGGATCACCACATGGCGCTCCTCGAGGCCCCCGAGCACGCTCAGCGCGAGGTCGACCGCCACCGAGGGGACGCTCACGCGGCTCGAGCCGATCCCGGTCTCGGTGCGCACGCGCTTGCCGGTCGTCAGGGCGGCGGCGAACAGGCGGTTGGTGAGCGCGCCGGTGCTGCCCTCGCGCATCGCCGCCTCGTGCGCGCGTCGGACCTGACCCTGGATCTCCGCCTCGCCGACGATCATCGACTCGAGGCCCGCGGTCACGCGGTAGAGCTGGCGCGCGGCGTCGCAGTTGCGCGGCGAGTAGATCTCCTGCGCGAGCTCCGTCGGGCGGATCCCGGCGCGGCGGGCGAGCAGACCCAGCACATCACCCTCGGCTCTGACAAGAGCCCCATCCCCCCCGCCGACCACGAGGTAGACCTCGGTGCGGTTGCAGGTGGAGATCACGACCGCCTCGCGCACCTCGTCGGTGGCCGTGGCCTGCTTTGCGAACTCGATCGCCTCCTGCTCGGTGAAAGCCAGGCGCTCGCGCAGCGCCACGGGCGCCGTCTTGTGCGAGATGCCGAGCGCCAGCAGCTCGCTCATACGGTTTCGCGCTCCCGCGCCTGGCTGTGGGCGTCGTTCTCTCCAGGTCCGTCTTGCCGAGTCTCGTCCTGCGTGGCCACATCTCGGGGCGTCCCCGCGCGCTCGTTCAACTCGCGCAGGCCGCGTTCCACCCGCGTCA
The DNA here is from genome assembly GCA_963779405.1 of uncultured Solirubrobacterales bacterium. Taxonomy (GTDB): domain Bacteria; phylum Actinomycetota; class Thermoleophilia; order Solirubrobacterales; family Solirubrobacteraceae; genus Palsa-744. Next base: position 347,432 of record CAVZYF010000005.1, read on the forward strand.
GGCGAAGCGCCATGATCGCGACGTAGATCAGCACGATCGCGAAGAACACGATGTATGCGGCCGCCACATAGCCGTTGTTGGAGTTTCCCGGGATGGCCGTCGCGAGTGGGGTCATTGGAAGCCAAGGGTCCTGCTACGCGATTTGAGCAGCATGCGCGAGCGCTTGGCGGTGAGCTCATAACAGCAGAGCGTCGCGTACAGCAGCGCGATCGCCACCAGTGACACCAGGAACGTGAACGCCATCTTCGGCGGCAGGTTGGAGGAGCTGCCGAGCACGCGCGGGTGCAGGTATTCGGTCGACAGGCGCACCGCGAGGAAGTTCAGCGGCACGAACGCCCCCGCGACGATCGCGAACACCGACGCGTAGCGCGCCTGGCGCTCGGGGTCCTCGATCGCGAAGCGCAGCGGCTGGTAGGTGGCGTACAGCAGCATGATGATCAGAAACGAGACGAGCGTCGGCTCGCTCCAAACCCACCAATGCCCCCACGAGCCGCGCGCCCAGATCGAGCCGGTGATCAGCGTGCCGACGCCGAAGATCAGGCTCATGTGGATCGCCACGTAGGAGCGCAGATCCCAATTGCGCTCGCGCGTGCGCAGGTGCATGATCGCCATCAGCCCGCCGAGCACGAACCCGCACAGGGTGATGATCGCGAGCGGTACGTGCAGGTAGAAGATCTTCTGCAGGAACCCTTCTTCGGCTTCGATCGGCGCGTAGAAGAACACGAGCGCGAGCGCGATCGGAATCGCGGCGACCGTTGCGATGCTCAGCGCGCGCAGGCCGCGTCCGTTCATCGGGGGAAATGTTCGGGACGACACTAGTCCTCCAGCAGGAAGTCGAAAACGGCGTAGGCGATCAGCCCGAACACCAGATCATAGAGAGCGAGCGTTCCCAGCCAGCGCACCTGTGGCGGATCGACGTGCCCCCCGCCCGAGCGAGGACGAACAGTGGCGAGCTGGCGCGGGCGGCGCCGATCACGACCGGCACGAGCAGCGGCAGCGCGAGCAGCGGCCCGAGCAGGTCACGCGCGCGCGTCTGCACCGCCAGCGCCGCGACGAGCGTGCCGATCGCCGCGATCCCGACATCGGCGAGCACGAGCACCAGCAGTAGGTCTGGCAGGGTCTGGTGAAGCGGCGGCGCGAGCAGCAGCAGGCCGAAGGCCGGCACGGCGACGAGCTCGAGCACGGCAAGGTAGGCAAACAATGCCAGGGCCTTCGCCAGCAGCATCGCCGAGCGGTCGACCGGCGCGAGCAGGAACGCGTCGAAGCCGCCCTGGTCCTGGTCGGCGACGAACAGACGGTTGACGCCGAGCATCGCGGCGAACAGCAGCGTCACCCACAGGATCCCCGCCGCCTCGTCGCCGGAGACGGTGTTCTGGTTCAGGGCGAAGTGGAATACGACGAACGTCGTCACGGCGAACAGCGACATCCCCGGCACGGACTCCAACGTGCGCAGCTCCACGAGCAGCTCCTTGCGCAGCAGCGCACCGACGGTCGCCGCCATGCCCGGGGGCCTCGCCCGCTGTCTGCGCGTGTCGCTCTCGGTCGGAGGGCTCTTGCTCACCGCGCTCACCCGTACAGCTCCCTGATCTCGCCCGGGTCGATGTCCGCGACCTCGCGCAGCAGCGCTGGACGACCGTCGCGCAGGCCCAGCACCAGGTCGGCCTCGCTCAGCCCGCCGCTCGGATCGTGACTGGAGATCACTCGTGTGCGCCTGCCGGTCCGGCGCCGATCAGCGGCTCGACCAGCTCCCGCGCGGCCGGATCGAGGTTCGCCCACGGCTCGTCGAGCAGCAGCAGCTCGGGGTCGTGCAGCGTTGCCCTGGCGACGGCCGCACGCTGCACCATCCCACGGGACAGTGTCTTCAGTGGCTCTTCGGCGCGGTCTGACGAGCCCCACGGCCGCGAGTAGCTCCTCGACGCGATCCTCGTCGACGCCGTGCAGGCGCGCATGGAAGCGCAGGTTCTCGCGCGCGGTCAGCTCTCGGTAGAGCAGGGTTCGTGCCCGAACAGCCCGATGCGCCCACGTACCGCCCATGCGTCTTGCGGTAGCCGCCGGTCGAGCACGCGTCACCTCCCCGGCATGGGGGCGCAACAGCGTCGCGAGCACTCTCAGCAGGGTCGTCTTGCCGGCGCCGTTCGGCCCGAACACGACCAGGGTCTGTCCGGCGTGAAGCGACAAGGACACATCGCTCAGGGCCTCGCGTTCGCCGTAGCGGCGAACGAGCCCCTCCAGCTCGATCCCACGCGCCTCAGTTCTCTGCGGCTCGTGCCGGATCTGCGCTGCCGCGATCAGCTCGCGCACGGCGTCCTCGCCGTCGCCGCTACCACCTCCGCCTCGCAAGAGCTCCACCGGGTCGGGGTCCCCATTGACGATCCCCTCGAAGAACTCCTTGCGGTCTTGGTAGGTCGGCAAGCGTGCCCTTCGCCCAGCCGCGGACCTCGTTCAGCAGCACCGCCAGCCGCGCGTAGGGCTCGCCATACTCCTCGGCGATCTGGCGCTTGATTCGCTTCGCCAGCGCCGGCGAGGCGCCCGCGGTGGAGATCGCGATCGCCAGCGGCCCGGTGCGCACGATCGCCGGCAGGATGAAGTTGCACAGCGGCGGCACGTCGACCACGTTCACGAGCATCGCGCGGCGCTCGGCGTCGTCGTAGACGGCGATGTTCACGTCGGTGTCGTCCGTCGCGGCGATCGCCATGAACACGCCCTCCAGGTCTGCCGGACCCGCGTACTCGCGTTGCTCCCAGCGAATCGAGCCCTCCCGCGCGTACTCCTGGAGCGCCTGCTCGGCCTCGGGCGCGATCAGCGTCACGTCGCCGTCGCACGCGAGCAGGCCCTCGACCTTCTCCAGCCCGATCTCGCCGCCCCCGACGACCACGCAGCGCCGGCCGGTGAGCTTCAGGCAGGCGATGTAGAACGGCGTGTCGAGCATCCCCTGCACGCACGACTGATCGCAGATTCCTCTGCGTAGCTGGCAGACGCACTCCTTGCCTGCATAGGCCTGGGCGGGCATCCCAAAAGGGTAGCTGCCCTACCGGGGAATGCCGCGCCCCAGCGCTCGCGCCCCTCACCCGGGCCAGTCGCCACCGCCCCGTGCCGCCACGCGCGCTCGCGGTCGGAGTCGCGCCCCGAGCGCAGCTGCGCGACCGCCCGTGCGCCGCCCTCGAGCACCCCGTCGTAAGGGCCCCACCACAGCCCGCGCATCCCCGGCTGGCTCCAGACGATCAGCTTCTCCTGCGCGCACGCCCGCAGGCCCGCCTCGCCGAGCACGCGGCCGAGGCCGCCACCGGCCGCCGCGCCCCACGGCCCGCGCGAGACCGCCGGGCCGGGCAGGTGGTCGTTGAGCCACACCATCCCCGCGTGCAGCTCGCGGGCGATGCGCAGACCCCGGTAGCGGTCCCGTGTCCACACCGACGCGCCGAGGCCGAACTCGCCGTCGTTGGTAGCTGAGATCGCCTCCTCCACCGAAGTCGACCGTCACGACCGCCAGCACCGGGCCGTCGATCGGCTCGCGCATCAGTCGCATCGCGTTCGTCACGCCGGTGATCACCGCGGGCGCGTAGAACGCGCCGTCGCAACCGTCCGGGGAGACGGGCCCGCCGCAATGCAGCGTCGCGCCCTGCGCCACCGCCTCCTCGACGAGCTCGTCGCACATGCTCGAGCCTGCGCGTGGAAGCGAGCGGGCCGACCTGCGTGCCGGACTGCTCGGGGTCGCCGACGGTGAGCGCCGGCGCGCCGCGCACCAGTCGCTGCAGGAAACGCTCGTGAACCTCCCGCGCGACGTACACGCGCTCGATCGCCCCGCGCGCCTGGCCCGCGCCCGCGCAGCCCGCCCACAGCGCGCCTTCGGCCGCCCGCGCCAGGTTGCAGTCCGCGAGCACGAGCATCGCGTCCTTGCCGCCGAGCTCGACCGTCACCTCCTTCTCGCGAGCTCACGCACGCCCGCGCGACCTCGCGGCCGACGGCGGGCGAGCCCGTGAACAGCACCTTCGCCACCGGCGCCCCCGCGAGCGCGATCCCCACGTCCGCGTCGCCGTGCGCGAGCGCCACCAGCCCCTCCGGCAGGTCCGCGCGCGCCAGCACGCGCGCGATTCGCTCGGCCGTCAGGCACGCCCGCGCGGCCGGCTTGAAGACGACGCCGTTGCCCGCCAGGAGCGCCCCCGCGATCTGGCCGAGGGGCTGGGCAAACGGCGCGCTGCCGGCGCCGATCACGCCGATCACGCCGTAGGGCTCATACGCGATCCGTGCCCGGCGCGCGAGCGACATCGAGCGGTGGATCCCCACGCGGCGGCCGCCCAGCACCTTCGCCCCGTCGTCGGCGATCCAGATCAGCGCATCGATCGCCGGCAGCAGCTCGAGCGCTGCCACCTCCGCGCGCGGGCGCCCCTGCTCGCGACCGATCGCCTCGATCAGCTCGTCGAGCTCGTCGATGATCGCCTGGGCCATCCTGCGCATGTACCGCGCGCGGTCCTCCATCCGCAGCAGCGCCCACAGCGGCTGCACCTGCGCCACCGCCGCCACCGCCGCGTCGATCCGCTCGGGCGGTGTGGCCTGCACGCTGCCAAGCAGCTCGCCGGTCGCGGGGTTGCGCGACTCGATCGTCTCCCGCGCTTGCGCTTCGGGGGGGTTCGCCTCACGGGGGGCTCGGCTCATCTCGGCCGATTATCGCTCGTCCCGCCGTCAGCTCCCCGGTTCCGTCGAGGTCGCTCCTCCACGGACACGTCCGGGCGCGCGCTCATGTTCGCGCTCGCGCGCGTCGTGGTCATCCTCCTCGAGTGCCGATTGGGCATCGTGCGACACGGCTGGGCTCAATACGGCGGGCACGAGGGCGAGCGCGGCGACGGTGAGCGCGGCGGCGATCCAGAACGCGAGGTGATAGCCGCCGGTGAGCGCGGTCGCGTTCGAATGGCCCTGCGTCAGCAGGTGCCGGGTGTGCGAGGCCGACAGCGTGGCCAGCACCGCCAGCCCGAGCGCTCCACCGATCTGCGCGGACGTGTTGACCAGACCGGAGGCGAGGCCGGCGTCCTGCGCGCCGATGCCGGACATCGCGACGTTCATCAGCGCGGGGAAGCAGATGCCGGCGCCGATGCCGAGCAGCAGCATCGAGGGCATCACGTGAACGAAGTAACTGCCCTGGACGGGCACCTGCGCGAACAAGACGAGCGCGAGTGCGATCAGCACGAGTCCGGGCACCATCACGTTGCGTGCCCCGAAACGGGTCACGAGTCGCTCGGAGTAGCGGATCGACAGGGTCCCCATCGTGAGCGTGACGGGCAGGAACGCAAGCCCGATCTGCAACGCGTCGTAGCCGAGCACGCGCCGCAGGTACAGCGCCCCGAGGAAGAACATCCCGAACATCCCGGCCACCGACAGGATCTGGATCGCGTTGGCCGTGACGAGGTTGCGCGAGCGGAAGATCCGCAGCGGCACGAGCGGGTTGCGCGCGGTGGCCTCGCGCGCGAAAAAGCAGGCCAGCAACGCTAGCGAGATACCGCCGAGCGCGAGCGTGTGCCCCGCTCCCCAGCCGTCTTCGGCGGCCGGCTTGACGATCGTGTAGACGCCCAGCATCAGCGCGGAGGTGATCAGTACCCCGCCCGGGATGTCCGCGCCCGCGCCGAGACCGATGCCCGTGTCGCGCTCGAGCAGGCGGGTCGCGAACACGGCCGTGGCGATCCCGATCGGGATGTTCACGAAGAAGATCCAGTGCCAGTCGATCGACTGTGTGATCACACCGCCGGCGAGCAGGCCGACCGAGCCGCCGGCGGAGGCGACGAACGCGTACACGCCGATTGCCTTCGCCTGCTCGCGCGGCTCCGGGAACATCGTCACGATCATGCCGAGGATCACCGCGGAGGTCATTGCGCCGCCGACGCCCTGGACGAAGCGCGCGGCGATCAGCAGCGTCTGGCTGTCCGCCAGGCCGCACAGCAGCGAGGCGGTCGTGAACAGGCCGATCCCCGCCTGCAAGACACTGCGGCGTCCGATCAGATCGCCGAGGCGCCCGGCCAGCAGGAGCAGCCCGCCGAAGGCGATCAGGTAGGCGTTGATCACCCACGCGAGGCTCGAGGTCGAGAAGTGCAGGTCGTCCTGGATCGAGGGCAGCGCGACGTTCACGACGGTCACGTCGAGCACGATCATCAGCATTCCCACGCACAGCACGTACAGAGCCACCCAGCGCTCGTCGCGGGCTGGGGCGGCGTCCGCGTGGGATAGCTCGTCGGCGGTTGCGCTCATGCCTGTCTCCTGTGCAGGTTCATACCATCCCTCGTGCTCTGATCCCCGTTCATGCACCGCCACCCGTGCTCTTCTGGAGGTGAGCGGCGAGCGTATCCAGCAACTCCCCCGTGCCGTGCTCGCGCGCGGCGGGGGTGTCGAGGTCGTCGAGGAACACGCCCTGCTCTGTCATCGTCAGCTTCGTCCCCTCGCCAACCGCCTCCAGCACCACGGTCGCCACCGACACGGAGATGCGCGCATCGTCCAGGTACATCTCATACGTATGGATGAACCGCTCGCCCTCGACGATGTCCTGGAAGCGCGAGATGAACTTGTAGGCGCCGCCGGGCGACTGCACGGTCATGCGCTCGAGGCCGCCCACGCGGAACTCGAGCTCGTGCTCGGCCTTCGCAGGCTCCGGCGGGCCGAACCAGCGGCGCTTCTCCGCGGGGTCCGCCCATGTCTGCCACACCCGCGCGGGCGCGGCCTCGTAGGTGCGCTCGAGCGCGAAGGTGGAATGGACGGTCGATCTATCGCTCATTGCTTGCTCCTTTTCGGTGGTCCGTCGGGATGCTCGGCGAGGTACTCCCCAAGACGGTCGAGGCTGCGCTCCCAGGCGGTGCGCCGCTCGGCGATCCAGCCCTCCGCGGCTCGCAGCGCGGCGGGCTCAACGGTGCAGGTGCGGATCCGCCCCACCTTTTCCGAGCGGACGAGCCCGCTGCGCTCGAGCACGTGCAGGTGCTGGACGACCGCCGGCATCGACATCGCCAGGGGGCGGGCGAGCTCGCTGACGGACGCCGGTCCGCGGGTCAGACGTTCGACCATCGCCCTCCGGCTGGGGTCCGCGAGCGCCTGGAAGAGCAGGTCGATCTCGCGGCCGGCGGCATGATCGGGCAAGTCTTGCTTAAGCATTCACTTAAGTATAACACCCTACGGGGCTTATCGCCCGCGCTCCCGGCGAATCCGCTGCAGGCGCTGCGCCAGCTCCGCCTCCGCCTCGTCGGGTGCGTAGAAACGCGCGCCCTCGACGCCCTCTGGCAACAGCTCCTGAGGGGAGACGTGCCCGGGGTGGTCGTGTGGGTTGTCGTACCCGCCGACCTCCTGCCCGGGTCTCACGCCAGGCCGTAGCCACCCCGGCGCCGGCGCCGCGCCGTGCTCTCGAACATGCCTTTGAGCTGCCCCTAGCGCCCGTCCCGCGGCGTTCGACTTTGGCGCCAGCGCCAGGTAGATGGCCGCCTGCGCGAGCGCGAATTTGGCCTCGGGCATGCCCACGTGCTCGACCGCCGCCGCCGCGGCGACCGCTACTCCCAACGCGGTCGGGTCGGCGTTGCCGATGTCCTCTGAGGCGAGGATCACCATCCGCCGGACGATGAACCGCGGGTCCTCGCCCCCCTCCAGCATCACCGCGAGGTAGTACAGCGACGCGTCGGGGTCCGACCCCCGTGTGGCCTTGATCCAGGCGGAGATGTAGTCGTAGTGGCGGTCGCCCCCTTTGTCGTACAGCACCGCCCTCTGTTGCAGCGCGTCCTCGGCCCGCGCGATCGTGACGCTGCCCTCGCCGAGCTCGGCCGCCGTGGCGAGCGCCAGCTCCAGCGCGTTCAGCGCGGTGCGCGCGTCGCCGTCGCTGCGCGCGGCGAGGAACTCGATCGCCTCGCCGTCGACCATCGCGTCATCCGCCACCGCCCGCCGCAGCACCGTGGCTACCTCCTCGTCGCTCAGGGCCTGTAACGCATACACGCGCGTGCGCGAGAGCAGCGCGCCGTTGACCTCGAACGCCGGGTTCTCGGTCGTCGCGCCGATCAGCGTGACCAGGCCGTCCTCGACCGCCGGCAGCAGCGCATCCTGCTGGGCCTTGTTGAAGCGGTGGATCTCGTCGAGGAAGAACACGGTCGGCGGACCGCCCGTGGCACGGCGGTGGGCGGCACGCTCCAGCACCGCGCGCACCTCGGCGCGGCCGGCCTGCACCGCGCTCAGCTCCTCGAACACGGCATTCGATTGCTCCGCGAGGATCCGTGCGAGCGTCGTCTTGCCGGTGCCGGGTGGCCCGTACAGGACCATCGAGTGGGGATGCCCCTGTTCGATCGCCGTCCGCAGCGCCGAGCCCAACCCCAAGAGGTGCGTCTGACCGACGAAGTCGGCGAGTGTTCCCGGTCGCATGCGCGCCGCCAGCGGACGATCGTCTCCCGCGGGGCCTCCTGCGGAATCGGGCTCCCCTGCTCCGGCATCGGACTCGAACAGCGTGTCCATCCAGCTCAGTATCGCGCGCATCGCGCATTTGCCCCCAATCGGCGCTAGACAGAGCACGTAGCGGCCAAGTTCAGATTTAGGTTCCTGGGAAGGTTGTCGAAGAGGGCGTGTCGAACAGATAGAGCCCGTGTTTCCCATGTGTTTGCAATCGGATTCCGCTGATGAGGGGAAGTCCGTCAGATGGGCTTAGGCGCCACCGAGCTGTTTCCTGGCCGGACCGGCGTCGAGACCCCAGGCGGCTTCGACTTTCCCGGCCCCGGAACTGGCGTCGCGGCGCTCTCCCCGTGGCAGCTGTTCTGGCGCCGCTTTCGCCAAGACCGGGTCGCGCTCGTGTCGCTGGGGTTCATCGTCTTCCTCCTCCTCGTCGCGATCGCGGCGCCGTTGATTGTGAAACTGCTTGGCCTGCCCGGGCCCAATGTGCAGAACCCGAACCTGACCGACCAGTTCGGCAGTCCGCTCGGTCCCAGCCTGGCGCATCCGTTCGGGGTCGACCAGCTCGGCCAGGACGTGGCCTCGCGCGTGATCTACGGGACGCGCGTGGCGCTGGAGGTGGGGATCCTCGGCACCGCGGTGGCGACGGTGATCGGCGTCGTGATCGGGACGCTCGCGGGCTTCTATAGGGGCTGGGTCGACACGCTGCTGTCGCGCTTGATCGACGTTGTGCTGTCGATCCCGATCTTGCTGCTCGGGCTGGGCATCGGCGCGGCCTGCGCCGTCAGGGGCTGCGTCGGCGGCACGATCCAACCTGGCCTGGGATTGGTGATCTTCCTGATCGCGCTCGCGAACTGGACGTACATCGCGCGGATCGTCCGCGGCCTCGTGCTGAGCCTGCGCGAGAGCGAGTTCGTGCAGGCCTCGCGCGCGCTGGGGGCCTCGGACTCGCGGATCATGTTCCGCGAGATCTTCCCGAACCTGCTCGCGCCGATCATCGTCTACGCGACGCTGTTGATCCCGCTGAACATCCTGCTGGAGGCGGGCCTGTCGTTCCTCGGCGTCGGCATCCGCCCGCCGACCGCGAGCTGGGGTCAGATGATCGCCGCCGCGACGCCGATCTTCAACACCGCCTGGTGGTACATGACCTTCCCGGGCCTGGCCCTGCTGCTGACCGTGCTGGCGTTCAACTTGCTCGGCGATGGCCTGCAGGACGCGCTCAACCCGAGGACCGCACAATGACTTCGATATTCCCACAAACAGAGGAGACGCCGTAATGGGCCCCACCAGAATGCTCACCTCCACCGCGCTCGCCGGCGCGCTTGCGCTGGGGCTCGCCGCGTGCGGCTCCAGCAACAGCAGCTCCTCAGTCTCCGGCGGCAGCGCGATCACGGTCGTGAAGGGGATCCAGACGCCGCAAACGCAGGCGCAGAGCGGCGGCAAACGTGGCGGCACGCTGACCGTGCTCAACCACACCGACTTCGAACACATCGATCCGGGCCAGTCGTATTACAACATCGACTACGAGGTGATCTACGCCACCCAGCGCCCGCTTTTCTCCTACAAGCCGAACACGTTCGCGACCCCCAGCCCGGACATGGCCTCCGAACCGGCCCAGATCTCTGAAGGTGGCAAGACGATCATCGTGCACATTCGTAAAGGCGTGCACTTCAGCCCGCCGGTCAACCGCGAAGTGACCTCCGCCGACGTCGCCTACGCGATCGAGCGCGGCGCCAACGCGAACGTCGCCAATCCCTATTGGGAAGCCTACTTCGGCTCGCTGGTGGGCGCCAAGAAGGAGGTCGAACAGGGCACCGGCGGTCCGTTCCCGGGGATCACCACGCCGAACAAGGAAACGATCGTCTTCCACCTCTCAGAACCGAAGGCCCCGATCGTGCTCGCCGCGCTGGTGCTGCCGCTGAGCGCGCCCGTGCCGGAAGAATTCGCCAAGCAGTACGACGCGAAGAAGCCGACCGAATACGGCAACTATCAGGTCGCCACCGGGCCGTACATGTTCAAGTCGGGCGGCGAAGGCAAGGTGCTCGGGATCGGCTACATCCCGGGCAAGTCCGCGACGCTCGTGCGCAACCCCAACTGGAACCCCGCGACCGACTCGCGACCTGCGTACCTGAACCAGATCAACATCGAGATCGGCGGCGACGCGACCGTGATCGGCCGGCAGGTGCTGGAAGGGTCGGACATGGTCCAGAATGAAGCCCCCGCGCAGCCGATCGTCAGGCTCGCGTATGAAAGGTTCCGCGACCAGCTGGAGATCTCACCGGGCGCCGGCGATCACTACATCGCCGTCAACAACAGGCAGGGTCCGTTCTCCAATGTCAATGTGCGCAAGGCGCTGTGGGCGGCGCTCGACCGCGTCGCGATGAACAAGGCGCGCGGTGGCGAACTGGTGACGAACGTGATGACGCATTTCATCTACCCCGAAATCCCCGGGTTCGAACAGGCGGGAGGTTTGAAGGGCCCGCAGGTCGACTACAACGACTACCCCGAAGGCAACGCGACGGTCGCCGCGAAGTACATGAAGCTGGCGGGCTACCCCAGCGGCAAGTACACCGGGTCAAAGACGCTCCAGGTCGTCGGCTCCAACGAAAGTCCCTCGGCCGAAGACGCGGAAATCGTCAACCAGACGCTGAAGAACCTCGGCTTTCAGACGAAGTTCACGCTGGTCGACGCGGCGGTGATGTACTCGAAGTACTGCGGGACGCCCGCTGAAGCGATCGACGTCTGCCCGAGCGTCGGCTGGGTCGCCGACTTCGGTGACGGGCAGGCGGTGCTCGACGTGGCGTTCAACGGCAAGAACATCGTCCCGACCGGCAACGACAACTGGGGCCTCGTGAATGACCCGGAAATCAACAAGGCGATGGACGCGGCCGAACTGGTCGTCGGTGTCCAGCCACGCGCGGAAGCGTGGGCTCAGGTCGACAGAAAACTGGTCGCCCAGGCGGCGGCGATCCCGTTCGATTGGGACAAGCAGCCGAACATCGAGGCCAGCGACGTCGCCGGAGTCGGCGATCTGTGGAACACCGGCCAGTGGGACTACAGCTATACGTCGTTGAAGTAGACGAGGCCCGGGCCGGACGTCGACGATGACGCGCTACATCATCCGCCGCGTGTTGTGGGGGATCCTGTTGCTGATCCTCGTGACGGCGCTGATGTTCGTGCTGTTCCGGATCTTGCCGACGGGCGAACCGGCACGGTTGCGGGCCGGGCGCAACGCGAGCCCGCGGGTCGTCGCGGCGCTGCGCGTCGACCTCGGCCTGAACAAATCGCTGCCCGCGCAGTTCTGGATCTACATGAAGGAAGTTCTGCTGCACTTCAACCTCGGCTACAGCTACTACTCGAACGCCCCCGTGCGCGGTCTGATCGCCGAACGGCTGGGCGCGACGCTGTCGCTGATGCTCGGGGGGGCGGTGATCTGGCTCATGGTCGGCCTGCCGGTCGGGATCCTCTCGGCGCTGCGCCGGGGCTCGTGGCTCGACCGCGCGAGCATGGGTACGGCGCTGGTGTTCGTCTCGGCGCCGGAATACTGGCTCGGGCTGATCGCGCTGTATCTGTTCGCCGCGGACATCGGGCGGGTGAAGATCTTCCCCGGGGCCGGCAGCTATGTGTCCTTGACGAGCGACCCCTGGAAATGGTTTACCTCGCTGCTGTTGCCGTGGCTGGTGCTGGCGGCGGGCTCGGCGGCGATCTACGCGCGGCTGATGAGGGGGAGCTTGACGGAGACGATGCAGGAGGACTACATCCGCACCGCGCGCGCGAAGGGCCTGAGCGAGCGACGCGTCGTCCTGCGCCACGGCGTGCGGGCCGCGATCAACCCGATCCTGACGATCCTCGCGCTCGACATCGCGACTTTGCTCGGGGGTGCGATTCTGGTCGAAGTCGTGTTCGACATCCACGGGATCGGACAGCTGGCCTACACGGCGATCACGCATTCGGATTTTTTGATCGTGCAGGGGACGGTGCTGCTGGGGGCGCTGTTCATCGTCGTGGCGAACATCGTCGTGGACATCGCCTATGCGTACCTCGACCCCCGTGTCAGGTACTCATGATCCATCGAGTCTCGGCAGAGCTCTCGTGAGTCGTCGATTCAACGGAGCGGGTCTCAGATGAGCACTCCCGAAGATCCTCTCCTGCGTGTCGAGGACCTGCGGGTCGAGTTCCCGACGGAAGACGGAACGGTCAAAGCGGTCGACGGGATTACCTACGAGGTTGGGAGGGGACGCACGCTCGGGGTGGTCGGGGAGTCGGGTTCGGGCAAGACGGTGGCGGCGATGACGGTGCTGGGATTGACCCGCGTGCAGGGGGCGAGGATAAGCGGGCGGGTGGTGTTCGAGGGGTGTGATCTCTTGGGACTGGATGAGGGGGCGCTGCGGCGGATCAGGGGCAACGAGATCGCGATGATCTTTCAGGACCCCTCCACGGCGCTGCACCCTCTCTACAGGGTTGGTGCGCAGATCGTGGAGGCGGTGAGAGCCCATCGGGACGTGACGAAGGCCCAGGCCCGCACCCGCGCGATCGAGCTGTTGGGCCTCGTGGGCATCCCCGACCCGGGCAGCCGCGTGGACGACTACCCGCACGAGTTCTCCGGGGGGATGAAGCAGCGCGCGATGATCGCGATGGCGCTCGCGAACGAGCCGAAGCTTTTGATCGCCGACGAGCCGACGACCGCGCTGGATGTGACCGTGCAGGCGCAGATCCTGGCGCTGCTGGAGCGGTTACGGGGGGAGCTGGGAATGGCGATCGTGATCGTCACGCACGACATCGGCGTGGTCGCGGAGATGGCCGATGAGATCGCGGTGATGTACGCGGGACGGATCGTCGAGACCGCGGCGACCGAGGCGCTCCTGAAACGGCCCGAACACCCCTACACATGGGGTCTGTTGCGTTCGATCCCGAAACTGGACGGCCCGCGTGTGGAGCGCCTGGAGCCGATCAGAGGCAGCCCGCCGAGCCTGATCGAGCCCCCGTCGGGCTGTCATTTTCATCCGCGCTGCGAGTACGCCCAACCGGACCACGCGCGAATCGACCCGGAGCTGCTGCCCCTGCCGACCGATCCGGCCCACAAGGTTGCATGCCTGCTGGAGCCGCAGGTGCGCCGGAAACTGTGGGAGGAGTCCGCGTGAGCACGGCGGAAACATTGATGGAGGTGCGCGACCTGCAGAAGCACTTCCCCCTGACTCGCGGGGTCATGCTCGCGCGGAAGGGGGGCACGGTGAAGGCGGTCGACGGGGTGAGCTTCGAGGTGATCAAAGGCGAGACGCTGGGGATCGTCGGCGAGACGGGCTGCGGGAAGAGCACGACCGCACGGCTGATGATGCGCCTGCTGGAGCCCACCGCAGGCACGGTGCGGTTCGAGGGAGAGGACATCACGCACCTGAAGGGCAGAAAGTTAAAGGCGGTCAGGCGCGAGCTGCAGATGGTCTTTCAGGACCCGTACTCGTCGCTGAACCCGCGCAAGACGGTCGGCTCGATCGTCGCCGAGCCGTTCGCGATCCATGGCATGCACAAGGACAGGGCGCAGCGCAGGGAGAGGGTCAAGGAGCTGATGGACAGGGTCGGGTTGAACCCCGAGCACTACAACCGCTACTCCCACGAGTTCTCGGGCGGCCAGCGCCAGCGGATCGGCGTCGCGCGCGCCCTGGCGCTTGGCCCGAAGCTGCTGATCGCCGACGAGCCCGTGTCTGCCCTGGACGTGTCGATCCAGGCGCAGGTGCTGAACCTGCTGCGCGAGTGCCAGCGGGAGATGGGGCTGACGCTCGTGCTGATCTCCCATGACCTCTCCGTCGTGCGGCACATGTGCGACCGGGTGGCGGTGATGTACGCGGGGAAGATCGTCGAGCTGGCGGAGAACGAAGGGCTATACAGCGAACCGAAACACCCGTATACCCGGGAACTGCTCGCGGCGGTGCCGGGGTCCCGTAGAAGGGATCGGGCCGCCTGATTGCTCACGAGGAGATTGTGGGTCGAGCGGGGCAAGGACGCAGTGAGCGAAATGTGCTGCGCACATGAGCGATCGAGGACGCAGCATCCGCGAAGCGCCCACGGCCTCCTCGTGCGGCGTACGATCAGCGAGTGAGCAATCCCGACCCGGCGGCAGAGGCAACGGAGCTTCTGCGGAAGATTGATCCGCTTCGACACGGTGAACCCGCCGGGGAACGAGCGCGCCGCGCAGGAGTACCTGAGCGCCTACCTGACGGAGGCGGGCTTCGAGTGTGAGCTGCTAGGCGCCGAGCCCGAGCGGCCAAACCTGGTCGCGCGGCTGCGCGGAGATGAGAGCCCCACCCATTCGGATCCCACCTACCCCGACGGCCCGACGCTGTGTTATCTCAGCCACGTCGACACCGTGCTGGCGAACACCGAGGAGTGGAGCGGGCACGACCCGTGGTCGGGCGATCTGGCCGAGGGCTTCGTCTGGGGGCGGGGCGCGCTCGACATGAAGTCGCAGACCGCCGCCGAGATCGCCGCGGCGGCGGGCCTCGCGCGCTCGGGCTGGCGCCCGGCGAAAGGCGAGCTCTTGATCGTGGCGGTCGTCGACGAGGAGACCGGTGGTGAGCTGGGGGCGCAGTGGATCACAAGAGAACACCCTGAGAAGGTGCGCTGCGACCTGCTCGTGAACGAGGGCGGCGGCGCCGTGTTCGAGTACGGTGGCCGCCGGCACTACGGGGTGTGCTGCGCGGAGAAGGGCGTGTTTCGCTTCACGGTCACGACCGACGGCGTGGCGGGCCACGCGTCGATGCCGAAGATCGGCGAGAACGCGCTGCTGAAGATGGCTCCCGTGCTGGAGCGGCTGGCGGCGCGTCAGCCCGCATACGAGCTGACCGCCGAGCCGCAGGCGTTCTTGGAAGCGCTCGGCGAGGACCCCGGTGACCCGGAGAGCGCGGTCGTGAACCTGGGCGAGGCGGACGAGCGGTTGGTGACGATGTTCGAGCCGATGCTCGGCGTGACGTTCACGCCGACGCGGATCTCCGCGTCGGAGAAGATCAACGTAATCCCCTCCAGCGCGGAGCTGAAAGTCGATTGCCGCGTCCCGCCGGGGCTGGGCGAGGTGCAGGTGCGGCGGGGGATCGGCGAAGTCCTCGGCGAGGGCGCGTGGCGGATCGACTTCACCGAGCGGATCGAGGGCAATCGCTCGCCGGTCGAGTCGTCGCTGATGGAGACGATCGGCGTGTGGGTCAAAGAGCACGACGAGGGCGCCGACGTGGTGCCCGTGATCCTGCCGGGCTTCACCGACTCCAGGCACTTCCGCGTGGCGTTCCCGGAGTGCGTCGCGTACGGCTTCTTCCCGCAGCGCCACCAGACGCTGTTCGAGGCGGCGCCGCTGATCCATGCGGCGGACGAGCGGATCGACGCGCGCGACCTGGCGTTCGCCACGGAGTTCTTCCGAGACCTCGCGCTACGCATACTTGACCCGAGATATGCATAATGGACGAATAGGCCAAGGATGGTGAGGATGTAATGGAGTCAGGGACGACGGTGGTGACCACGACGACAGGCAAAGCGACCGCGGCGCCCGTCGGCGGCCCTGCAGCTGCGGGAACCACGACCTCCGCCGGCACCACGACTGCCCCGGGAACCACGCCTTCCGCCGCGACCGGGACCACCACCTCCGCCGCGCAGGCGTCCCACACCCACCCCCTTGCCGCGCATGCAGCGCTCCTCCAGGCCCACGCGCACGCGGCAACGCACGCGGTAACAAAAGTGACGCCGCTCGCACCGCCGGCAGTGCACACCTCGTTCGTGCAGAACCTGCAGAACTGGGCGCTGAACTGGGAGCCGGTCGTGGCGATCCTGTTCTTCGTGGTGATCATCGCCGTGATGTGGCGGATGCTGAAAGTGATGCCGAAAGTGAAGCCGCAGCAGATCAAGCCGGCGTCACATCAGGCGGTCGGCTGGAAGGACATCGCGGGCGTCGACGATGCGCGCGGCGAGCTGGAGGAGATAGTCGAGTTCCTGCGCGATCCGAAGCAGTTCGAAGAGCTGGGCGCGAAGGTGCCGAAGGGGATCCTCCTGCACGGGCCGCCGGGGACGGGCAAGACGCTGCTGGCGAAGGCGGTCGCGCACGAGTCCGGCGCGCAGTTCTTCGCCCAGTCGGCGGCGGCGTTCGTGGAGATGTTCGCCGGCCTCGGCGCCGCGCGCATCCGCCGGCTGTTCGCGATCGCCCGCAAGCACGAACCGGCGATCATCTTCATCGACGAGCTCGACGCGGTCGGCGGTCGCCGCGGGATGGACATCTCCGGGGAGAAGGACCAGACGCTCAATCAATTGCTCGTGGAGATGGACGGCTTCGCCGCGAGCGGGCGCGTGGTCGTGATCGCGGCCTCGAACCTGCTCGACAAGCTCGACCCGGCGCTCTTGCGCCCGGGGCGCTTCGACCGCCAGGTGTTCGTCGCGCCGCCGGATGTGCGGGGACGCGAAGGCGTGCTGGGCGTGCACACGCGCGAGAAGCCGTTGGGAAAGGTGGACCTCTCGCTCGTGGCCCAGCAGACGAGCGGCCTGACCGGTGCGGATCTGGCGAACATCTGTAACGAGGCGGCGATCTTCGCCACGCGCCGCGGCGCGAAGCGGATCGACGACGTCGATTTCGACAGCGCGCTGGAGCGCGTGATCGCGGGGGTGCAGTCGCGCCGGGTGCTGAACGACCACGAGAAGCGCGTCGTCGCCTACCACGAGGCCGGGCACGCGCTGTGCGGTGAGCTGATGCCGTCGGTGGACAGGGTGCACAAGATCTCGATCGTCCCGCGCGGGCGCGCGCTCGGCTACACGCTGAACCTGCCGGCGGAGGATCGCTACCTGAAGACGCGCGAGGAGCTGCTCGACTACATGACCGTGCTGCTCGGAGGCAGGGCGGCCGAGCAGGTCGTGTTCGGTCAGGTCACGACGGGCGCGTCCGACGATCTGAAGCGCGTTGCGGACATCTCGCACTCGATGGTGCACGACTACGCGATGGGGACCGCGGGCGTCGGCCGCGCGCCCGACGGGGACGTGCGCCTGTCGGAGACGACGCTGCGGATTCGCGACGAGGAGCGACAGGACCTGATCGAGGAAGCCAGGCGCGCGGCGCAGCGGACGCTCGTCGCCCACCGCGCCCACCTCGACGCGCTCGCGGATGAGCTGCTCGAGCACGAGGTGCTCGACCGCGACGCGATCGATCGGATCATGAAGGGTGTGCCCCGTCTGGAGCGCGGGCCGGGGACGGGACTGAGGGTGGTGGCCGCGGCCACGGCGGTGGACGCCACGCCGGGTGAGGGCGGCGTCGGCGCGGGGTGAGGGCGGCGTCGGCGCGGGGTGGGATCCGCCGCCGCAGGGGATACGTCGCCCTCGCCAGCGCCCCGCACCACCCACGATTGCCACCGGCACGGTTCAGGCCGCCTCCGGTGCAGCCAACTTCCGCACCCCGCCGATAGACTGGCGGACGTGTTCAGGCGGATCGACCATATCGGCGTGGCGGTGGCGGAGATCGAGGCCTCGCTTGCGCTGTGGCGGGATGGCTTCCAGATGGAGGTTGCCCACCGCGAGGTCGTCGAGGAGCAGGGCGTAGAGGCGGTGCTGCTGGACGTCGGCGAGAACCACGTCGAGCTGCTCGCGCCGCTCGGTGAGGACACGCCCGTGGGGAAGTTCCTGGCGAAGAAGGGCCCGGGCCTGCACCATGTCGCCTACCAGGTCGGCGACATCGACGCGACCTTGGCGATGTTGAAGGAGTCGGGCATGGCGCTGATCGACGAGCACGCGCGCACGGGCATCCGCGGCTCGCGCGTGGCCTTCCTGCACCCGCGCGCGACCGCCGGCGTGCTGACCGAGATCGTCGAGCCGGCCGCCGGCTTGGAGGCGCATTGATGGCCAGCGGCGCGCGCCGGATCAGCGTCGGCTTCCAGGGTGGGCAGGTGCTCGCGCTGCGTGTCAGCGACGAGCAGCTGAAGGCGCTGCACAAGGCGCTCGGCGGCGCCGGCTGGCACGAGCTCGGGACCGAGGACGGCCCGGTACGGCTCGACCTGGGGCAGATCGTTTACGTGCGCGCGGAGAGTGACGATTCCCGCGTTGGCTTCGGTGCGTAGGGGGTTGCCCTCGCTCGACGAGCAGCTCCTGAGGATCGCGCGCACCCGGGGGCACGGGCCAAAGGCCGACCGAGCGGTCGAGCGCTTTTCCAAGCTCGGCGAGCGCGGCGCGGTGTGGCTGGCGATTGGCGCTGCCGGGTATGCCTTGGATCGGGAGAAACGCGAGCAATGGCGACGCGCGACCGGAACCGTCGTGGGGGTGTACGTGCTGAACACTCTGGTCAAGCTCCTGGTGCGCCGTCGCCGTCCGCAACTGCCGGGTCTGCCTCCGTTGACGAATACCCCGACGCAGCTGAGCTTTCCGAGCGCGCACGCCTCCAC
Organism: uncultured Solirubrobacterales bacterium; assembly: GCA_963779405.1. Classification (GTDB taxonomy): domain Bacteria; phylum Actinomycetota; class Thermoleophilia; order Solirubrobacterales; family Solirubrobacteraceae; genus Palsa-744. Next base: position 366,211 of record CAVZYF010000005.1, read on the forward strand.
ATCGTTTGCCGGTGCGCTGGCATATACGCGGCTGGGGTTGCCCGCGGTTCCGCTGTATGCGCTGGCCAAGGGGTTGGCCATTTCGCGTCTGTACCTGGGTGTGCACTATCCGTCAGACGTGCTGGCGGGAGCGGTGCTGGGAACTGCAGTGGCCGCGTTCGCGAGCGAGCCGTCCATAGATCGAGGAAGGCGGGTGCGGTGAGCACCAAGATCGGCATCGTGGGGATGCCCAACGCGGGTAAGTCATCGCTGTTCAATGCGCTGACGAAAGCGGGGGCGGAGGCGGCGAACTACCCGTTCACGACGATCGAGCCGAACGTGGCGGTGGTCCCGGTGCGCGACGAGCGCATGGAGGAGGTGGCCAAGACGGTGGGGGCGTCGGAGATCGTGTGGGACACGGTGGACTTCCACGACATCGCTGGTCTGGTGGCGGGGGCACACGAGGGAGAGGGTCTGGGCAACAAATTCCTGGCGAACATTCGCGAGACGCATGCGATCGTGCACGTCGTGCGCGCCCACAACGACGAAAACGTGATCCACCCTGAGGGCCGCGTGGACCCGCTGGCGGATATTGAGACGATTGAGACGGAGCTCGTGATGGCGGACCTCGAGGCGGCTGAGCGTCGGGTGGAGAAAGTCGGCAAACAGGCACGGGGGGGCGATCGCGTTGCTGTCGCGGAGGAGGCGTGGCTGCGCGAGGTGATCGCGGCGCTGCAAGAGGGCCGTCCGGCGCGCACGGTGTCCGTGCCCGTGCAGGCACCGAACGCGGCCCGTGACCTGGGCTCGCTGACGAGTAAGCCGGTGCTGTTCGTGGCCAATGTGGACGAGGGTTCAGAGGAGGTCCCCGCAGCAGTGGCCGAGCATGCGGCCGCGCAGGGAGCGCGGGCGGTGGCGGTGTCCTCGCGCATTGAGGCGGAGTTGGCAGAGCTCCAGGACGAGGACGCGGCAGCGATGCGTGAGGAACTATTTTCCCGCCCGCCCGGCGAGTCAGGCCTTCAGCGGGTCGTCCGGGAGGCCTTTGCGCTGCTGGAGCTGATTGCGTTTTTCACGGCCGGGGAGGCTACGATCGCGCAGTCCTGGCATCTACGCCGAGGCCTCACCGCTTGGCATGCGGCGGGCCAGATCCACACGGACATCCAGAAGGGGTTCGTGCGCGCCGAAGTTATCGGCTGGAAAGAGCTCGTTGACGCCGGTGGCTACTCGGGCGCACGCGATCGGGGCACGCTGCGCCTGGAGGGCCGCGACTACGTGATGAACGACGGAGACGTGATCACCGTCAAGTTCACTCCCTGAGGTCGCTGCCTTATGCAGCCAGGCTTCGTCGGGAGGGGGACCTGTCCCCCTCCCGACGAAGTCACTCCTTAGCGAGCTTCTCGAGCCGGGTCGCGAGCTGTTTCATACCCAGCTCCCTGGCCATGCGGGCGCCCGTGGCGAAGTCGGTAGGTCGATCTGGGGGACGGGCGATGCCGTCGATTGGCACGAGCGTCGCAATGCGCTTGAAGGTGCGCAGCAATTCTTCGTTCTCGCCCAGGGTGATTGCCGTCCGCAGGCGCATGTCGCTGTCGTCCGCCCCGGCGATCTTCAACATCTCCTCCAGCGAGCCGTATCGATTCAGCAGGTCGGCGGCCGTCTTCGCGCCGATCCCAGGAGCGCCGGGCAGGCCGTCGGAGGGGTCGCCGCGTAGCGCGATGAAGTCAGTCACCAACGCCGGGTCGATCCCGTAGCGCTCGTGTACCTGTTCAGGACCGATCTCGGTCGGGGGCCCGCCGCCTTTACCCGGCGTAATGACGGCGACCTGGTCGGTAATCGCCTGGAACAGGTCGCGGTCGCCGGTGAATAGCAGCGCCCGCCCATCCCCGTCTCTGCCACCCGCGGTCTCGGCGAGCGCGTAAGAGAACATCACATCGTCGGCCTCCAGCTCTGCGTCTGTCGTGACCGTCCAGCCGAGGCTCGCAAGCAACGCAGGCGCCTTGGCCCACTGCACGGCGAGCTCTGCCGGCATCTGCTCGCGCTGAGCGTGGTAGCCGGGGTATAGCTTTACGCGATAGATCGCCTCCTCGGCTCCCATGCAGGCGGCCACGGCCCGCGCCGGTCGCGCTTCGAGCACCGCCAACAGGGCGTTCACAGTCCCCAGCAGCGCGTTCACGGGCTGCCCGTCCGCGTCGACGATCGATTTGGGCAGCGAGAAGAAGGCGCGGTACAGCAGCCACGGCACGTCGGCGATCAACAGGGGGGCGGGCATCGGCCCCGTCAGCGTAAAGCTACCCCGCGCCCACGCCGCCGGCCGGGGTCGATTCAGGCGCGCCCGCTGGTCCCTGCGCGCCGCCGCCCGGACCGGCGGGAACCGTGGGAAGGCTGGTCGTGGGCGAAGGGCTTGCCGGGGTGGCCTGTCCGCTGCGGTCGGGCTCGGCCACGACGCTCGAGCCGCGCTTGACGCTGAAGTACGCCCAGGTGTCGTCCAGCCCCAGGCGCGCCGCCAGTTCGCCGCCGGTGCTCAATGTGCGCCCGGCCGAGCCGAGCACGTACGCCGTCAGGATCCGCGGGGAGGACCCGCGCTTCAGCACTTCGATCCCGCGGAACGCTCCCTTCACGAGGCCGTTCAACCGCCGGCCGGCCGCGGCGAAGCTCAGGCTGACCGTCCAGCGATGCTCGGGGCCCTGGTCGTAGGGGTCCGCCACCCCCACCAGCCAGGGCTGCGCCGCGGCGCCGGGGAAGGCGTACTGCACGTCTTCGGTGTGACCGCCGGAGCTCGCGAAGTAGTAGGTGATCGCCGGCGCCCCGCCGTAGGTGACGATCTGACCGGCCGTCGCGGCGATCGCGCCGTTGGTGGCGGCGGTTTCGGCGGCCTTGCCCTCATAGACCTGCGAGCGCGTGTCAGAGTACACGTCGAACCTCGACCCGCCCGCGTCGGCGGTGATCGCATAGGTGCGGCTGGCGACCGCCTGGGCCTCGAGCGCCGCGAGCGGCCAGCTGGCGGGCATCTCGGCGGCGACCACGCCGCGCACGTAGCTTTCCAGCGGGAGCGTCTTGACCCTGTTGCCGATCAGCACTTTCACCATCGTCGCTGCCGGCGCCTGCCCGAGCGCGGTGCCCGGGTAGTAATGGGCGAGGATCTCGCTGTAGGAGGCGCTGTGCTCGGCATAGCCCAACGCACCCTCCTGGCTCATCCCCACGCCGTGGCCGTCGCCGGCCCCGTCGATCACGAGCGTTGCCGCGCTCGCCTGGCCCGTCGCACTCGCCGAGGAGGCGCACAGCAAGAGGACGCACAGTGTGAGTACCGCCGCGAGCACCCCGGCGAGTACGGCCAGCAGATCGGCCGGCGCTTCCCGCGATCCGGTGGAGTCGCGGTGGTAGGTTGATCTGGCGATGAGCATCCTTGCTCTTGCGAACACGGTCGATCAGCCGACGGCGCGCTCTTGGGAAAGGGACTGCATGAGCTATGGGTCGGGTAGACGGAGTACGTGGGTGAACGTTGCACGATGATTGGCAGGCGAAATGACCGGTAGAGACAGCGAGCAGGGGGTTTTGGAGAGGGTTCCAAAGGACCTTTACATTGGCGGCCAGTGGCGCGCGGGCACCGGAGGCGGGAAGCTCCCGGTCGAGGACCCCTCCACCGGCGAGACCCTGTGCGAGGTGGCCGACGCTCTGCTCGATGACGCGCTCGCGGCGCTCGCGGCCGCGGCGGACAAACAGGCCGAGTGGGCAGCGCACCCGCCGCGCGAGCGCGGCGAGATCCTGCGCCGGGCGTATGAGGCGATCGTCGCGCAGACCGACGAGCTGGCGCTGTTGATGACGCTGGAGATGGGCAAGGCCATCGCCGAATCAAAGGCCGAGATCGGATACGCCGCCGAGTTCTTCCGCTGGTTCTCCGAGGAGGCAGTCCGGGTGCACGGCCGCTACATGGTCAACACGACGGGGCAGGGACGCATCCTCACGATGCGCCAGCCGGTCGGGCCGTGCGTGTTCGTCACGCCGTGGAACTTCCCGATGGCGATGGGTACGCGCAAGCTCGCCCCGGCGCTCGCCGCCGGCTGCACCATCGTCGTCAAGCCGGCCCAGCAGACCCCGCTGTCGATGCTCGCCTTGGCGAAGATCCTCGAGCAGGCGGGACTGCCCGAGGGGGTGCTGAACGTGATCACAGCCAAGCACTCCGGCGCGGTGATCGAACCGCTGCTGAAGGACTCGCGCACTCGCAAGCTGTCCTTCACCGGCTCCACCGAGGTCGGCCGCAAGCTGATCGAACAGTCAGCCGAGCAGGTGTTGCGCGTTTCGATGGAGCTCGGCGGCAACGCCCCGTTCCTCGTGTTCGAGGACGCCGACCTCGACGCCGCCGTCGAGGGCGCGATGCTCGCAAAGATGCGCAACGTCGGCGAGGCCTGCACTTCGGCCAACCGCTTCCACGTGCACGAGTCGATCGCCGAGGAGTTCGCCCGGCGGCTGACCGAGCGGATGGGCGCGCTGCGCCTCGGCCGTGGTACCGAGCCCGATACGGACGTCGGCCCCCTGATCGACGAAGCGCAGCGCGAGAAGGTGGAGGAGCTCGTGACCGACGCCGTCGACCGTGGCGCCAGCACCCTGATCGGGGGAAAGCGCGTCGCCGGCCCCGGCTACTTCTTCGCCCCCACCGTGCTTGCCGGCGTGCCCGAGGACGCGCGCCTGCTGCGCGAGGAGATCTTCGGCCCGGTCGCCCCGATCGCGACGTTCTCCTCCGAGGTGCAGGCGCTGGCCGCCGCCAACCTCACCGAGTACGGGCTGGTCGCCTACGTCTACACGCGAGAGCTCGCGCGCGCGTTCCGCGTCTGCGAGGGTCTGGAGACGGGCATGATCGGCCTCAACCAGGGCGTCGTCTCGAACGCCGCCGCCCCCTTCGGCGGGGTCAAGCAGTCGGGGTTCGGCCGCGAGGGCGGCTTCGAGGGGATCTCCGAGTATCTGGAGACCAAGTACGTGGCGATGAGCGTTTAGGGGTGTTCTGACGTACGTGCGTGCTTGCCGTGCAGGAGCTCTGAGAAGAAGCCCTTGCCGAGTACGCTCAGGGCGAGCAGCGATCCGAATAAGACCACCGCGTCGATCGACTCGCGCCCCTGTTTGGTCCAGTAGTCGTCTTCGAGGTTCAACCAGAGGGCGAACTCGTCGAGCGTGAGTGCGGCGCCCGCGCCGTAGACGAGCGAGGTTACCCGTGAGGAGCGGCGGTCCTCCTTGATCCCGATCTCCAGAAGCCACAGGTAGCCGACCGTGAGCAGGCCGGTAATCCCAAAAGTCATGTGGTGGATGTGGCGGCCGCCGGGGGTGATGTTCTTGAACGGGCCACGTTCGGCGCGGATCGCGTGGGTGATGCCGCGCACAGCGGCGAAGGTCATGAAGAAGGCGCCGGTGGAGAGCAGCTGGCGCTCCTTGCGCCGGTCGCCGAAGTGCTTGTAGTACAGAGCGTGTAGGTCGCGCAGTCGCGCTCGGGCGAGACTCGTCGTGCGCGTGCGGCTCGCCGATGTGCGCCGGAGATCTGAGCCCGTCGACTCCGCCTCAGCCGTGGGACTCGAGTGCCGAGAGGTCGATCGCGTCCTTCGGCGCCGCGAGCGTGACCGGGGCATTCCAGTTGCCGAAGGAGATCTTGCCCCCGGTCGCGCCGGACTTTGAGATCTCGATCGGATAGGGCTTGCCGGTCGTGGCGACGTAGAGGGTGCCGCCGTGCGATGCGTCGGTAACGCTCAGCACATGCTGTCCGTCGATCGTCGTGGTGGGACCCTTGGCCAGCGCTCCGTGGTCGGACAGTGCCGTATTCAGGAGTTGGTTCAGGTCGGTGAGCGAGCCGAGCGAGGAGAAGGTGCCGCTCGACGCTGGGGCCTTCAGCCACTTGCCCTCGAGCAGCTGCGCGGCTGCGGGGCCGCCGAAGTGGCTGTAGAAGGCTGGGCTGCCGCTGATGTAGGCGGTGCCGTCGAGGAGGATCAGGTTGAAGCTGAGTCCGCCCTCGGAGATCTGCCCGCGACCTCCCTTGCCCTTCACGAGTTCGAGGTCTAGCGTGAACGGGGAGCCGGCGCTGACGATCGAGCCCGAGACGTGAACGGAGCTCGCGTGCATGGCCGCGGCCGTGGCGGCCGACAGGATCTCCGTGGGCGTCTTGGAAGCGATGCCGTTGCTCGAGGAGGAGCCGCCGCAGCCGTCGAGCAGGACGGCTCCGAATAGGACGGCCACGATTGCGAGCGCCGTCGCAGCCGGGAGGGGGAGCCGAGGGCGCAAGATGGCGCAGATCCTAGCCGACGTCCGAGCCGGCGCCTCGGATTCAGCGGCCGGATCTCACACCCTCACCTCGGATTTCGCTGCGCGTCTCGCATTCGACCATGCGCTGATCGTGCCGTGCAGCGTTCAAGAGCGCGCGCGCAAACGCCGAACGCGTGAGAGAAGCGAGAAATGTGAGATCTGCCAGTGAGCGGAGTCAACCAAGCCGGCTTTCGGCTGCCCGCCCGGCGTGGGGTGGCACAGCTGTGGCTAAAGACGGGGATCGTGAAGATGGGGATCGCGTGGACGACAGCTTAAAGACAGTGGGCGTACACGCGTTTGAGACCGTGCCCGGCCCGGGTAATCTCGTTGCTGTGCCGAGCAAACGACGGGAGCGGCCATCTGCCCGCACAGGGCCGGTCGGAGGCGACTCTCCGGGTCCGGGCTCGCCGCTGCGATGGGCACCGTGGCTCGTGCTGGCCATCGTTGCGGCCGTGGGCGCGGTCACAGCCGCCTCCATAGCGCTCGTCGTCGCCTGCGTGGTCGTGCTGGCCGGCGCGGCGACGGCACTCGGCTGGCGCCTCGGCGAGCACCGGCGCGAGGCGTTGGAGCAGGAGATCGACAGCCGCTCGAGCGAGCTGACGCGAGCATTTACAGAGCTGGAGATCGCGCAGGCCGAGACCGTGCGCAGGCTGTCGATGGCGGTCGAGTTCAGGGACGAGGACACCGGCGCGCACATCGAGCGGATCGGACGCTTCTCGACGCTGCTGGCAGAGCACGTTGGTATGGATACGGACTTCTGCGCGACGCTCACTCACGCTGCGCCGCTGCACGATGTCGGCAAGGTCGCGATCCCCGACGCGATCCTGCTCAAGCCGGACGTGCTCACCCCGGAGGAGCGCGCGATCGTGGAGACCCACGCCGAGGAGGGCCACCGGCTGCTGCGCGGCTCGTCCTCGTCGATCCTCGACCTTGCGGCGACGATCGCGCTGAGCCACCACGAGAAGTGGGACGGAAGTGGCTACCCGCGGGGCGTTGCCGGCGAGGCGATCCCGATCGAGGGCAGGATCGTGGCGGTGGCGGACGTGTTCGACGCGCTCACGAGCGATCGTGTGTATCGCCGTGCATTCACGGTCGAGGAAGCCGTCGAGATGATGCTCGAGCAGCGTGGACGCCATTTCGACCCGGTGCTGCTGGACGCGTTTATGGAAGTGCTCGGCCGCTCCGGCCCCGACGCGCGCGAGCAGCTGCGCGCCGACCCCGGGGAGTTGACGGAGGGCATCCTCGAAACCTTTGCGATGGCGCTGCAGCGCGGCGACGGCGAGACCGCCGAGGGCACGATCGCCCAGGCGATCGAGGACGGCGTGCCGGCGGCGATGGTCCACGACGAGGTGATCGAACCGGCGCTGCGGCGCCTGGCAGCGCTGCGGGGGCGGGGTGAGCTCGACGCAAGCGGCGAGCGACAGGCGATGGGGATCGCCAGGCGAGTGTTGGCGACGCTGCGCAGGTTCATGCTCAGCGGCGAGCAAGACGCCAAGGTGCTGGAGCGGATCGACCGCTCGGTGCAGGCCGTCGAGGGCCAGCTCGCCACGCGCGAGCACGCTGTCGGCTGAAACCCACTGCGCGTCGGCGACGCCGAGCGCCGAGCGACGCAGCGTACGATGCACCGCGCGCCTCGATAGATTCCCGCGCATGGCACAAGCGATCGTTACCGGCGGAGCCGGGTTCATCGGCTCACACCTTGTCGACGCGCTGCTCGCCGACGGCTATAGCGTGACCGTGATCGACGATCTCTCATCCGGCGAGAAGCGCCGCGTTGCCGAGGCGGCGCGGCTAATCGAGCTGGACATCGTCGACCGCGCGGGGGTGGCGGCGGTCATCGAGGAGGTCAAGCCCGAGACGGTCTTCCACCTCGCGGCACAGTCGAGCGTGGTCGTGTCCGTGGAGGATCCAGGACGGGACTGCGAAGTGAACGTGCAGGGCACGCTGAACGTGGTCGATACAGCGAACAAGCGAAACATCCCGGTTGTGTTCACCTCCACTGGGGGCGCGCTGTATGGGGACGAGGCACCGCGGCCTACCGGCGAGCAGCAGATCCCGCAGCCGCTGTCGCCCTACGGCGCATCGAAGCTCGCGGGCGAGTCCTACGTGGGGACCTGGTCGCGCGCGGAGGGCGTGGCCAACGCGGTCTGCCGGCTGGGCAACGTGTACGGCCCGCGCCAGAGCCCGCACGGCGAGGCCGGGGTGGTATCGATCTTCACGCACCGCCTGCACACGGAGCAAGCGCCAAAGCTGTTCGGGCACGGCAAGCCGACGCGCGACTACGTGTACGTCGGCGACGTCGTCAGCGCGCTGAGGGCCGCAGCGGGCAAGACGGGCACGTTCAACATCGCCACGGGCGTGGAAACGGACGTGATGACGATCTGGAGCGAACTGAGCAAGGTCGCCGGCTCGGACCTCCAACCGGAGCTCGCCGACCTGCGCCCGGGCGAGCTGCAGCACAGCCGACTGGACGCGAGCCTGGCCGAAAGCGAGCTCGGTTGGCGACCAGAGGTGCCGATCGCCGAGGGGCTGCGGAAAACCTACGAGGCGCTCGTGGAGGAGTTCGAGAGCCGGTAGCATCGACGGCCGCGGCCAGATAGCTCAGTTGGTAGAGCACACGACTGAAAATCGTGGTGTCCCCAGTTCGAGTCTGGGTCTGGCCATCGCGCGGTCTCTGAGGGCCTGAGGGCGAGCCCGCGAGCTCTTGTTCAGGTGCGGATGCCCGGTGTGGCAGCTTGGACAACGCGGCGTCCGAGTTCGGACACCTGCTCGTCGGTGAGGTGCTCGACGGCGAGGCCCGCTTGCTGCAGCTCGTGACGGACATTCACGGTGGTCAGGACGGTGTCGATTGCCGCTCCCAGTTTGGCCAGCGCGTGGCTGACCAGCGGGTCATCGAGCGAGGTCGTCCCGTCCTTTGCGGGCTTCATTAGCCACGTGCGGAGCGCCTCTGCCTCGCTCAGGGCGAGATCGAGAGTGAGCGTGCGCTCGTGATCGCCCTCGCCAACGGGCTCACTGGTCTGCTGCTCAACTGCTCTATTGCCATTGGTGCTCAGGTCGGTGGTGCTCATGGAGGGCAAGCTCGTTTCGGGGATAACTCCCAAGCGCCGGGGCGGGCGGGAGCTGGGTGACTCTTGTATCGACGGCGGCAAGGTGATACTTGAGTAGTGCCCGGGGCGGATCGATGAGCGGTTTGAGAGGCTCCGACGACGAACAGGCTGCTGCCGCGAAGCAACTCGTGTCGCTGGTCATTCGGGTGCGTGATCGGTCAGAGCAGCTCGGCGATGCGCTGCGCCGCCCTGGCGGCACCATCAACCTCCACGTCGCGGTAGGTGACGTCGCGGCCGATCTCTTGGTCGATCGCCTGCGCGATCTGCTCCGGTGGCGAGTCGTCGTAGTCCATGCGGCGACCGGCCCCGTACTGTTCGAGGCGGCGGCGGACGTGGAAGTTCTGCTCGAAGTGATGGCGCAGCGGGAAGTAGAGGAACGGCCGCTTGTTCGCCGTCAGCTCCATCGAGGTGGTCAGACCGCCCTGCACCACCGCGAGGTCGCAGGCGGCGAGGTGCCGGTAGAGGTTGTGTACGTAGGGGACCACTTCCAGGCCGGGATGGGAAGGGAGGGATTCCGGGTCGATGCGGGGACCGGCGACTACGATCATGCGCAGCTCCGGAATGCGCTCCTTGGCTTGCGGGAAGGCGGCGATGACCCTTCGCAGCAGGCCGGCGCCAACACCTGACCCGCCGACCGTGACGATGCAGACTTGCTCGTCGTCTCTGTAGCCGAGCTCGGCGCGCAGCTTGCTGCGATCGCGCAGGTCGGCGGGGTCGAAGCCGGTGACGTAGCCGGTGAAGTCGAAGTGGCGCTCGGTCCAGTCGCGGATCATCGGCAGCTGCGGCCCGAGCCGCTCGGCGACAATGTCCTCGGGGTTGCCGACGAACAGGGCCAGGTCGCGGACCTCGGGGTGCTCGGCGATGTGGTCGACCATGTCGGCGTTGTAGTCGGCGGTCAGGAAGCTCTCCCGCTCGCCTCCGTCATCCATCGGCAGGAAGCCGACGAAGTCGGTCAGCCACACGAACGGGACCCGCTTCTCGCGTGGGTTCTCGTGCAGGTAGTAGTCGAGCTCCCACGCCTCGTCGCCGATCCACAAGTCGTAGCGCTCCTCGCGCACGATGTCGTGGAAGAGCATGAAGTTCGCGGCGAGGATCTCGTCCATGCGTCGTAGCGCGGCGAAGACGTGCAGGTCGTGCTCGGCCGACTCGCACTCGATGTGCTTGGACTCGTTGGCCAGATGAGCGCTTGCTGGGTGGATGCGCTCGCCCTCGGCCGCGAGCACGCGAGTGACGGGGTCCTGGGCCAGCCAGTCGATCTGCAGGTCGGGGTGCAGGCGGCGCAGCTCGCGCGCGATCGCCACGTCGCGCTGGGCGTGGCCGAGACCGATCGGGGAGGAGACGAAGAGGGCGCGGGGATGTCCGTCGGGTCGGTACACGGTGGGGTCGCGTGGTGTGCGCTCCCGCTTGAAGATGTCCTCGGAGAAGTCGCGCAGTGCCAGGTTGAACCGGACAGGCTTGCGCACGTGCAAGAAGTGGCCGGCGTCCTCCACGACCTCGAGCTTTCCGCCGGTGAGGCGGGCCAGCGCCCGGGCATCGCGCGGCGGCGTGATCTTGTCATGCGAGCCGGAGACGACCAGCACCGGGCAGTCCAGGTTCTGAGCCAGCCCTCGAAGGGTGCGTCTGCCACGCTGGGACGCACCACCCGCGGTGGCGATCAGCGTCTCCGGGTCCGTGTCCAGTGCCCATTCCACCCCGTCCTCGACGGCCTTGGTCGAGTGAGGCTCGGGAAAGCAGCGCGAGATGAACCACTCCGCGAACTCGGCGTAATCCTCGCGCCAATGGACAGCGTTCATATGGCCCACCAGCGGTAAACGGGCGCCGGGCGCCGGAAGAGCAAAAGAGACAGCGGGTGAGTTAGGACCGACTGCTGCGAGAGCGTGTAGGGGAACTGCGGGCCGATGAAGACGGCACCTGCGACCCGCTCGCGCGCCAGCCGTCCCATCTCCAACGGGTATTGCGCGCCGCGCGAGAGGGTCACCATCACCGCCCGCTCTGTGCCCGTCGTGTCCATCACCGCCAGGCAATCACGCGCGACCTCCTCGGCTCCGTAGCGCTTGGGATCGTGCCATCGATCAGAGCGCCCATTACCGAGACCGTCCATCGTCAAGACCCGGAAGTGGCGCGCAAAGTAAGGGATTTGCATCTTCCAGTGGCGGGAGTGAACAAGCGACCACGTCGGGAGCAGAAAGATCGTCTCCTCGCCCTCGCCGTAGACCTCGTAGAACAGGCGCTGCCCGTCGCGCTCCACAAAGCCTTCCGCGTCGGGGTAGCGGGCGCGGCTCTGCTCACCGTCACGACCGATCTCCCGCGCGACCGCGGCTGGTACGGGCGCGAGCGGCGCGGGTGCGACCTCCGTTCCCGCGATCGTGTTCACGTCTTTCCCTCCTCCAATGAAGTGAGCCAGCCATCGATGGCTGCGAGTAGCTCTGAGTGCCCGCGGTCGAAGCCGAGCAGCCGCTCGAGCAGGAGTCCCTCGTTGAACTGCGAGACCAGCGCCGCCCAGCTCTCGGCCGAGAACGGGCTGTCGTGGAGGTCGTACTCCTCGATTGCCTCGGCGAGCGCGTCACGAAGCACGGTGCGCCAGCTGTCGGTGACGCCTTGCAGGCGCTCGCGCAGCTCGGGCTTGTTCCAGGCGAGCGCTTGCAGCTCAGCCCAGATCTTGGGGTAGCCCGAAGCGAGGTCATCCTCGATGAAGCCCATCGCCTTGCGCCACTTCTCGATGAAGGGCGCCTCGCTGCCATACATGGCGCGCTGGCGCTCGAGGATGCGTGCGGTGAACCGCTCCAGCGTCTGCAGCAGCAGCTCGTCAACCGAGCCGAAGTAGTAGTGCACGAGGCCGTGGTTCTGACCCGCCTCCCGCGCGAGCTGCCGCGTTGAGATCCCCGCCGCGCCCTCCCGGACCAGCAGCCGCTCGGCGGCGTCGAGAAACGCCTCGACATTGGCCTCCCTGATCGAAGGGGGACTATCCGCGCTCTGTGGATCTTTGGTTGCAATCGACTTAGTCATACGCCTAAGTCGAGTATCTAAGCAGCCTGGCAGAGGATTGTCAACCCCTCTTGCGGCGAGCCGCAGATGGGCGCGCTCGACAGCGAGCAGACCCGACAACTTGACATGTGACTAAAAGGTCACCTATACTGGGTCGGGACATGGACGAAGACGAGGTGTTCAGAGCCCTGGCCGACCCGACGCGTAGGAGCCTGCTCGACGAGTTGTTCGAGTCAGACGGGCAGACGCTGTCGGCGCTCGAGCAGCGGTTGCCGATGTCGCGCTTCGGTGTGATGAAGCACCTGAAGGTGCTCGAGGCGGCGGGGCTCGTGAAGACGAAACGCAGGGGCCGGGAGAAGCTCCACTTCCTGAACCCGGTGCCGATCAGGCTCGTCCACGACCGCTGGGTGAGCAAGTACACCGAACCTTGGGCCAAGGGGCTCAGTGACCTAAAGCAACGAATGGAGGAACCAACGATGAGCACGGACACAGACATGGACACGACGACGCACACAGACACGCAGCAGAGTGGCAAGCGCCCCTGGACGGCTGAGCCGGCGGAGAAGGTGTTCGAGATCTTCATCAAAACGACGCCCGAGCGTCTGTGGGAGGCGATCACCGATCCGGAGCTGCGGCGGAAGTACAACTTCGGCGCGAGCGCCAGCTCCGACTGGACGCCCGGATCCCACTACGAGCTCGCGGCCGGCGAGATGCCGCTCGCCGAGGGCGAGAACCTCGAGGTCGATCCCCCGCGCCGGCTCGTGCAGAGCTTCACGGCGGTGTGGAGCGAGGAGGTCAGGGTCGAAGGGACCTCGCGCGTCACGTGGGAGATCGAACAGGTCGTCGACTCGTGCCGCCTGACGGTCACCCACGACCAGTTGCGCGAAAACGCCCATGGCGAGCTCTACGGCGGCTGGCCGATGATCCTCTCGGGCCTGAAGACGCTGCTGGAGAGCGGAGAGTCGCTGACGACGCCAGGGTCGCTGAGGTATTCGAGCTGAGGCCACCGGCAGATCAGACAGGCGGGGCGGACTCTTCCTCCGGCCGGGCTTTCTTGCCGACCGGAGGAAGAGGTCTCGACCCCGCCCGCTTCGTGCCCGGATTAAGCAGGCCCTTGGGGTCGAACAGGCGCTTGACGCCTTCGTGTAGCTCCAGCGCCTTGCCGCCCCACTGCAGCCCGAGTTGCCCGCTCTTGACCGTGCCGAGGCCGTGCTCTCCGGAGATCGAGCCGCCGAGGCCGACCGCTAGGTCGAACAGGTCCTGCGCGGCGCTTTCGGCGCGGCCGACCTCTGCGCGGTCGGCTGGGTCGAGCAGCATCGTCGAGTGCAGGTTGCCGTCGCCGGCATGGCCCCAGCTGCACGCGGCGAGACCGTAACGCGTGCCGATCTGGAGCGTGCCGTCGATCGCCTCCGCCAGACGGTCGAGCGGCACGACGATGTCCTCGCTCAGCTTCCCGCCGCGCGGCATCTGCACCGCATAGGGGATCCCGGCGCGCCAGCGCCACAGCGCTTTGATCCGATCCGGCGCGGTCGGCGCGTAGGTGTCGGTCGCACCGCCGAGCGCCTCCAGCAGCTCGCCGCGGGCGCGCAGCGCGGTCGCCTCATCGCCATCCACCTCGGCCAGCACCGCGAACGCCCTCGTCGGATCGCCTCGCGCCGAGTCTTGCGCCAGGTCGTCCCGCGCTGTGAAGACATCCGCCGGACAGGAGCCGCCGGCGAGCGCCATCGTCGCGTTGTCGAGGTACTCGATCGCGGCGGCCTCGACCCCGGCTTCGAGGATCGCTCGCACCGCCGCCGTTCCGGTCGCCGAGTCGGGGTACAGGGCGAGCACCGGGTAGACCCGCTCGGGCGCAGGGATCAGCCGCAGCCACGCGGCGGTGACGATCCCGAGCGTCCCCTCGGAGCCGATCAGCAGGCTCTTCAGGTCGTACCCGGCGACGTCCTTGCGCATGGCGCCGCCGACCCGCACGACCTCGCCCGGCGCAAGGACGACTTCCAACCCCGTCACCCATGCGCCGGTGGCGCCGTACTTGAAGGTGTGCGGCCCGCCTGCGTTGGTCGCGATGTTGCCGCCGATCTGCGACTGCTCGGCGGCGCCGGGGTCTGGGGGAAACAGCAGTCCGTTCTCGCGCGCGCGGCGCTGGAGCGCGGCTGTCGTCACTCCCGCCTCGACCTCGGCCCGCCACAGTGCGGGGTCCAGCGATCGCACCCGGCTCAAAAGCCGCAGATCGAGCACCACGCCGCCGTCGAGCGGGACCGCACCCCCGGCGAAACCTGTTCCACCACCGCGCGGCGTGAGCGCGACCTCGTGCTCGTAGCACCACGCGAGCACCGCCGCCACCTCCTTTGTACTGCGCGGCAGCGCGAGCGCGTCGGCGTGGCCGACCAAGCCGTGTGCCTCCGTGGCGTCACTCAGCTCAATGCGGGTCGGTGCTTGGATCGGGATCGCCGGGAGCGCCCTCGCCAGGGCTGTTCTCAATGCGTCTGATGAAGCGCTCGCCATCGACTTCCGAATATAAGCCTGACCGGCCGATCGACAGCCGAGTGCATGCGCGAGTTCATGCAAGCCGCTGACATAAAGCGTGTGATACTCCGATTACCGTGCGTCCCACCTTCACCAAACGCGACCGATGAGCGCCACCGTTGGCTCACCGGTCGGCACTCCGACCTCTTACGCCGAGTGGCTCGACGCCTACGGCGTCACCCCCGAGCGCGACGCCGAGTTCACGACGCTCTCCGATGAGGCCATAAGGCCGCTGTACACCGAGGCCGACCTGCCCGACCCTGCTCAGATCGGCCTGCCGGGCGGATATCCCTTCACGCGTGGGATCTACCCCTCGATGTATCGCGGGCGGCTGTGGACGATGCGCCAGTTCGCCGGCTTCGGTAGCGCCGCGGAGACCAACGAGCGCTTTCACTACCTGCTCGACCACGGCCAGACTGGGCTCTCGACCGCGTTTGACATGCCGTCGCTGATGGGCCACGACTCCGACTCGCCGCTGTCGGCAGGCGAGGTCGGCCGCGAGGGTGTGGCGATCGACACCGTCGAGGATATGCGGACGCTGTTCGGTGGGATCGATCTGGGCGAGGTCAGCGTCTCGATGACGATCAACGCGCCCGCGGCGATCATGCTCGCCTACTACGTCGCCGCGGCCGAGGGCGGCGACGTTCCCGCCGACCGGCTGGGCGGGACAATTCAGGCGGACATCCTCAAGGAGTACATCGCCCAGAAGGAGTGGTGCTTCCCGATCGACCCGGCGATGCGACTGCTCGGCGACATGATCGAGTGGTGCTCGGCCAACATGCCGCGCTGGCATCCGGTCTCGATCTCCGGCTACCACATCCGCGAGGCCGGCTCGACCGCGGCCCAGGAGCTCGCGTTCACGCTCAAGGACGGCCTCACCTATGTCGAGCAGGCGATCGAGCGCGGCCTCGACGTCGATGACTTCGCTCCGCGGCTGAGCTTCTTCTTCAACGCCCAGATCGACTTCTTCGAGGAGATCGCCAAGTACCGCGCGGCGCGGCGAATCTGGGCGCGCGAGCTGCGCGATACGTTCGGCGCGAAGAACCCGAAGTCGTGGCTGATGCGCTTCCACACTCAGACGGCGGGGGTCTCGCTGACCGCGCAACAGCCGCTGAACAACATCACGCGCACAGCGGTCGAGGCGCTCGCGGGCGTGCTGGGTGGCACGCAGTCGCTGCACACGAACTCCTACGACGAGGCGCTCGCGCTACCTACCGAGGACGCCGTGCGGATCGCGCTGCGCACCCAGCAGATCATCGCCCACGAGACCGGCGTCGCGAACACGATCGACCCGCTCGGGGGCTCGTACTTCGTCGAGGCGCTGACCGATGAGATCGAGGCGCAGGCGCGCGAGTACTTCGCAAAGATCGACGAGCTCGGCGGGATGGTGCAGGCCGTCAAGCAGAGCTACCCGCAGCGCGAGATCGCCGACGCGTCATTCCGGCTGCAGTGCGAGATCGACGCCGGGCGGCGGATCGTCGTTGGGGTCAACTCGTTCACCGAGGGCGATGACGATCAGCCCCCGCTGCTGCGGATCGACCCTGCGCTCGAACGCAAGCAGATCGACCGCGTCCAGGGGGTGCGCGCGCGCCGCGACGCCGCGGCCGTCGAGGCGACGCTTGCCGCGCTGAAGCAGGGCGCGTCCAGCGAGCGCGTCAACCTGATGGGGCCATTGCTCGACTGCGCGCGCGCGTACGCGTCGGAGGGCGAGATCGTCCAAGCGCTGCAGACTGTCTGGGGCGACTATCGTGAAGTCCCGGTTTTCTAGTCCGGTCCTCTGATAGACCTACTCCGATGACACCTTCCGGTCAGATCGACTCCACAGCCACGCCCGCTCGCAACAAACCCTCGCCAAAGATGATCACCGCGGGAGTACTCGTGGTGCTGATCGTCCTGTTTGCCATCGCCAACAGCCAGACGGTGACGATCCACTGGTGGTTCATCACAACGACGCAGACACCGATGATCGTCGTGATCGCCGGCTGCGGCCTGATCGGCTTTGCCGTCGGCTGGATGTTCGCCCGGCGCCGCGCGGCGAGTCGCAGCGCTCGCTAGCGCCACGTCCCGCCGCCCAGTCCTGTCGCTACGCCGAGGCGAGCGCCTTCTGCTTGATGCTGTCGAACTCCGCCTGCGTGATCGTGCCGCTGTCGAGCAGCGTCTTCGCCTTGGCGATCTGCTCGGCCGGGTCGGTCTTCCCCGCGACCGACTGCACGTACTGGTCCATCTGCGATTTCGCCGCTTCCTGCTGCTTGATCGCGCGTTCGGTCATCCCGTTGTGCTCGGCGATCAGGTAGACGAAGACGCCGAAATACGGAATGATGATGATGAAGATGATCCACAGGACCTTCGCGAAGGCCGAGGTGTCGTGGCGACGGAAGATGTCGGCCAGCACCGTGAACAGGATCCAGATCCAGACGACGAACGCAAAGAAGATGAGCATCGTCCAGAAGACTTCGAGAAACGGATAGTTGCTGGTTGCGAGAATCATGGTCGTCCTTATCGGTCGGGGCTCAAGCTAGTGCGGAACAGCATATTCGTACACGCCGGCTGTCGATCTGCCACACTCGACAAAATCGAGGACGGGAGATTGGGATGAGCGATAGACCGGTTTTCATCTACGCCGCGACCTACGCCGACCGCGCGGACGCGTTCGCCGACTACGACGGTCTGCTCGAACTGCACGCGGCGAAGCTCGTCGGCACCTACGACGTCGCCCTGATCGTCAAGGACGAGGACGGCAAGGTCCACGTCCACAAGCACGAGAAGCCGACCCAACACGGCGCCTGGGGCGGCATCGCGGTCGGGGCGGTCGCCGGGATCCTGTTCCCGCCGTCGATCCTCGGCGCGGCGCTGGTCGGCGGTGTCGTCGGCGGCGTCGGCGGACACCTGCGCAAGGGCATGTCGCGCGGCGACGCGAAGGAGCTGGGGGAGCTGCTGGAGGGCGGTCAGGCGGCGCTGGTCGTGATCGGCGAGTCGCGCGTGGAAGAGCAGCTCGACAAGGTGCTCACGCGCGCGGAAAAGACGCTCGAGAAGGAAATCGACGCCGACAACAAGGAGTTCAAGCGCGAGCTCGACGAGGCGGAGAAGGAAGCTGCTCAGGGCTGATCGCGATGGCCGGTCAGTCCGCAAGCAAAGCCAGCCGGAAACCCGCGGCCAAAGCAAGCCGCGCGGCGGGTGGGGATGCACCCGTCGCCGCGGCCGAATCGGGGCTCTCACGCGACGAGCGCACGGCGGCGGGCAAAGAGGCCCGCAAGGAGGTCCCCCGCTCGAGCCACGCCGCCTGGGAGCCTGCCGCGGGGCGCCCGGACCCGGTGGATCTGCTGGAAGAGCAGGCGGTCACCCGTGTGCCGGAGCTCGTGCCGATCCGCTACGGGCGGATGAGCGTCTCGCCGTTCACGTTCTTCCGCGGGGCGGCGCTGTTGATGGCATCCGACCTGGCGCACACGCCCGACTCCGGTTTGAAAGTGCAGGCCTGCGGGGACGCGCACCTGTCGAACTTCGGTGGGTTCGCCTCGCCCGAGCGCGAGCTCATCTTCGACCTCAACGACTTCGACGAGACCCTTCCGGCCCCGTGGGAGTGGGACGTCAAGCGCCTCGCGGCGAGCGTCGCGGTCGCGGGCCGCGCGCAGGGCTTCAAGGGGGCCGTTCGCCGCGATCTGCTGCTCGGCTGCGCGCGCCGCTATCGCCAGGCGATGGGCAGATTCGCCGGCATGGGCAATCTCGAGGTCTGGTACTCGATGCTCAGTCGTGACGTCCTCACGCAGGCGATGTCGGGGATGAAGGTCGGACGTCGTAAGGAGTTCCAGTCGCGCGTGGAGAAGGCGACGGCGAAGGCGACGACGAAGGACAGCATGAAGGCCTTCAACAAGCTGACCACGCGCGTGGAAGGACATCTGCAGATCATCAGCGATCCGCCGGTGATCGTCCGCGCCGTCGACCTGCTCCCGGCCAGTGAGGCGGACGACCTGCAGGCCGCCATGCGGGGCCTGTTCGACGAGTACAAAGCCACGCTCCAGGACGATCGCCGCCGGCTGCTCGAGGGCTACCGCTTCGTGGATATCGCCCGCAAGATCGTCGGCGTCGGCTCGGTCGGCACGCGCTGCTGGATCCTGCTGCTCGAGGGCAGCACGGCAGAGCAGGATCCGCTGTTCCTGCAGTTCAAGGAGGCGCAGGCCTCCGTGCTCGAACGCTTCACCGGCGAGAGCGAGTTCGGCAACCACGGCCGTCGTGTGGTCGAAGGCCAGCGCCTGATGCAGTCGGCGAGCGACATCATGCTCGGCTGGCTGCACAACGACGACGGCCTCGACGGGCGCTCGCGCGACTTCTACGGCCGCCAGCTGTGGGATTGGAAGTTCTCCGCCGACGTCGACACGATGACCCCCCGGATCATGGGGCCCTACGTCGAGATGTGCGCGTGGACGCTGGCTCGCGCGCATGCCCGCTCCGGCGACCGTCTCGCGATCGCCTCCTACCTCGGTCAGAGCGACGTCTTCGATCGTGCGATCGCGGACTTCGCCGAGGCCTACGCCGATCAGAACGAGCGCGACTACGAGTCGCTCTTGGGAGCGATCAAGAGCGGGCGCGTCGTCGCCGAGACGGGGATCTAGCCGGCTTGCGGCTCGGCCGCGTTCTTCTCCACACCGCGCTGTAGCTGCGCCAGCCAGTCGCGAAACGCCTCGTGCATCGCCTCCACGCCGACGATCGGCTCGGGCGGCTCGCTCCACTCGGTGGGCACGACGGCGAAGGGATGCATCTGCGGCCCGCCGAGGCCGCCGTGCGAGCCCATGAAGTCCTCGAACGGAGCAACCTCGTCCGTGGCCGGGTCGTACATGCTGTTGACGAGCAGGTCAGGGCAGTGCGGAAAGCTGTCGTGGCGGCGTAGGTGGTCCGCAACCGTCGGGTCGAAGTGAGCGAGGGGATCCTCGCCCTCGACCGTGTCGTCGGCCAGGCGCCGGTGGCCGCCGGAGCCGATCACCAGTGTCCCTCCGTGCTCCTGCGAGCGCACCATCACGAACCCGATCCCCGGATGGGCGGTCAGGGTGCTCACCAGCTCGGGATGCGCCTCGGCGATCTGCTCGAGCGTGAGCCGCTCCGGACTGTGCGGCAGGTAGATCAGCCCAAGCGGTCCGGAAACCATCACCACCGCCTCCTGCTCTGACTCGGGGTCCGACGGTGCGCTGCGCTCCGCCAGCGCCTCGCGGTTCGGCCCCAGCGCGACAGTTCCCTCCACCTCCCTGCTGCGGGTGGCGCGCGCCAGCACGCGCCCGCCGAGACCGGGATCCTGCCGCGCGTCGGCCAGCACCGCGCCGACGTCGCCCCAGGCCTCGTCGACCGCGGCCGGGGCGTGCACATCGCCCTGTGCGAGCGCGCCCTGCACGAGCTCCTCCAGTGTCTCGTCATAGCGCTGGCGGAACGGTGCGCCCTGCGTCTGACCGTGGTCGGAGAGCACGACCAGGTGATACGGGCGCGGCGCCTGTGCCACGGCGCGCTCCAGCCGCTCCAGCTGGCGGTCGTGGCGCTTGAGCACCGCGAGCGCGTCGGGTTCGCGGATCCCCGCATGATGGGCGACCTCGTCGTAGCCGACGAAGGTCGCGTAGCTGACCGGCACGCCCTCGACGATGTCGGCCATCAGCAGCGCGACGTTGAGGTCGCGCATGACCACGGCGATCGCGGCGCGGACGAGCGGATACATACCGCCGCGCTCGACATGCGCCGCCCCGCTGCGGCGTTGGCGGCGGGCCGCACGCCGCTCGTAAGAGATGTCGGCGAGTGAGAGGACGATCGTGCGCAGGAAGCCGTAAGGGTCGGAGAAGTAGGCGAAGAAGTCCCCGGATTTCGAGCGACTGCGGTCGCGGATCACGCTCATCGTGGCCGTGCAGCGCAGCGCGTCGCCGGAGAACATGTTGCCCCGGCTTGTGCCCCCGTTCGCCAAGAGGCCCACGCCGGTGGAGCGACGCTGCTCGATCTCGGCCGCGTCGGCGGGATGGTTGGAGACCATTGTGCGCCCGGACTCCTTCTCATACCAGCGAAAGGCGGGCATGTCCCAGTTGCTGCCCAGCAACAGGCCCGCCTGGCTCGCGCCGGTCTGGGAGGAGAGATCGCACTCCCAGCCGAGGACCTTGTGCGTGCCGTCCGACAGCCAGCGCGCGATCGTGGGCACGTGCCCGTCGCGCACCGCCTCGCGCAGAATCGTCTCCCCCAAGCCGTCGATCTCAAACAGGATCACACCTGGAATGTCGGTGCGGTTGTCCTTGCGCCCGTGTCGCACCCGCCGCCGGACCACACGCAGGTGCTGGGCGTCCCCGTCGACGTCGAGCAGGGGCGCGATCAGCATCGACACCAGCGCCATCGCGAACGCGATCGCCAGGTCGCCGCCGATCGGAATCGAAGTGCCGTCGACCACGTAGAACCCCAGTGCGACCGTGCCGGCGCTGAATACGAGCGATCCCAGCCCGAACGTGAAGACTGTCAGCGGGAGCGCGATGCGGATGACGATTGGCCACAGGACCGCGTTGATCAGCGCCATCGTCGCGGCGACGAGCACCGCGGCGGCGAAGGAGGGCGTTTGGACGCCGGGGAGGATCGCCGCCAGCGCGAGAATCACGAGACCCTGGATCACCAGTAGGAGGATGACCCGAAAGATCAACCCGAGCAGCTGTCGTCCACTTTTCACATATTGCCCGGCCCTGGGCGTGTCGTTTGACGGAGGCATCTTGTTACGGTCTGGCGTTGCGGTCATGAATTGACGAGCGCATCTCGTTACGGACTCGGGCTGCGGTCGTTAAACGCTGGGAGCATCTCGTTGCTACCTTCTCGTTCATGGTCGATGGCGCGACTCTCGCCCGTCGTGCAGGCACTTCCGCGGACCGTATCGTTTTCCTCGGGCACGCCACCGTCCTGATCGAAGTGGACGGTGTGCGCCTGCTGACCGATCCGGTACTGCGCGATCGCGTCGCACACCTGCGTCGCCAGGTTTCGCCTGTCGAGCAGAGCCTGTGGTCTGCCGCCACCGGTCCGGACACCGTTCTGATCTCACACCTGCATTACGACCACCTCGATCTGGCGTCGTTGCGACTGCTGGGTCTCGATACGCCCCTGCTGGTGCCGGTCGGCGCCGGGGAGTGGCTCGAGGGTCGCGGGTTCACGCGGGTGACCGAGTTGAGCGTGGGGGGTGGGACGGCGAACGTCGGTGCGCTCGTGGTCAGCGCGGTCGAGGCTCGCCACGATCATCGCCGCCGCCCGGGCCCCGCCGGCCTGCGTGCCGAGGCGCAGGGCTACGTTGTGAATGGGCCGGAGCGCACGGTCTACTTCGCCGGAGACACGGGGCTGTTCGAGGGCATGTCGGACCTGGCGCCGTCACTCGACGTTGCGCTCTTACCGGTCGCGGGCTGGGGGCCGACGCTTGGACCGGGTCACATGGATCCACTCGACGCCGCACGAGCGGCCGGCTTGATTCGGCCGCGCCTGGCGATCCCGATCCATTGGGGAACGCTGCTGCCGATCGGGATTGCCGGGCGTCATCGGGACCGTCTCGGTGACCCGCCGCGACAGTTCGCCGAACACGTTGCGTCGCTTGCCGCGGGCGTCGAGGTTCGGATCCTGGAGCCGGGGCAGGGAACGATGCTCTGATCGAACGCGTCTCAGGCGTCCTGCCGTAAGAGCGCCGTCTTCTGCGCGCGGAACTCCTCGTCGGTGAGGACACCGCGCTCGTGCAGGCTGGCCAGGCGTTCGAGGTCGCCGATCCGCGTGTCCCCCGTCCCCGCCCCCGCGCCGCCCCCGCCGGCTGCCGCGGTCGAGGTCGAACGCGCCGCAGAGATCGCCGAGAAAGCGGCGTGCCGCCGCGCGTCATACCAGGCGCGGATTCCGTGCGCGAAATCGCCGAGCTTCGCGTTGGGGAACTCTCGCGCCGTCATCCCGCGCAAAGTATGGATGCCAAGCCCGAGCAGAATCACGAAGCCGATGACCGGGAGCACCTCGCGCGTCGAGGGGAACGGCCCCCAGACGACCACGAGCAGCAGGGCTAGGGCCGCTGCCGCGTAGACGTATTGCACGTGCTCGCGCAGCGACGGCGCCAGCGCGCGACGCACCGCGCGGGCGTGCCGCGTGTGGCCGGCGAGCCAGGCGGCGCATACGACCAGCAGGCCGTATGTGATCATCGCGATCGCGAGGTCGTAAAGAAGGGAGGTGCCAATCGAGAAGGCGTGCTGCACGGCGGGCTTGTTCGCGGGGTCCTTCACCAGTGAGTTGACCACGTAGCTGCTGAGCACGCGGCGCGCGAGCACAGCGAGCAGGCCGATCCCGACCAGGCACCAGCCGGTCGTGCGCAGCGCCACGCGCCGCCATCCGTCGGCCAGCCAGACGGCGAGGACGAACAGCAGCAGCGCGATCAGCGGCAGCACGAACGCGAGGCCTTTGATCGCCTTGACGATGTCCTGCGCGGTCTTCAGCTGCGAGGAGCGCAGCAGCACGATGCCGCCGCTGGTGGGAGGCAGTTTCACGCCGAGCTTTTCCTGCACGGCGCCCCGCGCGACTTCGCCGGTCGAGCCCTGCAGTTTCGACTGCACGCTTTCGAACTGCTGGCGCAGGCCGAGCTGCGCGGCCAGCTGCACGAGCAACGTATGCAGTTGCAGGGTGACCTCGCCGTTGTTCGTCGAGATCGTCTTGCTGCCGCCTTTGAGGATCCGCAGGAGCTCGATCTGCGCCGTGCGGTTGGCCTCGCGCCAGGCGTTCTGGACCGGAGTGGTCGCGAGCACCTGCGGCGCGATCTGGATCGCGAGCGTGCGCAGCCCGTCCGCCGCGGGGGCCGCGAGCCCGTCGACTTCCGAGGGCAGCACGCTCTTCAGTTCCTTGGCCACGTCTACCTGGCTGAAGAGTTCGTTGACCAGCAGGTTGCCGACTGCCGCCTCGATCTTGGGATCGGCGAGCAACCGCGAGCTCGTGTTCGTCCAGTTGTCCGTGTTGAGCACTTGCCTGTTCACCCACACCGCAAGCACCGCGAACACGCCGACGATGACCGCGAGCACAAAGATCGCGTTGATCCCCCAGTGCCGCGCGTGCGGCGCCGGTGTGGTTGGAAGGGTCTCGGTCGGAGGCTCGGAGGGGCTTTGGGCCGCAGGCTCCATGCCCGCTCATCATTTCACGCCGAGGATCGGAAACGCTGCCGAGCGCCGGTGTAGACTGCGCCACGTGCGTAAGGCATCCGCGATCGCCGTCCTGTTACTCGGTGTGCTGCTGCTGGCGGGCTGTGGTGAATCCTCTGAAGAAAAGGCCAAGGCCCAGGTCTGCACAGCGAAGTCGGACATCTCCAAGCAGGTGAAGACGCTCAGCGAACTGACGATCTCCACCAGCATCCTCACCCAGGCCAAGGACGGTCTGGAAGCGATCGCCTCAGACCTCACGACGATCAAGGACGCCCAGCCAAACCTCGCACCGGCCCGCAAGGAACAGATCTCCTCGGCCACGCACACCTTCGAAGCCCAGGTCACCTCGATCATCACCGGCCTGGTCTCCAACCCATCGCTCAGCAACGCCGAAAAGCAGCTCAAGGCCTCGCTGACGCAGTACGCGAAGAGCTTTGAACAGGCGCTCGCTCCGGTCAACTGCTCTTGACGGAACGTCTCGCGGCTTGAAGTAGGTTCTGAGCAGCCGTGCCCGACACCCACTCGACATCGGCCGCTCCCGCGCAGCCGGCGTTGGCCACCCACCGGGAGCGCTACGGGCTGCTGCTCGGCGCGATCATCATCGCGTTCGCGATTCAGGGAATCGCCGAACCGGGCAAGTTCGAGGAGATCCTCGTCGCCGTCCTGCTGGGCGCCACGCTGTTGCTCGCGCTGTGGGTGGCTGACGCAAAGCCGAGGGTCATGTGGGTGGCGGTCCTGGTCGTCGTCGCTTTGATCCTCACCAGCGTCGTCGAAGCCGCCGGCGGCGGCGTCGGCGGTGGAGCGACGCGGATCGCGAATGCGCTGCTCGTGGGACTCGCTCCGCCCGCGATCATCCTCGGGGTCATACGCAGCCTTCGCGCCAGACAGGCGGTCACGCTGGAAGCGGTTTTCGGTGTCCTGTGCGTGTACATCCTGCTCGGCATGTTCTTCGCCTCCGTATATGGCACGATCGACCGCTTCGGGGGCAATCCCTTCTTCGCCGCCGGGCAGCCGGCGACCGTCGCGAACTGCCTGTACTTCAGCTTCTCCAGCCTGACGACCGCCGGCTATGGCGATTTCACCGCGCGCGCGAACCTCGGCCACACGTTGTCGGTGTCCGAGGCGCTGCTCGGGCAGATCTACCTCGTCACGATCGTCTCGCTGATCGTGGCGAACCTCGGTCGCAGCAGGCCCGCCAAAGCGGAGTAGGCTTGGCCTTCGGAGACGCAGCAACCCATCTCTATCTCCCCCATGCGCGTGCGTGGGGCGAAAGGAACGCTCATGGCTGATGTTGCACAGGACACTCAAGACACGCTGCTGGGGATATCCGCCGGGGACGCGAACATCCTCGAGACGGCGATCGGGCTGCGCGATCTGGGTCGCGAGGGCTCAGGCCTCGACCCCCGCACGTACGCGCTGGTAAAAATCGCGGCGTTGATCGCACTCGACGCGCCGCCGACCTCCTACGCCTGGCAGATCGCCAACGCACTGGACGAGGGAGTGACCCCCGAGGACGTCCTCGGCGTGCTGCGCGCCGTCGCCTTCCAGGTGGGCGCCCCCAAGGTGGTTGCCGCCGCTCCCGAGATCATGCTCGCGCTCGGGCTGTCACTGCCAGAGGAAGGGTGAGCTCGGTATGCCTGTGATGAGACGTCGCCCCCTGCTGCGCGCAGCCGCCGTTGGAACCGTGGCCTACCAGGGCTCAAAGCGCGGCGCGATGGCTGGACAGAACCAGGCGGCGGAAGCCGCCGCGCCCCCGCCACCGCCCGCCTATCAGGCACCGCCACCGCCGGCCCCGCCCCAAGCCCCGGCGGACCCGACGGTGGAGAAGATCAGCCAGCTGGCGCAGCTGCACGCCTCGGGAGCCCTCACCGACGAGGAGTTCGCCGCCGCCAAGGCGCAGGCGCTCGGCATCGGCTGAGCCGTTGGCCATCGCGGGAGCCCGGCATGCCCGGACTCCCGCGATGGCCGGTCAGACGGTCAGACGGTTGTGTTCTCCGGCTCGCCGAGCACCACGAGGCCGTGGATGCAGATCAGGCAGATCGCGAACACGCCGATCGACCACCACGGGTGTGCGCCGCCAATGTCGAGCAATGCGCCGATCGCGCCGAGGCTCGCCGCCACGATGCCGACGATGCGCCCGTAGGCATTGCCGCCGAACAGCGAGATCGAGGCGGTGAGCTGGATGATTCCCAGGATGATCGTGATCCACCCCCACGTGTGGAGGCTGGAAAATACGAACTGCGTGTCGTTGACATAGAAATGCGCGTCGCCGACGGCCGCGATGCCGTAGACGATGTTGAGGATCCCCGCCACCATCAGCAGGATTCCGACGAACAGAGCACTGCCCACACCTCGCATGTACATCCCCCTTGGTCCATTGATGCGATATCGCATCAATGGCGCCATCGTATCGCCTGAAACGTGTATGTCCAGACTCGGGAGATCGATGACGGGCGGAGGACCCCCCGCGCCTGTGATCGCACTGCTTCGCATAGCTGCCGGGGTGCGCGCTACGTTTCTCGCATGACAGCGCCCCCCGAGCCCGACGCCGGTGCCGGCGACACGGATCTCGCCGACGTCAAGCGGCGCACCTGGCTCGCGGCCGAGCGGACGTGGCTTGCCTGGTGGCGCACCGGCCTGGGTGCCGCCGCCGTGTCGATCGGGGTCGGGCGACTGCTGCCCGGTCTCACCGGGGGTGCGCTCTGGCCGTTGAGGGTGCTGGGTCTCGGCTACGGGGTGGTTGCGATCGCCGTGCTGGTGATCGGCGCGGTGCGCCAGAACCAGGTCGCCGCGGCGCTGCGTCGGGGCTCCTACGAGGAGCTCTCCTCGCCCCTGGTGCTGTGGCTCACGGCGGCGGCGGTGGCGCTGTCGCTTGCGACTCTCGTGGTGATCGCCTTCGCCAGTTAGAACCCGGTGTTCGTCTTCACGCGCTTGCGGTCTTTGGGGTGCAGGCTGCCCTTGACCTTGAGCGTCTCGCACGCTTCGACGATGTCCTTGCCGAGCGTCTCCACGAGCGAGTGCCCGAGCGTCTGCTTGACGAGCGCGCGCATGATCTTGACGTGCTCGGCGTTCGGCGGAAGCGTGTAGGCGGGGACCATCCAGCCGCGCTCGGCGGCGAGCTGCGAGGCGACGTCGAACTCGTCGAAGTCGTGGCCATCGGTGAGTTTGAACGCGACGAGCGGGAGCTGCTCCTCGTCCCCGGTCCCGATCAATTCGAATTCGCCGCAGCCGGCGACCTCTTTCACGAGCGCCCGCGCGTTGTACTGCATCGTCTCCATGATGTAGCGGTAGCCGTCGTGGCCGTAGCGCACGAAGTTGTAGTACTGCGCGAGCACCATCGCCGAGCCGGTCGAGAAGTTCAGCGTGAACGTCGCATCGCGCTTGCCGAGGTAGTTCTCGTAGAACACGAGATCCTCGGGAAGATCGGACTTTTCCCTGAAAACGAGCCAGCCGATGCCGGGGTAGACGAGCCCGAACTTGTGGCCGGAGACGTTGATCGAGCGGACCTGCTCGAGGCGGAAGTCCCACTCTGAGTGGGGATAGAGGAACGGCCACACGAACCCGCCGCTGGCGGCGTCGACGTGTAGCGGCACGTCGAGTCCCTGCTCGTTCTTCAGCTTCACGAGGTAGTCGTTGATACCGCTGATGTCGTCGGCGTGTCCGGTGAAGGTCGTTCCGAGCACGGCCGCCACGCCGATCGTGTTCTCGTCGACATGTGGCTCCACGTCCTCGGGACCAATCGTGTACTTCTCTGGCGCGAGCGGGACGATCCGCGGTTCGACGTCGAAGTAGCGGCAGAACTTCTCCCAGACCACGTGCACGTCTCCGCCGAACACGAGGTTCGGTCGGTCGGTTCCCTTGCCGGCGGCTTCGCGGCGTGCGCGCCACTTCCACTTCAGCGACAGCGCGCCGAGCATGATCGCCTCGGAGGACCCCTGCGTGCGCGCGCCGGTCGTATCGCCGGGTGCATTGAAGAGAGCGGCGATCATGCGGATGCAGCGCTGCTCGATCTCGGCCGTCTGCGGGTACTCGGCGTGATCGATGAAGTTGGTGTGCAGGGCCTCGGTGATCAGCCGCGTGGCCTCGGGCTCCATCCAGGTCGTCACGAAGGTCGCGAGGTTGCGCATCGGCAGGCCGTCCAGGAGGATCTCCTCGCCGACGAGGCGCATCGCGTCCTGGGGGGGCATGCCGGTCTTCGGAAGCGCGTTGTCTGGAGCGGGCTCGAGCAGGAAGCGGTTCCCGAACGAGCTTCCCTCTCGCTCGATCTGCTCGCTCGTCAGCTCGGGCTTGGCCATGCCGGAGTGCTGGTCATCAGGGGTCATGCTGCTACCTCCTTGGTGATGCGGAGCGGTGCCGCGATGACTGGTCTCGGCCGTTACGCCGACGAGATCAGGGGTGGCGATTATATGTCGCGGTGTGCGCTGTGGCTCTCATCCCGAAGGGGTGAGGGCGCTCAGCTCGACCGGCGCGGCGCGTTCCTCGCTCGCGGCCTCGGTCACCGATCTCCCCCGCCGCTGGATGAAGCGATACCCTGGAGCATCTGCTCACCGGTGCGTGAAGCGAAAGGAGCCTGGGATGAACGATGGTTATGAGCAGCCCGGAGGCGATGTACCGCTACCTCCTCCTCCCTCAGGTTCCGGCTACCCGCCACCACCGGGTGGGACTGCTTCATATGGCACGGGACCCGGTGGTCAGCCACCCCCCGGTGGGACGCCCCCTCCCCAGGATGGAGGCAACAGAAACGGCAACGGCTGGGTGATCGCGCTCGGCGCGGCGCTGGTGATCTTGTTGATCGTCGTCGTCATCTTGTTGGTGTCCAACAAC
The DNA here is from genome assembly GCA_963779405.1 of uncultured Solirubrobacterales bacterium. Classification (GTDB taxonomy): domain Bacteria; phylum Actinomycetota; class Thermoleophilia; order Solirubrobacterales; family Solirubrobacteraceae; genus Palsa-744. The sequence goes on from CAVZYF010000005.1 coordinate 395,042, forward strand.
GGCTCGAAAAGCACGCCGTCGGTCACCAGCCAGTCGATCAGCATCGCTCACACGACGACCGCCAATCCGACGACTATCACTCAGAAGACGGTCGTCACAGAACCGACCAAGACGGTCACCACGCCCCCCAAGACGGTCACCACTCCCACTGTGACGACGACAACTACAACCCCGACAACCCCCACGGCCACGACAGGTTCGGCGACCGGCAAACCCGCGACGACCGCCACCGGCCAGACGCCGGTCCCGGCGAGCCCGAACCCGTAGTAGAGCAACGCACGTAAGATCCGCCGGGTGGCGAGTCGACAGATAGCTCCGGAGATGGCGGGCGCCTCCCAGCCGGGGCACGGACGGAGGATTCGGTTTCACCTGCACAGAATCCTGATCGTCGCGCTGGTGATCGTTGTGATTGGCGCCGCCGCGACCCTGTTCGGCTGGGACATCAGCGGCTGGTTCAAAACCCTCTGGCACGCGGTCACGGCGATCTCGATCGGATACCTGCTCGCGGGGATCGCGCTGATCACGTTGCAGACGACGATGACGGCGTACGCGTGGTACTCGATCTTGCGTTACGGGTACCCCGACTCGGGAGTGCGCTGGGTGCAGATCCTCGCCTGTTATGCCGCGGCGGTCGCGCTCAACTCGGTCCTGCCCGCAAACCTCGGCACGCTGGCGATGCTGCTGATGTTCACGACGATCATCGCCGCCGCAAACTTCGCCGGCGTGCTGGGCGGGATCGCGGTGCAGAAGATCTTCTACACGCTGATCGGCACGTTCGTCTACCTGTATCTGTTCCTGACGATCGGCGGGTCGTTCGATTTGCAGCTCGGGTTCATCTCAGCCCACCCGCTGGCCACCGTGATCCTCGTCGTGGGGGGTGCGGCACTGATCTACCTGGTCGCGCGGATGTTGCGCGAGCGGATCCGCGAGTGGTGGGGAGAGGCGAAGGTCGGCGGTCAGATCCTCACGCACCCGAAGGCCTACTTCGGGCGGGTGTTGTTCCCCGAGGTGATCAGCTACGCGGCGATGCTCGGGATCATCGCCGTGTTCCTCGCCGCCTACAACATTCCCGTCAGCTTCCACACGCTCATGCGCGTGGTGGCCGGTAACTCGATCGCGAACGCGACCTCGGTGACCCCGGGCGGCGCGGGTGTCGTGCAGGGCTTCAACGTGCTCTCGCTGAAAGGCATCACCAGCGCGGCCAATGCCAACGCCTACTCCGTTGCCCAGCAGCTGGTGACGACCGCGTGGGGCATCCTGTTCGCGATCGCGATGCTGATCCGCGCCTTCGGCTGGTCCGATGGCCGGACGCTCGTCGCGCAGTCATACGGCCAGGCGAAGGAGAAGAGCGCCGAGCAGTCGGCCGCGCGTAAGGCCAAGCGGCAGGCCAGGCGCGAGACCAGGCACCATGCCGCGACCTCAGCCGATCAGGGCGACGAGGCCCTTGACGGCCAGGTAGATCCCGACCCCCGCTGAGACGAGCACGGCCAGCAGCCGGCCGTTTTCGGTGAACCACAGGTTCGCGCGCTCGAGCAGACCCGACGCGCGGTCGGGTATGGCCAGCAGCATCAGCATCGGCACCTCGATCAGCCACAGCATCACCACGACGGTCGCGGCGAGCGCCAGCAGTTCGCTGCTCGTCGAGAGCTGCGCGTCGGCGATCGTCTTGACAGCGGCGACGTAGATCGGCGAGGGCAGCACGTAGAGGGTGACGCCGAGCACGAACGCCAGCCGGCGGCTCTCCAGGTAGCGTTCGATTTTCGAGGGCCCGCCCACGGTCTCCGTGTCGGCCGTATCTGCGCCCGTCGCTTCAGGACGCTTGCGGCGCAGATAGACGGCCAGCCCGATCAGCGCCACGCCGAGCGCCAGATCAAACGCGCCGCCGGGCGTCCAATGGTGCGGTCCGGTCGCGCCGAGTTCGTCCAGGAGGAGCGACATCAGCACGCCGAGCGCGAAGGTGACGAGCACCGCCCCGAGGACGAATACGACCACGCGCGAGCGCAGTTGCGGCCCCCGGCCGAGCGCGATCACCGCCACCACCGCGGGCGGATAGATCGAGGCGGCGAGCGCTAGCTCCAGAGCTTGCGGGGGCATGTTGACGAACCTACAGCTCGCGGGGATTGTGTGAGACTGCCGCCATGCAGGTGAGCCGGCCGAGGGTCGCGGTGGTGGGCCACGTCGAGTGGGTGCAGTTCGCGCGCGTGCCCCACGTCCCGCGCGCCGGTGAGGTGATCCACGCGCACGGCGCCTTCGAGGAGCCCGCCGGAGGCGGGGGCGTTGCGGCTGTACAACTCGCGCGCTTGGCCGGCGAGGCCACGCTGCTCACCGCGCTGGGGAACGATGAGCTCGGCGACCGATCGGCGGAGCGGCTGGGCGAGTTCGGCGTCCACGTGCGAGCGGCGCGCCGCGCCGAGGGAACACGCAGGGCCTCGACGCTGGTGGATGACGCTGGCGAGCGCACGATCGTCACGCTCGGGCCGCGCTTGGAGCCGTGCGGGGATGACGGAGAGCTGCCATGGGCGGAGCTCGCGGGAATAGACGCCGTCTACTTCACCGCCGGCGATCTGGGCGCGCTGCGCGCCGCGCGCGCGGCGCGGGTGTTGGTTGCCAGCCCGCGTGCGGGCGAGGCGCTCGGGCAGGGGGTCGAGCTGGACGCCCTGGTGCTGAGTGGGGAGGACGCGATCGAGCGTCGCCAAGCCGAGCGCGCGCAGGTGCAGGCCAGGCTGGTCGTGTTGACCGAAGGTGGGCGCGGCGGCGCCTACCGGGAGCGCTCCGGTGGGTCGGGGACGTGGACCGCGGCCCAACTGTCCGCCCCGCCGGCGGACTCATACGGTTGCGGCGACTCCTTCGCGGCCGGCCTCACCTACGCGCTCGGCGCGGGCCTGGAAGTGCCGGCCGCACTGGCGCTGGCGGCCCGCTGTGGCGCTATGTGCCTGACCGGCCGCGGGCCTTACGAGCGCCAGCTCAGTGGCGAGGAGCTTTAGTAACCGTGCTGCACGACGTTCACAAGGGGCTCGCCGCGGACATAGCGCCCAACCTGCTCACCGACGAGCGCAAACGCGCGCCGGTCTGCGGCGGGCGTGTCCCCCGCGAAATGCGGTGTGATCAAAACCCCCGGCGCATCCCACAGGGGATGATCGGCCGGGAGTGGCTCTGGATCTGTGACATCGAGCGCCGCCCGTAGGTGTCCCGCCTGCAGCAGATCGAGCAACGCCGAGGTGTTGACGATCGGCCCGCGTGCGGCGTTGACGAGCAGCGCGCCCGGGCGTAGCAGGCCGAGCACCTCGGCGTCGAGCAGCCCGTCGGTTTCGGGCGTGAGCGGCAGCAGCACGACGACGACATCGGCGTGTGGCAGCAGCGAGGAGAGGTCGTCCACCGAGTGCACGCCGGGATGGGCGTGGCGGGCGACACGGATCATTTCGACCTCGAACGGGGCCAGGCGCGCCTCGACGGCCGCGCCGATCTCGCCATAGCCGAGGATCAGCACGGTGCTGCCGGCAAGCTCGCTCGACTCGCGCGATTCCCAGCGGTGTTCGCGCTGATGATCGCGCAGCTCCGAAAGCCTCCTCGTCGAGGCGAGGATCGCCGCGAGCACCCACTCGGCGACGGCGTTGTCACGGGCCCCGCCGGCGTCGCAGACCTTCACGCCGGGAGGGACGTGCGGCAGCAGCCAGTCGACGCCCGCCGACAACGTTTGCAGCACGCGCAGCCCCGACATTTGCCCGAGTAGGTCATAGAGACGAGCATCTCCCGAAGGATGTACCAGGAGCTCCGCGTCGAGAATATCTTCCGGCAGTGCGCCATCATGCGGGATCAGGCGAAGCGAGACATCCTCGGGCAGCTCGCCGATCGACTCGTGACCGGGCTTGTCTGGGATCCACAGGTTCACGCACCGACGAGTGTATGACAACCAATTTCGAGGAAAAAACCTGAATGCTGCACCTGCGCGTGTTCGGGGATACCGCGGCGATGGCGGACGTCGCGGAGCGCCTCGATGCGCTCCCGGGTGCCAGGCACGTGAGCATCGGAGCGGGCGTACACGACGGGGACGCGCTCGTCAGCGCGGACCTGCGCGCCGCGGCCGCCGACACGGCGCTCGAAATCCTCGCGGAGCTGGGGATCGCGCACGATGACATCTCGCTGCTGCGCTTCGACGCGATCGACCCGACGGCGGCCTCGGAGGAAACGGTCGCGCTCGTCTGGGCCGACCTGCTCGGACAGGCGCGGCTCAACGCGCGGACCGCCGTGCGCTATCTCGTGTTCATGGCGGTGGCGGGGGTGATCGCCTCGTTTGGCGTGATCGAACAGGATCAGATCCTGATCATCGGAGCGATGGCGGTGGCGCCCGACTTGCTGCCGATCACCGCAACCTGCACGGGCCTGGTCCTGCGCCGCCCACGTCTGATCCGCCGCGGGCTCCTGTCGCTGCTGGTGGGGCTCGGCGTGGCGTGCATCTTTGCCGCGGTGGTGACGGGGTTGCTCAACCTGTTCGACCTGCTGCCGCACGAATTCGACATCCATCAGGTCGGGCTCACCTCCCAGCAGCACATCAGCGCGGAGACGATCGTCGTGGCGCGTGGCCGCGGGCGTGGCCGGGATGCTCGCGGTCGAGACACGCGCGAGCATGGGCGTCGGAGTGGCGATCTCCGTGACCACGATCCCGGCCGCCGCCTTCCTGGGTGTCGCCGCCGGAGTCGGGCAGTTTGCCAAGTCGCTGGGCGCTCTGGGTGTGCTGGGTACGAACATCGCGATGATGCTGCTCGGTGGCTCGCTCGCGCTCGCGGTGCAGCGGAAGTTCATGGCGAAGGGCAACTGAGGTGGTCTGCTAGAACCCAGCGCGTGGAGGAGCACGCAGTCCCGGTGGATGTGACGGCGGCGGAGTTCGAGGCGCTGTTCGAGACCGTGCGCAGCTGGGGGCGCTGGGGATCGCACGACGAGCTCGGCGCGCTGAACTTGCTCACCCCCGATTGCGTCGCGCGCGCCGCCGGCCTTGTGCGTAGCGGTGTCGTCGTGACCCTCAGCCTGCCGATGAGCACCGGGATTTCGCCCGATTGCCCCAACCCGGCCGAGTTCCACATGACCCAGCGCTACGACGACGACGCCGGGTTGGGAGAGATGGGCTTTGCGAAGGATTTCATCGGGGTCGACTACCACGGCGACGGGCACACGCACATCGACGCGCTCTCCCACGTCGCCTACGAGGGTTGTCTCTACAACGGCGTCGCGGCTGACACGGTCACCAACGACGGGGCCGCGGATGAGGCGATCGCGCTCGTCAAGAACGGTCTCGTCGGCCGCGGCGTGCTGCTGGACATTCCGCGAGCGCGCGGCGTGCCGTGGCTGGAGCCCGGCGAGCACGTGTTTCGCGAGGACCTCGAGGGGGCGGCGCGCGAGCAGCAAGTGGAGATCGGGGAGGGCGACATCCTGCTCGTGCGCACCGGGCACAGCCGCCGCCTGGCCGAGCTCGCCCCTTGGGACACCACCAGCAGCAAGGCCGGTCTGCACCCCACGGCGATGGTTCTGCTCGCAGAGCGCGGCGTCGTCGCGCTGGGCTGCGACGGCAACAGCGACACCGCCCCGAGCACCACCGAGGGGGTCGCGTTTCCGATTCATGTGCTGGCGCTGAACGCGATGGGGGTGCTACTGCTCGACTACTTGCAGTTCGAGGACCTGGGCCGCGCGTGCGAGACGGCGGGGCGCTGGGAGTTCCTGTGTGTGACGGCTCCGCTGCGGATCACCGGTGGCACAGGCTCGCCCGTCAACCCACTTGCGATCCTGTAGCTCATGACTGACACCCAGCTAACCACGGTTCATCTGTCCGACGAGGAGTCGGGGCTCGAGGCGACGTTTGTCCCTGGCGCGGGGATGCTCTGTTGCTCGCTTCGTCACAGGGGGGAGGAGCTGCTCGCCCAGAACGACGGCGTGGATGCCTATGCGAGACAGGGCAAGACGATGGGCATACCGCTGCTGTACCCGTGGGCAAACCGGCTCGCGGCCTTCGACTACAGCGTCGTCGCCGGTCAGACGGTGCAGGTCCCACACGACCCAACACGGATCGCGGTCGATAACAACGGTTTGCCGATCCACGGTGTGATCGGTGGTCGGCTCGCCTGGGGGCTGATGAGTACGTCGAATCCGCAGGCGCGGTCATTGACGGCACGGTTGAGTTGGAGCGAGGAGCAGCCGGAGCTGTTCGAGGTGTTCCCCTTCAAGCACGATCTCCTCTACGAGGCGCGCTTCACCGGCGGGCGCCTCGAGATCGAGGTGACCGTGGACGCAAGCGGGGAGGATGTCGTCCCGGTGGTGTTCGGTTTCCATCCATATCTGGCGCAGGGCGGTCCCCGCGAGAGTTGGCTGATCGAGCTGCCGCCGATGCGGCATCTGGCGCTCGATCCCGATCAGATTCCGATCGGCCCCGACGAGCAGCCGATTGCCCCCCAACGCTTCGAGTTGAGCGAGCGCGAGTTCGATGACGGCTTTGACTCCGTGGCCGATCCCGCCCGCTTCGCCGTCACGGCCGCTGAGCGGCGGATCGAGCTCGAGCTCACGGACGGCTACCCGTGCGCGCAGGTCTACGCGCCGCTGTCAGGGCACTTCATCTGCTTCGAGCCGATGACCGCGCCCGCCAACGCCCTGCGCAGCGGCAACGGCCTGCGCATGCTTGCGCCGGGCGAGCGCTACCGCGCCGGGTTCTCCCTGTGCGTAGAAGATCCCAGGGCCTGCTAGGCAGGTTCTGCAGATGGGCTACCGGTTCCTCCCGCGACCTCCTCACCTGAGGTTGCGTTGCCCGCGACGGGAGCCGGAGCTGCGCCGAGCATGCGGCTGATCATGTAGGCGATGATCGCGGCGGAGATCACCAGCGGCTCGCTCCCGGAACCCGATCCAATCGTGAGAACGGCGGCGATCACGATCGCTGACAGGGGTAGGCGCAGGACCGCCGCCACTGCCGCGGCCATGCCGACGGCGATCGCCGGAGTGAGATCGAACCCGGGCAGCTGCCCGGCCATCAGACCGGCGACCGCGCCCAGGAACAGCCCCGGGAAGGTCGGACCGCCGCGGAAGCTGCCGAGCGAGAGGCTGTAGGCGACTCCCTTGAAGACGATCAGCAGCGCGAGCGTCCCGATCGACCACGCGCCGGCTTTGCTCACCAGCCCGGGCAGCGCGCTCTGACCCGAGAACAGGACTTCCTGGAAGGGCTCCCCGGCGGTCTGCTGGAAGGCGATCGCGAGCCCGGCGACGATTAGCCCCACGACCGGGAGCAGCACGGACGGCCGTCGTGTGACCGCGCGCTCGGTGTGGCGTCCACCTCGAATGATCAGCACGCAGGCTAGCGCGACGGCGACGGCTAGCGCGATCGTCCAGCCGAAGTCGGCGATGTCGGGACGCGCGAACTTGGGCAGTCCTTCGACGGAGCCGAGCGCGTAGGCGCTGGTGCTCAGCCCCGTCCACGAGCCCATGCCGAGCGATACGAGCGTGCCGATCCCGGAGGCGAGCAGGCCGGGAAGCAGAACGAGCGTGAGCTTGGGCCCGCCCAGTCCGATCGCCTCGATCATGATCACCGCCGCGATCAGGGGCGACTGGAACAGGAACGACATAGCTGCGAAGCTCCCCGCCGCGGCGACCACCGTCAGCAATGTCGGTGGCGCGTCCTTGCGCGCGAGCCGAATCGTCAGGACGCCGAGTCCGGAGCCAAGCGCGATCAGCGGCGCCTCGGGCCCGAGCACGAGCCCAAGCCCGATCGTCGCGATCGCCGCCAGCATCACACCCGGGAGCGCGATCGGCATCGTGGGGCCTCCCGTCGTAACCAGGCCGTGCGCGGGCACGTGTCCGCCGCGTCCGGGCAGTCGCTCGATCGCGAACGCGATGATCAGGCCGGCGATCGCGAGCACTGGAAGCGACCACCACAGCGGCGGGCCGTTGTGGTAGCCGAGGTCGCTCGGAAGGTGGACGAACACGCCGCGCTGAATCTGGTTGACGAGCTCGAGGAAGCACCAGGCCACGAGCGAGACGACCAGGCCGACGATCGCGGCGACGAGGAGCAGGACGATGAAGCCTCTGCTTTCGATCGTCGCGTCGACCTGCTCGGGCGAAACCTCCTCGGCGTCAGGCATGATGGCGAGCTGCCTCTTCTCTGTTGCCTATCCGGCGATAGCGGGCCTCTCGCACATGATGTGGGAGGTCCGTACCACGCTCATGAGGCGCGGGGGCCGCCTTCGTCCGGTGGCAGCGCTCCGCCGCGAGACTAGCAACGAGGGGGTGCAGGCGTAGACTGATCGCTGGATGACCAACGATCTCGCGCGCTGGCAGTTCGCGACGACAAGCATCTACCACTTCCTGTTCGTCCCCGTGACGATCGGGCTGGCGTTCTTAGTGGCGCTGCTGCAGACGGCCTGGTACCGAAACCAGCGGGTGGGCGGGGCCGAATTAAAGCGCGTGACCAAGTTCTTCGGCACGCTGCTGTTGATCAACGTCGCGATCGGAGTCGTCACGGGCCTCGTGCAGGAGTTCGAGTTCGGGATGAACTGGTCGGCCTACTCACGCTTCGTGGGCGATGTCTTCGGCGGCCCGCTCGCGATGGAGGGCCTGGCGGCGTTCTTCCTCGAGTCCACCTTCCTCGGGTTGTGGATCTTCGGCTGGGACCGGCTGCCCAAGCGCGTTCACCTCGCCTGCATCTGGCTGGTGGCTGCAGGGTCGATGCTCTCGGCGATGTTCATCCTCGCGGCCAACTCGTGGATGCAGCACCCGGTCGGGTACGTGCTCAACCATCAGGGGCAGCCGGAACTGAACAACGTGTGGGCGCTGTTCACGAACCCAACCTTCCTGTGGGGCTACGTCCACGTGATCCTCGCCTCGCTCGTGACGGGCTCGCTGGTGATGCTCGCGATCTCCGTCTGGTACCTGCGTAAGCAGCGCGAAGTCAGCGCCTTCCACCAGACGGCGCGCCTGTCGGTGCTCGTGCTGCTGCCGGCGATCCTGCTGCAGATGTTCGTCGGGAACAAGCTCGGCGAGATCGAGAACACCTACCAGCCGGTCAAGATCGCCGCGGCGGAGGCGCAATGGGAAAACTGCAAGCCGTGCTCGTTCTCGGCCTTTCAGGTGGGCGGCGGGAACAACGACTCGACCCCGACCCAGGTGCTCGCGATCCCGCACCTGCTGTCGATCCTCGCGACCGGGACCTGGGGCGGCGCGGTCGAGGGGCTGAACCAATTACAGAAGGAAGATGTCGCGAAATACGGACCCGGCAACTACATCCCCGACGTGTTTATTCAGTACTGGTCGATGCGCGTGATGGCCTACCTCGGGTCACTGATCGCGTTGCTGGCGTTATGGGGCGCCTGGCTGATCCACAAGGGTAGGCTCGACGACTCGAAGTGGTTCCTGCGTGCCGGGTTGGGGGCGGTCGTGACGCCCTTCATCATGAACACCGCGGGCTGGCTGCTGACCGAGAACGGGCGTCAACCCTGGATCGTGCAGGGGTTGATGAAGACGATTCACGCGAACTCCCCATCGGTGACCTCGACCGACATCTGGATCAGCCTGATCGCCTTCGTTCTGGTCTATCTTGCGCTCGGTGCCGCCGATCTGGTGCTGATGTTGCGCTACGCGCGCAAAGGCCTCGACCCCGACGAGGGCGGCGCTGCCGACGAGTCGGGGAGCTCTCCTCCGCAACCCACGATTCCGGCCCTGAGTTACTGATGCAGCTCCACACGATCTGGTTCGTCATCGTCAGCATCTTCTGGACGGGGTTCTTCGTGCTCGAGGGCTTCGACTTCGGCGTCGGCATGCTGCACACGATCGTCGGTCGCACCGATGAGGAGCGACGGCACGCGCTCAGCACGATCGGCCCCTGGTGGGACGGCAACGAGGTCTGGCTGATCGTCGCCGGCGCGGGAATGTTCGCGGCCTTCCCCGGCTGGTACGCGACGATGTTCTCGGCGCTGTACCTCGCGCTGCTGCTCGTGCTGATCGCGTTGATGGCGCGCGGGGTCTCCTTCGAGTTCAAAGACAAAAGTGAGGACCCCCGCTGGCGCACGAGTTGGCGCTGGGCGATGACGCTCGGCTGCGTGCTGATCCCGCTGCTGCTCGGCGTCGGTTTGGGGGATCTCCTTAACGGCCTGCCGATCGACTCCAGTCACGAGTACACGGGCAACTTCTTCGGCCTGCTCACGCCGTACGGCCTGTTCACCGGCGTGACGCTGCTCGCGCTGTGCCTGCTGCACGGCGCGACGTTCCTCAAGCTGCGGACGACAGACCACGTGCGCGAGCGCGCCCGCGCCGCCGCGCGCCCGCTGGGTTGGGTGGCGATCGCACTCGTCGTCGGCTGGGTGATCTGGACGCGCAGCGTCGCCGGCGGTCCCGACGTGCCACAGCCGGTGGAGATCCTCGCCGTGCTCGCCGTGGCCTTCGCGGCACGTCTGGCGATCACCGACCACGACGGCTTCGCCTTCGCCTCATCCGCCGTCGCGATTGCCGCGCTGGTCGGCTCGATCTTCATCGACCTGTATCCGAACGTGATGGTCTCGAGCACCAACGCCGCCTACAACCTGACTGTCAACAACTCGGCCTCCGGTCACTACGCGCTGAGCGTGATGACGGTCGTCGCCGTGATCTTCTTCCCGCTCGTCTTGATCTACCAGGGCTGGTCGTTCCACGTTTTTCGCGGACGTCTGCAGTCTCCTACCGGCTAGGGATCCGGGAACTCCTCGGCGATCTGGCCACGGAGCACGTGCGCGCCCACGAAGGCGAGGACTGTGAACAGCAGCATCTCCAGCGGGTTGCGGGTAGCCGGGATCGGCCCCCACAGGAAGACGAGGGCGAGCAGCCCGGCGGTGATCCAGTAGGCAAGGCCCGGCCGCTCGCGGAAGTGGGGCGCCAGGAAGCGCCGCGCCGAGACCGCCCAGCGCGCCGGCCCCGCGAACCACCCCGAGAGGATCACCGGGATGCCGATCACGATCGAGGCGCTGGCGACCTGCACCAGCAGCGAGGTGGCCACCGAGTAGGCGTCGTCGGCGGCCGGTTCGACCGAGGCGTCGCTGGTGATCGCCGAGACGAGCTGACCCTGCCCGATCTTGCGACCCAAGAGCACAAACAGGCCGGCGAACACGAGGCTCGAGCCGACCCAGATCAGTGTGCTCCGCCTGTATCCGCGGGCCAGGAACATCGCGAGCGCGTAGAGCAAGAAGGTCAAGATCGTCAACCACAAGGCGAGCGCGTGGAGCGTTTTGGCCAGGTTGCGCACCAGCCCGAGCTGGCTGGAGGTGACCACCTTCAGGTTCGCCACCGATGGCGGCAGCTTGTCGGCGATGCTCGCCGGCAGGCCGAGGCGCTGAGCCAGGTCGGCGACGATCTGATGCAGGTTCAGCGAGACCGTGCCGCCGTTGATCTGCACGCGCGAGCCGCCACCCTTGACGATCGTGACCAGTGCCTGGTCGGCCGCGTAGTTGGCCTTTCTCCAGCCGTCCTGGACCTTGGGCAGTTCCAGCGCCCGTTCGGCGCCCTGTTCGGCCAGGTTGTGCAGCGCGCCGGAAAGCGGGCCGGCGAGCGGCGCCAACTGCGGCGGCAGGCCCGACTTGAGCTGGTCCGGCACGTCGACGTTCGCGTACAGCTGGTCGATCAGGTAGCCGGACAGTGCGGAGCGGATCGTCTGCTTGCGCAGCAAAGCCGTGCTCGTCTTCGACCAGTTGGTGGGGTTCATCAGTTGGCGGTTGGCCCAGATCGACACGATCGACAGGATCGCGAGCACCGTCGCGAGCCCGAGGATCACGCGCACCCAGATGCGGTGGGGGCGTCCGCCAGATGTGGCGCCCGTGGCCCGGGGAGAGTTGCCGGTCGGAGGGGCGGTGCTGAGCGGAACCTCGGGCGAAGACATTTTTGCGATTACCTCACGAGGTCGGTTTTGGGATGTTGAGTCGAGACGGTTGATACGACCCTACCGGCATACTCGGTCACGCTCGCTCAATCTATTCGGGTAGAAGAAGCGCAGCGGGCTCTCGGTCGGGTTCCGTGGGGCTGCATTCACGAATCGAGCCTGCCAGGCTTCGTGCTCGCGCTGCCACAGCTCGGCGTAGCGCCCGCCGAGACCGAGCAGCTCGGAATGGGTGCCGCGTTCGAGCACCCGGCCGTGGTCGAGCACGAGCACCTCGTCGACGTCCTGGAGGCCCGTCAGCCGGTGTGTGATCAGCAGCGTCGTCCTGCCCTCTGTGATCTTCAAGAGGTCGGCGACGATCGCATCCGCGGTCTGTGTGTCGAGGTGCTCGCCGGGCTCGTCGAGGATCAGCACTCCGAAGTCGGCGAGCAGCGCCCGGGCGATCGCCAGGCGCTGGCGCTGACCGCCGGACATCCGCGCGCCGCGCTCGCCGACCTCGGTGGGCAGGCCGAGCGGCAGCTCGTCTCGTCCAGTCGAGCAACTGCACGCCGCGCGAGCGGCGTCTCGATCTCACCCTCGGTGGCTCCGCGCTTGGCCAGGCGCAGGTTCTCCTCGAGCGTGCTGTCGAACACATGTGCGTCCTGCGCGACGAGCCCGACCACGCGCCGGCTGGCGTCGCCGTCGAGCTCGGCGAGCTCCACGCCATCGAGCGTGACCGAGCCGCCCTCGTAGGGGAGGAAGCGCAGCAGTACCGCGGCGAGCGTCGACTTGCCGGCGCCGCTCGGTCCGACCACCGCCACGCGCCGGCCGGGGCTCAGATCGAGGTCCACGCCGTCGAGCGCCCGGCGCGTCTGGCCCGGGTAGGAGTAGCGCAGGTCGCGCACTCTCAGAGCATGTGGCCCGTCGACGAGCGCGACCGGGTGCGCGGGCTCCGGCACGGGCGGCGGCGTATCCATCACCTCGAACACCCGCGCGGCCGAGCGGCGTACGCGCTGGAGCGTCTGCGTCGCGCCCGGCAGCGCCGGTGACGAGCTCGAAGGCCACCAGCGGGATCAGCGCGATCCCGGCGAGCAGCACTCCTTCCAACCGCCCCGCGTGAACCGCCGAGACGCCGACCGCGAGCGCGCCCCACATCGCCAGTCCGACGCATAGGCTCGTCAGGCCCTGGCCGATGCCCGCGGTACGGGCGGCCGTGCCGGCGAGCCGCGTCACCTCCGTATCGGCGGCCATCGCGCGTCCCAGCTGCTCCGCGGTGGCTCCGTTGACGGCCAGCTCGGGGGCGCCCTCGATCAGGTCGACGACCGACGCGGTCAACTCCCCGCGGGCCGCCGCCTGCCGTGCCTCCGTGCGCGCGGCGAGCGTCCCGGTCAGCCAGGGCACGAGCGTCCCGGCGATCAGCAACGCGACCAGCAGGATCAGGCCCGCGGCCGGCAGCATCCACCACACCAGGCCGACCGTCGCCGCCCCTACCAGCAGCGCGATCGCAAACGGCGGCACCACCCGCAGCAGCAGGTCCTGCAGAGAGTCGATGTCTCCGATCAGCCGCGCGAGCAGATCGCCGCTGCCGAACGCGGGCAGGCCGAGTGGCGCCAGCCGCTCGAGCCGTTCGTAGACGCTGACCCGCAGGTCTGACAGCACGCGGAACGCCGCGTCGTGACCGACGACGCGCTCGGCGTAGCGGCACAGTCCACGCGAGAGCGCAAAGAACTGCACGCCGACGATCGCGATCGCGACAGCCGACTCCTGCGGGTGCTGGGCCGAGCGCGAGATCAGCCAGGCCGAGGTGGCGATCAGGCCGATCGCGGCGGCGACCGCGCCGGCGCCGAGCAATGTCGCGAGCGCCAGTCGCCCGGCGGCGGGCCGGGCGAGCGCGAGGGTCTGTAGCAGTGGGGCCTGCGGGCCGTGGTCGTCCGTCGGCGGGGTCTTCATGCGGCGACCTCGACCGCCGGGGCGAGCGAAAGCACACGATCAGCCATGCCGATCAGAGCGGGACGGTGGGCGACGAGTACCACCGTGCGTCCCTCGGCGAGCCGCCGGATGGTCTCCACCACTTCCCGCTCGGTCTCCCCGTCGAGGTTGGCCGTCGGCTCGTCGAGCAGCAAGAGCGGTGCGTCGCGCAGGAACGCGCGGGCCAGCGCGACCCGCTGTCGCTCACCGGCGGACAGGCCGGCGCCGCGGTCGCCGAGCACCGTGTCCACGCCATCGGGCAGGTTGCGCATCGCGTCTGTCAGGCCGGCCGCCTCGATCGCCGCCCAGACCTCCTCGGTCGATGCGCCGGAGCGACCGAGGCGCACGTTCTGGGCGATCGACGCTTTGAACAGATGCGGTCGTTGGGGTACCCACGCCAGGCGCGCCCGCCAAGCGTCGAGGTCGATCTCCGCCAGGTCGACGTCTCCCACGCGGACCGACCCAAGCTCGGGCGTGACGAGCCCGAGCAGCACGCTCAACAGGGTCGACTTGCCGCACCCGCTCGGACCGACGAGTGCCAGCACCTCGCCCTCGTTCACCGTCAGCGAAATGTCGTCGAGCGCCGGTTCGGAGCGATCCGGGTAGCTGACCCGCAGGCCCTCGACCGTGAGGTCCGCGAGCGCGGGATCGGGGAAGTCGGTGCGCGTTCCCCGGGTGGGCTCGGCCGCTTCCAGCACGGCGAACACCTGCTCCGCGGCGGCCATGCCCTCGGCGCTCGCATGGTAGTTGGCGCCTAGCTGGCGCAGCGGCAGGTAGGCCTCTGGGGCGAGTACCAGCGCGAACAGCGCGGTACGCAGACCGAGGTGGCCGTTCATCAGCCGCAGGCCGATCTCGACGGCCACGAGCGCCACCGAGATCGTCGCCACCAGCTCTAGGATCAGCGACGAGAGGAACGTGATCCGCAGCGTGGAGATCGCGGCGCGGCGATAGCGTTCGGTGATCTCGCGGATCGCCGACGCCTGGGCCTTGGCCCGGCCGAAGACCTTCAGCGTCGGCAGTCCGGCGACGACGTCGAGGAAGTGACCCGCGAGTCGCTCGAGGACGCGGAACTGGCTGTCCATGCGTTCCTTCGTCGCGGCGCCCACCAGGGCCATGAACAGCGGGATCAGCGGGATCGTGAAGGCGATGATCGCCGCCGAGAGCCAGTCGTTCCAGAGGATGACCACGACCACGACGACAGGCACGATCGCGGCGAGGATGAGCTGCGGCAGGTACAGCGAGAAGTAGCCGTCGAGCGCGTCGATCCCGCGGGTGGTGAGGATCGCCAGCTCGCCGGTACGCTGCTCGCGCGAGCTGCCCAGGCCGAGCGTCGCGACGCGCTGCAGCAGGGCGGCGCGCAGCTGCGACTTCGCACGGGCGGAGGAGCGACTCGCCGCCAGCTCGGCCACCCATGCGACGATTGCGCGCGCCAGGACGACCAGCAGCAGCGCGATCAGCGGGGTTCGCAGTTGCTCGAGGCTCCTGCCGCCGAGGAACGCGCGTGCGACGACGTCTGCCAACAGCCATGCCTGCGCGACGATCAACAGGGCGCTGAGAACACCGAGGCCGACCGACAGAAACAGGAACGTGCGGGTTGCGCGCGCGTACGCAAGCAGTCTCTGGTCGAGCGCCCTCACTACCCAATCATGACCGACTCAGGAGTCCGCGAGGCCGCCGTCGATCACCTGGTTCTGGGGGTCGCCGAGGCGTGCGCTGATCCAGTCGATCAGGACCTTCACACGGTGCCCGGGGCCGCCGCCGGAGAGGTAGTACATGTGCACCGTCAGATAGGTGAAGAACGCCGGTCGCCCGGAGAGCTTGTGGCCGCGGATTTCGCACACGGCTTTGCCCCGTCCGACGACGGCCAGCGCGCCCTTGTCCAGGTATTTGAACGGCGTGCTCGCGCCCGGCGACCCGCCCCGGATCGCCTTCGCCACGTGGCGCGCCTGCTGGATCGAGACCGTGGCCAGACCCGGCAGCGGCCGATCTCCGGGGCCGGGAACCTGCGTCGCGTCGCCGATCGCCGAGATCTCGGGATGGCCGGGCACCGTCAGGTTCGCCCCGATCTGCACGCGCCCCGCGCGGTCGGTCTGCGCCCCCGTCACCTCTGCGAGCGTCCTGGCGAAGCCGACGGCCTGAACGCCCGCGGCCCAGACGACCGTCCGCGCGTCGATTCGCTCCTCGCCGCCGCCGGTCTGAAACGTGACCCCCTGGGCGTCGATCGATGTTACGCGGGCGCCCTGGCGGACGGTCACCCCGAGCTCGGCCAGATACCTCGCGACCTTGGCGGAGAGCTTCTCGCTGAAGGCCGCGGTCACACGCTCGCCGGCGTCGAGCAGGATCACACGCGCCTTGGCCGGCTGGATGCGCTCGAAGTAGCCCTTCATCGTGTGCGTGGCGATGATCGCCATCTGGCCGGCCAGCTCGACTCCCGTCGGGCCGCCGCCGATCACGACGAACGTCAGCCACTGCTCGCGCTCGGCTGGGTCCTCGGCGCGCTCGGCCTCCTCGTAGGCTCCGTAGAATCGATTGCGCAGATCGACCGCGTCGGCCAGGGTCTTCAGGCTGCAGGAGACATCGCGCCACTCGTCTTTGCCGAAGTACGAGGTCTCCGCCCCGCAGGCGACGATCAGGCTGTCGTAGTCGAGTGTCTCGCCGCGATCGAGCGTGATCCGCCGGCGCTCGGCGTCCAGGCCGGTGGCCTTCGCCATCAGCACGGTTGTGTTCGAGCTGTGCTTGACCGCCGCCCGGATCGGGGAGGCGCACTCGCCGGTGGACAGGCCGCCACACGCCATCTGGTAGAGCAGTGGCTGGAACAGGTGGTGGCTGGTCGGGTCCACCAGCGTCACGTCCACGTCGGCGTCCTTCAACTCGCGCGCGGCCGTCAGGCCGCCGAACCCGCCCCCGACGATCACCACCTTGGGCCGTCCTGCTGCTTTTGCCTCACCCGTCACCGTCAATCACCCACTTGCGGCGTAGCGGTCTTTGCCTCAGCCGGCATTGGCACCCAGGCGCTCGAGCAGATGGTCGCCGACGCGCACCGCGTTGGCCATCGCCGTGAGCGCGGGGTTGACCGCGGCGATGCTCGGGAAGAAGCTCGTGTCGACCACGTATAGGTTGTCCACCTCGTGCGCGCGGCAGTCGGTGTTCAGCGCCGAGGTTGCGGGGTCCGAGCCGAAGCGGCAGGTGCCCGCCTGGTGCGCGACGCCCGCGACGGGGATCTTGTTCTCCAGGTAGGCCCAGCGCGGGATCAGATGGTGCTCGTGCATGCCCAGGTGACCGAGCAGCGAGCGCAGCTGCTTGAACAGCCGGTCCCGGGCGCCGTCGTTGGTGGCCTTGTAGTTGAGCACCACGTTGCCGTTGCCGTCGAGGCTCACGCGGTTCTCCGCCAGCGGCAGATCCTCGGTGGAGAGCCAGAAGTCGATCGCATGGTCCGCTACCTCCGTCAAGGAGAAGGTCGGCGCGAGCTTGGTCATCAAAGGCTGCTCGCCGCGGTACATGTCGGCCACCGACTTGCCGACCATCTGGATGTTCCCCATCGGGAACTCCCACGCCTCGCTCGCGAAGTAGTAGTCGTTGACGCCGAGCGTCTTCTGGAAGACCGTGTTGTTGGGCTCCTTCGACAGTGCCAGCACCGCTTGGCTGTCGTGGAACATGTAGTTGCGTCCCACCTGATCGGAGCCGTTGGCGAGACCGCCGGGGTGCTTGTCGTTGGCCGAGGCGAGCAGCAGCTTGGCGGTGTTCGCCGCGCCGGCGGACACGACGACGATGTCCGCTGAGTAGGTCTCGCGCGCGCCGTCACGCTCCACGACTACCTCGGTGACCGCGGTCCCCGCCGGGTTGGTGTTCAGCGCCACGGCTGTGGCGTTCGTCAGCAGCGTCACGTTCTCGTGCTCCAGCGCCGGCCTGACGCCCAGCACCTCGGCGTCGGACTTGGCGTGCACCAGGCAGGGGAAGCCGTCGCAGGTCGAGCAGCGCACGCAGTTGCTGTAGGGCATGTTCGCCTCGTTCAGCATCACCCCGCAGGGCGCGTGGAACGGATGCAGGCCGGCCGCGGCGAAGTCGTCGGCGAGCTGCTGAATCCGTGGCTCGTGCGAGACCGCGGGGAACGAGTAGGGCGCGCTGGCCGGCGGTTCGGTCGGGTCCTCGCCGCGCGCTCCGTGGACCTGGTAGAGCTGCTCGGCTTTGCAGTAATAGGGCTCCATCTCCCCGTAGGAGATCGGCCACGCGGGAGAGACCCCGCCGTGGTGCTGCAGCTCGCCGAAGTCCTCTTTGCGCATCCGGTACAGCGCCGCGCCGTAGAGCTTCGTCGCGCCGCCGACGTAGTAGTGAACCTGCGGCTGGAACGGCTTTCCATCCCCGTCGTACCAGGTGTCCGGTGAGACATAGCGATTGTCCACGAACACTTCCCCCGCCGACCAGTTCTGCGGCTCGCGCGGGAGCCAGCCGCCGCGCTCCAGGATCAGGACCTTCTTACTCGACGGAGCCAGGTGCCGCGCGAGCGTGCCGCCGCCCGCGCCGCTGCCGACAATGATCACGTCGTAGTCGCTCATCAGGACAGCTCCGAGATCCGCTCGGCGAGGATGATCCGCCCCGCGGCCTCGATCAGCGCGAGGTGGGAGAAGGCCTGGGGGAAGTTCCCCAGGTGCCTGCCGGTACTCGTGTCGAACTCCTCGGCGTAGAGCCCGAGCGGCGAGGCGACGCTGAGGAGCTTTTCCATCAGGTCGCGGGCGCGCTGTTCCTCGCCCACCACAGCCAGACCGGAAACCAGCCAGAAGGAGCAGATCAGGAAGCTGCCCTCCTTGCCGGACAGGCCATCGTCGGTCTCGCCGGTGCGGTATCGCAGGACGAAGCCGTCCTCGGTCAGATCGTCGGCGATCGCGAGCACGCTCGCCCGCAGGCGCTCGTCGCCCGCCGGCAGGAATCCAAAGAGCGCCGCCAGCAGGTTGGAGGCGTCCAGCGCGTCGGTCTCGTAGTGCTGGCGCAGGACCCCCGCGTCGCTGAGCCCGTGGGCGAGGATGTCCGCCTTGATCTCCTCGGCCGTCGCGTGCCACTCGCTCTGCAGCTTCGCGTCCCCGCGGATCGCCGCGAGCTTGCTCGCGCGGTCCATCGCCACCCAGCACATCAGCTTCGAGGAGACGTAGTGCTGCGGCGCCCCGCGCGCCTCCCAGATACCCTGGTCGGGCTCGCGCCAGACGTCGGTCGCGCACTTGGCCTGTGCCTGCACGAGCGGCCACAGCCGCCGGGGGAGCCGTTCTGAGCGCTGGGTGTGCAGCAGGATCGAGGCCAGCGCCGCGCCGAACACGTCGTTCTGGCGCTGATCGAAGGCGCCGTTGCCGATCCGCACCGGACTCGCGCCGGCGTAACCGGAGAGGTCATCGCGCGTGGACTCGGTCAGATCGCGCCGCCCGTCGATCCCGTACATGATCTGCAGGGCGCCGTCGTCGTTGGGCTCGAGGTCGGCGACGAACTGCATGAACTCCTCGGCCTCCCAGTCGAGGTTGAGGTAGTGCAGCGCCTGCAAAGTGAAGGTCGAATCGCGCAGCCAGGTGTAGCGGTAGTCCCAGTTGCGCTCGCCGCCGGGGGTCTCGGGCAGCGAGGTCGTCAGCGCCGCGACCGTCGCGCCGGTCGGCATGTACGTGAGGCCCTTGATCGCGAGCGCCGAGCGCTGGATCGGATCGCGCCAGCGATGGTCGGGGACGCGGGCGCCGCTCAGCCAGCTGCGCCAGAAGTGGGCGGTGGCGGCGAGTCGTTCGTTGGCCTCGTCGAGGGTCTGGGGCGAGGCGAGCTCCTCGGCCCAGGAGAGAGAGCAGAAGATCTGCTCTCCCTGTTTGAGCTGATGCCGAGCCCTCACCCGGTCACCCTCGGTGCCGAGCGCCATGTCCGTCTGCAGCCTGATCGTCAGATCCGCGCCGCTCGCGTCGGCGGTGTGGCCGTCGTCGCTGACCGTCCACTCCGCCGGGACGCGACCGTAGTCGAAGGCCGGCTCGCAGGTCAGCTCCATCTCGACCTCGCCCTCCAGGCACATCGCGACACGCACGAGCAGGTGTTCGGCGTCTTCGTCGGTCGGCGGTCGCGTGTGCGGCGTGATCTTGTCAACGCCGCGACGGGGGCCGAGGATCAGCGCGTCGCGCACGATCACCCACCCGCTGGTGGTCTTCCACGTGGTCAACAGGATGTTCGTGCCGGGCTCGTAGATCCGTGCCGTCGGGACGTTGATCCCGAACGGCCCGAAGCGAAAGTCGCCGGCCTGGCGGTCGAGCAGCGTGCCGAACACGCTCGGCGCGTCGAAGCACGGGACGCACAGCCAGTTGACGCTCCCGTCCGGGGCCATCAGCAGGCCCGTGTGGCAGTCGGACAGGAACGCGTAGTCGGCGATCGGCGGGAACGGCGACGGCATCGCCGCGCTCTGCAGCACCGGTTCGTCCCGCGCGTCGCCGCTCGGCTCTTTGCTTGCTGTTGCCTTGCTCGGGTTCTCTGCGTTTGCCTTGGCGGTGCTCATGACTGCATCCACGGGCCGCGCCACTTGCCAAAGCCCTTGACCAATCCGTCTCCCTCCACGGGACCCCAAGAGCCCGGGGCGTACGGATGGACCGGCGGGGGCTGCTCCAGCAGCGGCTGGAAGATCCGCCAGGTCTCTTCGACCGCGTCCTGCCGTGTGAAGCGGGTGGCGTCGCCGCGCATCGCGTCGAGCAGCAGCACCTCGTACGGGGTCGGCGCCTCGCCGCCCTGATCGGCGAACTCGACGTCGAGCGTCACCGCCTCCGGCCCGTCGGCGTCGGCGCGGTGGGCGTCGATGATCTCCCGCACGCCGGTCGAGGGATCGAGCTTGACGACGAACTGGTTGGGCTCGGGGCGGCGAGGGGAGCCGTGCTCCATGAAGCCCAGGCGCGGCGGCTCGCGGAACACCGCGCGGATCTCGGTCTGCGTGGCCGGGAGCTTCTTCCCCGTGCGGATGAACCACGGCACGCCGGCCCAGCGCCAGTTGTCGATCTCCAGGCGCATCGCCGCGTAGGTCTCCGTCGTCGATTCCGGCGCGACGCCATCGATCTCGAGGTAGCCGTCGTACTGGCCGCGCACGTAATGAGCCGGGTTGGCCGGCGGCATCGAGCGCAGCAGCGAGAACTTGGCGTCCTTCAACGTTTCCGCGTCATCGGCGGCCGGCGCCTCCATTGCGGCGAGCGCGACCACCTGCATCAGGTGATTGACGACCACGTCGCGCAGCGCGCCGACGGGGTCGTAGAAGTGCCCGCGATCCTCCACGCCGAAGTCCTCGGCCATCGTGATCTCCACGCACGCGATGTGGTTGCGGTTCCAGATCGGCTCGATCATCGTGTTCGCGAACCGGAGATACAGCAGCTCGTCGGTGCCCATCTTGCCGAGGAAGTGGTCGATCCGGTACAGCTGCAACTCGTCGATCGACTCGTGGATTTCCGCGGCGAGCGCGCGCGCGGACTCCAGGTCGTGACCGAACGGCTTCTCGACGACCACTCGCGCGGTCTTCGTCAGGTTCGCGTCCTTCAGCTGCTTGATCACCGCCCCGAACAGGAACGGGGGGATCTCAAGGTAGAAGACCGGGCTGTGTGCGTCGCCGACCGAGGCCGCCAGGCGCTCGTAGGTGGCCGCGTTGGTGAAATCGCCGCTCACGTAGGAGAGTCGTGCGGCGAAGCGCGCAAAGACCTCGGGATCGAGCGACTCGCCGCATCCTTCGATACACGCGCGGGCGTGCTCGCGCAGATGATCGAGCGTCCAATCGTCGCCCGCGACCCCGACGATCGGACAGTTCAAGAGGCCGCGCTTCTCCAGGCGATAGAGCGAGTGGAAGGTCATCACCTTCGCCAGGTCGCCGGTGATCCCGAACACGACCAGCACGTCGGCGGCCTCGGCCGCACCGGGATCTGCGGTCCCCTTCTGAGCCTGTGCGGCTGTGCTCATGTTCCGGTCCCCTCGGTCTCGTCACGACGGGCAGCGACCGCCAACGACGTTATTTGTTATGGCGACTTCCGATCATCTCACATGACCGGATTCGCGGTCAGTCGGCGTGCCGCACCAGAAAGTCGACGAGCGCTCGGGCGGCGCGCTCGGGCTGATCGTCCCAAACGAAGTGCCCGGCTTCCTCGAATAGCACGAGCTCCGAGCCCGGCAGTTCCTCGTGGAAGCGCTCAGCCATCTGCACGCCTGCGAATCGGTCGTCCTCGCCCCACAGGATCAGCGCCGGCAGGCCGAGTGCGGCGAGGCGGCCCTCGTACGGGACCAGCTTCTCGAAGTCGCCCGACCGGTACAGCGCGAGGTGGCCGAGGCGGCGGGCATCGTCGGCGAAGCCCTTCCAGTACTCGGCGATCGCCTCCTCGCCCATGCCGCTCGAGATGGCGTGCATCGCGGCGGCGAAGCCCTCGCGCGTATAGGCGCGGATTAGCTGCTCGCCGTCCCCGGACGTGCGCATCACGTTCGCCAGATCGTGCCAGCGCCGGTCGGAGAAGAAGCCGCCATCGGAGATCGCCAGCGCGCTCGCCGCGCCCGGATGATCGCAGGCCCAGCGCAGCCCGATCATCACGCCCCAGTCGTGCGTGACGAGTGCCACCGGGCCGAGCTCCAGCTCGCGCGCGAAGCGCTCGAGCGCCTGCACATGCCGCTCCCAGGTCCCGGCCCCCTCCCCGCTCTCCGGCTCGGAGTCGCCGTAGCCGGGCAGGTCCGGCGCCAGCGCCCGCCAGCCGGCGTCGGCCAGGACTCCCAGCACGTCGTGCCACATGTAGGAGGACTCCGGGTAGCCGTGCACGAGCAGCGCGACGCACTCGTTCCCGTTTGAGTCCCCGGCCGATCGGTAGGCGAGTCCTGCCGCGTGGCTCAGCTCGGCCACCCGTCCTGCCTCAGAAAGCCCGCGCGGCGCGCGCCGGACCCCGCTCGCGCCGCGCGGCAGGCTCCAAATCGGGGTTGATCCAGCCGGCGTCGGCCTGGCTGAAGTTCGTGCCCGGCGGGACGATCTCGTCGATCCGATCGAGCACATCGTCGGAGAGCTCGACCTCGACCGCGCCGAGCTGGGACTCGAGCTGCTCGATCGTGCGCGGCCCGATGATCGCCGCCGTGACCGCGGGATGGCGGATCACGAACGCCAGCGCGAGGTGGATCAGCGAGATCCCCGACTCCTCCGCCAGCAACGCCAGCTCCTCGACGGCGTCGAGCTTGCGCTGGTTGGCCGGGATCGAGAGGTCGTAGCGCGCCGGCAGCCGCTGCGCGCGCGTGGACGACGGCGCCTCCTTGCCCTTGCGCCATTTCCCCGACAGCCAGCCGCCGGCGAGCGGACTCCAGGGGATCACGCCCATGCCGTGGCGGCGGGCGGTGCCCAGCAGGTCGGCCTCGACGCCGCGAACCAGCAACGAGTAGGGCGGCTGCTCGCAGACGAAGCGCTCGAGCCCGCGCTCGCGCGCGGCCCACTGCGCCTCGACCACGCGCGAGGGTGGGTAGGTGGAGGAGCCGAGGTAGCGGATCTTGCCCTGGTGGACCAGATCGGACAGGGCGCCGAGGGTCTCCTCGATGTCGGTGTCGGGCTCGGGGCGATGGACCTGGTAGAGGTCGATCCAGTCGGTTTTCAGGCGGGTTAGAGAGTCCTCGACCTCTTTGACGATCCAGCGCCGCGAGTTGCCACGTTGGTTCGGATCCTCGCCCATCGAGCCGTGGAACTTGGTCGCGAGCACGACCTCGTCGCGGCGCCCGACCAAGGCCTTGCCGACGATCTCCTCGGACTCCCCCCGCGAGTAGACGTCGGCGGTGTCCACGAAGTTGATCCCCGCGTCCAGGGCCGCGTGGATGATCCGCACGGAGTCCTCGTGGTCGGGGTTGCCCCAGGCGCCGAACATCATCGCCCCGAGGCACAACGGGCTGACCTCGACTCCGGTGCGTCCCAGCGTGCGGTACTCCATCGCCTCTCCTTACCCTCGATCACTCATCGTGTAATCACTACTACCTACTCTGACTCTGCTTAGCAGATCGCGGACTCCGCGCTGTGGAGGTGTTCGCTGAGCTGAGCTCGGCGCGGTCATACTGCGGC
The DNA here is from genome assembly GCA_963779405.1 of uncultured Solirubrobacterales bacterium. Taxonomy (GTDB): domain Bacteria; phylum Actinomycetota; class Thermoleophilia; order Solirubrobacterales; family Solirubrobacteraceae; genus Palsa-744. The sequence goes on from CAVZYF010000005.1 coordinate 418,900, forward strand.
CATGGCCCGCGTCGACATCGACCCAGTCGCGCTGGGGACTGGCCCCTTTTACTCGTTTCTGACGTCGGTGGTCGTCCCCCGCCCGATCGCCTGGGTCTCCACGCGCTCGCCCGAGGGGGTGGACAACCTTGCGCCGCACTCATTCTTCACCGTCTCCTCGGTGGATCCGCCGATCGTGCAGTTCACCTCGGTGGGGCGCAAGGACTCGTTGCGGAACGTCGAGCGGACACGCGAGTTCGTCGTCTGTTTGACGCGCGAGCCGCTGTTCGAACAGGTCAACGCGACGGCCACGGACTTCCCTGCGGAGGTGAGCGAGTTCGACGCCGTCGGGATCGAACGCGAGCCGAGCCTGCGCGTGGCGCCCCCGCGCGTCGCGCGCTCCCCCGTCGCGCTGGAGTGTGAGCTGCACACGACGCTCACGTTCGGTGTGGGTACCGTCGTGATGGGTCGCGTCGTGCACGCGGTGATCGACGAGGACGCGCTCCAGAACGGTCGCCCGGCGATCGATCGACTGGCGCCGCTGTCGCGCCTCGGCGCCAACGAGTGGGGCACTTACGGTCAGATTCGGGAGATCAGTCGTATCTCCTATCGCGAATGGCCCGGCCACTACAAAGTCGACTAAAGCTCGAGCACCGTACCCTCGGTGGCGACGCTGACCTCGGGGGTGCTCCCGCCGCCCAGGCGTCGCGCGAGGGCGTCCAACGCGTCGTCGGTGCGGTCGTGGCGGTGGTGGAAGAGGAAGACAGAACGAGCGCCGGCGCGCCGGGCCAGCTCGACCGCGTAGTCGGCGACTGAGTGACCGAAGTCGGCTTCGGCCGCGAGCTCCGCGGGGAGGAGTTGGGCGTCGTGTATGAGCACGTCGGCGCCTGAGGCCAGCGCGATCGCAGCGGGGTGGTACTCGCCGAAGCCGTCCTCGCCGGGGCCGAGCGCCGTCGGGCAGTGGTCGGGTATGTAGACGAGCGTCGCGTGACCGTCGTCGATCCGGTAGCCGAATGTGCGCCCGCCCTTGTGCGGGATCTCGCGGGCTTGCACGGTGAAGCCCTCGATCTGCCACTCGCCGGGGGCGACCGTCGCGAAGTCCCACTCCCCGCGCAGCTCGGTCGGGCCGACCGGGAAATACGGCGGCGACATCATCCCCGCGAGCACGCTCTCAGCAGTTGCTCCGCTCTCCTGTTCGGGGAGCCGCACGCTGACACGGGCGTCGAGACTGTCCGCGGCGGCGAAGAACGGCAACCCGAGCACGTGATCCCAGTGCAGGTGGGTGAGTAGGATCGTGCCGTCGAACGGTGTGCCCGCGAACAGCCGGGTGGCCGCCTGCAGACCGGCGCCCGCGTCGAGGATCAGGGTCGGCAGCGGGGCGCCGTCGTGGGAGAGCGCCACACAGGAGGTGTGACCGCCGTAGCGGATGAACTCGATGCCGGGCGCGGGGCTCGATCCCCGCACGCCGCAGAACTGGATCCGCAAACCGGCTCAGCTCTCCTCGGGGCGCGTGCGGCGGCGATCCTTGGAGAGGCTTCGCGAGAGCGACGTAATCGAGCTTTGACGACGCATCGGGGTATTATCTGCCACCGATCGACCGCTGTCCAGGGTTGGGCTTGGTGAGGCGGGTTTAGCTTGCGCTCAATCTGGGCAACCGTCACAGCATGACCAGCACGACCGATCAGGTCCCCCGCGTCTTGCTCCGCCCTGATGTTGCGATCCCGCAGCTCGGCTTCGGCGTCTTCCAGGTCCCGCCGAAGGAGACCGAGGAGGCCGTCGCCCGCGCGCTCGACGCCGGCTATCGCCACATCGACACCGCCGCGGCGTACAAAAACGAGGGGGCTGTCGGGCAGGCGATCCACGCGTCGGGGTTGGACCGCGGCGAGATCTTCATCACGACCAAGTGCTTCAACGACGATCACGGCCACGACAAGGCCAAGCGCGCATTCAAGGGAAGCCTGGAGCGGCTCGAGCTCGAACACATCGACCTGTACCTGATCCATTGGCCGGTTCCGTCACACGACCTGTACGTGGAGACCTGGCAGGCGTTTATCGAGTTGCAATCCGAAGGGCTCGTCCGCGCGATCGGCGTCTCTAACTTCCAGCCTGAGCACCTCGAACGCATCGTCTCCGAGACGGGCGTCGTACCCGCGATCAACCAGGTCGAGTTGCACCCCTACTTCCAGCAGGCCGGCTTGCGCCACGAGCACGACGAGCTCGACATCGTCACCGAGGCGTGGAGCCCCCTCGGGCAGGGGCTGGAGCTGGAGGATCCGGTGATCGTCGAAATCGCCGAGGCGCATTCGAAGACCCCAGCCCAGGCGATCATCCGCTGGCACCTGCAGCTCGGCAACGTCGTGATCCCGAAGTCGGTCACCCCTGCGCGGATCGAGCAGAACTTCGACGTCTTCGATTTCCAGCTCTCTGACGCCGAGATGGAGGCGATCCGGGAGCTGGACGCGGGCCGACGGATTGGCCCGGATCCGGATACGTTCGTTCGACCGTAGCGGCAGTAGGGTGGCGGGATGAGAGCTGCCGTCCTGCGCGAGTACGGGGTGCCGAGTCCCGGGGAATTTGAGGAGCCCGCGGCCGCTGGTCCCGATCAGGCGATCGTCGAGGTTCTGGTGGCCGGCCTCAACCCGGTCGATGTCGCGATCTGCGCGGGGCGCTTCTACGCGGGTAGGCCGCCGTTGCCCTCGGTCGCCGGGCGCGAGGGAGTCGGCACGCTGGATGGGAAGCGCGTGTACTTCGACGCGCCGATTGCACCGTTTGGGTCGATGGCCGAGCGTGCGCTGGTCGACCCTGCCTCCACTTATCCCGTGCCAGATGGGCTCGACGAGGGCCTCGCCGTGGCGCTCGGGATCTCCGGGCTCGCGGCGTGGCTTACGCTCACCTGGCGCGCCAACCTGCAGCCGGGCGAGCACGTGCTCGTGCTCGGCGCCAGCGGCGTGCTCGGCCAGATCGCGGTGCAGGCCGCAAAGCTGCTCGGCGCCGCGCGCGTGGTCGCGGCGGCGCGCTCTGCCGAAGGGTTGGAGCGTTGCCTCGCGCTCGGCGCCGATGCGGCTGTCCGCCTGGGTGAGCCCGAGGATCTGCCGGCCGCGTTCGCCGAGGCCGCCGACGGTCGGATCGATGTCGTGCTCGACCCTTTGTTCGGCGAGCCGCTCGTGGCGGCGGTGAACGCCGCGAGCTTCGGTGCGCGGCTCGTGCAGATCGGCGCGGGCGCCGGCGCGGAGGCGACGATTCCCTCGGCGCCGATCCGCGGGAAGATGCTCGTGCTGATGGGCCACACGAACTTCGCCGCCCCGCCCGAGGTCAAGCGCGAGGCCTACGCGAAGCTGGCCGGGGCCGCGGCGCGCGGCGAGATCGTGGTGGACGCCGACAGGATCCCGCTCGAGCAGGTGGGCGAAGCCTGGGAGCGGCTGGCCGCGGGCTTGCACCGCAAGCTCGTGCTCGTGCCCTGACTCGTCGAGCTACTGCTGCTTCTCAGAACAGGGCGGACAGCGCTTCGACGAGGCCCGGCAGCTTGTTCGGCCCGCGCGCGAGGTCGAGCTGACGCACGGGTCGCGGAGTGGACGCGAGGTTTCGCGTCCACTGCAGCTCCTCCGTGCAGCCGAGGTCCTCGGCGTGCGGGGCACACATCTCCAGTATGCGGTCGAGCACGTCGGGGACCTGCGCACGCCGCCCCGAGCGGGCGTCGATCAGGCTCGCCTCCGCGCCGTCGCGCGCCGCCAGGAAACGGTTCTCCGCGATCACCTCCGGCAGGTCGATCGCCGGGTCCGCGCCGGAGCCCTCCGTCGCCTCCAGCCGGATCAGGCTCTGCACGAGCGCGGTCAGTGCCGTTGAGTCGGCGACGGTGCTCTGCGCGTCCATGATCCGCACCTCGATCGTCCCGAAGCGCGGCTGCAGGCGCACATCCCACCACAGGAACGTCGGCTCGGGAAACGCCTCGCAGCGCAGCAGCAGGTCGATCGTCGAGACGTAGTCGCCGTAGTCGGCGAACGCGCGCGGGATCCCCACGCGCGGGAACGCCTGGAACAGTGGCGTGCGCGCTGAGGCCAGCCCCGTCTCGCGGCCCTGCCAGAAGGGCGAGTTCGCCGACAGCGCCAGCAGCAGCGGCAGGTGCGTGCGCAGCCGGTTCGCGGCCAGCATCGCGCTCTCCGGGTCGGGCACCGCGACGTGCACGTGCAGCGCGAACGTCGGCTCGCGGCGCGCCAGCTCGCGCATCGACCCGTACAGGAAGCGGTAGCGGTCGCCCTCGGAGATCTTCGTGCTCTGCCACTGCGTGAACGGGTGGATCCCCGCGACCGCCGCTTTCAGGTTGAGCGTCGCGAGCTCTCGCGCCAGGCCGCCACGCAGGAACTCGAGCTGGCTCAGCCCTTCCGCCACGTTCTCGTGCGGGTCGGTCCGCAGCTCCAGCGCCGAACCGTGTGTCTCGGTGCTCGTGTGCGAGGCCAGCTCGCCCGTCAGTTTCGCCATCACCGCGTCGGCCTCCGAGGCCAGCGACCAGTCAGTCGGGTCGAGCAGCATCACCTCCTCCTCGACACCCACCGTCCAGGGGGTGACGCCCGCGGGCGCCCAATCCGACCATGCTCCGTAACTCCTCTCCACGGGAAGAGCCTCCTCGCCCGCTCCGGATGCCGCGGACGCCGCAGACGCCGCGGGCACTCCGGACGCCGCGGACGCAAACGCCTCGGCGAGCTTGGTCGGGGCTTTCTCGCCCGCCCAGCCGAGGGTCTCAGACTGCGTGGGCACCCGAGTCCTCCTCTTCCTGTTCGCCGGAGCTCTGTGCGGTCAGCTCCGCTTCCCGCGCGTCGGGGCTTCTCGGCGCGGTCAGCTCGGCCGCCACCACCAGGCGCTCAAACAGCGCGAGCTGCTCGGTTTTCTCGATCAATGTCTCCGCATGCCACTGTACGCCCAGGACGAAGTGCCCGTCCTGTCCCGCGTCGGCCTCGATCGCCTCGATCGCACCGTCCTGCGACCACGCTACGGGGCGCAACCCCAACCCCAGTCGGTCGATCGCCTGGTGGTGAAACGAGTTCACGTCCACCGGGCCGCCGCCGGTCGTCTGCGCCAGGCCGCTGTCGGGCGCCACCCGCACCTCGTGCGTCGTCCGGTCGCCGGGCTCTGACTGCCGGTGCTCGATCGCGCCGCTCGAGACGTCGGGCAGATGCTGAATCAGGCTACCCTGCCGCGCGACGTTCAGCACCTGCGCTCCCCTGCAGATGCCTAAGATCGGCATCCCGCGGCGGTCGGCCCGCTTGCACAGCGCGATCTCGAAGACGTCCACGTCGTGATCGATCGGCCCCAGCTCTGGGTGCGGCGCGGATCCGTAGCAGGCGGGGTCGATGTCGGGGCCGCCCGTGAGCAGCAACCCGGACAGCTGGTCCAGTAGCGAATCGACGTTCTCGCGCTTCAGCGGCGGCAGCGCGACCGGCAAACCCCCGGCCCGCTCGACCGCGCGCATATAGGCCAGTCCGAGCGTCATCTCCGTCTGCGTCGGCTCGCCGTGGCGCACGCGCTGGGCGTCTTCCTTCGCGCGGATCTCGGACACCGTCACGCCGATCATCGGCTTGTTCGTCGCAGTAACTCTGTGAAATCGATTAGTGGTCATCACAACACCAAACGGGAGCGATCGGACGGCTTTTTTGATCCGTCGATTGATCGGTCGGATTCATGCCAGCACCCACGTGTCTTTGCTGCCGCCGTTCTGGGAGGAATTGACGACAAGCGCTCCGCGCTCGAACGCCACGCGGGTCAGCCCGCCGGGCAGCACGTGCACGCTCTCGCCGGTCGAGATCGCGAACGGGCGCAGGTCGACGTGCCGCAGCTCGAGGCCGCCCTCGGTCACGGTCGGGTGCCGCGAGAGCATCACCGTCTCCTGGGCGATGTACAGCTCCGGCGCGCGCCGCAGCGCCGCCGCGGTGCTGTCGAGATCCTCCCGTTTGGCGTGCGGCCCGATCACGACGCCGTGCCCGCCGTGCCCGGTGCGCGGCTTGATCACCGAGCTCGCCGATCCGCTCGAGCACCATCTCCAGCACCCCGGGCTGGGTCGGGTCGTAGGTCGGGACCGACTTCAGGATCGGCTCCTCGTCGAGGTAGAACCGCACCATCCGCTCGACGTAGGCGTGCATCAGCTTGTCGTCGGCGACGCCCGTCCCGAACGCGTTCACGCACGCGAGCGTGCCTTCCAGCACGGGCTCGAGCAGCAACTGCGCGATCGCCGTCGGCTCGCCGCGCTCGTCGGTCAGCCGGTCCTCGTCGGTGCGCCGGTAGACGACGTTGACCGCGCGCTCGCCGTCCGGCAGTCGCGCGTACAGGCGCCCGTGGCGGACCGACAGCTGGTCGGCCAGCACCAACGGCAGGCCCAGGTACGCGGCGATCGTCGCGTGCTCGTAGAAGGCCGAGTTGAGCTGCCCATCGCTCAGCAGGACCACCGTCGGGTTCTCTGCGCCGCAGGTGGCGCCGCGGCGCGCAGGCCTTCGCCGAGCGTCTTGAACGCGCTGTCGAGCGAGCGCACGTTGAGGTCCGCCGGGGGCGGCAGGTGCTCGCCGAGGACCTCCCTGGTCGCGACCGCGTAGGCGATCCCGGATGGGGTTCTCAGATTGTCCTCGAGCACTTTGAACGAGCCGTCGCTGTCGCGCACCAGGTCCAGGCCTGCAACCGTGATCCAGGAGGCGATCTTCTCGCCCATGCCCATCAGCTTGCGCTCGTAGTGGTGCGCGCTGTCGAGGCTGCCGGCCGGGACGGCGCCGGCTGCCACGATCCGCCGCTCGCCGTACACGTCTCGCACGAACAATTCCAGCGCCTTCACGCGCTGGGCCACTCCGGCCGACAGCTCGCTCCATTCCTGCGCGTCGATCACGCGCGGGATCGGGTCGATCCGGAAGTCCTGCGCGTTCCCCTCGGCTGATTTGAACGAGACGCCACGACGGCTGCAGCCGCGCGCGACGGCTTCGCTCAGCTGCTTGAGGTCTCTGCCCCCGATCGACTCCCACACCTTGCGGTCGTGCACGGTGGCGTTGCTGCCACCGGCCACCCCCTCCTCGTAGGAGCGGCTCAACTCGGTCGTGGACATCCTCTCATTATGTACACGCCCAGCTCGTCGTCATTCGACCTACGTCCAAAATGGGGCTTTCCAGGTTGGACGGGCTCCTGTCGTGCGTGCGCCAACGAGCCCTGCAACAGCACTGTGGCCGCCCTGCGTCGGGACGGCCACAGCTTGCTTGATGTCTCAATCGGCCTCGCTATTCCGACAGCGGCGTTTCGGCTTCCGATCCCCGCGTCTGTCCTTCTGAGGGCTGCGAGGAGTTGTTCGGCGCCTCCGGTGTCAGCGCCGACGTCGGCGCCGGGGTCACCACGACCGTGAACAGCTGGCTGATCGCGCGGCCGTTGTCCGGGCCGCCGGGAATGTCGATCCGGTAGACCTTCGTCCCGGGTACGTAGACCTGGTGGACGATCGAGTACACCGAGCCCGGCAGCACGTGCCCGACCTGCACCACGTGAAAGGCCGTGCCCGCCGCGTTCTGGCGCTCCAGGTAGATGATGTGCCCGGTCTGATCGGGCGCGACCGTGCCTTTGAACGTCAGCGCTTCGCCGGCCTTGACTGTTGTTGCTGAGACTTCGGCGGTCAAGACGTCTTTCACGCCCTCGTACAGCACCGCGGACTTCAGCGTCTTGCACGCCCTCAACGCCGGTCCGGGCGCATAGCACGACGGGTCCGCAGTGGTGACCTGGTACAGGGTGCTGTTCACCGGCGTTTGCGCCGGGAAGCTGTAGGCGCCACCAGCACCGGTGCTCGCCTCAGTGATCGGGGCAAAGCCGTGCTGGTGGACGGTCCGCGCAAGCAACGTGACCGTTTGTGGCGTCGTGGCGCCCGCGAGCACGCCCGAGATCGTCACCGACTGCCCGTAGCTGATCGGGTCGGCCAATGACTGGATCGTCAGGCTCGGGTTCTGCGTCTGGGAGATGTTGTACTCGAGTTCGTTCGACGGGCTCGGGATGTTCAGTCCGTCGCTGCGCACGAGCACGCGGATGCTGGCGTCGCCGGGCACGCGGAAGATGTGGGTGATCGAGTAGGTCCCACCCGCCTGCACCTGGCCGATGCCGATCCGGTGCCATTCGGTGCCGGTGGTCGCGTTCTGGCGTTGCAGGATCACGCGCGCGCCGGCGTCGGTGGCGGGAGTGACCGTGCCGCTGAACGTCTCCCGGTTGGGCGCGCCGGTTTCGATCTGGGTGCCTTCCGGGGGCCCTGAGAGCGTCACCTGGGCGGCGACCCGCAAGCGCTTGCGCCCGCTCTGGGCGCCGTGCGAGCGGACATAGAAGCTCGTGTTCGTGCCCTCGGCCGTGGTCGAGAACTTGTAGGCGCCGCTCGTTTCCGTCGTCGTGCTCTGCACGGGGACGTAGCCGGCGCTGCCGGCCGCATGCGCGTACAGCGTGACCGGCTGAGCGGCCGGGTTTGCGTGGCGGCTGCATGCAAGACGGCCGGAGACTTCGGTCGCTTCCCCGGCGGTGATCAGTCGAGGCGCGATGCTTTCGATATTGATCCGGCAGCGCCCGAGCGGACTCGGATGCTTGTGAGCTGAAGCGGCGGCCGGAGTCAGCGCCAGCAGTGAGGTCGCGGCGATGTAGGCCGGAACCAGTTTACGAAGACGCATTGTGCGTTCCTCCCGTTTGAGCTTCCGTTTGGTTTTGGTGCACATCTACGCCTGTGACTGGCGGTTCACCTTCAAGGTTGGGCAGTTGTTCTGCTTCGAAGAGATGTTTTTTCGGGTGCAGCTTTGTTTTGGATCCGCCGGTCGTTGGAGAGTCGGTTTCAGGAGAACCGGTTTGGCCTGCTTCCTTGCTTTCGCTCCCTGCGCCGGTGGTTTCGGCCGGAGCGGTTGTGACGGGGGTCGGGGCCATGGTGGGGCGAGCTTTCCGATGGTGGACACGGACCGGCACCGGCACCGGCGTCACGGCGGGCTTGGGGATGGCAGGCTTGACCAGACTATGGCGGCGTTTGAGCGCTTTGCGCCGCGCGCGCCGCCGCGCCGCAAGCCGCCGGCGGCGAAGTAGCGCTCTGCGGTGTAGTAAGGCTCGCCGGCGACGGAGCGCGGCGCGTTGCTTTGCGCCCACGCCTGAACCGCTCCCCGCGTCGCTCTTGCCCTGATCAGTGCTCACCACGGACTGTCCCGGGCCGTCGGGCGCCGCGTCACTCGGTGTGGGCGTGCCCGGCGTGAGCGTTGCGGCAGGCGTGAGGAGCGGGCCCGCGCCGCCGAGACCTGACAGTTGCACGGCTGGTTCGAGTTGCACGGCTGGTTCGGTGCCTGGGACGCTGGCCGTGCCGGTGCCGTCGGCTGGCGCGAGCGCTGTCGGTGATCCCGGGGCCAGCGCCGAGGGTGAACTGGGGTAGGCGATGTCCGTGGCCGAGATCCTCCATCCCTTTGCACCAACGAAGGTGAGCTGTGAGTGAGTTGCCCTGTGTGGGCTGGAGTGTGCCTCCCGGTTGTGAACCGCCACCGCACTGGCGCTCGCCAGAGCAACGACCGCGCCACCGACGGCGAGCTTTGTGAGCACCCCACCGCCGACGATTGTGCCGATGCCCGTACCGCCTCCGGCCCCCGCGCTCGCGCCGACGACGGCGGTGCTCGCCGCTGTCCCGGTTGCGGCAATCCCCGCCCCGCCGGTGGCCGTTGCCCCCGCGCTCGCCCCGCCGGCGCTCGCTCCACCGATGCTCGCCGCTCCGACAGCGTGGGCCGCTCCGTGCCCGAGGATCGCCGCCGCGAGCCCGGCGCTGGGCGCCACCGGCAGCACCGCCCCGAGCGCCTGGTGTTGGGCGCCCAACGCGAGCTGGAAGTCGCGGCAGCCGACGCACAGCTTCAGATGCCGGCGCAGCGGGCCGCGACGCAGTTCGCCGCCGCGGGCGACCGACAGCTGTTCGCGGATCTCCTGGCAGGACGTGTTCTGCGCGTCGCGGTCGGCGATCAGGGCGCTGCGCGCCTGGTAGATCAGCGCCTTGACCTTGCTCACCTCGCACCCCACGATCGTGGCGATCGCCTGGTGGTCGAGATCGTCGAGCTCGGCCAGCAGCAGCGCTGAGCGCTGATCCTCGGGCAGCCGGCCGATGCTCGCGACCAGCTCGCGCAGATCCTCGCGTTGGTGGACCTCCTCCGACAGTCCCTGAAGCGCCGGCGTGCGGTCCTCCAGGGATTCGATCCCCACCCACCCCCGGCGGGCGGCGATCGCGGTGAGACAGCAGTTGCGCGCGATCGCGTACAGCCACGGGCGCACCTCGCGCGGCGCGGTCCCGCCGAGCAGCGCCTGGTGGGCTTTGATGAAGGCCTGCTGCAACGCGTCCTCGGCCTCGTCCCGGTTGCCGAGCATGTGCCGGCAGTAGGACAGCAGCGGCGCGTGGTGGCGCTTGAAGATCGCCGCAAAGGCCCCTTCGTCGCCTGACTGCGTGCGCCGCACGAGCGTGGCATCGTCGGCGCGGGGATGCATCTGGCTGGCATATACCCCCATCACCCTCCAAACTCCCCGGAAGTTGGCGAGTTGCGGCTGGCTGGCGAGTTGCGGCTGGCGTCGTGAATGTAGAACGGGTGTCCACATTTCTATGAACCCCAATCTGTTTTGTCCGTGTCGTCCGAAAAGAACTACATGGAATTGCACGAAAAGGGAGCTCAGAGCCACAGATCGTGTTCCGATTGGGGCAGAGTGCTCATGCTGGATCCTCCACTACGGTGCGTCTCGAGCGGATATCTCTCCGATGGCTGCTCCTGCCGGTCGAGCATTCCCAGTAGCGTGGTCACCGCCGCCTGGGGCGTTGAGCGCGAGCGGGGCGGCACGCGCGACGACCGTTTCTTCCACTTTGCCTGGCGCGGTGACGTGTGGCTCGCCTATGGCCTGCGGGACGGTCGCGTGCGCGGCGTATACTGCCCCACGCATCGGGTCGAGCGCGACGAGCACTCGTCCCTGAGTGAGCCTAGCGGTAGCGCCCCGGATAGCGCCCCAACGCATGGGCTTGCGCTGATCGCCTGAGCCGGGCGGATACGATCCATGGCTTGCCACTGCCGCAGCCGTCCGAGATCGACGCAGTCACCGACATGCCCGCCGCCGCGGAGGGGTCCGGAGCCTCCACTGTAGCCGCGTCAGCGAGCGTCCCAGAGCGCCCAACGCTCGATGGACTCGAGGCCAAGTGGGGCGCTCACTGGGAGCAAACGGACGCCTATCGCTTCGATCGCAGCGTCCCGCGCGAACGCGTGTACTCGATCGACACGCCGCCGCCGACGGTCAGCGGCTCGCTGCACGTGGGCCACGTGTTCTCCTACACGCACACCGATACGGTCGCGCGCTACCAGCGCATGCGCGGTAAAGAGGTCTTCTACCCGATGGGGTGGGACGACAACGGCCTGCCGACGGAGCGCCGCGTGCAGAACCACTTCGGCGTGCGCTGCGACCCGTCGGTGCCCTACGACCCCGAGTTCACCCCACCGGACGAGCCCTCGGCAAAGGACCCAGTGTCGATCTCACGGCCCAACTTCGTGGAGCTGTGTCTGGCGCTAACCGAGAGTGATGAGCAGGCGTTTGAGACGCTGTGGCGCACGCTGGGGCTTTCGGTGGACTGGTCGATGACGTATACGACGATCGGCAAGCTCTCCCAGCGCATCTCCCAGCGCTCGTTCCTGGGGCTACTGGCGCGCGGCGCTGCCTACCAGCTGGAGGCGCCCACGCTGTGGGATGTGGATTTCCAGACGGCGGTGGCGCAGGCGGAGCTCGAGGACCGTGAGCGCCCGGGGGCGATGCATCGCGTGCGCTTCGCTCCGGCCGATGGCGCAGCGGCAGCGCAGCCACCGGCGCTGATCGAGACCACGCGCCCGGAGCTGATCCCGGCGTGCGTGGCGCTGCTGGCCCATCCGGAGGACGCCCGACACCGTGAGCTCGTCGGCAGCGAGGTGCTGACGCCGCTGTTTGGCACGCGTGTGCCGGTGCTGACGCACCCGCAGGTGGAGCAGGACAAGGGCACGGGTTTGGTGATGGTGTGCACGTTTGGCGACCTCACGGACGTGACGTGGTGGCGTGAGCTGAGCCTGCCGGTGCGCTCGGTGCTGGGGCCGGACGGGCGCTTGACGGAGGTGCCGTGGGGGACGCCTGGCCGGGAGTCTGAGGATCTCGAGCGCGCGCGCTCGGACTACGGCGAGCTGCAGGGCCGCACGGTCAACCAGGCGCGCAAACGGATCGTGGAGCTGCTGGAGCAGTCAGGCGATCTGATCGGGGAGCCGGAGCCTGTCAACCGCGCGGTGAAGTTCTTCGAGAAGGGCGAGCGCCCGGTGGAGATCGTGACGAGCAGGCAGTGGTTCATCCGTACGATCGAACATCGCGATGAGCTGATCGCGCGGGGGCGACAGCTGAAATGGCACCCGCCATACATGCGCACGCGCTTCGAGGACTGGGTCAACGGTCTGACGGGCGACTGGTGCGTGAGCCGCCAGCGCTTCTTCGGCGTGCCGTTCCCGCTGTGGTATCCGATCGACCCCGATGGCAATGTGCTGTATGACCAGCCGATAGCGGCGCTGGAGGCGGATCTGCCGGTGGACCCCTCGACGGACGTGCCAGATGGATATGACGCCTACCAGCGGAGCCAGCCGGGCGGCTTCATGGGCGACCCGGACATCATGGACACGTGGGCGACGTCGTCGCTTACGCCGCAGATCGCGGGACAGGCCGGCGAGGACGACGAGTTGTTCAGAAAGGTGTTTCCGATGGATGTGCGCCCGCAGGCGCACGACATCATCAGGACGTGGCTGTTCTCGACGGTGCTGCGCTCGCACCTGGACTACGACGAGCTGCCGTGGGCGAACGCGGCGATCTCGGGGTGGGTGCTCGACCCGGACCGCAAGAAGATGTCGAAGTCGAAGGGCAATGTGGTGACGCCGATGCACCTGCTCGAGGAGTACGGTGCGGACGCGGCGCGCTACTGGGCGGCGAGCGGCCGTCCTGGCACGGACACGGCGTTCGATCCTCAGCAGATGAAGGTGGGTAGGCGCCTGGCGGTGAAGCTGCTGAACGCGTCGAAGTTCGCGCTCGCCGACCTGCCGGCCACCCCCTCCGTGGGCGGTCCCCCGGGAGAGCTGTCGCATCCCCTGGATCGCGCGCTGATCGCGCGCTTGGCCACGGTCGTGGCGGACGCGACGCAGAGCTTCGAGGACTACGACTACGCGCGTGCGCTAGAGCGCACGGAGGCATTCTTCTGGTGGTTCTGTGACTACTACCTGGAGCTAGTCAAGGGGCGCCGCTATGGCGGCTCGGCGGCGGGGATGTCAGGCGACGGCTCCGCGGAGGCCACCCCCGCCGCGGCGGGGGCCGGCTCGGTGGCGTGCGCGCTGCGCCTGTCGCTGTCGACTTTCCAGCGGCTCCTCGCCCCGTTCCTGCCGTTCGTGTGCGAGGAGGTGTGGTCGTGGTGGCAGCAGGGCTCGGTACACCGTGCGTCCTGGCCGGATGCCGGCGAGCTGGGCGCGGTGGCCGCGACCGCCGCCGATGCGAACGAGCGCGAGCGTGAGGATGTGGCTCTGGAAATCGCCGCGGACGTACTGCGCGAGGTGCGTAAGGCCAAGTCTCAGGCGCAGGTCAAGATGCGCGCGCCGGTCAGGCGCGTGCTCGTGCGCGACACGCCGGAGCGTCTCGATGCGCTGGCTCTCGGCGCTGATGACCTGCGCGAGGCGGGCGCGATCGAAACGCTGGATCTCCTCAAGGCCGAGGAGCTTGCCGTCGAGGTTGAGCTCGCGCAGGAGCCTGCAGGCATGTGAGATGATCGTGCGATGCGCCTACACAAGCTCTTCCTCGCGAGCGCAACGCTCGCCGCCGCGATCGTCGCCGTGGGCGCGATCGCTGTCTTCGCCGCCTCGCCCCTGAAGATCAACAACTGCGTGAAGGCTTCGAGCCGCCCGAAGTCGCTGACGCTTGCCTGTGGGGATGGGAACACCGTGCTGAAAGGGCTGAAGTGGTCGAGCTTCGGCGGCGCGAGCGCGCAGGCGAAGGGCACGTTCGTGATCAACCTGTGCGAACCCAACTGCGCCGAAGGCAAGGCCGCGAGCTTCCCGGTGACCGTCAAGGCCAGCGACCCGCGTAACTGCAAGGGCGACCTGCGCGTGTACAACAAGGTCACGCTGAAGTTCAAGGGCATCGCCCCGAAAAGTCAGGGCGAGGAGAACCGCTGGACGCTGGGCTGCCCTACGTAGGGCCGCGGTGCAGGCGGCGCGGCCAGGCCGACTAATGGGCTGGCGTGCGATCGCATTGCCGCTGGCCGTCCAGGTGCTCCTGATCGCATCGCTGCAGATCGTCGTCTCGCGACCTCGGGGTCGTTAGCGGTTTGAAGTTACGGGTGCCCGCCTTGGGATAGGGTCCCTCCCATGACGCGCACCCTGATAACCGAGCTGCCCGAGCACGTCGGCGAGCAGGTCACGATCCGCGGCTGGGCGCAGGCGGTGCGCGACCAGAAGCGGGTGCAGTTCGTGGTCGTGCGCGACGAATCGGGACTGGCGCAGGCGGTGCTGGGCAAGGATGAGCCACCGACGGAGCTCAACGGGCGGATCTCGGGTCTGAGCGTCGAGTCCGCCGTGACGCTGACAGGGACGGTGGTCGCCGACGAGCGGGTCAAGCTCGGTGGGGTCGAGCTGCAGTTGGAGAGCATCGAGGTCGACTCTCCGGCCGAGCCCGAGGTCCCGATTGCGGCGGACTCCGCATTGGACAAGCGGATCGACTGGCGCTATCTCGACCTGCGCCGGCCCGACCGGCGGCTGATCTTCGAGGTGCAGAGCACGGTCGAGCACGCGATGCGCGAGTTCTGGCGTCGCGAGGGTTTCATCGAGATCCACACGCCGAAGCTGATGGGCTCGGCCAGCGAGTCCGGCGCGGAGCTGTTCAAGGTCGAGTACTTCGAGCGGATGGCCTACCTCGCGCAGTCGCCGCAGTTCTACAAGCAGATGGCGATGTCCGCCGGGTTCGGCAAGGTGTTCGAGATCGGGCCCGTGTTCCGCGCGAACCCGTCGTTCACCTCGCGCCACGACACCGAGTTCACGTCGGTCGACGTCGAGCTCTCGTGGATCGATTCCCATGAGGACGTGATGGCGTTCGAGGAGGCGTGGCTCGCGTATGTTTTGGCTGCGGTGAAGGAGGCGCACGGTGAGGCGATCGAGGCGACGTTCGAGACCGAGCTCGTCGTGCCGACGGTGCCTTTCCCGCGGGTGACGCTGGAGCAGGCGAAGGAGTGGCTGCGCGAGGCTGGCCACGACTCGGTGCCGGGCCCCGGGCACGACCTGGATCCCCCGAGCGAGCGTGCGCTGTCGGGGATCGTGAAGGAGCAGTTAGGCCACGAGTTCGCGTTTGTGACCGACTACCCTGCCTCGGTGCGGCCCTTCTACCACATGCGTCATCCCGACGACCCGAGTCTGACCCGCAGCTTCGACCTGCTGTGGCGGGGGATCGAGCTCACGACGGGCGCCCAGCGCGAGCACCGCTACGAGCAGTTGCTCGCCCAGGCCGCGGACAAGGGAGTCGAGACCGGGCCGATCCAGTACTACCTGGACTTCTTCCGCTTCGGCGCCCCCCCACATGGTGGCTTCGGCTTCGGCCTCACTCGCCTGCTGATGCAGCTGCTGGGCCAGGAGAACGTCCGCGAGGTCACGTTCCTCTACCGCGGGCCGAACCGCCTGGAGCCCTGAGGCTCACCTGAGCTGGGCTCGTGCCCGTTCGAGCAGCAGCGAGAGCAGATGCTGCTCGGTGGTCAGTGCGACCGGGTGGCGGGTGCTGACTGTTGTGAGGGTGACTTCGATCGGGCCATCGACCAATCCGAGCAGATCGCTATAGAGGATGTAAAAAGGCCCTCTGGTCACTATTACGTCTATGGCTGTGTGAAGTCCGTAGCTTCCGCTCACACCGAGGACTTCCGCTGGGATCGGCCCGATTGCGGCGGGGCTGTAGTTGATCTTTTTATTGCTGCGTTCAACGGCTTCTTTATCTATTGAGCTTTTGAGGCAAACTTCGGCTTGAGCACTGCGGGCCGCGACGAGATTCCTGGCGGCAAGGGCCGTGCTTGGCATGACGGTCACCGCTGATTGCAACTCTTCAGATCCCTGCGAGTCTGTGCGTTTGAAGTTTTCCGAGTTGACTTCGGTCAGCGCCAGGCGGGGATCGGTGGCGCCCATGCATCGTGCCAGTTCCTCGTGTTCTGCTTTCGAGTTGCTTTCCTTCTCTGGCGAGCTGATGTACCCGGGGAGATCGGCGGAGGTTAGGTTGATTGCATTGGCAATTGCCCGAGCTCTGGTGACCGATCCGCCGCGCGTAGCTATGGGTGCAGCCACGATGGCGGGGTGAGTGACGGTGGTGCGGGCGGTGGCGGGATGGCCACTGTTTCCGCAACTGGCAAGCGATCCGCCGGCGAGGATCAGCACAAAGGTCATCGCGGGCAGTTTGGTGGTGGCCGCCCTGATTTTGCTGCCCACACGGGGGTCCATACGGCATATATCGGAACGGCTCTGGGGTGGCTTTAGTCGTCTGTGGAACTGTTCAGCTTGATGAACGGCCGGATCGGTCGTGGGCTTCTCGCGGTGGCGCGCTCTCGAGCCCAAAAGCCTCCGCCAGCAATTCATAAGAGTTCCTGCGCGCCTCGTGCGCGTATGTGATGCTCACCACGATCGCCTCCTCGGCGCCGTATTTCGCGACGACGTCCTCGAGCTCCGCGCGCACCGTCTCGGGTGAGCCGACGACGGCCCGTCGCTCCGAGCGAGGTTGCCCCGGCGAGCGGTCATCGGCCGCCAGGAACTCGACGGCGATCTCCGGAGCGGGAACCGCGATCAGCTGGCCGCGGCGCAGGAGCGTGAAGGTCATGCGTCCGCTGGCGGCGAGCCGCGAGGCCTCCTCGTCTGACTCGGCGCAGATCACCCACACGCCGACCGCGACGCGGGGCTTCAGATTCGCGTGTTCGTGCTCGGCGAAGCGCTCGCGGTAGAGCGCGGCGATCTCGGCCCCATGAGGGTTGATGAAGTCGGCGAACGCGTAGGGCAGCCCCAGCTCGGCCGCCCAGAGGGCGCTCTGTTGAGAGGAGCCGAGCAGCCACGGCTCGGGCTTCTCGGGGCGGCCGGGGAGCGTTTGCGCCAGCCGCGCGAAGGGATGGTCCGCCGGAAGTTGGTCGTTGAGATATCCGAGCAGCTCGGAGAGCTGCTCGGGGAAGTCGTCCGGGGAGCCCTGGCGCCGATCGCGCTGCAGGGCAAACGTGGTGAGCGGGTCGGTGCCGGCGGCTCGCCCGAGCGCGAGGTCGATCCGCCCGGGGAACAGGCCGGAGAGCAGGCTGAAGGTCTCGGCGACCTTGAGGGGGGAGTAGTGGGGCAGCATCACCCCACCGCTGCCGACGCGGATGCGGGAGGTGGCCGCTGCGATCGGTCCGATCAGAGCCTCGGGCGAGGGCCCGGCGAGCATCGGCCCGCCGTGGTGCTCGGCCACCCAGTAGCGGTGGTAGCCGAGCCGGTCGGTCAGGCGCGCCAAGTCGATCGTGTTCCGCAGCGCCTGCGCGCCCGAGGACCCCTCGGAGACCGGGGACTGGTCGAGGACGGACAGGCGAAAGGGCGGTGAGGGCATCTCCGCAGAGATAGCACTGCGATGCCGGCGGGCTTGTGCCGGCGGGCGACTACCTGTCCCGCAGAGCTGTGCCGTCCGCACTTGTGCGTATACCTTCGGTCATGCTCGTGAACGAGTTCAGCGACGGAGTCGAGATCGACCAGGTGCTGCTGGTCCGCGATGCCGAGCGCCGCCAGCGGCGCGACGGCGGGGAGTACCTGCGCCTGCAGCTCGGCGACCGCACGGGCGCGGTCGTCTCGATGGTGTGGGAGGAGCTTGGGGGAATCGAGGAGTTGGCCCGCACCGGCGCGGCCGTCCACGTCCGCGGGCGCTACACCGTGCATCCGCGCTTTGGCCCGCAGATCAACCTGCGCGGTCTCTCGGAGGCCGTGCCCGGTAGCTACTCTCCGGAGGATCTGCTCGACGGCCCCGCGCGCGGGGTGGAGCAGATGGAGGAAGAGGTGCGCGAGCTGCTCGCCACGATCCAGGAGCCGCACCTGCGGATCCTGCTCGAGCGCGTGTTCGGCGAGGGTTCCGAGCTGTGGGCCGGCTACCGTGTCGCGCCGGCGGCGAAGTACTACCACCAGGCCTATCGCCACGGTCTGCTCGAGCACTGCCTCGGCGTGGCCCAGGCGGTGAGCGCGATCAGCGCCACCTTCGGAGGAATTGACCGCGATGTGGCGGTCACCGGCGCGCTGTTGCACGACATCGGCAAGCTCGAGGCCTACACTGATGAGGCCTCGCCCGCCTCGCCGGACCGCGGCATCGACCTGACTGACGCCGGCCGCCTGCAAGGCGAGATCGCGCTCGGTTACTACCGCGTCCGCCGGATGATTGAGGAGATCGAGGGCTTTCCCGCGGAGCTTGCGCAGGCCGTCGGGCACATCATCCTCTCCCACCATGGCTCCCTCGAGCACGGCAGCCCCGTCGTGCCGTGCACGCGCGAGGCGACGCTCGTGCACATGATCGACAACCTCGGCGGGCGCCTGGGCAGCTTCGACCGCCTGGAGAAGGAGCTCGTCCCCGGCAGGCGCTGGTCGGGCTTCGATCGCGCGCTCGACGGCGCGGCGTTCTTCGGAGTGCGCGAGGGCGAGCCCTCCGAGCA
This sequence comes from uncultured Solirubrobacterales bacterium, assembly GCA_963779405.1. Lineage (GTDB taxonomy): Bacteria > Actinomycetota > Thermoleophilia > Solirubrobacterales > Solirubrobacteraceae > Palsa-744. The sequence goes on from CAVZYF010000005.1 coordinate 437,570, forward strand.
GGTGCGCGAAGCCGCTTGAAAAGTCGCAAATAGCGCTCGCCGCGCCCCCGCGGAACAATCGTCCCGCCGTCGAGTTCTATGGTTTGGGGCGATGGCAAAGGACACCGAGAAGCTGATCCGCCAGCTGTCGCTGATTTCCTACCTGATGGCCGAGCGCAGGCCGGTCACGGCGCTGGAGATCCGGCGCGACGTGGAGGGATACAGCGGCATGAACGAAGACGCGTTCGCACGGCGCTTTTACGCGGACCGCTCGGAGCTGGAATCGCTGCGGATCGCGCTCACCGTCGAGCGTCCGACCGACGGCGCGGCCGAGCAGGAGAACTACTCGCTGCGCCCGGAGAACTTCCACCTGCCCGCGATCGCGTTCTCCGACAAGGAGCTCGCGGCACTGCAGACCGCGCTGAGCCTGCTCGACGGCGAATTCGCCTACGCCGAGCCGCTGCGCCTGGCGCTGCAGCAGATCACCTGGGGACGTCCGAGCCCGCTGCGCGCGCCCGAGCAGCAATCGGTCGCGCTCGGCATCACCGCCTCCGCCGGCGGTCAGGAGTTCTCGGCGCGCCTCGCGAAGGTCGAGACGGCGATCTTCCGCAACAAGACGATCACCTTCGACTACTACACGATGGAGCGCGACGAGGTCGGTTCGCGCCGCGTCGACCCATACCACCTGCTGTTCCAGGGCGGCCAGTTCTACCTGCTCGGCTACGCCCACGAGCGCAAGGCCGTGCGTGTGTTTCGCCTCTCGCGCATTCGCGGGAAGGTCTCCTACGCGACCAAGGCCGAGCACGACTTCCGCCGCCCGGCGGACTTCGACCCGCGCTCCTACGCCAACCGCGCGGACTGGCAGCTGGGCGAGGAGCGCGGCGTGGCCGAAGTGCTGATCTCCGAGCGGATCGCCTGGCAGATCGAACGCCACTTCGGCCGCTACGGCGAGATCCGTGAGCCTGAGCCGGAGATGATCGGCGGCGGGGAGGTGAGCGAGGGAGACAAGATCTTCCTGACCGGCTACTCAAATCCCCGCGGCCTGGTCTCGTGGGTGCTTGGCCTCGGTGCGCACGCGCGCCTGCTGGGTCCTGAGGAGTTGACCGAAGAGCTCGGGCGGCGTGTGGAGCTGCTCCGGGAGCGCCACGGCGAGCTGCCGCCCGATGTGGGGGCGGTGGAGCGCACCGGCAAGTCGGCGGCGGCGAGGAATGCCTCCACCCGCACCACACGCCGTGGGAGTGCCGGCGGCGAGGGTAGTGGTTCTGCCTCGCGCGGTGGCAACGGCTCAGCGGCCCGCGGAGGCGATACCGCGATCAGGCCCGAGCGCTTCGCGCGGCTGGTGACGCTCGCGAGCATCCTGATCCAGGCCGGCCGCGCGGGAGGTGCGCAGTCGGGAGGGCTGGGTCGGGTGAAGATCGCCGAGGTGTGCGAGCGGCTGCAGCTCTCCGAGGAGGAGCTGCGCGAGGACGTGAACGTGCTCAACGTCGTCAACTTCGGCGGCGGCTCGTATGTGCTGTATGCGGAGATCAAGGAGCAGGAGGGGGAGATCGAGGTCGACCCCGAGCCCTACAGCGACAACTTCGACCGTCCGGCGCGACTGTTGCCGGTCGAGGCGAAGGCGCTGGTGGCTGCGATCGACTTGATCGGCGAGCACCTCCCGGAGGGCTCGCTCACCTCCGCGCGCGAGAAGATCGTCGCGGCGCTCGGCGAGGATCCGATGGAACAGGGTTTGCAGGTCGCCCACGCCGCTGGTGACGACTCCGACGTAGCGCGGGTTGTTTCAACCGCGATCGTCGAGCGGCGAATCATCGAGCTCGAGTACTACAAGGAGAACGAGGACCAGATCGTGCAGCGCCGGGTCGAGCCCTACGCGCTCACGAACGGTCGCGAGGGCTGGTACGTCGCCTCGTTCGACCCGGACAAGGGCGCGATGCGCCACTTCCGCCTGGACCGGATCAAGAGCGTCGACGTAACTGAAGAGTGCTTCGAGCCCCGCCCCGAGGTCGACCCGGCCGCGGAGGTAGACGGCTGGCTGCGCACCGGCGAGGTCGAGACCTCGCGCGCGGCGCGGGTCCTGGTCTCTCCCGAGCGCGCTCGCTGGGCGCGCGAGGCACGGCGCGTCGTGGAGGAGCGCCGTGATGGCTCGGTCGTGGTCGAGCTGAGCTTCGCCGGCGTCGATTGGCTCGTGCGCGAGATTTTGAAGGAAGCCGGCGACGCCGCGGTGCTCGAGCCCCAGGACGCACGCGAGGCTGTGCGCACGGCGGTGGTGAAGCTGCGCGAGGCGCATGCGGTACCGGCGGGGGTTTGAGTTAGGTCGGGCTCGTCACTTAGGGAGGGCTCGCTTTTGCGGGTGGACGGTCTCGCCGCGCGCGAGCATCGCGACGAAATCCTCGATGCGCCGGGACCGGGTGTCGCTTCGCTTGGCGCTGTGGATCCGGTAGAGCACCGCATAGCGGTTCTGACTGGAGAGGATCTCGAAGTTGGCCTTCGCGCTTGGCTCGTCGGCCAGCGCCGTGGCGAGGTCGGCGGGCACCTCGATCGTGCTCTGGCCTGGGTAGGCGGCCTCCCAGCGGCCGTCCGCCTTGGCCCGCTCGACCGCGGCCAAGCCCGCTGGGTGCATCCGTCCTTCGGCGAGTAGTCGCTCGACGATGCCGACGTTGCGTTCTGACCATTGGCTGCGTGCCCGCCGGGGGGTGAAGCGCTGGCGGTAGGTGCGCTCGTCCCGCCGGCGTACTTGGCCATCGATCCATCCGTGGCATAGCGCCTCCTCGAGTGCTTGGTCGTAGGTCAGCTCAGTCGGCTCGATGGTGCCCTTCTTGGCGAGTACGAGCTCGACTCCGACCCCGTCGTCGTGGTGCTCCCTGAGCCAAGCTCGCCAGGCGGCGGCGTCGGCGATGAGCAATTCACTGAGCGGGGCGGCCACCTACTCAGTTTGGCATCCGCCGGTAGCCTTTGCGATCGATGAGCCGCCGCGAGCAGATCAAGATGAACGACGCGGAGGTCACCGCATTCCTGACAGAGGAGCGGACCGTGACCTGTGCGACGGTGGGCCAGCGCGGGTGGCCGCACCTGATGCCGCTCTGGTACGTGCCGCGGGACACGTCCGCCGGCGAGCCCACCCCGCGGATCTGGGCGTGGACGTACGGCTCTTCGCAGAAGGTGCGCAATCTCGAACGGGACCCGCGCGCGACTTTGCAGGTCGAGGCCGCGGAGGAGTATCACGAGTTGCGCGGGGTGATGCTCGAGTGCGAGGTCGTGGTCCACCGCGAACTCGAGCTGGTAGCCGAGCTGGGTGCGGAGATTTTGCTGCGTAACTCCGTTCCACGTGATGTGCGGCCGCCGCCGGAGCTGCCGTCGGAGGTGCGCGATGTGGTCACTGCGCAGGCCATCAAGCGCGTGGGGCTCGAGTTCGTCGAGCGTCGCCGCGCGAGTTGGGATCATCGCAAGCTCGGCGGGCTCTACTGATTCTGCTCCCCAGGTAGGCTCCCGCCAATGGAGCCGCTCAAGGGATTGATCCTCTCCGGGGGCAAGGGCACGCGCCTGCGCCCGATCACGCACACGAGCGCCAAGCAGCTCGTGCCGGTCGCGAACAAGCCGGTGCTGTTCTACGGGATCGAGGCGATGGCGGCCGCGGGGATCGAGCAAGTCGGGATCATCATCGCTCCGGAGACCGGTCAGGAGATCCGCGAAGCTGCGGGGGACGGCTCCAAGTTCGGGGTGCAGATCACCTACGTCGTGCAGGACGAGCCGGCGGGGTTGGCGCACGCGGTGCTGACCGCCGAGGAGTTCCTCGGTGAGAGCCCGTTCGTGATGTATCTCGGGGACAACCTCTTGCAGGGTGGGATCTCCGATCTGGTTGAGGCCTTCCGCCAGCACGAGCCGGACGCGCTGATCTTGCTAACGCCGGTGCCTGACCCGGAGAACTTCGGGGTCGCCGAGCTCGCGCAGGCCGATTCGGGCGCTCCGGGGGAGGTGGGCCGGGTTGTGCGCTTGGTCGAGAAGCCTTCGAAGCCGGCGACCGACCTGGCGCTGGTGGGCGTATACATGTTCACCGCCGCGATCCACGACGCGGCGCGATCGATTGAGCCCTCTGCGCGTGGGGAGCTGGAGATTACCGACGCGATTCAGCATCTCGTCGACGGCGGGCTGCGTGTGGAGCCGCACATCGTGCGGGGTTGGTGGAAGGACACGGGGCGCCTGGAGGACATGCTCGAGGCCAACCGCCTGATTCTCGACAACCTGATCGAGCGTCACGAGGGAGAGCTGATCGACTCCCAGGTGGACGGGCGCGTGGTGATCGATGCCGGGGCCCGCCTGGAGCGCACGACCGTGCGCGGGCCCGCGGTGATCGGTGCCGGGGCACAGCTGCGCGATTGCTACATCGGACCGTACACGGCGATCGGCGAGAACTGTTCGATCTCAGGCGCCGAGGTCGAGCATTCGATCCTGCTCGCCGGCTCGTCGGTTTGCGACCTGGACGGGCGTATGGAGTCATCGCTGCTCGGGCGCAACGTCACCGTGCGCCGCGGCGATCGCCAGCCGCGCGCGTACCGCTTCATGGTCGGGGACAACTCCGACATCTCGATCCTGTGAGGCTGATCGTGACGGGCGCGGCGGGGATGCTCGGCACACGACGTGCTGCGCGGCGGCGAGCGCGCCGGCACGAGCTGGTGCTGGTCGACCTGCCGAGCTGGACATCACCGACGCGGAAGCGAGTGGGCACGTTCTTGAGCGCACATTGGCCGAGCGGGGTCGATCGAGGGAATCGTCAATTGCGCCGCCTGGACCGACGTGGACGGCGCGGAGACGCAAGGAGGTCCAGGCTCATGCGGTCAACGTCGGCGGCGCGGGCAACCTCGCACGGGCTGCCGCCGAGATCGGCACGCCGCTGCTGCACATCTCGACCGACTACGTGTTCGACGGCACTGCCCCCCTCGACGACGCCGGCCAGCCGCGCCCGTATGTCGAGTCCGATCCGACCGGACCCCGCTCGGTCTACGGCCAGACCAAGCTCGACGGCGAGCGCCAGGTGCTGGTCGCCTCAGCCCGCCACACGGTGGCGCGTACGGCGTGGCTCTACGGGCTGGACGGGCGCAACTTCGTCGACACGATGCTGCGATTGGGAGGCGAACGCGACGCCGTGCAGGTCGTGGACGATCAGATCGGTTCTCCCACCTGGTCTGGGCACCTGGCGCCGGCGATCCTGGGGCTGCTGGAGCGCGATGTGAGTGGCCTCGTCCATCTGACGGGCGCCGGGTCGGTCTCCTGGAACGGCTTCGCCCGCGAGATATTCCGCCAAGCCGAGGTGAGCTGCAACGTCGAGCCTGCCAGCAGCGAGCAGATGGCACGCCCGGCGCCCCGCCCGGCGTGGTCGGTGCTGGAGTCCGAGCGCGAGGACGTCCTGCCGATGCCGCCCTGGCAGGACGGTCTGGCGGGCTATCTTGCGGCCAGGAATGGAATGATGCGCCCATGAAGCTTCTCGTGTGTGGTGGCGCCGGGTTCATCGGCTCGACCTTCGTGCGGTTGCGCGTAAACGAGCAGGGCGACGAGGTGACGGTGCTCGACAAGCTGACCTACGCGGGCCGCGAGGAGAACTTGCGCGAGGTCACTGATCATCCTGGCTTTCGTTTCATCCGTGGTGCGATCGAGGACCCCGAGGCGGTCGCCGCGGCGATTGAGGTCTGCCGGCCGGATGCGATCGTGAACTTCGCCGCGGAGACGCACGTCGATCGCTCGATCGCAGAGCCCGACGCGTTCGTGAAGACCCACGCGCTCGGCACGCATGTGCTGTTGGAGGCCGCGCGCGATCACGAGCTGCGCTACGTGCAGGTCTCCACTGACGAGGTGTATGGGTCGATCGAGCAGGGCACGTTTACGGAGGAGAGTCCGTTGCGCCCCTCTTCGCCCTACTCGGCGACGAAGACGGGGGCAGATTTGCTCGTGCAGAGCTACTTCCACACCTATGAGCTGGGAGCGGTGATCTGTCGGGGGTCGAACAACTACGGGCCTTACCAATACCCGGAGAAGTTGATCCCGTTGATGATCCTGAACGCGATTCATGGCGACAGGCTGCCGGTGTATGGGGATGGAATGCAGGTGCGCAACTGGATTCACTCGAGCGACTTCGCGAGAGCGATCGGTTACGTGTTGGAGCAAGGCGTTGCCGGCGAGGTTTACAACGCGGGCGGGCCGGATGAGTGCCCCAACATCGAGGTGGTGGGCCGCGTCGTCGAGCTCGCCGGTGCGGATGAGTCACAGATCGAGTACGTGACTGACCGGCCGGGACATGATCGCCGCTATAGCCTCTCCTCGGAGAAGGTGCGCTCGCTCGGCTGGCTACCGCAGGTGCGCTTCGAGGAGGGTCTCCAGGAAACCGTCGCCTGGTATCGCGACAACGCGTGGTGGTGGGAGCCGATCCGCTCCGGCGACTACCGTGAGTACTACGAGCGCCAGTACGGGAGGGCGCTAGGCTGAGTCAGCCCAGCTTTGAGATCTTCCAGACGCCGTTTTCCTTTACGAGCGTGAGCGTGGTGATCTTGGTCTTGCCGGCGTAGGTGCTCTTCACTTCAGCGCTCGCGCTCGTGCTGCCGTGCGGATGGACCTTCTCAACGGTCAGTTCCTGGGTATCGACCTGGGAGAGCTGGCTTTTCAGCGCCTGCTTGCAGCCGCCGGGCACCGAGTTCAGGCGCACGGTCACCGTCCTTGCGAGCTCTTCTGAGCAGATCTTCTGCGCTTCGCCCGCGGTCGCCTCGGTCTGCAGGTTGGCGATCGTCTGCGCGACTGCGTGGCTTTCGCCTTTGAAAGAGTTCGAGGTCGTGCTCGCGCATGCTGACACCACGACCGCGAGCAGCGGGACGCAGAGCAGCACGAGTGCACGCTTGAGCGAGACCGGCATCACGGCCGCAGAGAGTACGGTATTCCGGATTACGAGACCGTATGACGACAGCTGTCCGTAGACTTGTCGTCTGCGTCGTGACAGGGTTGAGGCATGCGATTCGACAAAGCTGCCCGCGCGCAGTTCGCTCTTAACCTGCGCACTCGCCGTGAGGAGCTCGGCTTCTCCCAGGAGGCCCTGGCGCAGATGTGCGACCTGGATCGCACCACGATCAGCCTGCTCGAGCGCTCCAAACGCTCGCCGATGTTGGACACGATCGTCGCGGTGGCACGCGCCCTTGAGCTCGATTCGCCCGCCGAGCTGCTCGACGGAATCAACTGACGCACGCCGCTGGCCTGGGCGGCTGCCCGCTAGCCTCATCAGGTGCCTCTTTCCAGCTTCACGCCGCGTGTCCGCGCGTGGTTCGGGCAGGCCTTTGCCGAGCCCACTCCGGCCCAGGCGCGAGCGTGGCCGGCGATCGCGCGCGGTGAGCACGTCCTGCTCTCTGCCCCGACCGGCTCGGGCAAGACGCTGGCGGCCTTTCTCTGGGCGCTCGATCGTCTGAGCACGGCCTCCGCCACTCCCGACGACGTCTCTGCCAACGCCGCCCCTCCCGCTGCCGCCACGCCTGAGGACGCCCCCGGGCATGTGCGCGTCCTCTACATCAGCCCCCTGAAGGCGCTCGCCTATGACATCGAGCGCAACCTCCGCACGCCCTTGCGCGGAATCGGCGCCGAGAATGTGCGGGTAGGCATTCGCACGGGCGACACGTCTCAGCGCGAGCGCGTGGCGATGCTGCGCAATCCGCCGGACATCCTGATCACGACACCGGAGTCGCTCTACCTGCTGCTCACTTCCCGCGCGAAGGAGATGCTCAGCGGTGTGGAGGCGGTGATCGTCGATGAGATTCACGCGGTCGCCCACGCAAAGCGCGGCGCGCACCTGGCGCTCACGCTCGAGCGCCTCGAGGCACACGTTCGTGCCAACGCACCCTCGCCGAACAACGCTCCCGCATTGCACGGACATGCCCGCGAGATCCAGCGCATCGGCCTCAGTGCCACCCAGAACCCGCTCGAGGAGATCGGCCGCTACCTCGTCGGGCCGCACCGGGACGTCACGATCATCGACGCCGGCGCCCGCAAGCAACTCGACCTAAGGATTGAGGTGCCCGTCGAGTCGATGGCCGAACCTGGCGCACCGACCGCACCCTCTCCGAACGGCGGGCCCGCAGTCAATCCTCTGGGCCCCGATCCCCTGGATCCCCTCACAGGCGGTGAGTCCACGCGAAACTCAATCTGGCCGGCGATCTATCCAGAGTTGCTGAAGCTGGTGAGAGAACACAACTCGACGATCGTCTTTGTCAACAACCGCCGCTCCGCTGAGCGTGTCGCGCTGCGCCTCAACGAGCTCGCCGCCCGCGCGCAGGACGCCGCGCACAATGACCGCGCGGCGGATGAGAAGCCCGCCCATCCGGCGTCCGCCGACATTGCTCGTGCACATCACGGCTCACTCGCCCGCGAGGAGCGCACTAAGGTCGAGGAGCTGCTCAAGGCGGGTGAGCTCCCCTGCCTCGTCGCCACCAGCTCGCTCGAGCTCGGGATCGATATGGGCGCGGTCGACCTCGTCCTGCAGATCGAGTCGCCGAAGTCCGTCGCGCGCGGCCTGCAGCGGATCGGGCGCGCCGGGCACGGTGTCGGCGAGGTCAGCCGCGGGCGGATCTTCCCCAAGTTCCGCGGCGATCTACTCGAGTGCACCGTCGTAGCGCGGCGCATGCATGAAGGTCTGATCGAGCCGACCGCTGTTCCGCGCAACGCGCTGGACGTTCTCGCTCAGCAGATTGTCGCGATCGCCGTTGCGGATGATCCGATGCCCACCCACTCAGCCGGTTCATCGAAAGAAAAAACGGCATCTGACGGCGACGATTCCGAGTCACTCGAGGAAGGCGTGTCGGTCGATGAGCTGTACGCCCTGATCACGAGCACGTATTCCTACGCAGAGCTCTCGCGCGAGCTGCTGGAGAACGTGCTCGACATGCTCGACGGTCGTTATCCGTCCAAAGAGTTTGGCGAGCTGCGCGCGCGGATCGTGTGGGACCGCGTCGCCGGCACGATCCGCGCGCGCAGGGGATCGCGCCAGCTCGCGATCGCCAACGCCGGCACGATCCCTGACCGTGGCCTCTACGCCGTGACTCTTCCCGACGGCCGCCACGTAGGGGAGCTCGACGAGGAGATGGTCTATGAGGCGCGACCCGGCCAGGCGTTCCTGCTCGGCGCCTCCACCTGGCGGATCGAGGAAATCGGCCGCGACCGTGTGATCGTCACCCCTGCGCCGGGAGCGCCCGGGGCGGTGCCGTTCTGGAAGGGCGACTCGGTCGGCCGCCCGAAGGAGCTGGGCGAAGCGATCGGCGCGTTCTCGCGCTGGGCCGTCGAGCAGGAGCCGCAGACGTTGGAGCGTGACTACGATCTCGACCCGCGTGCCGCACGCAATTTGATCGCCTATTTGCGCGAGCAGCAGGCGGCGACGCGCGTGCTGCCGAGTGAGCGGACGATCGTGGTCGAGCGCTTTCGCGACGAGATCGGCGACTGGCGGATCTGCATCCTGTCCCCCTACGGTGGGCGCGTGCACTCCGCCTGGGCGCTCGCGCTGACCGCGCGGATCCGCGAGCGCTTCGAGCTGGAGGCCGATGCAATCTCCTCCGACGACGGGATCGTCCTGCATCTGCCCGACCTCGACGCCGACGATGTCGAGTCCTTGCCGCCGGCCGACGAGTTGGTGCTGATCGAGCCCGACGAGGTGGAGCAGGCCATCACCGCCGAGCTCGGCGGCTCGGCGCTGTTCGGCGCGCGCTTTCGCGAGAACGCCGGCCGAGCGCTGCTGATCCCGCGCGCCTACCCCGGCCGACGCACGCCGCTGTGGCAGCAGCGCCTGAAGGCGCAGAACCTGCTCGAGGTCGCCAAGCGCTACGCGGACTTCCCGATCGTGCTGGAGACCTACCGCGAGTGCCTGCTCGACGTGCTCGACGTGCCTGGCTTGGAAGCGCTGTTGCGCGGATTGCACAGCCGCGAGATCTCGCTCGTCGAGGTCGAGACCCCCACCGCCTCGCCGTTTGCCTCCTCGCTGCTGTTCGACTACGTCGCGACCTACATGTACGAGGGCGACACGCCCAACGCCGAGCGCCGCGCGGCGGCGCTGTCGCTCGATCGTGACCTGCTGCGCGAGCTGCTCGGTCAGGAGGAGCTGCGCGAGCTGATCGACCCCGGGGCGCTGGAGCGCGTCGAGCAGGACTTGCAATGTCGCTCTGAGATCACCAGGGCGACGAACCGCGATGGACTGCACGACGTGCTGCGCCGCGTCGGCGACTTGACCACGCAGGAGGTGGCCGAGCGAGTGTTCGACGGGGTCGATCACATGGGCATGCTGGGAGAGCTGGAGCGCGAACGGCGCGCGATCCGCCTGCGCGTGGGCGGTGAGGAGCGCTACGTGGCGGCGGATGATGCCGGGCTATATCGCGACGCGCTCGGCGCCGTGGCGCCCGGCGGCCTGCCCGATGCCTTCCTGAAGGATGTGCCCGACGCGCTGCGCGTGCTCGTCGCACGTTTCGCCCGCACGCATGGGCCGTTCCCCACGGGGGAGATTCACGCCCGCTACGGAGTTGACGCGAGCGCGGTGCTGCGCGAGCTGGAGACGATGAAATCCCCACCCGCCCAGCTGGTCCGTGGCGAGCTACGGCCAGGAGGCAGCGAGCGGGAGTGGTGCGATGTGGAGGTGCTGCGTCGCCTCAGACGAGCCTCGTTGGCGGCGCTTCGCAAAGAGATCGAGCCGGCCGATGCACGCGCGCTGGCGGCCTTTTTGCCCTCGTGGCAGGGCGTCGACCGTCGCGGGGCGGGTGGGATGAGCGGGTCCTCCGCGGGGGTCGACCGGCTACGCGAAGTGCTCGTGCCGCTGCAGGGGCTGGCGCTGCCCGCGGAGATCTGGGAGCACGACGTCCTGCCGCGACGGATCGGCGCGTACTCCCAGGCGTGGCTCGACAGCCTGTGCGCGAGCGGCGAGGTCGTGTGGGTCGGCGCGGGCTCGTTGGGGCGAAGCTCTGGGCGCGTGGCGCTGTACTTCCGCGAGGACGCGCCGCTGATCGGGGCGCCGTCTGCGCCGCGTTCGAGTGCCGCGGCGAGCTCTCCCCCGAGCGCCCCGGAGCACGAGCTGTTGCGCGCACGGCTCGCGCGGGGACCGTGCTTCTTCACGGACCTGCTCGCAGAGCTCGACCTCGCATCGGAGACGCTCCGCGAGGCGCTCTGGGACCTCGTGTGGGCCGGCGAGGCGACGAACGATGCGTGGGCGCCGCTGCGCGCCCCCCACCTGACGCTCGCCCGCGGAGGACGTGCTTCCGGCGGCGAGGCCTCACTGGGTGCAAGCACACGGGCAGGACGCCCATTGGCCGGCCGCTCGATGATGGCCCGCTCCCGCTTCGGCGTGCGCCGCACGGGCGCGCAGGCACAGGTTCAGGGCCGCTGGTCGCTCACCGTGTCGCTGTTCGGCGAGCCCTCCCCGCCGTTCCCCTCGCCCGAGCGTCGCCGCGCGGTGGCCGAGCTGCTACTCGAGCGCTACGGGATCGTCACCCGCGAGCAGGTGTTGGCTGAGGGGATCAAAGGCGGCTTCGCGCTGCTGTACGACTCATTTGCGAAACTGGAGACCCTCGGTGTGTGTCGCCGGGGTTATTTCATCGAGGGCATGGGCGGCGCCCAGTTCGCGCTACCCGGTGCGGTCGAGCGTTTGCGCGCCGGCCGATCTTCGATTGGCGGTCAGGCCACCGATGCTCCCGGCCGCGCGGATGATCGCGGCGCCGCTCGCGCACGCACTCTTGTGCTCGCCGCTGCCGACCCGGCGCAGCCTTACGGCGCCGCGCTGCCGTGGCCGCGACGGGAGGGCCTGGAGCCTGGCAGCCGGCCGGCGGGCCGTCCAGCGCGCGTCGCCGGAGCTTATGTGGTGATGGTGGAGGGTGAGCCGCTGCTGTACGTCGAGCGCGGCGGCCGTGGGTTGGTGACGCTCGCCGAATCCCCTACCGGCTCTATAGCGCCCGGTTCTTCAGCGCCTGCCACTCGCCTGGGCGAGCCGCTGCTGGCGGCGCTCGCGGCCCTGGCGGAGGCGGTGCGCGCCGGGCGTGTTGGCAAGCTTGCCTTGGAGCGGATCGATGGTGAGCCGGCGCTCGTCTCTGCGCTCGCGCAGGAGCTGATTGAGCTGGGCTTCCATTCGGGCCCGCGCAAGTTCACGCTGAGTGCCTGAGCTGCTCTCAGACACCCAGCCGCTCCGTCTGGCATCGTGGCGGCGATGACAGAGTCTCCGCGCACGCGCCCGTTACGCGTCGGTCACAAGGGCGCCGACCTGCTGGCTCCCGGCAATACGCTCGCGAGCTTCCACGCGGCGCTGGATACGGGTGTGGACATGATCGAGTTCGACGTACTCTCAGAGCACACCGACGGCAGCGGGCGGCTGCTGCTCGCTCACGACTACGACGCGCTGCGCGAGGACTCGCCGCTCACGCTCGAGCAAGGGCTCGTGCACCTGGCGGGCGAGGAGTTCGCGGGCGTAGAGTTCGATGTCGATGTGAAGATCCCCGGCTACGGCCGGCGTGTGGTTGCGGCGCTGCGCGAGGCCGGCCTGATCGAGCGGTCGCTGGTAAGCGGGATGTACGTGCAGGAGCTCGACGCGATGCGCGCGCTCGAGCCCACACTGCGCGTGGGCTGGTCGGTGCCACGCCTGCGGCGCGACTACACGACAGATTTGCTCACGGCGATTCCTGCCCTGGTGATACTCAGCGGCTATCGCGCGCTGCTGCCCCGACGCGCTCGCGAGGCCCTGCAAGCCGGTCGCTTCGATGCGATCATGGCACACTGGCGCCTGGTCACCCCCGCGTTGGTGCGAGCGGTCGCAGAGGGCGGCGGCGAGCTGTACGTCTGGACGGTGGACGACGCCGCTCAGATCGCGCGGCTCAGCGCGATGGGCGTGGACGGGATCATCACGAATGACCCGCGCCTGTTTGAGCTCAACTGAGCGAACATTCCGCCGCGCTGAAGCCCTTCGGGTCGGCACCGGCGAGGCTCACGTGACCGGCGGTGGTGGGTCGTGAGACGGTGTACTCGACGCTCGTGCCGTGGCGCCACTGGAAGCTCACGACGCCGCGCAGCGTGACGGCGGGCTTGCCCGCGACGGGCACTAGCTGGAAGCTACGCCCGGTCTGGCGCGCGGACTTGGCCGCGCCGACCGCCACGTAGCCCGAGTCCGCGCCGTCGGCCAGATCGACCCACAGTTTGGTCGAGCTGTCGAGATACTGCAGGCGAAAGCGCATGTACATCTCGTCCTTCGACTGTTCATCGCCGGGCATCGAGCCGCGCACGCCGACGGTGTTCGGCTGATCGGAGGGGTTGCAGACGTCGATCGTGGCCCACAGCTGCGCCGACTGCAGGAGCTTGCGCTCGGCGGCGGTCGTGGGCTTCGTGGCGGCGTTCTCACCTTTCGCGGCGGTATTCAAACCCTTCGTGTCGGTGCGGGCCAGGGAGGAAGCGGGAACGGACAGAAGCGCCCCGATCACGAGCAGCGAGAGGAATGGCCTGGGGGCGGACATGTACGTGGAAGATAGCGCCGGAGCTCGCGCGCTGAGCCGGTCGGCGGGTGTGATATCCCCTGCTGCCATGGCGGGCATGCGTTCAGCGGACGTGGTGGAGCTGCTCGCGCGTGTGCCGGTGTTCTCGACACTCGAGCGCGAGGACCTGGAGCGGATCGCCGAGCTCGCGGTGCCGCGCGCATTCGAGCCGGGCCAAGTGGTGTTCCGCGAGGGCGACGCGAGCGACACCTGCTACGTCGTTCGCTCCGGGCACGCCCGGGCGGTGCGCGAGCACTCCGGCGGGCGCACGATCACGCTCGCGACGTTTGGCACCGGCGACATCTTCGGCGAGCTGGCGCTGTTCGAGGACGAGCGCCGCTCGGCCACCGTTGAAGCGATCGAGCAGTGCAATGTGGTTGCGGTGCTCGGCCCGGACATGCGCCGGCTGATGGTCGAGCACCCCGGGATCTCCGCGCGTCTGGTGATCGCGCTCGGTCGACGGCTGCGTGAGACCAACGAGCGTCTGACGCGCCAGTCCTTTCAGACCGTACAGAGTCGCGTGGCGGTCGTGCTGAGCGAGCTGGTGGCCCAGGAATGCGCTGCTGCTGAGGAGGGCGACGGCGCGGACGTGACGGTCACCGCCACCCAGGCCGATCTGGCGCAGCTGGCGGGCTCCTCGCGCGAGTCGGCCAGCCGCTTTCTGGCAGTGCTGGAGCGCGCCGGGGTGATCTCGCAGGGGAGGGGACGTCTGGTCGTGCACGATCCGGAGGCGCTGAAGCAATATGTCTTCTAAGAACGGCAAGAAGAAGCCCAGCAAGATGTCGCCGGCGCAGGAGATCTCAGCCGGTGGCGTCGTGCTGCGCGGCGAGCAGGTGGTCGTGATCGTCCCCACGCGCCGTGCGCCCGACGGCTCGCGGGTGCTGGCGCTGCCAAAGGGGCACGTCGATCCCGGCGAGACCACGCTGCAGGCTGCCGAGCGCGAGGTGCGCGAGGAGACAGGGGTCTCCGCGGAGCTCGTGCGCGAGCTGGGGGAGGTGCGCTACTGGTACCGGCGCGACGGGCGCACGATCGGAAAGTCGGTCACCTTCTACCTCTTCAACTACCGCTCCGGCGATACCGACGACCACGACGACGAGGTCGAGGAGGCCCGCTGGATCGATCTGGAGGAGGCCCGTAGCGCGCTCACCCATGCGGCCGAGCGCGAAATGGTGGTGCGCGCGCTGGCCTATTTGCGAGAAGACCGATAGCCTGCCTGAACATGCAGGTGCTCAACTTCTATTCGACGATCTTCGCCGACGAGCTGATGCGGGGTCGCAAGACAGCGACGATTCGCCTCGGTGACAAGTCGGGCAAGTACCGCAAGAATCAGGCGGTGCTCGTCACGATCGGCTACCAATACTCGCCGAGGGAACGGATCTTCGAAGCGGTGATCGATCAGGTTGAGGTGACCAAGATCGCCGATCTGTCGCCGCGCGACATCAAGCACGACAATCCCGAGTTCCGCCGTCACGAGGAGTTGATCAGCTTCCTCGAACAGATCTACGGGCGAGCGGTCTCCCCGGAAGACACCGTGACGGTGGTGCGCTTTTCCCAGATCATGGACAAGCCATCGGGTATGACCGAGGCGATGAAAGGCTTCGGCGGAGCACAGAATTGAGCCTTTGATCGGCAGTCGGGACGGGCAACTGCCAATCGGGCCTTGATTTACGGTGGGGCTTGGGTATATTGGGGGTCGTTGGCACTCTCACCCCGAGAGTGCCAGCCAGTAGCCAGTAGCCAGTAGGCGACGGGCGTTCGATTGAGAGAGCCGCTCCTCGCCGGACGTATTCCTAAGACGGAGGTTTTCAACATGAAGCTCAAGCCCCTGGGCGATCGTTTGATCGTGCAGGCAATCGAGGAGGAGCTGACCACTGCGAGTGGTCTGGTGCTCCCTGAGACTGCCAAGGAGAAGCCACAGAAGGGCAAGATCATCGCTATCGGCGATGGCAAGCTCGACGAGAACGGCAAGCGCATCCCGTTGGAGGTCAAGGAGGGCGACGAGGTCCTCTACAGCAAGTACGGCGGGACCGAGATCAAGATCGATGGAGAGGATCTACTCGTGTTGCGCGAGTCCGATGTCCTCGCCAAGGTTTCATAAGGAGATTTGACAGATATGGCACACAAGGAACTGAAGTACGGCTCAGAGGCACGCAAGTCGCTCGAGTTGGGCGTGGATGCGGTCGCGAACGCCGTCAAGGTCACACTCGGCCCGAAGGGTCGCTACGTAGTACTCGACAAGAAGTTCGGCGCGCCGACGATCACCAACGACGGCGTGACGATTGCCCGCGAGATCGAGGTCGAGGACGTCTTCGAGAACCAGGGCGCTCAGCTCGTACGTGAGGTGGCGACCGCCACCAACGACGTGGCCGGCGATGGCACTACCACCGCCACCGTGCTGGCTCAGGCGATCGTTCGCCAGGGTTTGAAGAATGTCGCGGCCGGCGCCAACCCGCTCGCGCTCAAGCGCGGGATCGAGAAAGCGGTAGACCAGGTCGTGGCGCACATCGCCTCACAGGCCAAGGAGGTCTCCGGCAAGGACCAGATCGCCCGCGTGGCGACGATTTCCGCCGGCGACGATGACATCGGTGATGTGATCGCCGACGCGATCGAGAAGGTCGGCAAGGACGGCGTGGTCAACGTCGAGGAGGGTCAGACGTTCGGCATGGACCTCGAGTTCACTGAGGGCATGCAGTTCGACAAGGGCTACATCTCGCCGTACATGGTCACCGACCAGGATCGCATGGAGGCAGTGCTGGAGGACCCGTACATCCTGATCGCCAATCAGAAGATCGGCTCGGTCAGGGACGTGCTGCCGGTGCTCGAGCAGGTCATCCAGAGCGGTAAGACGATCCTGATCATCGCCGAGGATGTCGAGGGCGAGTCGCTCGCGACGCTCGTGGTGAACAAGCTGCGGGGCACCTTCACCGGTGTGGCCGTGAAGGCGCCTGGCTTCGGCGACCGCCGCAAGCGGATGCTCGAGGACATCGCGATTCTGACGAACGCCGAGGTGATCACCGAGGAGCTGGGTCTGAAGCTGGAGAACACCGAGGTCAAACAGCTCGGTCGCGCGCGGCGTGTGGTCGTGACCAAAGACACGACCACGATCGTCGACGGCGCCGGTGAGGCCGCAGCGATCAAGGGCCGTATCAACCAGATCAAGGCCGAAATCGAGAACACCGACTCGGACTTCGATCGCGAGAAGCTGCAGGAGCGCCTGGCAAAGCTCTCCGGCGGCGTCGCCGTGGTCAAGGTTGGAGCGGCAACCGAGACGGAGATGAAGGAGAAGAAGCACCGCGTCGAGGACGCCCTGCAGGCCACGCGGGCGGCACTCGAGGAGGGCATCGTGCCCGGTGGTGGCGTTGCGCTGCTGCAGGCATTCTCCGCCGTCAAGGTCGGACGAGATCGAGGAGGACGACCAGAAGACCGGAGCACGGATCGTGCTGCGGGCACTTGAGGAGCCGCTGCGTCAGCTCGCCGAGAACGCGGGCCTGGAGGGTTCGGTCGTCGTCAATGATGTGCGCAAGGCCAAGAAAGGCCAGGGCCTGAACGCGGCCACCAACGAGATCGTCGATCTCGTTGCCGCGGGCGTGATCGACCCCGCGATGGTCACTCGCTCGGCGCTGCAGAACGCCGCGTCGATCGCCAAGAACATCCTCACCACCGAGGCGATCGTCGCCGAGGTGCCCGAGAAGGAAGGCGCCGGCGGCATGCCTGGTGGCGGTATGCCTGACATGAGCGGGATGATGTAAGAAGCATCGTCTGCTGCCGGGAGTGTTCCTCTACAGCAATCCCGCAGCGCAGACGATAGGAAGGGCAGAGGGCTCGGCAGGATGCCGGGCCCTCGGCTTTTAAGGCGCTATAGGTGCCTATTCAACCTCGGCGACCGATCGCGGGCCGTGCCCGACGTACTTCGCGGAGGGCCGGATCAGCTTGGCCTCGCGCTTCTGCTCGAGAATGTGAGCCGACCATCCGGCCACGCGCGCGCAGGTGAACATCGGCGTGAACAGATCCGGTGGGACTTCGGCCAGGTCGAGCACGACCGCCGACCAGAACTCGACATTCGTGGCGAGCACGCGGTCGGGCTTACGCGCGTGCAACTCCGCGAGTGCCGCCTTCTCCAGCGCTTCGGCGGCCTCCACGCGCGGAGATCCCAGTTCCTGGGCGCTGCGACGCAGCACTCGCGCGCGCGGGTCTTCCGCGCGGTAGACGCGATGGCCGAAGCCCATCAGGCGATCGCCACGATCGAGCGCCTCTTTGACCCAGCGCTCGGCGTCGCCGCTCGCTTCGACTTCGTCGATCATCTTCAGCACGCGCGAGGGCGCGCCGCCGTGCAGCGGGCCGGAAAGTGCGCCCACCGCGGCGGAGAGCGCGGCGGCGCAGTCGGCGCCGGTCGAGGCGACCACGCGGGCCGTGAACGTCGAGGCGTTCATCCCGTGCTCGGCCGCCGAGACCCAGTAGGCGTCGATCGCCTTCACATGATCGGGGTTGGCCTCGCCGCGCCAGCGGATCAGGAAGCGCTCGGGGATCGTCTTTCCCTCGTCGATCTCCGCCTGGGGCACCGGCGGCTGGCCCGCCGCGCGGGCCGATTGGGCGACAAACGACAGCGCCATCACCGAGGCGCGCGCGAGGTTGTCGCGGGCCTGCACGTCGGTGATGTCGATCAGCTGCCCGAAGCCCCACTCGGGGGCGAGCATCGCCAGCGCCGACTGCACGTCGACGCGGTGATCGCCGGAGCGTACGGTCAGCGCGTGCGGTTCGGCGGGGGGCAGGCCGGGTTTGAAGTGCCCGTCTACGAGCAGGCCCCAGACCTGCTCGTAGGGGACCGTGCCGACCAGGTCTTCGATGTTGACGCCGCGGTAGCGCAGCGCGCCACCGGCTTTGTCCGGCTCTGCGATCTCGGTGGCGAAGGCGACGACGCCTTCAAGGCCCGACTGGACTTCAGGTGGTGATTGAACCTCGCTCATGGCGCTCTGCTTTCTGAGCTGGGCTGCTTGACGGGGATGGCGCCTTGTGGGCGCACCCATATGATGAACGACCCGGCGATCTGAGGAGGAGTCAGTGCCCGACAGCGATCTGATGTTCCGTCCCGCGAGCGAGCTCGCGGGCATGGTGCGCGCCGGGGAGGTCTCCTCACGCGAGCTGGTCGAGATCTCCTGGCGCGGATCGAGGAGCTCAACCCGCAGCTGAACGCGTTCGTCGAGGTCGACGACGAGCGCGCGCTGGCGGCCGCGGACGAGGTGGGCTCGGGCGACGAGCGCCCGTTCGCGGGCGTGCCGATCGCGATCAAGAACAACCGCGCATTGAAGGGCTGGCGGTACACGAACGGCTGCGCGCTGATGAAAGATTTCATCGCGCCCTACGACCACAACGTGGTGCGGCGCCTGAAGCAGGCGGGCTTCGTGATCGTGGGCACGACGACGCTGCCCGAGTACGGGATCCTGCCGGTCTCAGAGGCCCGGATCTTCGGCCCGACGCGCAATCCGTGGGATTTGGAGAGAACCCCCGGCGGTTCTTCGGGCGGCGCCGCGGCGGCGGTCGCGGTCGGGATGGTGCCGGTCGCGCACGGCAACGACGGCGGTGGCTCGATCCGGATCCCGGCGGCCTGCTGCGGGCTGGTGGGCCTCAAGCCCGCGCGCGGGCGGATCTCGGCGGCCCCCGACCTGGGCGACTCCTCGCTGGGGATCGACGGTGTGCTCACGCGCACGGTCGCTGACACGGCGGCGATCCTCGACGTGCTCGCCGGCTATGAGGCCGGCGACGCCACCTGGGCGCCGCCCCCGTCAGAGCCGTTCGCCCTCAGCGCAGCGCCGGCGTCCTGGCAGGCTGCGGATCGCGGCGACGACGCTGCCGCCGACCGCCGATGCCGTGGTCGATCCGTTCTGCGCCGGCGCGGTGGCGGACGCATCGGGAGCTTCTGCGCTCGCTCGGGCACGAGGTAGAGGAGGTCGATCCGCCGTGGCAAGTTGAGGGCCTGGGCGAGATGTTCGGCGCGGCCTTCTCGATCCACGTCGCGCTCTCGATCGCCTACTCCGGCAGGGTGGCGAGGGCATGAGCCAAAAGCGCAGGACATGGAGCCGATGAGCTGGGCGATCTACTCGATGGTCGAGCAACTGAACGCGGTGCAGGGCATGGGGGTCGCCGTGCAGCTGCAGGGTTCGCCCGCCAGCTGGTGTCCTTCCTGGCGCCGTATGACGCGCTGCTCACGCCCGCGCTCGCCGAGCGCCCGCTGCCCCTGGGGACGCTCGACACCGATGCGCCCGATCCGATGTCGACGTTCACGCGCTCCGGCCTGTTCACGCCGTTCACGCCAGTGTTCAACGCGACCGGCCAGCCCGGGATCTCGCTGCCGCTGTTCGGGGGTGAGGACGGCCTGCCGCTGGGCGTGCAGCTCGTCGGACGCCCGGCGGGCGAGGCGGCGTTGCTGGGGCTCGCCTCGCAGCTCGAAGAGGCGCAGCCGTGGACGCATCGACGCCCGGCGGTTGGCGCTTTCTAAAGCTGGCGTTTCCTCGTCAGCCATCAACCGGTTCCAAGCACGGCAGCCATCGGCTGAGGAGTGACTCCCAGATTCTCGCTGTCTGCCGCTCCCCGGTCCGACAGCATCGGAACCTCCATCAGCTCGGCCTCGTCCCAGGTCGCGAACGCGCGCTGCCCCATCGTCGCCTCCAGCAGACGCAGCCCACGCGAGACGATCGGCGTCGGGACGTGCAGCAGCGGGCGGTTGCGGTTCTGCGAGCGCAGCACGAGTCGCACGATCTCGTTGTGGCTGAATGTCTGCGGGCCCGCCAGCTCGAAGCGCTCGGTGGTGTCTCGATCGCTCTCCGGCGCGTGCAGGGCGGCGATCACGCAGTCGGCCACGTCCTCGGCCCAGATCGGCTGGTAGGTCGCGCGGCCCCGCCCGGAGACGGGCATCACCGGGAGCAGCGCCATCCGCTCCAGCAGGGTCAGCCAGGGGTCCCCCGGGGCATACACGATCGAAGGGGCGAACACGGTGCTCTGTAGGTCGGCCTCTCCCACCGCCTGCTCGGCGAGCGCCTTCGCGCGGAAGAAGCGTGCGCGGTGGTGGGTGGAGGCGCCGAGCACGGAGAAGAACACGAAGCGCTCCACGCCCGCACGCTGCGCCGCTCGCACCATCCGCCAGGTGGCGATGCCGTTCAGCTCCTCGATCGAGCCGCGTGGCTGGTCGCGGATCGAGGCGGCGAGGTGTACGACGGTGTCCACGCCGCGCATCGCGTTGCGGAAGGATGGAGGGTCGGTCGAGGTCGCCGAGGGCGATCTGCACGCGCACCCGCTGGGCGCCCAGTCGCCGGGGATCGCGCACGAGGCAGCGAACCTGGGTCCCTTCGGCCACCAGGCGCCGCAGCAGCGCGGAGCCCACCAGACCGGTCGCGCCGGTAAGCAGCAGCATGCTTCGTACAATATGCGTCTCCCGACCCAAGCCCCCGCAAACCGACCCCAAGAAAGAAGCGAATGGCCTACGTAATCGCCGAGCCGTGCATTGGCACCAAGGACAACTCCTGTGTCGAGGTATGCCCCGTGGACTGCATCCACCCGACGCCCGACGAGCCCGGCTATGACGCTGCCGAGATGCTCTACATCGATCCCGAGGAGTGCATCGACTGCGACGCCTGCGTCGAGGCCTGCCCGGTCGACGCCTGCTTCGCCGAGGACCAGCTCCCGGACGAGTGGCAGAAGTTCACGCAGATCAACGCCGACTACTTCGCCAACGCCAAGTAGGTTCTCGCAACGAGACAGGGCTCGGTGTCGCGGCGAGAATGGACCGCTCAGGGTTCGATCGCCTGGCGCGGGTCAGGCCCCGGGGGTAAGCCGGGGTCGAGCACGTCCAGGACGGGCACGTCTCCCGCACGGCCGCTTCGATCAGCTCGCGTAGCTGCCGTGGAGTCGAAACGGTGCGACTGGGGCGCGACGGGGTTGACCGTGATCGCCTTCAGCCGATCGTCCTGCAGAACCTCGATCGCCAAGACCCTGACGCCGGTACCAGTCCAGGCCCCGGCGTGGTCAGGAAGACCTTCGTCGGATCGCCCACGACGATTCTCAGCTCGCGTCCGGCCCGCTCTGTCCGGGCGGCGAGCAGGCCTTCGAGGAAGCGCTCGCCCAGCGCGCCGTCGACGCGGAACGTGCTCGCGCGTGGATGCTCCCGCAGCAGCGCGGCGATCTCCGCCGGCTCGGCGTTCAGCACGAGTCCGCGCTCCAGCGTGAGCGGCTCCGCGCCTCCGCCGGTTGACCCGTCCACACGCGGGCTTCGGCCGCGAGGCAGCCTGACGAGATCGACCGCGTCCTTCGTGGCCGCGACGACCTCTCGATGTCTTCGCTCAGAACCGCGCCGGTGGCGATCACGAGCCCGTCGGCGACCGCCGGCGATGAGGCTGCACGTCGGTCGATCGAGCCGTCGATCAACACAATCTCTGCGCCGAATCCGATCATCGCGTCGCTCACCTTGCGCAGGTCCTCGGCGGCGCTCGGGCCGGCGACTTCGACGGCGCCCTGCTCCGCGAGCCTCGCGATCACGACCTCCCCGAGCGGGGTCCTCACCCCGGTCTGCGCGAGCCGCTCGTGCGCGAGGCCGCTCGCCCGCACGAGCGCGTCGGTGCTCGCCACGAGGCTGCCGGCCTGAAGGACGATCCGCGGCTTCTCGATCCGCGCGTCGATCACGTCGTGCTCCTCGCCGTCGCGGCCGATCGAGGTCACGCCGACGCACGTCTCCCGCTCCGCCAGCTCCCTCAGGATCGCGGCCAGCGTCTCCGTCTTGCCCGTGTTCTTCGCCAGCCCGACCAGCGCGACCCGGCGCGTGCCGGCGAGCAGATCGGCCAGGCGATCGGCTGCGGCCTCAGCCATTCGCGCTCGCGGCGCCCGTCCCGCTGGCCGCGGTGCGCGGCCCCGCGGCCGCGCGCGGCCAGCTCGCGCACGATGAAGCTCGCCACGTGGTAGCGGGTAGGTGCCCTTCGAGAAGCCCGCGTCGTAGCCGAGCTCCTTCGCGAGCTCGTTCGACACCCGCGGCCCGCCGCAGGTGAGGATCATCTCCGAGCGCTTGCCCTCCGCTTCGACGATCTCGACGAGCTCCGTCAGGTTCGAGACGTGCAGGTTCTGCTGGGTCACGGTCTGCGAGACGAGGATCGCGTCGGCGTTCAGCTCGATCGCGCGCGCGACGAGCACGCTGTTGGGCACCTGGCTGCCGAGGTTGTGCGTCTCGAAACGCCTTGTACCCCTCCAGGCCGTGATGCCCGTGAAAGCCCTTCAGGTTGAGCATCGCGTCGATCCCGACGCTGTGCGTGTCGGTGCCGGTCGCCGCGCCGACGATCACGATCGGGCGGCCGATCTGCTCTTGCGCGAACGCTTCGATCTCGATCCTCGCTCATGTACTCGATCTCGAAGCCCTCGTCGCTCAGCGTCGCGTAGTCGACCGTCTGCGTGCACTCGCCGAACATCACGAAGTACGTATACCCCTCGGTCAGGCCCTGGTAGTGGACGACCTCAGGGTGCTCGAAGCCCATCTTCCGCGCCAGCTCCTGCGCGGCCTTGCGCGCGGCCAGGCCATAGGGCACGGGCAGCGTGAAGCTGAACTGCACGATCCCGTCGCCGAGATGGTCGGCGTAGGGCTTCACGTGCTCGAGATCGACTCCCGCCTGCGGCATCGGGTCGTTTGTGCATCCTCAGACATGGCTCGGCGCTCCCCGCATCAGCTCGCTCACGGGGTTGAAGTAGCCCTCGCCGGTCGCGACGATCCCCTCGATCCCCCGGCCCTCGCCCACTTGGCGGGGAACGTCGCCGAACACGCCCTCGCCGAGCGCCGCGAACAGCCCGACCGCGGCGATCCGCTCCAGCAGCTCGTGCGCTCCGCTCAGGACCTCGCGCGCGCGCGTCTGGATGATGCCGCCCGGCTTGAACTCGATCTCATCGCCGAGGTCGCGCGCGGTGTCGAACACGTAGTTCACGTTCTCCAGCCCGATCACGCGGTCGTGCACGTGCGGCGTGAAGATCCCCTCGGTCGGCACGCCGATCGTCTGGATGCCCTGGCCGGTGGCGATCGTGACGAGGTTGAACAGCGAGTCGGTCGCGTGCGTGCGGTACAGGTTGCCGTCCATGTGCCGCGTCGGGGGCATGTACTTGACCGGGCAGTCCGGGAACAGCTCGCGCGTGAGCTGCGCCTGGGCCCACTCCAGCAGCAGGCCGTTCACGACCGGCGGGTCGATCTCGAACGCGTCGCCGAGCGCGATCTGCGCGTCGGGCACGCCCGAGTCCAGCGCGAGCTGGCGGTTGATGAACTGCGAGGCCGTAACTGATGGCGCCGCCTCGATCGCGTCGGCGGTGCGCAGGTAGTTGTCCTCGCCGGTGTTGATCGTCACGCCGAAGTAGCCGTTGACCATCCGCGAGACGCGCTGGTCGATCAGGCCCCTGATCGGGTTGATGTCCCGGTAGAGGATTCCGTACAGCGCGTCGTTGACCATGTTGTCGAAGCCCTCGATCGCGCCCATCGCCGCGATCTCGGGCATGCACAGGCCCGAGCAGAAGCTCGACAGCCGCACGTAGCGGCCGTGCTGGCGCGACCACTCGTCGAGCGCCTCGCGCATGATCCTGAAGTTCGCCTGCGTCGCGAACGTCCCGCCGTAGCCCTCGGTCGTCGGGCCGTAGGGCACGTAGTCGAGCAGGCTCTGCGCGGTCGAGCGGATCACCGCGACGATGTCCCCGCCGGCTTCGGCGACCGCGAGGCCGTGGACGACGTCCTCGTACACGTTGCCGGTCGCGGTCAGCACGTAGCGCAGCGGCGGCGGGCTCTCGCCGAGGCGCTCGCGCAGCTCGTGGCGCTCCTGCGTGCGCGCGCGGATCTCCGCCAGCCGGGTCTCGCACTCGCGCGTGATCCGCGTCCTGATCGCCCCGTCCTCCGCGCGCGGCAGCGCGCACAGGTCGAGTTGCCCCGAGTCGACGTCCTGCGCGATCTGCTGCGGCGAGCGGCGCTCGTCGTCGAGCAGCGCGTTGCCCAGCCAGTAGCCGATGCCCTGGCCCAGCTCGCCGCGGTCGGCGACGTGGTCGACGAGCACGTTCGGCAGCGGCGCGTCGAGCTCGTTCACGCCATCCACGCCGAGCAGCCGCGCGACCGTGCGCTCGACCGAGACGGTCGTCTTGTCGGCGATCTCCTCGCCGACCTGGCTCGCGATCTGCGCCGCCGCCTCCCTGCAGGAGGCGATCACGCCGGGGTCGAGGTCGAGCTTGGAGCAGTCACCTCAGCTCCTTCACGATCGGGAACGGGATCACCTCGCGCAGCGTGTCGCGTTCGGTGAGGATCATCACCAGGCGGTCGACGCCCATGCCGCCGCCGGCGGTCGGCGAGTAGCCGTACTCGAGCGCGCGCGTGTACTCCTCGTCGTTGGGGTGGGGCACGTCGCCGTCGTCGACGGCGCGCCGCTTGCGCTGGTCGACGAAGCGCTGCCACTCGTCGACGGGATCGTTCAGCTCGGTGTCGCCCGCAGACGAGCTCGATCCCGCCGATCACCGCGTCGAAGTGCTCGCCCAGCTCGGGGTGCACGGCGTGGCGCTTGGTGATCGGGAACGGCTCGAGCGGAAAGTCGAACACGTGCGTCGGCTGGTTGATCGTGCGACTCGATTTTCTCGGAGTAGATGTCGGCCACGACCTCCGCCCACGTGGCGGCGGGATCGAGCGGCCCGTCGAGCACCTCGGCGAGCTGCTCGCGCGTGGACTCCATGAAGTCCAGGCCGAAGCGCTCGAGGATCAGCTCGCGCATCGTCACCCGCCGCCACGGCTTCGCGAGGTCGATCTCCTCGCCGTTCCGTTTGATCACCGTGCGTCCGAGCGCGCGGAGGGCGACGTCGCGGAACATCTCTTCGGTGACGGTCGCGACGTCGTTGTAGTCGGAGTAGGCGCACATGAACTCGATGATCGTGAACTCCGGGCGAGTGCTTGGGGGAGATGCCCTCGTTGCGGAACACCTTGCCCATGTCGTAGACGTTCTCCATGCCGCCGACGATGCAGCGGTTGAGGAACAACTCGACGGAGATGCGCAGGTACAGGTCGCGGTCCAGCGCGTTGTGGTGCGTCGTGAACGGCCGCGAACCGGCGCCGCCGGCGAGCGACTGCAGCGCCGGCGTTTCGACCTCGATGAAGTTGCGTTCGTTCAGCCACTTGCGAATCTCGAAGACGATCTTGTGGCGCGTGATGAACAGCTCGCGCGTGTCCTCGTTGGCGAGCAGGTCGAGCTCGCGGTAGCGGTAGCGGGTGCCGGTGTCGCCGAGGCCGTGGTGCTTGTCGGGCGGCGGGCGCAGCGTCTTCGTCAGCAGCGTGCACTGCTTCACGGCGAGCACGAGCTGGCCGCGCTGGGTCATGTAGACGAAGCCGTCGATCGCGACGATGTCGCCGATGTCGAGGCCAAGGATGCGGTCATAGATCTCCTGGCCGAGCGCGTCCACGCGCACGACCACCTGGATCTGAGCCGGACAGGTCGCGCACGTCGAGGAATGACGTCTTGCCGTGGCCGCGCCGGGAGATCAGCCGGCCGGCGATCTGGTAGCTCAGCTCCGGGTGCTCGCCGGCCTCGAGCCCGTCCGGATCGTGCGCGGCGAGCACGTCGGCGATACGCGTGCGCGTCGTCCACAGGCTGACCGGCGGATAGGGATCGATCCCTTCCGCCTTCAGCCGCTCCATCTTCGCGCGGCGTTCGTCGATCTCGACGACGCCGTCCTGCGGCGCCTGCTTCTGCTCCTCTTGGTCCTGTACGGACATTAAGACGATCCTCTCAAGTGGGTTGCGCTTGTCAAGCGAGGTGGTGGGATCTTGCCCGCCACGCTATCGCCGCTCCCGATGCGGCGTGGCAACGATCGAGCCACATCTGCAACGGTTTCTTCGTACAACCCGATGATCCTTGACGGCGCGGGGCCGCTCAGGCCATCGGCAGTGACATGCCCGCCGGTTTTCGCCCGGCGGGCATGTCGGGCGCGGCGGGCACCGCGGCTGCGGCGACCTGTACCAGCGGCAGTACCGGCAGCGCCGGTGGGCGGCCCATCGCGATCAGCCCGCGTGCGGCTTGGAGGATCGCTTGGGAGGCCGGGTCGCCGGCATCCTCGATCACGAGCGGGGTGCCGCTGTCGGCGTGTTCGCGCAGCGGCATCGTCAGCGGCACCTTGCCCAGCAGCGGCACGTCGAGCTCGTCCGCGAGCTCCTTGCCGCCGCCCTCGCCAAAGATCGCAAAGCGCTCGCCGCTGACGGCGTCGTGAAGCCCGACATGTTCTCGATCACCCCGCCGATCTCCAGGGAGACCTTGTGCGCCATCTCGGCGGACCGTCGCGCCACCTTCTGCGCGGTCGCCTGCGGGGTGGTGACGATCACGAACTTCGCCTGTGGCAAGAGTTGCGCGAGCGTCATCGACACATCGCCGGTGCCCGGCGGCAGGTCGATCAGCAGGAAGTCGAGCGCGCCCCAGTCGACGTCCTGCAGGAACTGGGTCAGTGCCTTGTGCAGCATCGGTCCGCGCCACACCACGGCGGCGTCCTCCTCCAGGAAGAAGCCGATCGACATCACCTTCACGCCGTGCGCCTCCAGCGGCAGGATCTTGCGCTCGGCGGAGACCGGTGGCCGCGTCGAGCCGAGGCCGTACATGCGCGGGATCGAGTAGCCCCACACATCCGCGTCGAGCACGCCCACGCGCTTGCCCTCGCCCGCGAGCGCCGCCGCGAGGTTCGCGGTCAGCGTCGACTTGCCGACGCCGCCCTTACCGGAACCGATGCAGAGCACGTTTGCGACCTGCGCGAGCGCGCCTTCAGGCAGGGCGGCGCGCCGCCGAGCTTCTGCTGCAGCGCCGCCTTCTGGGTGTCGTCCAGCACGTCGAAGTACACGTTCACGTGCGTCACGCCCTCGAGCGCGCCGGCGGCCTCGGCGACGGCCGTCTGGAAGTGGCCCTTGATCGGGCAGCCAGGCGTCGTCAGCGAGACCGTGATGTCGAGCACTCCGCTTGCAGCCGATCTCGATCGAGCGCACCATGTCGAGCTCGACGATCGAGCGGTGCAGCTCAGGGTCGATCACGACCTCGAGGGCCTTGCGGATCTCCGCTTCGTTGCTCATGCGGCCCATTGTGCCAAACTCTTGTCGTGCGGTCCGTTTAAATGACCCGCGGGCGGTGGGGGCCGCCCGCGGGTCGAGGGGAGGAGAGGTTGCTACTACTGCCGGCGGGATATGAGGCCGGCAGACTCTCCCGCTGCCCGGCCTCTCCAGGCCGGGGCGGGGGAAGGGTGTCGCGCTCAGACGATGCTGAGGATGCGCTCCTGGACGCGGTTCGGCAGCTCGGTCACGTTCTTCGCGACTGCGTCGCGGCGCTCCTCGAGCGAGCTGACGGTCTTCTCGAGATCGGTGCGGCGCTGGCGCAGTTCGCGCTCGAAGCGGACGCGGGCTTTGCGGACCTCGCGCTCGAGCCGGTTGCGGGCCGTGTTGCCACGACGCTCGAAGCGGCGCAGCTGGGCCTGGGCCTTGGTCGTCGAGCCATAGCTGGAGATCGACGTCGTTGACGCTCGAGACCACCCGGTCGCGGGCGATCAACGCGGCGCCGACGGGGATCAGCACGGCGCGCTCGGTGTAGTCGCCGAACACGTCGACGGTGTTACGCGCCGCGATTTCGGTCTGGCGGACGGCCGACTGGGTCTGGTGGATCGAGCGCGTACGCGCGGCCTTGGCCTTCGTGCTCTTGGCCTGGGTGCTCTGGCTGGAAGCGCTGCCGCGACGGGCGGCCGGGGCTTTGCCGGCGGCGGACGCTTTGGCTTTGGCGGCCGGTTTGGCGGCTTTGGCTTTGCGGGGGGAAGTGGTGGCGGTTGCCATATGGAGGGGTCTCCTGTTATCGGTTCTGTCCTCGGGCGAGGACACGGGTGACGTCTGTTCGTTCGCTGTTCGCTCTCCGCTTTGAAGTTCAGCGTAGCACCGAACACATGTTTGTAACCCGTTCTGGGTAGATCGTTACAGCATCACCTTTGCATACCGTAAAGAGCCCATGAACAAGGCGTATTAATCCACGTCAGCTTGTAACAGGAGGAACATGCGTTCGGGCTAGCCAGAGGCGCGGTGTTTCCAGCTCCAGCGTGCTCGGCAGCATCTCCGGCCCGCTCCACGCGCGGGCCAACGCCTGCGGCCCCTCGGCTTGCACGACCGCGTCGCAGAAGCGCTTGCCCACCTCGTACTGCTTCATCTTCAGCTCCAGCCCGAGCAGGCGCTCGAGCACTCGCCACGGCAGTCCGCGCGTCTCGCGACGACGGTTCAGCGCGGCGCGCAGCCGCTCGAGCGACGGCAGCACCTCGGCGCCGACCGCGTCCATCGTGTGCTCGGCGTGACCCTCGATCAGCGACATCGTCGCCTGCATCCGCTCGACCAGTCGCCAGCGCTCGTCGCCGAGCGTCAGGCGCAGCAGTTCGCCGTGACGGGCGCGCTCCAACAGCGGGCGCAACTGGTCTGGGTTGAAACTCAATCCGTCCCGTTTCGGTATCCACCCACCCTCTGTCTTTCCCAGGAAGGTCCCCGGGCGAGGAACGGGGGTCGAGCTTCACCTGCAGGCCGTCGATCAGCTCTTTCAGCATCCCTCCGAGGTGCTCGCGCAGCCATGGCGTCCCCCCGAACTGGACGGCATGGGTGATCTCGTGGATCGCTCACCCACAGGACGAGCTCGTCGCGGTCCACGCCGAGGTTGCGCGCGGCCTGCGCCAGGTTCGGCGCCAGCAGCAACAGGCGCGGCCGCACCTCGGCGTCGAGCAGCGCGAGGTCGTACTGGCCGAGCACCCGCTGGGAGAGGACGCCCGTCAACGCCCCGACCTGCGCGCCGAGCAGCAGGCCCGAGGCCGCGCGCAGCGGGCCGGAGACCATGCCGGTGATCCCATCGCCTCCGCCTCCCATGCGCGCGGTGAGTGGATCGAGCAGCGGACGCATGGTCTTCAGGTTGGCCGCGATCCACGCCGGCCGGTCGACGACCTCCAGGGGCGGAAGCTCGCGGGCAAGCGCGAGGCCCGTGTAGTCGCTCACGCGCTCGGCGAAGTCGCGCGCGAGCGGCTCGATCGCCTCGGAGCGCACACCCCAGTCTCGAGCCCGGCCACCCGAGCCGGCGATCAGCTCTCCGATCCGCTGCGCGGCGCTCCAATCGATCGCGTCCGAGCCCATCCTCAGAGCGTAGGGCCTCCCACGCTCTCGCCCCGGAGGAGACTCGTATCCTTCGACTGTCGTCTGCTTCAAAGATCGTTCCCACCATGCCCGCGGGCGACTCCCTGGGCGAGGAACGCGGCGCGGCCGCCTTCCGCGAGCGGGCCGAGGTACGCGATGTGCTGGCCTGGATGCGCCTGCTGGCCGACCCGCACGACGCGGCCGCGGTCGTGCGCGCGCTCGCGCGTCCGCCGATCGAGCTGCGTCAGGTCGATCTGGCGCGCGTGATCGCGCTGGCGCGGCGACGCAAGCTGGACATGGTCGCGGCGCTCACGGCGGCGATCGAGTCGCCCCAGGTTCCGCCTGACGCGCGCGAGCGCGTCCAGCGCTTCATCGAGCTGCGCAGGGCGGCGTCCGAGGCCCTGGATGCGGGCCGTCCGGATCTGCTCGCGCGCGTGGTGCTCGGCGCCGAGGGGCGGGATCAGGACGAGGAGGAGTCGTCAAGGACGGAGGCCGCCGCCAGGACGAGGCGCTGCTCCAGACGCTGCGCATGATGCGCGAGGAGGTGCTCGCCAGCGTCGCCCGTATCGGTGGCCGGCTCGGCGAGCTGCGGCTGGACACCGACCTCGACATCTCCCACGGGATGGTGCGCTATCTGGAGCTGCTGAAGCTCGCCGCGCTGGCCCAGCGCCCGGAGGGGCAGGACGTGGCGGAGGCGCTCGCAGACATCAATGCCCGCCTGCTCGCCGCCACGACGCCGCTACAGCGTGAGATCTTCCAGACATCGGCGCTCGACGAGACGCTGCTGGCCGACGCGCTCGCAGGCGCCGGTCGGGCGGCGGACGCGATGAGGACCGTGCTCGCGCCCGCGCCAGTGCAATCGCTCCGCGCGAAGCCTCCTCGCTCGGGGCCCTTTCTACCGCGCAAGGGGATCGGCCTGGCGCTGTCGGCCTCGGATGTCGAGACCTACCGAGGCTGTCCGTTGCGGTACAAGTTCGCTCGAGTCCTCCGTATCCCGACCGAGCAGACGCAGAACCAGCGGTTCGGGATCGTCGTACATCAGGTGCTCGAGCGCTACCACTCCACCTCCGGAGAGACGCTTTCGCAGCTGCTGGAGCTGTTCGAGCAAGCTGGCGCAGAAGCGCCTTCGGCTTCAGCGAGCACGAGCTCGAGCTGCACGGCAAAGGCGCTCGCCGCGCTGAGGAGCTATCACGAGCGGCTGCACGGCCAGGACTCCGAGCCGGTGTGGTTCGAGCGCCCGTTCTGCCTTCCGGCTCGGACCCCACCACCTGCGCGGCCGCGTCGACCGCGTCGACCGTCTCGCGGGCCGGGGACGGGCGGGGACGAGTACGAGCTGATCGACTACAAGACCTCCCGCCCGAAGACCGTCGCGCAGCTGCAGGACGACATCCAGCTCTCCCTCTACGCGCTCGCCGCGCGCGAGTCCTGGGGGCTGGAGGCCTCCCGGCAGGCCTACTACTACGTGCTCGACGACCTCAAGGTGCCCGTGCCTCGCGACGACGGCGGACGCCGAGGCGGTCAAGGACACGGTGCTCGCCGCCGGCGAGGGCATCCTCGCTCAGCGCTTCGAGCCCACCCCGTCTCACGCGGCCTGCTCGATCTGTGACTACCGCATCGTCTGTCCCGGCCGCTGAGAAGTAGTCACCGCTCGCCTGCTCCCACCTGCCTGCTCGCTACTTCTCGTCGGGCCCGCGCTGGCGCAAAAAACGCTGGAATTCACGCGCGAGCATGTCGCCCGAGGGAACGTCTTCGGGCATGAGCTCCGACTCTTCGCTCTCCGCGGCCTGCTCGAGCCGTTCGACGAACGCCTGGATGTCGGGGTCGCTCTGCACGGCGAGCCCCACCTGGCGCTCGTAGTCGGCGGCCGAGACCTCCAGCTCGGAGACATCCACGGAGACGCCGATCAGGCTTTCCACCCTACGTAGGAGCGCAAGCGCCGCCTTGGGATTGGTGGCCGCGGCGACGTAGTGCGGGACGCCCGCCCATAGGCTTGCCGACGGCAGTCCCGCGTCCAGACAGGCGCTGTGCAGGACTCCGACGATCCCGGTCGGTCCCTCGTAACTCGATGGCGCCAGTCCCAGGCTCTCCACCAGCGACGGATCGGACGCGAACCCGGTCATCGTCACCGGGCGAGTGTGGGGCACGTCGGCGAGCAGCGCTCCCAGCGTGACGACCACCTGCACGCCCAGAGCTTCGGCGAGCTCGACTAGGTGCGCGCTGAAGGCGCGCCAGCGCATCGAAGGCTCAACGCCCTGAACGAGCACGAGGTCACGTGGCGCTCTGGGCGCGCGCGCCTCGAAGACCTCGACCGTCGGCCACACGATCTCCCGACCGCCGCTTCCAGCGGCGGTGCCCCTCCCGTCGGTCAGCTGGATGCTGGGACGGTTTGCTTGAAAGTCGTAGAACTCCTCGGAGTCGATCTGCGCGAAGCGACTGGCGTCAACGAGCCGGCCAGGAAGGAGACCGCGCTCGAGGCGGCGTCGCCGGCGTCGTTCCAGCCCTGGAACGCGCATACCATCGCTGGGGCCCTGAGGCCATCCGGACGGCGGTCCCAGATGAAGGGCTGCATCCGGACCACCGTACATCATGGGCGGAGTGACTCCGGCCGGCAACCTAGTGCAGACAGACGACGTCCAGATCGCGACCCTCCGCTTCGAGCAGGAGGTCGACGGCGTGTTCGCGTGCGTCCGCAAGGAGCGGCAGATCTCGCGCGCGGGCACTCCATACCTCACTGTCGAGCTGCGCGACAGCACCGGGACGATTCGCGCGCGCGCGTTTCGCGACGCCGACGTGCTCGCCGGGCGCTTCGAGCGGGGCGAGCTGGTGCGGGTGAACGGGACGCGTGGAGCGCTTCCGCGACGAGCTGCAGATCGCGCTCGCAGCGATCGCGCGCGCGGACGGGAGCGACGAGGATGCCGACCCAGCTCGCTTCCTGCCGACGGCCTATCGGGACCTCGACGAGCTCGAAGGCTTCCTCGAGCACCTCGGCGCGCGAGGTGTACGAACCCGGATTGAAGGGGCTGCTGGCGCGCCTGCTCGGTGAGCGGACGCTGCGCGCGGAGATCCGTCGCGCGCCCTGCTCACTGCCGGCGCTCGGCGCGGACTCCGGGCGGGCGGGCTCTGGTCGGGCCGGCCGCCGGCCGCTCCGGCTCTCACCATCACGCCTATCTCGGCGGCCTGCTCGAGCACACCGTCGCGGTCGCCACGATGGCGCTCGAGCTCTGCACACTGCATCCGCGTCTGGATCGCGATCTGCTGCTGAGCGCGGCGATCGTCCACGACCTGGGCAAGACCCGCGAGTTCACCTACGGCGCGGAGATCGAGCGCAGCCGCGAGGGTCAGCTGCTGGGTCACGTCGAGCTGGGGCTGCGTCTGATCTCAAGCTACGCCCCGGCCACGCTCGATGCGGAGCGGCGACTTGCGCTCGAGCACTGCGTGATGCTCCACCACGGCGCCGACGCGGGCGCAGGGCAGCGTTTCGCCTCCGGCGAGGCGCTCGCGCTCTATCGGCTGAATACGCTCGATGCTCAAGTGAAGGGCGCTTTCGAGCAGGGAATCGGTCGGTAGCCCGTCGGGAGCAGGAGAGTCGCCGAGGGCTGCGCGTGAAAACCGAGCTGGGTTGGAAGAAAGGGCCGGCTTCCTCGGAAAAAGGCCTGCATGGCCGCAAAAGCCTGTAGAAACCGGGGAAAAGCTCCGTTAACCGATCAAGCGGCGCCCCGGCGATGCCGATAAAACGGGCGATGCGCGATACCGTCACGCCCACAGCCACATCT
The DNA here is from genome assembly GCA_963779405.1 of uncultured Solirubrobacterales bacterium. Classification (GTDB taxonomy): domain Bacteria; phylum Actinomycetota; class Thermoleophilia; order Solirubrobacterales; family Solirubrobacteraceae; genus Palsa-744. The sequence continues at coordinate 470,986 of CAVZYF010000005.1, forward strand.
CCCCCGGAAACCCCTGAGGAGATCGCAATCGGGCCCCCCGACGACGGCCTGTACCCACCGCTTCGCTCGGGACGCTCGGCAAGGATGATCGGCGAGGTGATCGTCGACCTCGGCTACGCCGACCGCGAGACGGTCGAGCAGGCGGTCTCGGCCGCCCGCTCGCAGGGCAGGCCCACAGGCCAGGTGCTGGTCGAGCGGGGGGTGCTGCGCCACGACCAGCTTGCGCGCGCAGTGGCCGAGCGCTTCGGCTTGGACTACGTCGACCTGTCGGTCTACGACCTCGACATGGGCGCGGTCAACCTGATCCGCTCGGATACCGCTAAGCGCTACCAGGCCGTGCCCGTCGGCTACACCGACGACGGGACGCTGCTGCTGGCGATGGCCGATCCGACCAACGTGCTGACGATCGACGACGTCGCGATGATGACCGGCCGGCGCGTGAAGGTCGCTGCGGCATCGGTCGAGGATCTGAACCTGCTGCTGACGCGGCTCGCGCAGATGGACGACTCGATCGAGGACATCGTCGACGAGGAGTCCGAGGCCGAGGCCGAACCCGACACGCTGGCCGAGGAGGCCGACCGCGACGCCCCGGTGATCAAGCTGGTGCACTCGATCGTCGCCCAGGCCGTGCAGCAGGGCGCCTCGGACATCCACATCAACCCCGAAGAGGGAGACACGCGCGTGCTGTTCCGCGTCGACGGTGTGCTCGCCCCGGCCGCTACGGTCAAACGCAGGATGGCGATGGGCGTCGTCTCCCGGATCAAGATCATGGGCGACCTGGACATCTCCGAGAAGCGCGTGCCGCAGGACGGCCGCTTCGCGCTGACGGTCGACGGGCGGCGCGTGGACATCCGCGTGGTGACCCTTCCGCTCGTCTATGGCGAGGGTGTTGTGATGCGGATCCTCGACGGCGGGGTGAGGGTCGAGGGGCTCGATGCGCTGGGGATGCAACAGGACGAGCTGAACCGCTTCAAAGTAGCGATCAACAAGCCGAACGGTGCCGTGCTCGTGACCGGACCGACCGGCTCGGGCAAGTCGACGACGCTGTACGCGGCGCTGAACGCGCTGAACGACGGAGAACGGAGCATCCTCACGATCGAGGACCCCGTCGAGCAGCGCATGCAGGGTGTCAAGCAGATGCAGATCGCCCCCAAGGCGGGGGTCACGTTCGACGTCGGCCTGCGCTCGATGCTGCGCGCGGATCCCGACGTGATCATGGTCGGAGAGATTCGCGACCGCGAGACAGCGCACATCGCCGTCGAGGCGGCGCTGACCGGCCACCTCGTGCTCTCGACGCTGCACACGCGCGACGCCCCCAGCGCGCTGGGCCGGCTGATCGATATGGGCATCGAGCCGTTTTTGGTGTCCTCGGCGATCGACTGCATCGTCGCCCAGCGGCTGGTGCGGATGCTCTGCAAGCACTGCAAGCGCCCGTTGCAGGTCTCGGAGGCGGTGCTCGCCGAGCATGGCCTGTCAGGCGCCGAGCCATATCGAGGCGGTCGGCTGCTCGCGCTGTGGCGGGTCGGGTTACCGTGGCCGGCTGGGGCTGTACGAGGTGATGTCCGTGAGCGAGCCGATCCGGGCGCTGATCCTCGAGCGCGCCTCGGTCGACGCGATGGTCGAGATCGCCGTCGGCGAAGGGATGCTGCGCCTGCGCGACGACGGGTTGGTGAAGGTGCGCGAAGGGCTGACCTCGATCGCCGAGGTCGAACGGATGACCTCGAGCCTGCTCTAAGACAGGCAGGCAGCAGGGAGATCCGCAGGGGGCCTGCGGGGAACGCTTCGCCAACGAACGAGTACGCCTGGTAGTTACGCCCTTGGTAGGCGACTTCGCCCCGATCGGGGACCGTCGCCGGGCCGGGGGAGAGCGTGCCCATCACCTGACGCGAGCCTGTGCGCATCAGGACTTCCGCGCCGGTGAACAGGTGGGCGAGCTTGAGATAGCCGGCGTCGTCCTGGATCGCCATCTCGAAATGGCCGACTACGCGGCCGCCGCTGCGCAGGGTGCCATGGACCGGGGCGAGCACGAACGGGCCTCCTTCGTCGATCAGTAGCCGTTGGCCGATCTTCGATCGGTCGATCGTGACGCGCACGCGCACGACATGGATGTGGGCGGCAAAGAAGTCGATGATCGCCGCGCGGGTCGCGGCGACGCTGCCGGCGGCGACGGCGCGCTGAAAGACGGTCGAGCTTTCCATCGAGCGCAGCGTCGCGGTGACATCCGGGCTGTGGAGCTCCTCCTGGTAGATGCGTTCGCCGACATGGCCGAGCGTTTCCACGCGCGCCTGGGCCAGTGAGCCGGGGCAGGAGATCGTCGCCGAGGGGACGAGCAGCACGATCTGCAGCGGGCCGGAGGGGTAGACGGCGCCCGGGAGCGTGAACGTTTGGTAGCTCTGCCCGGCGACCGTGAGCGCTCCTGCGCCGGGGGCGCCCGCGGGGAGCGGAGCCACCGAGCGTGCCGGCGAGCGGGTGAGCGCCCGCTCGCAGCAGCACCTGCGCGCCGGTGACCTGGTGGACGACCTGCAGGTAGGCGTGGACGGGCTGCGTGGAGAGGATAAAACTCGCCGACGTGCCGGGGAGGAGACCGTGGGCCGGCGCGATCGCTGCGCCCGAGCCCGCCTGCGCGAAGACGTGTCCACCGCGCAGAATCTCGACGCGGACGATCTGGCCGGCCAGCAGCCCCTGCAGCGCGGTGCGGGCGCCACCGGCGTCGCCGCTGTCGATCGCCGCGGTCAGAGCGGCCGAGCTCTGCAGGCGGTGCACCGCCTGGGCGACGTCGCCGCCGGTGGCGGCCTCGTGGTAGACGCGCGCGGCGACCGTGCCGAGCGTGCTCGCGACCGTGGCGGCGCAGCTCGGGGACGTCAGGTCGCGCGGTCGAGATGCGCTGCTGAGTTGCCGTCGCGGTCCCGCAGCCGACGAGCGAAACGGTCAAGAGGACGGAGAGGAGCCGGCCGAGACGCCGGCTCCTCTCCGCGTTGAAGGCGATCCCACGGGCGAGCTTCACTCCTCACAGGTTATGCCCGTGGGGATGAGCCCGCGCCGGCTGGCTGGGCCTACTTCTTGGGCGCCGCTTTGCCGACGACCTTCTTCTTCGCGGGCTTCTTGCCCTTGCCCTTCTTGCTTTTCTTGGCGGGAACCGTGACCGGCTTGGGGTTCAGCCGCGTTCCGCCCGAGAGGGCGCTGGGCGGGCAGCCGCTTGGGCGGCCGAGGTCGAACGGCCCGGAGATCGCCTGGGTGACGACGCCTTTTTCCAGGTACGCGTAGGTGACCGTCAGCAGCGGGTCCACGCGCGGCTCGGCGCAGATCTTGGAGCCGATCGCGAACTGTCCGGTGATCGTCTCGTATCCTGTCTTCGCCGCGCCGACGCAGTTGACCGCGTAGCCCGGGACTTCACCGGAGCAGGAGAACGTGTCGCTCAGCGGCTTGCCCGTCGCAGCGCCCAACACGGAGGCGCCGGCGGTCACCAGCGGCGGGCTCTGGACGCCGGTCAGCGGGATCTGCGACTGCAGCTGATAGCCGGTAATCGGGCCGTTGCAGTAGAAGACGTACGCCACCTGCTGTTCTTCGCTGCCCACTTCCGGCTTCCCGGGAGCGATGCTGCCGAGGCAGGAGTAGTTGTTCGGGTTCGATTCTTCCGCGTGGCTGATCGCCGGGGTGGCGAGCCAGCAGGGCGAGCGTGAAGCCCACGAGCGCGACGAGCCACCACGTGGCCTGCTTGCGGTGGGCGGGATTGGTTGCGTGCAACGTGGGTCTCCTTGGTTGGTTTCAGAACTGCGGATGTACTGTCTGCAGATGCGACGTCAGTGCAGGAGCCCAGAAAGGCTCTGCTTGGGTGAAGTTGGGTTGAAGGCGCTCGTCGGCCGCGCGCCGGCGTGGGCGAACGGCGAGAGCAGCAGCACGCCCACGGGCGGCTCGGAGCTGAGCGTCGCGGTCGAGCGCGCCGACGGGCAGGCTGGACGCGGTGGCGTTGCCGACCGTGCCGAACGTGATCACGATCAGGCCGTGCGCGCGGTAGGCGGCGCTCGCGGTGATCGTGGGCACGATGGCTTTCAGGAATTCGTCGGCGGCGCTCAGCGCGCCCGCGGTTTCCGGCGCGCACGCCGCGCCCGCGGCGCCTTCGGGGCATGGGGGCTGGACGATCGAGTCGAGCGTCTGCGGAGGTTCGCCTGAGAGCAGTCCGGCCTCGCTCGCGAAGGAACTGCCGTCGAGCGAGGACCAGCCGCTGAGCAGCGTGCCGGCGGGGACGAGCTGGGAGTCGATGTAGGGGGCGGCGGCCGGCTGGGCGAGCGCCTGGGTGAAGGTGGCGCCGGCGAGCGTGATCAGCCACACGCTCGTGACCGGTGGGAGCGTGGCCTGCGTGTCGCTCTTGTCGGTCGTCGTGGTGGGTGTCTTGGACGGCGTTCGGCGCCGGAGTCGGCGTCGCGGTGGCGCTCGACGGCGTCTTTGATGTTGTCGTTGATTTCGTCGCTGAGGCGCTCGATTCGCCTGCGCCGGTGCTCGCGGATGCAGCGGCCGGCGTCGGCTGGGGCGTGACCGGCGGCGGTTGGACCGGTCGCTCGTGCTCGTCGTGCGTGCGTCGCCACCCCGGCGAGCGCGGCGATCGACGGCAGCAGCAGCGGGATGCGCTCGCCCGCGAGCGAGGTTTCAGGTGCGGGGCCGATCGCCGCGCCGACGGCCACGCCGATCGCGAGCATTCCCGCCGCCAGCGCCGCGGTGACGCGCGGGGAGGGCAGGCGCGGGGGACTCTTGGGCGGGGTCGGAGTGGACGACGATGTGCCCGCAGTCGATGCCTGGCTTTGCACGTAGGGGCTTGCCGCCGGCGGCAAGCCTTCGCGATCGGGGGGCGTAGGAGTGTCTGGTGGGGTGGGCAATGGTGGAGGTCGGAGAGGGTTTGGGTTGATCGGGGTCATAGCGTGAACCGGCGCACCGGGTCGACGCTTCCGCATAAACTAGCTTATCCTGATCGAGCTAGTGAGGTTTATGGTAGTTTCGATCGGGACACAACGTCAACCATCTGAATGGAGCCCCAGCAAATGAATCGATTTCGCCGTCTCTCCGTCGCCCTCGCGGTGGCAGGCGTACTCGGAGTCGCGGCGCCCGCGGCCGCCTCGGCAGCGACGACCACGGTCACGATCAGCGGCGCCACCGCCTCCTATCCGCTCGTCTCGCTGCTCGCCCAGAAGTACGTGAAGCTGTTCCCGAAAAAAGTCAAGTTCAAGATCGCCCAGGGCGGCGCGCAGATCGGCATCAACGACGTCGCCGCCGGCCGCGTCTCGATCGGCGATGTCTCGCGCGACCCGCTGCCGACCGATCCCGCGGGCCTGGTCTTCTACCCGATCGCCAAGTACGGGATCTGCGTGGTCACGAACAAAGCGAACACGCTCAGCAACCTCACGCCGGCGCAGGTGACATCGATCTTCACCGGCAAGACCCGCACCTGGAGCGGGGTTCCCGGCGCGACCGCCACCGGCACGATCGACCTGATCAGCCGCACCTCGGTCGCGGGCGTGCTGACGAGCTTCCAGACGCTGCTGCTCGAAGGCAAGAAAGTCTCGTCGCTCGCCTCCGAACTATCATCCGAGGGTCTGCTGCGCCAGGCGGTCGAAAACGACCCGAACGGGATTGGCTTCATCTCCAACTACGGCGCGTCGTTGGGAGCGGTCAACTCGGTCAGCTACAACGGCGTGGCCTGCAACCAGACGACCGTGGCGTCCGGGCAGTACGCCGGCACCGCACGGTTCTACGAGGTGACCAAAGGCAAGGCGACGGGCGCCGCCTCGGCGTTCATCGGCTGGATCGAGTCATCGGCCGCGGCGCGCAAGATCATCTCCAGCCAGTGGGTCCCGATCACGCAATAGATAAACAGGACCAACCCAAACCACCACAACTACCGACCAATTGGTCACAGCGACGATGTTGGATCGACTCCGTAACCCATGGTCCGACAACCGCGCCGAGCTCACGCTCGGCGCGGTTTCGTTGCTCGTTGCGGGTATGCGTGATCGCGATGATCGTGTTCGTGTTCGTCGCGCGCCTGGCCGATCTTCGAGCACAACGGCCTCAGCTGGCTGGGGTCCGGCGGGAGCATCAAGACGCAGATCGCGAACATGCAGGCAACGGGCGTGAACCCGCCCGCCTCGGCGTATCTATCTGCGCGCCTGGCCGATCATCTACGGGACGCTGCTGACGACCGGCATCGCGCTCGTTGCTGGGCATCCTGATCGCGGTGCTGTCGTCGATCTTTATCGTCGAGCTCGCGCCGGCACGGCTGCGCAGGGTCGTGATCCCCGTGATCCGGCTGCTCGCGTCGGTGCCGTCGGTGATCTACGGTCTGATCGGGATTCTGGTGCTCGTGCCGTTCGTCGGCAACCACCTGATCACCACCTCGCAGAAGACCTCGGTGCAGAACTCGGTCGAGCTCACCGGGGAAGGTCTGTTGGTCGTGGCGGTGACGTTGACGGTGATGATCACACCGATCATGATCGCGCTGATCTGCGAGGCGCTGATGGCGGCGCCGAGGTCCTGGCGCGAGGGGGCGGTCGCGCTCGGCCTGAACCCGCTGCGGGCGATGCTCGCGGTGACGCTGCGCGCGATCCGTCCGGCGATCGTCGCCGCGGCCGTGCTCGCGACCGCACGCGCGCTCGGTGAGGCGGTGATGATCTCGATGGTCTCGGGAGCGAACTTCTTCGCCCCGAACTTGTCCCACGGTGCGGCGATCTTCCTGTATGAGCCGCTGCGCACGCTGGCGTCGACGATCGTCGACTACCGCGAAGGCATCGGCGCCCCGGCCTTGCAATCGGCGCTGTATGCGTTCGGGGCACTGCTGTTGTTCTCCGCGTTCGTGCTCTCGATCGCGCGGCTATCTGATCAAGTTGCCCTTGCGCAAGTATCAGGTCCGGGCATGAACGCGTTCGTCCCGGAGCTTCAGGCGGCCCCGCCCCCGACCTCCAAGCGCGGGCGTCGATCGTCGATCAGAACCTGGCGCTGGGGCGACCGGCTGGTGCTGCTCTGCGCCTGGGCGGCAGGCTTGGGGCTGTGCGCGATCGCCACGGCGATCGTCCTCTACATGGGCTATCGCGGGCTCGAGTATCTGCGTCCGAGTTTGCTGGTCACCCGCCCTGCGATCGGCACATCCCAGAGCCAGACAGGGGGTTTGCTCGACCCCCTGATCGGGACCTTGCTGCTGACCGTGATCGGGATCGTCCTCGCCTTCCCACTGGCCGTCGATCGAGCGCGATCTGGATCGCCGAGTACGGGCGGCCCGAGCTGGCTTGCCCGTGTGGTCGAATCGAGCCATCGAGATCGTCGCGGGGACGCCGGACATCGTGCTCGCGCTGTTCGGCCTGACGATCTTCCAACTGGGTATGTTCGCGCCACTCTCGTTCCGCGCCGAAGGCGGCGGGGTCTACGGCCGCTCGTTCATCGCCGCCGGGGCGATGATGTCGCTGATCGCGCTGCCACCGCTGTTCGTTGCCACCCGCGACGGGCTGCGAGCGGTACCGGCGCACATGCGCGAGGCGGCCTTCGCGCTCGGCAAGACGCGGATCGCGACGATCCGCCGGGTGCTGCTGCCGAGCGTGCGCTCGAACATCGCAACAGGCGTGACGCTCGGGGTCAGCCGCATCATCGGCGATACCGCGATCGTGGTGCTGGTGCTCGGCGAAACACTGCGCATCGATACGCAAGGTTCGATTCCCGGGCTGAACGTGCTGCGTGGTACGGGCTCAACCTTGACCAGCTACGTATTCGAAAACTCTCCGGCCGGCGAAGGTGAGGCACCGCAGAAGGCCTACGCGGCGGCGTTCGTGCTGCTCGTGTTTGTGCTCGGCCTCAACCTCCTCGTCGACCGGATCGGTCGCTCCAACGCGCAGTCCACCGGTATGTCTGTAGGAGGGGTCGTATGAGCCCGCGTGAAACTTCGCAAGCTTTTCCCACAGGAGACAAAAATCCAGGTAACCTCATTGGTCCGATGCACAAGGTTGACCCGATCGAGAATGTGCGATGAGTCCTGAGGAGCTGCTGCTCGTGGAAGATCCGCGCACGACCGCCCGCGAGCCAAAGACGCGCGATACCGGGCAGGCAGATTCCCGCCCGGTATTTGGATCGGAGGGGACCCGCGACGGGCGCACGCCCAGCGACCCGCAGGTGCCACCGGTGCGCACGATCGTGCTCGACCGTCCCCCCGTCGCGATCGCGCCGCCCGTGCGCGAGCGCAACCCCCTGCGCGCCCCTGGGCCGTCCACGGCCGGCCCCGAGCGACTGCAGCTGAACGACCTCAGCATCGCCTACGCCGGCAAGCCGGCGGTGAAGTCGGTTTCGCTGTCGATCCACCAGGGCGAGGTGCTCGCGCTGATCGGGCCGTCGGGTTGTGGCAAGACGACGTTGCTGCGCACGCTCAACCGCTTGACCGAGCTGACCCCCAGCGCTGCGCGCCAGGGAGAAGTGCTGCTCGACGGGGAGGACATCCACGATCTGGCCGACACGACGCTGCGCGCTCGCGTGGCGATGGTCTTTCAGCAGCCCAACCCCTTCCCGATGTCGATCTTCGACAACGTCGCGTTCGCGCTGCGCGAGCAGTCGCGCAAGCGCCCGCGCCGGCGCGAGCTCGAGCCGCTTGTGATCGACGCGCTTCGCCGCGCCGGCCTCTACGACGAGGTTCGCGACGATCTCGACCGCCCGGCACTGCGCCTGTCCGGCGGCCAGCAGCAGCGGCTGTGCATCGCCCGTGCGATCGCCCTGCGCCCGGAGGTGCTGCTGATGGACGAGCCGTGCAGCGCCTTGGACCCGATCTCCACGGGCGTGATCGAGGAGCTGATCGGTGAGCTGCGGCGCGAGCTGGCGGTGGTGATCGTCACTCACAACCTCGCCCAGGCGCGCCGCGTCGCCGACAAGGTCGCGTTCATGTACCTAGGCGATCTGATCGAGTACGGGACGGCCGCCGAGGTGTTCGAGCAGCCGCGGGCCACGCGCACGCGCGATTACGTGCGAGGCGCATTCGGATGAGCCGGCCGGATCGTCCGGCCGGTGCGGTTCACCTCGGCACGGTCCGCCTATGCGTGGTTAGCGTACGCGTGGGTTACTTCGACACGGTCAACCGCGAATCGACCACGCAGCCATGAGTCTTGCGCCCGTCCCCTCCGAGCAGCCCGCGGCCGCCGCGACCTGCGCTAACTGCTCGGTACGCCGCTCGCTCCCGACCAGCGCTACTGCCTGGCGTGCGGGCAGCCGACCTCGCCCGTGCGGCTCGCGTTCCTGGATGTGCTGCAGGCCGACGCCCAGCCCTATGCGGGCGGCCAGAGCCCGGTCGCCTCACTGCCGCCCGGGTATGCCTCGGTGATCGAGCCGACGTCGGGAGCGCCCGCCTGGATGCGCCGCTACTCGGGTCTGTTCGGGCTGCTGTCGGTGCTGCTGTTGGCGATCGTCGTCGGCTTGCTGATCGGCCATTGGGTCACTCAGAGCAAAGCGCCCAGTCAGCAGGTGTTCAAGGTGGAGGGCCTCAGCGGCGCTGCGGCCGCGCCGCTCGCGTCCGCTCCGAGCGCGACCACCGCAAGCACCACTCCGGCGACCACGACTCCGAAGCCAACGGCGAGCACCGCGCCGAAGGAAAGCGCGAAGACCGAAGCCAAGGAAGTGCAGGAAGCACAGGCGATCGAAAAGAAACCGCTCCCCAAAGCGGTCAAAGTGAATCCGACCACAGCCAAAAAGCTCGGCAGCACAACCGGCAAGAAGCACGAGGAAGAAATCAACAAGCTCGGTGCCCAGCCGATCGAAACGGGCGGTGGCTGATGGGGATGCCGAACGGACATGCATCCCCGGACGACGCCACCCAGGAGCTGGGCTCGCGCCCCGTCAGCGGCGCGGTCGTGCCCGTCGGCGGCCTCGTTGCCGCTGGTGGCTCGCTGGCCGAACTGCGCCGCCGCCGCCACGAGCTGGCCGAGCGGGTCGCCGCGCTGACCTGGGATCTCGGTGGGCTCACCTACGAGATGGCCGTGCGCGACCACTACCGCCTGGATGTGCTCGCCCGCAAAGCCGCGGAACTGCAGGAGGCCGACGCCCAGCTCGGCGAGCTGCAGCGCCTGCTGGGCGCCGCCGAGGCGGGCGTCCACGGGCAGTGCCACTCCTGCGGCGCGGTCCACTCCCGCGGCGCCGCCTATTGCTGGCACTGCGGTGTTCCGCTGCTGGTGGAGGCGCGTCCGTCGGTGCTGTCGGACTCGGATCACTCGATCGACGGGAAGTAGCCACAATCCGCGTGATCTGAGCACCGGCTGAAACCGGCGCGCAGGCGCTGCTACCTCCCCGGCGGCTCGAGTCTCTAAGCCTGGTGCTGAGGCTGCGGCTCGACCGGAGCCTCAGCCGCTTGAGCAGGAGTCGGTGGCGCGGCCACGGGCACCTGCACGGGGGCGGGCTGTGCGATCGGAGCCTGCGGCTGCTGGGCGGCAGGGGTGAGAGTAGACTGCTGCTGCTGAGGTGTCTCCGCGTGACCGGTGCTTACAGAGTCCTTGAACTCACGCATGCCAGTTCCCAGCGAGCGGCCAATCTCCGGCAGTCGCTTGGCGCCAAACACCAGCAACAGAATGATGACGATGAAGGCAATGTGGATTGGATTATCGAGTCCCATTACCACCAGTCTACGCCTTCTCAAGCCCATTCGGATCATTTTTTCGGTGGCGCGCCATACTTATGTTCGTGTCCCCCGCTGCCACGCTCGTGGAGGCGCTCGAGCCGCTCCGCTCCGAACCCGCCCGCGCAGCGGTGCTTCTCGACATCGACGGCACCCTGGCGCCGATCGTCCGGCATGCCGCCGACGCGCACGTGCCTGAGGCCACGCGTTCGCTGTTGATCGAGATCGCCAAGCGCTATGGCGTCGTCGGCTGCGTCAGCGGGCGCCGTGCGGCCACCGCGCGCCAAATCGTCTCGATCGGCACGATCGCCTACGTCGGCAACCATGGCGGCGAGCTGCTGCGCCCAGGGACGACGCGTCCTGAGGTCGACCCCGAGGTAGCCGCCTGGACCGAGCGCGTGCGAGCATTCGCCGCGCGCGCTTACACCGCCGAGCACCAGCGGATCCGCGTGCGCAGCGAGGACAAGGACGCGATCGCCGCATTCCACTGGCGTGGCGCGCCGGACGAAGCGGCCGCCGCCGCCGCGGTCGGGGAGATCGCGCGGCGTGCGCTCCAGGAGGGCCTGGCGGTCCACTGGGGGCGCAAGGTGCTGGAGGTGCGTCCACCAGTCGCTCTGGACAAGGGTCTCGGCATCGCCACGCTGCTTAAGAGCCCACCCGCCCAGTCGGTGGTCACCGCGCTGTACGTCGGCGACGACACCACCGACCTGGATGCGTTCCGCGGACTGCGCTCGCTCGTCTCAGAAGGAGCCTTGACCACCGCGATCTGCGCGGCGGTCAGCTCCGACGAAGCTCCCCCGGAGCTGGCGGCGGAGGCCGACCTCCTGCTCGACGGCACCGGCGGTGTGCGCGGTCTGCTGCAGGCGCTGCTGTAGTAGGCAAGTGCGTTTCGTCGATTTCCTCAAGACCACCGTCCTGCTCAGCGCCGGCGCGGCCACCGCGCTGGGTGCGGTCACTGTCCTCGCCGCGGCGCAGAGCTCCGACGCCCTGGTGGGGCCGCTCGCGGTGGGCTGGTGGGTACTCGCCGCGCTGATCGGTCTGCGCCTGGGCCGCCGGGCTGAGACGAACCCGCCGATCGCGCGGCTGCTCGCCGGCGCCAAGTCAACGACCACATTGCCCGAGCACCATCCGGGCGCGATTCTGCTCAACCGGCTGTGGGCGCTCTTGCTGTTCACGCTCCTGGCGGGCGGCCTGGCCTTTCTTGCTCCGCAGATCCCCGGCATCGCCGCAGGCTTCGCGATCATCTGGGCGCTCGCCTGGCGGCGTCAGGACGCGGCCGTGGCCGCGATCGAGGAGCGCGACGGTGTGTGCTTCTACGTGCGTCGCACGTCGCCCGTGCGACCGATGTCGCTCGAGCGCGCGCCCGGCTTCAAGACGCTGCGCCCCGAGCGCGTGAACGGCGCCGTCACCTGAGATGGCTATCGGGAACGCGGCGGGAGCCATCGACGTGCTGATCGTCTCGCTGGGTTCAACGGGTGGTCTGCGTGCGGCCGACGCTGAGCTGGCAGATTCGCTGCGAAGGGCAGGCGCAAGCGTTGCGGTTGCCTCGGCCACGCCGCCGCGCCCGGTTCGCACGCTGGCTTTGACAGACCTCTCGTGGGCGCTTGCCGCCCGTCGCGTCGCCCGTCGCGAGCTGGCTCGCCGTACGCCACGCGCGATTATCTACTCGAGCACCACGGCCGCGCTGCTGTGGCCGCGGCCGGGCGCGATCCGCTTCGACGCACCAGCGGCCGGCAACCGTCCGGGGCATCACGGCCTGTGGCAGCGCCCGCTGGAGCGCCGGCGGCTGCGCCGGGCCTCATTGCTGCTCCCACTGAGCGAGGGCGCCCTCCGCGAGCTGCCCGAGGCGGCACGCCGTACTGGCCATGAGTTAGTGCTTCCGGTTCCGATCGAGGCCTCGGGCATCGGGCCGGCAAATCGGGACATCGACGCGATCACCTACGCGGCCAACCCCAGAAAGAAGGGGCTGGATCGAGTGCTCGCGGCGTGGACTGGAGTGCGCCGGCCCTCCGAGGAGCTCCTCGTCACCGGTGTGAGTGAGGAGGATCTGCGACGGGCCGGAATAGAGTTGCCCGAGGAGGGTGTGCGTCTGACCGGGATGCTTGCGCGCAGCGAGTACCGGGCTCTGTTGCGCCGAGCGCGCGTGTTCGTGTGCGCACCCCGCCGCGAGGACTACGGTCAGGCTCAGCTCGAGGCCCTCGCCGATGGCTGCATGCTTGTCAGCACCCCGGCCCCCGGTCCCTACGCGGCGCTTCCAATCGCCCGCGAGCTCGACCCGCGGCTCGTTAGCGAGGACCTGGCCGGAGCCCTGCGCATTGCCCTGGATGACCCGCCCGCCGACTACTCGGCACGCGCGCTGGAATCGCTTGTGCCGTTCAGCAGTGCGACGGTCGATCGCCTGGTCACAAAGCAGCTATTGCCGCGTCTGCTTGCGTAGGTCCGAAACGCCGAGCGGCTACCGAGGTGTCCGCTTTCCTAGCTTTGCGAGCTCCGACCACGGCCGCGTATTGGCCACATCCGCGGCGCCAAGCCAAGCCCGGCGCGCCGTGGCCACCCCCCAGCGCATGTTCTGGAGAGTGTCCGTGCGATGGGCGTCGGAGTCGATCAGGATCCGCACGCCTGCCTGCGCCGCGCCGCGCGCGTTGATGTCGGAGAGGTCGCGGCGGTCGGGGTTGGCGTTGATCTCGAGCATCGTCCCCGTCCGCGCGGCCGCGGCAAAGACCGCGTCCAGGTCGATCGCGTAGGGCTCGCGCCGCCCGATCAGCCGACCAGTGGGGTGCCCGATCGCGTCGACCAGAGGATGCTCGATCGCCGCGATCATCCGCTCGGTCATCGCCTGCTCTCCCATCCCGAATGACGTATGCACGCTCGCGATTACCCAATCGAGCTCGCCGAGCAGCTCGTCCTCGTAGTCGAGCGAGCCGTCGGGCATGATGTTGACCTCGCTCCCCGCGAGCAGCTCGATCCCCTCCACGCGCGCATTTGCCTCGCGCACGAGCTCGATCTGGCGGCGCAGCTGCTCAGGGGAGACGTCGTCGCCGAAGCCGTGCGAGGCCGAGTGGTCGGTGATCGCCAGGTACTCGTACCCTCGCTCGCGCGCGGCGAAAGCCATCTCCTCGATTGAGCTCTTCCCGTCAGAGGCCGTCGTGTGGCAGTGCAGGTCACCGCGGATGTCGTCGAGCTCGATCAGCCGGGGCAGCCGGCCGTCTGCGGCCGCCGCCAGCTCGCCGCGGTTCTCGCGCAGCTCGGGCTCGATGTAGTCGAGGTTCAGCAGCCCATACAACTGCTCCTCCGAGTCGAAGGTCTTTGGGCGTTTCTCCCCGTCGACGAGCACGCCGTACTCCGACACGTGCATGCCCTTGCGCACGGCGGCTTCGCGTAACGCGGCGTTGTGGGGGCCGGAGCCGGTGAAGTGCTGGAGCAGGTTGCCGAGCTGGGCGGGCTTCGCGATTCGCAGGTCCACGGAGACACCCGAGTGGGTGCGGCCCCTGGCGCCGGGCTTACCGGCGGAGGACACGTGCTCGATCTCTCCCAGCCGCGAAAGGCTCTTCGCGAGCGTCGTCGGCTTCGTCGTGACGGCGATCAGGTCGATGTCCTTCACGCTGTCGGCGAGACGCCGAGCCGAGCCGGCGAGCTGCACATGCGTGCCAGGATCGCCCTGCTCCATCAACCCTGCGGCGAGCGTCTCACCCAGCTCGATCGCGCGCGGCAACAGCAGCCGCCCGCTCGCCCGCTCGGGGGTTTCGGCGGCCATGCGATCGAGCCCCTCGAGCACGCTCGCCTCGAACTTCGCGCCGAGGCCCCGCACGCCGCGCAGTCGCTGCGCCAAAGCCGCTTCGCGCAGCTTCTCGTGGCGAGTCGACTCCGAGCTCGGTGAACAGCATCCGCGCACGCTTCGGCCCCAGGCCCGGCAGGCGTGTGATCGCGATCAGGCCGGGCGGGAACTGCGCACGCATCCGCTCGGTCGAAGGGGTCGTGCCCGGTGTCGAGCAGCGTGATGATCTTCTGCTGGAGCGTCGCGCCGATCCCCGCCAGCTCAGTCGCCCTGCCTGCGCGCGCCAGCGCCGCGACCGACACCGACGCCTCGCGCACCGCCTTCGCCGCGTTGCGGTAGGCGAGCACGCGGTGCACGATTGCCCCGTCGAGCTCGTACAGGTCGCCCAGCTCCTCCAGCGCGTCGGCGATCGCGGCGTTGGATAGGTCCACTGCTCTAGGGTACGCCGACCCATGTCTGGCGAGCCCTGGCTGATCCTGCCCACATACAACGAGGCCGAGAACATCGAGGCGATCGTCGCCGCCTCCGGCGAGGCGCTGCGCGGCGCCGCGCCCGAGGGCTGGCGCGTGCTGGTCGTCGACGACGGCTCGCCCGACGGCACGGCGCAGATCGCCGATCGGCTGGCCGGGAAGCACGACTGGGTGCGGGTGCTCCACCGCGCCGAGAAGAACGGCATCGGACCGGCCTACCTCGCGGGCTTTCGCCACGCGCTCGACCACGGGGCGGGCTACGTAATGGAGATGGACTCCGACTTCTCTCATAACCCCGCCGACCTCGTCCGGCTGCTGGCTGCGGTCAAAGCCGGCGCCGACCTGGCGCTCGGTTCGCGCTATGTGCCCGGCGGCGGCGTGACCGATTGGGGACTCTTGCGGCGCTTTATCTCCGAGGGCGGCTCGACCTACGCGCGCATCGTGCTCGGCTTGAAGGTCAAGGACCTGACGGGCGGCTTCAAGTGCTTTCGCCGCGAGGTACTCGAAGAGATCCACTTCGACGGCGTGCGCTCGCAGGGCTACGCCTTCCAGGTCGAGCTCACCTACCGCGCGGTGCGCGCCGGCTTCAAGGTGGTCGAGGTGCCGATCGTCTTCAAAGATCGTCTCCGCGGAGAGAGCAAGATGTCCTGGCGAATCGCCGCCGAGGCGATGTGGCTCGTGCCGCAGCTACGCTTCAGGTAGAGCGCTCGCACACCGATGCAGAGGGGATGGACGCTTCCGCCGACGCGTTCGCCTACGGCGTGCGCCAGACCCGCTCGACGCTGCGCACGTGGCAGCGAACCCCCGGTCCCGTGCTCGGGCGCTGGTTCGCCGGCTCCGCGCTGGCCGCCGCCTGCCTGCTGTGCGCCGTGTGGGTCGTCGCGACGCTCTTCTCCGGCTACCAGCAGGTCCTGATCCTCGAACCGCCGTTCGCGGTCGGCGGCGGCGGCGACGTGCTCAGCATCCTGCGGCGCAACATGCTCGTGCTCGCGCTGCACGCGATGGCCTGCGTCGCGGGCTTCATCGCCGGCAGCTCGCTGCCGCTGCAGGCCAAGCACCATCATGGCGTCTCGCGTTGGGTCCACGAACACGGCGGTCGGATCGCAATCGGCTTCGTCGTCGCCGCCACCGCCTTCTCGCTGAGCACCCAGGCCTACGTGCTCGGGCACACACTCGCCGGCGTCTCCGGCTTCCTGCATGTCTCGCCCGGCCTGTTGCTGCTGGGCCTGCTCCCGCACGCGATCCTCGAGCTCACCGCCCTGTTCCTGCCCCTGGCCGCCTGGATCATCGCCAGCCGCCGGGGCGAGTGGGACCAGCTGCTGGCCGCCACGTTCGTGACCGTCGCGATCGCGGTGCCGATGCTCGTCGTCGCGGCCCTGATCGAGGTCTACATCTCGCCCCATCTGTTCACGACGCTGACAGGCATCCATCCCCCGATCGTCCGTTACTCCGAAGGCTGGCTAGTGACGATCCACTGAGCGGGGCGCCACCCTGGGAGTGGTCACTACACTTTGTATAGTGTGTGTGGGCAAGAGGAACGGATAAGCGGAACGCGAGCAAGGAGACTCCCATGGCAGGCACGTTGAACGAAGTCACAGACACCAATTTCCAGGCCGAGGTGATCGAGTCTGAAGGCCCGGTGCTCGTCGACTTCTGGGCACCCTGGTGCGGTCCCTGTCGGATGGTCGCACCCGTGCTCGAGGAGATCGCCTCCGAGCGCCCCGACCTGAGGATCGTAAAGCTGAACATCGACGAGAACCAGCAGACGGCGGCGAACTTCCAGGTGCTCTCGATCCCGACGATGATCCTCTTCAAGGGCGGCCAGCCGGTCAAGACCGTCGTCGGCGCGTACCCAAAGAAGAAGCTCGAGGCAGAGCTGGAGCCCGTCCTGGCGTAAGCAGTTTGCTGGTGGCGAGCACCCTGGTTCTAGGGGCGCTCGGTACGGCGCAGGGCGATCGTCAGCGGCAGGCCGTCGATCTCAGTCTGCTCTGAGTAGTCCATCGCCTCGGCCGCGCTCCTCGCACCGGGGGTCAGGTCCAGCTCGACCGCGAGCGTCTCGCCGGTCAGGTAGTCGCGATGCGCCTCGGCCGCTTTGATCAGCGTGGGGTCGTCGCCGAGGGCGAGCTCGATCCGGTCCTCGACCTCTAGGCCCGCGGTCTTGCGCGCGTTCTGGACGGCGTGGACGATCTCGCGGGCGCGGCCCTCCTCGCGCAGGTCCGCGTCGATCGTAAGGTCGAGCGCCACTGCGTGAGCGCCCTCGCGCTCTACCGAGTAGCCATCGGGGGCCTTCATCGTCAGGATCACATCCTCGGCGGAGAGGGTGTGCTCGCGCCCGGCGACGGCGATCCCGATTGTGATGTCCTCGCCGCCCACGATGTCCTTCGCGCCGTCGTTGTTGCCGCTGCCATCGCGCACTGCCGCCGCCACGCGCGCGGGGTCGAGTGCGGCGATCGCCTCGGCCGCACGCGGCATGTCCTTGCCGAACAGCGGTCCGAGCGTGCGGTAGTTCGCCTTCACCTCGTAGCTGCCCAGCTCCTCGGCGGCTGCGACGAAGCGCACCCGCCGTACATTCAGCTCCTCGCGCACGACATCTGCAAACCGTTCGATCGCCACGCGCTCGCGCCCGGCTGCCACCACTACCGCCTCGCCCAGCGGCTGGCGCACCTTGATCTTCGCCTTCCCGCGCGCGCCGAGTCCGAGCCGCGCGGTCTCTCGTGCTAGCGCCATCGCCTCCTCCAGGTCCTCGTCACACGCCGGCAACGCCTCGCCTGTAGGGAACTCGCATAGGTGCACGCTCGCTCGCATGCCGTCGAGGTTGTCGTAGATCTCATCAGCGATGAACGGGCACAGCGGCGCGAGCAGCTTCGCGACCGTAAGCAGGCAGAGGCGCAGCGTCTCGAACGCGGCTGGATCGCCATCCCAGAAGCGCCGGCGTGAGCGGCGCACGTACCAGTTCGACAGCTCGTCGACCAGGGTCGCGATCGCCCGGCCGGCGGAGGTTACGTCGTAGGCGTCGAGCCGCTCGGAGACCAGTTGCGCGGTGCCCGCCGTACGTGACAGCGCCCAGCGGTCGAGGTCGTCCGTCGGCTCTGCTCCGGCCGCGTGCTCAGGTTCCGCGCCGAGCGCCGCCGAATTGACTTCGGCGTAGAGGGTGTAGAAAAAGTACGTGGACCACAGCTGCTTCAGGAACAGGCGCACTCCTTCGCCGATTGCCTCCTCGGAGAAGCGGTATCCGTCCCACGGTTGCTTCGAGGTAAAGAAGTACCACCTGAAAGCGTCGGCGCCGTATTTGTCCAGGACCTGCCACGGCTCGACCGCGTTGCCCTTCGACTTCGACATCTTCTGGCCGTCCTCGTCGAGGATCAACCCGAGGCACACCACGTTCTTGTACGGCGCCTGATGATCGAACGGCACTTCTTGGCCCAGCAGCGTAGCGACCGCGAGCAGCGAGTAGAACCAGCCCCTGGTCTGGTCCTGCGCCTCGCAGATGAAGTCAGCCGGGAAGCGCTCGGCAAAGCGATCCGAGTGCTCGAACGGAAAGTGGTGCTGGGCGAACGGCATCGCGCCGGAGTCGAACCACACGTCGATCACCTCCTGCACCCGCTGCATTGGTTGCTCGCAGGTGGGACATGGAAACTCGACTTCGTCGACAAACGGGCGATGGTGGTCGGCGAGGGCCGCGCCGGAGCGCTCCTGTAGCTCCGCGAACGAGCCGACCACATGCACGTGCCCATTGCCACAGCGCCATACCGGCAGCGGCGTGCCCCAGTAGCGCTCGCGCGAGAGCGCCCAGTCGACGTTGTTTTTCAACCAGTCCCCAAAGCGCCCCTCCTTGACACGCGAAGGATGCCAATTCACGGTCTCGTTCGCCGCCAGCAGCCTGTCGCGGAGCTTCGTCGTGGCGATGTACCACGATGGTTTCGCGTAGTACAGCAGCGGCGTGCCACAGCGCCAGCAATGGGGATAGGAGTGCTCGTAATCCTCCACGCGCAGCAGTAGCCCGCGCGCGTCCAGGTCCGCGATCAGCTCCTTCGTCAGCTCGCGATCCTTGACGAAGCGGCCCTCCCACGAGTTGCCGTCGCGGTCGCGCACGCGACCGTCGTAGGTGCCGTCCGGCCTGACCGGGTTGTACAGCGTGTGCGGTTCGTCGCCCCTAAAGATCCCCGCCGCCGCCGCCACGCGGTAGTCGTCCTCGCCAAACGCCGGGGCCAGGTGCACGATGCCCGTGCCTTCCTCCGTCGTGACGAAGTCATCCGCGAGGATCTGCGAGCCGCCCGGCATGCGATCGTTGAGCGTGAAGATCGGGCTCCGGTAGCTGCCGTAGCGTTTCACCAGCTCCTCGCCGCTGAACTGTTCGATCACCTCCGCCTGCTCGCCCAGCACTGCGGCGACACGGTCTGAGACGAGCACGAAGTGCTCGTCGCCGAGGCGAGCCCTCGCGTAGCTCGCTGTGGGCGACACCGCGAGCGCCACGTTTCCGGGCAGCGTCCACGGCGTCGTCGTCCACACCAGCAACCTGTCCTCGCTAACCGCTCCGCGGTCGTTTGTGACCGGCAGCTTCAGATAGACACTCGAATCGATGACGTCCCTGTAGCCCTGCGCCACCTCGTGCGAGGACAGCGTCGTCTCGCAGCGCGGGCAGTACGGGCTGACCTTGTGACCTTCGTAGAGCAGCCCGCGGCGATCGATCTGCGCCAGTGCCCACCACACCGACTCGATGTAGCTCTCGTCCAACGTGCGGTAGGCGTCGTCGAGGTCCAGCCAGAAGCCGATTCGCTCGGTCAGCCGGTTCCACTCCTCCAGGTAGGTGAACACCGACTCGCGGCAGCGCGCGTTGAACTCGCCGATCCCGTACTCCTCGATTTCCGCCTTCGATTTGATCCCGAGCTCCTGTTCGACCGCGATCTCCACCGGCAGCCCGTGGCAGTCCCAGCCGCCCTTGCGCTCGACCCTGTAGCCGCGCATCGTCTTGTAGCGCGGGTAGATGTCCTTGAACACGCGCGAAAGCACGTGATGTGATCCGGGCGGGCCCGTTCGCGGTGGGGGGCCCCTCGTAGAAGACCCATTGCTTTGCCTCCTCGCGCACGCGCAACGACTCCGCGAACACTTCCCGCTCGCGCCAGCGCTCCAGCACCTCTAGCTCCAGCGCCGGCAGCTCCCGGCGAGGATCGACCGCACGGCGCGGCAGCAACGGGTGTTTCGCGGGGGCGCTCACGGGGCGGCCCATTGTAGGTGCGGCCTACGATTGCGAGTGTGAGGCTGCGTCTCTACCACCACCCCGACGGCGCGCGCGTGGCCTACCGCGAGCTCGGCGCCGGCCCGCCGCTCGCGCTGCTGCACTCGGCGATGCTCTCCCACAAGGAGTTCGAACCGGCCGTCGAGCAGCTCGCAGACCGCTTCCGCGTGGTGCTCCCCGACCTGCCGCTGCACGGCGACTCCGAGGATCGCCCGCGCTACCCCTACACGCTCGACTGGTTCGCCGATGTGATGTCCGGCTTCGCCGCCGACGTGCTCGGACCGCGGCCGTTGATCGGCGGTCACGACGCCGGCGCGGAGATCCTGCTGCACGCGGTCGCGCGTGGCAGCCTGCGCCCTAAGCGGCTCGTGCTGATGGGCAGCCGCCTGCACGCCCCGCCGCAGAACGCGCGGCTGCGCGCCGCCTGGCGCCTGGCCGCCACCGCCGGCGCCGTCCCCGGCCTGGACCGCCTGCTCACCCACGGCGCGCGCGCCGCCTTCACCCCCGAGCGCGGCCTGCGCCTGACCGCGCGCGCGGACCCCGCCGCGCGCGATCTGTTGCGCCACGCCTTCGCCGACGTCCCCGGCAACCCCAACCTCGCGCGCTCGTGGTCGCGCTGCGCGCGCTCTTGGCCGCGCGGCGCGCAGACTGGGCTGCGCGAGCTCTACCCGCGCCTGGAGATGCCGGTGCTGCTTGCTGTGGGCCGACCGCGACCGCCAGCATCCGCTCGCCGCCGCCGAAGAGGCGCTGGCGTTGCTGCCCGACGGCCAGCTGCGCGTGCTGCAGAGCACGGGTTTCCTGATGGCCTACGACGACCCGGTCGGCCTGGCCCGCGAGCTGGCCGCGTTCTGCTGGGTAGGTCCGTTGGCTGCCGCTGGCGGGCTCGCGTGCGTCGTCGTCATCAGCGACCCCCTCAAGCTCCGCATATCTGGCGAGAACCTCTAACAAGGAGATTGGATGCCGGACAAGCAGCTGTGGGGCGGAGAGACGACGAAGGCCGTCGCAAACTTCCCGATCTCGGGTGAGACCGGTCCCGGTGTCGGTCGTGCGCTGGCTCGCGCGCCTGAAGGGCGCCGCCGCGCTCGTCAACGGCGAGCTCGGCCTGCTCGACAAACGTCGCGCCTCGAGCATCGCCAAAGGCGCCGGCGAGATCGCCGCCGGCAAGCACGACGGGCAGTTCCCGATCGATGTCTTCCAGACCGGCTCCGGCACCTCGACGAACACGAACGCGAACGAGGTGATCGCCGCGCTCGCCGGCTCCAGCGTGCACCCGAACGACCACGTCAACATGGGCCAGTCCTCCAACGACGTGTTCCCCTCGGCCGTGCATCTGGCCGCGCTCGACGTCGCCCAGAACGAGCTGCTGCCGGCGCTCCGCCAGCTGGAGCGCTCGTTCGCGAAGAAGTCGAAGAGCTTTCAGAACGTCGTCAAGTCAGGGCGCACGCACCTGATGGACGCCGTCCCCGTCACGCTCGGGCAGGAGTTCGGCGGCTACGCCGCGCAGATCGCGCTCGGCCAGGAGCGCGTGCGCTCCGCGCTCGTGCACGTCGGGCAGATCCCGCTCGGAGGCACCGCCACGGGCACCGGCCTGAACACGCACGCAAAGTTCGCCGAGAAGGTCCGCGCGCGGCTGAAGAAGGAATCCGGCTTGAAACAGATCGCCGCGCCGCTGGATCGCTTCGAGGCGCAGGCGAGCCGCGACGCGCTCGTCGAGCTCTCCGGTGCGCTGAAGGTCGTGGCGGTATCGCTGAGCAAGATCGCCGGCGACCTCGCGCTGATGGGCTCCGGCCCCCGCGCCGGCATCGGCGAGATCCGCCTGCCCGAGTTGCAGAAGGGCTCCTCGATCATGCCCGGCAAGGTCAACCCGGTGATCCCCGAGGTCGTGCTGCAGGTCGCCGCCCAGGTGATCGGCAACGACACCGCGATCACCGTCGGCGGCATGCAGGGCCAGTTCGAGCTCAACGTGCGCATTCCGCTGATCGCGCGCAACCTGCTGCAGTCGCTGTACCTGCTCGCCAGCACCTCGCGTGTGTTCGCCGAGAAGTGCGTCGACGGGATCGAGGCAACAAGGCCGGCACCGCGGCCTCGGCGGGAGCGACGCTCGCCGCCGCTACCGCGCTGAACGGCGTGATCGGCTACGACAAGGGCACGACGATCGTCAAGCGGGCCACCGACTCCGGTCGTCCGCTGCGTGAGGTCGCCTTCGAGGAGGGGGTCGACGCAAAGCTCTATGACGCGACGATCGACCTGCGCAAGATCGCGCGGGGGAATCAGGTGCAAAGTCTTGCAACGTCCGCCGTGCAGTCGGTAGACGGTCATTTCCGGGCCCGGGCGGTGGAAGGCGAGCGGGTAGTAGTCGAACGTCCAGTCGAAGTTGAAGTTGACCGGGCCCTTCCCCGAGCTGTAGGGCGAGACGTGGTAGACGACTTCCCCCTGCTTTGCCAGTTCCCGGTAGTAGGCGATCGCGTGCGGCACCACCTTCGGATCGGCAAACGCGCGCCCGGCCTGGGTGTAGCCGCTCACCACCCAGCAGTAGCCCTCCCGCTCGTAGTAGCCGATCAGCGCCGGGCCGAGCGTGCGCTCGTAGTCTTCCAGCAGCGACCGTCCGATGCGCCGGTTCGGGCGCTGCCGGTCGCGGGGTTCAGCACCACCCGCAACGTCGGGTACTTGATCCAGCGCGGGTGGGCGGCGCCAAGCCCGCCGGTTTCGTCCAGCCACGCGTTCGGTACGACCGGCTCGACGACGATCTTCGCGCCCGCGGGTATGTGCTCGACCACCCACGCCCGCGTGAGGTTGCGCGTGTCGGCGCGCGAGAGCACCAGGCCCGAGTGGATGCTGTACACGAGGCCCTGCGCGACCAGCGCGATCACCGCCAGCGCGGTGAAAGCGGCCGAGGCGTCACGCAGCCGTGGCGCGCGTCGTGACGCCCAGCCGGCCACTTCCAGCGCGAAGCTCGCGGCCAGCAGACAGGCGACCGGGAAGATCGGCAGCAGCCAGCGGCCGAAGTAGCGTCCCTGCAGGCTCAGGAACAGCAGGTAGAGCACGGCGACCGGCACGAGCACCCAGCCGACCCGCCGCTGCTCTGCGCCAGATGCTCACTGCCCCGCCGAGCGCCGCCAGCGCGGGAATCCAGCCGAGCCCCCACGTGAACGACCATAGGTAGTAGACGAAGCCACCCTGCTGCGGCCCGCCGATCCATGAGGCCCGCGACTGTTCGGTGTAGCTGCGACTGGACTTCCAGTTCTGCTTTGAAGGCGTGGAAGTCGAGCAGCGAATACGGGTTGGCGATCAGGTACGCCGCCAGCGCGGCTGTCAGCGCGACCCCATGCCGATCGCCACGTACCGGCGGCCGGCCGGCCTTGCGCGGCGGTCCGTCCGATCCTCGTCGGTCCCCCCTTCGGTCTCGCCTCTCCCGTCGCGGTATTGCGCCGCCGCCGCGGCCAGCAGCGGCAGGATCATCACGCCCGCCGTGTACTTCGTCGCGGTGGCCAGGCCCAGGCCGATCCCCGCCAGCAGGTAGTCCACCATCCGTCCCCGTCGCAGAACGCCGGCGCGTGCCCAGCAGCGAGAGCGTCAGTCCAACCAGCGTCGGCGCGTCGTTCAGCGCGAGGTGTCCGTAGAAGACCGGTAGGAAGGCCACCGCCATCACCGCGCTCGCGAGCAGGCCGACGGCACGATCGAACAGGCGCGCGCCGAGGAGATAGAGCAGCCACACCGAAACCGTCCCGAGCAGCGCGACCGTGATCCGGGCCAGCAGAAACAGGCGATCGGGGTGCAGCGCGAATTCGCGTGTGACCGAGGAGCGTGAGCCCAATCCGATGAGGCCGAACCAGACGCCGAAGACGACGTGCAGCAGGTAGGTCAACGCAGGCGGGTTGACGAAGTAGTGGGGGTTCAGCCCGTGGTCGAACATCGCCACCGCCTCCGGCACGAAGTGCCCGTACTCGTCGACGTCGTACACGTACGGCAACCCCTGCTTTATGCCCCACAGGCGCAGCGCAAAGGCCACCACGAGCACGACCGACAGCGGACCCCAATAGCGCCATCGCCCGTTGTGCATCGCCTGCCATCCTATGCGCCCGCGCGGCTCCCCGCGCGGGCGCAGGGAAACGCAACTTTGCGGCGTATAGGCTGTTTCGATGGCCGTGTTCACGACTCTGGGTATCACGACCTCCCGCCCCCGCCTCGCTTTCGCCGCCGCGCTGCTGCTCTGCGTCTGCTCGCTCGCGCTCGGCGCCGCCGTCGGCGTCCCCGCAGCGCTGTCGGCGGGCTCGAAGAGCCGGTCCCACTCGCCCAGGGCCCACGCCGCCGCCTTGTTCAAGGTCGGCATCGCCGACGAGGGGACCGAGATGTTCTCCGACCCGCTGTGGCAGCAGCTGCACACCCACATCACCCGCTACATCGCCCCCTACGACGCAGCGGTCCGTGGCTACTCGTTGACGAAGGCGAGGCAGTGGATCGCGGCAGCCGAAGCTCAGCATCAGCAGGTGCTGGTGGCCTTCTACCACTCCGAGTACACGCCGACACGCATGCCGAGCATCAGAACCTACGAACAGGACACGAAGAAGTTCATGCAGGCGTTCCCGCACGTCCATGAGTACCAGCCCTGGAACGAGACCAACCGGGGCAACGTCCGCTACAGCTACGAGCAGTACAACAGCCCCACGGCGGTCGAATCGGCCAAGTACTACCAGGCGCTCAGACGCGTCTGCCCCCATTGCACGATTCTCGGCCTGGACATCCTCGACCAGAACCAGGTCGCTCCGACGCTCACCTACATCGCTGAATTCAAAGCCGAGCTGCGTCATCTGCGCGTGCCGACGCCGACGCTCTGGGGGCTGCACAACTACTCCGACACCAACCGCTTCTCGAGCGAACGCACGCGCGCGATCCTCGGCGCGGTGCCCGGAGACGTGTGGCTGACCGAGACCGGCGGGATCGTGAAATTCGGCGGCGCCTTCCCCAACAACCACGGCTCGGGCCTCGCGCGCGCGGCGAAAGCGCTCGGCTTCATGTTCGCGATCGCCTCCTCGCAACCCCGCATCAAGCGCCTGTACATCTACCAGTGGACCGGCGGCACGATCCTCGACGATCTTCGACTCGGGGCTGACCGACGCCCATCACCGTCCGCGACCGGGCTACGTGATCGTATGCGCGCACCTGCACGGGGCGCACTGCAAGGTCAAGGTCAGCTCGCAGTAAGCGCTTCAGAGCGCGCAACTTCCCGATCGCCAGGGTGTCTCAGCGTACGGCCGGCTCGTCCGCGAGCATGTCTACGCTACCCCGTCCCCCCCGCCAGCAAGCAACGATCGAATCGAGGGCCAATGTCGCGTATCCGCATCCTTCTTTGTGCAACCCTCGCCTGCTCGGCGCTCGCCTGCGGCGCGATCGGTGCCGGCCAGGCGACAGGCCTCGGCCAGTCAGAAGCTCTACTTCGAGGGCTCGAGCGACCTGCTGGAACCGATCCACCCGCCCCGCGGCGCTCGTCGCAGCTGCAGACGCTCGGCGTGAAAGCTCTGCGCGTGGAGCTCAACTGGTACTCGGTCGCGCCCGCCCCCACCAGCGCGACGAAGCCGAGCTTCGAAGCGACTAACCCCGGCAACTACGACTGGGGCCAGTACGACGTGCTGCTCGCCGAAGCTAAGCGGCTGGGCTGGCAGGTGCTCCTGACCGTGACCGCGCCGGCGCCGAGCTGGGCCACGGCGAACCACAAAGCCCCTTACACCTACCGACCCGACCCTCTCGACTTTCAGGAATTCATGACCGCCGTCGCGCGCCACTACGGCTCGGAGGTCTCGCTCTACTCGATCTGGAACGAGCCCAACGAGCCCGCCTACCTGACGCCGCAGTGGAGCTCCAGCGGCAAGCCCGTCTCGGGACGCATCTATCGCGGCCTCTACCAGGCCGGCTACGCGGGGCTGCAGGCGGCCGGGACTGGCGCATCCACGGGTGCTGTTCGGCGAGACGGCGCCGGTCGGCTACGACACCGTCAACATCCGCAAGGAAAAATCGAAAGCGCTGCTGCACCCGGTGGCGCCGCTGGCGTTCATGCGCGAAGCGCTGTGCCTGAACGCTAAGTACAGGAAATCGGGCTCCTGCAGCGAGCTGCAGATGACCGGCTACGCCCACCACGCCTACTTCCCGGCGGCCGGTCCCAAATATGTCTGGCCGCAGAAGGACAGCGTGACGATCGCCTCGCTCTCGCGCCTGTCAAACGCGCTGAACCTGGCCGCGCGGGCGCACGCGATCCCGGGGGGCGTGCCGATCTACCTGACCGAGTTCGGCGTCAACAGCAAGCCGAACAAGTACGAAGGCGTCTCGGCCGCCAAGCAGGCCGAATACGACGCGATCGCCGAGCACATGGCCTACTACAACCCGCGCGTGGCGGCCTTCTCGCAGTATCTGCTCAAAGACGACCCGCTCGGCGGCCCCTTCTCGGTCAGCGCGATCGGCGGCTTCGTCGGCTTCCAGACCGGCCTGGAGTACGTGAGCGGCGCGCACAAGCCGCTCTACTACGGCTTCCCGGTGCCGCTGACGGTCACCAAGCGCGGGCACGGCTTCTCGTTGTGGGGGCTCGTGCGGCCGAGCGACCGGGCTCGACAAAGGTGACGGTGCTCGTGAAGCTGAAGGGCGCGCACAGCTACCGCACGCTGAAGACGGTCACGACCAACGGCGCCGGCTACTGGTCCTTCAACTCCTCCACCAAGGGAACCTCCTGGCGCGTGCGCTGGGTGAGCCCGGCGGGCGTCAAGTACGAAGGTCCGCCGATCGGCGCCTACTGATCGTCGTCCCGATGAAGCACCCGAATTCGGGCAAGATGCCGCGGTCCGGGCAAGCGGGCATACTGAACTTCGCTTGAGCGCGTCTGAACAGGTCCGGGCCCGACGAGAATCGCCGCGCCTGCCGCGGCGCTCGCGGCTGTTGATCAACACGGTGACGGTCGTCGGTCACCGTGCTCTTCTCCTACATCGCGCTCAGCGGCATCAACCTCAGCGAGGTGTCTCGCGCGCTGCGCACGAGCGACTACCTGTGGTTGATCCCGGCGCTGATCGCCTTCGGGCTCGGCGACGTGGCCCGGGGCCTGCGCTGGCGCTCGCTGTTCGCCCCCGGTCGCCGGCCCCCGCGCGGGTCGGTCGTGAACGCGACGATGATCGGCTACTTCTACAACTCGATCCTGCCCGGCGCGCGCCGGCGAAGCGGCGCGCGTGCTGGTGCTCAATCAGCGCAGCTCGACGCCGGCGATCGAGATCATCGGGACCGTCGTGATCGAGCGGCTGTATGACGTGATCGCGATCCTCGTGATCTTCTTCGCCGCCGAGCACTGGCTGGCGCACGTGAGCTGGTTCGGCGCGGCGGCGCTCGCCGCGATCGTGCTGGCGGGGCTGATCGTCGCCGCCGTGGTCGTGCTGGCGGTTTACGGCGACCGGCCGCTGCGGCTGCTGCTGCGTCCGCTGCGCCGGTTCTCGCTGTTCTCGGGCGAGCGCTTGGAGCGCACGATCGATGAGCTCAACCACGGCCTGTCCGGGCTGCGCCACGGCACGGTCGCGCTGGAAGCCTTCCTCTGGACGATCGCCGCCTGGATGCTCTCGGCGCTGTGCGCCTACTTCGTCAGCGTCGCCTTCCACCTGCACCTGCCTTTCGCCTGCGGGGTGCTCGTGGCCGTGGCGATCGGCTTGAGCATGATCCTGCCCTCGCCGCCGGGCGCGATCGGCGTGTTCGAGGGCGCGGCACTGATCGCGTCTGAAAGCCTACGGCGTGCCCCATTCGCAGGCGCTGCCCTACGCGCTCGTCCTGCACGCGGTCAACTTCGTCCCGTTCATCGTCGTCGGCGCTGTGCTGCTGCAGT
The DNA here is from genome assembly GCA_963779405.1 of uncultured Solirubrobacterales bacterium. Taxonomy (GTDB): domain Bacteria; phylum Actinomycetota; class Thermoleophilia; order Solirubrobacterales; family Solirubrobacteraceae; genus Palsa-744. The sequence goes on from CAVZYF010000005.1 coordinate 498,934, forward strand.
ACAACGCGCGCCACCCCGGTCCGAAAGGGGCCTGGCGGCTGGAGGTGCCGGACGACGAGCTCGCGGGGAGCGGAAAGCGTCGCCGGCTAGAAGGAGCGGGCGTAGCCGTCTGAATCTGCCGATGGAGCGCTTTCGCGACGGCAAACAGCGCCGGCCGCGCAACCCCGCTGGCCGTGACGAGCCCCGCGTCCCAGGTGGACTTCTTCGCGCTTTGGGGGGTCCCGGGCGAGCGCCAGTGGTAGTAGTAGACGCGCGTGATCCGGGGGCTGATCGAGGCGAGCCGGAAGATGTTCTTGGTGGACCACACCGCGTAGGCCTCGCCGTGGTAGATCAGCCGGCCGTGGAAGCGCCACCAGACGATGCCGCCGACCTCGCTGAACCAGACCTGGCCGTGGACGAAGGACAGCAGCCGTCTGATCGGGCGCGAGTTGTCGGTAGAGACGCTGATGTACGGGTTCAGCGGCCAGACCTTCGGATACGGGTCGCGCGGTGCGCAGGAACTGGCCGATCCAGGCCTCGATGTCGCCGTCGGCGTCGAGCGTGTCCGGCGCGGTGATCTCGCAGCCGGCGCAGTGAGAGCTCATCGCGTTGTAGTACTCGGCGGCGAGCCTGCGGATGGCGCGCGGTCGGCTGTCCGGCGTGGGTGGCCTCGTCCCAGGGGCAGAACTCGGTGACCCACGGGAAGAGCGCGCGGAAGCGGAGGAAGTCCTTCAGGAACTGGGCCTGGGTCGGGGCGCGGTCGTTGCCGTCGGCGTGCTGGAAGGTGATCAGCGGAGTGATGCCGGCGCGTTTGACGGCGGCCAGCCAGGTGGTCACGGCCGCGAGGTCGCGCGGGCTCGCGACGACGTTCCAGGGGACGACGTCGCGGGCGATGTGGACGCCGAGCTCGGCGATGCGAGGGTCGGAGAACGTGGCCGGTTCGTAGTCGGCGAGGCCGAACTGGAAGCCGGCGGCTGAGGCCGGGGTCGGTGCGAGGGCAGTGCGAGCAGGCCGGTCAGCGCGAGACAGGCCGCCAGGACCGCGAGCGCCGCCTTCGAGGGGATGCAGAGCATGGCTATGCCTTCAACAACGGCGCAGTAGCGTTCGGAGCGGTGCACCTCCTCGGCGGACTCGCCGCCGCCGGCGGCGAGCATCCGCTCCAGAAACAGGTGCGCCCCTGCCTTGGAGAGCGGTTCGTTGAGGTTGCCACACTTCGGCGACTGCACGCACGAGGGGCAGCCCGAGGCGCAGGGACACTCGGCGATCAGGCGGTGTGCGTCGCGGCAGAGCTCCTCGAAGCGGTGAAACGCGGTGCGCGTGATGCCGATCCCGCCGGGGTGGCCGTCGTAGATGAAGATCGTCGCGCCGCCGGTCTGGGGATGGAGGTTCGTGGACAGCCCGCCGATGTCCCAGCGGTCGCACATCGCGATCAGGGGCAGCACTGCGATCTGGGCGTGCTCGGTTGCGTGTAGCGCGCCGAGCAGCGCCTCCAGGGAGGCGATCTCCGCCGTCGCTCGCCGTCTCAGGCCGCCGCCAATCGTCGGATCGCCCAACCCACGCGGAGTCCAGCTCGAACCAGAGCGCCTGCGTGGAGAAGCTCGTGGGGGGCAGGTCGAGCGCGACCAGGTCGACGGGCGCGTGGTCAGACAGGCGCCGGCGCTGAAAGGCAAGCACCGTATCGGTGACGGCGACCTCACCGAAGCTGAGCGTGATCCCGAGCGGCGGAGCGGCGGTCGAGCAGGCGCTCGATCGTGGTCTCGGTGCTCGCGCTTGGGCTGCGTGTACCAGTCGCCGTCGAACGGCGCGACCAGCGCGCGGCGGCGCTCCAGGTCGAGTTCGCGCACTTCGTAGGAGCGCCCGAGGTGCAGGTAGATCGCGCCCTCATGCACGGTTGAGTGGGCGCGCGCGGCCTCGGTCGAGCCGAGCAGCTCGCCCGAGGCGACGTCGACGATCGCGAAGCTGATCGGGAGAGGCCGAGCGCAGCGAGACTTCCGCGGCGGGGTAGCCGCCGGATTCGCGCGGGACATAGGTGCTGGGCGCCGGCCGGGCTCCATGCGCTGACCGGACCCCGCCCGCCCGGCAGCGCAACTCGCCCGCGCTCTGCAGAACCTCGGCATGGGCCTCCCAGCGCGGGCCGAGGAACTCGGCGTCCTGGCCGGACAGCGGCCCCTCGTGCGCGGCGCACAAGAGGTGCCGGCGGAAGATCTGGGGAGTCTCGTGGTCGAGGATCGCCGCCTCGACGGGGCGCTCGAGGAAGTCGTCGGGGTGGCGGCAGAAGAACTGGTCGAGCGCGTCCTCGCCCGCGACATACACCGCTAGACCCCGTCCGCGGCGCCCGGCACGCCCCCACATCTGGCGCAGCGAGGCGACGGTCCCGGGGAACGTGACGACCACCGCGGCGTCGAGCTCGCCGATGTCGATCCCGAGCTCCAGCGCGTCGGTCGTGATCACCGCGCGCAGCTCGCCGCGAACCAGACGACCCTCCAGGCTCGCGGCGCTGCTGGGAGGTGTAGCCGGCGCGGTAGGGGGCCACGAGCTTTGCAAGCTCTGGATCGCCGCCCTCCTCCAAGTCCGCGACGAGCAGCTTGTGTAGGACCTCGACGCCCTTGCGCGACTTCATGAAGCAGATCAGACGCGCCCCGTCGCGCACTAGCCGCGCGAGCAGCTCGGCCGCCTCCCCGAGCGCCGAGCGGCGCTTGCCCAGAGCCTCGTCGGTCAGCGGTGGGTTCCAGACCGCGATCTGCCGTCCCGGCGCCGGCGAGCCGTCCTCGTCGATCAGGCTCACGTCCTCCAAGCCCGTCAGGCGCTCGGCCAGCTCGACCGGGTTGGCGATCGTGGCCGAGGTGAGCAGGAAGCGCGGGGGCGGTGCCGTAGGCCGCCGCGATCCGGCGCAGCCGGCGCAGGACGTTGGCGACGTGCGAGCCGAACACGCCGCGGTAGACGTGGGCCTCGTCGACGACGACGACCGCGAGGTTCGCGAACAGCTCGGTCCAGGCGGGGTGGTTGGGGAGGATGCCGACGTGGAGCATGTCGGGGTTGGTGAGCACGACGTTCGCCCGCCGGCGGATGTCCGCGCGCGCCTCGCGCGGGGTGTCGCCGTCGTAGATCGCCGGGCGCACGCGCTTGGTCAGGCCGAAGGCCGCGAGCGCGCGGGCCTGGTCCTGGGCGAGCGCCTTCGTCGGGTAGAGGTACAGGGCGCGCGCTTTCGTGTCGCGGCAGAGCACGTCGAGCGTGGGCAGGTTGAAGCACAGCGACTTGCCCGAGGCGGTCCCGGTCGTGACGATCGTCGGGCCCTCCCAGGATGAGTAGATGGCCTCGGCCTGATGGGAGTAGAGGCGCTCGATCTCCAGGCGCGAGAGCGCCGCGAGCACTTCGGGGTGCAGCTCCTCGGGGGGGTCGACCAGCTTCGCCGTGGTGGCCGGATCCTTCGCGCGCCTCGCGCACGAGCCGTCCGTCCGCGCGCGCCTCGTCGAGCAGCGTGCTCCAGGGCTCGATCGTGCGTTGCAGGGCCACCGCTTGCGATAGTAGAGGCGATGGACCCTCAGCATTCCTCGCGGCGCGAAGGCCCCAACGACCGTCTTTCCGCGCACACACGCGGTGCATGTACGTGGATCTCGACGGCACGCTGCTGGGGCGGGGCGCATCGCTGCTGAGAGACGGCGAGGGGAACGTGTCGATCGAGGGGGTGCGAGCGATTCAGGCGTGCATGCGGGCAGACGTCGAGGTGGTGCTGATGGCGGGCGCAGGCGCGCGCAGGTGTTCGAGGACGCGCGGCTGCTGGGGCAGAGCTCCTACATCTACGAGGCGGGCGCGTGCGTGGTGCTGGACGGCGAGGAGCACTGGCTGACGGGCGACAGGAGCATCGGTCACAGCCGGGCGAGCTGACGATCGCCGAGCAGATCGAGCGCTCGGGCGCGCCGGCGCTGCTGCTGGAGCGCTACGAGGGGCGTCTGGAGTACCACGAGCCATGGCACGTCGAGCGCGAGGTCTCGCACCTGTTCCGTGGTCTCGTGGACGCCTTCGAGGTGGATGCGCTGCTGGCCGAGCACGGCCACGGGGATCTGCGGCTAGTGGACAACGGCGTCGTCAACCGCCGCTCGCCGGCGCTCGCGGAGCTGGAGCACGTGCGCGGCTACCACCTGCTGCCGGCGGGCGCGTCGAAGGCGGGCGGGGTCGCCTGGCACCGGCGCGCGCGGGGGTACGCGCTGGAGGAGTGCTTCGCGGTGGGCGACTCGCGCGAGGACCTGGCGTGCGCGGCGCAGGTGGAGACGTTCTGGCTGGTGGCAAACGCCGTTGAGCGCGATCCGTCGATCCGCGAGGCGCTGGCGAAATACGAGAATGCGCGGGTGACCGAGGCCGGCCACGGCGCGGGGGTTTACGAGGCCGTTGTGAGCACGCTCATGACTTGATGATGCCCTCGCGCTTCTCCTCCTCGTAGAGGCGTTCGACGATGAATTCCTTCAGCAGAGTCTGATAGCCGGTGTTGCGCAGCGCGGCGAGCGCACTCAGCCGTTTGAGCGTGAACTGGTCGAAGCGCACCGCGATCGGCGTCGTGCGTCCCGGGCGGACGAGCTCCTGCATGCGCAGGGCCTTCTCGCGGCGGCCCTCCTGCGCGAGGAACTCCTCGGGATCGTCGAGGTCGAGTTTCGCCGTGGGGTCGAACATGGGCTCGGCCTTCGCTTTTTTCTTAGCGGGCTGGGGCATCTGCTTCCTTTCTAAAGTGCGAGAGCCATGGTATCTACTATATGTATACCATAGGGATACGCGCTTGCTCTAACGATTTCGCCCTGTCGCTCGCCGCCACGCGCGTCGCCAGAACCCCGGCTGAGGTCGGCGCCAGCGAGCGGGCGGGGGCACCGTGGCGCGGACCAAGGCGACCCAGTCGTCCAGCGGCAGCTCCCCGGAGATCAGCCGCCCCAGCGCGGAGGTGATCGGTGCCCGCCCGCCCGTCTGCGGCCCGCGTACTCGCCAGCCGCGCCGCTCACCGTCGCGTCCCAGTCTCGACACCTGCGCGCTCGAGCGCGCGGGCGAGCAGTGGCACCGACTCCAGCGACTCGACCGCCTGGCCGATACGAGCGGGGATCTCCGCGGCCGGCACGCCCGCGGCCAGGAGCTCGCCGGCGCGGCGGTTGCGGCTGTCGCGAGCCAGCGCCGTGGCGACCAGATCGCCGGCGCCGGCGAGACCGATCATCGACTCCGGCCGCGCGCCCAGGCTCGCGGCGTAGCGCCACACCTCGGCGAAGATGTGCCCCGCGGCCGCGCCTGCCGCGTTCAGGCCCTGCGCCTCCGTGGCCCCGGCCGCCAGCGCCGCGGCGTTCTTGGCGGCGCCCGCCAGCTCGACGCCGAGCGGGTCGTCGGACTGCTCGCAGACGACCCCCGCGCGCGTGAACACCTGCGCGAGCGCCCGCGTGAGCTCCTCGTCGCTGGAGGCGGCCACCAGGCCGGCGCCCTCGTTCACCATCTCCTGGGCATGCGCCGGCCCGCCCAGGCACGCGACCCGGCCGGGGCCGAACCTCGCGCTGAGCACGATCGTCGGCGGCAGCCCATCCGGTGGCACCAGGCCCTTCGCCACCGATACGACCGCCGCGCGCTTGTCCAGTCCCGCCGCCTCGAGCGTCGCGATCACCTCGTCCAAACCGCTCGAGGGCACGGCAAGGAACACGTAGTCGGCGCGCGCGACCCCGGCGGCGGCCGGCTCGATCCGTAGCTGGCCGGGCAACTCCACGCCAGGCAGGTAGACGCGGTTCTCGCGCTCCTGCTCCAAGTCAGCCGCTTGCTCAGCGGTGCGCGCCTGCAGCGTCGTGCGCAGCCCGCCCCGAGCGAGCAACACGGCCAGCGCCGTCCCGAACGATCCGGCCCCGATCACGGTCGCGCGCTTGGCGCCCGGCGTGGGCAGCGAGCGCGCGCGCGAGGCACGGACGGCTGGGCTCACGGCCGTGGTGACGTTCGCGGATGCGGCCGCGCTCGCCGGTGTGACGGTGCCCTGCGTACCCGGGGTCGCAGTAGGCTCGGGGTCGGTCATCTGATGAGCGAGCCTAACGATCCGCACGAGCGCGCCGTCGACTGGCGCAACTGGGCCGGCGACGAGCGCTGCCGTCCCGCGGTCGTCGAGATCCCCGGCTCGATCGAGGAGATATCAGAGGCGATAACCCGCGCCGCCGCGCACGGTCGCCGCGTGCGCGTGGCCGGTGCCGGGCACTCATTCAGCGACATCGCCCTCACCGACGGCTCTCAGTTGCGCCTGGAGCGGCTCGCCGGCGTGCTCGACGTCGACCGCTCCTCTGGGCTGGTGCGCGTGCAGGCGGGAATCACGATCCGCGAGCTCAGTCGCCAGCTCGCCGAGCACGGGCTGGCGCATGGAGAACCTCGGCGACATCGACGTCCAGAGCATCGCCGGAGCGATCTCCACGGCGACGCACGGGACCGGCGCTCGCCTGCGCAACATCTCCGCGCAGGTGGCTGAGCTCACGCTCGTGCTCGCCGACGGCTCGACCCTGCGCTGCGCTGAGGAGGTCGACTCCGAGATCTTCCGCGCCGCGCGCGTCGGCCTCGGCGCGCTCGGCGTGATCGCCGAGGTCATCCTCCGTTGCGTGCCCGCCTTCACCCTGCGCGGCGTCGACGCTCCCGCACCACTCGACGACACGCTCGCGCGCTTCGAGGAACTGGCGCTCGGCAACGACCACTTCGAGTTCTTCGTCTTCCCGCACGCCGACACCGCGCTCACGCGCACCAACAACCGCACCGATCAGCCCCCGCGCCCGCGCGGCCGGGTCAGCGCTTACGCCAACGACGTGCTGCTCACCAACCACGCCTTCGAGCTGCTCTGCCGCGCCGGGCGTCGCTTCCCGCGGCGCATCCCGCAGCTCAACCGCCTCGTCACCCGTCTCGCCGGTGCGAGGACGCGGGTCGATCGCTCCGATCGAATCTTCGCCAGTCCGCGGTTAGTGCGCTTCACCGAGATGGAGTACGCGCTCCCGCGCGAGCGCACACCCGAGGCGGTCAATCGCATCATGGCGCTCGTGGCTGGCGATGGATCGGGGGCGGGCGGCCATGGCTTCGCGGTGCCGTTCCCGATCGAGGTGCGGACGGTCGCGCCCGACGACGCGCTGCTCAGCACCGCGGCCGGTCGCGACAGCGGCTTCGTCGCGGTCCACATGTATCGCGGAATGGCCTGGGAGCCATACTTCCGTGCTGTCGAGGCGATCATGGACGAGCTCGGCGGGCGTCCTCACTGGGGCAAGCGCCACTTCCAGACCGCCGCCACGCTACGCCCGCGCTATCCCGACTGGGACCGCTTCCAGGCCGTCCGCGCCCGGCTCGACCCCGAGGGACGCTTTGCCAACGCTTGGACCGACCGAGTCCTGGGACCCGTCCACTCTGTTCGACCTACCGCCTCTGCCAATGACTGACGCGACACACGGCCACGCGACACACGAGCACGCGGCATACGAACGCCTGGAGCATGCGAGCGCCGAGCTGGAGGCGCCGTTCGCGGTGGTCGATCTCGACGCACTGTGGGCCAACGCCGAGGATCTGGTACGCCGTGCTGTCCCCAAGCCGATTCGCTTAGCGAGCAAGTCAGTTCGCTGCCGCGCTCTACAGGAACGCGTGCTCGCCCGCCCAGGATTCGCCGGCACGCTCGCCTTCACGCTCCCGGAGGCGCTGTGGCTTGCCTCTCACGGCGCCGAGGACTTGGTTGTGGCCTATCCGACCGCCGACCGGCAGGCGCTCCGAGCGCTCGCAGCGCTCACCGCTGAACGAGGAGCGCCGCGCGTAACGGTGATGGTCGACAGCGTTGAGCAGCTCGACTTGATCGACTGTGTGCTCGCACGCACGCACGGCAACCGCGATGGCGCTGTGCTGCGTGTGTGCATCGATCTCGATGCCGGTTGGTGGACCCTCGGCGGCCGCGTGCGCGTCGGCGCCAAGCGCTCGCCCGCCCACACTCCCGAGCAGGCCGCCGCGCTCGCGCGCGCGGTCCTCGCCCGCGACGGCTTAGCGCTGGTGGGGATTATGTCCTACGAGGCACAGATCGCTGGCCTGGGCGACACGCCGCACGGGCGAGGAATCGGTCCCCCGCTGCGTGCCCGCGCGATCCGCGCGATGCAGACGCTCTCCGCACGCGAGCTGGCCGTGCGCCGCGCCGCCACGGTGGTCGAGGTGGAACAGACGATCGGGCGGGCGTCGTCGGCTTCGCTGGAGTTCGTCAACGGCGGTGGGACCGGCAGCCTCGAGTCGACGGCCGCGGAGGGGGTGGTCACCGAGGTGACGGCCGGCTCGGGTCTGTATGGACCAACCCTGTTCGACGCCTATCGCGCGTTTACGCCCCGTCCCGCCGCGCTGTTCGCGCTGCCCGTCGTGCGCCGTCCCGGGCCCGGCGTGGTCACGGCGCTGGGCGGCGGCTACCTCGCCTCCGGCCCCGCCGATCGGGCCCGCCTGCCGCGACCGCACCTGCCGGCGGGGCTGCGCTTGGATTCCCAGGAGGGCGCCGGCGAGGTGCAGACGCCGCTGCTCGGCGCTGCCGCTGACACACTCGCGCTGGGCGACCGCGTCTATCTACGCCACGCCAAGGCCGGCGAGCTGTGCGAGCGCTTCGCCAGCCTGTACCTGCTCGAAGGCGAGCGGATCGTCGACGAGGTGCCGACCTACCGTGGCGAGGGACAATGCTTTCTGTGAACCCAAATAGCATATGCGCTGGAGCTACCCTTCGATGCTTTCCGTGAGCCCCGCCGCAGATACGCTCGAGACAACCCTGCGCGAGGTCGTGGAGACGCTCGCCGTGATCGACCGGCCGCCCTGCTCACCGGGCGAGCGAGCGGCCGCGGAGTGGCTGGCGCAGCGACTGCGCGCGGTTACCGGAGTCGAGGTGGCGCTCGAGGATGAGCCCTCGTGGGGGATCTTTGCCCCGACCGTCACCGGGCTCGGTGTGCTCGGCATGGTTGCCGCGGCGCTGACCTTGCGCGGCCGGCGAGTGCTCGGCGCGCTGCTCGCCACGAGCACTCTCGCCGGCATCGTCGACGAGGCCCAGAACGGGCCGCGGCTCCTGCGGCGTTTGGTGCGCCGCCGGCGCATTACGGTCAACCTGATCGCGCGGGCCGGTGACCGGGACGGGGCCGGCACGCTTGTCGTGCTCGCCCACCACGACGCTCCGCAAACGGGGATGTTGTTCGACCAGACCCTGCAGCGGCGTCTCTACGAGCGCGCCCCGCAGGTGATCGAACGCTTCAAAACATCGACGCCGCAGTGGTGGCTGGGCCTCGCCGGGCCGCTTGCCACGCTGCTCGCGGCGCTCCGCGGCCGTCGCGCCCCCGCGCGCGCCGGGCTGCTGCTCGGCGCTGTGGGCACCGCGCTGGTCGCCGACGTGTGGCGCAGCCCGACGGTGCCTGGCGCGAACGACAACCTCTCCGGCGTCGCCGCGCTCGTCGCCCTCGCCGAGCTGCTGCGCGAGCGACCCTTGCCGGGCCTGCGCGTGCTGCTGGTCTCCTGTGGGGCAGAGGAGACTCTCCAGGATGGCGTGCGCGCGTTCGTCGCCCGTCACCGTCACGAGCTCGATCCAGGGAGCACGTGGTTTGCGAACCTCGACACGGTCGGCTCGCCCCATCTGGTGTCGCTGGAGGCGGAGGGTCCGGTGTGGATGGAGAGCTACGCGGGCCCCTGGCTGCGCGAGCGGCTTGCCATGTGCGCCGAGCGGATCGACGTCGAGTGCCAGCGGGGCTTCCGCGCCCGCGCTTCGACCGACAGCGTGATCCCCAGCCGCGCCGGCTATCCGATTGTCACGCTCGTCTCGATGACCGATTGGCGCAGCCTGGCCAACTACCATCTGCCCAGCGACGTACCCGCGAACCTCGACTTCGGTACGGTCGCCGACGCGACCCGCTTGGTCTACGAGCTGGCACGATCACTCGCTACCGACGCCGCGGCTCAGAGCACCTGAGCCAACCTCCTGCCCGCCGTAACGAGCGCCCGTCGGCGGCCAGCCTCAATGATGACCTGCAGGTCGAGGATACGTGCGTCGAATCGGTCGAGCGCATTGGAGCCGGTCACCGCGTAGGCCGGCACGCCCGCCTGGCGAGCCCGCGTGGCGATCTCAAACGCCACGCTTCCCCTCAGCGTGCGCTCCTGGAGATGGGGCTCTCCCAAAATGACCGCGCGTGCTCGCCGCATACGCACGTCGAAGTCGAGCCCCTGGAGCAGCGCTCCCACATCCGATAGATGTCCCCGATCGACGGCGATCGGACACAGATCGGGCTGCGGCGCGCCGCCCTCGCACAAGCCCTGCGCGATGGCCAGCGCGACACGTTCGGCGCTCAACGCATCGCCAAACGGCCCAGACGCGATCAGCGCGGCTTGCGGGATCACCACGTCGGGCATCCTTACAGGAGATGTCAGAGGGCGACACGATCCACGCTCGCCAGCTTTGAGTCGATCGGGCATCCTTTGAGCCATGTCGGCTGACAAGGAGTACGTCGTTCTCGATGTAGACGGGCGCGAGCTGCGCGTGTCCAACGCTGATCGCGTGATCTTCCGCCGACCGAGCGCTCCCGCGCCGTCACCAAGCTCGACCTAGTCAACTACTACCTCGCTGTCGCGGACGGCATCATGCGGGCACTGGATGCGGCGGCCGACGACGCTCGAGCGCTGGCCAAAGGGGGTGCACCCGGGGATCGTGCCCTCGACACGCGAGAAAGGCGGCGGCGACGCGTTCTTTCAGAAGCGCATCCCGCGTGGGGCACCCGAGTACGTGCAGACCGCGACGATCGAGTTTCCGTCGGGCCGTACCGCCGACGAGGTCTGCCCGACGGAGATGGCGGTCGTCGGCTGGGCCGCGCAGATGGGCACGATCACCTTTCACCCGTGGCCGGTCCGCCGCGAGGACCTCAACCATCCCGACGAGCTGCGCATCGACCTCGACCCACAGCAGGGCACCGATTTCGCTGACGCGGTCCGCGTTGCCGCGGAGGCGCGCGTGCTGCTTGAGGAGATGGGGTATGTCGGGTTCCCCAAGACCTCCGGCGGTCGGGGGGTCCACATCTACGTCCGCATGGAGCCGCGCTGGACGTTCACCGACATGCGCCACGCCGCGATCGCTTTTGGTCGTGAGCTCGAGCGACGCCTGCCGGGCCAGGTGACGACCAACTGGTGGAAGGAGGAGCGCGGCGAGCGGATCTTCGTCGACTACAACCAGAACGCACGTGACCGCACGATCGCTTCTGCTTACAGCGTGCGGCCGAAGCCTGGTGCGCCAGTTTCCGCGCCCCTGGCCTGGGAGTGAGCTCGAGCAGGCGGTAGCCCGAGGACTTCACGGTGGCGAGCATGCCCGCCAGGTTCGCCGAGATGGGCGATCGCCACGCTGCTATCGACGACATCGCCCACTCACTCGAGCCACTGCTCGAGATGTATGAGCGCGACCTCGCTGAGGGCCGGGGGGACATGCCCTACCCGCCAGACTATCCGAAGATGCCCGGAGAGCCCATGCGCGTCCAGCCAAGCCGCGCGAAGCGCGACGATGAGCGCGGAGGACGAGTGAGCCCCGTATGCTCCTCCGGTCAAGCCCCAGCTGGCCCTCTCGCGCAATGCGCTGCCTGTCGGCGAGGACCTTTCCTACGAGATCAAGCTCGACGGCTTCCGTTGCCTGGCCTTCGTCGACGGTGAGGAGGTGTTCCTGCAGTCGCGCTCGGCCAAGCCACTCGGTCGCTACTTCCCCGAGCTCACGTTCCCCGTCGGCCGCTACGTGCTCGACGGCGAGATCGTCGTCCGCGGGCAGGACGGCCACGAGGACTTCGACGCGCTCGGCCAGCGCATCCACCCGGCCATCTCCCGCATCGAGCGCCTGTCCGTCGAGACGCCTGCCGTCTATGTGGTCTTCGACCTGCTTGCCCGAGAGGACAAGTCGCTGCTGGAGCGGCCCCTGTCCGAGCGACGTGCCGCGCTCGAGGAGATGCTCGGGGACGGAATGTTCGCCGGTGCGCCGATCGAGCTGATGGAGACGGTCACGACCGAGCAAGAGGCCCAGCGTTGGCTCGAGCACGCCGAGGGGGCGATCGCCAAGGAGCTCTCTGCCCCCTATCGCCCGGGTGAGCGCAAGGGCACGTTCAAGGTCAAGCGCGTGCGCACGATCGATGTCGTGCTCGTCGGCTGGCGTCCCGGCAAGGAGGCCGACACTGTCGGCGCGCTGATCCTCGGTCTATACGACGGTACAGAGCTGCGCGTCGTCGGACACTGCTCCGGTTTGTCTGCCCCCGAGAAGCGGCGGTTGGTCGGCTTTTTCGCCCCGTATGAGTCGGGAGAGCGAGGCTCGGCCGACCCCAGCCGCTGGAGCTCGGGCAAGGACCTCGAGTGGGTCGGTCTGCGCCCCGAGCTGGTTATCGAGATCGACTTCGACCACGTCTCCGCAGGGCGCATCCGTCATGGAGCCAAGCTGCGTCGCTGGCGCGATGACAAGCCGCCCACCGAGTGCACGTTTGACCAACTCGCCACCTGAGTGTCGTCTAGCATCACGGGCATGAGCGACGAGGGCACCACCACGGCGACCGTCGCCGAGGAGGAGTATCTGCAGATCCTCTTCTGGTTGCAGGAGGCCGGTCTGCCGATGACCGGCGCGAACGTCGCGCGCGCGATGCAACTCTCGCCGCCCACCGTGCACGAGATGATCGGCCGCCTGGAGCGCGACGGCTACGTCACCCGCGGCAGCGACCGTGCGATCGCCTTCACCGACTCAGGCGCTGAGCACGCCGAGGGCATCGTCCGCCGCCACCGCTTGATCGAGCGCTTTCTCACCGACGTTCTCGGTGTGCCCTGGGACGAGGTCCACGAGGAGGCCGAGCGCTTGGAGCACGCGATGTCCCCGGTGCTCGAGGAACGCATGCTCGCGGCGATCGGCGACGCCAAGACTTGCCCCCACGGCCACCCGATCGTTGCCGGTGCGCGTCTCTCGGGCGTACCGCTGGCCGATGTCGCCGTCGGCGCCTCAGTTCGTGTCCTGCGTTTCGAGAACGAGGCCGAGGATCTGCTGCACTACCTCAAGGCCTCTGGCCTGGAGCCCGGCCTGGAGGGGACGCTGGCCGTTCACGACGACGAGCAGGTGATGTTGGAGACCGCTGATGGCCACACCTGCACGATCACCCCGAGCGTCGCCGAGACCGTCTCGGTGATCGCCGACCCCTCGCCCCCCGCGCGCACGGCGCTGCCAGAGCAGCTCGTGCTAGGGCAGAGGTACGGGCGCTAGAGCGAGCGGTACGCCTGGGCGAGGCGCGCTACGCCCTCGTCGATCTGCTCCTCCGTGACCCCGGAGTAGGCCAATCGCAGCGTGTTCTCGCCGCCCTCCAGCAGGAAGTCGGTCCCCTTCACAAACGACACCCCATACTCACCGGCGAGCTTGTGCAGAGCATGTACATCGGTGCCCGCGGGTAGCGTCACCCACATGAAGTAGCCGCCTTCGGGTGCCACGAACTCGGCCTCCGGCAACTCGCGCCGCAGTGCCAGATCCAGCGTCAGCGCGCGCTTTGCCAGTGCGGTCCTGACCGTCTCGATCGAGCTGTCGATCGCACCCGAGGCGCAGAACTCGTAGACGATCGACTGTGCCACCATGCTCGGCGAGATGTAGGTGTTCGTCGCAAGTTTCGCGACAGCCGCGATCAGATCTGCCGGCCCGACCAGGTATCCGACGCGGATGCCCGGGCACACGGTCTTCGAGAAGGACGAGGCGTATACCACGTGCTTGGGGTCCATCGACAGCATGCTCGGCAGTGTCTCGCCGCTGAAGCGCAGGTCTACGTATGGGTCGTCCTCAAACACCCAGAAGTTGTGCTCGGCGGCAAGCGCGAGCAGTGCCTGGCGCTTGGCCGGCGAGAGCGTGTAGCCGGCGGGGTTCTGGAAATTGGGGATGATGTGCGCGAGCTGGGGCTGTACCGTCTGTGCGCCGCTCAATAGACTGGCGAGCGCATCTGTGTCGATCCCGTCGTGCTCGAGCTCGACCGCATGCACACGTGCACCGCGCTCGCGCAGCGAAAGCAGCGTGCGATCGTACGTCGGGCGCTCCACGATCACGTCGTCGCCGGGTCCCACGAGCTGTTCGAATAAAAACGCGTCAGCCTGCATCGAGCCGTTGGTAACGAGCACGCGCTCCGGCTCCACCTGGTGGCGATCCGCGATCCACGCTCGCAACCGCGGGTAGCCGACCGAGGTGCCGTAGGCAGTGGTGCCCGCCGGGTCGCTCGCGAACGCGCGGACCGCCGCGTCGCTCAGACCGTCCACGTCGACGATGTCGAGCGACGGTGCTCCGCGCGCGAATGAGATCGTTGGGCCCACGGGTTTGCTTGCCAAGGCGGCGTAGTCTAGGCGCCCGAGCAGTTCGTCATATTCCTGGGTCAGCTCCTTCGCGCTCCGCTCCAGCCGATCGCGGAAGCGCAGCAGCTGATCGGCGCTCGGCGTCTTTGCCTGGGGAGGGCGAGGAGACCTCGGTGGTTGCTCGGGTTGTGGTGGTTGTGCGGGTTGTGGGACTCGCGGGGACTGCTGGGCGTGTGGACGTGGCGCCCGATCGACGCGCGCGACCGGCTCAACCGCTTCATCGACCAGTCGTCCAAGCGGAGATCGGTCAGCGGGGGAGGGAGGGGGGCCGGGGGGACTGCGATCGGCAGGACTGTGCTCGGCGCTGACAGGGACGTCTCCGCCGATCCGATCGCCGCGATCGATCGAGGTCAGGGTGCGCTCCAGCTCCTGCAGCTTTCGCTCCAGCTCGCCTAGCGTCTTCGAGACCTCCTGATCCACTGCCCTAGCGTAGCTGCGTTACCGCGATCTCCGCCACCTCGGTGGGGGTGCGACCGACACGCACGCCCTTCGCTTCCAGCGCTTGCGCCTTCGCGGCGGCGGTGCCGGCGGAGCCCGAGACGATCGCGCCGGCGTGGCCCATCTGCTTGCCCGCCGGGGCGGTGAAGCCGGCGATGTAGGCCACCACGGGCTTCTTCACGTGCGTCGGCGATGTACTCGGCGGCCTCCTCCTCGGCCGATCCGCCGATCTCGCCGGAGAGCACGATCAGCTCGGTCTGCTCGTCTGCCTCGAACAGCTCGATCACGTCCACGAACGAGCTCCCCGGCACGGGATCGCCGCCGATCCCGACGATCGAGCTGCAGCCGAAGCCGGCCTGGGCGATCTCGTTGCCGATCTGGTAGGTCAGCGTGCCCGAGCGCGAGACCACGCCGACGTTGCCCTCCTTGAAGAAGCTCGCGGGGATGATCCCGACGTTCGCCTTGCCGGGGGAGAGGATCCCGGGGCAGTTCGGGCCGATCAGCCGCGTTGCCCGGATGATCGCGCTTGAGCGTGTTGTAGACGCGCAGCTCGTCGTGCGCTGGGATGCCCTCGGTGATCGCGATCACGAGCTCCACTCCCGCCGCGGCGGCCTCGAGGATCGAGTCGGCGGCGAAGCGCGGGGGGACGAAGATCATCGCGGTGTTCGGCTGGACGCTTTCGGTCGCCTCGGCCCACGAGTTGAAGACGGGGATGCCCTCGACGTCCTGCCCGCCCTTGCCCGGGGTGACTCCGCCGACCACGTTCGTGCCGTAGCGCTTGTTGTTCAGCGTGTGGAACGAGCCCTCGCGGCCGGTGATCCCAGCGACCGCCAGGCGCGTGTTCTTGTCGACGAGCACTGACATCAGCTCTGCCCTCCGCGAGCGCGACGACCTTCTCGGCCGCCTCGTTCATCGTCCTGGCCGCGTGCACGTTCGGCAGGGCGGCCTCCTGCAGTAGCTCGCGGCCGGCCACGTCGTTCGTGCCGTCCAGCCTGACGACGAACGGGACTGACGGTTTGATGTCGTCGAACGCCGCGATCAACCCTTTCGCGACCTCGTCGCAGCGGGTGATCCCCCCGAAGATGTTGAACAGCACCGCCTTGACCGCGTCGTTGGCGAGGATCAGCTCGACCGCCTGCTTGATCTTCGCGGCGTCCGAGCCGCCGCCCGCGTCGAGGAAGTTCGCCGGCTTGCCGCCCGCCTGTGCGACGACGTCGAGCGTCGACATCACCAGCCCGGCGCCGTTGCCGAGGATGCCGATGTCGCCGTCGAGCTTCACGTACTGCACGCCCTGTTCCTTCGCGCGGCGCTCGATCGGGTCTTCGTTCTCCTTGTCGGCCAGCTCCTGGTTCTCGGGGTGGCGGTACAGCGCGTTGTCGTCGAGCGAGACCTTCGAGTCCAGCGCCTTGACCTCCCGCTCGGGCGTCACGATCAGCGGGTTGATCTCCGCCAGCGACGCGTCCTCCTGGAGCCACACCTCGTACAGCGCCACGAGCGCGTCGGCTACGCCCTCGATCACATCGGCGTCGGCCTTGCCGTCGGTGGCGATCTGCACGGCCTCCTCGCGGGAGAGGCCATCGAGCGCGTCGACGTGGTGGCGGATCAGCTTCTCTGGAGTGTTCTCAGCGACCTCTTCGATGTCCACGCCGCCCTCGACGCTGAACATCACCAGCGGCTGCTTGGCCGAGCGGTCAAGCAGCACCGAGGCGTAGTACTCGGTGGCGATGTCTGACGCGTGCTCGATCCACAGCGTGCGCACCGTGTGCCCGTGGATGTCCATCCCGAGGATGTTCGTCGCGTGCTCCTAGCGTCTCGGCCTCGATCTGCGGCGAGCTTCACGCCGCCAGCCTTGCCGCGGCCGCCGATCAGCACCTGGGCCTTCACGACGACCGGATAGCCGACTTCGTTCGCCGCGGCGATTGCATCCTCGACGTTCGTGACGGCCTTGCCGTCGGAGACCCGCAGGCCGTGGCGGGCAAACAGCTGCTTGCCTTGGTACTCGAGCAGGTCCATTGCGGCGCGGGACTCTAACGAAAGACCCCATCGACGGTCCTGCCCGTTGGATCGGCTTGCAATCTCCTGGACACGTCAGCGCGTGGCGCGGCTGCGCAGGGCATAATGCCGAGCCCGATGCCGATTCCCAAGAACGTTACCTTCGTCACCTTCGACGTCTACGGCACGCTGATCGATTGGGAGACCGGGATCTACGAAGCCTTCGCCAAGGAGGCCGAGCGTGACGGGTTCGAGATCGATCGCGCCGTCCTGCTCCCGCTGTTTCATGAGATCTCCCGTGAGATCGAGGGCGGCTCCTACGAGCTCTACGCCGAGGTGCTCAGGCGCACGGCGATCGAGGTCGCCAAACGCATGGAGTGGAAGCTCGAGCCCTCGCGCTCGGGTTTCCTGCCCGACTCGGTGCAGCGCTGGAAGCCCTTCAAGGAGACCAACATCCAGCTAACTAAGCTGGCCAAGAAGTACAAGCTCGGTCTGCTCTCGAACATCGACGACAAGCTGCTCGGCCAGACCCGCCGCCACATCCCGACCGACTTCGACCTCGTCGTGACCGCTCAGCAGGTGCGCTCCTACAAGCCCGAACTCGCCCACTTCACCGAGTGCGCGAGGCGCATGGGTGGCAAGCGTGGCTGGGTGCACGTCGCCGCCAGCCACTACCACGACGTCGCGCCGTGCGTCAAACAGCGGGTGCCCGTGATCTGGGTGAATCGAAATAAGGAGACGCTGGACTCCTCCCAGAAAAAACCGACGGCCGAAGTGCACAACCTCAAAGAGGCCGCCAAGCTGCTCGGCATCACCTGAGGTCGCAGGGCCGCTGCGGTGAGGGCCGTCTCTCTCCATCGCGACGTGCTGGTCGCCACCAGCGCCGTTCTCCAGGTCAACTGCGTGATCGTTCGCGGGCCGGTTGATGGCGAGGGAGAGACCTTCGTAATCGACTCGCCCGTTCTTCCCGACGAGCTCGAAACGCTGCCCGCGTTGCTCGAACAGGCTCGTTTTCCAAAGCCCAGCGGGCTGCTTGCCACGCATGGCGACTGGGATCATCTGCTCGGGCGGCTCGCCTTCCCCGGCGTTGCGCTCGGCTGCGCCGAGAGCACCGCCGAGCGCCTGCGGGCATCGCCGGGCGAAGCTCAGCGCGAGCTGCGCGCGTTCGACAGGGATCTGTTGATCGAACGGCCCCGTCCGCTCGCGCTCGGGTCGGTCCAGGCGCTGCCGGTCCCCGGGCGCTGCGGGATCGGCGACCACGAGCTGGAGTTGCATCCCGCCGACGGTCACACCGTGGACGGGATGGCGATCTGGATCCCCTGGGCGTGTGTGCTCGTGGCCGGCGACTACCTCTCGACGGTCGAGCCCCCGACGCTCAACGATGGAGGGAGTCGCGAGGCCTACCTCGCAACGCTGGCACGCCTGCGCCCGCTGGTCGCGCGAGCCGAGCATGTCGTCCCCGGTCACGGACCCGGTGCTGGACTCCGAGCGGGCGCTCGGGGTCCTGGAGGAGAACGTCGCCTCGCTTACTCAGGCGACTTGATCGTCGCGATCGGGGCGCCCGCGGCGATCGGGGCGCCCTCCTCGATCGGCAGCTCGGCGATCGTGCCGGCCTTGTGGGCGGTGATCTCGTTCTCCATCTTCATCGCCTCGATGATGCACAAGAGCTGGCCCTCCTCGACGGCGTCGCCCTGTTTGACGAGCACCTTCCACATGTTTCCCTGCAGCGGAGAGGGGAGCGTGTCCGGCCCTCCGGCGCTGGAGCTCTCGCGCTGCTTGCGTTTTGGTGCCTGCACGCCCGCCTGCTGTCGAGCCGTTTGCCGAGACGCTGCCGTTGCCGCCGGCGAACGGGGGTCCGACGACGCGCACGTCGAAGCGCTGCCCGGACACCTCGACCTCATAGGTCTGCTCGACCTTCTCCTCGCCGGCGTCGTCTCCCGGGGGCTGGGGCGCGGGAAAGGCGAGCGTCTTCAGCCACGCTTTGTCCTCGAGCAGGTCTCTGCACGTCTCGCCCTTGGCCCATTGCTCGGTCGCCAGCAGCGCCTGATGGAAGGGAATCAGCGTCTTCAGGCCCTCGATCTCGTATTCGCCCAGCGCGCGCAGCATTCTCTGGGTGGCCTGCTCGCGGTCTGAGTCCCACACGATCAGCTTTGCCACCATCGGGTCATACATCGGCGAGACTTCCCCTCCCGCGCCGACGCCCGAGTCCACGCGCACGCCCGGTCCGCTCGGCTCCAGGTAGGCGCCGATCTTCCCCGGCGCCGGGGCGAAGTTCTTGGAGGCGTCCTCGGCGTTGATCCGGCACTCGATCGCGTGCCCGCGCAGCTCGATCTCCTCCTGGCGGTAGCCCAGCTTCTCGCCGGCGGCCGCTTTGATGCCCTCCTTGACGATGTCGATGCCGGTCGTCATCTCGGTCACGCAGTGCTCGACCTGCACGCGCGTGTTCATCTCCAGGAAGAAATACTCGGGCTCCGCGCCCTCACGTGCCGAGAACAGGCCCTCGATCGTGCCCGCGCCTACGTAGTCGACGGCCTTGGCGGCGTTGACGCCGATCTTCCCGATCCGCTCGCGCAGCGCCTCATCGACGACCCACGCCGGCGCCGGCGACTCCTCGATCACCTTCTGGTGGCGGCGCTGGATCGAGCAGTCGCGCTCGCCGAGGTGGATGACGTTGCCGTGGCGGTCGGCGAGTACCTGGACCTCGACGTGACGCGGGTCGTGCAGGTAGCGCTCCAGGTACACGGTCGCGTCGGAGAAGAACTTCTCCCCTTCGCGGCTTGACCCCTCGAACGCGCTCTGCAGCTCATCCTCGGTCAGGGCCACGCGGAAGCCCTTGCCGCCGCCGCCGCCGGCCGCCTTGACCGCGACGGGGAAGCCGATCTCCTCCTTGGCGATTCTCATCGCGTCCTCCACGGTGGCGACCGCCTCGGTCGTGCCCGGCACGATCGGCACGCCCGCGGCCTGCATCAGCTCTCGCGCGCGCGTCTTCGAGCCCATCGCCTCGATCGCGCTCGCCGGTGGGCCGATGAAGACGATCCCGGCGTCCTCGCAGGCCTGGGCGAATGGGGCGTTCTCGGCGAGGAAACCGTATCCCGGGTGGATCGCCTCCGCGCCCGAACGCTTGGCGACGTCGAGGATCTTCTCGATGCTCAGGTAGTTCTCCGCCGCGGGACCCTCGCCGAGGTTGTAGGCCTCGTCGGCTCGTCTTGCGTGCAGCGCGTCGCGGTCGAGCTCTGAGTAAACGGCGACCGACGCCACGCCGAGCTCGTCGAGCGCGCGCACGATGCGGACCGCGATCTCGCCGCGGTTGGCGACCAGTACCTTCGAGAACATTCGGCCGGTAGCTTAGGCGATCATCCCCGCGCCGACCGTCTCGTTGCTCGCCTCGTCGATCAATATGAAGCTGCCCGTACGGCGGTTGCTCGCGTAAGGATCGAACACGAGCGGGGCGCTCGTGCGCAGGCGCACGCGGCCGATGTCGTTCAGACCCAGCTCCTTTGGCGGTGCTCCGCGCTCGAGCGTGTCCACGTCGACGTGGTCTGTGATCGCGTCCACGATCGTTGTTGCGCTGCGCGTGGTGTGCTTGATCACGTAGCGTCCTCCCGGGCGCAGCGGTTGCTCGGCCATCCAGCAGACGTCGGCCTCCAGCTCGCGCGCGACCGTCGGCGCCTGATCGGGACGGCAGATCGTCTCGCCGCGCGAGACGTCGAGCTCGTCCTCCAAGCGCAGCGTCAGCGACATCGGCGCCATCGCCTCGTCCAGCTCGCCGTCGTAGGTGTCGATCGCGGCGATCCGCGTCGTGCGGCCGCTCGGCAGCACCGCGACCTCCTCGCCCTTGCGCAGCGCGCCGCTCGCGAGTTGGCCGGCGTAGCCGCGGTAGTCGCTCGCCGTCGGCACTGCCGTTGCTGGAAGTCCCGCTGGGGCGGACCACCCATTGCACCGGGAACCGCGCGGCCCGATCGTGGGGGTGGTCGTAGGCGACCTCGACCTGCTCCAGTAGCTCCAGCAGCGTTGGGGGATGGGCGGGATCGTCAAACCAAGGCATTGCCTGTGAGCGCTCAACGACGTTGTCACCGTTCAGCGCGGAGATCGGCATATAGGCGATGTCACGCCCGTGGGTGGGTTGGGCGCCATTCGTCGTGATCCCGGTCAGCTTCTTGGCGAAGCCCTCGAACTCCACCACGAGCTCATCGAATCGCTCCTGCGAGTAGTCGACGAGGTCCATCTTGTTCACCGCGACGACGAGGTGGGGGATTCCGAGCAGCGCGCTGATGAACGCGTGACGCTTACTCTGCTCGAGCACCCCTCGCCGCGCGTCGAGCAGGATCACCGCCAGGTCCGCGGTCGAGGCGCCCGTGACCATGTTGCGCGTGTACTGCCGATGCCCGGGGCAGTCGGCGATGATGAAGCGCCGCTTCGGGGTGGCGAAATAGCGGTAGGCAACGTCGATCGTGATCCCCTGCTCGCGCTCGGCGCGGAGCCCGTCGGTCAGCAGCGCCAGGTCGAGCGCGCCTTCGCCGCCGCGCCGCTCGCTCGCCTGCGCTACGTGCTCCAGCTGGTCCTCGAACACCTGCTTGGTGTCGTACAACAACCTCCCGATCAGTGTGCTCTTGCCGTCATCGACCGAGCCGGCGGTGGTAAAGCGCAGCAGGTCCAGAGTCATGGGGCGGCGCGCACTAGAAGTACCCCGCCTTCTTGCGGTCCTCCATCGCCGCCTCCGTCACCCGATCGTCGGCGCGCGTCTCCCCGCGCTCGGTGATCCGTGTGGCGGCGATCTCGCTGACGACCTCCTCCAGGGTCACTGCCTGCGAGCGCACACCGCCTGTGCAGGTCATGTCGCCGACGGTCCGGTAGCGAACTGTCTCGGTGCTCACATGCTCGCCGTCGATCAGCTCGACGCCCTCGCGCCACGCGTACAGCATCCCGTCGCGCCCGAACACCTTGCGCTCGTGCGCGAAGTAGATCGACGGCACCTCCAACCCCTCCTGGTCGATGTACTCCCAGACGTCGAGCTCCGTCCAGTTGGAAATTGGGAAGACCCTGACGTTCTCGCCCTGCTTGATGCGCCCGTTGTATAGGTTCCACAACTCCGGGCGCTGTTTCTTCGGGTCCCACTGCCCGAAGTCGTCGCGGAAGGAGAACACGCGCTCCTTTGCCCGCGCCCGCTCCTCGTCGCGCCGCGCGCCGCCGAAGGCCGCGTCGAAGCCGTGCTCGGCGAGCGCGTCCAGCAGCGTCACCGTCTGCAGCCGGTTGCGCGAAGCCCGCGGCCCCGTCTCCTCGACCGCCCTGCCGCTATCGATCGACTCCTGCACGCTCGCCACGATCAGCCGCTCGCCCAGCTCCGCCGTGCGCCGGTCGCGGAACTCGATCACCTCTCCGAAGTTGTGCCCTGTGTCGACGTGCATCAGCGGAAACGGGAACGGGGCCGGGCGGAACGCCTTCTCCGCGAGGCGTAACAGCACGATCGAGTCCTTGCCACCGCTGAACAGCAGCACCGGGCGCTCCAGTTCCGCGGCCACCTCGCGCATCACATGGATCGCCTCTGACTCCAGCGCGCGCAGGTGACTGAGTTGAGGACGGGCCGCGACGCTCATCGAGTCAGCGGACGGGCTCTACGACATGGATGCCGCACTCCGTCTTGTCCGTGCCTGCCCAGCGGCCTTCGCGGCCACTGCCCGGCTGCGTGCACGGTGCGCAGCCGATCGACTCGTAGCCCTGGTCGTGGAGCGGGTTATAGGGGAGGTCGCGCTCGTTGATCCGCCGCCACAGGTCCTTGTCGGTCCAGTGGGCGAGCGGGTTGTACTTCCACAGGCCGCGGCCCTCGTCGCGTTCGATCAGCTCAGTCTTTGCTCGTGTCGGGCCCTGCTCGCGGCGGATGCCGGTGATCCAACCTTCGGCGCCGGCCAGCGAGCTCTCCAGGGCCGCGACCTTCGCGACCGAGCAGCAGTGCTCCGGACCGCTCCACGGTACCCCGTGACTGCTCGCGTCCTGCACCTCGATCTTCACGCCGAAGCGCTCCTCGAACGCGCGCCAGGTCTGCAGCGTCTCGGGGAAGAGAACACCGGTGTCGATCGTCATGATCCTCACCGTCTTGCCGGGGGCGGTGGGGGCCATTTCTTCATTAAGTCGCAGCAGCTCGTCGACCAGCACCGACTCCTCCTTCTGAAACGAGCACAGCAGCACGGCCCGATCGCCGTGGCGCGACGCCTCGCGCAGCGTGTGGGTCAGGCTGAGCGCGGGGTCGATCTCTGTTACTTGGCTGTCTTGTGCGTGCATATGTTCTGGTCGTCTCGTTTGCGTCGGTCCTTGAGCTATACCGCGCACTCGCCCTCGCCGCGGATCACTTCGAACGGCACGTCGCGGTTCCAGTCGATGAACTGGCTCATCGTCTCCAACCCGAAGTCCACCGGCATCGACAGGTCCTTCACGAGCGCCTCGAGCTCGGCAGTGCCGACGCGCTGCACGAAGTCGTTCCACTCCTCCTCGTCGTTTGTTCGGTTTGCTTCGTAATGGCCGACCCAACGCTCGATCGCGTCTGGGACGCGCTTGGAGGGCAGGCGCAGCTTCAGGCGCGTGCCGAACTTCACCTCTCCCCCTTCGAACACGCCGCCGACGTGGGGAATGTAGGCGGGGATCGTATGCTCGCCGACTTTGATCGACGCGCCCGTAAAGCCGATGCTCGCCACGTGATGCTGGCCGCAGCCGTTCGGGCAGCCTGAGATCTTGACGTTCAGCTTGCGGGTGATCTCATCGGTGATGTCCATCGCCACGATCCGCTCCTGCACGGCCTCGTTCAACCCCATCGAGCTCGTGATCCCGAGCTTGCACGAGTCGGTCCCGGGGCACGAGACCACGTCGGTGATCTCCCGCGAGCCCGGCCTCGCCCAGGCCCAGCTCTGACAGCGCGCGCCACAGGTCATAGACGCTCTCCTCGCGCACCCAGCGCAGCACGAAGTTCTGCTGGACCGTCGTGCGCGCGTAGCCGCCGGCGTAGTGCGCGCATCGACCGCCGCCAGCCCACGGAACTGCTCCGGCGTGAGGTCGCCGCGCAGTGACTTTCGCCTCGACCGTCACGTAGCCCTCCTGCTTCTGCTCGCGCACGTTCGCCTCGCGGAAGCGCTCGAACTCCGACAGGTCGCCGTTCGGGCTGCCGTATGCTCTGCTGCGGCGCGGGCGCGCCCTCGCGCTCGTCGTCGAGGAACAGCCTGTCCTCGATCGAGAAGTCCCGTTCGCTCACCCAGTCGCCCTTGCACTCCTCCTCGACCTGGTTGCGCAGCTCGTCGATCCCATACTTGTCGACGAACACCTTGATCCGCGCGCGCGCCCTGTTCTGGCGCAGCCACTCCTGGCGGTCGAAGATCCTGAACACCGCCTCGGCGATCTTCAGGTAGTCGCCGTTGTCGAGCTCGACGAACTCGTACAGCACGGGCGCCACGCGCGGCATGATCGAGGTGCCGCCGCCGACGAGCATCTCCGCGCCGCGCACGGTGCCGCGGCCGTCGATCTCGCTTCGTGCGCGCGCGGAAGGCGATGTCGTGGATGCCTGAGATCGCCCGGTCGCGCGGGGAGCCGTCGAACGCCGTCTTGATCTTCCGCGGCATCGCCTGCGTAGTGGGGTGGCGTACGAAGTAGCGCACGTACGCGCCCGCGTACGGCGTCATGTCGAACAGCTCGTCCTTCGCGACGCCCGCCCACGGATCGCCGGTCACGTTCCTGCACCGTGTTTCCGCAGCCCTCGCGGCTCGACAGCCCCGACTCGCCCAGCTCGCGGATCGCCAGCTCGACTTCTGGCAGCGGGATGTGGTGCATCTGCACGTTCTGGCGGGTGGTGATGTGGCCCTTGTTGAGCGGCACGTACTTCTCGATCACGTCCGCGAAGGACTCCATCTGCTCCGGCGTGATCCCGCCGAACGGGAGCTTCACGCGGATCATCTGCACGTCGGCCTGGCGCTGGCCGTAGACGCCCTGCTTCAGCCGGAACTTGATGAACTCGTCCTCGGGCATCTCGCCCTGCAGGAACTTGGTGGACTCCGTCTTGAAGTCGTCGAACTCCCGCTCGATGATCGGGATCAAGTGCCCGGGCACGTTCTGCAGGATCTCGGGGTCCGCGAGCGTGCCGCGCTGGGCGGGGGCCGACGAGGCCTGGGCGGGGGCTGAAGCTGACTCCATCTCTGTGAGACCTCCTGCGGTTCCTGGTCCGTGGTCCGGGCGAGTTGTGCGGCGGGATTGCCCTAAAGGCTAGCGGCTTTTAGGTATTTATCCAGACGCCAGAAATGTGAGCTCTGGTTCGCGCGTGACTCCTTCGAGGATAGCCGCGCGAATCCAGGGGTCGGGGGGCCTATCGCTCGAGCTCGCCGGAGGTGCGGTCGCGCGCTGAAACCTTTCGATCGCCGCCGCGATCGCCGCCGCCTGCTCAGGGGTGGCCGACTTCACAGAGGGATGTTCCCGTGCTTGCGCTTCGGGCTCGGCTCGCGCTTGGAGCGCAGCGTCTCGAGCGCCGCGATCAGCCGCGGGCGTGTCTCGTGCGGGACGATCACGTCGTCGATGTAGCCGCGCTCGGCGGCGGTGTAGGGGTTGGCGAAGCGCGCCTTGTAGTCGTCCATCAGCCTCTGTCTGCGCTCGTCGGGCGTCGGGCTCTGCGCGAGGTCGCGCCGGTAGATGATGTTCACGGCGCCCTCCGGACCCATCACCGCGACCTCGGCCGTCGGCCAGGCGAAGTTGAAGTCGGCTCCGAGGTGCTTGGAGGACATGACGTCGTAGGCGCCACCGTAGGCCTTACGCGTGATGATCGTTACCTTCGGCACCGTCGCCTCGGCGAACGCGTACAGGAGCTTCGCGCCGTGGCGGATAATGCCGCCCCACTCCTGCGCGGTGCCGGGCAGGAAGCCGGGCACGTCGCAGAACGTCAGCAGCGGGATGTTGAAGGCGTCGCAGGTGCGCACGAAGCGCGCGGCCTTCTCGGAGGCGGCGATGTCGAGCACGCCTGCGAGCTGCGCGGGCTGGTTGCCGACGATGCCAACGGTGAAGCCGTCCATGCGCGAGAAGCCGCAGATGATGTTCTTCGCGTAGTGCTCGTGCACCTCGAAGAACTCCTCGTCGTCGACGATCAGCTTGACGACGTCGCGCATGTCGTATGGCTTGTTGGGGTTGTCCGGGACGACGTGGTCGAGCTCGGGATCCATCCGCTGCGGGTCGTCCGCCGGCTGCACGCGGGGTGTGCTCTGCAGGTTGTTCTGCGGCAGGAAGCTCAACAGGTAGCGGCAGTCCTCCAGGCACGCGTCCTCGTCCTCGGAGGCAAACTGGGCGACGCCGGACTTCGTGTTGTGCGACATCGCCCCGCCCAGCTCCTCGAAGCCGACTTCCTCGCCGGTGACCGTCTTGATCACGTCGGGCCCGGTGATGAACATGTGCGAGGTCTCCTTGACCATGAAGATGAAGTCGGTGATCGCCGGCGAGTAGACCGCGCCGCCGGCGCAGGGGCCCATCACGAGGCTGATCTGCGGGATCACGCCGGAGGAGCGCACGTTGCGCAGGAACACGTCGCCGTAGGAGCCGAGCGAGACGACGCCCTCCTGGATGCGGGCGCCGCCGGAGTCGTTGATGCCGATCATCGGGCAGCCGATCTTTGCGGCCAGGTCCATGATCTTGCACATCTTCTCGCCCATCACCTCGCCGAGCGAGCCGCCGAACACGGTGAAGTCCTGGCTGAACACGCACACGGTGCGGCCGTCGATCGTGCCGTGGCCGGTGACGACGGCGTCACCCCAGGGCCGATTCTTCTGCATGTCGAAGTCGTACGTGCGGTGACGCACGAACGTGTCGAGCTCCTGGAAGGAGTCGGGGTCGAGCAGCTTTTCCACGCGCTCGCGCGCGGTGTACTTGCCGCGCGCGTGCTGCTTCTCCTCTGCCTCCGGCGATGAATGGATCGCGGCCTCGCGCAGCTCCTGCAGTTGGGCTAGCTTCTCCTCGTAGGTCTCCGGCGCCTTCTGGCGTGGTGGTTTGCGGTGCCCGCTGCGGGAAGCGGCTAGCAGCGCGGCGTCGTTCTGCCGGTCGTGTGCGTTCGAGGCCATCCGGCGCGGGATCTTATCCGCGGGCTCGCGCCGGGTGGTTCTCAGGGCGGTCTCAGGCCCGCGAGAATGGCCGGTGGTGCGCGGCGCCGAGCCGGTCAAGCACCGCGGTCAGCACGGCGGTTACTTCCTCTGCCGCGACTTCCTCCTCGGCGGCCTTCAGTTCCGCGGCGATGTCCTTCCTGTCCTCGTCCTGAGGTCGATCGGGCTCGTCGACCTCGATGGTCGCCGACTGCTCCGGCTCCGGCTGGACGACTTCTTTACGACGGCGAAAGAGCCTGGCGAAGAACCCAGGATGTGGCTCAGGCTCTGGCTCCTCCGCGACTATTGGCTCCGGCTCCGGCTCAACTTCCATCGATGGCTCCGGCTCGGGTTGCGGCTCGGGCGCCGAGAGCTCTCGGGTGGCGGTCAGCGTGACTTTGGTGCCCCACCCCGAGGGCTTGAGCAACACCTTGCCGGTGGTGTCCGCGGCCTCCCATTCCACGGTCTTCTCCGGCTCGATGTGGGTGATGCGGATCTTGCCGAGCTCGCCGAGGTGGCGAGCCAGGGCAGCCGGGTCGCTCAGCTCTGCCCACAGCTCGGGCGGGGACTTGACCAAAGTGCGCTGCACCTCCGAGGAGATCATCGGAAGACCATTTCGCGCGCGCCGCGTCGACTCCTTCAGCGTGGCTATACGCACAAAAGCGCTGATCCACAAGAGCGGCTCTGAGCGCTATGCCGCCGCAGTGCCGGCAGGGCGCGCGCTCAGCAGACCCTCGGCGTGCAGCAACTCGGCCAACTGGACCGCATTCAGGGCGGCCCCCTTGCGCAGGTTGTCGGCGACGATCCACATGTCGAGCGCGTGCTCGTGACCGGGGTCGCGGCGGATGCGCCCGACGAACACGTCGTCCTGGCCGGCGGCGTTGATCGCGAGCGGATACTGCGCGGAGGCGGGATCGTCGATCACGCTCACGCCAGGGGCGGCTGCCAGTAGCCTTCGCGCCCGCTCGGGGGAGAGGGGTTCTCGCGTCTGCACGTTGACAGCCTCGGAGTGTCCCGTCACGACCGGCACGCGCACGCACGTCGCGCTCACGCGGATCGACGGGTCGCCGAGGATCTTGCGTGTCTCGTTGATCAGCTTGCGCTCCTCGTCGGTGTGATCCTCGCCATCTGCGAACGAGCCGGCGTGGGGTAGCGCGTTGAAGGCGATCTGATGCGCGTAGGACGCGGGCGGGGAGATCTCGCGCTCGTGGAGCAGTGCGTGAGATTGATCGAGCAACTCGTCCACCGCCTGCTTACCGGTACCGGAGACGGCCTGGTAGGTGGAGATCACCAGCCGCTCGATCCCGGCCGCGTCGTGCAGCGGCTTCAGCGCCACGACCATCTGCATCGTCGAGCAGTTCGGGTTCGCGACGATCCCGCGGTGGGAGGCAAGCGCCTCGGGGTTGACCTCGCTGACGACGAGGGGAACGTCGTCCTGCATACGCCAACGCGAGGAGTTGTCGACCACGACGGCACCTGCGGCGGCGAAGCGCGGCGCCCACTCGCCCGAGGTTGAGCCGCCGGCGGAGAACAGTGCGAGGTCAAAGCCCTGGATCGAGTGACTCGTCGAGGCCCTGCACGATCAGGCCCCCGTCGAGCTCGCGGCCGACCGAGCGCTCGGAGGCGAACGGCGACGATCTCGCTCGCCGGGAACTCGCGCTCGCGCAGCAGTTGCAACATCAAGGTGCCGACCTGGCCGGTGGCGCCGACGACGGCGACTCGATAGGAGTTGCTCATGTCCTCAGGGTACCGACCCGAGGGAGCCCCACGAGGGGGCTAAGCCCCCGTATGGGTGGCCATGAAGTAGATCGTTATGACGACCAACAGGTCCATCAGCGCGCCGATGCCGCCGATGCGCTTGACGAGCGAGTCGTGCTCGCCGCCGAACGTCACAGGGCCGTCGCCCGCGGCCATCACGATCCTCCTCGGCGACCTCGATCAGGCGCTTCTCGCGCGGACCGAGGTAGGCGCCCTCGACGGCGCCGATCACGATCACGACGGCGAGGCCCCACTGCACGAAGAACGTGTTCCACAGGTGCAGGTGGGAGGCGAGGTAGATGCCGCAGATCACGACGAGCGCGAGCCCCGGCATGATTACGCGCTGACTGATCGCGTGCAGCGCCCGGTAGAGCGCGGGCAGCGCGCGTGTGTCGGCCTTGGTCACGGTGCCGAGCAGGACCGGATAGGCGAAGGTCGCGCCGAAGGCGATCACGACCGCGAGGATGTGCAGCGCGAGCACGATTTCGAAGAGCTCGACGGCAGGGAGCACGCGCGAAGCCTAACTGCTTGCTGCGGCGGGGGATCAGAACGTCGGCGCGTACTTGCCGAAGACGTCCTGCATCGCGCCGCAGACCTCGCCCAGAGAGCAGCGGTCCTTCAACGCCTGGCGGATCGCGGGCAGCAGGTTCTCCGAGCCACGCGCGACGGCGCGCAACTCCTCCAGGCGCTGCTCGACGAGCGCGAACGTCGCGGTTGGCCTTGAACTCGGCCAGGCGCGCGACCTGTTCGCGCTCGGACTCTGGGTCGACGCGCAGCAGGTCGGGGACCTCGATGCCCTCTTCCTCGTAGGCGTTGACGCCGACGACGATGTCCTGGCCGATGCGGTAGCGCTCCTGGTAGCCCCACGCGGACTCGTCGATCTCGCCGGTGATGAACTGGATCGCGTTGACCGAGCCGCCGAGCGCGTCGACCTTGCCGATCAGCTCGTTCGCGCGCAGTTCGATCTCATCGGTCAGCGACTCGACGTAAAAGGAGCCGGCGAACGGGTCGACGGTGTCGGCGGCGCCGGACTCCGCGGCGAGGATCTGCTGCGTGCGCAGCGCGATTTTGGCGGCCCGCTCGGTGGGCAGCGCCAGCGCCTCGTCGAAGCCGTTGGTGTGCAGCGACTGGGTGCCGCCGCAGACGGCGGCGAAGCCCTGCAAGGCAACCCGCACGATGTTGTTCTCGGGCTGCTGCGCGGTGAGCGTGACGCCGCCGGTCTGGGTGTGGAAGCGCAGCATCGTCGCCTTCGGGTTCGTGGCGCCGAAGCGCTCGCGCATGATCTGCGCCCACATGCGTCGCGCGGCGCGGAACTTGGCGACCTCCTGGAAGACGTTGTTGTGGCCGTTGAAGAAGAACGCCAGGCGCGGCGCGAACTCGTCGACCGAGAGGCCCGCGTCGATCGCGGCCTGGACGTAGGCGATCCCGGAGGACAGCGTGAAGGCGACCTCCTGCACGGCCGAGCAGCCCTTCTCGCGGAAGTGGTAGCCGGAGATCGAGATCGTGTTCCAGCGCGGGACGTGCTCGTGGCAGTACTGCGAACAGGTC
This sequence comes from uncultured Solirubrobacterales bacterium, assembly GCA_963779405.1. Taxonomy (GTDB): domain Bacteria; phylum Actinomycetota; class Thermoleophilia; order Solirubrobacterales; family Solirubrobacteraceae; genus Palsa-744. The sequence continues at coordinate 529,083 of CAVZYF010000005.1, forward strand.
GGTCGTCAGCCGCATCGTGGGCCCGCGGGCGGGTAGATGTAGTTGCCGCGCGCGATGTACTCCTTGAGCACGTCGTTCTGGGTGGTGCCGCGAAGCTTCTCGGACGGCACGCCCTGCTCCTCGCCGACGAGCTCGTAGAGCAGAAGCAGGCAGGCGGCGGGCGCGTTGATCGTCATCGAGGTGGAGACCTGGTCGAGGGGGATCCCGTCGAAGGCGGTGCGCATGTCGTCGATCGTGTCGATCGCGACGCCGGTGCGGCCGACCTCGCCGAGGCAGCGCGGGTTGTCGGAGTCGAGGCCGAGCTGGGTGGGCAGGTCGAACGCCATCGACAGCCCGGTGGAGCCCTTGGAGAGCAGGTAGCGGTAGCGCTCGTTTGACTCCTTCGCGGAGGCGTAGCCGGCGTACTGGCGCATCGTCCAGGTCTGCTTGCGGTACATCTCGCGGTGTACGCCGCGCGTGTACGGGAAGTCACCCGGCTCGCCGAGTTCGAGCTGATCCGGCAGGTCCGCCTCGGTGTAGAGCTCTGAGATCTCGATCCCCGAGTCGGTGAAGCGACGCGGGTCCTCGGGCCCGACGATCGGGGCGACGGTCAGATGCTCGTCTGCCTGAGTCATGCCCGCAGGGTATCCTGCGGCAATGTCCACCTGCTTGGTCACCGGCGGCGCCGGGTTCCTGGGCTCGCACCTGTGCGACGAGCTGCTGGCGCGCGGGAATCGGGTGATCTGCGTGGACAACCTGGAGACGGGCTCGCTGGCGAACATCGAGCACATCCGCGAGCCGGAGCGCTTTGAGCACCTCGGCATCGACATCATCGAGCCGTACTTCGTCGATGAGCCGGTCGACTTCGTCTACCACCTCGCCTCGCCGGCCTCGCCGATCGACTACCTGCGACTGCCGCTGCACACGTTGAAGGTCGGCTCCTACGGCACGCACCACACGCTCGGCTGGCGAAGGCCAAGCGCGCGCGCTTCTCTGATCGCCTCGACGAGCGAGGTGTACGGCGACCCGCAGGTGCACCCGCAGACGGAGGGCTACTGGGGGCACGTCAACCCGATCGGGCCGCGCGGCGTGTACGACGAGGCCAAGCGCTACGCGGAGGCGCTGACGATGGCCTACCACCGCCAGCAGGGCGTGGACACGGCGATCGTGCGGATCTTCAACACGTACGGCAATCGGATGCGCCCGCACGACGGCCGCGCGATCCCGACGTTCCTGCGCCAGGCGCTGGCGAACCGGCCGCTGACGGTGTTCGGCGACGGCGAGCCAGACGCGCTCGTTCTGCTACGTGAGCGACCTGATCCGGGGGCTGATCGCGCTGGCCGAGTCCGGGCACCACGACCCGGTGAACATCGGCAACCCCGACGAGTTCACGCTGCTGGAGCTGGCGGAGACGATCAAGGAGCTGACGGGCTCGAGCTCGGAGATCGTCTACGAGGCGCTGCCGGAGGACGACCCGAAGCAGCGCAAGCCCGACATCACGCTCGCGAAAGACCTGCTGGGCTGGACGCCCGAGGTCACTTTGCGCGAAGGACTGCAGCGCACGATCGACGCCTCCGGCGCGAAGGTCCTGATCGGCTGAGTCCGCTCGCAGCAACGGATCGCGAGCTGCCCCCCAGAGGCATCCTTTGCGTGGATTGGGGGTAGTGGGAGACGGATGGATGTTGGCTCGGACGGGTGGCACGACCGCTACATATGCGAGTCTGAGGCGTTGTGAAAGGCGAGATGGGACCACGTTCTTCAGGAACGTCCGCTCCGCCGGTCCCCCGCCCACTGTCTTCGCGGAGGCGGACGGGCACCGTCATTGCGGGGCGCCCGGACGTTGAACGTTCCGGCGCGGCGAAGTCCGATGCGGCCAGGGCGACGCTGTCCGAGGCGACCGTCGCGCCGCGAGCCCTCCGACCGGGACATGCGCAGCAAGCGCCCGCCGGCGATGTCGTTTCTGCTGCGGATGGCCACGGCCAGGCGCGTGGCGCGCGTGCTCTCCCTGCTGGCGCTCGACTTCGTCGGCGTGGCGCTGGCGATCTTCACGGCGCTGGTGCTTGAAGGCGGCGGTGCTGGGTCATGTGGACGCGAGTCAGGCGTTTGAAGAAGCCAGACGGATCCTCGCCTTCGCCTATCTCGTGACCGCGCTGCTGTTCGCGCGCTCGGGCCTGTACGCCGAGCGCGCGCAGCGTCCCGGCCTGTCGCGGATCGTGGGGGCGCTGTTCCAGGTCGCGTTCGTCGCGCTGCTGTTCGCCGTCGTGAGCGGGGAACACTTCTCGAGCTTCTACATCTTCTGGGGCTCGCTGGCCTTCGCGCTGCTGTACGTGTCCTCGCTGCGCGGCGCCTACGAGTGGCTGACAGGAGCGCTGCTGCGCGCCGCCGGCTATCGCCGCCGCGCCGTGCTCGTGGGCACGGGCAAGCACATCCGCGACGTCGCCCATGCGCTCTCCGACGCGCCGCACTCGCCGATCGAGGTCGTCGGCTTCCTCTCGCCAAACGAGCTGCCCGCCAACGGCTTGCGCTCGCTGGGCTCGCTCGCAAAGCTGCAGGACGTGCTCGACACCGAACGGATCGACGAGGTGATCATCGCCGACCCGGACTTCCCGCAGGTCGAGGCCGTGGAGCTGGTCGACCATTGCCACCGGCGCGGGGTGCGCGTCAGGCTGGCGCCGTCGACGATGGAGATCCTGATCCACCGCGCCGAGTTCGTGCCGGGCCAGTCGGTGCCGCTGTTCGAGCTGAGCTCGCCCGTGTTCGAGGGGATCGACTTCGCGCTGAAGCGGACCTTCGACCTGGTCGGCGCGACGCTGCTGCTGGTGCTGCTGAGCCCGCTCCTGCTGGTGATCACGCTCGCCGTGAAGCTGTCCTCGCGCGGGCCGATCGTGTTCCGCTCGACGCGACGGGGGATCGGGCAAAGGCCGTTCGCGTGCCTGAAGTTCCGCACGATGCACACCGACGCCGAGCAGCGCCAGGCGGACCTGGAAGAGCTGAACGAGGCCTCGGGGGCGTTGTTCAAGATCCGCGAGGACCCGCGCCTGACGCGCGTCGGGGGGCTACTGCGACGCTACTCGTTGGACGAGCTGCCCCAGCTGGTGAACGTGCTGCGCGGGGAGATGTCACTCGTCGGGCCGAGACCGCTGCCGGAGCGCGATTACGAGATGCTCGAGGACTGGCACCGCAAGCGTTATCTGGTCCTTCCGGGGATCACCGGCCTATGGCAGGTCTCGGGCCGCTCGGAGCTCGACTTCGACGACCTCGTTCACCTCGACTTCATCTACCTCGAGCGCTGGTCGCTGGCGCTCGACTTGACGATCATCCTGAAGACGATCCCCGCTGTGATCATGCAGCGTGGGGCTTACTGACGCGGGGAAGGTCGGGAGGGGGCCTGCCCCCCCGTGTATTAGCGCGGGGCCTACTGGCAGCCCGCGAGCGCTTCTTCGTAGACACCCCAGGTCGCGCGCCCTGCGTCCCGCCACGTCCAGGCGGGCGGTGGCGGCGCTGGGCGGCTGGAGGTCTCGGCGGCGAGGATCAAAGCCTTTAGGTCACCGGCCTGCACAAACGTGGCGCGCTCGTCAAGGACCTCGCGCAGCGCAGGAACCTCACAGGCGACGACCGGCGTGCCACAGGCCAGCGCCTCGACCGCCGGCAGGCCGAAGCCCTCGTCCTCGGAGGGAAGCACGAGCGCGTGCGCGCCGGAGTAGATCGCGGCGAGGTGCTCGTCGGAGACGTGCCCGGTGAGCGTCACGTCGGGCAGCTCGTGCGCCCAGGGACGCGTGGGCCCGACGAGCACGAGCGGCAGCTCGTGGGGTGTGGCAGCGAGCTTGGCGACGAGCTTGCGCGGGTCGGGATGCTGCAGGCCACCGACCCACACCAGATAGCGCTCGGGCAGCGAGAAGCGCGCCCGCGCCTGCGCGATCTCACCGGCCGGGCGCGGATACATCATCGAGTCGGGCGCCTCGGCGATCACGACGACGCGCTCAGGCTCGAGGCGCAGGCGCTCGATCGCGTCGCGGGCAACGGCCTCGGTGGGCACGATCACCCGCATCGCGCGCTGCACGGCGAGCTGGCGCAGACGTAGCCGCACACCCATTCGCAGGTGCTCTGAGCGGCGCTTGAGCGCCGCGAGGTCGTGCAGCGTGACGACCATCGGACACGGGCTGCGCAGCATCGCGCCCTCCATCCACGGCGCGTGGAAGACATCGGATGCGTGGCACGGGCGGTGGGTCTCCTCGATCTCGGCCTCTCCGGCGGCGGTGTCGCGCAGCGCGTCGAGCAGACAGCGTGAGTAGCGTCCGACGCCACGCGGGTCGGCGGCGGGGCGGCTGTCGAAGGCGACCCTCACGAGCGGCTCGTCGATTCTCGCGCGATGTTCACAGCGTCCCCGGGGAATGCACGCAAGGCAAGATAGTCGGTTCGGCGCAGGAATGGATGAGATGACAGCCGCTGCACGCTTCTGTCCCGAGACCGCATTTGCGACCGTCGGGTCGCACGGTCTAGCCTTGCCCGACGAATGTCCGCAGAGCGAGCGACTATCACGAGGCTCTGTGGGAGGCGTGTGCCGGAGGGCTTGAGCTCGGCTCGAGTTCGCGCGGCGCACGCGACTTTCTGCTCGGGCACGTGCCTGCGCGGCGCGCGGGTGCCTCGACGTGGGCTGCGGCGAGGGGCATTTCGCCGCCGAGCTCGCCCGCGCGGGGGCTGAGGTGGTGGGGATCGACGTCGCTGCCGAGCCGCTGCGGCGCGCGCGTGAGCGCCACCCCGAGCTCGACCTGCGGCAGATGGCCGCCGAAGGAGCCTGGCCGCTAGAGGACGCGAGCTTCGACGCGGTCTGGGCGGGCGAGGTGATCGAGCACGTCGCCGACACCGCCGGTTGGCTGTCGGAGGCGCGCCGGGTGCTGCGCTCCGGCGGCAGTCTGCTGCTGAGCACGCCTGACCACGGGCGCCTGCGAATGCTCCGCTGGGCGCTTGCGCCACGCGCGTTCGAGGCCCACTTCGACCCCCGCGCCGACCACCTGCGCTTCTACAGGAGCCGCACCCTCACCGAGCTACTCGAGGATTTCGGCTTTCACGACGTCGAAGTGCGGCGCGCCGCAGGACTGCCCTGCGTGCGGCGAGAGCTGCTGGCGAGCGCACGGCGGTCACGCTTTTGACGCCGGCAGGCGAGCGCACGATGGCTTTGACTCTCCTCGGCGAGCGCACCACGGTCACGTGCCTGACGCTCGCCGACGATGTCGTCGTCTCGCGCAGCGCCTGGATGTAGGCGTTCTGGATCGCAAGCAGTTCTGGGTCGTACTGGATCACCGACAGCGGCGCGACCGCCTCGGGGTTCAGGTAGACGGTGGCGCGCAGCTCGTTCAGCGCGGCCGTGGGGTTACCGTTGCGCAGGTCGTATTCGCCTAGCGCCTTCCAGGTCTGCGGGTTGGACGGCTGCAGGTGCACCGCCCGCACGAGCGTGGCGCGCGCCAGTGCGCTTTCACCGGCGTGCTGCTGGATCGTGGAGAGCGTGAACAGGGCTTCCGCGGAGACCGGGTCGTAGTCGACGGCGTTCTGCGCTGCCGCGCGGGCGGCGGCTGGATCGCGCGCGCTCAGCGCCAGCGCTTCCTGGGAGGCATCGGCCGAGCGCTGCGGCTGCCACTGCGCCCAGGCGGCGAGCAACGCCGCGACCACGACGGCCGCGGCAATACCCAGGCGTAGTGGGCCGACCTCGTGTAGGGGAGGTGGGTGGGAGCTCTCTCCGTCCTCTGCGCCGTAGAGTCGCTGTGCTTCGGAGGGCAGTCGCGCGCCTTCGGATCCGGCCGGAGCGGCAAGGGCAGCGGCGCTGAAGAGCTCATCCGCGGCTGAGAGACCGCCGTCGGCTGCGAGCTCACCACCCGTCGTCAGCAGTGGACCGCGGCCGGCGAGCCAGCCCGCGCAGAGCAGGGCCACGCAAGCGTCGCCGGGCACGAACCAGGTCCAGTCCACCGTCGAATGGACGCCGAATACGACCACGAGGCAGAGCATGCTCAGCATTCCGATCCGCTCGGGTGTGTAAGGCATCGGCGTGGGCTGCCAACGCCAGCTCGTCCAGCGTCGGTTGAAGGGGTGGGTGCAACGTCCTGCCGCGGCCATCCAGGTGACGAACAGCGCGAGGGCGATCGCCAGCCCCACCAGGCCCAGATCGGACAGGGTCTGGACGACGAAGCCGTGGGCATCGTTGGCTTCCAGATCCTCGGTGCGGTGGCGCAGCCGGGCCGTTCCGTAGCTCCGCGCGCCGGCCCCGAGGACGGGATAGGCCTGGAAAACCTCCAGCGCCTCGTTCCAGTAGCGTGCGCGGACGCTGCCGATCGCCGTCAGGCGACCGGGGGTGTTGGCGGGGACCGCGGCGTGGGTATTGGTGAGCGAGTTGAAACCGTGGGAGATGCTGCCGGGAAGCCCACGGTGGCTGGCGGCAAGCGCTCCCGCGAAGGAGATCACGGAGAGCGCGAGAATGCTCAGTAGGACTGCCCCGGCGTTATAGCGCGTAACGCGCGAGAGCGGGCGGCGGTCAGTGGAGAAGCCGATCGCCACTCCGACGATCGCGAGCAGGACGAGCATCGCGACCAGCAGCACGCCGAGTTGGCGCCCGGCGATCACTCGCGCGTGGAGCACGACGCTTTCGGCGCTGAGCGCATGCTCTGGAGAAGTCCCACGCCACCACGAGCCCGGCGCCGACCGCGCCGGTGAGCAGTACGGCGGCGCCACGCAGGCGCAGCGGCACGACGACGAACCACAGCGCCAGGCCGAGTGCCAGGGCAACCAGCGCGCCGCGCGAGTAGGCGAGCATCAATGCGACGAGCAGCAGGCCCGTCGCCGGGTAGGCGAGCGCGCTCAGCAGCGCGTGTCCGGCCCGTCGTGCCCCCAGCCAGAGGCAGCCGATCACGCCCATCGCGGCGGTCAGGCCGGTCGCGTTCCAGTAGCCGTACGGCGCCTGCAGGCGCGCGTAGATGTCGTGGGCATCGAGCGAGGAGGGAAACACCTTCGTCAGCAGCGCATAACCGCACACCACGACGGCCGCGAGCGTCACTCCGCCGATCACGGCGGGCCAGCGCTCCGGCGCGGCACGGGCAAGGACGACGGCGGCGCCGAAGACGGCGCTGTAGGCGAACATCAGCCCAGCGTTCTGCCAGCTGGCATCGGGTTGCACCGACCACACCACCGAGAGCGCGCTCAGCGACGCGAACGCGAGCAGCAACCCCACCGGCCACAGCCCGTATACGCGTCTGCCCCTGGGTGTGAGGATCACCGCGGCGGCGACGATCGCGCCGCAGCCGAGCGTGAGGATGATCTCCATCGTGGTCGCCTGCTGAACAGGCGGGAGACCGCCTCCGGCGAAAAAGGTGATGAAGCAGAAGATCGCGGCACTCGTCAGCGTTAGCAGCCACATCGACGCTCGATCTCCGATTGGTGGGCGCCGCGAAGAGCGTGGGCGAGGGCCTCCCGCACGCTCGTCGGTGCGCATGGGAGCGAGGCCCGCCGCCGGGGCGGGGTCAGGTGTCGTGGCGGTCGCCGACACGATTTCGTAGCACTCCCCCCGCGAGCGCCACCGCGCACGCGAACAGGAACAGGAGGACTGCCAGCAGGGCGCTGGGCAGCGAGCTGAAGGCGGATGCGATGTCGGCGTGCACGACGCCTGGGCGGATCACCTGGTCACCGAGGAGCAGTGGAGCCGCACCGGCGCTCGCCGCGCGGTTGAGCTCGCGTTGCTCGGCTGGGGTGGCGGGCGTGGTGACGGTCGTGGAGCCCCCGCCGCTCGTGGAGCCCCCGCCACTGCTGCCCGATCCTCCGCGCGAGCCGGCGGCGGCAAGCTGGGCTTGATGGATCAGGCTGGCGCAGTCGCTGTACTCTTCGGTGCTCGTTTCCAGCTCTTTCAACGCCTTGTTGTAGTCCTTTTGGGTGAAGCCGCTGAGCGATTCGCCGTGAGTACACCTGAGGATGATCTTTTCGCCGATGTCTGCCTGTGCGAGCGCTGTGAACGAGAGGAGCGCGATCGGCAGCGCGACAGCCAAAGCGCGCGCATACGTGAGAGAGACGATTCTCATGATTGAGCGAGATAACGCTACCAACGCTTCCGGGCGAGGTGGCGAGGTGGGCGAACCGACGGCCGGAGTCCCCGCAACCCACTGCTCCCTGTTGATCGGTTGCCGTCCGCCGCACCTTCGTCGCCCGATGATCGAACCGACCGGCAGCCTCAATGTCTCCGGGAGAGGCCGAGGCTGGCCAGCGCACTCGAGAAGCCATCGGCCCAGGCGTCGTAGGTGTAGGCGCGTACATCCTGTGCGCCGGCCTCGCCAAATTGTGCTCGCAACTCTGGCTCGGCGGCAAGTCGGTTGATCGCCTCGGCGAGCGCGTCGCGCTCGCCCGCTGGGACAACCAGGCCGTTGTGTCCGTCGCGAACCAGCCCGCCCGCGACGGCCCCTACGGCGTCGGTAGCAATCACCGGCAGTCCCTGGTTCATCGCCTCGTTGACCACGAGACCCCACGGCTCGCGAAACGTGGGTGTGGCGATTGACGGCACGACCAGGACATCGCAGGCGGCGTAGATACTGCGCAGCTGCACCGGCGGGATGGGATCCATCCAGAGAATCCCATCCCGTGCATCTCCCGCCGCGCCGCCGGTGGGGACCCGAGGGGGATTGGATCCCGCGCCGACGAGGACGAGCGCGGCGGGCGGGGCTTGAAGGCCCGTTGTGCGCCAGGCCTCGTACAGCACCCTCAATCCCTTTTCCCGGGAGGGACGACCTACAAACAGGAACTTTGTCGCCGCTTGCTCGGGCCAATCCGACCGATCGGCGGCGGCAGCGCAGCCAAGAGTCGGCCACTGCGGCGGAGCGATCTCGCGGGCGCGCCAGAAGGCGTTGTCCACGGCCTGTGGGGCGATGTGAACGTTGTGCGCGCCGCGGGCGCGGACATAGGCGCTGACATGCGGTCCGTAGGTGACGACCGCGTCCGCAGAGCGGTAGAGACGCCGCAGCGCGAGGAAGCTGAGCACGTGTGCGGCGCTGCGTGGGTGCGCCCACAGCGAGGTCCACAGGATCAGCGCCGTCCTGGCGCGACGCTCGCCCGCCCAACTCGCGCCCAGTGCGATGCGCCCGCCGCTGGAGCAGATGACGGCGCGATAGCGTCCGCTCGCGGCGAGCGTCAGCGGCTCGTGTTGGCGAATGTGCCGGTGCGGGAAGGGCAGATCTCCCTCGAAGGCGCCTCCGCCGTGCTTGGAGCGCCCTCCGAACAGCGCGAACTCGACGTTCTCCACTTCATGTAGGCGTGCGAAGGCGCCGACGCGGTCGGGCGGGGCGTGCCCGGTGACGAACAGGACGGGCTTCGTTTGGATGCGAGGGTGTGTCATCGAGGTGCACCGCCGGCTGAACGGTTCATCGCAGCGCGTGCGCGTAGGCGGCGAGCGTCTGCTCGCCGCAGCGCTCCCAGGTGAAGCTGGCGGCGACGGTCGCACGTGCGCGCTGGGAGGCCTCGCGCAGCCGATGAGGGTCAGACAGGAGCTCGTCGATGCGCTGCGAGAGCCGCTCGATGTCGCCGGGGGGCACGAGCATGAAGCCGTCGCCGGCTGCGGCGATCTCCTCGGGCCCGGGCTCGCCGCGGCAGCCGATTGCGGGCAGGCCGCCGGCCATCGCCTCGATATAGGCCACCCCGAACGCCTCCTCGGTAGAGGGCATCACGAACAACGTGCAGCCCCGTGCCTGTTCGATCGCCTGCTTGGGTGGCAGCTGTCCGTGGAACTCGACTCGCTCGGTGATCCCTAGACGGGCCGCGAGCCCCTCGAGCGCAACCCGCTCGGGGCCTTCGCCGATGATCTTGTAGCGCAGTGTCGGATGGCGCTGGGAAAGCACGGCCAGCGCGCGCAGGACGTCGGCGTGGCGCTTACGTGCAACCAGGTGCGCGACCGTCACGAGCATTGGACGGGGCGGGCCCTCCATCCCCATTCTCGCCATCCCCGCCCGCCCTGGCGATTCCGTGCGTCGTGACGAATGCCGGGGGCTGGGTAGATCGGCGCCGAGATGCACCACACGCGTCTCGTCGGCGCCATGTGCGCGCGAGAGCTCGGCGATTCCACGGCTGTTGGCGAGCACCAAGCGCGCCGCGCCCAGCCCGCGCGCCACCGCCGCGGCGCCCGCGGCGCTACCGGTCGGCGGATCGGCTGCCGTGTAAAACACGTCGCCTCCATGCACCGAGACCACCAACGGCACGTCCACGCGTGCACGGCGCACGGCGTCGCCGGCCGGCACGGCGTTGTGGGCGTGAATCAGGTCGAATCCAAACGAGCGACGCAGCCGGCGCAGCGCCAGCCCGAGAGTCGGTGCCGCCCACGCTCCCCATGTCGCATAGGAGCCTGAGCGGGGGGGCGATAAGTAGGGGACATAGGAGATATCGAGGCCGTCGTGTGTCTGCTTGCGAGGCTCGCGCACGAGCTTTCTCAGTGCGTCCGCGGCCCCGCTCGGGCCGTCTGCGAACGAGGCGCGCGGAGGGACGAGGCGATGCAGGACGAGGACGCGCACCTCCGCGCCCCCGTCGCGCGCGGCGAGCGCCTGGCGGTGCGCCCAGACGCCCAGTACCGGGTCGCCCTGGCGCGGGTAGAACTCGGCTACGACGGCGACCTTCATGACTCGCTCGCGACCCACATGTCGACTTTCACCAGTGCCGGTGGGTGGCCAGGGTGTGTTGCGCTTCGTCCGCGCGCAGGTAGGGGTGTTCGGCGAGGAAGGCGCGAGCCTCGGCCACAGCTGCCTCGCGCGAGTAGGCATTGGCCGCGGGCGCAACTCTGTGACCGATCGGCAGCGCGTCGATCACGCCGCAGCGCCAGCCATGCTCCCGCGCCAGCGCAGCCCAGTGGAGATCCAAGCCCCAACCCATGCGCAGCGAGGGAAAAGGCAGCAACGTCGAGAATGTCGAGCGTGCGAAGGCGGTCACCGGGCCGATCTCCACAAACGATGTCTCGCGCACCACGCTGCCCGGGCGTCGGCGTGTCACCTGCCAGGCCGCGTGGGAGTTCAGGTGGTGCGCCGGCTGAGCCAAATCGAGCGAGAAGCGCTCCGCGAGGAACAGGAAGCGATCGAGGAAGTCGTGGGGCAGCTCGACGTCATCATCGATCACCACCAGCCAATCGTGGTCGCGATATCGGAGATCCCTCCACCCCGCCCGCGAGCAGGAGGTTGAGGTTCTCGAACTTGCCGAGATCTCCCGGCGGGCCGGTGTGCAGCTCGACATCGTGACGTGAGCGCAGCAGCTCGCGGCGGATCTTCTGTGCCAGCGCACCGTGCTCGGGGCGCTCGACACCGAGCACGAGCACCTTCCGCCGGGGTGGGTCGCTGCGCGCGGCGAGGTTCAGGCGCAAGCGTCGGCCGCTGGCCAGCTCCCATGCCTTCATCGCCTCGTCGCGCATGCGGCGACGGATGGCGTCGGCCCCCCCGACCGTCCCGCTCGCGCCGGACAGGAAATCGTCGTTCGAGCTTCCGTGTGCAGACGGCGCCCCATTCGCTGGGGCGCCACCCTCGAGGCAGGGCGCGGGCGATTTCGTCGCGGCTCCAATTGCCGGCGCGCTATCCGGCTGCGCATGCAGGCTCTCCCAAAGGCGCCCGGCGCTGTGCGCGACCATCACCAGCCCGGCGGGACAGCGGCGGCGAAGCACATGTCCGAGGCACCCGCCGAGCGTGAGCAGCTCACTTCCACGCGAAGGCGCCTCACGGCGAAAGCTGTCGAAGCGACGACTGGCGCGCCCACGTGCATAGGCGGCGCGCGCGAGCGATCTGAGCCGCGCGTCCGGGCCGGCGCGGCAATGCTCGAGCGCCGCGCCCGCCACGTACAGAACCCGGGCGTCCGGCGTAGCCGCGCGCATGCGATCCTGCCACTCCTGCTCGTCGCCGCCGTGCTCGAGCGTGATCTCGAACGGACCGACTCGCTGAAGCGCGGCGCGGCGGATCGTCATGTTGGTGCCCCATGCGTAGCGCGTGTCCGTGTCCCGCCTCCCGAGGTCAAGTGAGGTGATGGGCGGTCCCTCGCGACCGCAGCTGCGGACCCGACCCCACCCGCCCCGACCGTCCAGGCAGGGCTCGATCGGGCCGGTGAAGACGCCCACCTCCGGGTGCTCCCGCGCTGCATCGAGCAGCGCTTGAAGCCACCCCGGCCGCACCCGGACATCGTCATCAACGAACACCACCAGCTCGCTGCACGAGCGCTCCACGCCAGTATTGCGTGCCACGTTCAGGCCGAGCGGGCCGGGATGGGGCTCATAGCGGGCGCCGAGGCGCTCCACCAGCGCGCGCGTCGTGGCCGAGGGTCCCGCGTCGTCGATCACCAGCACCTCGACTCCGGCGCCATCCGCTTGGGGGATGATCGAAGTGAGCGCGACCTCCAGATAAGTGGGACGCGCGCGAGTGGGGATCACGATCGATGCAGGGGGGGTCATGGTCCGAACAGTCTAGGTTTGACGCTCACATGGTCCTGTTCCTGCACAACCGCTACCGCACCACGGGCGGCGAGGAGCGCGTGGTCGATGAGCTGATGCTGCTGGTGCGCGAGCAGTTGGGAGAGCAGGTGGAGCTGCTGGATCGGGATTCCGCGACTATGGGCCGGGGTCGTGCCGCGGCCGGGCTGTTGCGCGGGGGGCTGAGACCCGAGGACGTGGGCCGTGCGGTACGGACGGGAGGTGCGCGTGTGGTTCACGCGCACAATCTCAATCCAACACTCGGCTGGCGTGCCTTGGCGGCGGCTCGCGCGGCCGGGGCGCGCGTCGTGCTGCACTTGCACCAGTACCGGATCGTGTGCGCGATCGGCGTGTGCTTCACACGCGGAGCGGAGTGCACCCGCTGCCACGGACGCAACACGCTCCCGGGTGTGCGCTTGAACTGCCGCTCAAGCATTCCAGAGGCGGCCGCCTATGGCGCGTCGCTGGCACTATGGCAGCGCCGCCTGGCCGCGCAGGCCGATGCGGTGATCGTGCCTAGCGCGTTTGCGCGCGAGCGACTGCGCGAGCTCGGGGCGCCTTTATCCTGGGAGCGCGTTCACGTATTGCCACCGCCGGTGCGTGAGCCTTCGCACTCCTCGCCGGTCAAGTCGGGGTCCTATGCCCTGGTGGTTTCGCGCCTGGCGCGCGGAGAAGGGGGTCGATGTGGCAATCGAGGCCTGCCGGGCCGCGGGGGTGGCGTTGGTGATCGCCGGCGACGGGCCAGAGCGAGAGGCTCTACGAGAACAAGCCGGCGACTCAGAGGTGCGCTTCGTCGGTCATGTGGACGATTCGCGAGCTGGCAGCGCTGCGTGCCGGGGCGGCGATTGCGCTCGTGCCCTCGCGCTCGGCTGAGACCTTCGGCTTGGCCGCGGCCGAGGCGATGGCAGCGGGCCTGCCGGTGGTCGCGAGCCGGGTGGGCGCGCTCGCGAGAGCTACTCGCCGAGCAGAGTCTCGTTCCGGCAGATGACGTGAGCGCCCTGGCACTGGCGATCGGTCGCCTGGCCGGCGATCGTGCCGCGGGCGCACGGGGATTGGAGCAAGTCCGCGCTCTGTGCGCACCGGAGCGGGTGGCGGCGTCGCTGGCTTCGATCTACGACGCGGCGAGGTAGGGCCGTATCTCGATAGGACCGCACGTCTGCGCGCCCGGTCGGCATCGGCCTGACTAAGCTCCTGGCCGTGTCCCCAGCGTCAGATATGGCCCGGCGGGCCCTAGTGACCGGCCTCACCGGCCAGGACGGATCATTCCTGGCGGAACTGCTTTTGGAGCATGGGTACCACGTCACCGGTCTCGTGCGTGGGGCGCCCGACCGCTCGCTCGGCTGCACCGAGCATCTGCGGGAGCGGGTAAACATCGTGCGTGGCGAGCTGCTCGATCTGAGCTCCCTGCGGGCGGCGATCGAGGAGAGCCATCCCACCGAGATCTACCATCTTGGGGGCCCGTCGTTCGTACCGGCCTCCTGGGAGCGCCCGGCCGAGGCATTGAGCGTGATCGCCGGGTCGACGGCCATGCTGCTCGAGGTCGTGCGCGAGCTCAGCCCGGACACGCGGGTGTTCGTCGCGGCCTCGGGCACGATGTTCGGTGACGCGCCTGAGAGTCCACAGCGAGAGGACACGCCGTGCCGTCCCACCACGCCCTACGCGATCGCCAAGCTCGCCGCCCACCGGCTGGTGGGAGCCATGCGGGAGCACGACGGGTCCTTCGCATGCTCGGGGATCGTCTTCAACCACGAGTCAGAGCGGCGCCCCGAGCAGTTTGTGACACGCCGGATCACGCGCGGGGCGGCTGAGATCGCCCTCGGGCTGCGCGAGGAGCTGACATTGGGTGATCTCGAGGCGGTACGCGACTGGTCGTTTGCCGGCGACATCGTGCGCGGCGCCTGGCTGATGCTGCAGCAGGAGCGTCCGGAGGACTACGTCCTCGCAAGCGGGATTGCGCACACGGTCGCCGAGTTTGCACAGACGGCGTTCGCGTGCGTGGATCTCGAGGCCGAGCGGTACCTGCGCGTCGATCCCGCGCTGGTGCGCGCCCCGGAGGGCACGCCGAGCGTAGGGGATCCGAGCAAGGCACGCGAGCGCCTGGGGTGGAGGCCTCTGGTTTCCTTCGTGGAACTGGTCGAGCGCATGGTGCAGGCCGACATGCGCTCGCTGGAAGCGCAGACGAGTAAGCCATAGACTGCCTGCCGTCATGACGACGATCGGTGTTATCGGGTTGGGTTACGTGGGCCTGCCGCTCGCGGTGGCGTTTGCGCGGGAGGGCTGCGACGTCGTCGCGGTCGATCTCGATTCGCGCAAGATCGAGGCGATCGAGGCGGGGGACTCTTACATCGAGGATGTCTCCTCTGAGGAGTTGCGCGAGGTCTCTGAGCGTATCCATGCCACGACGCGGTATGCGCGGCTGGCCAAGGCGGACGCTGTGCTGGTGTGCGTGCCGACTCCGCTGACTCGTAACCGTGAGCCGGATCTGGAGCCGCTGATCGATTCCACGCGGGCGCTGGCGGAGGTTTTGCAGGCGGGGCAGCTCGTGGTGTTGGAGTCCACCACTTATCCGGGTACCACTCGCGAGCGCGTCGCGCCGCTGCTGGAAGAATCTGGACTGGCGGCCGGCAAGGACTTCCATCTGGCGTTCTCCCCGGAGCGTGTCGATCCGGGGAGAACGGACTTCACGTTGCGCAACACACCGAAGGTGGTAGGTGGCTTGACGCAGGCGTGTGCGGAGCGCGCCGAGGAGATCTATGGGCTGGTGTGCGAAAAGCTTGTGCGTGTCTCGAGCCCGGAGGCCGCGGAGCTGACAAAGCTCTTGGAGAACATCTTCCGTTCGGTGAACATCGCGCTCGTGAACGAGCTGGCGATGCTGACCGACCGCATGGGGATCGATATCTGGGAGGTCGTCGAGGCCGCGGCGAGCAAGCCGTACGGGTTCATGCGCTTCGAGCCGGGCCCCGGGATGGGGGGCCACTGCCTGCCGGTCGATCCGTTCTATCTGAGCTGGCGCGCGCGCGAGTTCGACATGACGACCGAGTTCATCGAGCTTGCGGGGAAGGTCAACCAGCAGATGCCCTACCACTGCGTCGCGAAGGTCGAGCGCGTGCTCAACGACGCCAGCCTCGCCGTGAAGGGCGCCCGGATCGCAGTGCTGGGTGTCAGCTACAAGCCCGGCGTCGGCGATATCCGCGAGTCTCCCGCGCTGAAGATCATCGCGCTGCTGAAGGCGCTCGGTGCGGATCTGCGTTATCACGACCCGCACGTGCCGTCGTTGCCCGAGTTCGCTTTGGCAAGCGGGTCGCTCCAGGACGTGCTCCACGATGCCGACCTCACGCTGATCGTTACCGCGCATCCGAGCGTCGACCACAACGCGATCGCCGAGCAGGCGGGCCTCCTCGTAGATCTGCGCGGCGTCACCCGCGGTACGCAAGCCGAGAACGTCATCCGCCTGTGAGCGTGCTGAGTGCCGATCCGCGTGCGCCCGGGTTGATGCTCGGCGAGGACGTGCAAATTGGTAGACAGGTGTCATTCGGTGCTCATGTCGTCGTGCACGAAGGCACTCGGATCGCCGACGGGTGCGTGATCGAGGACCACGCGGTGCTCGGCAAGCGCCCGCGGCTGGCGCCCGGCTCCTCCGCCGTGGGCGAGGTCGGCCGGCTGGAGCTGGGTAAGGATGTGAAGGTCTGCTCCGGCGCCGTCGTCTTCGCTGGCGCCCGGGTCGAAGAGGGGTCGATCCTCGGCGACCAGAGCTTCGTGCGCGAGCGCACGTGGGTCGGGCCGGGCACGGTGATCGGGCGAGGGAGCGTGGTCGACAACGACGTCGAGGTGGGTGCCAGAGTGCGCGTGCAGACGAGCGTCTATCTAACTGCGGGCACCAAGATCGAGGACGACGTGTTCGTCGGTCCGGGCGCCACCACGACGAACGACGACACGATGGCGCGTCACGGCCCTGGGGAGCCGTTGCGGGGCGCCACGCTGCGGCGCGCGTGCCGGGTCGGCGGCGGCGCTGTGCTCACCCCCGGCGTGGAGATCGGCGAGGAGGCGTTCGTCGCCGCTGGCGCGGTAGTCACGCACGATGTGCCTGCGCGCTCGGTCGTCATGGGCGTGCCGGCGCGCGTCGTGCGTGAGGTTCCGGAGGAGGACCTGTTGGAGCGCTGGCGCTAGCGGCTCGGCCTTACAGGCGGGCGGCGGCCACGACCTCGCCCACCTGCTCGCGCGTCAGCACCGGGCTCATCGGGATCGCCAGGTGCGTGCGCGCCGCCTCGTCGGTCGCCGGGAGCTCGACCCCGGCGCCCCACTCGTGCATCGCGACCTGACGGTGAACGGGGGTGCGATAGTAGGCCTTGTGACCGACCTCCACAGCGCGGAGTGCACCTTCTAACCGTCCCACGTCGGGGTGGCCGATGACATACAGATGCCACGCCGGTGAGGCCCCATCCACGGGGCACGGCAACCTGACCAACTCGCCCAGCCCCGCTTCCTCGTAATACCGCCCGGCTGCGCGGCGACCATCGGCCAACGTGTCGAGGTGGGGCAGCTGCACACGCAGGATCGCCGCTTGGAGCTCGTCCAAGCGCGAGTTGTAGCCAACCTGCTCGTAGGTGACCTTGTCGTGGGAGCCGTGAAACCGCAAGGTGCGCGCGCGCTCGGCTACCGCCTCATCCGAGGTCGTGATCATGCCGCCGTCGCCGAAGCAGCCGAGGTTCTTCGACGGAAAGAACGAGAACGTGGCCGCGG
Organism: uncultured Solirubrobacterales bacterium; assembly: GCA_963779405.1. GTDB lineage: Bacteria > Actinomycetota > Thermoleophilia > Solirubrobacterales > Solirubrobacteraceae > Palsa-744. The sequence continues at coordinate 546,253 of CAVZYF010000005.1, forward strand.
TCCCCAGCGCGCCGGGGCGCCCGCCGCTTGAGGCGAGTGAGCCGGCGGCCTGGGCGGCGTCCTCGAGCACGGGCACTCCCAGCGCTTCGATCTCGGCGACCGGCGCCACGTTGCCGAACAGATGCACGGCGAGCACCGCCTTCGTGCGCGGGGTCAGCGCCGCGCACACCGTCTCGGCGGTCACGCAGTAGGTGGCCGGGTCGATGTCGCAGAACACAGGCGTGGCCCCGGTCGGCGGGATCGCCTCGGCGGAGGCGTAGAACGTAAACGACGGTACCACGACCTCGTCGCCGGGGCCAACGCCGAGCGCCCGTAGCGCGATCGTGATCGCATCGGTGCCGTTGGCCACTCCGACCGCGTGCTCGGCGCCACAGTAGGCGGCGAACTCTCGCTCAAACGCGGCTACTTCGGGCCCGAGGATGTAGCGCTCGGAGTCGAGCACTCTGTCGATGGCTGCGCGCAGCTCCCCGCGCAGAGCGGCGAGCGGCGTCGAGGTATCGAAAAGCGGGATCAACCTGGCTTCAGTAGCTCGAGATCAGCGCGAGTCATCAGCCGAATCAGCTCCTCGAAGGACGTTTCCGGCTTCCACCCGAGGTCGCGCTCGGCCTTCGCCGGGGTGCCGATCAGGTGGTCGACCTCCGCCGGGCGCACGAACGCGGGGTCGATTGTCACGTACTGCTCGAAGTCGCCCAGGCCCGTCTCATCGAAGGCGACCTCGCAACACTCGCGCACCGAGTTGGCCTTGCCGGTAGCGATCACGTAGTCCTCGGGCGTGTCGCGTTGGAGCATCAGCCACATCGCTTCGACGTAGTCCTTCGCATAGCCCCAGTCGCGTTCGGCGTCGAGGTTGCCGAGACGCAGTTCCTTGGTCAGCCCGTGCTTGATCGCGGCCGCGTGCCAGGTGATCTTGCGTGTGACGAACTCCAGGCCGCGGCGTGGGGACTCGTGGTTGAAAAGAATCCCCGAGGTCGCGTGCAGGTCGTATGACTCGCGATAATTGACGGTAATGAAATGCCCATAAGCCTTCGCCACGCCATAAGGCGAACGCGGATAGAACGGGGTCGTCTCCGACTGTGGCACCTCGAGCACCTTGCCGAACATCTCCGAGGAGGACGCCTGGTAGAAGCGCGCCTCCGGGCAGACTTCACGCATCGCCTCCAGCATCCGCGTCACACCGACGCCGGTGAACTCGGCGGTGAGCGTCGGCTGGATCCAGGAGACCGCGACGAACGACATCGCCGCGAGGTTGTAAATCTCGGCGGGGCGCGCGGCGCGCAGGCTGTCCACGAGCGAACGCTGGTCGAGCAGGTCGCCCTGATGCAGGGTGATGCGGTCGCGCAGGTGCTCGATGCGGTCGAACTTCTCAGTCGAGGCCCGGCGCACCATGCCGTGTACCTCATAGCCCTTCTCGAGCAGCAGCTCAGCGAGGTAGGAGCCATCCTGGCCGGTGATCCCGGTGATCAGGGCGGAGGGCTTGCCGGTCATGCGGACCGCCCCTCAGAGTGTCTGCATGTGTGGGTGAGGGTGATTGAGGTGGAGTGTTTGTCAGTCATGCCGGGGACCCTATCGAGCCCCGTTCTCTGATCCACTCCACAGTCGCGGCGATCCCGTCCTCGAGCTTGATCCGCGCCTGCCAGCTGAGCAGCTCGCGGGCCTTCTCGACCGAGGGCCAGCGGCGGGGGACGTCCACGGCGAAGCTCGGCAGGTGCTCCAGCGCGAAGTCCGCGGGATCCTCGCCGCAGGCCTCCCAGATGATCTGAGCGATCTCCGCGACCGTCAGCTCGCGCGAGGCGGAGATGTTGAAATCCTCATTGCGACCTCGCGACGAGCTCATCGCGGTGACGACCCCATCGGCGATGTCATCCACGTGGGTGAGCGTCCGTGTCTGCTCGCCCGAGCCGAAGATTTGCAGCGGCTTCTGCCCGGAGAGGACCTTGGTGATCAGGTCCGGCACCGCGTGGGCGATGCCTGGCTCGGCGTCCGGGGCCTCGCCCGGGCCGTAGGCGTTGAAGGGGCGGCAGATCGTGTACTGCAGGCCGTGCTCGTCGTGGGCGGCGCGGCAGTAGACCTCGCCGGTGAGCTTGGAGAAGCCGTACGCCGACTCTGGGGTCGGGCAGTCGGGCAGATGTGACTCGGTCGTCGGGAACTCGGTCGCGCGCTCGAACACCATCGAGGACGAGACGTACGTGAAGCGCTCCACCTCGAGATCCAAGGCCGCACGGATAACGGCGTTGTACAGCGCATTGTTGATCTCGGTCAAGGTGTGCGGCAGGCGGTGGAAGTTGGCGATGCCGCCGACGATCGCCGCGAGATGGATCACATGGGTACAGCCATCGGTTGCGCGCTTGGCCTCATCCAACACGCGCAGGTCGCCCGTGTGGACCTCGCAACCCTCCCGCATCCACTGCGGGGCGGGGCGCTGATCGGAGACGCGCACCTCGTAGGCGGGGTCGGCAAGCAGCCGCCGCACGACCGCGGCGCCGATCGTCCCGGCGCCGCCGGTGACCAGCACGCGGCTCATTTGGCGGGACCGCCGTGGACGGACGAGGACGCGTTCGGCTCGCCCGTCTGCCCGGAATCCTGTTCCGCCCCGTCCTCGGTGAGCGCCGCGAGCTCGGAGGCGTATGCGAACACCTGCCCCGCGCCCCAGCAGTTCCAGGGATCCACGACCAGGCAGTCGCCCGCCCGCTCGGCGATCGCGGCGAGCGTTCGCGGGTCGCGGAACTCGGAGTGGTCGGCGGCCACGACGACCGCATCGGCCGCGTCCATCGCCTGCTCGAAGGAGGCCGTCGGCGTGGGCACGTGGGGATCGTGCACGGCGACATCGGCCAGCTCGCGCTCGAGCAGACGAATCAGCTTGTGGGCGAGCGAGTCGCGCTCGTCGTCGGTATCGGCCTTGAACGCCAGGCCGAGCACGGCGATCTTGCGGCCCGAGAGCGCGCCCAGGCGGCGCTCGATCCCCTCGACCAGAAACAGCGGCACCGACTCGTTCACGCGCGAGACGGCGAGCAGCATCCCGGGCGCGTGCGAGCGCTCCTCGGAGAAGGCGAAGTCCTTGCGCAGGCACGTTCCCGCGGTCAGTCCGGGCTGGGCGATCCCGCCGCGCGGGTAGTCGCGGTTGATCAGGTCGATCACGTCGAACACGTTCGCTTCGTGGCGCTCGCAATCCATCATCAGCAGGTTCGGCAATGCGAAGTTGGTGTAGCGCAGGATGTTCGCCCAGATCTTGGCCAGCTCGGCCTGCACGGGCGTCGTCTGCACGATCGGCGCCTTGAAGGACGCGAACAGCTCCGCGGCAACCTCCCCGGAGCGGACGCCGACGCCGCCGACGATGCAGGGCAGCGTGTCGATCTCCTGCAGGAAGCGCCCCGCGGCGATCCGCTCGGGCACGTGCGCGACGAACACGTCCTCGCCGATCTGAAAGCCGCGGTGCTTGGCCAGATAGCCGGCCACGAACTCTGTCGTCCCCGGCGCTACCGTCGAGCGCAGGATCAGCGCGTGCCCGGGAGCGAGCACCCCGAGCAGGTCGTCGAGTGCCGAACGAATGTCGCGCATGTCGATCTCGATGTGCGAGAACGACGGGGTGCCGAGCGTGATCACGATGTGGCTTGCCTGGGCGGCGTCGGCGACGCGTTCGGAGAGCTTCAACCGGCCACTGGAGTGCACCCGGTCGAGCAGTTCTTGGGCCCCCGTCTCCTGGAAGGGCATCATCCCGTCGCGCACTGCGTGCAGGCGGGCGGAGTCGTTGTCGATCCCGACCACCTTCAACCCGCGGTCGGCGAACGACAGCGCCAGAGGCAGGCCGACGCGGCCGAGGCCGATCACAGAGACGTCGGCGGTCGTTTCCAGGGCGAGCATCGAGGTCAAGAGGTTAGCGACGGCCTCGCGGGGTTAGCGGCGCTCGCGCAGGTACTGACGCGCGAAGCCGGCCACGAATAGGGGGTTGTAGCGGGCGTAGCGCCGCCACAGGCGGCGGGGCTCGCGGTAGAGCCGGTAGGTCCACTCGAGACCATTGCGCTGCATCCACGGAGGGGCCTGCGGGACGAGGCCGGCGTGGAAGTCGAAGGCGGCGCCGACGCCGACGAGCAGCGGCGCGCGACAGGCGGGGTCGCATGCGCGCCATCCACAGCTCCTGCTTGGGCTGTCCGATACCGACCCAAACGACCGCGGCCCCCGAGCCGTCGATCTCCGCGCTCACCTCCTCCTCCTCGGCGGGCGTGAGCGCGCGGAACGGCGGGGAGTGCCCGCCGGCGATCCGCAGACCGGGGAAGCGCTCGCGCAGGCGCCGTTCGAGCAGCTCCAAGCGCGCTCTGATCGCGTCCGCCGTAGAGGTAGATCGAGGCTCCCTGCGCTCCCGCCGCGGCGGCGCGTGCGCAGTAGAGGGCCATCAGGTCGGGGCCATAGACGCGCGTGGCGCGGGTGTGCCCGAGCGCATGCAGCGCCCATACGAGCGGCTGACCGTCGGGCACGGCGAGCGTGGCGCCGAGCACGGCCGCATGGACGACGGGATCCTCGTGGGCCGACATCACGAGGTTCACGGCCGCGGCCGTCAGATAACCGCGGCCGTCGCCGGCGATCAGTGCGTCCATCCAATCCATCACCTCGATGTAGTCGGACACGGCCAGTGGAATCCCGAGGATCTCCGCGGTTTTGGGCATCGTTGTCGAGGTCGTGGAAGCGGAAGAGGAGGCGATTGCGTGAAGATACCCGCGAACCCGTGGCGATAGATCCTGACTTCTGGGCTGGACGGCGCGTGCTGCTGACCGGCCACACGGGCTTCAAGGGCGCGTGGACGGCGCTGTGGCTGCAGGCGCTCGGGGCGAAGGTCAGCGGTCTGGCCCCCGAAGCGCCGACGAAGCCATCGTTGTACGAGCTCGCGCGGGTGGGCTCGGGGATGGAGGCGGAGCGTGCGATCGACGTGCGCGACGCCGAGGGGGTGCGCGCGGCGCTGCGCGAGGAGCGCCCCGAGGTCGTCCTGCATCTGGCGGCCCAGCCGATGGTCAGACGCTCGCTGCGAGACCCCGCGATGACCTACGCGGTGAACGTGATGGGCACGGTGAACGTGCTCGAGGCGGTACGCCTAGAGCCGGGTGACGTACGTGCGGTGGTCGTGGTGACCTCGGACAAGTGCTACGAGAACGCCGAGGGCGGAGCCCACGGCGGTTCGTGGAGGGCGACCCGCTCGGGAGGAAGCGATCCCTACTCGAGCTCGAAGGCGTGCGCGGAGCTGGTGACGGCGGCCTATCGCCGTTCGTTCTTCTCAGGAGAGGATTCGTCTCGAGAGGATTCGTCTCCGTCCGCACCGCCGGCCTCGCAGGTCCAGTTGGTCCCGCCCAACTCGGGGCGGGCGAGGACTCAAATCCGAATCGCGAGTGCGCGCGCGGGCAACGTGATCGGCGGCGGCGACTTCGGCGAAGATCGGCTCGTTCCGGACATCCTGCGCGCCTACGACGCCGGTCGTCCGGTGAAGGTGCGCAAACCCGAGGCGGTGCGGCCGTGGCAGCACGTGCTGAACCCGCTGAGCGGATATTTGCGACTGGCGGAGGAGCTGTGGCGCTCGCGGGAGGCGGCGCGGGCATGGAACTTCGGCCCGCGCGATGCAGACGCGCGAACGGTGCGCTGGATCGTCGAGCGCCTCCAAGAGCTGTGGGGAGGCTCGTTTGCGTGGGAGCTGGACGGCGGGGAGAACCCGCCGGAGGCGGGCCATCTGGCGCTCGATTCGAGGGAGGCGGAGCGACGCTTGGGATGGCGCGCCGAGTGGGATCTGGGAGAGGCGCTGGAGCGGGTCGTCGAGTGGCACGAGGCGCAGCGAAGGGGCGAGGACATGCGAAAGGTGAGCCTGGCGCAGATCGAGCGGTTCGGCTAGTTCGCGAGCCGAGTAGCCGCGAGACGATTGTCATCAACTCGCAGGATTCGACTAACTCGCCATTTTTTCATACCATTTTGGGCGATGAGCCCATTGACCGTGCGTCGCTACCGTGCCGAGCGTATGTTGCGCAAGGAGTTCGAGGCACTGCGCGGGAGGGTGCTGGGAACGGTGCGGGGGCGGCTGCGGGCGAGCGGGGTGAGCCTCGACGCGAGCGACCTGGATGCCTGTTATGCCCAGGCATGGCAGGGCCTGTACGCGGCGATGCTGGCGGGTGAGGAGATCGCCAACCCCACCGGCTGGCTCGCGCTCGTGACCTTTCGCCGGGCGATCGAGGAGCACCGCTCGCGCTGTCGCAGCTACCCGACGGAGGGCGTTGGCGAGCTGAATGGATTTCATGGCGCACGCGCCAGCGAGCGAAGCCGAGCCGGCCGAGGAGCGCGATTTCGCGGGCGAGCTCGACGATCGGATCCGGCTGCGCCAGGTGTTCGAGGGGCTGCGCGGGCGGCTGAGCGAGCGCGAGCTCCAGGCGGCGGCGCTCTGCTACCTGCAGGGGCTCTCGCGCTCGGAGGCGGCCGCGCGGATGGGGATCTCAGAGCCAGCGCATGCGTAAGTTGATGGAGGGCGCCGGGCCCGGGCGCCCCGGGGTGGCGGGCAAGGTCGGCGAGCTGGTCGAGACGATCCGCGCAGGCGGCTGGTGCGAGGAGCAGGGGTCGCTGATGCGCGGCCTGGCCTTCGGCATCCTCGACCCGGCGGGGGAGCGCTACCAGCTGGCGATGGCGCACCGCAGCGAGTGCCCGGCCTGCCGGGCCTATGTCCTCTCGCTGCGCGGCCTCGCCGCGGTGCTGCCGGTGCCCATATTCCTGCCCGGGGTGCTCGGCGCCGGGGCGCTCGCGGGGGCGGGCGCCGGTGTCGGAGCGGGTGCTGGGGCCGGCGTGGGCTCGGGCGCGGGCGGCGGTGCAGGGGCGGGCGCCGGCGCGGGAGCAGGCGCGGGCGCGCAGGTCGGATCCGGGATCGGCGCGCTGTCGGCATCGGGAGCCGCGGGCGCCGGTGGTGTCGCGGGTGGGGGCTGGCTGTTCGCGGGAGGAATCGGCGCGAAACTGGCTGTCGGCTGTCTGGTCGTGGCCTTCAGTGCGGGCTGTATCGCACTGACGGGCACTCCCCTGCTCGCCCCGCATCAAGCCGTCCATCGCCGCCATCTCGAGCATGCTTATGGCGCCGGCCCACCGGTGGCGCAGGAGTCCCTGAGCTCCTCGATCGCGGACACCCAGCCGATCCCCGAGCTCAGTTCACCGGCGCGCCGCGAGCCTTCGAGCTCGACCCGCGCCGGCGTCACCGAAGCACTGCTCCCCGCGGCCGCCAGGGCCAGTCGCGAGTTCGGGCCCGAGCAGGCTCTCGCGGCGGGGAGCACTTCTTCTTCTTCTTCCTCCTCCTCCTCCTCCTCGCAGAGCGGGCCTAGCGCGAAAGCTGCCTCCAGCGCCGGGGGTTCAACTTCCACGGTCCCGCGGGAGTTCACATCCACCGCCGCCTCGGTCTCCGGCGGGCAATCGGCCACGCCCTCCTCCGGAAGTGGGAGGGCCGCCGGCAGCGCCGCCCAGCACGAGTTCGGGCTCGGCTAGCGGCGCGCTCAGCCCTGCGGAAACACCTTGCTCATGAGCCTGAGCGCGAGTGGGTTGCCGCGCGGGCGCAGCTTGCCGGTGGCGATCGCGCGCAGCGGGTCCAGTCGCTGGCCGATGATGTCGACCCAGTCCTGGTAGGCGACGCGCAGGCGCAGATCGGGGCTGAGTGCCTCGCCCTGCTCGACGGCGGACGAGCCGTTGTTGACCGTCAGGTGCCAGGTGGGGATGTCGGGGTCGGTGAACTCCCACTGGAAGGTGGTGGGGTGGCTGAGCCCGTGGTCGGGGTTGACCTGGCGGCGGATCGTGTCGAACAGCAGGGCGAGCGTCTCGGGATCGCGCTTGGAGGGACCCTCGCGCACGCCGATGATGCCGGCCTGCGCGAGCGTGCGCCCGCGCTGGGAGGTCTCCAGTGGCGATAGACCAGGCGGCAGCAGCGCGGGCCCGGGCAGGGTCTCGATCGGCGAGGCCTGCGGAGCGCAGCTTTGTGGTCATCGAGGTCAGGCCCTCGACGCCGACCTCGTCGTAGGTGGCGCCGAAGACCGTTATGTAGCGTTCGTCCCAGCCGGGTGGCATCAGCACCTGGGCGGTGTAGCGGGTGACGTCGCGCAGGATTCCGGCGACCGCCTTGGGCACCCCGACCGGGTCTTCGCGGTTGAGGTCGGCCAGCAGCTTGACGCCGAAGCCAATGTGGCGCTGCTCGTCTGCGGCGATGTTCTGGATCCCCTGGCGGAACGCGGGCAGCGCGTTGCGCTCCTCTAGATAGCTGCCGATGAAGTGCTGGCCGGGCTGGGCGAGCGCCGCCTCGATCACGACGTGGTAGAGCGTGACTGCCGCCGCGAGCTTGGCCTGCGAGCGGTCGGCGCGCAGCTCGTCGGCCATCGTGTCGAGGCGGTCGAAGATCTTGCGAAAACCAGAGGTGAGCTGGGGCTTGATCGCCTGCAGGCCGCTGGCCATCGAGCCGTCGCCAATCCCGCAGACCTCCTGCATGAAGCGCTTGAAGAAGACCGCGTGCCGCGCCTCGTCGACCTGCTGGGTGGTGAGGAAGTACTTCTGCTCCTCCAAGCGGCGCGGCGTCGATGTAGGGGGAGAGGTTGTCGGCGACAGCGTCCTCGCCCCAGAAGAACAGGCTGTAGTTCCACAGCGCGGCCTTGCGCTCGAACTCGGTGAACTCCTCGCGCCACTGTCGTGCGTCCTCGGTGAAGTCGAGCTCCATCGCGCTCCAGTTGCCACGCTCCCAGCGCGCATACAGATCCTCATAGGTGATCGAGTCGGTCGGCAGGTGGGCGTCCGCCGAGGGGGACGCGTCTGTCGAGCTGGAAGATGGTGTGGTGGCGGTCGCCATGGGGTTGCTCCTCTATACGCGGTCGACTTTGGCCAGGTAGCCAGTATGTACGCTATCGAACTTCCGGGCCTACTCACAGCGGTCAGGAGATCTCGTGCAACTCGCCGGTGTGCACGTCGTAGACGAACCCGCGCACGGAGTCCTTGTTGGGGATGAACGGGCTCGCCTGGATCCGCGCGATCGACTGGCGCACGTCCTCCTCGAGGTCACCGAAGGCCTCGACGGCCCATGCGGGCTTGATTCCGGTCTCGTCCTGGATCGAGCGCTTGAACTCGTCGTCGGAGAACGTCAGCATCCCGCAGTCGGTGTGGTGCAGCAGCACGATCTCCTGCGTGCCGAGCAGCCGCTGGGAGATCGCCAGCGAGCGGATCGCGTCGTCGGTGACAACCCCGCCCGCGTTGCGGATCACGTGGGCGTCGCCCTCCTGCAGGCCGAGCACGCGGGAGGGGACCAGGCGCGCGTCCATGCAGGCGAGCACGGCGACTTTGCGGGCCGGCGGGGCCGGGAGATCGCCCCTGTCGAAGCTCGCGGCATACGCGCCGGCGTTCTGGAGCAGGTCGTCGGTTGCGCTCATGGCTGAAACCTCACTTTAGTTTGTTCATGGCGTCTGCGGTACGGCGCTCTCGATAGCCTCGCCGGGAGATGTCTACATCCGCCACGAAGCGAGCGCCGGACGGTGCCATTGGCGGTCTTCCGGCCTCTCTGCGAGAAGCCCCGGCGACGGTCCCCGCCCTCCTCGCGATCGCGCTGTTCGTCGTCTGGGCCACCGACCAGGGGGGCTACCCGGTCACCCACTGGGCTCCTGGTGGGCTGATCGTGCTGGCCCTGCTCGGGGTGGCGCTGGGGGTGGTCGGCCTGGATGTGAGGGCGGTGCCGCTGCCCGTGAAGATCGCCGTGGGCGCTCTGGCCGGCTATACGGCGCTCAGCTTCGCCTCGATCCTGTGGGCCGCGGTGCCGGGGGACGCCTGGGAAGGGGCGAACCGGACGCTGCTGTATCTGCTCGTGTTCGCGCTATTTGCGCTGTGGCCTCAGCGTGGGCCGAGCGCGGCTTTGCTGTTGGGGGCGTGGACGCTCGCGATGATCGCCCTGGCGGCGTTTGTCGCACTGCACGTAAACGCCGAGGGCGAACACCTCAAGCGTGTGTTCGACGGAGAACGGCTGGTCTATCCGACCGGCTATCCCAACGCTAGCGCGGCACAGTGGCTGATGGCGTTCTGGCCGGCGTTGCTGCTGGCCCGCAGTGAGCGGCTGCCGTGGGCACTGCGAGGCGTGCTGGCCGGCGGCGCGGTGCTGCTGGCGGAGGTGGCGTTGCTCAGCCAGAGTCGCGGCTCGCTGTACGCGACGCCGGTGATGCTCGTGCTCGTGTTCACGTTGCTGCCAGGGCGCGTGCGCACGTTCGTGTTGCTCGTGCCGGTGGCGGTGGGCGTCGGCGCGGCTGCGCCGGCGGTGGTGCATGTCGGCGACCGTCTGCAGCATGGCGGGAACACCGTGGCGGCGCTGCACGGTGCGACCACGGCGACGTTCGTGGCGGCGCTGGTGGTGGGGCTGATCGTGGCCGCGGGCGCGGCGATCGAGCAGCGGCGGGCCTTCTCGGCGAATACCGCGGCGATAGTCCATCGCGGCGGTGCCGCGCTGGCGGTGCTGACGCTTGTGGTGATCCTCACCGGTGGCGTGGTGGCCACGGGCAACCCGTTGAAACGAATCGAACATGGTTGGCACACCTTCAAGGTCGGCTACGGCGCCGACAGCGCCGGGGGCAACCATCTGGTAAGTGGGCTCGGGAGCAATCGCTACGACTTCTACCGGGTGGCATTGGACGAGTTCGCCACCCATCCGCTCCTCGGGATCGGCGCGGACAACTTCCAGCAGCAGTATCTCCTCCACGGTCGCAGCAACGAGACACCGCACTATCCGCACAGCGTCGAGTTGCGCACGCTCGCCGAGACGGGCCTGATCGGGACATTGTTGGCGCTAGTGGGCCTGGCGGCCGCACTCTTGGCGGCCGCGCGCGGCCTTCGTGGATCAGACCCGCTTGGGCGTGCCGTGGTGGCGGCTGCGTTGGCCGGATTCGGCTACTGGGTGGTGCATGGCTCGTTCGACTGGTTCTGGGAGTTCTCTGGGCTGGGAGCACCGGCGTTTGCGTTGCTGGGCCTGGCCTGCGCGCTCGCGCCGCGAGCATCTGCTGCGCTGGTCAGATCCGCTCGTGACACTCAGCTCTCGCGCACGCCCGCGGCTCAATCCGCTGCCGAGACATTCTTTATCGCAGGAGCGATACCGGCAGCCGGCGGAGCTCCCGCGTTGCGGCGGCCGACCGGTCTTCGTCGACTGGGCCTCGGCGTGGGCGCATTCGCGGCAGTGCTGGCGGCCCTGTCGCTGACGGCTCCGTGGCTGAGTCAGTTGGAGGTGCAGAGCGCGGCGCGCGTCTGGACGCGCGCGCCGCGGACGGCGTACGACCGCCTGAACGACGCTGCGCGGCTGAACCCTCTGAGCGACGAGGCGTATCTGGTGGCCGGGAGCATTGCGCTGCGCTTCGGCGATCTCGCGCGCGCGGATCATGAGTTCGCGCTGGCGCTCGAGCGCACGCCGGGCGACGCCTACGCCACGCTTGAGCTCGGGGCGATCGCCTCGACCGAGCACGAGCGCCGCGCGGCGCTCGTGCTGCTCGAGCGGGCTGCGCGGCTGAACCCCCGGGACTCACTTACAGAGCAAGCTCTGCAACTGGTGCGGGAAGGCAAGCGCGTGAACGTGGAGGAACTGAACCGCTCAATCCTGTTCAACGCTCAGCAACTCGCGTGAAACTGCTGTGTTCAAGGGGTTTCTGGCTCGACATCCTCTCTGGCATTCGCTAGCTTGTGGGGGCGGTCGGTTGAACCTGCTGCTTGAACCGTCTGCGCTCGAAGATCCAACGATTGGGAGGTGGGACGAAGGCGGTAGGGGAGCACGGAGCGGCAGCGATGTCGCTGGAGCGGAAAGCAGGAAGCCCAAGGTTGGGAAAGCAGCACATGACAAGCCATCGGAATATCTTTTTGACATTGGCCCTCCTGGCCGTCTGCGCGACTTTTTCGCCGTCCTCGGCGCTCGCTAACTCGCTGCTCAGCGGCTATGGTGGTCCCGGAGAGGGAAATCAAGCGATCCTCGGTTCCGCGCTGGTGGGTGGAGCCGGTGGGGCGGGGGGCGGTGATTCGTCGGGCGGGTCCTCGGGGTCGAATAATGGGTCCACTGGCTCCACCGGGTTGACCGGGTCTTTCATCGGCTCGAGTGAAGGAGGCTCGACCTCCAATGGAGGAAGCGGGTCCGCCGCGGGCCGGACATCCGGCTCGCGGGCCGGGAGTGGAAAGATATCCGGCGTCGCCGCTCATGCGTATCTAGCCTCATCCCGTGGTGATGTCACGCAAGCCACCTCCGGCGGATGGGGATCGCTGGGTGTCTCCGCCGCCGATCTCGGATACGTGCTCCTGGCGCTTGGGGCGCTCGGCGTCACCGGCGTCGTCACGAGGCGACTTGTCCAGATGCCGAGCGGACCGGAAGGCCTGTAATGGCTAAAGCAATCGTATGTAGAACCCGAGTAACGAAGTGAGGGAATAGGAGTCCCTCTGGCCATGGATACCCCGCGCATCTCCCAACAGACGTCGACCACGCTGCCGCTGACTGGCCAACTCCCCGTCGCGCGGGACGCGCCGGGGCCAAAGGCGCTGCGGGGTGGGATCTTCGGCGGGCCTCTGCAGTGGCTGCTGGAGGGGCCAGGTTGGAGCATGCTGCGTCCTGCGGTCGACTTCGTGCTGCTGTGTTCGGCCGTGGTTCTGGCTCTCGGCGGTGTGAGCGCAGCCCTGCATGCCCCGGCGGTCCGGGTGCCGCTGTTGCTGTTACCGCCACTGGTGATGGTCCTGCTCTACCTTCGTGGGCTGTATCGCACGCGTCTGCGTGCGCTGGTGCTCGACGGCGTGGCGCCGGTCGTGAGCGCCGTGTCGGTCGCGGCGATGACGGTTGCGATGCTGGGTCTGTTCGTCAATGGGCGCGTGCCGAGCCAGAGTGACTGGGTGAAGGCTTGGCTGTTCGCGCTACTGGCGGTCGGCGCCGGGCGCGTGGTTCTCTCTCTCACTCAGCGCTGGGCGCGCGCCAAGCGTCTGGTCGGCAAGCCGGTGCTGATCATGGGCGCGGGTGTGGTCGGCTCGCAGGTGGCGCGACGATTGGAGCACCATCCCGAGTACGGGTTGGCGCCGATCGGCTTCTTGGACGACGACCCGCGCTCGATCGCCGAGGTCGGCGGTCGCGAGATGCCGGTGCTGGGTACGGTGGAGGATCTCGACGAGACAGTCGGGCAGACCGGGGTGAGGAACCTGATCGTTGCGTTCTCCTCGGTGGCGGACGCGCGTGTGAGTCGTCTGATCCAGCGCTGTCAGGAGCTTGGTGTCGAGGTCTCGGTGGTGCCGCGGATGTTCGACACGATCAACAACCGCGTGGGCTATGACACCGTCGGCGGGCTGCCGCTGATGTCGTTTACGATGGTCGACCCGCGGGGGGTGCAGTTTGCGATCAAGCACGCGTTCGATCGTGTCTTTGCGCTGGTGCTGCTCGTGGTTCTCTCGCCCGTGATCCTCTGTACCGCGCTTGCGGTGCTGGCGAGCTCGCGTGGGCCGGTGTTATTCCGCCAGCGCCGGATCGGCCGCGACGGGAAGGTGTTCGACCTCTACAAGTTCCGTTCTATGCACATCGACTCCACACAGGCCGAGCTGGACGGAGACGGCACGAGCGTGCTCGAGTCCCTGCTCGGCGGAGACACAGCCCCGGGGGGAGTCGAGGGCAACGATCGTCGCACCCCGATCGGGCGCTTCCTGCGCCGCTCATCGCTTGACGAGCTGCCTCAGCTTCTGAACGTCCTGCGCGGGGAGATGAGCCTGATCGGCCCCCGTCCCGAGCGCCCCGAGTTCGTGGAGCTGTTCAACCAGGACGTCGTTCGCTACGACGATCGTCACCGCGTCAAGTCGGGTATCACCGGCTGGGCGCAGGTCCACGGCTCGCGCGGTCAGACCTCGCTGGCCGAGCGCGTGGAGTGGGACAACTACTACATCGCCCACTGGTCGCTGGGCCTTGATCTGAAGATCCTCGCCCTCACGTTCGTCGCACTGCTGCGCAACGCCGAGTAGGCATCGGGATGTCGGCTTCCCATTCGATCAATTGGGATGAGCTCGTATTATTCGCTCGCAAATTGCGGCTTGGGCAGTTATGATTTCCCACTTATCCCGATCTCGAATGCGACCCACCAGCTTGGGTTGGCGCATGTTTCGGGAGACGGGGCAACTAAGAAACGTGCGCCAGTCCGATCTCAGGGCGGCGCTCGAGCCAAAGTCAAGCTCAAAGTCAAGGATGACGAGAGGTCAAGCATGATCACCGCACGCGGAAACCAGGAGTTAGTGGGCCATCTGGCGATGGCCGAGGCCCTTGCTGACGAGCGGCGCAGGATGGCCACCGACGTGCACGATCTGATCATGCAGGATCTCTCGCTTGCCCTCGCGACCGCACGAACGCTCGCGGACGATCCGGCTTCGGCGCCGCAGGCGAGCATTGTGGTCGCGGCGGGCGAACGTGCCCTTGCCGGCGCCCGCGATGTAATCGGCGGCCTGATCGGTCGGGATTGCAAGTCCGTCGTGGAGGCCGTTGAGACTGTCGTGCGCACCGCTGCCAGGAGCGTGCCGCTGAGCTTCGACGCTGAGGGAGTCACGACATCGGCACAGCCGGACCAATTGACCCTGCAGACGTTGATCCACGTCGGCCGCGAGGCGGTCACCAACGCCGTCAAGCACGCCGACCCATTCTCCGTGGAAGTCCGCCTCGTCCATGCGGATGAGTGGCGGCTGCAGGTGCGCGACTGCGGTCGTGGGTTCGATCCGGCCAAGGCCGATGGAGGGTTCGGTCTGGAGAGCATGCGACGACACGCCCAGATGCTCGGCGGTTCGCTGCGCATTGTGAGTGAGCTCGGTACACCGGGCACGTTGGTCGAGGCCGTCCTGCCATGAGCGCTACGGCGGGGGTACCCACGGTTGTCCTCGCAGACGATCATCCGGTGATCCGACTGGGCGTCCGCATGGCGCTCATGCGTGGAGGCTTCGAGGTCCTCGCCGAGGTGGCCGATGGCGATGAGGCTGTGAACGCTGTCCTGCGGTTGCGCCCCGACGTGTGTCTGCTCGACATCTCAATGCCCGTGAGCGGCATCGAAGCCGCCGCAAGGATCGCGGAGGCTCGCATCGACACACGCGTGGTCATGCTCACCGTGTCCAACCGCACCGAGGATGTGATCGCCGCGCTGCGCGCTGGGGCCGTTGGATTTTTGCCAAAGGACACGCATCCCGATCGGCTGCCGGCCGCGCTGTGCGGTGTGCTCAAGGGGGAGGCGGCTTTGCCACGCACCCTGATGGGGCGCGTGCTGAATGAATTTCGGGGCTTTACAGCCGAGATCGTGGACCCTGTCCGCGTGGGTGAGGTGGAGCTGACGGGCAGGGAGTCGGAGATCCTGCGGTTGCTCCACTCCGGTCGCAGCACGATCGAGATCAGCGCGGCGCTCTCGCTCTCACCGATCACCGTACGCCGCCACATCTCCACAGGTGTCGCCAAGCTCGGCGTCGCCAACCGTCATGCCGCGGTCCAGACACTCGCAGACGTTGCCGCCGTGGCATAACCAGCCTCCAGAGATCTCGAGCTTCCTCACCGTCGGCTCTCAAGACGCGATCCCCCGGGAGTTCTTGGATGGGAGATCTACTACGCCAAGCCGGCTCGTACCGCGTAGACGGCCGCCTGGACGCGGCCGTTGACCTCGAGCTTCTCGAAGATGTTGGTCATGTACTGCTTGACGGTGTGTGGGCTGATCGACAACTCTCGGCCGATTGTTGCATTGTCCGCGCCGGCCACGAGCAGCCGGATCACCTCCGTCTCGCGGTCCGTGAGCGTCGGTAGTGTGGCCCTCGTCTGCTCTGCCGCGCCATTGTCGAGCGCATTCTTGAGCGCGCGCGAGGTCAGCGTCTGAGCCACCTCCCGTGAGAGCACCGCCTGGCCGCCGGCCGCTTGGCGGATGCAGCCGGCCAGCTCGTCCGTTCGTGTGTCCTTGACGAGATAGCTGCACGCACCGGCGGAGAGCGCCTCAAGGACGTCCTCGTCGTCGGCGGAGACGGTCAGAACGACGACCTCAACGCCGGGACTTGACGCGATGATCCGCGGGATCGCGTCGACGCCTCGCGAGCCCGGCATGTTCAGGTCGATCACCACCACGTCAGGCGTCAACTCGCGTGTGAGCGCGACTGCCTCGGCGCCGTTTACGGCCTCGCCCACGACGGCCAGGCCGTCGTCGATGAGCACGCCGCGCAGACCCTCGCGAAAGAAGTGGTGGTCGTCGGCGAGCACCACCCGGAGAGTCTTCTCGGTTGGCTCCACAAGCTGAAAATAGATGAATCAGGCACCATTTGCGGACCGGTGCGACCACGCCCGAAGTTGCCCTATGCCTCCGCACCGCCCGCATGAGCTCAACAGCTCGCCCTCGCCCGCTAGAAGCCCTTCAACAGGATCCCGAACAGAGCTCCACTGTCATCGGCCGCTGCGACGAAGGCCGGGACGTCCGGCCGCGACCGCGTGAATTGGCCGAAGGCCTCGTTGCGCTCGATGTCGTCGGCGACGATCGCTCCCTTGCGCATCGCGCTCCATGCGCGCTCGAGCTCGAAGCGAAGGTTGCGGGTGGTGTGGCTGCTGTCGTGAACGAACAGATCGATCTCGCCGAGCTCGGCGAGCAGCACTGGAAGTCGCCGTCTGCTGGTCCCGTTCACGTATGTCCAGCGCGAGCGCAGATCTCCCGGCACCGCGGCGCCGATCTCCTCGTGAATCGCGGCGTCCAGGGCGGGAAGGTCGATGCTCGAGAGGCGCCCTGTGCCATTGCGCTCCAACGCCTCGAGGATCACGCGCGAGGTGATTCCGCGGGCGACGCCCGTCTCCACCACCGACGCCGCCTGCAGGTGCCGCGCCAGGCACCAGACCACGCGCGCGAACCCCTCATCGCCGTCGTCCCAGCCGCCATAGGCACCGCGGCCCATGGGGAGGCCCTTCAGCTCGAGAGCCTTCGTCACCTCCGGCCATAGTGCATCGAACTCGCGCGTCTGCTCGCACGGCCAAGGGTGGCCGATGTCCTCGTGCAGGTGGCGCTCCCACTCCGGGTCAGCCTCATACTTGTAGATCGGAACGCCGCCCCCGGAGACCAAACGTCGCGCGCGACCGACCGCCCGATCGAGTCCGTCGCCGGGCTCGCTGAGCGTCAGACGCACCGCTCCGACCGCCCATCGGACCCGCGCCGACAGGGCGGTGAGCTTGGTGTTGTCGCGGCCGGGGTGTGAAATCGGGATCGGTACCTTGTGCTTGCCGCGAGCCAGTAATCTGCGATCCTAGCGGGCGTGGCACCCGGAACGAAGATGCCGCGGTTTCGCTCACAGGATGACGGGGACCCAGCGATGGCTGGGTCGGAACTGGTGACGATCCAACCAGGCTCCGGGTCTGCGCCCGCGCTCTTCTGCGTGCGCGCGGAAGCCGGCGATGTATCGCTCTACTACAACCTTGCCAGCCACCTGGCGCGCGAGCAGACGGTGTTGGGACTCTGCGCGCCGGCAGCGGGCGAGCTGGGGAGCGATCGGCGACTCGAGCGGATGGCCGAGTGGCACGTGCGCGAGATCAGAGGCGCTCAGCCCAACGGCCCGTACCTGATCGCCGGCGAGTGCACCGGCGGGGCGCTCGCGTACGAGATCGCCCAGCAACTGCGAAGCGCCGGTGATGAAATCGCGCTGCTGGCCCTCGTGGACGCCTTCGCGCCCGGCCTGCCGCGACTTTCGCGGTTCATGCCGAGGCCCGCCTATCGAGTTCTCCATCGGGCTCGCATCCTCGGCTTTCACCTCGGCAACCTCGTTCGTCTCGGCATGGCTGACAAGCTCGCCTACGCAACATCGAAGACCGGGCGCGCCCGTACGGCGTTGACTGCCAGGGTGTCCGGTCTTCTGCATCGCTCGGCGGCTGCCATATCACCGCAGCTGGCTTTCAGGGAAGCGCTCACTGCGTATGACCCTGAGCCGTACGCGGGATCCATAGTCCTGTTTCGCGCGGCCAGAATGCCGCTCGGGATCCAGGCCCCGCCCGAGGAGGGATGGGCTGGCCTGGTGGCGGACATAGAAGTCGAGACGATCCCCGGATACTTCACGACGCCGATCTCAGAGCCGGGGGTGCGTATCCTCGCCGACAGGCTGTCTGCACACCTGGCGAGCGCTACCGGCGAGGCGTGACGTTCGACAGCGAGCTCGGCATGCCAGCTGCAGGCGAGATCCACAAGTTTCTAGCACCGCATGTAGTTATTTGCACACATCGCGGCGTCTCATGCCCCAACCGGGATCATCGGGCGGAACTGTTGGCGTGTCGCACGATCCGACGGAGAGCTGCGAAGCGATATGAGCTTGGGAGTCCACGATCATGCGGAATCGACTACGACGCTGTTCAGCAGCTCTCGTCGGCTCGTGATCGCCGAGCATTTCCGCATTCCCTATGGCGTCATCGACGGGCTCGCCCGCCCGCATCTGCAGCGGCTGTGCGCGAGTGGCGGCCGGGAGCTGTTGTGGCCGGACGGCGAGAGCTCCGAGTTGCCGGTGGCGGTGAGAGTGCAGACGGTATCGGGAGCGGATATCCCAATCTTTGCCCGCGTCCTGCACGACCAGCGAGCGAAAGACCTACTGACTGAATATGGCGGAGATTGGTCACGAGCGCTCTCCCTCACGGGCGAGGACGGCGAGCACGTCGCCTCGATCTGGAGAGCGGACGACGGAAGCGTGTTCCTGCCCTTCGACCCCGACGAGGTCTGTCACAGCTACTGGAGCGAGAGCTACCTGGAGCTCGCCCGCAACGGAGCTCGTCGGCGAATCACCCGGGCCCTGGTGTGGAGCTACTACCGCGTGCGCGGGCTGCTGCCCCGGCCCGCCCAGATCTGGCTGCGACGCCGCTACGCCCGCGTCCAGGCGCGCTCGCAGTTTCCGGCCTGGCCCGCCGAGACGGCCCTGCACGACTTCTTCGACCTCTTCACCGCGATCCTCGCTGACATCGGCGACGAGCCGGTGCCGCGTGTTGCCGCCTGGCCCCACGGTCACACCTGGGCGCTGGTGCTGACACACGACGTCGAGACGTCCGAGGGACTCGCGGCGCTCGAGGGAATCATCGACCTCGAGCGCGGGCTGGGGCTGCGCTCGTCGTGGAACTTCGTCCCCCGTCGTTACGAGGTGGACGACGATCTCCTCCGCGAGCTTGCCGGCGGCGACTTCGAGGTGGGCGTGCACGGGCTGTACCACGACGGCCGCGACCTCGAGTCGCGCGCGCGCGTGCAGGAGCGCCTGCCGGGCATGCGCACCGCCGCCGAGCGCTGGAACGCCGTCGGCTTCCGTGCGCCGGCGACGCAGCGCGACTGGGAGCTGATGCCGCTGCTGCGCTTCGACTACGACTCCTCCTACCCGGACAGCGATCCCTTCGAGCCACAGGGTGGTGGTTGCTGCACCTGGCTGCCGTTCTTCAATCAGGACATGGTCGAGCTGCCTCTGACGATGCCTCAGGACCACACGCTGTTCATGATCCTCCGCCACAGTGACGATACGGCCTGGGTCGCGAAGGCCGAGCTCCTTCGCGACCGTGGTGGAATGGCGCTGATCGACACTCACCCCGACTACCTGATCGAGGATCGGGTCAAGCAGGCCTACCGGTGCCTGCTCGAGCGGTATGCAACCGACGAGAGCGCGTGGAAGCCACTACCGTGCGAGGTGAGCGCCTGGTGGCGCCGGCGGGCGGACTCGAAGATCGAGCGATCGGGCGAGGACTGGATTCTCAGTGGACCTGCCGCCGCAGAAGCTCGCGTCGAGCTCGTGGAGGGCGCGACGTGGAGATGAGCGTGCGATCTCCGCTCGCACGGAGCTCCAATGGGTCTGGGCCTCCCGACCTCGAGGTCGCGGTGATCGGCGCCGGGCCACACGGCCTGGCCGCCACGGCACATCTGCGCCGGGCCGGGGTGCAGGCCCAGCTGTTCGGATGCCCGATGGCGTTCTGGAAGTCGATGCCCGAGGGCATGGTGCTGCGCTCGAACCTGCGCGCGTCGCACTTGATCGAACCCACAGGGCCACTGTCGGTGGCCGAGTTCGCCGCGGCGAGCGGTGTGCAGCTGGAGCAACCGGTGCTGCTCGAGAACTTCATCGCCTACGGGACGTGGGTCCAGCAGATGGTGGTGCCGGACCTCGACGAACGCACGGTCAAGTCGCTCGATCGTGACCAGCGCGCCTTCACGCTCCAGCTCGCAGGACGGCGAGCGCGTCCGCGCTCGCCGTGTGGTGCTCGCCTGTGGGATCGAGCCATTCCAGAGCATGCCGCCGGGCTACGACCACCTGCCTGCCGATCGCGTCTCGCACACTGGCCGCTACCGAGACATGAGCATCTTCGCCGGTCGGCGCGTGGCGCTCGTGGGCGGCGGCCAGAGCTCGTTCACGTGTGCGGCTCTGATGCGCGCGCATGGCGCCGCCGAGGTGGAGGTGCTCGTCCGCGACGACGCCGTGATCTGGCTGCGTGGCCACAGCGTGACCAAGCGGCTGGGGCGGCTGGGGCCGATCCTGTACGCACCGACCGACGTGGGTCCACTGTGGTACAGCCGGCTCGTAGCCACGCCGGCGTTGTTCCGTCGTCTCCCGCGCGCCACCCAGGATCGCATCGCCTACCGCTCGATCCGCCCCGCGTGCTCGCACGTCGTGAGGATGCAGCTCGGTGATGTGCGCATCAGCACCGGCGTCGAGGTGCTCGGTGCCGAGCTCGACGGCGATCTGCTGCGGGTCTCGCTTTCAGACGGGAGCACGCGCGAGGTCGATCACCTGATGTTCGGCACGGGATACACGGTCGACATCGCGCGCTACGCGTTCCTGAGCGAGGGCATCCTCGGCGAGCTGCGCCGCCGCGACGGATACCCGATCCTCCGCCGCGGCCTCGAGAGCTCGGTGGCAGGGCTGCACGTCCTGGGCGCACCGGCGGCCTGGAGCTTCGGGCCGATCATGCGCTTCATCTCCGGCAGCTGGTACGGGGCTCGCGCCGTCGCCCGCACGATCGCCGGCGGCTCACCTGCACGGCTTGGCGGCGGCGTCCGGCCCTAGCCGAGGCGCGAGTCATGCGACGGCGACGGGCCGGCGGCGCTCTGCAACGGGCGCTCTGCAACAGCGGCGCTGCCCCGGGCGCGGTCGTGATCAGCGGCGACTACCAGGGACTCGGCATCGTGCGCAGCCTCGGTCGCCGCGGCGTCGACGTGCTGGTGGTCGATGACGAGCGCTCGATCGCTCGCCACTCTCGCTACGCGACGGCCGCGATCCGGGTTCCCGAGCTGCGCGACGAGGAGGCGACCGTTGAGACGCTGCTCGAGCTGGGCGAGCGCTACGGCCTCGAGGGCTGGGTCGTGTTCCCGACCCGCGAGGAGACGGTCGCCGCGCTGTCGCGCTACCGCGAGCGGCTGACGCCGCACCTCCGCATCCCCACCCCGGCGTGGGAGGTGGTCAAGTGGGCGTGGGACAAGCGCAACACCTACGAGATCGCCGCCGAGCTCGGGATCGCGACGCCGCGGACTTGGTTGGTGGGCAGCGCGGAGGAGCTGGAGGCGATCGACGGCGAGCCGCCGTTCGCGGTCAAGCCCGCGATCAAGGAGCGCTTTCTGTACGCCACCGGCGACAAGGCGTGGCGCGCGGACACGCGCGCGGAGCTCGACGCCCGCTTCAGGGCGGCGGCTGACTTGGTCGGTGCGGGGGAGGTGATCGTGCAGGAGCTGATCCCCGGATCGGGCGAGACGCAGCTCGCGTACTGCGCGTTCTTCCGCGACGGGCGCGCGTCGGCGAGCATGGTCGTGCGCCGCCTGCGCCAGCACCCGCCGTTGTTCGGACGCGCGAGCACGTTCGTCGAGACGATCGAGCACCCTGAGCTCGAGGAGGTCTCGGAACGGTTCCTGCGCCGGATCGGCTACTACGGGCTCGTCGAGCTCGAGTACAAGCACGACGTGCGCGACGGTCAGACGAAGCTCCTCGACGTCAACGCCCGCACGTGGGGCTACCACAGCCTCGGACAGCGCGCCGGCGTGGACTTCCCCTACCTGCTGTACGCCGACCAGCTATCGCTGCCGGCGCCCGACGGGCTGCGCGCGCCGCCCGGCGTATCCTGGATCCGACTGGCCACCGACGTGCCAACGGCCGTCGCCCTGCTGGCGCGGGGGGAGCTCGACACGCGCGCGTACGCGCGGTCGCTGCGGGCGGCCAACGTCGAGTCGGTGTTCAGTCGCGATGACCCGTTGCCCGGTCTGGCGGAGCTGGCGCTGTTGCCGTATCTGGCGGTCAAGCGGGGATTCTGAGCGCGTCCTTCGCAGAAGACCAAGCCGTCAGGGATCGTTGATCGAGCAGATGGCTGAGGTGCTCCCGAGGTTGGCAGACTGACGGATGTCCGGCTTCCCAGAATCCGATTCGCTCGCCGACGGCGCTGGCGTGAGGCCGGCGATACGGCTGGAGCGCCCGGAAAATCCTCTGAGCTTGCGCACTCATGCTCGACGGGCGAAAAGACGACTGACCAGACTGATTCCACCAAAATTTGGCTCGGTGGCCTGGTTGAAGCGGCACGGCATGCTCAGCGTTGGCCGCCACTCGTATGCCCCACCAGCGTTCGTACAAGTGGTCGCAGGCGATTCAGCGCGGGTGATCATCGGAAACTGGTGCTCGCTGGCCACCGGCGTTGTGATCATGCCGGGCGGCAACCATCGCATCGATACCGTCACCACCTATCCGATTCAGCGGCGTTACGGCTTGGCAGGTGCGGACGAGGCCGGGCAACCGTGGTCCAAGGGCGACGTGGTGATCGGAAACGACGTGTGGATCGGTTACGGCGCCAAGATTCTCGGGGGGATCAGCATCGGAGATGGCGCGGTCGTGGCCGCTTGGTCTGTGGTGACGAAGAGCGTTCCGCCATACACGATCGTCGCGGGTGTCCCGGCTCGTCCACTTCGGCGGCGATTCGATCAGGAGATCATCGAGAGCCTGCTGCGAATCCGATGGTGGGACTGGGACGACACGGCTGTGCTCGAGCGCATCGATGACCTGACGAGCAACGATCTCGCGGCCTTCACGCGCAAGTACGAGCCGTCGATCGGAACCTCCTGACAAAAGAACCCAGCTGGAGCCCTCGTTACTTCAAATGGTGGGCATGGCGAACCAACTTGAACAGTCAGGCAGGTAACGCATGAGGACATTGGTAACGGGCGGAGCGGGCTTTATCGGATCCCACCTTGTGCGGGAGTTGGCTCAGCGCGGGGACGAGGTGGTCGTCCTCGACTCCTTGGAGGAGCAGGTTCACGGGGGCGTGAGTCCGGACCTGCCGGCGTCGGTGGAGTTGATTGTCGGTGACGTCGGCGACCGCGCGGCCGCCGACCGCGCGCTCGCGGGAGTGGACCGCGTCGTGCACCTCGCGGCCGCGGTGGGCGTTGGGCAGTCGATGTATGAGATTGCCCGCTACACCGAGCGCAACACGATGCAGACCGCGATCTTCCTCGAGCGGCTGGTGGCTCAGCGCCCGCTGCCGGCACGCCTGGTCGTGGCCTCCTCGATGTCGATCTACGGGGAGGGGGAGTATGAGTGCCCCGAGCACGGCCGCACGGCGCCGGCGCCGCGGACCGAGGAGCAGCTGCTCGCGCGCCAGTGGGAGCTTGCCTGCCCGTCCTGCGGCGCGGAGCTCGCGCCGATCGGGACCAGCGAGGAGAAGGCGCTGATCCCCACCTCGATCTACGCGATCACCAAGCGCGACCACGAGGAGCTGTGCCTCGTCACCGGGGCCGCATACGGCATTCCCGCGGTGGCACTGCGCTTCTTCAACGTCTACGGTCCGGGACAGGCGCTCTCCAACCCCTATACCGGCGTGGCGGCGATCTTCGCCTCGCGGCTGCTCAACGGACATCCACCGATCATCTTCGAGGATGGGGAGCAGTCGCGCGATTTCACCCACGTCAGCGACATCGTGCGCGCGATCGTGCTCGCGCTGGAGTCCGAGCCGGCGACCGGACACGCGATCAACCTCGGCACCGGGCGCCCGAGCACGGTCTTGCAGATAGCGCAGGCCCTGTCGGCCGGTCTGGATGCTGAGATCGACCCGATCCTCAACGGCCAGTACCGGGCGGGGGACATCCGCCACTGCGTCGCCGACCCGACGCGCGCCCGTGAACTGCTCGGCTTCGAGGCGGCCACCACGCTCGAGGATGGGATGCGCGGCCTGCTCGAGTGGCTCGCCGATCAGGAGGCGGTCGATCGCGTCGACGACGCCACACGTGAGCTGACCGCTCACGGACTGGCCCGCTGAACCCCGCTGCTCGTGAGCTCGCTGCGTCACGAGAACTCGGAGATGGCCGACCTCGCGATCGTGATCGTCTCGACCAACGAGGCGCACTGGATCGAGCAGTGTCTGCCCACCGTGTTCGATCATGCCGGCGACGCCCGGCTGGAAGTGATCGTGGTCGACAACTCGTCAACCGACGGCACGCGTGAGCTCGTGGAGTCGAGCTTCCCTCAGGCCCGCGTGGTGCGCTCCCCCAACCACGGCTTCGGATATGGCAACAACCGTGGGATCGAACAGGCCAACGCGCGCTACGTGCTGTTGCTCAACCCCGACACGGAAGTGCTCGACGGTACGTTCGGGGAGCTCGTGCGGCTGCTTGACGAGCGGCCGCAGGTCGGCCTTGCGGGTGTGCGCCAGTTCAGACCCGACGGCACGCTGGGGCCAACGATCCGCCGCTTTCCCAGCGTGACCCGCACACTCGGCGAGGCGCTGTTCTCCGAGCGCTGGCCGGTTCATCCCGCGTGGGCGGGAGAACGCGTGCTCGACCCGGAGCGACACGAGCGAGAGGAAGAGTGCGACTGGGTCTCGGGCTCGTTCATGCTCGTGCGCCGCGAGGCGCTGCTGAGCGCCGGGCTGCTGGACGAGCGCTTCTTCATCTACTCCGAGGAGCCGGACCTGTGCCTACGGATCAAGCGCGGGGGTTGGCAGGTTCGTCACATGCCACAGCTGGCGATCGTCCACCATGCCGGCAAGGGGGGCGTGCGCCCGCGGATGATCGCTCAGGACGCCTACACGCGCAAGCAGTACGCGTACAAGTACTTCAGCCGCTCCTATCGCGCCCTCTATCTCGCGGCGTGCGGATTTCATTACCTGATACGCGCCGTGGGCGCGCGTGCGGCCGGACCGGAAGCGGCCCCCCACCGCGAAGGCGCACTGCTGGCTCTGAGCACTCTCGCCGGCCGCGCCGGGCCGCCGTTTGGCACGCCGCCCCCCACTGCGGTCGACCCGGTTGTCAATCGAGTCGACGGCCAGGACGCACTGCTGGACACGGCCGCGGCCAAGCTGCGCTGAGCCTCGCCGCGCGCGCGGCCCGTAGCCCGCGGCACACGCAAGAACCATCGGCAATCGCTCGTTCCTTTCACGACATGTCAGCCCAGTCCGGAACATTTGCGTCAGTGAAGAAGCTCGTCGTGGTGTCGGACAACCCGATGATGGTGGGCGCGATTCGAACGGGGCTGCTCGACGGCCCGGCATTTCAACTCCTTGGGTATCTCGACCCGGGCAGAACGACGGCGTCCAGGATCAAGGACACCGGCGCGGAGGTCGTGCTCGTGGACGAAGCCGATTGCCCCGAGGAGACGATCGATCTGATTCGGAGCATCAAGGAGGACAATCAGGAGATCGCCGTCGTCTGCCTTGTCATTCAAATGGAGGGCGACTATCTCGAGCGCGCCGTTGAGGCGGGCGCTGGCAGCGTGATCTTGAAGGCCATCCATCCAAGCGCTCTGGCGACGTTCCTGGACGAGGCGCTGAAGGGGCACATCGCGCATTCTCCGGCCAGAATCAACGCGCTGGGCGAAGCGCCCGACGTGCTCGCCGATGAGCACCTGTCGCTGACCAACCGGGAGCTTGGGATCCTGCGCCTGGTTGCGGCCGGCGCCACCAACCACGAGATTGCGCAACAGCTCTGGATCACCCGGCAGACGGTGAAGTTCCACCTCTCCAATATCTACCGCAAGCTCGGCGTCAGCAACCGCACCGGGGCGTGCAACTACGCCCACCTCAACGGCATGATGGCGCCGTCCGGCGAAGCCGCCCGGATCGCCTCCTAGAAAGTCGCTCTCGCCCGTTCCCAGATTTCTGTGACTTGTAGGTTTTTACCCTGACAACCGACTCCGGGAGCGAGCGCCGTTCAGGTGGTTGCGACCGGAGTGACTCGCTAAGGAGGCATGCGGTATGAGGACAAGGATAGTCATCACAGCGTTCGTGGCGGTGCTCTCGCTCGTGGCGGTCACCGCCGGGAGCGCTTACGCCAACACGGTCGTGAACCTGCGCTCGGGGCTGGAGCTGACCGAACGCGGGACTCCGGTCGCTCCCGGCGGCTCGGTCTATAACGAGAACTTCATGATCAACGGGGAATGCCTGGAGGCTTCGAACGGCAAGCTGCTCAACAACGGCAATCCGTTTGATTTTATTCAGCTCGGTTCGCTCACCTATGACCGTTGCGATCACGGATCGCTCTCGGGGTCGATCAAGTACATTGCCCTCAGCGACACGGGCACGGCATACATCTACAACGAACCAGGGATGATGCTCACGACGCCGGAATCGTGCGTCTACCGATTCGGCCTGCTCCAGGGCAGCTTCACGATCGGTGACGAAACGGTCGCCTACATCTCGGGAACTGCCACGGGATATCGTGACTGGCACTCGGCCTCATCGTGCGTCCCGACCCTGAGCACCGAATTCAACGTCGGTGAGTACGGCACGGACGGGTTCCTGCTCGAGACCGAGATGGCGGGCGGTAACGGCTTCAAATTCTAGTCGGCCGTAGACCGCGAGCTGGGCGTCGCAGGGGCGCCCAGCTCGCGGTTGCCGACCGGGGTCCCCCACGAACAGTCCCTCGCTCGGACGCGGGGGATCCATCGCGGAACCGGGTTAACCAGGCCGACGCCCAGCTTAGGCCTCGCGCCCTTGCGTACTTTGTCATCTGCGCCCTTGCGTACTTTGTCATCGGGTTCGTCGGCCGTCGCGCCACTCGCCAGGACGGAGGTGAATACCCCGCAACGCTGCGGCGACCGCGACGAGGGGTCGCGCCGCAAAGCTGTAGCACGAATCTGTGCCGCCGAAGTGATGAGCCCCGCAAGCGTGGCGGGCGGAGCGCGCCGAGCGGCGGCTGTCGGGCTCAGGCAGTCGAGGATCTCTGGCGCAGCACCTGCAGGGGCGTGCGCAGCAGCAGCCTGAGATCGAGCCCGAGCGACCAGCCGCGCGCGTAGGCCACATCCATGTCGAGCGCCTCGCCGTAGGTCGAGCTTGCCCTGGCGGTCACCTGCCAGAGACCCGGTGAGCCCCTGGGGCACGAGGAAGCGCTGGAGATGCTGGGACTCGAAGCTGTCGGCCTCATAGGGGATGCAGGGTCGCGGGCCGACGAGCGACATGTCGCCGCGCAGCACGTTGAAGAGCTGCGGCAGCTCGTCGAGGCTGGTCTTTCGCAGCCAACGCCCGACGTCGGTGATCGCATCGGGCCGATCGAGCTTGTATAGGCCGTTGTGGCCCGCCACGGCGCTCGGCGACATCGTCTGCTGGATGTAGGAGCGGTGGACCGAATCGTCCGTGTCGACCTTCATGGTCCGGAACTTGAGCACCGTGAACTCCTTCATGTTGGCGCCCAGGCGCGTCTGGCGAAAGAGGACCGGCCCCTGCGAGTCGAGCCGGATCCGCACCGCGATGTAGGCGAGCAGTGGCGCCAGGGCGATCAGCGCTATCCCTGAGCCGACCACATCGATCGCCCGCTTGATCGCGCGCGAGACGCGCGCCGGGCGGATCGTGGGAATGCCGAGCAGAGGCATACCTTCAACCCAATGCGTCGTTGCGCCCAGCCCGACGAGCTCGAATAGGCGTGGCACGACATCGATCTGAACGGGGAGATCATGGATGTGGCGCACCGCTGCGAGCAGCTCTGCTTCGGACTCGTTGGAGAAGGCGATCACCACCCGCTCGACGTCGAGGCACGCGACGATCTCGGGCAGGCTCGCGGGAGGACCGAGGATCGTGAGGTTCTCCGGAAGATCGGCGTGACGCGACCTTGGGTTGCGGTCGATGAACCCCACCACGTTCGCTCCATACTCCGGGTGCTTGACAAGCTTGCGAGCGATCCGCTGGCCGACCTCACCTGCGCCGACGATCACCGTGTTCTGCTCATAGGCCTTCGTCCGCTTGCACGCCTCCCGCGCGATCCGTCGCGCGATTGGCACGGTGCACACGGCCAGCACCCAGAAGGCGATCAGGGCGTCGATCGCCGGACCGCTGCGACCGGTCAGTTGCGAGGCGACGAGGAGCAGCCAGAGCCCGACCGCCACCAGCGAGAAGACCCCGGCCACATCGTCCGCTGAAGAATGGGCCGCATGCTCGTGATCGCGCCGGTAGAGGCCGTGGAGTTTGCCCACGACGATCCAGCAGGGAAGGGTGAGCGCGAAGACCAGCAGCTCGCGCCAGGAGCCGAAAGCTCCCTTCTCGCCCCAGAGCAACGTCACCATCAGGTAGGCAAGGCTCAGAGCGAGCAGATCGGCGATCATCAGGCTGCGCGGCAGCAGCCACGAGCGTCGCTCGGCACCTCTACGTGCCAGCAGCCCCTGAGTGTGCGCATCCATCGCGGCAACCGGGTCGTCGACAAAGAAGCACTCGCTGCTGAGCGCTGTCTCTATGGCGCCATTGTTGCGCGTCCTGTGTGCTGCGATTGAGCTGACGAGATCCATCGGGAAGCATCATGCAACGGTATCCCACTCAAGCGCTAGGCTAGGATGCGATTAATGCCTCAAGACCGGTCCGGGGGATGGGCCAGGATGGGCGGGGGCCTATACTATTGGCTAGTCCTATCCACTGACGTGCGGCTATCTTTGCACTTCCTTTGAAACTCACCTGATCCGGGTTCGCCTAGGGAGGCAGGGTGGCGTCCCGGGGTGGACTGAGTCGAATGGATATGACAATAAAGAGGCGCGTCATGGGAAGGGATGCCCGATGAAGCGATTGGTGATAGTCGCGGACAGCTCTTTGATCGTCGAAGCTATCGCTATTGGCCTGCGCAAGAGCGGGGAGTTCGACATTCTCAGTCATATCGACGCGAAGACCGCGTCGGCAGAGGCGGTGGTGGGGTCGCTGCCCGACGTGGTTCTCCTCGACGACATAGGTCAGTCTCCAAGGGTGATCGAGCTGATCAGGGAGATCAAGGTCGAGCGGGATCGCGTCGCGGTGATCGTGTTGACGCTGGCGATGGAACCGGAGTGGCTCGATGACATCTTTGCCGCCGGCGCCGCCGGCGCGATCTCGAAGGCGACCCATCCGAGCGCGTTGACGACGCTCGTGCGCGAGACGGTCAACGGACACGTCGTGCACGTGTCCAAGCGTCCCGCTCGCAGCCGAGGCTCGCGCATCGCCGCCGTGGCCGCGGAGGGCTTCTCGCTGACGCCGCGCGAGCTCGAGGTGCTGCAACTCGTGGCGTCTGGATCGAGCAACGTGGAGATCGCGCAAGCGCTGTGGGTGACCGAGCAGACCGTGAAGTTTCACCTCTCCAATGTCTATCGGAAGCTGGACGTGGCCAACCGCACGGAGGCCAGCCACTACGCCCACGTGAACGGCCTGGTCAGCGCCCTGCCGCCTGTCAAGGCCCTTGACGCTCCCGGGTGACGGACCGCGAACAGTGAGCACAGCCAGCTCAGAGCGGCCCGTCTGGAGCCGGTTGGCTCACCACCGGGGGTGGTCCGTGCCGCTCGCGCTCGGCGCGATCGCCGCCGTCAGCGTCACCCATCTCATCGACTACGGCGTCTACGGTCTGCGCTACTGGATCTTCAACGCAAACTCAGCCGCGAGCTGGTCGCACGGGGTCGTCGCGGGCGTGCTCGGGATTGGAGCGGCGGTCTGTCTCGCCGGCGCGCGGCGCTTGCCGGAACAGCGAGCAGCCTGGCTCGCGACCGCGATGATCCTCACCCTGTTCTTCGTCGGCGAGGTCTCTGAAGTGCATACGGAAATAGACACGCTGAGCAGGCTGCTGTACGCGCCGGTTCTGGTGGTCCTGGTGTATTGCGTGTGGCGGCTGACACGGGGTGGGGCCTATTACACCGTCGTCCGTGCGGGCGCGGCGCTGTTGGTTACGTCGTATGTGATTCACGTCCTTGAACCGAGTAACATCGCCGGCGCCTTCGGGTTTGCGGCCTATGGTTGGGCGTGCCAGGTGGTGGTGGCTCTCAAGGAGGGCACCGAGCTGGCGGGGGTGCTGCTCGCGCTGCTGGCGCTGTGGGGTACCGCCGCCGCAACGGCTCAGACCGCCGATGGAGCTCCGTTTGTCTCACAAGTTCGTGCTCGCGAGGGACGTTGAGTGGACATGGAGCAGCGGCTTCTCGTGGTTTCTCCTTTGCGCAACGAGGCCGCCCACATCGAGCTGGTCGCCCACGCGTTGGCGTCTCAGACCCGTCGACCGGATCTGTGGCTCGTGGTCGACGATCACTCATCCGACGAGACCCCTCAGATCCTCGCGCGGCTGGCCGAGCGGCTGGACTTCATGTCGGTGATACGCGGCCAGCCTCCCGCAAGCGACGATGCCCCCAAGGATCGACTCGCGATCGCAGCGCCCCCCAGGGCCTTCAACGTGGGACTCGACAGCGCCGATTGGCAGGCGTTTACGCACGTCGCCAAGCTCGACGGCGACGTCGAGCTGCCGCCGCGCTACTTCGAGCTGCTGCTGCGCGAGTTCGCGTGCGACTCCACACTCGGTCTGGCGGGTGGAGTGCTGCAGGAGCGCGACAGCGATGGCTGGTGCAAGCTCCACCCGTCCAATGACTACCACGTGCGCGGCGGCTTGAAGTGCTACACACGCGAGTGCCTGCAGGCGATCGGCGGCATCCAGGAGCGTCTTGCGTGGGACGCGATCGACGAGATCTACGCTCGCATGCGCGGCTACAGGACGCGCACCGTGTCTGAGCTCGTCGCGCGACACCACCGCCCGACGGCCAGCGCCGACGGCATCCTCAGAGGCCGCGCACGACACGGCCAGTGCGCGTACATACTCCACTTCACGCTCCCGTGGGTGACCCTGCGAGCGTTCAAGGTCGCACGCGAGCGCCCGCGCGGGCTTTCGGGTTTCGCGTTCCTCTACGGCTACCTGCGCTCACCGTTTTTTCGCGTTGCGCAGGTCGACGATCGGGAGTTCCGCACGTTCGTCCGCCGCGAGCTGCGTGCTCGCATCCGCGGCGAGCTCGCGAGGCGCAAGAAGCAAACACGCTCAACCGTTCGTCATATAGATGAGCGTCTGCGAGAAGCCAGCCGCGGTGTCTGAAGGCCTCGGCACCAGCGCTTGGACCGCCAAGCCCCTGCGCAGCGTGCTCGTCGGCCGGCGCATAACGTCGGCACGCTGGCCGCACCAACTCGAGTGGCTGCAGGCGGCGATGAAGAAGCTGGCGTGGACGGTCCTCGAGGCGCGTCTCCTTGACACTCCGGTCCGCTACGCGCTGCGCGAGCTCACGAGCCGGCGCCAGGGCGTCTATTCGCTACGGGACGGTGGGAGCCGCTTTGTGGTGCGCCACCGCAGCGGCGACATCGAGATCTTTCGTAAGTTCTACGGCTATGGCTACTACAACCTGCCCGACGAGGTGACGAGCGGGCTGCGCTCGCTCAAACGGCCGGTGAACGTGTTGGATCTGGGCGCCAACATCGGCTTCTTCGAGACGTTCACTCGGGATCGTCTCCCGATCGGTCGCGTCGTCTGCGTCGAGCCGGACCCCTACAACGGCGCGGTCCTGGAGCAGACGCGGGCTGCCAACGGCGCCGATTGGGAGATCGTCGCCGCATGCGCGTCGAACCGGAACGGCACCGCCACGTTCAGTACGGGCCGCAAGAACCTCTCGCGCATCGCCAGCGGCGGCGATGCGAACATCGCGACCGTGGACGTCTTCCCCTACATCGCCGCAGCCGATCTCGTGAAGATGAACATCGAGGGCAGCGAGTGGGAGATCCTGCAAGATGAGCGGCTGGCTTCGACTTCGGTCCGCTGGATGGTCGAGTACCACCACATCGCCAGTCCTGATCCCGACATTCACGGGCTTGTCAAGAGGCTGTTCGCGGATGCGGGCTACAGCGTGCGCATCGCTTCACAGAGTGGCGACCGCAACGGCCTGCTGTGGGCCTGGAAGGCGTGAGCGCCGCAACGGCGCTGACCCCACCCGACAGTCCCCATCGCTCGCGGGCCGCAGCTCGCTTTCACTTGGATTCGCGCAGTGCCAAGCGGACCGCGTTCTGCAGACCTTCGTTGCTTGGCTTCATGGACACGTCGCGCCTGAAGGACTGCGCCACGCGTTCGGGCAAGCGCGCGGTGTCCCAGACGACGGCGACACGGCCAGTGCGCTCGAACGCGGTCGCCAACGCGACCTGATGGTCGTCGACCGTCTCGCCGAAGCGCTTGAGCCTAGGCATGACCACCGGCACGTGACCCATGTTCGACGCACAGATGATGGTGCCGGTGCCCGCGTGGCTGATCACGGTGTCGGCTTCGCCCATGAACCCGAGTACCTGGTCGAAGGTGAGCCACTCGTATGCCTCCTTGACTCCACTTGGAGGCGTCGCCGGTCCGTGTTGGACGACCAGCTCCTGCGGGGGGAGTTGGCCGACAGCGTCGATCAGTCGATCGAAGCGGAATGTCGGGCTGCTCCCTACGGTGACAAAGATCACAGCAGGTTCCCCACAAATTCCATCCGACGGCGCGTGGCCGCCTCGGGCCATTGGACGAAGAAGCGGTCGACCAGGGGGTACACCAGCTTTCCGGTCAGCGACGGTCCGTCCACTCGGGTGAGGCTCTCCACGTAGATGAGTCGAGCGCCCACGAGCTTGCCTACGACGAATAGAGGAACGGTGACACCGCCCCCGGTCGCCAGGAGCACGTCCGGACGGTGCCTCCTGATGGCAATCGCAGCCAGCCAGAGGTTGCGAAGCATGTTCTTGATGCTGCGGGCGGTTGGCACGTAGGCGTATATGGCGTGCTCGTCGTGCAGAAGCGCTTCCGTGTCGGCCGCCCGCGTGGTCACCCATACGCGCGGTAGATCCTCCCAGGCGGACCTGAGCGCGAGCATCTGCATGAAATGCCCTCCCTGGCAGCA
Organism: uncultured Solirubrobacterales bacterium; assembly: GCA_963779405.1. Lineage (GTDB taxonomy): Bacteria > Actinomycetota > Thermoleophilia > Solirubrobacterales > Solirubrobacteraceae > Palsa-744. The sequence goes on from CAVZYF010000005.1 coordinate 579,322, forward strand.
GATGAGCATCACGCGCGGCCTGGCGCCGTCCCGCTCAACCTCGCTCATCGGTCGCCCCCGATAGCGTCGTCCAGCTCAGGCCGGCCCGCCGGCCACTCGTCACGATCGCGGCCAGGGCGTCCGCCGTGGCCGCCGCACTTGAGCGGCGACCGTAGCGTGCGGTGTCGTGCAGCAGGACGATCGTTCCGCCGGCGAGCTCGGATGTCACCTCTGCGGAGATCGCATCGGGACCGATCTCCTCCCAGTCCAGGCCCCATGCCGACCAATATGCGATCTTGAGGTTCATCGAAAGACAGACCTGGTGTGAGGCATCGGAGAGCTTCCCATAGGGGGGTCGAAACCACGAGGGGCGGACGCCGGTCGCGGACTCGATCGCCTCGAGCCCCTGTTCCAGGTCTGCCCGCGCCTGCTCGGCGCTGAGCAGGTCATAGCGCGGATGCGCAAACCCGTGCACTCCGAGCTCGTGGCCGGCGGCGAGGATGCGCTGGGCCAGCTCCGGCGCTTCGCGCACCTCGGCGCCGAGCACGAAGAAAGTCGCCTGGGCGCCAAGCCGATCGAGCTCGTCGAGAACTCGCGGAGTGGCGTCGGGTCCAGGTCCGTCGTCGAAGGTCAGCACCGCTCGGTCTCCGCTGACACGCTGCAGACCCGGGAGCCGCTCCCAGCGATCCGCTCTGCCGGGATGCCAGTTGTACAGCCGCCTGCGCACGAACCACGGAACCGCGATCGGTATGCGATGTCTCGATGGCGTCGTGAGCGTCATGGCGAGACCATCCTGTCCATACTCTTCAACAACGCCACGCGGCGGGCCGGGCTTGCGTTCGGCTGCTCCCGCCCCAGCACGCCAATGTTGCGAACACGAGCGCACAAGCCGACTCGAGCTGCCTGGCCAGGTGGGTAGTGTGCTGTGGCGTTCGGCTTGCTAAATATCCAGTCACGCTCGATCTGGCGGTCCCCCAGACGCGGCTCGCTAAATGACCGACGCTCCCACACCGTCATCTCCGGCCAGTGATCTCGCCGCGGCGCCGGCGGGCACGGGGGAGCTCCGGGCGCCCGTGCTGCGAGGACTGGCGTGGCAGCTTGGAGGCCGCGGCACCTTACAGCTGTCGCAGATTCTGGTCGTGGTGCTGCTGGCGCATCTGCTGACGCCACGGCAGTACGGGATTGCCGGCATGGTGCTCGTCGTCCTCAGCTTCGAGCCGCTGCTGGCCGGCGTCGGCTTCACCGCCGGACTGGTGCAACGCTCGGTGATCACCGAGCAGGACATCTCAACCGCGTTCTGGACCAACGCGGCCGTCGGCCTGGTCGTCTGCATGGTGGGTGTTGCCGTGTCCCCGCTCGTTGCCGACTTCTACGGCACTGCCGAGGTCAGGCCGCTGTTTGCCGTGCTATCCGTCGTCTTCTTCATCAGCTCGCTGAGCTCGGTGCAAGGCCAACTGCTCGTCAGGGAAATGAACTTCCGCTCGCTGGAGCTCCGCGGGCTGGCAGCGGGGCTCGTCGGGGCGGTGGCGGCGATCGTGACGGCGGCCGAGGGAGGTGGGGCGTGGGCGCTGATCGTTCAGCAACTCGCCTACTACAGCGTTTCGCTCGTTCTGCTCTGGAGGTTTTCGCAGTGGCGCCCGCGATTGGTGTACTCGCGGGACAGTCTGCGTGAGCTCCGCAGGTTCGGCGGAAACGTGTCGGGCACGATGCTGATGGAACAGCTCACTCAGAACTCCGACAACGTGCTCGTGGGGAGGTTCTTGGGAGCCTCGGCACTCGGCCTGTACTCGTTCGGCTACAGCCTGATCATGCTTCCCTTCACTCGCATCACGGCGCCGCTCTTCCAGGTCCTCTATCCCGTGTTCTCCCGCGTGCAGGACGACCGGCAGCGACTGTCGTCGCTGTGGCTGCGCTCGCTGCGCCTGATGGCCGTCGTCATGATGCCGGCGATGCTCGGGTTCATAGTGGTCGCCCCCGACCTGATCGATGTCGTGTTCGGGCAGCGCTGGCACAGTGCGACGCCCGTCGTTCAGATTCTTTCGGTGGTTGGTCTCGCCGTCGCGTTGCAGGGTCTGAACACCGTGCTCCTCTCGGCCTTGGACAGAACACAGCTGCTTTTCCGATACTCGTGCGTATTGTTCGTCGCGAGCTTGATCTCGTTCGTCGTCGGGCTGCAATGGGGAATCATTGGAGTATCGGCCTGCTTCGCCGCGGTCAACGTGGTCCTTCAGCCTGTCTATCTGAGTCTTACCGCGCGAACGATCGGAGTGGGCCTCCGTGAGTGGGTGCAGACGCTCTCCGGAGTCATGCAGGCGACCGCCGTGGCCGTGGTGGCGGCGCTGCTCACGCGCGGACTCCTGCTGGCGGACGGCGTATCGACCCCCGTTCGACTCGTCGCGACGATCGCCGCCGCGGCGGCGCTGTATGGCTGTGTCCTCATCTGGCGCGCGCCAGAGGCCGTGTTGGAGATACGCCAGCTTCGTCCCCGTCGGTCTGCGACGCCCGCGGGCGTCGCAGCCGTGTAGGCCGATGTTCGCCGGGCCCCTGGAAGTCGAGTGGCGAGTGGTAGACGCGTCTCGTGCGGCCTAGCCGAACGGCTAGTCTCGAACCCGACTTACGGCCATTTGGCGATCCTGCACCAGTGCCGTAGGATCCTCACCATGTGTCAACGCAGTCCTGCGGCCCAGCGTCCGGAAGACCGAATGGCGAACAGGACCCAAGTGCCGAGAACATATCTCAATCGCAACCGAGAGGGCCGGCTCTAATATGGACTTGAGTCTCTTTTTCGCGGTTCTCTGGCGCTCCAAACGGGTGGTGCTCGGCGGCGTGGTGCTGGCCGCCGTGCTCGCCGCCCTGGCATACGGCACGCCGAGCATCGAAAACGGCAAGCCCACGCTGAAGTCGCGCTCCGCCGAGGTCTGGCAGAGCGAATCACGGATCCTGATCTCGCAGGCCGACTTCCCCTACCGGCAGTCGAGTGAAGCGAGCAACCTGGCGCAACCGCTCGGCAACCTCTCGCCGATCTACGCCGGCCTGGCGAACGGGAACATCGTGCAGGCCGAAATCCATGGCAAGTTCGGCATGACCGCGACCGTCAAGGCGACGGAAGACATCGACGCCGCCGCGTCCACTTTCCTGCCGTTCGTCAATTTGGTCGCCACGGCCCCGACGAAGGCGCAGGCGGCGACGCTGGCCGAAGGCGCAGGCCGGATCTTCATCGCCTATGTCGCGCGCCAGCAGGCGGCCGCGGGAATCCCGCCGGCACGGCGCATCGAGCTCACGAGTGTCGATGCCGCGAGCGTGCCGACGCTGGTCGAAGGGAAGAAGCTGAGCGTCCCGATTCTCGTCTTCCTCGCCGTCCTGGTCGGAGTCATCGCGATCCTGCTCCTGCGGGAGAACCTCCGCCAGAACGCCGGCACGGGGCGGGGGCACCTCCGCGCCGAAGGGCAGGTCGAGATGCCGCTGCCGGAGCATCTCGACGACTCCGATCCGCGTCTGGAACCCGTGAGTGCCAACGGCGGGGATGGGCAGGTCGTCCATCGCCCCCACCTGGCCGCCGGCAATGTCCAGGAGTGACAGGGGTCGCAGCGGCCGCGCAGAGACGGCCCGCGCCCGAGGCGTGAGCTGCCCAAGGCCTGAGCTGGGCATCTAGAGATGGTTCGCGCGTATCGCGTGCCGCCATCCGTCGCGGTGATCGGGGGCTTCCTGGTGTTGCTGAGCGCAGACGTCTTCGCGAGCGCCGGCGGCGCCGAGGTCTTCGCGGCCGCGCTGCTCGGGGTGGCCTTCGCGATCTTCGCCGGGCGGATGGCCAGGAGCTGGACAGTGCTGATCTCGGTGCTCGTCCTGGTCGTGCTGCTGATCCCGAACAACGGCAGCTACACGCTTCCGAAAGCGCTGCCCTTCCAGCTCGAGCCGTACCGTCTCGTCGTCGGGCTGCTGCTGGTCGGCTGGCTCATCTCGCTGCTGATCGACCCGCGGGTACGCGCTCGCGCATCCGGCTTCGAGGGCCCGCTCCTCTTCATCATCGGCGTGACGCTCGCCTCGGACGTCGCGAACCCCGGGCATGTCGGGACCGTCACCAGCTACGTCATCAAGGCTCTGTGGCTGTTCCTGTGCTTCGTCCTCTTCTACTACCTGATCGTCAGCGTCGTGCACACCCGCAAGGTCGTCGAGCGGATTCTCACCGTGCTCGTCTCAGGTGGTTGCATAGTCGCCCTAGACGCCGTCCTGCAGCGGCGTAACGGCTACAACCTGGTCGACCACCTTCACTCGCTGCTGCCGTTGTTCACCTACAACCCGGAAGCCGCGGGGGCCCTGGAAGCGCGCGGGGGAAACTTTCGCGCATTCGCATCGGCCGGCGGTCCGATCGAGCTGAGCGCGGTGATGGCCATGATCGTCCCGTTCGCCATCTACCTCGCCGTCAGCCGCCGGCAGCGGCGCTGGTGGGTGGCCGTCACGCTGCTATTGCTCGGGGACTTCGCGGGTGGCTCTCGCACCGGGATCATCGGCCTGCTCGTGGCCCTCGGAGTGTTCCTGTGGCTGCGCCCGCGCCAGACGGTGCGCTGCTGGCCCGCCGTGTTCCCGATCTTGGTCATCCTGCACTTCGCCGCCCCGGGGGCGATCGGAGGGCTGGTCGAGCTGTTCTTCCCCAAGGGTGGGATCGTCCAGCAGCAGAGCGAAACATTCATCGGGCCGGGCGGCAAAGTCGAATACGGCAGCCGCCTGTCCCGGATCGGGCCCGAGCTCCACGAATACCTTCAGCACGACCCTCTCCTGGGCCAGGGTTACGGCACGCGGGTCACGGGCTTTCACGATCTGGCGGCGGACAACGCGATCATCCTCGACGACGAGTGGCTCGACACGATCCTGGAAACGGGGATCCTCGGGGTGCTCGCCTGGATGTGGCTGTTCGGACGCGCCATCCGGCGGCTCAGCGCCCGCGCCAAGCTCGAACGTGACACCGACGCGGGAATGCTCCCCGTTGCGCTCGTCGCCTCGGTCGCGATGTTCGCGATCTCGATGTTCTTCTTCGATGCCTTCGGCTTCATCCAGGCCACTTTCCTGGCGTTCACGCTGCTGGGCCTGTCCGCCGTCACATTGCGGATCCCTGCGCGGGTCTCCTCCACCGTCCCCGAACCCACGCCGCGGACTGCCCTGGAGCGGCCCAAATTGAGGGTCGCGCGCGGTCCGATCGCCGAAACCTGAGGCCGGGCGGGACGGGCCCTCGGCCGGCGTCGCAGCTCAGAAGGCGCCGATGTTCCAGGCGCCCGCGGTCGGGCGCGGTTCCCCGTTGATGTTCTTGCAGAGGGCTTCTTCGGGGGTTTGCCCGCACAGGCTCGTCAGGTTGGTGCCGTGCCCGATCGCTTCTGAGCCCGCTTCGGGTTTGCCGAGCACGCCGGCCGTTTCGGTCATGTTCAGCTTGGCTGTGCTGGTCGCGATCGAGTGCGACTCCTGCCCGGTACAGGTCTTGTAGGCGGAGAATTCCGAGGGATAGTAGCCGCCGCCGTTGCACACAAATGCCGTATTCGTGCCGCCGCTGTTCGCGTAGAGGTTGTAGTCCAGCCCTCCCGAGGCGAGTTTCGCCTTTTCGACGTTGATCAGCGTCTGGCAGGTCGTGGCGATGTTGTTCTCGTACCGGACGTTGGCCGAGGTGCTCGACGGCACTCCGCCGAGCGGAAGGCAGACGCCTTCGCTCGTCTTGTTGCCGATCAGGGTGTTGTTGAAGATGTGATCCTCGCCGGAGTAGGGAGACAGCAGGCCGTTGTTCAGCGCGAACAGCGGGCCGGCGCCCTTGCCCGTCATCACGTTGTTGAACTCCCAGAAGTTCGAGGTGCTGTCGCCGCATTCCGGGCCGGTCGTGCCCTCGACGTAGGCGTCGGCGGTGACGCCGTATTCGCCTTCCATCGTGAACGTGTTGTCGTACACGAACAGCCCGCCGGACCAGTGGACGCCGGCGCCGCCCGAATAGCAATGCAGAGCGTCCATGTGATTGGTGCCCGGGGCGGCCGACCAGACGCCGTCCGCGTAGAAGTGGTCGTGGGCGACGATCGCCGGCCCGAGCGAGCTGCCCGAGTCGCCGGCCGTCATGGCGACCCCGTGCGAGTCGTGGTAGAGGACGTCGTTTTCGACGTCGACGTGGCTGCTCTTCCCTGAGAGTGACACGACGATCGCCCAGCCGATGTCGTGCAGGACGTCGTGGTTGATCGCGATGTATTCGATTTCGCCCCCGTCGACCACGATGCCCCTGATTTCGGTGTTGCTCGTCGCGTCCCCCTGTTCGGCGACGTAGAGGTTGGCGATTTCGAGGTTTTCGAAGCTGCAGTGTTTGCATCCGTAGGCGTATATGCCAACGGTCGCGGTTTCGCCTTTCTGCTTTTTCGTCCCCCGGTTGGTGTTTTCGATGACGCCGTTGGTGCCGCCGTCGACCGAGATGTATTCGCTGTTGTTGGCGACGTTGATGCAGCCGCTGCCGGGGCACGAGGGCTCGGCGAGCTTCGCGTCGGTCGTGAACGCGATCGTGATCGGCTTGCCGCTCGATCCGTTGCCTTTGCTTTCCACAGGTTCGGTGAAGGTGCCGCACAGCTCCACCGTGGTCCCGGGGGCGACCTTGCCGGTGTCCGAGCCCCAGTTGCCGCCGGAGTTCAGCCACGACAGCGAGTGGGCATTCGAGCAGCCGCCTGCGCCGCTTGGCTACCCGAGCCGCCCTGGGAGACGTAGATCTGCGGTCCCGGCGGTGGCCCCGCGACCGTGCCCGTGACCGCCGAGTCCGCCGCCGTCGATCCGCCGGCGTTGGTCGCGGTCACGACGACCCTGATGGTATGCCCGACATCCCGCGAGGCGAGTGCGTAGCTCGATCCCGTGGCCCCGGTGATGCCTGAGCAGCTTTTGCCTGATGCTTCGCACTGTTGCCACTGGTAGCTGAACTCGGTCGGGGAGCCGGTCCAGGTGCCGGTGCTCGACGTCAGCGTCTGGCCGGCTTCGGCGGTGCCGCTGATGACGGGTGGGCTCGAGCTCGTCGGAGCGGGCGGCCGTGAGGTGACCACGGCGGTCGGCTCGGAGGCCGCTTCCGTCGACCCGACTGAGTTTCCCGCCGTGACGACGACGCGAAGGGTGCGCCCGAGGTCGCCAGAGGTGACCTTGTAGCTGGTTTTCGCTGCGGCGTCGATGTCCGAGCAGCCTTCCCCGGAGCTGCTGCAGCGCTGCCACTGGTAGGCGTAAGAGCTCGGGCTGCCGGTCCAGGAGCCGCTGGAGGCGGTGAGGAGCTGCCCTTCCACCGCGCTCCCCGAGATCGCCGGCGGCGCGATCGCGAGTGGCGCCGCCAGAGGCGCGGGCGGTTCTTCCACCAGCGACGATGTGTGGGCCAGGGCTCCGGCCAGCCCCATCCCCAGTCCAGCGCTCGGCGCGGGGGCGGCACTGCCGTCACGTAGGCCGATACGGGGCAGTCCGAATAGGCCTTGGCGGTCCTCCACGACGCGGGCAGCGCATCGAGCTTGCGGTCTGCGCTGGTCACGCTCGGGCAGGGGCCTCGGGAGCGGTCCCGGTAGCGGAGCTTGCCGCCCTCGCCGAGGATCGCGAGCCAATACCTCCTCCCCGCGACGAGCTGGGCGGGTGCGAGCGACACGGTGGCCCACGTGCCCGCCCTCGGCGCCGGCGTCGAGCCGGTGCTCAGCAGGGTGCCGGGGCGCCCGGAGTCCGCGCTGTAGAGGCCGGCGATCAGCGTGCCGGCGGCGCTCCCGCCGCTGATGTAAACGTGAACGGCGCCCGCGAGCCCGGAGCTGGGAGCTGTCAGCTGGAATGCTTCGGCCTGCCCGGCGGGCAGGAAGTCGTGCTGCCATTCCACGACGGTGTCGCCCAGCAGTACCGCGGTCGCATTGGCTGCGCTGTGGAATCGGGAGCGATGTATGACGGCGCCGGGCTTGTGCCCGAGATGAGCTCTGTGGCGCCGCTTGCCGTGCTTTGCGGCCTGCCCGACGGGCTGCTGAAAGGCGTCCGCGCCAAGGGCCGACGCACCCCCGAGTAGCACGAGGATCAGGGTCGAGATGTAGAGCGCGCGCTTGACGTGTGGGACCATCGGAATCCTCTGGAGGGAACAGTTGGACCTATCGACCGGACTCGACGTAGACGTACCCTTATTCAAGTCGCGCAAACAACTACCCACATGCCGCAGTCGCCGCTGGGCCGCCATCGCGGGCCCGGTGAGGGCATTGCGTAGCGAGCCGAGCCCTCCCCAACAGGTCCCTGCACAGTAGCTGCCGCAGGCCGCTGATCCGCCGGTTACCCCGTGAAAAACCGGCAAATTCCGCGCAATCGGGGGTCATATTCGCCCGTGAATTGCGGATCAGCGATGCCTTCCGGGGAGGGGTGGTCCGCTACACTCCCGCCCGTCGCGACCGGGAAGCACGACCGCCAACGGGGGCCCGAAGCAGGTGAAGATCAACATCGTCATGGGGGGCATCGGTCGTGACCATGGAACCGCGGGCCACGCGATCATCTTCGGCTACGCGAACGGGCTCCTCGACCGAGGCCATGAGGTGTCGATCCTGCCAACCGTCCCGGCGTACACGCCACTGTGGTACCCCCTACGTGCGCCGATCGTCCAGCCGGCCGCCCCATCGGCGCTGTCGGCCGCCCTGCACATGGCGGTGCGATATGGCGGATTCCGTCTCGGCAGGAGCGATAAGAATGCCGCCAAGGAGGCGCTCAGCGAGATCACCTCGCGCTTCGCCCCCTGGTCCGCGTTCCCCTACCGCCTGGCAAACGGCATCGAACGTCTCAGCCTCTCCATTCCGCCGGCAGACATCACGATGGCGACAGCGTCCGCCACGGCGCTTCCGACGCAGCTCTTCGGCACCGGTACGAAGGTCTATCTGATGCAGCACTACGAGACCTATTTCGTGACCGAGACAGACCCGCGCTGGCAGCACGTCTACGAGCAGCAGACCGAGCTCTCCTACAAATTGCCGCTGCACAGGATCGCCAATAGCAGCTGGCTCGCCGAGCACGTCCGCGAGCGCCACGGCGGCGAGGTCGAGTTGTGCGTGAACGCCTTCGAACACCACCGCTTCTTTCCCGACGGCCAGCGGGTGCAGTCGCCGCTCGTCGTGGCGAGCTACTCGGGCCGTGGCGCCGCCTGGAAGGGATTCGCCGACGCCGCACAGGCTATCCGTCTGATTCGCGAGCGGGTCGGAAACGTGCGCTGGCGGGTCTTCGGGGAAGACGCAGAGCTGCCGCCCGACAACCCCATTGCCCCGTATGAGCCGCTCGGCGTCGTCGACTCAACGAGAATCCGACGGCTCTTCTCCGAAGCCCACATCGCGCTGTGCCCGGCGTGGTATGAGAGCTTTCCGATGTATCCGATGGAGGCGATGGCGTGCGGATGCGCCGTCGTGACGACCGGGAACGGGGTCGAGGACTACGCTCGCGACGGCGAGAACGCGCTCGTCGTCCCAGCCCGCGATTCACAGGCAATGGCCGCTGCGGTCGTGCGCATGAGCGAGGACCCCGCACTTCGTGAGCGGCTTGTCTCACAGGCCCACAGCGATATCAAGGACTTCACCTGGGATCGCTCGCTCGATCGCATGGAAGAGCTCCTGCAGCGGTTTAACGCCGAACCCCCTGCACGCGAGGGCGCGATCGCTCAGTAAGCGCCGATGTTCCAGGCGCCGGTCGTCGAGCGCGGTTCGCCGCGGATGTTCCGGCAGAGCGCCCGTTCGGGGGTCATGGGGCAGAGCCGCCCGAGGTTCGCCCCGCGGCGCAGGGCCGGCGATCCCGGCCTGGGTCTGCCGAGCACGCCGACGGTTTCTTTGAGGTTGAGTTGGGCGCTGGTGGCGAAGATCGAGCCCTGCTCGCCCCCGATGCACCGCCGGTAGGCGGCGGACTGGGAGAGGAAGAATTCATGCCTGTCGGGATCGCGGCAGACGAGTGCTTCGTTGGTGGCGCCCGCGTTTGCGTAGAGATTGTGGTTCATCGCCCCCCGGCGCAGGTGTGAGGCTTCGGCATCGACGAGGGTCCTACAGGTGGTTGCGATGTTGTTCGTGAACTGGACTGCAGCCGAGGTGTCGCTTTCGCCGTGAAGCGGGATGCAGACGCCCTGGTCGGCGGAATTCCCGATCAGCGTGTTGTTGAAGATGTGCTCCTCGCCGGAGTATGGCGCCAGCAGGCCGTTGTTCAAGGTGAGGACCGAGCCCCTTGCGGTGAGGACGTTGTTGAAGATCCAGAAGTTCGAGGTCCGGTCTCCGCACTGCGGGCCGGTGGAGCCCTCGAGGTAGAAGGGCGCCGTCACGGCTTCGCCTTCGACCGTGAAGGTGTTGTCGTAGATGAAGAGGCCCTTCGGTGATGGACCCCAGTGCAGGCCGGCCGTCTGCCCGTTTCCCGTGTAGCAGTGCAGTCCGTCGATGTGGTTCACGTCGGCCTTGGCCGACCAGTTGCCGTTGGCGTAGTAGTGGTCGTGGGCGATCGCCACCGGTCCCACTTCGCCGCCCGCCGTACCTCCGGTGGGGGAGATGCCGTGGGAGTCGTGGTAGAGGGTGTCGTAGTCGATGTTCACGTGACTGCTTTTGCCGTTGAGCTCGACGTTGATCGCCCAGCCGATGTCGTGCAGCACGTCGTGGTCGATGGCGATGTACGACGGTTCGCCGCCCGTGAACGAGATGCCCTGGATTTCGGTGTTGGGAATGTCGTCTTCGCCGGTGGCAACGTACATGTTCGCGATTTCCAGATTCTCGATCGTGATGTGCCTGGATGCCGTGCCGAGGATGCCCTTGGTGGGCTGCCCGTCGCGTTCTTTGGAGGTTCCTCGGTCGGTGTTTTCGACGACCCCGTCCACGCCGCCGTCGATCGTGATGTATTCGCGGCCCGCGCCGAGATCGATGCAGCCCGTCGGAGGGCAGCCGTAGCCGCCCATCGCGATTCGCGCGCCTCTCGTGAAGAGGATCGTGACGGGCTTGCCGGGCGAGCCACTGCCCATCACTTCGACCGGTTCGGCAAGCGTGCCGCAGAGATCCACCGTGGTTCCCGGAGCGACCCGCCCCGATCCCCGGCCCCAGTTCCCGGCCACCTTCAACCACCACAGGGGGTGCGCGTTGGCACAGCCGCCTGCTCCGCTCTGGCTGCCGGCCCCGGTCTGCGCGACATAGATCTGCGGGCCTTCACCCGCCCCCGCCCCCGCGGGCGCCGAGTGTCCACCGCCCGTCGACACGAGCGCCACGGACCCAAATACGAGGATGACGGCGACCGCAAGCACGATCGCGATCACACCGCGGCGGCTCATGAAGGCGGCTGCGTGAGCACCGGCGCGACGGGTCTGGCGCATTCCTTCCGGGTGGGCGGCGGGGATGGCGTGAGCTGGACGCGCGATCAGCAGATGATAAGCCGCTTCCGGGGCTGCGCTCAGGGCGCGGCACGCTGGGACGGGATCAGGCTCGCTCGCGGAGGTTCCCCGGCCGCAATCAGAAGGCGCCGATGTCCCAGCCGCCGGTGCTCGGCCGCGCTTGTCCGTTGATGTTCTTGCAGAGCGCTTCTTCGGGGGTCGAGGCGCAGAGGCTCGTGAGGTTCGTCCCGTGCCCGATGGCTTCTGATCCGGCTTCCGGTTTGCCCAGCGCGCCGAAGGTTTCGGTCGCGCTGAGCTTCGCACTGCTGATGGTGATCGAGTGCGAATCGCCGCCGATGCAACTCCTCCATTCGGCGAACTGCGAGAAGTACAGTTCGTGGCCCGGGCAGGCGAACGCTTCATTCGCGGTGCCGGCGTTTGCGTAGAGGTTGTAGTCGATGCTCGCGAGCTTGCTGGTTTCTGCGTCGATCAGCGTGCGGCAGGTTGTGAGGACGTTGTTCTCGAAGGTGATGTTGGCCGCTTCACTTGACGGGTTCTTGATCGGGATGCAGGACCCTTCGCTCGTCTTGTTCCCGATGAACGTGTTGTTGAAGATGTGCTCTTCTCCCGAATAGGGCGAGAGCAGACCGTTGTTCAGCGCGAACTTGGGGCCGGCGCCCTTGCCGGTGAGGACGTTGTTGAAGATCCACATGTTCGAGGTCGGATCGCCGCACTGCGGCCCCGATTCACCCTCGATATACACCGGGGCCGTCACGCCATATTCGCCTTCCATCGTGATCGTGTTGTCGTAGATATATAGGCCCGTCCAGTGCAGCCCTTTCGTGCCGGTCCCTTTGTTGCCCGTGTAGCAGTGGATGCCGTCCATGTGGTTCAGACCGGGATTGCTCGCCCACACACCGTCTGCGTAGAAGTGGTTGTAGGCCACCACGACCGGTCCGACATCGCCGCCTTCGGTTGACCCGGTCGGGCTGATGCCGTGGGAGTCGTGGTAGAGGGTGTTGTGTTCGATGTCGACGTGGTTGCTTTTCCCGTTGACCGTCACGTTGATCGCCCAGCCGGTGTCGTGGACGACGTCGTTCTTGATCGTGAGGTATTCAGGTTCGCCCTCGGTGAAGAAGATCCCGCGGATTTCGGTATTCCCGATCGGTGAGCTTTCGTCTTCTTCAGCGACATACAGGTTCGCGATTTCGAGGTTTTCGACCGACACGTGCTTTGAGGATGTGCCGTAAACCCCGGTTGTCGAGGATTCGTTCTTTTCTTTTTTTGCTCCGCGGTTCGTGTTTTCGATCACGCCGTCGTTGCCGCCGTCGATCATCACATATTCGCGTTTGTCGCCGATATCGATGCATCCCGTTCCCGGACAGCCGGCGCCGCCCATCGCGATCTTGGCACCCGCGGTGAAGAGGATCGTCACCGGTTTTCCGGCCGAGCCATTGCCCTGGACTTCGACGGGCGCGGTGAGCGTGCCGCAGAGACCCACCGTGGTTCCGGGGGCCACCTTGCCGGAGCCCGTGCCCCAGTCGCTGGAGTTGTTCAGCCAGGACAGCGGATGGGCGTTTGCGCAGCTGCCTTCGCCGCTCTGACTACCCGCACCAGCCTGCGACACATAGATCTGCGGGCCCGTCGTCGTCTGCGACAGGACCGTCGCGGTTTGGGCCGAGGACGCTTTCGTCGACCCACCCGCGTTATTCGCGGTCACGACCGCCCGTACCGTGTGGCCCACGTCGCCGGAGACGAGCTTGTAGCTCGACGACGTCGCTTTGCTGATGTTCGAGCATCCTTCACCGGAAGAGTTGCAGTCCTGCCACTGGTAGGCAAAGGATGTCGGGCTCCCCGTCCACGAGCCGCTCGACACGCTCAGCGTCTGGCCTTCCACCGTCGAGCCGCTCACAGACGGCAGCACCGTGTTCGCCGGGGCGGGCGGAGGTGGTGGCGGCGGTTCCGCGGTGACGGCCGCCGTCACCGCGGAGCTCGCCGCGGTGGCCCCACCTTCGTTGCTGGCGGTCACGACGACGCGCACCGTGTCGCCGACATCCTTCGCGGCGAGCTTGTAGCTCGAGCCCGTCGCGCCACCCGCGTTTGAGCACTCTTTCCCGGAGGAGTTGCAGTCCTGCCACTGGTAGGCGTAGGACGTCGGGTTGCCTGTCCACGTCCCGGTCGACGTGCTCAGTGTCCGGCCTTCTTCAGCCGAGCCGCTTACAGCGGGCAGTGCCGTGTTCGCCGGGGCGGGCGGCAGCACCGTCGCCGTCGCAGCCGAGGACGCCTTCGTCGACCCACCCGCGTTGCTCGCCGTCACAGCCACCCGCAGCGTATGCCCGACATCGCGCGCGGCCAGTTTGTAGGTCGCTGACGTAGCACCCGTGACGTTCGAGCACGATCCGCCCGCCGTGCTGCAGTCCTCCCACTGATACGAGTAGGAAGTCGGGCTGCCTGTCCACGTTCCGCTCGACGCGGTCAATGTCTGGCCTTCCACCGTCGAGCCGCTCACAGACGGCAGCACCGTGTTCGCCGGGGCGGGCGGTGGCGGTGGCGGTTCAGAGCTCACAACCGTCGCCGTCACCGCCGAGCTAGCGGCGGTCGCCCCACCTTCGTTGCTGGCGGTCACGACGACGCGCACGGTGCCGCCGACGTCGCTCGCGTTCAGCGTGTAGCTCGAGGCCGTCGCCCCGCTTACGTTGAGGCAGCCTTCGCCCAGCGCGTTGCAGTCTTGCCACTGGTAGGCGTAGGAGGTCGGGCTTTCGGTCCACGTGCCGCTGTTCGCGCTGAGCGTTTCGCCTTCCACCGCGGACCCGCTGATTTTGGGCAGGGCTGTGTTGCTCGGCGCAGCGGGCGGAGGCGGTGGCGGAGGAGGAGGAGGAGGAGGAGACGTTTCTTCCGGGGACGGTTCTTCCGCCGGCGTGGGGTCCACAGGTGAGCTCAGTTCCACGGCGGGAACATCCACGGGCAAGCTCGGTTCCAAGGCGGTAGCAGGTGCCACGGGTTCAGGTTCAATCGCCGGTTCGATCAGATCCACGGGCGGCGCGGGGGCTCCCGCGGTAATGTACGCGGAGACCGGACAGTCGGAGTAGACCGTGCCGGTCCTCCACCGGCCCGGCAGGGCACCGAGCGTTGTCTGGGCGCTGGTCGCACTTCGGCACGGTCCGTTCCCGCGATCTCGGTAGCGCAGCATGCCGCCCTTGCCGAGCACGGCAAGCCAGTAGGTCCTACCGGACACGAGCTCGATCGGTGCGATCGACACGGTGGTCCACGTCCCCGCACTGGAGGCGGAGCCCGAGCCCGTGCGCAGCAGTCGGCCGGGATGACCGTTGAGGTTGCTGTAGAGACCCACAATCACGGTGCTGGCCGCGTTCGCGGAGCTGATGTAGACGTGCACGGCGCGGGCGAGACCGGTTGCGCCCGCACGCAAGCGGAACGCTTCGGCTTGGCCCGCGGTGAGAGAGTCCGCCTGCGACTCCACCGCGCTGTCACCCAGGAGCATCGTCGAGGAGACGACGGGCGCCCCGCGATGCTCGGCGCGATCGACGGCGGCGCGCCTGCCGTGAGCCCGGCGTCCGGTCGTGCGCCGATGGCCCGCGTGCAGGCCTGCACGCGCCGTTGCAGGATGCGAGCCCTGCGCGCCGAGAGCCGATGCGGCAGCGACCAGCAGGACAGCTGCTGTGAACAGGCCGTACGCAAGCTGTTTGAGCGTCGAAAGCCGTCTGGCGAGACAGGGGCACACCTTCATGCCTTCGTCGCTCCAGCACGCGCCCTGGAGCGAGGAGACGGCTTCTGGACACTTCGAGTTCGACGTCGTGCTATCCGTACGACACTACCGTCGTCCGAGGCGGGCAGCAGCCACCTCGGCCGAGTCGGATGCTGGCCGCCGCGCTGCCGGTCATGAGCGGCGGGCAGATATGCGAGTATCGAGCGATGGCGGTGCGGGTGGGGATCGACCTGGTGTCCGTGGACACCGTGCGGGAGTCAATTCGCGACCATGGCGATCGCTACCTGGAGCGCATATACACCAAGGCCGAGTTGCGCGACTGTCTGGGCGCGGAGGGCACGGTCCCGGAGCGCTTGGCCGCGCGGTTCGCGGCCAAGGAGGCGACTATCAAGGTGCTCCGCCCCACGGACGAGCCGATTCCCTGGCACAACATCGAGGTGATCCGCCATCCCTCCGGATCGGTCGAGCTGGAGCTCAGCGGTCGCGCCGCGACCCTGGCGACCGACCAGGGCTTGGGCGATTTCGCTGTCAGCTTCTCGCACGAGGCGGGCTTTGCTACGGCCGTGGTGATCGCCTGCCGGACGTGAGAAATGCCCGTAGCCTTCCGTTAACAAAATGCAAGTGACTTGCCGTTAACAAGCTCATGGACCGAGGGAATGCATGACCGAGGAAATCCGCCAGATCATCAAAGACCATGGCCGTCTGCCGATCGACGCGGATGCGCTCTCGGCGAACACCGACCTCCCCCAGGCAGGGATGACCTCTCACGCGAGCGTCAACGTGATGCTCGCTCTCGAGGACCATTTCGATATCGAGTTTCCCGACTCTATGCTCAAGCCGCAGCGTCTTCGAGAGCATCGCCTCGATCGAGGCGGCGGTGAGCGAGCTGCGCTCCAGGGCGGCGCTGTCGTGAGCGTCTCGGTCGACCGCGACCGGGCCTTCCTCGACGCCATCGACCACATCGCCGACGAGATCGCCGCCCCGAACGCCGACGCGGTCGACCGCGAAGCCCGCTTCCCGGCCGAGACGATCGCGGCTCTGCGCGAGCTGGAGGGCGCTGTCGGCGTTCGTCCCCACCGAGCTCGGTGGCGGCGGCATCGCCTTCGAGACGATCGCCGCCGCGTGCTTTGAGCTGGGACGTCGCTGTGGCGCGAGCGCGATGGTCTTCGCGATGCACCAGATCCAAGTGGTCACGATCGTCCACCACCTCGAGGACTCGCCTTGGTTCGAGGACTACCTGCGCCTCCTGGTCGCCGAGCAGCGGCTGATCGCATCGGTCACATCCGAGATCGGTACCGGCGGAGACATGGGCCGCTCGGTCGCCGCCGTGACGCCAACACTGGAGGGGGATCATGCGATTCGAGAAGAAGGCGCCGACCGTCAGCTACGGCGTGCACGCCGACGACCTGTTCGTCACGCTGCGCCGCTGCTCCGGACGCAGAGCCGGGCGATCAGGTGGTCGTGCTCGCGCGCAAAGAGCAGATCGCGCTCGAGCAGACCGGCACATGGGACCCGCTGGGCATGCGCGGGACGTGCTCGCCGGGCTTCGTCGTGAGTGCGGCGGGATTGGCGGGCGAGCAGATCCTCGCCACCCCGTTCTCGCGCGTTGCGGCCGAGTCGATGGTTCCCGTTTCGCACATCCTGTGGTCGCACCTGTGGCTGGGAATCGCCACCGACGCGTTCGACCGCGCGCGGGCGTTCGTGCGCGCCGCGGCCAAGCAGAAGCCGGGCGAGACGCCGCCCACGGCGCTGCGGCTGTCGCATCTGATGAGCGAGCTCTCGCTGCTGCGTGCCGAGGTCAGCTCCGCGCTCAGCGAGTTCGTCGAGCTCTCAGACGAGCCCGATCGCGAGCGTCTGTCGACGATGGCCTCGGCGCTGCGCTTCAACAACCTCAAGATCGCCGCCTCCGAGCAGGCTCCCAAGGTGTGTCAGGGCGCGCTGGGCGTGTGCGGGATCGTGGGCTTCAAGAACGACACGCCGTTCAGCGTCGGGTCGCCACCTGCGCGACACTATGTCCGCCTGCCTGATGGTCGCCAACGAGCGGATCCACCAGACGAACGCCAGCCTGTTGCTGATCGCCAAGGACGTCTGATGCCAGGCGCTCAGCCCGGCCAGCCCCGATCAGGCGGTGCTCCTGCGGGAGCTCATCGACCGTCGTCTGCTGATCGAGACCGGCGTGCCCGGCGTCTACGGCCGGGGTGGGGACTTCGAGGACGTGCGCGAGCGCCTCGCCGCCCTGGTCACCCGCGCGAGCGCCGCCGAGGAGCCGGAGCAGCTGCGCTTTCCGCCGATCATGCCCCGGCACGACCTGGAGACGCGTCGGCTACCTCAAATCCTTCCCCCACCTCGCCGGCAGCATCTTCGCCTTCGAGGGCACGGAGGAGCAGGCCTCCGAGCAGTACGGGCGCGCAAGCCGCCACGAGGACTGGAGCGAGTTCCAAGACATGACCGACCTCGTGCTCACGCCCGCCGCCTGCTATCCCGTCTATCCCGCGATCGCCGCCCGCGGCAAGCTGGCCCCCGGCGGCGTGACGGTCGACGCCGGCGGCGCCTACGTCTTCCGTCGCGAGCCCTCCGGAGATCCGGCGCGGATGCAGATGTTCCACCAGCGCGAGATCGTGCGCATCGGCGAGCCCGACATCGTTCAGGCCTGGCGCGACGCTTGGCGCGAGCGCGCGGTCGAGCTGCTGAGCGGCATCGGGCTGCAGGTGAAGCTCGATCTCGCCTCAGACCCGTTCTTCGGTCGCAGCGGCCGAATGCTCGCCGCCAGCCAGCGCGAGCAGCAGCTGAAGTTCGAGGTGCTGACGCAGATCGCCGGCCCCGAGCCGACCGCCGTGGCCTCGTTCAACTACCACCAGGACCACTTCGCCTCTGCGTACGGGATCGAGCTCGCCGACGGCGGCGCAGCCCACACGGCCTGCCTCGGCTTCGGTCTCGAGCGGATCGCGATCGCGCTGTTTGCCACCCACGGGTTCGACATCCAGTTCTGGCCCGCCGAGGTGGGCAACCAGCTATGGGAGACATGAGTCGTTCCACCACCGGACTCGTGAGCCTCTTGGGACTCGATCCGGCGAGCTATCGCTCGCACGCGCTGCACGGGTCCGGGCGGACGTATGTGGAAACCAACTGCTACACCGACATCCTGATCGAGCTGCTCCACGCGCGCGGTGCAGAGCCGCTCGCGGCGATGGGCTGCACCCTGCGGATGGACTTCGAGGGTGACCAGTGGACGTTCTTCAAGCCGTTTGCAGAGGACCTCGAGCTGCTGTTCGGTATCGACGTGCACGAGATGCAGCCCTACCGGCCGCTGCCCGCGCAGGCCGCCGAGCAGATCGCTCACGGATCGGACGTTGATCGTCGAGCTGGACTCCTGGTATCTGCCTGACACGGAAGCCACGAGCTACCGCTGCGAACACGTCAAGAGCTCGGTCGTGGTAGAGGGCATCGACCCGGTGGGCGAACGGCTGCGCTACTTCCACGGGACCGGGCTGTACGAGCTCTCCGGCGAGGACTACCGCGGCGTCTTTCGCCTCGAGCAGACCTTCTCAGAGGACGTCCTGCCCCCCTACACCGAGCTCGTGCGCTTCGACGCCGGTCCATCCCTGCGCGGGGCCGTGCTGCGGGAAGCCGCGCTGACGCTCCTGCGCAGGCACCTCGCGCACAGACCGGTCAGCAACCCCTTCGTGCGCTTTGCCGCCCAGCTCGAGCGTGACCTGCCGCGTCTGCTGGACGGCGACGCGAGCGACTATCACGCCTACGCGTTTGCGACCGCGAGGATGGCCGGCTCGGCGTTCGAGGTCGCCTGCACCCACATCGAGTGGCTGCTGGGAGATGCCGCACGCCCGGCGTCGCAGGCGCTGGGACGGATCGTCGAGGGCTGCAAGATCCTCTCCTTCAGGCTCGCACGCCGCCGCGCCTTCGACCCTGGAGAGACACTGTCCGTGCTAACCACAGCCTGGGACGAGGCGATGGAGCTGCTCGATGCCGCGATCGCTTGAGCCGGGAGTCGCGCCAATCGAGCGCTCACGCGTTCAGCCGGTGCAACCGTTCTATCTGCAGGGGCCCGGCACACCACCGTTCTTTGCCGTCCTGCACAGGGGCGTGGGCATGCCGAGACAGACCGCGGTGCTGCTCTGTCCGCCGTTTGGGTGGGAGGACATGTGCTGCTATCGCATCCGTCGGGAATGGGCTGAGCACCTGGCGCGGACCGGCCACACCACCCTGCGTATCGACCTTCCCGGAAGTGGCGACAGCGCGGGCGCCCCGAGCGATCCCCGGCAGCTGGACGCTTGGACACAGGCCGTGAGCGCAGCGGCGCGGTGGCTGCGGCGACCGATCGGCGGCACCGCCGCCGAAGGTGGTGGTGGGCCGGCAAGCGACATGCGGGTGGCGGTCATCGGCATCGGCCTCGGCGGGATGGTGTCGTGCCGGGCCGCGCTGCAGGGCGCGCCGATCGACGAGTTGGTCCTGTGGTCCGTCCCCGCCCGCGGCCGCACACTCCTGAGAGAGCTGCGCACGTTCTCGGCGTTCGAGGTCGCGAACATTCCCGACGCGGGGGAATCTGTACCGAGGAGCGACCCCGCGGACGAGGGGATACTGGTGACCAACGGCTATCTGCTGAGCGCCGAGACGGTCGTGGAGCTGGAAGGATTCGATCTCGGTGAGGTGGACCCCTCCTGGCAAGCGACACCGCGGGCGCTGCTGCTCGGACGCGATGGGCTGAAGGTCGACAGAGCCCTGCCCGCGATTCTCGAGCGAGCCGGGGCCACAGTGACGGTGGCGGACGGACCTGGCTACGGCGCAATGATGGTGGAGCCACAGGACGCGCGCAGGCCGGGGGAGGTCTTCGAGCTCGTCAGCTCGTGGCTCGGAGAGGGGGAGCCGCGGCACGGAGCGTCCCTCGACACCTCGGCAGTAGCGGGGTGGGGCACAGCGGACCCGGCAGTTACGAGTGAGCCCAAGCACGAGGATGAGATGGTGCTCCACTGCTCCGGCGTTGCGCTGCGCGAGCGGCCAGTTTTCCTCGACGGACCGGGCGGGCAGCTGTTTGGGGTGCTCACCGAGCCGCTCGGCGCCCGCAGGGAGCTCACCGCCTTGCTTTTGAACGCGGGGCCTCAACGGCGAATCGGCCCCAGCCGGATGTGGGTCGAGATCGCACGCCGCTGGGCCGCGCGTGGCGTGCCGACGCTGCGGGTCGATGCAGCCGGGATCGGGGATGCGGAGGGCGATGCCACGGTGCTCGGGCAGGTCACGGCTTTCTACAGGCAGGGGTATGTCGTGCAGGCTCGCGCGGCGCTCGAGCTGCTCGCTGAGCGCGGGCTACCACCACGCTTCGTGATGGTCGGCCTGTGTGCGGGGGCCTACTGGTCCGCGCAGGCCGCGCTCGCCGACGAGCGAGTGGCTGCCGTGATCATGCTCAATCCGCGCACGCTTGTCTTCGATGAGTGGCGGCACACCGTCAGGCGCACGCGCCATCTCAGAAAACAGATGTTGCGCCCCTCGACATGGCGCAGGGCGCTCAGGGGCGAGCTCAAGCTCGCGAAGCACCTCGAAACGGGCCGCACGCTCGTCGAGCGAGCGGCGAGCGGGCCAGTACGTGCACGC
Source organism: uncultured Solirubrobacterales bacterium (assembly GCA_963779405.1). Classification (GTDB taxonomy): domain Bacteria; phylum Actinomycetota; class Thermoleophilia; order Solirubrobacterales; family Solirubrobacteraceae; genus Palsa-744. The sequence continues at coordinate 599,937 of CAVZYF010000005.1, forward strand.
GCACGGATCATCGCTCCCCGGCAGGGAAAGCAGCCTGCGCGCGAGCAGCCTGCGCGCGAGCCGATCGAAGACCTCTTCGATGCGCTGAGGGATCGCCACCAGCGTGCGCTGCTGCTGTTCACAGGCAAGGAGGTGCTGCACAGGGAGCTCAGCCGCAAGGGCGTGCTCGATCGCATCGATCGCTGGCCGAACCTCGAGCTGGCGCTGATGGGAACCTCAGCCGACACGCACACGCTCACACCGCTGTGGCTGCAACGCCAGGTTCACGAGCTCCTCGATCGCGCCCTCGAGGAGGAGCTGAAGCGCTTGCCCGGGGCTTAGTACGGCGCCCTCAGCACAGCGCCACCTCATCGCCGTCGCCGACCTGCAGGCGCAGCGCGCGCGGCATCGAGAAGTCGCGAAAGATGCGCGCCTGACGGCCAACGATGCTTGCCACGAGGCGCCCGCCCACGTGCAGAACGCTCGCGTCGGCGAGCACGATCGAGCGCTCGAGCTCCGCGCCTTCGATGCGCACACGCTCCGCGATCGCCGTGTGCGGACCGACGTAGGAATCGGCGATCAGCGCGTCGGCGCCGACTATCACCGGCCCGATGATGACGCTCGAGGTCACACACGCCGTTGGATGGATGACGATCGGTCCCTCGAAGCGGTTGCCGTTGCGTGCGGTAGGGATCAGCTCGGGGTCGAGCGTGTCGAGCATCGTCCGATTCATGTCGAGCAGGTCGAGCGCGTCGCCGGCAAAATGATGCCACTTGTGAACGAGGCGCATGTGCACGCGCCCGCCGTCGCGCGCGAGCTGCTCGGCCAGAGCAGGGATATCGAGCGTCTCCGCCGAGAGCTCGGACCTCGCTAGGCGCGCCAGCGCGCCCGGACCGAGCAGGCAAACGCCGGCGACGCCTCCCGGCGTGGGTGTCAAGCCGTCCTCGGTGGTGGTTAGCAGTTGCTGCGCCACCAGCCTGAGTCGCCTGGCCTCGCAGGTCGTCGTCCTGGACGAGCAGCAGCGCGTCCGAGGACTCCTCGCGCCGCATCTCCAGGAACGGCGCGAGCTGTTGGCCCAGCAGGCCGTCGGCGCGATGCAGAACGCAGGCAGCGTCGCCGACGAACTCCGCGGCGGCGGGCAGCGTATCCTCGCCATCGCCGCGCCGGTCGTTCACGAGGTGATGGACGGCGACGCCGGCCGGTCCCTCGCTTGAAATGCATGCGGCTATCTCATCCGTCGCGCCGGCCGGAGCCACGACGGCGACCTCGACCACGCCTGCTTGCAGCAGCGTGTCGAGCACGTGACAGATGATCGGCCGGTTCGCGACCCGCTGCAACGATGGACTGCGCGTGGCGCCAAGCCACGGCCCCGTCCACGGGGTCGTGCTGGGAACGATGATGACCCCCTTAGCGAGCACGTTGAACAAACGCATGGCGTGGCCCCGTACTCCCACGCAATCTCGCTGTTGCCGGAGAATGCTCTACGCGGCGACCGGCGCAGTGCACTCTGCATACCTGATCGGCATGCCGTTGTCACGCATCGAAGCTTCCGCCATCTCGACGGCCGCCACGATCTCCACACCAAGCGCGAGGTTCGAGCGTGGTTCCTCGCCTGTGCGGATCGCGTGCGCGAAGTCCTGCAGCTCGAGGCTGAGCGGCTCCTGCGGTTGTACACGTGGGATCACCACGTCACCCGTGCGGCAGATCAATTGGTGCTCGCCGAAGTTGGCGGGCGGCGCGACGTCCATGCCGCGGTCATACACGCGGATCGGCTCGTCGGCCGCGGTGTCGTCGTATTGCACCATGCGCTTTGAGCCGACGACGATCATCTGACGGATCTTGCGCGGGGCCAGCCAGGAGAGCTGCACGTTGGCGGTCGAGCCGCCGGCGAATGTGAGCGTCAGGAACGCGGTCTCGGGTATGCCCTCCTGGAACACGCTGCTTCCCGACGCAGCCACCTCCACCACGGGCTGATCGAGCCAGTAGAGCAAGATCGAGAGGTCGTGCGGCGCCAGATCGCAGACGACGCCGTCGCTCTGATATTTGCCGAGGTTCATCCGCGAGGACGTGACGAAGTGGATGTCACCGACGATGCCCGTCTGGATCAACTCGCGCACGGCATTGACCGCCGGGCTGTAAATGAAGGTGTGGCCGGGCATCAGTGTGAGTTCGGTGGACTTGGCGAGCTCGGCCAGCTCCTGAGCGTCGGACAGGCGCGTGGCGAGCGGCTTCTCGACGAGCACATGCTTACCGGCTTCCAGGGCCCGCTTCACGATTGCGTGATGGGTCTTTGGCGGTGTCGCCACGATCACGGCTTCGACCGTGTCATCGCACAGAACGGCGTCGAGCTCCCCGACAGCGAGCGCCTGCGGATGGCGGTTACTGAACGCATGTCGTTGGGCGGGGTCGCGATCGCATAGCGCCTGCAGCGCCAACTCCGGTCGCTCGGCCACGTTGCGGGCGAGGTTGGGTCCCCAGTAGCCGTAGCCGACGATCGCCGTGCCGATTGGCGCCGATCGCGGAACGATGCGGTTCCGGATCGGGATGCTCCTCGAGTGTGGCACTCGCGCCATCGAACATGTTCAGCTCACCAACTGCCCGGCGGGATGCGCAGGGCGGCGGGGTCGTCGGGGATACGGGTGGGGAGCGGTGGGACGGGATGCGCAGAGTCCATGCCAGATCAACGCCGGTCGGTGGCTTGGTCTTCTGCGAACTCGAGAACTGCTGCTGAGACCCGTTCGACGTCGCCATCGGTCATGCTCGGGAACAGCGGCAGCGAGCAGATCCGTCGCGACAGATCCTCGCTCACCGGAAGGCTGCCGGCGCCCAGGTCGAGGTGGGCGTAGGCCTCGGTGAGGTGAATCGGCGTGGGGTAGTGGATCGCCGATGCTATACCTCGCTCGGATAGGTGCTCACGCAGCGCGTCACGGGCCTCTGTACGCACCACGAACAGGTGATAGACGTGATCGGCCCCGGCGAAGGGCGGTTTCACCAACTCGATCGCCGCTGGACCATGCCCGTTGCTGCAGACGCCAATCGCATCCTTCCCGGCGTATTCGAGCCGCTTGCGCAGCGCGGTGCCGAGTCGCCGGCGGTCCTCGTTCCAGTGCTCGAGGCGGAGCAGCTTACGCCGCAGCACCGCGGCCTGCAGTGCATCGAGGCGCGCCGTGGTGCCCACCACGCGATGTTGGTAGCGTGGCCGCTCGCCATGTGCGCGCAACAACTGGACACGCTCGGCCAGCTCGGGATCTGAGGTGACGACGGCGCCGCCGTCGCCCCACGCGCCGAGGTTCTTGGTCGGGTAGAAGCTGAAGCAGCCCAGAGCGCCGTATGAGCCGACGCGCCGACCTTGGTAGCGCGCGCCGTGGGCTTGGCAGGCGTCCTCGATCACATGGATGCCAGTTGCCTTCGTCAGCTTCAGGATCGGCTCGAGGTCGACGGTGGCGCCGAACAGGTGGACGGGGATCACGCAGCGCACGCGCGGACTCAGATTGTCGGCGACGATCTCCGCGCTCAGAAGATGTGAGTCGGGGTCCACGTCCACCAGGCGTGGCGTGGCGCCGACCGCGCTGACCGCCTCCGCCGTCGCTATGAACGAGTTGGTCGGCACGATCACCTCGTCGCCGGGACCGATTTCCAATGCACGCAGTGCCAGCGCAAGCGCCTCGGTGCCAGATGAGACGCCGACGGCAAAGTCGGTTTCGCAATAGGCCGCGAACTCGCGCTCGAAAGCCTCGACAGGCTCACCGAGCGTAAACGCGCCGCGCTCGGCGACGTCGCGCACGGCTCCCATCAGCTCCTCCAGCAGCTCCGCGTCGGCGAAGTCCAGCCGCATTAGCGGCACCGAGGTTTTCTCCTGGGGCGCAGACGCTTGAGGGGCGACGCTCAGCATGCCAAGCTCACGGGCATACCAGCGCTCGTCGACGGCGCCGAGCCGAGCCGGCTGAGCTCCTGTTGGAGCGCTCGCCGTCCACGATGCTGCAGGCCGTGAATCGAGCTTTCCGACCGTCCCATGCGCGCGGCAATCTCCGGCGGTGAGAGCCCGACGACGTGGCGCATGATCATCACCCTGCGCTGCTCGTCGGGCAGTGAGGCCAGGGCGGCATGAAGGTCTCGAGCACGCTCACGCGCGTCGCTATCGTCGTCGTGGCTGCCGGTGCCCAGGACCTCTTCGGTCGGAGTTGGGCGCCGCCTGCGCAGGTGGTCCAGCGCGACGTTGCGAGCGAGCCGCAAGAGCCAGCCCGAGAACGGCACACCCTGATCCTGATACTTGAGGATCACCGTCATCAACTTCAAGAACACGTGCTGTGTGAGGTCTTCGGCCTCCTTGTCGTCCCTGACGATGCTGCGGACGTAGCCGTAGACGTTATCCGAGTAGCGAATGTAGAGCAGCCGGATCGCGTCGCGATCTCCCTCCTTGGCGCGAGCGATTGCCAAGCGCACTTCAAGCGTCGTGTCTGGCGACTCGTCTAGCGTCCTGCGGGGCCGTAGACCGATGTGGCCCGCTTCAATATCCAGGTGGCTGGGCACCAGGCTCCTCCCCGTCCTTGGTGAAGGTCCGTGTTTTTTCGGACTGTTGGATGTTTTTATGTTTCGGGCGTCGATAATGGGGTATGAGGCGGGGTCCCACAATGGTCCAGTCGTCGCGATCTGCGTTCAGGCGATGAACGTCCCCACTCCGCCGTCCGGGCGAGCGGAGATCGACTAAACGACCCGATATAGAACGAGACGGGCGGGCTTGGCGAGTAGAGGTGAAGCTGGGGCGAGAAACGGGTGGAGAGCTCAGATGGTGCGCTGGGCGGCGCTTGCGAGCCCAGCCCAGAACTGGTAGACGCGCACCCGCAGGCCGCTGGTTCCAAGCACCGAGGGCAGCGCGATCGAATAGCGGTTGAAGCGGTTGAGCATGAACAGCGCGCGGTAGCGCAGGGTGCTGCCCGCGGAAGGCTTCGAGCTCCATGTAGTCGCCGACGGGCCCCGAGCCGCTGGCGAGCATCCGGCCGCCCCGCCTGCGCAGGCTCAGGGTGACGGGGCTGACGGGGCCGAACGGCGAGGCGAAGACCTTGGCGAGCGCGGCGAACGCGCGGCTTGCGGGTGCCGTTTGCGGTCAGGGCGCCGAATTCTTCCTGGGGTCGAGCCCTGCAGCTTGTAGAGCGATGTCGGCGGCGACGTAAGGTGTACGGGCGAGCGCGCGGTAGGTGTTGGTCAGGTTGCGCGCCTGGGTCTGTGTGGTGACACACGCCTGTTCCTGCTGGATCCTGTGATCGCGGGTAGCAGCTGCTCCAGCCGAACTCGTCGAGCCACAGCGGCTTGGTGTCGCCGTTGGCCACCTGCACTTCGTGGATCGAGCGCAGCGAGGCGAGGGTCAGGGTGTAGTAGTGCACGGCCAGGCCGTCGTAGTAGCCCTTGATCCCGGCGGCATAGAGGGCCCGCAGGAAGACGCCGTTGGCGCCGACGAGGGAGCCCGCGAGTACCGGAACGTTCGGGTTCGCCTGCTTGATCGCCGGGTAGGCGGCTCGCAGGATCGCGGCGTAGCGCTGGGGTTTTTCAGGGCCGGCGAAGTAGTCTTCGTTGGCTTGGTCGGGCTCGTTCCAGACCTCGATCGCGGCCAGGCGCGTGCCGTAGCGCTGGGCGAGGAAGGCGACGAAGGCGGCGTAGGTGGCCGGGTTGCGTCGGGGGCCAAGCGTTGGCGCTGCCCGATTGTCCAGGTACGCATGCTCGCATGAGCGACGCAGGCGCGGAGGAGGCCCAGCACGGCGTGCTGTCCACCAGCATGATCACGCGGATGCCGTCTGCCGCCGCGTCGCTCACGAGGCGGTCGGCAAAGGCCAGGGCGGCTGGGTTGGGCTGGTTCGGCCCGAGTCGGTTCCAGGATCGGACCACGGCGCTTCAGTGCGTACAACCTTGGCGTGAAGCGCCTGCGCCTGGGCGATCGCGCGGTCGGCTTCGCGCAGTGGATTGGGGCCGATGCCGACGATGTTCACCCCGCCGAGGGGCGGTGTGGAGGACAGCTGCGCGCCGGGTGTCCTCTGGGCGGGGACCGTCTTGGCATAACCCGCGGCCGGCGCGAGCCACGCGAGCGTGCATAGTCCCAGCACCAGCGTTCCCCACACTCGCGGCGCCCGGTCAACTCGCGCAAGCGGGGGATCATTCCCAATACGATAGTGCCACGTCCCGCCAAAGGTAGCAGTCGGCTTGCCTGGGCTAAAGGACTCGAGGGCTCGCTGTCGGGCCTCGGTAGGTCTCGCGATAGGCTGCTCCGGCGATGTCTCCCTTTTGGATCTGGACGCAGGTGGCGATTGTCGTGTTCGTGTTGATCGGGATGATCATCGCGATCACAAAGCTCGCCTGAGCTCTCAAAGATTCGGCGCACGGATATGATCGGTTCGGCTGGGCGCCTTGCTCAGCTTTGACCACAGTGGGCAAGGAGGATCATGTTCAGATCGATCGTGGTGGGTACGGACGGCTCTGACACGGCCACCCAGGCCGTGCGTCAAGCGGTCGATCTGGCTCGCTCCGTGGGGGCGAAGCTGGAGCTGGTGAGCGCCTACGAGCCCGTGCCGGCGCAGCGTCTGCAGGGGGAACGGCGCGACGCGCCGGAGGATCTGCAGTGGGCGATCAACCCCCGTGAGGATGTCGACGCCACGCTGGCCGCCGCCGCCGAGGTGGCCCGCGAGGCGGGGGTGACCGTCAACGTCTACCCGCGCCAGGGCGATCCCGCCGACGCGATCCTCGACGTCGCCGAGGAGCAGGAGGCGGATCTGGTCGTCGTGGGCAACAAGGGAATGACCGGCGCCAAGCGCTTCCTATTGGGCTCGGTGCCGAACAAGGTTTCCCATCACGCGCCCTGCTCGGTGTTGATCATCCGGACGACCTGAGTCCGATGTTTGCGGCGGTGCGCCAACCGGGATCGGGTGAGCGACCAGGTTCATGAGACGCGCCGTGATCCTTGCCGGAGGGGAGGGCATCCGCCTGCGGCCGTACACGACCGTGCTGCCGAAGCCGCTGATGCCGATCGGTGATCGCCCGGTGTTGGACATCGTTGTGCGTCAGTTGAAGGCTCACGGATTCGAGCGAATCACGATCGCCACTGGCTACCTGGCCGAGCTGATCGAGGCGTTCTTCGGCGACGGCGAGAAGTACGGGGTCCCGATCGACTACTACCGCGAGCGCGACCCGCTCGGCACCGTCGGTGCGCTTGCGCTGATCGACGGTCTCGCTGACGATGACATTCTGGTGATGAACGGTGATGTGCTCACCGACATCGACTATGGCGCCCTGCTCGAGCGTCACAGCAAGAGCGACGCCGCCGCCACGATCGCTACGAAGGTGCGCGACATCCAGATCTCGCTCGGTGTGCTGCGCTTCGCCGATGACGGCGATCCGACCCGCTTGACCGGCTACGACGAGAAGCCGGTGCTGGACTACATAGCCAGCATGGGTGTGTACTGCTTCGCACCCCACGCGCTCTCGCACATCGAGCCGGGAGAGCGCCTGGATTTTCCCGACTTGGTCCTTCGCCTGATCGCAGCCGGCGAGACCGTACGCGCATGGCCGAGCGACGATTACTGGCTGGACATCGGGCGCCACGACGACTACGAGCAGGCCCAGGAGGAGTTCGAGTCGGTGCGCGAGCGGCTGATCCCGCCTGAGTAGAGAACCCGCGGGGTGGATTGCGTGAGAGTCGCTGCGAACAGCCCTTAGATCACGGCAAGAGCCGAGTGGACAGCATCGACAACGACGTCGACGTCGGCCACGTTCATCGTCGAGCTCAGCGGTAGCGCGCAGTGGCGGTTGGCGACCTCGGTGGCTGCCGGCAGTCCATCGGCGGGCGCAAAGCGCTGATACTCGGTGAATGTGTGCAGCGCCGGATACCACGTGGTCTGGATGCCGTTTGCTTTTAGCTCTTCGCGGAAGCGGTCACGTGTGCCACGGTCGGCGAGGAGGACCGGGAAGGCGAAGTGGCTGGCGCGCTCGACCGCCTGCTCGTCGAAGGCAAGCTCGACTCCGGGCACCTCGGCCAGGCGCTCGCGATAGGCACGAACGATCGCGCGCCGCGCTGCGATGTCCTCGTTGAGTCGTTGCAGGCGGCTCAGGCCGAGGGCCGCGCGCGGCTCGTCCAGGCGGAAGTTGAAGCCGATGTCCACGACATCGTAAGCGGGGTCGTGGCCGCGGTGACGGTCCCAAGTGCTGCTCGTCATCGCATGGGAGCGAAACAGCCGCACGCTTGCGTCGAGCGCCTCGTCCGCGGTCGCTGACCATGCCACCCTCGCCCACGCACAGCTGCTTCTTGGAGAAGAAGCTGAAGCAGCCCAGCTCGCCGACGGTGCCGACCTGCCGTCCGGCGGCGTCCACGTGTGCGCCGATCGCCTGGGCGCAGTCCTCGATCAGTACGCAGCCCATGTTCATCGCACAACGCCCGCAGTGCGGCGACATCGGCGGGATAGCCACAGAAGTGCATGGCGATCACCGCGCGCGTGCGCGAGGTGATCCGTCGCGCGACGTCCTCGGGATCGACGTTGAAGTCATGCGCGCCGCGAACGTCGAAAAGGACCGGTTCCGCGCCGAAGTATCGGCAGGCGCTCGCGCTTGCCACGAAGGTGATGGCCGGCACGATCACCTCATCGCCGGGGCCGAGGCCGGCGGCTTGGCAGGCCAGATGCAGGGCGGCGGTTCCGCTTGAGACCGCCGCCGCGTGGGGAGTGCCGACGTAGCCGGCAAGCGCCTCCTCGAACGCTTTCGTGCGCGGCCCCATCGTCAGCCAGCCGGAGCGCAGGCAGTCGAGCACGGCCTCAACGTCATGCTCGGGCATCGCGATATCGGTGAGCGGTACGCGCCAGTCGCTCACCGCGCGACCGCCTCGGCCAGTGCGGTGACGATCCGGTCCTGGTCCTCGTGGGTCATGTGCGGATAGAACGGAAGCGTCATCTCGGTTCGCGACGCCAGCTCGGTGATCGGCAGAGAGACATCGGGGAAACGCTCGCGATATGCGCTGAAGCGGTGGATCGACGGGATAGAAGATGCTGGTCTGGATGCCGCGCTCGCGCATGCCGGCCGAGACCTCCGCCTGGCGTCCGTCCTCGTCGATCATGATCGGCATCACGTAGCAGGAGGAGCCTGGTACGTCGGCGTCCTCGAACGGGAGAATGATCGCCCTGGACTTGCGGCCAGCAGCGAGCGGTAGCGCCGCGTGAGCTCGCGCCGGCGCTCGATCTCGCCTCCAGGCGCGCCAGCCGCGAGAGCAGCAGCGCTGAGCGCGGCTCGTCGAGGCGGTAGTTGAAGCCGAGCCCGACCACGTCGTAGGTGTCGGTGCGCCCGCTGTGGCGATCCCAGGTGCCGCTGGTCATCGCGTGCGAGCGGCGCGAACGCGCGAACGCGGCGACCTCGTCGTCGTCGGTGGCGAGCAGGCCGCCTTCGCCGGCCGACAGGACCTTGTTGGAGAAGAAGCTGAACGCGCCGGCGAGGCCCCACGTGCCGAGGTTGCGGCCGGCGAGCGTGGCGCTCGGCGCGTGCGCCGCATCTTCGATCAGCGCGAGGCCGTGCTCGGCGCAGAGCCTTCAGGCGGTCCACGGCGGCAGGGTAGCCCGCGAAGTGCATCGCGACCACCGCCTTCGTGCGTGGCGTGATGCGCCGCTCCACGTGATCGGGGTCGAGTCGGGTTCTTGAGCGCGACGATGTCGGCGAACACCGGTGTCGCGCCGGCAATAGAGCACGGCGGCGGCGGTCGCCGCGATCGTGAAGGACGGGACGATCACCTCGTCGCCCGGGCCCGACGCCCGCGGCCAGGTAGGCGAGGTGCAGCGCCGCGGTGCAGCTGGAGACCGCCACGCCGTGGCGCGCGCCGAGCTGCGCGCGCGAACGCCTCCTCGAATGCCGCCGTCCGCGGGCCCATCGTCAGCCAGCCCGAGCGCAGCGTCTCGGCGACCGCCTCGAGATCCTGCTCCTGCAGGCGGAGATCGAAGAGCGGGAGCTCGGGGAAGGTCTCGATGCTGGACATCGGTCGATCGCGTGCGCGGATTCGCGTGACGCTCAGGGGATGTTCCGGTAGCGCGCATCGAACGGGTCGCCGAAGGCCTCCGCGTCGAGCGCGCCGAGGATCTCGGCGATCCCATCGGGCACCGTCATCGCGGTCTCGAAGCCGAGCACGGCGCGGATCTTGTCGAAGCTGACCTTGTAGTCGCGCGGATCCTCGTCGCGCGTGCACGTAGGTGACCTCGCCGCGGTCGATCAGCTTGCGGATCTCCGCGACGAGATCGAGCTTGCGGTAGTTCTCGCCCGAGCGACCCACGTTGAAGACCTCTCCGGCGACCGTTCTCGCTGCAGGCGCTTCGAGCACCGTCGCGACCGCACGTCCGGCGTCACGCACGTGGACATAGGGCCGCCAGAACTGCTCACCGAACACCTCCAGCTCACGGTCCGGCCCACAGGTCACGGGTGAACTCGTTGACGGTGAGGTCGAAGCGCATCCGCGGCGCGACGCCGTAGACGGTCGCGAAGCGCAGGCAGGTCGGTTCGTCGCAGCCGGCGCGCACGCTCCGCCCAGGAGCAACCGCTCGATCGCGACCTTCTGCTCGGCGTACAGCGAGACCGGCGCGAGCCGCCCCTGCTCGTCGATCGGCATCGTCGGGTCGGCCATGCGCCCGTAGTTGGAGCAGGTCGAGGCGAACACAAAGCGCTGGACGCCGAGCCTCGCGGCGTCGGCGGCGAGCGCCGCGCGTGGCCTGGACGTTGACCTCGTCGGACAGCTCCGGATCGCGCGCGCAGGCGGGATCGCCGACGATCGCGGCAAGGTGGACCACGCGCATCGACGCCGTGGAGCGCGCGCGCGCGTGCGACGCCGTCGCGGACGTCCGCGCGGATTACCTCGACACCCGCCTGCTCCTGCTCGGCCGCGATGTCCTCCTGGCCATGCAGCAGCGAGTCGAGCACGCGAACCTCGTGCCCGGCTTCCTGCAGCTCCTGTACGAGCAGCGCTCCGATGTAGCCGCTGCCGCCTGTTACCAATGTCGTATCGATCACCTGGGCTCCTCTCTGGTCGTGTCCATCCTAGACTTACAGCGATGGTGTCCCTGATCCCGGAGTTTGAGCAGGGTCGGCTGACACCCGAAACTCCGGTCCCAACATGGTGGCCGATCCGCAAGCGCCTGGAGATTGCGAACACGTGGGCATGCGACCCGGTGCTCGACGTCGGTGCCGGCACCGGCTGGCTGACCCTGCACCTGCTCGAGTGGGGACACGATGTCACGGCCTCCGACTACGACGAGAAGGCCCGCGAGAACTTTCGCGAGAACGCCTCGATCGTGGGGTGCGAGGTGCAGATCTCCAAGGAGAACGTCTCGGATCTGTCCTACGCGGATGAGCAGTTCGCATCGCTCTTCTGCATCTCGGTCCTCTCCTATGTCGAGGACCTACAGGGCGCCCTGGGCGAGCTACGGCGGGTGCTCCGTCACGGCGGGATCGCGGTGGTCGGCTGTCTCAACGCCTACGGAAGCTACGCTTTCCTGAACGATCGCGATCCTCGCACGCTGTTCAGGCGCAACCGCCTTCGTGGCGACATCCGCCAGGACGTCCAGCATTTCCACGCTCCCCGCTGGTGGGTATCCGAATTTGCCAGGCGCTTCGAGGTCGTAGAGGTGATCCCGCTCGAGATCTTCTCTCCGGTGATGGCAAAGTTCGCCGGCTACGACATCAACCCCCGATGGACGCGAGCGGACGTCTGTCTTGCCTCGCATCTGCCGAAGGAGCTTGCCTCGGAGGTCATCTACATACTGCGCAAGTGAGAGGCGGTCACCTGCTCAATCGTTTCCAGCCAGGCTGAGCGAAAGCGCTCGAGGCTGTTGTTCTCGCACACGTAGGAACGCGCCTCTCTTATCAGCTGATGTGTGTCGGTGCGCGCCACCCGCCGCAGCCCAGCCGCTATGTCGCCCACCTCGGGGCGCACGCACAGCTCCTCATAGCGGGGAACCGCTTTGAGTAGGGTGCGCGTCCAGCCGATCCTGGTCGTCACCACCGGCGTGGCGCACGCCAGCGCCTCGAGAATCACATAGCTGCAGGCCTCGTAGCGCGTGGGAAACAGCAGGCAGTCGGCCGCGGCATACGCATTGGCCAGATCCTCCGGGGCGAGCACGCCGAGGTGACGGGCGCCGGAAATGCCGCGGGCGCCGGCGTGCAGCAGCTGCCAGCCGGCGGTCTGAGTACTCGCGAACAGCAGGTCGGCGCCCTTGCGGTATTCGGGGCGTCCCACGAACAGGGCATATGAAACATCCTGCTCCAATCCAAATTGCGCACGGGCCTGGAGGCGGTCGCGCGGGTGAAAGATGTTCATATCTACCCCGTTTGGGATGACCCTGGCGGCGGTGTGGCGGTAGTAGCGCGCGGTCTCTTCGCCCGCGCTCTCGGAGACGACGACGAGGTGTCCCACCCGGCAGATCAGCGCCTCCAGCGGCCAGTAGCCGAACAGGCGCCTGAGGAAATCGCGACGGGGGAGGCTGGGCTTGGTGGCGAGAATCTCCGCGGCGGATGTCCCGTGGAAGACCTGGATGCGAGGCACCCCCCGCGGCGCGCTCAGGCCGAGGAAGCCGTTGCCCACGATCAGGTCCGGGCGCCTGCCGGCTGCCGCGACCGTCGCGACCGCGCGACCGGTGGAGACCGACCAGAGCAGCGGCGAGCCGCCGAACCTGAAGGTCCATCGGCCCGGTTGTCTGCTCGGGCCGACGATCGAGGTTCGCCATCCCTGCTCCTGGAGGATCTCGGCGAGCAGCCAGCAGAATCGCTCCACACCACCGGAGTTGCTCTCCGGCACGGGCGACATGAGGATCGCGTGCCTTGCCGTCATCGCGATGCCCGAATCAGTCCGTGAGGCGCTTCTCCACCGCGCCTCGCATGCGCTTCAAACGCGCTCGTGCAAAGCCCACGGAGACAAGCCTCATACGGCTGAGGGCGAAGGACAGCTGGCCCCCGGTGAGGCTCTTGATGTGGCCTTGTTCAGTGAGCCAGCGCCCGTGACGTGAGAGGAAGCGCCAATTGTTCTTGATCGCTGCCCACTCGTACTCGAGTCGCGGGCGGCGCGATCCGCCATCCCACTGGTCGAGCTGGTACATCGCGGTGGCCGGCGTGAGGATGCAGCGAAAGCCGCTGCGCATCGCCTGGATGAAGAAGTCCGTCTCGTCGCGCCAGCCGGTGTTCCCGTAGTTCACGTCGAACTGAATGCGCTGAAAGACCCTGCGGTTGATGAGTGCCGGAGCGGGCATAAACGGGGTCTCCAGCTCTTGGGCGGGCACCACCGAGTGATCGTCGATTGTCGGTACGCCGCCCCGCCGCAACTTGGCCGCGGCAAGCGCGGACTCGTAATCACCGTCGTTGAGGTTCAGCCATGGAGCGCCGACGATGTCCGCCATCTGCTCGCCCGCCACGCGCTTGAGAGTTGGGCCGTAGTCGAGCGGATAGCGCAGATCGTCGTCTGAGACGACGATCCACTCGCCCTGGGCGATCCGGCAGCCCGCGTTACGTGCGCTGGAGAGCCCGTTGCCGGGCTGGCGCAGCAGTCGCACTCTCTGATCCGCGCCGAACTCGCTGCTGACCATCTCCTCGGTTCCGTCGTTTGATCGCTGATCGATCACCACGATCACCTCGAGCACGTCCTCGAGCTGGAGCAGAGCGGGTAGGTTCTGGCGGAGCGCAGCGCGCCTGTTGTGGCTCGGTACAACAAAGGAGATGTCCCTGTCGTGGTCGCTGTTCGACATCGCTATACCTCGGGTCGGCATCGGATCGCTCTGACTTTATGGCGTGGACGTATGACGATCAACGCAGCCTACAGGGGGTCCTTGCGCAGAACCCTGCGTACCTCCGCCACGCTGAGCACGTGCAGCGACAGCAGCAATGTGGGGTAGCTGAGCGCCGCGACCGCCACGAGTCCGTATAGCGGCACCCCGGCATGCTGAGCCAACCAGGTCAAGGCGCCCATCGCAAGTGCGGCCATGAGCGTGCGCAGCAACCGCCCGAAGCGGGGCGTCATCGTAAGCTCGCGCAGCACGCTGCGCATCGTCAACGACATGACCACGACCTCCGTCGCGAGCGTGATCCAGGCGGCGGCCAGGAAGCCGTAGCGCGGAATGAGCAGGATGTTGAGCGTGGCGTTGATGAATAGGCCGACAGCCGCATAGCGAAAGAATCTGCTCTGCAGTTCGAGGATCACGACCATGTTGCCGGCGAGATAGCCGAACGAGATCGAGACGAACGCGCCCATCAGGATCGGCAGAGCGGGGGCTGCTTCGTCGAATGCGCTGCCGAACAGCAGGTTGATGATCTGATGGGCCGCTACGACCGTGAAGGCGAGGGCCGGCAGTGAGGCCATCGTGAGGTACTCGCCGGCCGTCTGCAGAAGGGTATGCACGCGCTCACGGTCGCGAGGGTACGCCGCGGCGATCAGTGGAAACAGGGTTGTCATCACCGAGATCGGGATGAACTGGATCTGGTCGAGGATGCGGTAGGCGGCCCCGTAGAGACCCGCCTGCCGGCTGCCGGCATACTCGAAGACCAGCACCTGATCGAGCTTCACATAGAGCGTCACGAGGATCCCCGCGGCGCCGACGCCCAAGCCGACGCGCAGGAGTGAGCGCCATCGGCGCTCCGAGAACACCAGGCGTATCGGGGACAGCCGCAGCGCCAACACGACCGAGACGCCGGTCGTGATCACCGCCGCCGCCAGGAACACGGCCGCAAAGGCATCGATGCTCTTGGAGGTGACCGCGACGGTGAACGCGCCTACGCCCCAAAGCACGCTGCCCAGCGTCATGATCGCGATCGTGATGTCGTTGCGCACACGCAGTTGGAAAACGGCACTGATTGCGCTGGGCGCGCCGACCAGAATCGTGGCCGCGATCAGGGCGCCGGCAATTCGCACGGGCTGTGTGGGCGCGATCAGCACGACCCCGACGAGCGCGAGGACGGTGGTTGGCACGGCAAGGAGCAGGCGCAGAGACACGAGCGCGCCCAGCCAATCTCGCTCCCCGGCGGGATCGCTTGCGGCACGGCTGATCGCCACCTGGTTGAGGCCTAGTTCCCCGAAGTTCGTCGCGATCTGGGTGATCGCAAAGATCGTCGACCACTCCCCGAAGCCGCTGCTCCCCAGCGCTCGCACGACGATCAACGTCACGACGACCCCGAGCGCGAGGTTGCCGGTCCGTCCGATCACCTGCACGGCGATGTCCACCGTGGCTCTGCGCGCACCGACTCGCGGTGGCTCAGTAGCTGGATGAGATGGGCCTGCGGGCCCGCTTGCGGTCTGCTGATCGGCCCCGGCCATGGCTCCGGATCACCTCGACGGCGCGCCCGCCGGGGAACGCGCTTGGTAGCGAAGGCCGATCAAGGCTTGGAACGATAGGTGATGGCCCAGCAGCCTGTGCGAGCCCTCCCGTGTCAGCGTGGATATCATCAAATCGCCAAGTTGAGGAGGCTCGGCTCCGGCCACCGCAAAGGGAGGAAGATCTTCAGGTGCAGCGTCGACTGCTCATGGTCGAGCAGGTTGGGCGCGGCGGCGTAGCGGACTACACGGCTGAGCTGACCCGGGCTCTGGCGGCAGAGGGTTGGCGAGTCGAGCTCGCAACCGCAGACGACCATCGTTACGCGCCGGCTCCCGGTGTGAGGATCCATCGCGCCTTCCACTACGTACGCGGTCACACACCGGTGGGGAGGGCGGTTCGCCGCTGCGGACTCGGCCCGGCCATTAACGGCCTACGTTTCCTCGCGGCGATACCGCGATTGATGGCTCTCGCGCGGCGCTCTGATCTTGTCCACGTACAGAAGTGGGATTTCGCCCCTCTCGGTGCGGTGGCGGTCGGCTTCATGCGGTTTGCCGGGGCAACCGTCGTGCAGACCTCCCACAACACCTTCGAGCGAGGCCGTCCGCTTGATTGCACGCATCGCATGCTCGCTCGACTCACTGCTCGCACCATCGTCCATACCGAGGTGGACTTGGAACGGGCACCTAGGGTGCGCGGCGAAGCGGGTGGCCGAGTGGTGGTGATCCCGCACGGGGAGTACGGCGGTCTGGCTCGTGCGGGCGGTGTAGTGGACCGCGATGCAGCGCGGGCAAGATTGGAGATTGCGCGCGATGCACCGGTTACGTTGCTCTTCGGCCAACTGCGGCTCGATAAGGGCCTCGACGATCTACTGGCGGCGCTCCTGCGGATCCCGCGGCTGCATCTGCTCGTTGGGGGCCAGGAGGAGGGTGCGCTCGCCGCGGCGCGCACGCAGCTACAGAGCCCGATGCTGGCTGGGCGAGTGACGGTGCGCGAGGGTTTTCTCGACATGCACGAGGCAGCGCAGCTCTTTGCCGCCACCGATACCGTCGCGCTGCCCTATCCCCGCGCCAGTCAGAGCGGCGTGCTGCTGCTCGCGTACGGCTTTCATCGGCCGGTGGTCGTCTATCCCGTCGGAGGCATGGTCGAGGCGGTGCTCGATGGTCAGACCGGCTGGATCTGCGCGCGCCCCGATGTCGATGGACTCGTAGACGCACTCGTCGCGAGCGTCGATGCTGGCTGGCTCGAGTGTCGCCGCCGCGGCGAGGCCGGCGCACGCCTTGCCGAGGAACGCTTCGCATGGCCGGCAATTGCCCGTCGCACCAGCGAGCTCTACGAAGAGGTCCTCAAAGACGATTGAACGCTCGCATCGGGGTATTCCAAGAGGTCGGTGCTCGATCTTGTTCCAACTAATATGAGTTGGTCGATTTCTTGGTCCGTACGCTTGGCGCAGACAGGACGACGATCGGGTGCCAGACGATAGGAGATATGCTGACGCTCGCGTGGACGTGCTACGCATAATTTTTACTTTCGGAGCGTAGCGTCGTGCGTTCAGTGTTCTCGCAACCGCTGATGTGGACAGAGCGGCTGCGCGCCGACACTGCCCGTATGATTGCTGTGCGCGATAGCTGGCGCGCGTTGTGGAGCTCGCGCCTGTTGGTTTGGGTCGTCGGCGTCGCCGCTGTTGGCCTGTTCGGGGTCGGATCGGCTGGCGAGGCATATGACCCCCGGGGACTGACGCGCGGCCTTGGGCGCCTCGGCGAAGCGCTCGCGGGCCCGGCGGCACGCTGGGACGCGGCGTGGTACCTCGTGATCGCCAAGTCCGGCTACCGGCCAGACCTCGGCGTTCATACGCTCTCGCGTGCGGCGTTCTTCCCCGCCTACCCACTCGCAATCAGAGCAGTCAGCCTCGTTGGAGTACCGCTTATCGTTGCAGGTGTGCTGGTGTCGCTGTGCGCGTTCGCGGGCGCGCTCTACGGTATCCACCGACTGACTGCCCTCGAGTTCGCTCACACCGCAGATCTTGATATCCAGCGGCCGGAGCAGATCGCCCGGCTCGCAGTCTTCGTCATGGCCTTTGCGCCGATGGCGGTCTTCTTCTCGGCCATCTACACCGAGTCGTTCTTTCTCGCTTTCTCGGTGGCGCTCTTCTGGTGCGCGCGCCAGGGCCGCTGGATGTGGGTCGGGCTCGCGGGAGCGATCGCGGTGGCCGCACGCAGCCCCGGGCTGGTGCTGGCGCTGCCAGCGCTCGTGATCTACCTCTATGGTCCGCGCGAGGATCGTGCCCCCGACCGCCTGACTTCGGTTCCCCCTGCCGGCGGCGCTGGTGGCGCCATTGCCTACGCCCGGCGTGCAGCAGCGGCGTTCAGGCCCCGCTACCGGCTGCGGTGTGACGTCCTCTGGCTGGCGCTGTTACCGGCAGCCGTCGTCGCCTTCGCGAGCTCGTTCGCTTTGTCGGGAGGGGAAGCGCTCGCTCCGTTCAAAGCGGAGCACGAGGTATGGGGCCGGCAGTTGGAGGGGCCGTTCGTCGCCCTGTGGGACGCCTTCCGTCATCCGCACGCTATCTCCTTCGCCTTTCTGCTGGTCGCCGTTCCCGTGGTGGTGGGCGTGGTGCGCCGGCTACCGCTGGCATATGGCCTGTATGTGATCGCCGCGATTGCCGTGGCGATCTCATACCCGGCCAAGGGAGACCCGCTGCTGTCACTGCCGCGCTTCCTGGTCGTGCTTTTCCCGCTGGGCATGTGGTTGGCGGTGTGGCTTACCGAGCATCCGCGCCTGCGATTGCCCTACCTCTTGCTCTCTGCGCTCGTGATGGCGGTCTTCGTCGCGCGGTTTGCGACCTGGCACTGGGCTCAGTAGTTAAGCAAGCACACGCAGGACGCATCCTGACCAGCGGTACGCGTAGCCCTCCTCGGCCGCAGCGCTAGACGTGACCATGCGCTCGCGCGGCCCTCAACCGGTGCAGGCGCGCACGGAGCATGCCGGTGCTCACCATCTGCAACCGCCGCAGCGCGAAGCGGGCCTGCGCGCTCACCTCGTTACCGATATAGCCCTCTTTGGTCAACCACGATCCATGGCGGCGTAGGAACGTCCAGTTGTTGCGCAGCGTCCAGTACTCATAGTGCAGCGGCGAGAAATGGTGTTGACCGCCGGAGAAGCTGTCGAGCTGGTAACAGTAAGTGTCGGGTGTCAGCACGCAGCGAAAGCCACCTCTCGCGGCTTGCACAAAGAAGTCCGTCTCCTCACGATAGGCATTGCCGGGATATTTCTCATAGAAGGAGACTGTTTCAAAAACGGACCTGCGCACGAGCACGCGGGCAGGGAGGAATGGAGTTTGAATCGCCTCGGTCGGAAACACTCCATCCTGGTCCATCAAGGGTGGTCGTGTGCGTCGAGGAGCGCGAGCGGCGAATTCGGCGGCGTCCTCGTCAGTCCCAGACATGTGGATGAGCGGTGCGCCGACGATGTCGGCAACCTCGTGTTCGGCAACGTTGCGAAGTACGACTGCATAGTCGGGTGGAAATCGACAGTCGTCCTCTCCAAAGAGAACCCAGGAACCGCGGGAGTTGGCGACACCCGTGTTGCGGGCTGTGGCCACCCCCAGGTTGCGTGAATGAGTCACCAGGCGCAGGCGCTCGTCGTCGAACTGCGCGCAGACCTCGCCGGTATCGTCGGTGGACCCGTCATTGACGACAATCACCTCACAGAGGTCCTCGAGCGCCAGCATGACTCCCAGATTCTTCCGTAGAGCGGCCGCCCGATTGAATGTTGGGAGGACCAGGGAGATGTTCGGCTGCGCCTCGCCCACGCCAGCAGTCTATTGCCGCTAGCCGCTGACCTTCGCCACCGGTGTGCTTGGGTCCGAGGTGGCCAGAGTGTCCTCCCTGTGACCGTAATAGTTTCCTCCGTAGTAGTCGCGCGCGATACCGCTCGACAGGTTGTTGATCACGAGACCGACGTGTGCCAGGCCCCGCTGCTCGATCAGCGCGCGCACCGCACGGATCTCGTGGCGCTTGGTGAGGCCGACCCGGGCGACGATCAGATGCGCATCGAGGTCGAACTCGTCCAGCAGCACACGGGTGTCCACGACGGGCAGTAGCGGCGCCGCGTCGATCACGAGCAGGTCCGCCTGCAGTGAGAGCGAGCCGAGCGCCCGGGTCAGGTCGTGAGGGCGCAGCATGTCCACCGCGTCGGCCGGCACTCGCCCGGCCGGGAGGACACGCAGACGGGGCGTCTCCGGAAAGGGCGATTGCAGCAGCTCCGCCGGATCGGCCTCATCGAACAGGACCGCGGCCAGGCCGCCCGCTTCCGGATCCATCGGCAGGCGTAGTGCCAGGCCGGGCCGGCGAAGATCGGCCTCGACGAGCACAACCTCGCTGCCCGACAGCGCGGCCGCGCGCGCCAATCCGACGGCGACGGTCGACTTGCCCTCTCCGGGCACGGCGCTCGTTACGAGCACGGTCTTCACCTCGTGACCGGGCGCCAGCAGGGGAAGACTGTTCTTGAGGATGCGGAATGGCTCGAGTTCGATCTCCCGTTCCCTGGGGGTGCGGGCGGCGCGCGGCAGCTGCGGGATCGCGGCAAGCTCCGGCAGGCCATACAGCGCGGCGAACTCTTCCCACTCGTTCACCCGATTGTTGAGCATGTTGAGCAGGAATGCGAGGGCGATCCCCGCCAGCAGCCCGAAGATCAGCGCGACGAGAACCGTGGCCTTCCGTTTCGGCGAGCTCGGCGATCCCGGCGTTTCGGCGGTGTTCGCCACCCTTGCATTGGCCGTGGCCACGGCCTGCAGCAGGAGCAGTTTTTGCGACAGGGCGGCGAGGTTCGCACGATCCACCGTGTCGGTGGCCGGCAACTGGGCGGCACGCTGTTCGATCAGTTGCTGGCCCTTGATCAGCTGCTCCTGGTTCTGTCGCTGGCTGTAGAGCACGTACTGCTGAGCAAAGGCGTTGGCGATTCTCGCCGCCGTCCGCGGATTGCCGTCGGTCGCCGCGAGATCGACGACATAGTCGTTCTGCGGGTCGCTTGCCGTTACCTGATCGAGCAGTTCGGATGGCGACTCCTTCAGCCCCAGTTCCTTGATGACCATTTCCGCGACGGGAGTTGCCGTCACGAGCTGGACGTTCGTGGCCTTTTCGCCTTCGGGATCGAGGGACCCGCCGCCGCCGACGCCGGCGACCTGGTCCGGTAGGGAGTTGGTCGTGAACTGCAGCGAGGCGGTGGCCGTGTACACGTTCTGCTTGTGCTCGACGTAGGCGAACGCTGCACCAGCGGCGACGACCGCGCAGAGCGCTATCAACATCCAGCGCTCGCGAAGCACCCGAAGTGCGCGCACGAGACCCGGCGTCTCCTCCAACTCGGTGTCCTGCTCCACCATGGCGCCTATGGGCCGCTTCGTCGATCAAGCAACATTCTCGATGCGATCATAGCTTGCCCTTCGGCCCGCAAACGCCGGTTCGGCGCACGGGCACGGACATCGATGAGCAGACCTGCTCAAGGGTGTCCAAGGGCACACCGCCCAGCCGCCTCGTGCACGGACGCCTGCAGCGCAGTGGAGCTTGGTCGCGGGTCGGTGGGCTCGCTCGGATGGTGCGATTGGCCCGGGAGCGCCTCGCTAAGCTTGGGCGCATGGCGACCCGAGTGCGTCTCGCTATCGCCGGCCGCGCGGGGCGATCGACGTTGGCTACGACGGCACTGGCCGTGGTGCTCGCCGTGCTCGTCGGGCTAGCGACCGCGAAGCTCGGGAGCTTCCAACACCAACTCAAGGCCCTGATCATTGTGATGGCCGGCCTGGCATTGGTGGTTGCGGCGTTGCGACCGGACTACGGGCTTGTCATCCTGCTGGCGCTGATTCCGTTTGGGTTCGGCTTCTACGGAACCGGCTCTGACACTGTCTTGCTGTGGACGCTCCCGCTCGTGATGGTGTGGCGTATCCGGGTCAGAGACGTGCCGCCATGGGTCGCTGTCGGCGGGTTGGCCCTTGTCGCGGGAGGCTTCATAGCGATGCTCGGCGCCCACAACAAGATCAACGCTCTTGAAGGAGCGATCGACTGGCTCAGCGCGATCCTCATCCTGTTTGTCGCTCTCACTGTGCTGCGCGAGCGACGAGACGCGTCCCGACGGATGGTGGATATCTTCACGGGCTCGGCCGTAATCGTGCTGATCTTTGGGTTTCTGCAAAAGGCCGGTATCGACGCCGTCGTTGGAGCGCCTTATAATCCCGGCCTGCCAAATTCCTTTTTCGCCTACTACACCGTGTACGCGGGGTATGTGGCGATGGCCGCGACCCTCGCGACCGCTGAGATCCTGATCGCTCTCGACGAACGCAAGGTGGTGCGCGCGAGCACCTACGGCGCCGTGCTCGTGTTCATGCTCGCCGGTCTCGCGGAGGCAACGTCGCGAGGAGGCATCGTCGCTCTGGCCGCCGGATGGCTGATCTTCCTGGTGCTCAATGTGCGCCGCGGACCGACGCTCGCGCGCGCTGTCGGTATTCTCGCCGTCTTTGCTGCCGCCGGCTACATCGCCACTCCGGCTGCCACGATCGCGAGAATCGAACATCGCTTCGCCCTTTCGAACGGAACACAAGGCGAGGACAAGACACGGTTTGCATTGCACAAGGCCGGCGAGCAGGCGCTGTCGACACACCCGTTTGGACTCGGGTATGGCAATTTCGCCTATTACCTCAGCAGCAACGTACGAAGCTCGAACATCGGTCAGGCTTTCTTCCACGCCCACGAGACTCCGATCCAGATCGGGCTCGACGCGGGATGGATCGGACTCGCCGGCTTCCTGGTGCTCTTGGCGGGGCCGATTCTGCTGGTGTTCCTCCGACGGGGGGGCGGCATGTCGACCGTGCGGGCATCGGCGTTTGCCGCTGCTCTGGCCGGGCTCATGGCGCAGGGACTGTACGACTATCTATTTTACGATACTGCCTTCTTTGTGTTCTTCGTGGCTCTCGTCTGGGGCGCTGTCCATGCCCTTTCGATCGACTCCGGGGCGAACCCGCCGCGCTTGCGACCCGCGCTCCGAAGACCGTGGTTCAGCCGAGAGCGCTTCAGTGGCGGATGAGCACTTCGGATCCTGCTTCTGAGGTCATGCGGCGCAATTCGCTCGTGCTCGTGCCGATCGGACGTGGCGCGAGGAACCGGGAGATTGCGTAGGTTGAAGTCCGTTTGACACCGGCCGACCGGAAGCCCGCCGGCGTGCGCGTCGGCACAACGGCCGCCGAGGGCGCACGGCCGGTTTGCCTGACCCGCAGCGCGACGAACTCGACTTCCCGCGTCGATACTCTGCTGGAGCCGGTCTTTTGCAGGGATGGGACGTAGATGCCAAGTGGCAGCAGGGAGTTTTCGGGGGTGACGATCACACTGCCCGAGACGCGCGCCGGGATCCCTTTCGCCACCGCCCGCCAGTCATCGCGCTGGTATGCCGGTTTCGTATCGATACCGACGATCACCAGCAGAGACACGAGACAGATGCCGGCCCCCGCGGCGCCGCCGGCGCGGCGAGCGCCGGTGCCGGCGATGCCGATCGCCACGACAAGCGCGCACGGCACCCACCCCGCGATTACGTTGCGACCGTCGAACGCGTCGAATATATGTGAAAAAGCCAGGAGCAGCGGCACGAGCACTGCGGCGGCGGCCACGATCGCCAGCTGCCGGGCGAGCTCGCGCTCGCGCGGGCCGGCGCGATACACGATCAGAGTCATCACGCCGGCGGCGAGCAGCCCTGTCACAAGCGCGGTGACGATCTCCTGGGGGCCGTAGAGGCCGACGAGGAACTGCTTCGGCGCCTCCGCGGCCCGGGACAGCAGCGAGCTGTCTTCGATCCAGTTGCCCTTTCCCGACCGCCGCTCGCTCGCCGCGAGCGGCAGCAGCGCAACACCGGTCACGACGATCGCGCCGAGCGGCAGCCCCACCCGTCGCGGACCCAGGCGCCGAACCAACAGAACCGCCTCGGGGATGAACAGGAAAACGGCGAAGTAGTGAGTCAGCAGCGCGAGGATCGACATCGCCGTCCACCATCCCAAAGCTCGCCTGTCTCCCGAATCGATCGCGCGCCCCCAGAACACGATTGCCGCCGCCGAGAAGAGGATCAGCAGGGCGTAGGCCCGCGCCTCCTGCGAGTAGTAGTACATCGCCGGGTTGACGGCCGTCAGGGCTGCGGCCCAGCACCCGACACGCGGTGAGATCCGCCAGCCGGCGAGGTACATGACCGGCACCGTGAGAGTCCCGACGAGCGCGGAGAACGAGCGAAAGCCGATGACGCCCGTGCCGAAGACCTTCGTCCACGCCCATACGAGGGTGTAGTAGAGGGGCGGCGTCGACTCGCTCGCCGAGAGGTGGGAGAGCATCCCTCCCAGTCCGCGACGCACGAGCACGATCGTGGCGGACTCGTCCAGCCACGCGCTCTGGACGTCGAGCGTCCCGAATCGCAGGGCGGCCGCGAGCACCGTCAGCGCAAGCACAACCTGCGCTGAGCGGGAGGCCCGCAACCGGCCGGCGGCACTCGGGGGTTTGTCGGTGTGGGCCTGTGCAAGCTGCGAGGGAGCAGTTGCGGGAACGCTCACTTAGCCATTATGGCACGCGTCGCAGGGCGCCGGCAGCGTTTCAGGAGTGGCTCCGGCCGCGGCTCAGGAGTGCAGAACCGCCTCGACGGCTTCGGTGAACGGGCCCTTCGATGCCTTCCCTTCGTACTGCAGGGCTCCGAAGTAGCCCTGCCAGTTCGTGGTTGTGCCGCTCGGCGCCTGATCGCCGGTCTGATAGAAGATGAACATCGCCAGCTTGCTGCCGAGCATTTCTTTCATCCAGGTGAAGCTGCTTCGCACTTCCTGGGCGGCTTCCTGGTAGGTCATGCACGGGTTGAGGCCGTCGTTGTATTCCAGGCAACGACCGTTGTCCGTCGTAACACCCCACTCGGTGACGTCGATCGGGACAGATGACGCCCCGTGTTCCGCCGCCTGTTTGATCAGGACGCGAAAGCGGTATTCGTTGTATTCCCTTCCTCCGTACGGATGCATGGTCCATCCCGCGACGTATTGAGTGAGCTCGGGCACCGCGGCGTACATCCCGTTCATCCAGTCTCCGCTCCGATCGTCGTCCTGGACCAGGAGTCCAACTGTGTTCCCGCTGGATTTGATCGCCTGCGCTGCTTCCTTGACTCGCACGGCGTACTCTTCCGCACGCAGCCGGTAGGAGGCGTCACCGGGTTCGTCGTGATACTGCTCGCTGTAGTCGGTCTCGTTGCCGAACTCGATCGACTCGATCGCCAACTCTCCATCCGAGCGCCCCGCCCAGAAGGTGCCGCCGGGACCATAGGCATCGGCCCACGAAGCCAGATCCTGCGCTTCGGCCGGGGAGGGCATCCGCCCGGCGAATTCGGCCAGTGGCAGTACCGTGACTCCCTCGGCGGCATATTTTTCAATCGTGGGCCGAAGCTGCGCGGCGGTGTCTTCGATGCCGAACCCGACTCGTACGAGCTTGGCTCCCAGCGTGGCGGCCGCGACGAAGTCGCCGGGTTCGTGACCGGAGTTGATCCCCGTCTGGAGCGCCGAGGCCGGGCTGGAAGGTTCTTCCGCGGGCGGGCCGACAGGTTCTTCAGCGGGTGAGCTGCCGGTTGCTTCAGCGGGCGGGAATGCCGGAGCCGCAGGATCGGTGGGCGCTACAGGACTGACAGGTGTCACGAGTGCTGGCCCAGGCATCCCGGAACCCGGGTTGGAGCCCGCACCCGAGCCTGTGCTGGGGTTAGAGTCCGAGCCCGTGCCATTGCCGGAGCTTGGATTCGTCGAATCAGAGCTTGAGGGTGGCGGCGCGCTTGGCGGGGTAACACGGTGATGGGACCGATGAGCTCGTGCCCGCGCGCGCTTGCCGGTGGTGCGCGCGTTGGTGGCGGTCTGCCGATGATGACGACGACGGTTGGTGCTCCGCGCCCGTGTGGCGGTCTTCGGAGACAGCGGGGTGGCGATGGTCTTGTGCCGGCCGAAGAGCCTGGCGTTCGCGGTACCCGCAAACACGACCATGGCGAAGATCGCAAGCGCCGCGACGAGGAAGCGACTCGATCTCGTGGGTATGGCCATTCAAACTCCTTCGGGAGCTGGGCTGTCTCTGAAAGACCCCTGGCTTTGCGAGCCCGTCTTGCGACGGGGGTGCCTTTATCGGGAACTTGGTGGCGCTTACCGGGAGCTATGCCCGGATCACGGCACCTAAAGTGCTGCAAGCAACCTCTCGGTCCACAGCTGCGCCTGCTTTAGCGTGTGCGGGCCCTTTGGACAGATCTGAAGAACTGCACGGGGGTGTTGCGGATCGCGCCTTGGTGGAAAGCCACCGGTTACCCACGGATTGGTCCGTCTATGGCCGGTCACCCGCGGATCGATCCACCTATGGCCGCAGAAGCTCCACCAGTGCCTCGATCGAGTAGCGCTCCTCGGCAAGCCTGCGGCCGCTGTGGCCGAGCTCGGGGGCGCCGTTGCGCAGGACGCGAACAAGCGCTGCCGCAAAGCTCTCGCCGCCCTCCGCGATCAGGCAGTGCTCGCCGTCGCGCACGTCGAGTCCGGCGGCGGCGCGGGGCGTGGCGATGACCGGCAGCCCGTAGGCGAGGGCCTCGACGAACTTCAATGGTGTGCCGCCGCCCTGAAGCAGCGGGACGAGTGCACAGGAGGCGCGCGCGTAGGCCGCGCGCAGATCCTCCACGTAGCCGAGCGCTTCGACGCGGGGATCCACGGAGGGCGGGTGCTCGAGCCCAGCGCCGGCGAGCGTCAGCCTTGCATCCGGCAGCTCCGCCCACACCCGTGGGAAGACCTCATCGAGCAGGAAGCGCAGGCCGTTGCGGTTGGGCTCATAGGCGAAGCTAGCGACGAAGATCGCGCGCTCCTCGTCCACCGCCGGTGTTACCGGTGCGATTGACGCGACGTCGACCACGTTGGGCGCGTAGCGCAGGCGCGCGGAGGGACACAGTTCGCGCGCCGCGGCGATGTCGGCCTCGCTCACCATCCACGACTCGTAGGAGCGAGCGAGCAGACGCCGCTCGAAGGAGCGCAGCGTACGGTGGCCGCCGATCCTGACGACTGCGCCTGGGTCGAGCTCGTGACGGAAACCCGACTCGAGGTTGTGCGCGTTGTAGATGACTGGGCGCCTGCGCGCCAGGGGTGCGAGCGCGGCGGCGGCGATCGGCCCGTCGGCGATCACGCGCCCGCGGTTGGGGTCGGCCGCGAGCCGCTCCGCCTCCGTCGCCAGCTCGTAAGACACGCCACGGGCAAACCCGTCAGGCACGCCTCCGAGACGCGTAGCTCCATAGGAGAGCAACCGCTTCAGACCGCGCGAGGGTACGACCTCGTACAGCTCCACTCCCGGGATCGCCTCGAAGGCGGCGTCGGGCTCGGGCCCCTCGAAGCGAACGTAGAGTAGCGTCAGGCCATCATGCTCCGCCAGAGCACGTGCGACGCCGTAAGTACGCATCGTCTGGCCGGAGCGCAGCACCGGGGTGTGGGTGGTTACGAGCAGGTCTCTCATTGCGTCTCGACACTCACCGTCGATAGGGCAGCTATCGCGACGGCGATCTCCTCCATGCGCTGCTCCCAAGAATGGGACGCCGCCGCGCGCGAGCGCTCGGCGCGGTGCTCGGAACCGTCCTCTGCGAGGGCTTCGTCCAGCAACTCCGCGATGCCCTGCGCGTCGGGTGCGGTGGCGACACCGGCGACACCGGTGAGCGCGGGCAGCGGGGTTGCGACCACCGGCAGGCCGGCGGCCAAGTACTCGTATACCTTCATCGGGAAGATGCTCTCGGTCAGTTGGTTGCGCGAGTAGGGGATCAGCCCGGCGTCGGCCGCTCGCAGGATGTCCGGCAGCTCGTCATAGGCACGGGGCCCGAGCAGATGGATGTTCGGCTCGGCCGCGAGCGCAGAGACATCCGTGCGCGGGTCGCCGAGACCGACCGGGCCGACGAGCGCAAACGACCACGACGGCCGCAGCCGCGCGAGCTCGACCAGCAACAGGAAGTCAAGCTTCATGGCTACGATCGCGCCTGTGAACACGATGCGCGGTGCTGGCAGCATGGCCATCTCGGTGTCCAGGGGGGCGGGTGGGCTCGGAATGAGCGCCCGGGAGAACAGCTCGGTGTCGGCCACGTTCGGCGCGTACATCACGTTGTCAGAGATCGTTCGCAGCCGCTCGGCGAGCGCCGGTGCGCTCGCCAGCACGAGGTCGGCGCGCGCGGCGAAGCGCGTCTCGGCCGCGTGGAAGCTCGCGGTGTCGATCCGCTTCTGAGCGGCGATGTCATCGACGCAGTGGTAGACCACGAGCGAAGGATTGAGCGCGTCGATCAGAACCTCGGCCTGGGGCACGTAGGCCCACAGGATCGGTCGCTCCAGGTCGAGCCGCCGCGCCGCACGGCGCACGAGCGCTCCCAGCAGGCGGCGGTTGAGCTCGCGCACGATCCGGTGGCGGTGAAAGGGCAGGACCAGCGGGGAGAGCACGTTTAGGCCGTCGACCCGGAGTGCAGGCGCGAGTCCACGTCGCAGGCGCCGTGCGATCCGCTTGATGTCCCGGCCGGCGAGCTGGGGTTGGCGCAGGCCGAGCGACTCGACGAACAGCACGCGGTTATCGCGCGCCAGGCGTGACATCAGGTGGTGCTGGTTGGTCCACAGCTCCGTATCCCAATCGGCGAATCCGACGCACACGATGTCACGGCCACGCAGGTGTGCTGGTTCAGGCATCGCAGCCATGATCCCAGGCTCGGCCGGCGCTAAGCGACAACCGCCTGCCCGATATAACCTCGGAGATGAGTGACCGGCCGATCGATGAGCTGCGCGCGCGCTTCCCCCGCGTCGCGATCGTCCACGAGTGGCTGACGATCCCGGGCGGCTCCGAGGACGTGGTGATCGAGCTGTTGAAGATGTTCCCCGAAGCCGAGCTGTTCACCACGATCTATGACCCGGCGCCCTGGCCCGAGATCATCAAAGGGCGACCGGTCCATGCCTCATTCCTCAATCACATCCCGGGGGCGAGGCGCCACTACCCGAAGTTGCTGCCGCTGATGAACAGGGCGTTCCGCTCGTTCGACCTCTCGGGCTTTGACCTCGTGCTCTCCAGCAACCACGCCTGCGCGAAGAACGTGCGCACCCTGCCCGACACGCTGCACGTCTGCTACTGCCACACGCCGATGCGCTACGCCTGGGAGGAGGGCTTTCTGGAGGGCGAGGACGTGGGGCGGGTGACGCGCCGGCTGCTGCCCCCGATGCTGAGCAGGCTGCGCCGCCAGGACTATGAGGGCGCGCGCGGGCCGGATGTGTTCGTCGCGAACTCCCTTCACGTCGCCGCGCGTATCGAGCGCTATTACCGACGCTCGGCGGAGATCGTGCACCCACCGGTGGATGTCGATCACTTCCTCGAGCTGGAGCGTGCGCCGTACGGGTCCGGGAGCGAGCCGCGTGACTACTACTTCGCCTTCGGGCGGGTCGTCCCGTACAAGCGCGTCGACCTTGCCGTCGCGGCGTGCGCGAGCCTTGGCAGGCGCTTGCAGGTGGCCGGCGACGGTCGGGCGCTGGACGGTATACGTGGGCAGGCGCGCGGCGAGGGCGTCGAGTTCCTCGGCAAGGTCTCGGCGGCCGAGCGCGATCGGCTGCTGAGCGGCGCGCGCGCGCTGCTGTTCCCGGGAGAGGAGGACTTCGGCATCGTTCCCGTCGAGGCCCAGGCGGCCGGCGTGCCGGTGATCGCCTACGGCGTCGGCGGCGCCACCGAGACCGTCATCGACGGGTGCACCGGCGTGCTGTTCGACCGGCAGAGCGCCGCTGGGCTGGCGGCGGCGATCGAGCGCTTCGAAGGTCTGGCTCTCGATGAGGGGGAGGTGCGTGAGAACGCTAAGCGGTTCGGCCGGGATCGCTTCCAGGTGGAGATGGCGGCCGTGATCGAACGGGCCTCGAGCGGTCTGGACTAGGCATACGAGCCTCCGAGCTGCCGATCCTCTACCGAGCCGGCAGCGGTCCGCTCACGATGTTTCACCCTCAGGGCCGAGCGATATACGGCCGCGGAGGTTCAGGGCCGTCAGCCCGCCCGCGGCGAATGCCGTATCGGGCTCGCGCGGGCTCAACAGCACTGTTCGCTCACCCCCCGGCTCGATCGAGAAGCCGTCGTCGGACGCGACAAACCCCGGCGCGTGGATCTCCACACCGTAGGCAAGCCGCCTGCTCGAGAGCGCCAACCGCATCGTGCCGTCGGGCAGCGCCTGTGCCTGTGCGGCGAGGCCAAGCCGCTCGGAGGACTCGCGCTCGAGCGGCCGCCCTGCGGGGAAGCGGAAGGCCTGGGAGATCAGACGCGATGAGCGCTCGTCCGCTGAGTCCTCCGCATGCGGCCCGCGGGCGTCGTCGCCGGCTTCGAGGCTGACCACGATCGCGTCCTGCGCGGGCGGCCCGAACTTGTACGCCCACGCCGCATCGACGAAATGCCCGATGACGGCCTCGACGTTCCATTCGCCCTGACTGTGCGGCGCGAGCTCCACCGGCACGCGCGCCTGCTCGACGCGCTGCTCGCCTTCCCGATAGAGCGCCACGCGCAGCGACGCGCTCAACGGCGCTGGACCGTCGTTGGCGACGTGCGCGACGATGCCGCCGAGGTTCTCGTCGGTGCTCCACACGGCGACCGGCGCGAGCGCGCGCGCGAGGTGGTGGTAGGCGAGCTTCGGCCTGCCTCGGTAGTCGATCACGCCCCAGCCGGCGCCGGGCAGCAGGTCGTGCAGCCACAGCACCAGCCCGCCGCCGCTGCGGGAGTCGGCTCGGCGCCACTCGCCGAACACCTCGGCCAGGATCTCTCCGGTGAGCGCGCGCGAGAGCTCCAGGTAGCGTGCGCGATCGATGTGGCGCAGACTCGGCGGCGTCGATGCCGAACAGTAGGCGTAGGTAGTGGTCGCGGATGTCCTCGAAGTCCCAGTCGGCCTCGTTCTCGCGCGGGACGCCCGCCTTCCACAGCGGGTGGTGCCCGGCGAGCCGCGCGGGCGCCGCAGGCAGCATTTCCTCGATCGCCTCCTCGCCGGGCACGTGCGAGAAGGCGAGGCACTCCGCGGCGAAGCGCACGCCCGCGCGGCGCACATCCTCCAGCGGGCGCCGGTAGCAGCCGACGGCGTAGTAGGTGCCGATGCCGCGGTCGGGGCGGAACGGCAGGTCGCCCCCGTAGGGCGCGGAGGGGATGTACAGCGCGTCGACGCCGCTCGCGCGGACGAGCTCGGGCAGCAGCTCGCCGAACAGCTCGCCCCGCGCCACCGTGGCGTCGAGCCCCATCATCGCCGCCTGCTGCTCGACCTCGCTGTTCCCGCACAGGACGGCCAGGCTCGGGCGTGCCGCCAGCGCGGTAAGCACGTCTGTCGCCTCGCGCGTGACGCTCGCGCGGAAATGCTCGTCGGCGATCGGGTAGTCGAGGTTGGCGAACATGAAGTCCTGCCACACGAGGATGCCCAGCTCGTCGCAGAGGTCGTGGAAGGCGCCGGTCTCATACGCGCCGGTTCCGGGCAGGCGTAGCATGTTCATGCCGGCGTCGCGCACGCGGCACAGTTCCGCGCGAAGCTCGCTCTCCGATGGCGCCAGGCCGATCGGGTCGATCGGCGTCCACACGGCCCCGCGGGCGAATATCTGGACGCCGTTCACGTGCAGGTCGAGCCCGGCCTCTTCGACGTCGTGACCGGGCGCCGCTCCGGAGGCGAGATCTCGAAAGCCGACCCGGCCCGCGTCCACGACGATCGGCTCATCGGCGCCACGCACGACGAGGCGAACATCGTGCAGGACCGGCTCGCCGTGGGTGTGCGGCCACCACCGCGCCACGCCCGGAACGCGCAGCTTGCCGCGGGCGGTCAGGCGATCCTCGCCGGGATCGTTTGTCGCCTCGTCGGGGTCGTGCATCGCCCCGCCGGGCGTCGCGTCGAGGGCGAGCTGCGCGCGGTGGGAGCCCGAGGGCCCGCTCAGCTCGACATCCACGGAGCTCACTTGCGCTCCGTGCAACGGGCGCAGCCGCGTGAGCACCGACAGCACGCCGTCCTCGCCATCCAGGCGTGCGTGCAGCGCGAGCTCCTGTACGTCCAAGGACCGGCGGCGCTCGAGTCGCACCGCTCGCCAGGGACCCACGGCCGCCGGTCCGGGCGCGATCCCGGGCAGCCGGCCGAGCAGCATCGTGCGAAAGAAGCGCAGGTTGCCGTCGGCAACCAGCCGCGTGCGCCAGCGGGCGCGCGGGCGGCGGCGCACATCCAGCAGTGGGCCGAGCGCGCGGCAGCGGATCGTCAGCTCGTTGCTCGCCTTCAACCTTCCTGTCACGTCGAGCGCGTGCGCCGCGAACATCGAGTCGCTCTCGAGCACCAGCTCGCCGTTCAGGTAGACCTCGGCCACGGTCGCGATTCCGTCCAAGCACAGGCGCACCTCTTCGTCAGCAGTGACCGGCTGCGCGTCGAAGCCCGTGCGAAACCACCAATCCTCGGCGTCGAGATCGCCCGGATCGCCCGGGCGCCCGTGGCCCGCGTCGCGCAGGACTGCGGCCGCCGTACCGGGCACGCGCGCGGGCAGCCACGCGAGCTCGTCGAGCGCGGCCGGATTGGTATGGGCCTCGGGCCGGCACCGGGCGGCCTCCCAACCGTCGCCGAGCACAAGCTCGTCGTGACCCTCCACGCGGACGCGCGCGGGCGCCGTGCGCGGCGCTGGTTCAGAGGAGCGCACATCTGTTCCCACGCGCATCGCCATCCATCCATGCTTTCAAATCCTCCGCGGAAAGACGCACGGGCATTTGCAAGGCTCCGACCGCCGCAGCGGCCACCGATTGACTACCTTGGAAACCACGCGGGGCCTACAGGCGCCGAACGGTGGCCGGCCCGGCCGCGAAGAAGGGGAACGCCGATGAGCGGACAACACGTGACGAGACAGGGGGGACGGCGATGAGCATGCGCGCCGGCGCTCAGGCGGCGCGAGCATTCGCGCGGACCGCCGCGGTCCGGGCGGAGGAGCCCGTGATCCTGACCTGCGCGGTCTCCGGCGGGGTTGTCACGACCAACCCAAACCAGCCCGTCAGCCAGGCTGACGTGATCGCCGCCGCGCTCGATGCCGCGCGTGCCGGCGCGAGCATCGTGCACATCCATGCTCGCACGACGAAAGGCGAGATGACCCAGGCGCCCGAGGATTACCTCGCGATCAAGCAGGCGATCCGCGAGCAGGTGGATGACGTCGTACTGAACTTCACGACCGGCGGGCAGCTCGCGACCGGTGGGCAATTGGGCGCGCCCGACCAGGAGAGCCGCCGCGCGATGATCGCCCAGCCGGATCTCGCCACGCTGAACTGCGGCAGCATGAACTTCGGCTCCGGCGACGATGTGCTGCTGAATCCCCGCTCGCTGATCGCTGAGGTGGCCGAGGAGCTCGCCGAGCGTGGGATCGTCCCCGAGTACGAGTGCTTCGACATCGGCATGGCGCTGGCGGCGGCCAAGCTCGCGAGCGCGGCGAAGGGAGCCCCGGGCATGATGCACATGATCCTCGGCGTCGCCGGAGGCGCCCCGGCGAGCGCCACGACGGTATCGCTCTTCGCCGAGCTTGTCCCCACGGGCGTCCCGTGGGCGGTGACGGCGATATCTCGGCACTTCCCGACGATGGCGCTCACGCTCGCGCTCGGCGGCCACATCCGCACCGGCCTGGAGGACGTCGTCTATACCGCGCCCGGTGAGTACGCCGAGTCCAACGGCCAGCTTGTCGCGCGCGCTAAGACTCTCTGCGAGGTGATCGGCAGGCCCGTCGCGACACCCGCGCAGGCCCGCGAGATCCTCGGGATCGGCATCACCTCACGGGAGCCGGCCGCCGATCAGGACTCCAGTCCGAACCCCCGCTCCGCCTCCCCAACCACATAGCGCCCGATCGCCAGCGAAGAGGTAGCCGCCGGCGATGGCGCATTGCGCACGTGCAGAGCGCGCGGGGTCGCGGAGAACACAAAGTCATCGACCAGCCGCCCATCCCGTCCCAGCGCCTGCGCCCGCACCCCGGCAAACGCCGGCTCGACATCCTCCGCCCGCAGCTCCGGCACATACCGAGCAGCCGCCCGCACGAACGCCGAGCGCAGCGCGGCATGGCGCAGCTCAGTCAGCCCGGTGCGCCACCAGCGGCGGAACATCCGCCAAGACCCCGGCCAAGCGAGCGTGTCGAGCAGGTCCCCGCTCCGCACCCGCCCGAGCGCATAAGCATCGCGCGCCCCTGCCAGCAGCGCGGTCGGCCCGATCAGCACCTCGCCGTCGATGTGCTTCGTCAGGTGCACCCCGAGGAACGGCAGCGAGGGGTCGGGCACGGGGTAGATCAGCGAGCGCACGAGCCCGCGGCGCTCGGGCACGAGCCGCAGGTAGGCGCCCCGAAACGGCACGATTCGCGGGTCGGGGTCGGCCCCCGCCGCCACCGCCAGCCGATCGGCCCACGCGCCCGCGCAGAAGATCGCGTGCCCGGCCTCCGTCGCGCCGTGGGAGTGCAGTAGCTTCAGCGCGGCGCCCTGCTCCCGGACTCCCTCGACCGCGCACCCGGTCACGACCGCGCCGCCGGCCTCGAGCACGTCCTCGGCGTACGCGCGCGCGACCGCGGGGAAGTCGACGATCCCGGTGCTCGGCGAGTGCAGCCCGGCGATGCCGCGCGCGTGGGGCTCGAGCGCTTCGATGCCTTGAGCGTCGATCCGGCGCAGGCCCGGCACGCCGTTGGCCTTGCCGCGGCGCTCGAGCTCATCCAGCCGGCCCAGCTCGCCGGGCTCGGTGGCGACGATCACCTTGCCGCAGGCCTCGTTCGAGATCCCGCGAGCCTCGCAGTACTCGTACAGCTCGCGCGCGCCCTCGACGCACAGCCGCGCCTTCAGCGAACCAGGCGTGTAGTAGACGCCCGCGTGGATCACCCCCGAGTTGTGGCCCGTCTGATGGAAGCCGACGGCGCTCTCGCGCTCGAGCACGCACACCGACGTGCGCGGGTGACGCCGGGTCAGCTCGCGCGCCACCGCCAGCCCCACGATCCCGCCGCCGACGACCGCCAGGTCGCACCGCGAAGGCGCCGGAGCGGAGGGGAGGGGATCGCAGAGCTCAAGAGCGCAACTGTAATCCTCGGAGAGATCCTCGGACCGGCCGGCTCTCCTCGCGCTACTCAACAGCCCCGGGTCCCCCGGGCGCCGTGGCAGCTGCCGCGTTCGACAAGCCCGGCCCCATACAGCCGCGAGTCTCCCGGCCCCCCCAACGGTCGCGCCGTGGTCCGCAGTCGCGCGATCACCTGAGCCGGCGTTGGATGCTTTCCCAACACCCCGGAAGCGATGATCAAAGCCGCCGTAGCCGCCACGTGAGGCGAGGCCATCGAGGTGCCTTCGTAACCGCCGGGGAACCCGAAACGCTGGGGTGAGGACCCGGTGAAGGTCATCTGAAAGACGTCGCGGCCGGAGGGTTCTTCGGGGCGGCAGTTGGGATCGCCCGGCAGGTCGGCGTCGGCGCCACCGCCGGGCGCGACGAGCGTCAGGCCGGTGCCGTCGTTGGAGTAGTTGGCCAGACAGCCATGTTCTGTCGTCGCCCCCACGGCGAACGACGTCCGGCGCGCGCGCAGGATAGGCGATCGTCGTGTGGCCCTCGTTGCCTGCCGCGGCAACCACCACGACCCCGCGCCGGCCGCGCGTAGCGCAGCGCTTCGATCAGCTCAGGGATGTCGGAGGCGGTGACTTCGGAGGAGAACTCCAGCGACAGGTTGATCACCTGGGCGCTGATGGTTGACGGCGAAGCGCACGCCTTCGGCGATCGTCGAGGCGTTGCCTTCGCCCTGGCTGTTAAGCACGCGCACGGGCATCAGGCGCACGCCGTAGGCGAGGCCGGTGAGGCCGAAGTGGTTGTTCGTGGACTCGGCGATCGTCGAGGCGACGAACGTGCCGTGGCCGTTGTGGTCGTTGGGATAGGGGTTGTGAGCGATGAAGTCGTAGCCTTTGACGAACTCGTAGCGGCTGAAGTCCGGCGAGCGGCGAAAGCGCCCGCGGTTGGCATAGGCGACGCCGGTGTCGAGCACCGCGACGATCACGCCGCGCCCGCCGGGGTGACCGTCGGCGGCGACGTTGGCCCAGGCTTCGGGGGCGTTCACGCCGAACGGGCCGACGAAGTTCCACTGCAGCTGCTCCCAGTCGGTGGGCGCGCCGCCGACGCCGGGGTCGTTGGGGATGAACGTGCCGTCGGCGTGGGCGCGATATTCGACGGCGGAAGCGGTGGCAGGGGCAAGCAGCGCCAGGCGACGAATGCGACGAGCACGAGCGACCGGCGGGCACGGGGGAGGAGGGGACGTGGGTGGGCGCGGGGGAGCATCGGCTTTGAGTAATGATGATGTGGAGGATGGGCTAGGCGGGATGCACTGTCGCAGAGCGCGCGGAAGATCGCGTGAGAGGTGGATGACCAATCAACCCGGGAGGGAGCGCAGAAGATCGTTGTGAGCGAGGGAGCGCCGGATGACGAGTACTTCATGCGCTTGGCCCTGCGCGAGGCCGAGCGTGCCCGCGAGCACGGGGACGTCCCGATCGGCGCGGTCGTGGTGTCCGCCGGCGAGGTGATCGCCGCCGGGTGCAACGAGCGCGAGTTGCTGAAGGACCCGACCGCGCACGCCGAGATCCTCGCCCTGCGCGAGGCGTCGCGGGCGCTCGGCAGCTGGCGCGTGCTGGACGCGACGCTGTACGTGACGCTCGAGCCCTGCGCGATGTGCGCCGGGGCGATCGTGCTCGCGCGCGTGCCTTACGTCGTGTTTGGCGCGAGCGACCCGAAGGCGGGCGCCGCCGGCAGCGTGCTCGACGTGCTGGCAGAGCCCCGCCTGAATCACCATCCCGAGGTCGCGGGTGGTGTGCTGGGGGAGGAGTGCGGGGAGCTGCTGAGCGCGTTCTTCGCTACGCGGCGCGGTGACGCGGCGGAATAACCCACGCACAGGGACCTCAGCTCCAGGAACGGAGGGGGAGAGATTCGAACTCTCGGTACGCCTATCAGACGCACAACGGTTTTCGAGACCGCCGCATTCAACCGCTCTGCCACCCCTCCAGGATGACGTTGGCCAAGGCTAGTAGATCAACACATCCCGTAGCCCAGCGACCCGCAGGTGGCTCGTCTGGCCCAAGGAAACCCGCCGGCCGTGGCGAATGCCCCGGATGCGTATGTCACGTCGATCGCCACTGCTCGGTTTCGGGCTTGCCGGGGCCTGCCTGCTCGCGCTGCTGTTGCCCGGCGCCGCGCGGGCCGAAGGTAGCCCCAACATCGGCCTGTCCGCGACGGGTCCCACGAGCGTGCTGTTCGGCGCCAAGGCGACGATCATCCTGGAAGCGAGCAACCCGGTGGGGGAACCCTACGGCTACAACCTCAGCTACCGCGCGGTGCTGCCGGAAGGGGTCGCCTACGTGCCCGGCAGTGCGAAGCTCGGCTCCGGCGGCGCGGCTCCGACGCCGACGATCATCGAAAATCAGCCGAAAGCGAAAGAAACGACGGTGATCTGGAGCAACGTCGGTGACCTCTCGCCGGACTCGCACAGCACGCTTTCGTTCGAAGTCACGCCGTCGCAGGTGACCTACCCGGTGGCCTCGGAATTCACGGTCCCGGCGGAAGCGTTTGTCGCCGAAGCGCCTCGCTACCTGCCGAAGTTCAGCGCCGCCGGCAAACCGGAAGGGCCCGGGCCGACGTCGTTCACGGGCTACGCGAAAGGGTCCGCCAAAACCGCGATCTCGGCGCTGGAAATCAAGCAGGAAGAGGGGTCACCGGAGGGGGAGATCCTGCGCGGGGTGCACGATCACCAGACGGTCTACAAGGTCACCGTCACGAACAACAAAGTCAACTCGACCACGAACGTGAACGTCGACGACTGGCTGCCCGCGGGCCTCGAGTACCTCGGCTGCGGCGGCGCCGGGACCGACCATACGACCAACGCGCCGACGAATCCCGGCAGCGCCGAAGAGTATCCCGGCTCGGGCCCGATCGAAGTCGCCGCGCTCGGGGGCTGCACCGCTCCGGCGCTCGTGGAAACGCTCGAAACCGACCCCGACGGCGCGGGCGAAGATCCGACCGCGGTCTACACGCACGTGCGCTGGAACGTGGCGGAACTGAAACCGGGGGAATCGCGCACCTACGAATTCCGCGCCGCCGTGCCGCTGCGCGAAAACACGACCGCCTGGACCGGCGTCAAACCGACCCCGGCAAGCGGAAAACAGGGGGTCAACCTCGACAACAACTCCGGCAAGGAGACCCGCGACGGGCAGACGCTGACGACCTTCGCCAAGGCTGAAGGCCTCTACAACGGCGTCACGCCGGTCACCGCCGAAGAACACCTGACGCGCGTGGCGAAGGACATCACGACGGAGAAGTCCGCCAGCCCCGGAACCCTGTCGGACGGTCAGGTGACCAAATGGACGATCCTTGTGCACTCCTCCGAGTACCGCTACAACACCGGCGTTGAAGTCACCGACACGCTGCCGAACGGGCTGTGCCCGCTGAGCTCGACGAACCTGAGCAATCCGGTCAGCGCCGAATGCGAACCAAACGGGGATCTCCCTTCCTCCCCCTACACCTCAACCAAAGAAGAAGAAAACGGGAGTTGGACGCTTCTGTGGGATGAAACGACGGACCCCGCGCTGAAGAGACTGAAGCAGAACGAAACTACGACGATCACCTTCTACTCGAAGACGCGCACGCACTATCAGTCCAAACACAAACAGGCCGGGCCGATCCTCTCCAACGACAAGATCGAAAACAAAGTGATCGCCGCCGCCACCACGAACGTCGTCTGCGGGAACGACACCGACTGCTCAGAAATTGGCGCGAAACCGATCAATCACGAACGGCCGCTGAGCGAACCCGTCCAGGACAATTCTCACGCGACACAGACGGCCGAAGGTCCGGTGGTCAAGAAGGAAATCGCCGAATCTGGCACGAACTGCCTCGGCGACACCTACACGGGCGCGACCCCCGTCTACCACCCGGGCGACTTGATCTGCTGGCGTTTGCAGGCGAGCTTTCCCGCGACCCTCAGCACCCACGGGACGCAGGTCACCGACTTCCTGCCCGCCTCGGTCCTGTTCGACGAAGCGTTCAATGCGGGCAAAGGCGAAGCGCCCACCTCAGAAGACACGCTGCCGGCAACCACCTTCGACCATTCCGAAGCTCCCGGCTCAGAACCCGGCGGCGCGCTGAAATGGACCTTGCCGGAATCGGGGATCGTCGGCAACGGCAGCCAGCGCTTCGAACGGGTCTTCGCGACCAGCGCGACGTTGCCCAAGGGCTCGCTCCAGGGGGATCTGCAGGGCAACCTGATGAAGTTCGCGAGCATCAACAGCGCCGGCGAAACCTTCGCGCTGCGCTCAGAAGCCGACTTCAAGCTGCAGTTCCCGCAGCTGAGCCTGGAAAAGCAGATCGTGAAGATCAACGGCGCGGTGATCACGCCGGCCACGTCCGCCACCGTCAAGGGCACCGACGAAGCGGAATTTGCGTTGACCGTGAAGAACTCCGGCGAAGTCGCGGCGCAGAACACCGAAGTGCGCGACCTGTTGCCGAACGGGCTGACCTGCGCGGGAATCGTCGCGATCTCCAACAAAGGGGCCTGCTCGGGCGAACGGATCACCTGGGGCGAAACGGGCCTCGGCCAGGAAGCGATCGGGGTGCCCGCGAACGGGCAGACGGTGCTGCACTTCACGGCGAAGGTCCCCACGCCGATCGATCCCGCCACGACGCTGGAAGACAGAGCGGGCGTGCGCGAGTACCACAGCGCGACCAACACCGGCGGCGAATACACGTACATCCCCGCCGAAAACATCGACCCGCTGCTGAGCGAAAAAGAAGCGAACGTCCCGGCCGCGAACGCGCAGGCGCAGCTCGTCACCGAAGACGTGAAAATGACCAAGACCCATACGACCTCGGTCAACGAAACCGGCAACAAAGTCAACGAAGCGACGATCGGCGAGGAAGTCACGTTTGAAGTCTCCGCCACGATTCCCGCCGGCACGGCGCTCAGCGGCGCGGCGAAGCTGACCGACCCGGGCATTCCCACGGAACGGCTGAGCTACGAAAAAGGCTCGGTGGAAGCGCTCGTCAACGGCAGCGCCGCCCCGGGCACGTTCAAAACCGAAGAAGTCGCCGGCAGCCCCGTGGTCACGCTGCCCGAAAACTACGCTGCGCCCACTACCGAATCGGTGAAGGTGACGATGCGCTTCAAGACGTACGTGACGAACGTCGAAGCCAACAACTCCGCCGGCGTCGAACCTGCGAAAAGCATTCCCAACACCGGCAAGCTCGCCTGGACGAACCCGCTGTCCGGGGCCCAGGTGCGCGAAGCGAAAGACTCCGTGCCGCTGGTCGAGCCGTCGATCGCGCTCACGCAGAGCAACAACGCGATCGGCAGCAAAGTGCACGGCGGCCAGCTCGTCGAATACTCGCTCAAACTCAAAAACGCCGCTGGCTCGAGCACGGCTTTCGGGAATGAAATCCTCGACACCGTGCCGAACGGCACGATGCCCGCCAACTCCAAAGGCGAAGCGCTCAAAAACGGCGAAGCAACCGCGAGCGGCGGGATCTGGAACGAAGTCGCGCGCACGATCACCTGGAAATTGGAAAAACTCGAAGGCGGCAAAGAACAGGTCTACGCATTCTTCGTGACCGTCAACGAAGCGCCCGTCGCCTCGACGAACCTCAAAAACACCGCGCTCGCGACGACAGCGAGCCTGCCGACGGGCGCCTCGCCGGCGACGCGTACCGCCGCCAACGCTCCGAACGCGTCGATCAAATCGCGCTACGAATCGAAAACGGAAGCCAACCTCGAAGTCGAAGGCTCGACGATCTCCAAGGCCGGCAGTCCCGAAAAGGCGACGATCGGCGAAAAGGTCACCTACACGCTGACGGTCACGGTTCCGCTGCACACGGTGTCCTTCAACGAGACGGTGATCGACACGCTGCCCGCCACGCTCGAACTCGCCAAATACGTGAGCGCCACGTGCGTGAGCGGCTGCGCCCCGGGCCCGACGGAAATCGAACCGAAACCGTACACGGCCGAAAACAACGTTGCCGCGCACACCAACCGCGTCGCTTGGTATCTGGGCAACCTGACCTCGGCGCCGGAAGCGCGCGTGCTGAAGCTGATCTACGTTGCGCTCGTGCGCTCGGTCCCGCGCGGCGGCGGCGCCGAAGTCAAAGCCCCCGCGGTCCTCGAAAACTCGGCGTCGCTGTACTACAACACTGCCGACTCGGGCTACGCGTTCAAAGAAGCGACCGTGCCGCCGGCGACCTTCACCAAGACCGTCGGCCCGGTGCACGCCAAAACGACGGTGATCGAGCCCAGCGTGGCGATCGTCAAGGAAGCCTCGGTCAGTGGCGGCGCGTTCAGCACGACGACGCCGTTCGCGGTCACCGACGGCAGTACGATCACCTACCGGCTGCAGGTCACCAACAGCGGCACCGCGCCCGCGTACAACGTGAGCGTGACCGACGCGCTGCCGGCGAGCGGGCTGACCGAAGTCGCGACCGTCGCGAACGCGCCGATCGTCAGCAAAGAAGCGGAAGTCACGAAAGAAACCGCGAGCGAACTCGCGTGGGCGATCCCGGCACTGGGCACTCCCGCGAAACCCGGTAAGACGATCACGCTCGAATACACCGCCAAATTGGCCCCCGTCACGACCCTGCATCAGGGCCAGGAAATCCCCAACACGGCGAAGGTGCCGTCCTACTTCGGCGTGCCCGCGGCGGAACGGACCGGGGAAAGCTACTTCAAAGAAGAAAAAATCAAATACCGCTCCTACGTCGGCAACGAAAAGACACTGAATGCGAAGGTCACGCTGCCGACGATCTCAATTGAAAAGACGACCGGCGCCGCCGGATTCCCACCGAGCGCCAACGCCGAAGTGGGTCAGCCCTTCACCTGGCGTGTGGTCGTCAAGAACACGTCCACCGTGGCGGCGAAGAACCTCAAAGTCGCGGACATTCTGCCCGCCAACTGGGAATACGTCGCCGGCAGCGCTGAATTCAGCGGGGGCCTCAAAGTTATTCCCACCCAATCGGGCGCGCTCGAACCGGGCAGGGAACTGACGTGGAGCACGAGCATCGAACTCGCGTCCGGCGCCAGCACGATCCTGACCTACCAGGCCAAGCCCACGCTCGCGGCCGAGTCAAACCCAGGTAGCGGCGCGGGGCACCCGAACAAAAACACCGCGAGCGCGACCGTGCTCGACGCGGCCGGCAACCCCGAAGACGCGGAAGGCCCATTCGCGGCCGGCCCGGCGAGCGCCCAGGCGGTGCTGCAGGTGCCGGTGCTCACGGTCACCAAGACGCCGGTCAAAGCCAGCGTCCCCGCCGGCGCCGAAGACACCTACACGATCGTCGTCACGAACACCGGCGCCGGCGTCGCTCGTGAAGTGGTGGCCGAAGACACGCTGCAGAAAGGACTGATCTACAAAGCCGGCTCCGCCACCGCGTCGCCGGAAAGCGGGTTCAGCGAGAAATCGGCGAGCAAAACGACGATCGTCTGGGGCATCGAATCGATCGCGGCCGGTGCGAAAGTCGAAATCACAGTGCCGGTGGGCACCGAAGCGAGCCTCGCGAGCGCGACCAAACTGAAGAACACCGTCGCCGTGCATGCCACGGCGGCGCCCACGCCGGTCGAAGCGGAAGGGACGATCACCCTCACGACGAGCGCCGACCTCGAAGCCTCCAAGGAAGCCCTCGGCAAAGGTCCCTACGTCCCCGGAGAACCACTCACCTACAAGATCGGCGCGACCAATAAAGGTCCGTCGGTCGCGAAGGGGGTCGAGCTGACCGACGAACTACCAAGCGGCGAGACGTTCAAGAAAGCAAGCAGCGCGAACTGCAAAGCCGCGGGGCAGATCGTCACTTGCGAAGCAGCCGAACTCGCCCCCGAAGCCAAAATCTCGTTTGAAATCGAAGTCGGGCTCGCAAGCAGCGCCAAAGGCACGATCGTCAACACGGTCCTCGTGAAAAGCGAAACCCCGGACCCGAACCCGAACAACAACAAAGCCTCAGCCGAATTCACGCCCCACCCCGTCGCCGAACTCAGCCTCGTCAAGAGCACGCTTACGCCGGAAGTCAAGGACGGCCAGGAAGCGGTGTTCAAGCTCACCGCCACCAACGAAGGCCCGAGCGACGCAGCGGAAACGAAGATCGTGGACACGCTGCCCGCCGGCCTGACGTACGTGAGCTCCAAAGGCGTCGTCTGCACCGCCAAAGGCCAGGAAGTCAGCTGCCCGCTCGGCACGCTGGACGTCGGCAGCCACGCGACCGTCGAAGTGACGACCAAAGCGAGCAAACCCGGCACGCTCGTCAACTCCGCCGAAGTCAGCAGTGCCGCCGAAGACCCCGAACTTGTCAACAACAAAGCGAAATCGGAAGTCATGGTGGCGCCCACCGCCGACCTTCAGATCGTAAAGACCGCGTCCGCGCCCACCGTCGAGGTCGACGGCGAAGTCACGTATACACTCGCCGTCAAAAACGCGGGGCCCGACGCCGCCCAGAACACGATCGTCACCGACGAACTGCCCGTTGGTGAGACCTACCTCAGCAACGACGCGGGCTGCACCGTCAAAGTCCAGCTCGTGCGCTGCGAACTGAAAGAAATGGCGAACGCGGCGACAAAGACGATCCATGTGGTTGTGCGCATGGGCGAAGCGCTGGCCGAACACACCGTCAAGAACACCGCTGAAGTGTCAAGTGAAACGTACGACCCGAACCTGACCAACAACACGTCCTCCGCTGAAGTGAAAGTCCCGAGCG
Organism: uncultured Solirubrobacterales bacterium; assembly: GCA_963779405.1. Classification (GTDB taxonomy): domain Bacteria; phylum Actinomycetota; class Thermoleophilia; order Solirubrobacterales; family Solirubrobacteraceae; genus Palsa-744. The sequence goes on from CAVZYF010000005.1 coordinate 642,947, forward strand.
CCGCCGATGTGGCGATCACGAAGACCGCATCGCCGGAAGCAGTGAACGCAAACGGCGAAGTGACCTACACGCTAACCGTCACCAACAAAGGCCCCGATACAGCCAAAGCCGTCACCGTCACCGACTCGCTGCCGGCGGGTGAGACCTACCTGCACGACACCGGCGGCTGCAAAGTCTCCGGGCAGAAACTCACGTGCGAACTGGGCGAAATCTCAAGCGGCGCCGAAGCGCACACTTTCCAGATCGTGGTCCGTGTCGGGCTCTCGCTCGCCGAAAGCACGGTGTCCAACACGGCGGAAGTGTCGAGCACCACGTTCGACCCCCACATGGCCAACAACAGCTCGACCGCGAAAGTCAACGTTGCGCCCGCCGCGGATCTGAAGATCACCAAGCAAGCTACGCCGGAAAGCGCGAACGTCGGCAGCGAAGTCGAATACACGCTGCACGTCAGCAACGAAGGCCCCGACACCGCCAAGAACGCGCTCGTCACCGACGAACTACCGGAAGGCGAGGTCTACCTCCACAACAACGGCGGCTGCTCCGACACCGGACAGCTGGTGCGCTGCGAACTGCACGAAATGGCCAAAGGTGCAGCGAAAACGATCGGCGTGGTCGTGCGTCTCGGCATCACGCTCGCGGAACACACCGTCAAGAACACCGCCGAAGTCTCGAGCGAAACGTTCGACCCCAACCTCGCCAACAACGTTGCGAGCGCTGAAGTGCAGGTCCCCAGCGCCGCTGACGTCGAGATCGTGAAGTCCGCATCTCCCGAAACGGTGGACGCGAACGGTGATGTGACCTACAAGCTGACCGTCTCCAACAAGGGGCCGGACACCGCCAAGGAAGTGCTCGTGAGCGACGAACTGCCCGCTGGCGAGACGTATGTCAGCGTCAACGGAGGCTGCACCCATTCCGGCCAGCTCGTCAGCTGCAAACTCGGCAACCTCGCAAGCGGCGGCGAACCGATCGTCATCGAAATCGTGGCGAGCGTGGGCCTCTCGCTGGTGCAAAGCACGGTGTCAAACACCGCCGAAGTATCCAGCCCAACGTTCGACCCCGAACTGGCCAACAACAAGTCGACCGCCGAGGTCGAAGTGGCGCCCGCCGCCGATCTCGCGATCGTCAAGGAAGCCTCGCCCGGCACCGTCAAGGTCGGCGAAGAAGTCGACTACACGCTGACCGTGCGCAACGAAGGCCCCGACACCGCCAAGAACGCGTTCGTCACCGACAAACTGCCCGCAGGGGAGACCTACGTGCGCAGCGAAGGGCCAGGCGGCGACGTATGCACCGAAGTCGGACAGACGGTCATGTGCGAGCTCCACGAAATGGCCGTGAGCGGCAAAGCATCGACGGTCTTCCACGTGATCGTAATGATCGGCGTCCAGCTCGCGCACTCGACCGTGCTCAACACCGCGGAAGTGGGCAGCGAAACCTTCGACCAGAACATGAGCAACAACACTTCCAGCGCGGAGGTGCAGGTCGAAACGGCCGCTGACGTGCAGATCGTAAAGAGCGCCTCTCCCACCACGGTCGACGCCAACGGCGAAGTGACCTACACGCTTGCCGTCTCCAATCACGGACCCGACCCGGCCAAGGAAGTGAAGGTCGACGACAAACTGCCGGAAGGCGAGATCTACCTCAGCGACGACGACAGGTGCACCGTCGCGAGCCAGGACGTGAGCTGCGAACTGGGTGAACTACCGGCCAACGGCGAAGTCCACGCCATCCACATCCACGTGGGCGTCGGCCTCACGCTGGCGGACAGCAAAGTCATCAATACCGCCACCGTCTCGAGCTCCACGTGGGACCCGGAAATGGCGAACAACAAATCTGAAGCGACCGTCGAAGTCGCGCCCGCGGCGGATCTGAAGATCGTCAAGACGGTGCCGGCCACAGTCGTGGAACTGCCCGGCGAAGCGACCTACACGCTTGCAATCTCAAACGCAGGCCCCGACACGGCCACCAACGCGATCGTCACCGACGAACTGCCCGCGGGCGAGGAGTTCGCGAGCGCAAGCGGCGCCGAATGCAGCCACGTCGGCCAGGTCGTCACCTGCTCGCTCGGCAACATGGCGGACAAAGTCACCCAGACGATCGAGCTGACCGTCAAGGTCGGACTTACGCTCGGGGAACGGGAAGTGGTCAACGTCGCCCATGTCTCGAGCGAAACATTTGACCCCGAACCGGCCAACAACACTTCCAGCGCTGCGCTGCACACCGGCCCGGCGGCCGACATGGAGATCGAAAAGACGGGGCCCGCGAGCGTCGTGAGTGCAACCCAGATCGTTTGGTCCTTGAGGGTTCAAAACAAGGGCCCGTCAACCGCCCACGAAGTGATCGTCGAAGACCCTCTGCCCTCCGGCGTGACGTTCACGGGGGTCAGCCCGTCCCAGGGAGAAGCCTGCCAGGAGAACGGGGGCACGCTCAGGTGCGACCTCGGCACGATGGTCGACGGCGCGCAGGCGGAAGTCGAGGTCTCAGCACTGGTGACGCTCGCGTTCGGCACGTTGCAGAACACTGCTCACGTGCACGCCATCGAGCCCGACCCCGACGAAGCCAACAACAGCTCAACCGCCACTACGACCGTCACCGCCGCTGCCACCAAGCCGGCCTCCGTGTCGCCAGAGGTCTCGGTGAAAGCCAGCGGCGACGCCAAGAGCCCCACCCGCGTGACCCTGCGCAAGCGCGTGCGCGAGCACGAGGTCGCCCCCGGCGGGCGCCTGGATTACCGCCTGATCGTGCGCAACACCGGCGCGCAGGCAGCCGAAAAACTGAAGGTGTGCGACGACCTGCCCGAGCAGACGACGGTCCTGAGCCGCGGCGGCGGACACCTCGCCGGCGCGCGCATCTGTTTCACGCTCGCGACGCTCGCCGCCGGTCGCGTCCACACCTTCGCGCTCGTCCTGCGCGCCGACTCTGACGCCGGCGGTCAGATCGTCAACCACGCGACGCTCACCGGCAGGAACTTCGATCCCGCCCACGCGCGAGCGTCCACCCCGGTACAGAAAGCGAGCTTGGCCCCAGCCCGCGAAAACCATGTCACCGGCTAGCACGCCGCCCCGGCGGGCCGATGCCTCTCGCAGGCGGCATGCGATTCCGCTCGTCTTGGCCGGGGCGATCGTCCTGAGCACGGCGATCCTGAGTCAGCCGACTGCGTATGCGACGTCGAGCGCAGGGGTGGCGGGGTCGCTTCCCGCCGGTTCCCCGACCACGCCAGGCTCGGGGCGAGGAGGATCGTCTCCGCAAGCGTCGGCCCCCGCCGGACCACCGACCCCCGCGCGGGCGTGGATCGCCAAGGTCGTGTACCCGACCGTCGCCCGCGCCGCGCCGCGCCTCACCCACGTCAGGCGCCTGTTCACCGTCTCTCCTGTGTCCGCGTGGGGAGCCCCGACCGAGCTGCTGGTGCTCGGCTCGCGCGTCGACGCCGCCGGGCACCCCTGGTTGCGCGTGCGGCTCGATTACCGCCCGAACGGCTTCGCCGCGTGGATCGATGAGGAAGACACGGTCCTGCACGAAGACCGGTGGCGAATCGCGGTCTCGCGCGAGCGCCGCGACGTAAAGGTCTACGACGCCGATCGCCTCCTGCGAACCTTCGCGGCCGTCGTCGGCAAGCTCTCGACCCCGACCCCCGCCGGCCTGTTCGCGATCGCCGCCGAGCTGCCCCAGCCCAGCCCGGGCAAGAATTTCGAGGGCGCCTGGGTGCTGCCGCTGACCGCGCACTCAGAAGTGCTGCGCAGCTTCGAAGGCGGAGACGGCCAGGTCGCCTTGCACGGCCGCGGCGGCGCGAGCCTGGCGGACCCACTTGGAAGCGCCCGCTCGCACGGCTGCGTGCGCCTGGCCAACGCGGCGATCGGCTGGATCGCCGGCCACGTGCCGGTCGGCACGCCGGTGCGTATTCTCTGACAGCGTGACTCCGCGTAGAGGCCGCGTGATCTCGCATAGAGGTCGCCCGCGATGAGCCCCGGCGACCGCAAGATCCTCGCCGTTCTCGGCACCGCGCAGTTTTTGATGGTGCTCGACCAGGCGGTGATGAACGTGTCGATCTCGCAGCTCGTCTCCGACTTCCACACCGACGTGACGACGATCCAGGCGGTGATCGCGCTCTACTCGCTGGTGATGGCCGCGCTGATGATCGCCGGCGGCAAGATGGGCGACATCTGGGGCCGGCGGCGGGCGTTCTCGATCGGCCTTGTGATCTACGGCACCGGCTCGGCGCTGACGGCGGCGGCGTGGAGCGTGGGCGCGCTGCTCGTGGGCTGGTCGCTGCTGGAGGGCATCGGCGCGGCGCTGGTGCTGCCGGCGCTCGTCGCGCTGACCGCGCGCTCGTTCGAGGGCCCGGCGCGCGCGCTCGCCTACGGCGTGCTCGGCGGCGTCTCCGGCGCGGGAATCGCGGTCGGGCCGATCCTGGGCGGCTGGGTGACTACAAACCTGACATGGCGGATCGTGTTCGTCGGCGAGGTCGTCGTCGTGATCGCGATCCTGCTCGCGGTGCGCCTGCTGCCGAAGGAGGAGGGCCAGCCGGGTGCGGAGCTCGACCGCGTCGGCGCCGTGCTGTGCGCGCTCGGCCTCGCGCTCGTCGTCTTCGGCGTTCTGCAGGCGAGCACCTGGGGCTGGCTGCAGCCGCGCAACTCGCCGATCGAACCGTTCGGGTTCTCGCTGACGCCGTTTGTGATCGCCGCCGGGCTCGCGGTGATCGGTGGCTTCCGCGCGTGGGAGCGCCGGCGCGAGCGTTTGAGAGAGCAGCCGCTCGTGCACTTCCGCCTGCTCTCGATCCCGGCGATGCGCAGCGGGCTGAGCACGTTCCTGTTCCAGAACCTGATCCTGATGGGCGTGTTCTTCGCGATCCCGCTGTACCTGCAGGTCGTGCAGGGCTTCGACGCGTTTCAGACGGGCGTCAGGATGCTGCCGGTGTCGGTCACGCTGTTCGTGACGGCACTTGTCGGCTCGCGCCTGGCGGGTCGCTACCCGGCACGCACGATCGTGCGCACCGGCCTGGGCCTGTTGTTCGCGGCCTGCCTGCTGCTGCTCGCGACGATCAAGCCGGAAATCGAGACGGTCCCGTTCGCGATCGCGATGGCGGTGCTCGGCATCGGGATGGGTTTGATCGTCTCCCAGCTCGGCAACGTCGTGCAGTCCGCGGTCGGCGACGAGGATCGCAGCGAGGCCGGCGGCCTGCAGTTCACCGCCCAGCAGCTCGGCGCCGCAATGGGCACGGCGCTGATCGGCGCGATCGTGATCAGCGGCCTGATCGCCGGCTTCTCGGGCAAAGTCGAGAGCGACCCGCGCGTCTCCGCCGCGGTCAAGCAGCAGGTCGGGATCAAGCTCGAGGGCAACGTGAGCTTCGTCTCGATCGACCAGGTCCGCGCCGGCGCGCAGGATGCGGGCCTCGACGCGCAGAGCACCGAAGCGATCGTCGAAAGCTACGCCGAAGCGCAGCTCACGGCGCTGAAGACCGGGCTGCTGGTCGCGGGACTGCTCGTCTGCGCGGCCTTCTTCACGACCCGGAGCCTGCCGAGCGAGGTCCAGGCGGCGAGACCCCCGCCGGCTGTCGCGACCTAAGCCACGGCGCGCAGCCGCCGGTAGGGCGTGCCGCGCAGCTCGCGCACGAGCGCGTCGACGACCCCCTCCTCGTCCTCCTCCAGGCCGTCGGTGACGGCGCCGATCACCGCGCGCTTGCGCTCGAGCAAGGTCCCGATCGTTTCATCGATCGTGTTGGCGGCGAGCAGGTAGGTGGCGTTGACCGTGTCCTCTTGGCCGATGCGGTGGCAGCGGTCCTCGGCCTGGTCGTGCTTGGCGGGCGTCCAGTCGAGCTCGAGGAAGGCGACGTTCGAGGAGCGCGTCAGCGTGATCCCGTGGCCGGCGACCTCGATCGAGCAGACGATCAGTTGGTTCCCGGCCGGAGTCTGGCTCCTGGAAGGTGCGCAGCGCCTCCTCGCGTGCGACGAGGGAGTCCTCACCGAGGATGTGCAGTGCGGTGGGGAAGCGCTCGAGCAGCGCGCGCTGGATCTCGCGATGGTGGGCGAACACGACCAGACGCTCGCCCGAGGAGCAGAAGTCGTGGATCCAGGCGAGCGCGGAGTGGAGCTTGCCGCGTGCGGCGAGCAGCTTCAGCGCGTTTAGCCGCACGAGGCGTTCGGCGCGCAGCGCCGCCGCGACACGCGCGTCGAGCTCGTGCAGGTCCAGCGGCTGGCTCTGCAGCCACGCTACGAGGTCACGCTCTGCCAGGCGGTACTCGGGCTCGTTGTCGAGCTCGATCGGCACGACGGCACGGGTCTTCGCCGGCAGCTGGGGCAGGACATCGGCCTTCAGGCGTCGCGCGAAGCAGCGCGCTCGCAGATGCCAGTGCAGGCGCAGGTGCGCGTCGGGGCCGCGGAAGCGCTTGCCGAATTGCGCCCCCGAGCCGAAGTCGGCCAGCCGCCCGAGGATCCGCAGCTGGGAGATCAGCTCGGGCGGGCGGTTCATCACGGGCGTGCCCGTCAGCGCGAGCACGAGCCCGTCGCGCGGCACCGCCGTGGACAGGTGCGCCACCGCCTGGGTGCGCTTGGCGGCCGCGTTCTTGCAGTAGTGGGACTCATCTAGCACCAGGGCGCGGGGAGCGATGGCCTGCAGCGCGGACAGCCGTCCGGCGACGATGTCGTAATTGACGACGGTCACATCGGCCGGCTCGATTGCTGCGTTCGCGCGGGTCCCGGTCAGCGCCTGGGCGCTGCGGTGCGGCAGCCACAGCGAGAGCTCGCGCAGCCAGTTCAGCTTGAGGCTCGCCGGGCAGACGACGATCGCGGGGTAGGCGCCGTCGGCCTCTAGCGTCGCGAGCGCCTCGATTGTCTTGCCGAGACCCTGCTCGTCGGCGAGGAACGCGCGTCGCTGTGCGAGCAGGTAGCGCACGCCGGCGCGCTGGAACGGCTTCAGCTCGCCGCCGAGGGTGGGTGGGATCAAATCATCGAGCGGTGCTTCGGTTGCGCCCGACAGCTCCACCAGGCCGGCGGCGCGGGCGTGCTCCTCGCGGATCTCCTGTAACAGCGTGAGCGCCTCGGGCGCGATCCAGGTTTCGTGGGCGGCGAGGAACTCGTCGAGCTCGGGAACGCAGAACGGATCGGCGCGGATCGCGGGCATCCCCGCGTGCTCGCCCGGAGCCCCCAGCGCGTGTCCCCGGCCGCCGTGGCCGGACTTGCCGGGCGCGGCGCCGCTGAGCGCGGTGAAGGCCTCGAGCTGCGCGGCGTCGTGGCCGGGCGCGAGCACGAACGTCGGATCCTCGTGCAGGGCGGATACCTCCAGCACCGCGGGCGGTACGGGCCGGCCCTCGCGCAGCGCGGCGATGCAGCGCTTTGCGCCGGGGCTGATCCAGCCCCGCAACCGTCCGTCCATCAGCCGCCACGAGTCGAGCGTCAGCGGCACGCTCGCCCCGCCGGGGACGGTGACGGCTCCTTCGCGCAACTCGCGCGGTAGGCGGGAGGTTCCTCCCAGCAGTAGGAACACGGGTTGCTCAGAGGGCCCCTCGACCTCGATGGTGCCCGTCCAGGTGGTGGCGCGCGCCAGCCAGCTCTGCACGCGCGGATCGATCCGGTTGGTCTCCAGCTCGACGATCAGCTCTGCGATCAACTCGGCGTCGTGCTCGACCGCGGCCAGGGCAAATGTGGCATCGGGGCCGTCCAGCGCGCGCAGGCCCGTGCGGCCGGCGAGCACGCGGGCGAGCGGTGCGTGGACGGCGTCGATCATGATCCAGTGCTCCCCGCGGCGGTCGCGGCGAAGTTCGACTTCGTGGGCGGGCGTGTTCCGGCCAGGTGCGCTGGAAGCCCCGTCGGAGGCGCCGTTTTTGATCTCGGTGAGCGCGTGCGCCGCATCGTCGGTCAGACGCAGGCGGGAGCCGGCCGCGGGCAGCTCCGCCACCAGGCGCGCGGCGTCACCGTCGAGTGGGACCAAGGCCCGGGCGATCGCCGGCAGGCGGTAGCCGCCAGGGTGCTCGAGCAGTCCCTCGGCGAGCTCGGATGCGGTGTCGGTGGCGAAGCTCAGCCACCAGTTCTCATCGGGCCGGGCGAGGTCGAGTACGCACTCGTCGTGGCGGCGCCTTCTGCGCTGGCGCGCGAGCGCGCGGGTGAGGCCGTCGGTTATCTCCGGTTCGACGGCGAGACCCGCGAACAGCCGCGCGAGTGCCTCCGCGCGCTCGGGATCGAGCGGAACGCACCACGCCCGCTTGCCGGGGTCCCAGCGGCGGCCCGGCAGAGCGCGCAGTAGTTGGCGCAGGCGCTCGTCGTAGGGGAATTGGAGGACGGCCTCACCGTCGGCGAGCGAGGCGTGGAAGTCAGAAGGCGACACGAGCACTCAACGATAGGCAACTCCCTGGATAGGAGCGGCCGAGGCGTCTCTACCCTCCTCGATCGTCTTGCGTCGGCGAAAGACCGTGGCCGATGAATCCAATGGCCGGGAGGCCGGCGACCGCTCAGCGATCTGGCGAGGTTGGGCCTTCCCCAAGGTTGGTCGTCGTGGTCATGACCGACGCGGCGCCGCCGCCCATCACGCGCCTCACCAGCCCCGGCGTGAGGATCCGAAACGCCGCCGCGAGCGCGTAGGGGCGAGGGACGTAGCGCTCCGCCCGGCGGCCCGGACCGGCCTGGAAGATCGCCTCGGCGGCGTGCTCGGGCGTGGAGACGGCCCAGCGCGTGAGCGCTTTCTCGGTGAGCTCCGTCTGGGGAAAGCCCTCGGTGGAGATGAACCCGGGGAGCACCAGCCCGACGTGGACGCCGTGAGGACGCTCCTCCGCCCACAGTGCGTCCGACCAGCCGGCGAGCGCGAACTTGGAGGCACTGTAGGCGCCGGCGCCCGCGCGCGCGACGCGGGAAGCGGTCGAGGCGACGTTGACGATCGCGCTCGGAGCGGAGGCCCGCAGTAGCGGCAGCAGCGCCTCGGTGAGGCGGACGGGCGCGTCGAAGTTGATCGCCATCGTGCGGCGCACGTTCTCGTAGCCGCCGTCGGCGAAGCGCGCACGCCAGCCGGAACCGGCGTTGTTGACGAGCAGGTCGAGCCGCCCATGGTGCTCCTGCACGTGCGCGCGGATGCGCGCGGGCGCGTCCGCGTCGACGAGATCGACGGCAACCCAGCTGACGCGACCCTCGCCCAGCGAACAGGCCAACGCGCGCAGGCGCTCCTCACGGCGGGCGACGAGTACGAGCGCGGCGTCCGGCTCGCGGGCGAGGCGGCGAGCCGCCGCTTCGCCGATCCCGCTGGAGGCCCCCGTGATCAACCCAACCATTGCCACACCCTATCCGGCGCGTGAGAGCACGGACATATACGGTGGAGGCATGGACTCGGCGAGGAAGCTTCAGGCGCTCGAGCTGTTCCATGGTCTGCCCAGCCGCTATGACCGGCTGAGCGCGGCGTTGAGCTTCTGGCAGGACCCCCGCTGGCGGCGCGCCATGGTGGACGCGGTGGCGCCGGCGGCGAATGAGCGGATCCTCGACGTTGCGACCGGCACGGGGATGGTCGCCGCCGAGCTGCGCGGGCGTGCGGATTGCACGGTCGTGGGGCTCGATCAGAGCCCGGAGATGCTTGCCGCCGCGCGGGCGCGTTTCGCGAGCGACGGCGCGCGCGTGGAGCTGATCGAAGGCCAGGCCGAGGAACTGCCGTTCGCGGACGGGAGCTTCGACGCGCTGACGTTCACGTACCTGCTGCGCTACGTCGATGATCCCCCCGCGACGCTGAAGGAGCTGGCCCGGGTGCTGCGCCCGGGCGGGCGGATCGCCTCATTGGAGTTCGGTGTGCCCCCGCGTCGCATGCCGCGCGAGGCATGGCGGCTGTACACGGCGGTCGGGCTACCGGTGCTCGGGCGGATCGCATCGCGCGAGTGGGCCGAGGTGGGCCGGTTCCTCGGGCCGAGCATCTCCGGTTTCTACGAAAGACACCCGCTGGAGCGGATCGTCGGCTACTGGGAGGACGCGGGACTGAGCGAGGTGAAGGTGCGGCGGATGAGCCTCGGCGGCGGAGTGGTGATGTCGGCGCGAAAGCCTGCCGCGCGCTCGTGAGGGCCTCGTTGGTGGGCGCCGGAGGATCAGACGCGGGTGGGGGAACGGCGCGAGGCGAGGTACTCCTTGTTCGCCCGGCGCTCGCCGCGGATCTGAATCGCGATGAAGATCAGGATGATGTTGACGAGCAGCCCGATTCCGCCGAAGACGGCGATCAGGCCGATGTCCTTGGTGACGGCCTGACTGGTGGCGAGCAGCATGGTGGCGAGCGGCATGGATCAGAGCCTACCAACGAGACGAGACGCGCGCCGGTGTCGTAGCCTTGGTCCGGCCGCGACAGAAGTGCAAGCCAGGAGAGGTGCCGGAGCGGTTGAACGGGCACGACTGGAAATCGTGTGACGGGGGAAATCTCGTCCGAGGGTTCGAATCCCTCTCTCTCCGCTATCGACCAGACCGGTTCCCCTAAAACGCTCGATCGCCCCGCGTTTTACGCCCTGCGCCCGGGCGGGTGGCGGGACTTTGTGACGGTCCTGCACCCGCCCTACACGGCCTGGAACCTCGCCAACGTGGCAATTGGAGCGGCGGTCGCCCCGCATCTGTACGCCGGTCGGCTGCTGGCGAGCCTGGGCGCGTTCCTGCTCGGGGTGGGTGTCTGCGCGCACGCGCTGGACGAGCTGAACGGCAGGCCGCTCGGTACGCAGCTCTCCAGCCGCACGCTGGCGGCGATGGCGGGCGTATCGCTGGCGGGAGCGGTTGCGCTCGGGATCGTCGGGGCTGTGACGATCTCGCTGACGCTGATCCCGTTTGTGCTCGCGGGGGCGTTTATCGTGCTCGCCTACAACCTCGAGTGGTTCGGTGGACGCTTTCACACCGCCTTCTGGCTCGCCGCCGCCTGGGGTGCCTTTCCGGCCCTGACCGGCTACTGGGTCAACGCGCTGGAAATACGGGTACCGGCGTTGCTCGCCGCGGGCGCCTGTTTCATGCTCACGATCGCCCAGCGGCGCCTCAGCACCCCGGTGCGCGAGTTGCGCCGTCGCACCGTCTCGCTCAGCGGCGAGCAGTGTCTCGCGGACGGCTCGGTCGTGGCGCTCGACGCCGCGCGTCTGGCCGCCCCACTGGAGGGCGCCCTGGGCGCATGGGCGCTCGGGGTCGTGCTGCTCGCGGTCGGGATGGTGCTCGCGCGGTTGTGAGTGCGATCCGCGTGGTCGTGAGGAGCGGGATCCGGGGTAAACGCTTCTGAGGGGTGCGCGCTTGGGTGAGCGGTTGTGAGGAGCGCGCTCCGCGTGACGTCAGACCGTGGCCGCAGCCGGCTCGGCTTCGCCACGCTGCGCCGCTTCGGCGTGCTCGCGGCTGTCGCGCGAGGAGATCAGGATCGCGGTGAGGATTGCCCCGACGATCGCAAAGCCCGCGCCGACGAGGAACGCGCGGTCGAACCCTTTCGTCAGCGCGATCGACGAACTGTGCACGCCGGAGTGAAACAGGCTCTGGGTGCGGCTGTTGGCGACTGTGGCGAGGATCGCGAGGCCGAGCGCGCCGCCGACCTGCTGGGAGGTGTTGATCAGCCCCGAGGCCAGGCCCGCCTCGTGTGGCTTGGTGCCGGTGACGGCGGCGATTGTCACAGGCACGAAGGAGAACCCGAGCCCGAACGCCGCGAGTACCGATGGTCCGAGCACATTCGCGGCGAAGGAGCCGCCGGGCGCGGGGACACGCGAAAACCACAGCAGTGCGCCGGCGATCATCAGCAGACCCGCGATCAGCGTGGGCTTGAATCCCACGCGCGTGACGAGCACCGAAGCGGCCCCGGCGGAGAGGATGATGCCGATCGCGAGCGGCAGGTAGGAGAGGCCGGCCTTGATCGGCGAGTAGTGAAGGACGTCCTGTAGGTAGAGCGAGATGAAGAAGAACATCGAGAACAGCGACATCCCGATCAGCAGGCCGACGATGTCCGCCCCGCGGAGCGTGCGCAGGCGGAAGATCGAGAATGGCAAGAGCGGATGGCGAGTGCGCAGCTCGATCACGACGAACGCGATCAGCAGCACGGCCGCGCCGGCGAGCCGCGACAGCGTGGCGGTCGAGCCCCAGCCGACGTTGACGGCGTCGACGACCGCGTAGACAAGCAGCGCGAGGCCGGCCGTGACCGTTACCGCGCCCGGGATGTCGAAGCCCTCGGTGCCGTCATCGGCGTGGCTCTCCAGCAGTATCCGCGGCGCGAGCGTGGCGGCGATCAGGCCGATCGGGACGTTTACGAACAGCACCCAGCGCCAGCTCAGTCCGCTTGTGAGGATCCCGCCGAGCAGTACGCCGGCCGCGCCGCCGGCGCCCGCGACCGCGCCCCACACGCCGAGTGCGCGGTTCCGCTCCGCTCCTTCGGCGAACGTCGTCGTGATGATCGACAGCGCCGCCGGCGAGACGATTGCCGCACCGAGGCCCTGGACCGAGCGCGCGACGATCAGCCACGCCTCCGACTGGGCCAGGCCGCCCGCGAGCGACGCGAGCGAGAAGACGACCAGCCCGATCATGAACATGCGCCGGCGCCCGAGCAGGTCGGCGAGGCGCCCACCGAGCAAGAGGAACCCGCCGAAGGTGAGCGTGTAGGCGTTGACGACCCACGACAGGTTGTCGCGGGAGAAGTGCAGCGCAGCGCCGATCGAGGGCAGCGCGACGTTGACGATCGACGCGTCGATCACGATCACGAACTGCGTCATCGCCAAGAGCATCAGCGCGAGGTTCTTCTGACGCGGCGTGTCGAGGCTCATCGGGGGCCAGGATAGCCGCGATAGACTGCGCGACCTTGCGCCCGTAGCTCAGCTGGATAGAGCGTCGGTCTACGGAACCCAAGGTCCCGATTCGGCCTCGCTCCCGCCCCGCTCACCCTCACGCACCATAGTGCACCATTTGCAGGGGATTTGTCCCTGGCGCGCGTGGAGCCTTCACCACTGCGCACCACCGCGCATCTGCATTGCGGCGACTTTAATCGTGATCTAATCGTGATCTGGGAGGCAGAGGGAGAGGTCAACGCGGCCTGTCCCCTGAGTCGAGAAGGGCTCACATCGTCCGGCCGCGCAGCTCCGATTGCGCCGGGTCAGGCGTCCGGCTGCGCGGCCCGGCGTCTCCCTTGATCCCGCCACGCCGAAGACGTGGCTCATGCTCCCCTGAACTTCAAAAACCCATGAGCGTTTGCGCGCCAACTTCGCCCAAAAACCTTGATTTTCCCCTGTGCTGGAACTAACATCGAGGGACCAATCGAGAACAAATTGACCCCCGCGCTGCGCTAACAGCCGGGGGTCCGGCACAGGAGGTACTAGCTCCCATGCAAGACGAAATTATTGCCGATCACGAGTCGGTGTGGCGAGGGGTGCAGGTCACGGTTCCCACGAACGTCGTGGACCTGTTGCGCGAGGCGCTGTACGCGGAGATCACCCTCGCGTCGGAGGCGCTCGACGCCGCCGGGTCATCCGCTCAGCGCGAGCAGCACCGCGAGTGGTTCCGCGGACCAAAGCAGAGCTTGGACGAAACCTATGCGCTGCTCGATGTCCTCGGCTGGAGCAGGACAGGGCCGCCCACTGCGGTCGAGGTCGATCTGCACGCCTGCTGCTGGACGCTGATGCGCGCGCTCGGCCAGGCACTCGACTTCGCGGACGAGGACATCAGCAAGAAGACCCGCAGAGATGTGGAGGAGCGAGGCCTGGCGGCCGAGGGAGAGTGCATCGGCATCCTGTACGACTTCATCAGCGTCATGGACACCCGAATCGACGCGCTTGCCGTTAGAGACGAAGACGAAGCCGGACAGGAGGCAGCGTGATGACCGCCACCACCTTCGCCTGGATCAACATCACGACAGCGGACGGAGAGCTGATCGACAGGTTCGAGATAACCCAGGAAGCCTGGAAGGAGGGCGAGGGCTGGCCGACTCACGCACGAGCAGGACGTGTGCTCCCGCTGGAAGCGATCAGTGATGCGCTGGCGCGAGTAGAGCAGCTACATAAATAGATAACCCGAAAACAGAAAGGCCAAACACACCATGACATCGACCACGACACCGACCCAATACGAGCGCATCGAAGCCGGAGAGATCCGACCTGGCGACCAAGTGGCCCGCGCGCGCTCGCACCGCTTCCAGCGGGTCACGGCCATCTCAATAGGGCCGGTTGCGATCACCCTGAGATTCGGTCGTGACATCGCACGACCACGTCGCACCGCTAAATGGTGGCGACTGCGCGAACAGAGCGAGGTGAGCGAGCACCCCGAAATCTTCCTGGGACGCACGATCCGCGATCCCTACGGTCGCGAGTGGGAGGTCACCGGAACCGACACGAAGGACGGCACGAGCACTGTCTGCGGCGATCGATATTGGTGTTATGCGGACGAGGCGGAGATAATCGACAAGGACGCTGAGCAATGACAACCGGCGAGAACCAAGAGCGCGAGGCGCGAAACGACGAGAAGGCCCAATTCTATGCGGAGATCGATCATCTGTTGCGCGTGCGGGACACCGAACAGGAGCACGGCTCATGAGTCGCAGCGGCAAGCAGGCCGATCTCGCTAGACGGCGAGGCTACGCAGGTGCTCAGGCGTCGGTGGCGTCCCCGAAGCGCAAATGGCCGCTGCGGGCGGTCGTCGGTCAGACGCGCGTTGAAGTAGCACCCGGCTTCGATGTCCACCGGGAAGTGTTGGAGTGCGGTCACACGATCGGGCAGGCTAAGGACATGATCGGGGATCGCTACCCCGCTCGCCGACGGTGTGGGAAGTGTTATCGCGGTTTCCCTCCAGAGGCATCAACCGAGCAGGAGCATGTTGATGACTGAGACAAGGCGAGCGGCACCCGGGGGCCTGCGCTGGGCAACGGGCGGCGGAAGCCCGTTGGGCGGCTGCAATTGCTACCACCTGGCGAGGTCCGAGATCCGTGGGACGCTCTGCGGGCGCTACGGGCCTCACACTCCGCCGGACCCGGAACCGAACACGCGAGTCTGCCGCAGTTGCGAACGTGTCTACAAAGCGACTAGTCGGAAGAGAGAGACTGAGCAATGACATCCGGTGAGAGTCAAGACCGCGGGGCGATGGCTCCCTGCGAGCAGCCTGAGTGTCCCCCCACCACTCAGGCTGCTCGCGCGTGGCGATCCTGATCGAGGGACACCAGAAAAGCGAGGGGCCCGCCGAAGCGGACCCCTCAAACCTCTGCAGAAACCGAAGCCGAAGCCAAAGCTGAAGATGGCCGATTGCTCGGCATCCGAAGCCTATCAAGCCTTCTATTCGCTTCGATCGGTGATCCGCCACGCCCCTTCGACGTACACAGCGGAAAAGATCGTGTCCGTCTGGGATTCCCCGTCGGAGGCTTCGTATTCCGCGAAGGCGTGCGTGCCGGGCGGCGCTTGGTATTCGGCCCGGTTACCGAGCAGCGCGATCCGTCCTCCCGCCACATAGTTTTCGAGGCTCTGGCTGTACGGACCGGATTCCGTGCTCAGGCTTTTTTCGCAGGTGCTGATCGAACCGCTGCTGCCCAGCAATGCGGGCGAGAACAACTCGCACTGCCCCTTGGCGTCGTGTTTTGAAAGCGCGCTCTGCAGCGCCTCGCGCAACGCTTCCACGCCCTGCGTCCCGGGCGCCTTCAGCGCGGCGAGTGGTTCGCCGCCGCCACAGCCACTCACCGCTCCCAGCGCCAGGACGACCGCGAGGACGCCCACTGCTCGTGCTGCTCTAACCATTTCTCGCTCCCTCGATCGTCGTGAGCATCGGGTCAGTAGACACTCGAGAGCCAAGTGACCCCTGATATCTACTACTCCGACGAAGCCGGGCAAACGGGACACCGTGCATGCAAGTTGGCCAACTAGCCCTCAAACTGCCATCTGGCTTGAGCGGCAACCCAGTCCCCAAGCGAAATCCCCGAATGCTCAGGCCGCTCTCGTCCTCCGAGCCTGCTGAACTGCTTTGCGATGAGGCTCGAGGGGATCCAGACCGGCGACATTGTGGAGGTCGACCAAAAAGGCAGGCGCTTTTACGCGCTCGTCACCGGCCCGGCCCCGGGCGGTCTCGCGCTGCAGCCAACGGACCGCCGCGTGAACCACTACAGCTGTCGTAGCCGTGAGGTCGTGGGGCATTGGGTCAAGCGTGGCCGCCCGAGAACAACGACGGCGCCCCTACAGCCTTCAGAGCGTCAGCTGGAGATCGACCTGGGGATCCGCCCGCAGGCTGCCGGGGCTTAGCACTGCTTGAGCCGTAGGGCGCAGGAGAGTGTCTGGATCGGGGTCAATCGGTGCCCCGGCGGCTGTCTGATCTGCGTTGATGGCCGGTACGCCGCTATGAGTTCTACTGTGCGCGCAATGTCGAGTGGCTCACATTCTGCCAAGGACCGACCGGGTGCGGACGATTTGCGCGATCGTGCACGAGCGATCGTGCAGTTCGCTTGGGTGCCGGCCCTCCCGTTCGGCCTCGGTGGGCTGTTCTACCTCTGGGGCAAGAGAGATGTCCCGCACGACTTCATGGAAATCTCCTGCCAGGTGTTGGCCGTCGTGATTCTCGCTGTAGCGGTCCAGACACGCCTGCTGTGGGTCAAGAGGTTCGACACGGTCGAAGACCGGATGTTCGGGCGGTCGGTCGCGGCCATGTTGCTGCTCGGTGAGGTGGCTCCGCTCGCGGCCCTTTTGGCTGGGACGGACTCGGTGATCCTTGGGGTCCCGGCGGCCTTTGCGATCGTCATGGGCCTGCTGTTTATCGTGCTCCATGGCGTGGTTGGAGAGCGCCACCTCCCGCCTGGCGAAGGTGAATGTGAGCTAACAGGCACAGCTCATAACTCGACCACATTGGGGAGAAAGGGCACATCCGCGCGGGTGAGGATTCGCTGGTAGGGCCGCCTGTTTCCTCTTTATTAGTTCAACCCTGTTTGTGCGTCTCGGCGCGGCTGTAGAGCAGGGCGAGAAGCTGTCGCTCACGCGCCGCGGGGAACGGGTGGGTTTGGCCGATGGCGGTGAGGGTGATCACGGCGTCGCCCTTAACCAAGCTCAGGAAGTCCGTGTATGCCTCAGAACCGCCGTGACCGTCGAGGGACGGGTCGGTCGCGAGCCGCAGCCCGTATGCCTGGACGCCCGGCAAGGAGTCCGGGAGCGTCGAGAGACGGAGGTCAATGAACATGGGCTCCGCGACCTTCGAGCCTTCGCGGGTTACCGTCTTGGCTCCGTTGGAGGCAACGGTCTTGACGCAGGCAGCAAATCGAGGGCTGTGGGCGGCGGTGAGGTACTCGCGTGCGAGGGCTTCGCTCTTGAAGTAGTAGACCCCGGATCCCACGCTCTGCAGCGGCGAGCTGAGGTGGACGTAGCGCTGTGAGGTGATCCCGAACACCACGCCGGCGCGAGCTGCCGCACTCTCGCACCCATCGATCGCGTCTCCAAACGGCCCATCCGCGGTCTCGGCTCTGGGCTTGAGACGGGCTGCTTGGAGTCCCCGGACGTCGGTAGCGCGCAGGTTGACCGCGTCAGCGTACGCGACGGCTTGCGGGCTTGGGATCGGTTTGTCCGCGCCCACGGGTGCGCCAACGGAGGAAGCATGGGTACTGTTACCGCAGCCGGCGAGCAGCATCGCGGTCGCGGCGAGGGCAAGAATCGTGCCGGTGGTCCGATGCATCGATCGGATCATCTCAGGCCGTCGACTGCTTCCAGCACATTTTCTCGCAAACCGGCCGGCTATGAGGGTCCTAGCTTTGGTGGCGGGATCAGCACCGCTGCCAGGGCGCCGCGCAGAAGGAAGGCTCCTTACCTTTCTTGTTCATCCGTGGCGCGGATACCGTCCAAGGCGTGAGAAGCCTCACATCGATTCTCGTATCTTCCGAGCCTTCGCCTTGAACGCCGCCGCCTGCTGCGGGATCGTCGCTCACGATCGGCGCCGCAGAAGCGACAAACCAGCCGATCTGCTCAGCCGTCGTTCTCTGCGTCTTCGTAGCCGAGGAGGGCGGAGATGAGCGTGGCGGTGGAGTCCAGGGTCTGCGCGTGATCTCTCAGTAGGTCGTCGAGGGTTACGCGGGAGTTGTCTGAGGAGAGGCCTATGGCGGCGATCACCTCGCCGTCTTCGTCGAGGACGGGCAAGGCGATTGCGGACAGTCCGTCGACGAGCTCCTCATCGGCGGTGGCGAGGCCGCTCTGTTGGATCGAGGTGAGCTCTTTGCGGAGCTTGTCCTTGCTGGTGATCGTGTTCGGGCCGAGCTTCGTGAGCTTCGCGTCGTCCAGCATGGTGTCCAGGTCCGCGGCCGGTAGTGAGGAGAGGAGTAGCTTGCCGGCCGCGGTGGCGTATGCGGGTTGGCGTGAGCCTGGGGCGAGGCCCAGGTCGTTCTCCGCGCGGGTCCTGCGCGTGGGGGTGAAGCGGGCGAGGTAGACGACGTCGAAGCCATTCAACGCGACGAGGCTCACTGCGCAGGACACTGTTTGCTGTTGCAGCGCCAGCAGTGCCGGGATCGCCGGGTCCGGGATCCCGTAGCCGTCGATCGCGCTCAGGCCGAGGTCGGTGCCGCGCATCCCGAGCTTGTACTTGCGGCCCTCGCCCTGTTCCAGGTAGCCCAGGGCGACGAGCGTGATCGCGTAGCGGTGGGTGGTGCTGCGATTCATCCCGAGCTCGTCGGCCATGTCGGCGATGCCGAGCATTGGACGCTCAGGCGTGAAGCAGCGCAGCAAGGACAGGCCTCGCTCCAGTGACTGGGAGAAACGCGGATCGTGCAGGTCGGGTGAGGCCCACGCGCCCGACCGCGCGTCCGGACCCGTCTTAGGCACTTCGATGCCTCCGCCTGTCGGATTTCACAGGCGTGCGACTCTATAACAACCCGCCAGCCCATCTTCGGCGGTCGACCACGGACACACCGAGCGCGCCCGATCGCCGGCTGCGCTACGTGCTCGGACGCGACACTTCTGCTTGCCGCCGGCTGTGGCTGCGAGGTGGGGCGCCGCGGTGCCAGGCGGTCTCGGGCATTTCGGCGCGGTAGCGGCGTCGTTCTGTTGGGAGCGTGAAGGTCATCCCACGACCTCCAGCTGCTTGCGGTAGGTCCAATACGCCGGGCACTGCTTGCCGTCCCAGCGCAGGGTCATCTGGAGTGCGTCGTTGTGGGGGCGGTTGTGGTTGCGCGCGACGTCGGTGCTGTCCACGCTCGCGAAGGGGTACTCGCTGTCGGAGAGTGCCATGCCGCGTAGCATGTGGAGCCAGACGGGCACGGGGCCAGAGCCGCATAGCGCGTTCATCGCTTCGTCCATGCGGTGGTGCCAGCGGTAGCCGCCGACGGTCGCGTAGGCGCCGGAGCTGCCAATGCACACGCGGGGCCAGACGTCCGCCAACCTCAGAAGCCGGTCGACCGGCTCGCGCTGACCGTGGTGGCGACCACGTCTCCCTCGGGGCAGGCATCGAACACTTCGATCATCGCCTGCTCGTCGTGGTTGGCGAGGACCGACACCAACGCTCTCGTTCCGGTGGCCCCGGGAAGCGTGTCGGGGTTCTTGAAATCGACGCGCCCTTTGCGTTGAAGGGCGACGATCACCCGTCCCTGCTGGCTGAGCTTGTTAGCGTTGGCCTTTGTGAGTTCGAGGTCGGCGAACTCGGTCTCGGCCCATGAGCCGAAGGATTCGCGGCCGTAGGTGAGGTGCGCCTTGGCCTCCTGGAGCAGGTGGAGCTCGACGGCGAGCAGCTGGCCTTCGCGCTTGAAGGCGTTCCCGTGCGACGGGGCGTGTGTCTATCATCGGTGGCGTAATCGAGCGTTTTCGGCGTTGGCTGAGTAGAGGTTCTGGCGGCTGGCGGTTGGTCTCGGATGGCGTGTTGCCTACCGGGCGCCGAAGGGCTTCGACGGTGTGTGCCACCTGCGGGTGTTCGATTCGTGGTCTCGGCGTCAGCGGCCCGTCGTGACCTGCTTGCCCGGTGTGAAGCTGCGGGTGTGGCCGGCCGATGACTACATCGCGTATGCGGTCGCCGGGTCGCGAGCGACAATGGAGAGCGCGGCTCTGCAGGCTCTTAAGTAGAGAGCTCGAGTTGCCGATTCCTAGCTGATGGATGGTTTGTGGCGATATGCCGGACCGGTATTTATCATGGCCGTCATCCTTGGGGGCCTCGATGGCATTGTCGCATTTTCTGCGCTGTTCCCCAGTCGTGAGGGTGCAGTGGTCTTGATTGTCTTGCTCGTCCTGTTCGTACGGATGGGGTTCGCAGTACGCTCGCGGGTAAGGAGGGAAGCCAGTAAAGACTGAGCTCGGATTCGTGACCTCTACCTCACTGGGTGCCAGCCTCGGCCTTTCTTCACCAGTTTCCCTTCTTGCTCCAGGCCTGGGAGGACGCGGTAGAGGTAGTTCTGCTTGATCCCCATCTTCACCGCCAGCTCGGGGATCGTGATACCCGGCTGACCCTGCACGAACGCCACCGCTTCGATCGCGCGTTTGCCGCCGCCTTTGGGCCGTCCGGCGCCGCTGCCTTTCGGGCGTCCTACTTTGCCTTTGGGACGTCCTACCTTTTTCCCGGAGCCCGGAGGACGACCCACTTTTTTCCCGCTCCCCTTGGGACGACCCGGTCCTTTGGGGCGACCTGGTTTTTTGCGCACCACCGTGGGGGTCGCTGCGGCGGGCGCCGAAGCCGCAGGAGTGGCTCCGCGCACTTTGGCGAGTGCCGAAGCGGCGGCCTCGAGGCGGCTGTACTCGTCCACCGCGGGCTTCAGCGCCGCAAGCCGGTCGTTGATCTCTTTGCGCTTGTCGTCAAGGAAGTCGGTCACGGTTACTCCTAAGCTCGGATGCTCGGTCGAGGGAGAACGTACCGGATGCGGCGGAGGAACTGGGAACTCGGGGATTGTCGCGTCATAGCTATGAAAGAATTGATCGAGATGCCACAGCACGGGATCACGATCGAGCTGTCCGCGGCTCAAACCGAGCGGATTGTTCGTGAGGCGGCGAACGACGGTGAACTGCTGGGCCTTGTCGGGGGGATGGAGGAGCTCCAATTCGAATTCCGGGCGTCCCCCGCACAGTTGGACGATTTGCGGTTCTCGCGCTCTTTGCTGCGAGGCCTGATGGTGCTTGCGTCTTTTCCGGCCGATGGCGCCGGTCGAGCAGTGACGGATGTGGCCCGTGATCTCGACATGGGCCTCAGTACGACCTACCGGTATGCGTCAACGCTCCTGGAGGTCGGGCTGCTGGAGCAGGACCCGGTGTCGCGCGAGTACCGGCGCGCGATGAGAGGGTGAACGAGGGCCATCAGCTCGACATCAGAACAAACCAAAACCTCGAACAGGAAGGCAAACTGGAGAAGAAGGGCCGCGGCCAGCACGCGAAGGAATCCTGAGGATCTCCTCGTGGTTGTGTCTCCCGTTCTCGACCAGCTCGCGGCGTAGCTGCTCGCCTTGCTCGCCGGCGATCGCGCGGGCGGTGTAGAGGCCTCGCTCCCAGGCTGTGACCTCGCAGCCGACGAGCTCTTCAACATTGTCGATCGGCTCCCAGTATGGGTGGCGGAACTCGCCCTCGATCTCCGGGCTTTCCTGGAGTGGCCGGTGGCTGAAGTGGATGCGCGAGTAGGTGGGCGCCGGACGGCCGTCGATCGCGTCGCGGTAGTGCTCGATCAGGCTGAACTCGCGTCCGTCTGCGAACTCGCTGCGCTGCACGGTCGCGGCGACCGTCTCGATCGCCAGGGTGATCGAGGTGCCGGGGTTGTCGTCCAGTCCGCCGGCGATCACGACGGGCAGCTGCCCGGGCTGTTCGTAGACGCGGATGTGGCAGAGCCCATTGAAGGCGTCCAGGCCCTGGTAGGGCAGCAACAGCTCGCGCGTGAGGTCCATGCCTGGCTCCGTTTCGTCGTGGGGGTCTTCCTCCTACTCCGACGGGCGAAGCGAAACGGGACAGTTTGTCCCGTTAGGACGAAATGGTCGGTATAAGAGGTAGGCGCATGGGTAGGAGGCTCATGAAAGGCGAGGTAGGAGATGCGTGACTTGTCGGTGCAGGAGACGATCGGACGGCGCGAGACCCGACGGCTTGCGGTCCTGATGCTCCTGGGTGTCTTGGCCGGCGTCGCTTGTCTGCTCGCGGCGCCGTCGCTCGCATCCGCGGGCACCTATCCGATGTATCAGTGCGCCCCCGGCACTCCGGCGGTCTCGCCGGGATGGTCGGTGTATGGCATCAACACCGACGCGAGCAGCGTGCTGTCGAACACCTGCTCATCCGGCGGCGCGATCGGCGACTCTGTCGCCTCCAACGAACAGGCCGGGGCGGTGACCGAGAACGGGCACAGCGGCAGCCAAGTAGGGTTGCAGATCGACGTGCCTGCCAGCGCCCCCGACGTGACTATCCAGTCCATCACGGCCGAGGTGATCGGCTCCTCGGTGACAGGCGACGACGCTTTTATGGGCTTCACCTCCGCTGGGCAGGCACTCCCTGGCGCAGTCGAGATCCCCAACGGTGGCGGGAGCAACTACACCGCCGACGATAGCTGGACCCTGCCCCAAGGCGCCCGCGACTTCGAGGCGCACGTCAACTGCTCAACGGACGACAGCTCCCCGACGTGCTACTTCGCGGACTCGACCAGCGTCCCGGCGCTGAGCGACATCACGCTCACCCTCACCGACGACACCCCGCCGGTCATCAAGAGCGCATCCGGCCCGCTCGCCACCGCAGCGGCGGACAAGTCGACGCTCACCGGATCGCAGACGCTCAGCTTCACCGCCGGCGACGCGGACAGCGGTGTTCGCTCCGCGACGCTGACCCTGACTCCCCAGGACGGCGAAACGCCCTACACCCACACATTCGACTTCGCCGCACAATGCTCATATGACTCCTGGAACGCCTGCCCCCTCACAGAGTCCGTCAGCGAATTCGCGCTGAACACCACCACCCTCAAAGACGACAGCTACACGGTCAACCTGACCGTCACAGACGCGGCTCACAACACGGCAAGCGACTCGCTGGGCACGATCACGACCGCTAACAATGCCGCGACCGCTGGTCCGACAGGCTCGGCCACAGGTACCGCGATCGGCCCGGGCAGCCCCCTCGCCCAGCGTGGTCCCGCGAACGGCGTGAACGCCTCCGACGAGGCGAAGCTCACCGCCCGCTGGACGAGCACGGCGAAGGCGACGCGCACGAGCGGCTACGGTCAGGCCGACCGTGTCACGGGGCGCCTGACGACCACTGCCGGCGAGCCGATCTCGGGCGCGCTGCTCGACGTCAGCGTGACCGCGGCCGACCAGGGCGCGAGGGCCGCGTCCCTGACGAGCGCGCGCACGGGTCCGACTGGCGTCTGGACGCTGACCCTGCCCCGGGACGTCTCCTCGAGCACGCTGCGTTTCGCGTATCGCAGCCACGTGGACGACACGGTCCCTGTCGCCACGGCGACCCTGACGCTGCGGGTACACGCCGGAATCGCGCTGCGGATCGCCCCCCGTGTCACGAGCGTCGGGCGGAGCATCTTCTTCAGCGGCACCTTGCACGGCACGCCGATCCCGCCGGGCGGCAAGCAACTCGTGCTCGAGGCGAGCTCCGGCAGCGAATGGATCGAATTCCGCACGATCACCACCAACGCGAAGGGCCGTTATCACGCGAGCTACCGCTTCAAGTTCCCAGGCCCCGTCACCTACCGCTTTCGAGTGCTCTCACGCTACGAAGCCGACTTCCCATTCCTAGAGGGCACCTCGAATGTCGTGGGCGTGCACGAGCACTGAGGGAGAGCGACGAGAGAGCTCCACGGAGTCGGCGCGCAAACGCCCATACATTTGCCGTCCCGCTGCGCGCAGTTGCCCGGAGGGGAGGATGCAGTTGCCCCCTGCTGGGGGCCCCGTCAGGTGCAGTTGCCTGCGCCTGAAAAGACGGGGTAACTGCACGCCTGAGCGCTGTAATGCGGCTCTGTAGAGCCAAAGGTACGGGTGGAGAGCGGCCGGTGCAAGCAGCTATCGAAGCGAGCAGCACCGCAACTGGCCCGCAACTTGACGTATGCCCGCCGAGCGCTACCCTCGACCCTCATTCTTTTCCTCTCCCCAGAGCCATTCGGTCCCTGCTGACCACCCGCCGTTCCCTCACAGCTCGCCACCCGCGAGCACCGAAGTAGATCACCGCCGCCGTCGCTTGACGAGCTGACGCTGGTCCTGAGTACCCCTCTTTGAGACGAGCTACGGCTCCTCTCATCCAATCTGGTCCGACTCGCCTTCGCGGGAGTCGTGCCTGCAGCAAAGACGTTGGCCTTCTGGCTGGCGTCTTACTTTTGTCTACCCACGATCTATGGGTTGCCCATCGGTCAAAGGAGGAAGCATGTTTCAAATACAGCAGTTGCAAGACGTATCGGTTGCCGTGATCGAGCCGAACCTGTCCCAGCCACGACGCTACTTCGATCAGGACACGCTGCAAGAGCTCGCGGGCTCGATCGGTGAGCGAGGTGTCCTGCAGCCGGTGCTCGTGCGTCCTACACCAGACGGTTCCTACGAGCTGATCGCGGGCGAGCGACGCTGGCGCGCGGCGAAGATCGCGGGACTGGAGACGATCCCGGCGCTGGTATCCGCGTATGACGATGCGGCGGCGCTGCAGATCGCGCTGATCGAGAACATGGCGCGCGAGGACCTCAACCCCGTCGAGCAGGCACGCGCCTGCAACACACTCGTGAAGGAGCTCGGTCTCACGCAAGTGCAGGTCGGGCAGCGCGTGGGGCGCAGCAACAGCACGGTGTCAAACCTGATGAGGTTGCTGGATCTGTCCGAGGAGATCCTG
Organism: uncultured Solirubrobacterales bacterium; assembly: GCA_963779405.1. Classification (GTDB taxonomy): domain Bacteria; phylum Actinomycetota; class Thermoleophilia; order Solirubrobacterales; family Solirubrobacteraceae; genus Palsa-744. The sequence continues at coordinate 667,590 of CAVZYF010000005.1, forward strand.
GGGTCGCTGGAGCGCGGCGATCTCAGCGAGAGTCATGGCATAACGCTGCTGAAAGCAGAGGACCTCGAGGCGCGTCAGCAGCTTGCGCGTGCGGCGGTGCAGGAGGGGTGGTCGTTGCGGACGCTCCAAGCTCGTGTCCGTAAAAGCAACGTGGATCTGCTCGAGTCCCTGCAGGAGCATGGTGAGCAAGCACGGGATCCAAAGCAGGCACGGAACCTGGCCGCGCTGAACGTCGCCAGGGCGTGGGGCGATCTGCTGGGCGCGGAGCTGCATGTTCGTGCGATGCGTAAGGAGCAGCTGCGGATGGAGGTCGAGTTCGACTTCGCCGCGGAGGGGCTTGCCTTGGCCGAACGGTTGACCAGCGTGGTCGCTGGAGGCTAGACGGGCAGGTAGTTGAACGAGAGGGCCTACCGAGGTAGGCCCTGAAGGCAAGCGTGCCCCACGGGCGCGCCGGAAGCACCGAAGCACCCCTTACGAGGCGGGCCAAATGGCTCGCCTTTTTTGCGTTCAAGCCCGGTCGACGAATCCGCCGGCCCAAATCAAAGGAGCAAGCATGTCCCAAGTACAGGAGTTACGGCAGTTGCCGGTCGAGGAGATCGTGCCGAACCACGCACAGCCGCGGCGTTACTTCGACCAGACCGCGCTGCAGGCGCTGGCGGGTTCGTTGAGCGTGCGTGGCGTCTTGCAGCCGGTGCTCGTGCGTCCTATGAATGAGGGTTCCTACGAGCTGGTCGCGGGCGAGCGGCGCTGGCGCGCTGCCAAGCTCGCCGGCCTTCAGAGCATCCCCGCGTTGCTATCGCGGTATGACGATCTCGAGGCGCTCCAGGCGGCGCTGATCGAGAACATGGCGCGGGAGGATCTCAACCCCGCCGAGGAGGCTCGTGCCTGCGTGACCCTGACGCAGGAGTTCGGCCTGACCTACTGGCAGATCGCGGAAATGGTAGGGCGGGACAAAAGCGTGATCGCGAACCTGATGCGCTTGCTGAAACTGTCCGAGGAGATCCTCGGACTGTTGGAGCGCGGGGAGCTGGCCGCGAGTCACGGAATCACGCTGCTGATCGCAGACGACCTGGAGGCACGCACGGAGCTCGCTCGCGCGGCGGTCAAGGAGGGGTGGTCAGTGCAGCAGCTCGCGGCTCGTGTCCGCGCGAGCAACAGGGAGGTGCTCCCGCCGGGGGATCCCGATGAGCAAGGGCTGGATCGCTGGCAGGAGCGGGATCTGGCCGCTGCGAATCTCGCCAGGGCGTGGGGCGATCTGCTCGGCGTCGAGGTGCATGTTCGCCTTCTGCCTCGCGAGCGGATGCGGCTGGAGGTCCTATTCGGCTCCGCCGCGGAGGCGATCGGCCTGGCCGACCGGCTGGGCGCCGCGATCGCCAAGGGAGCAACAAGATGACACTGCCAGGATCTCAAATCCAAGTCGAGGAAGAGCAGTAGCACTTCGGTCTGTGGCGGTCGTGGGGTACCTCTCTTGTTGAGATGTCCCCACGACCCGCTGCTCTTTGGAGTCACTGACGACGGTGGCCTTGGGCGTATTTTTTTGTGCCCACACCGCAATGCTCTGTCCCTTCTGTCCCGTTTGGCGCTGACGGTCGGTATAAGGGGTAGGCCCATGGATAGGAGACTCCTCAAAGCGAGCTTGCTGCTGATCGGCTTCGGTCTTGCGCTGGTGTCATCGGCCAGCGCGGGCTCCTACCACGTCTACTCGTGTCGTACGCCGGCGGGGGCGGTTGCTCCCAGGAGCGGTTGGGGCTCGTCGACGAACGGCCCGTGGATGGAGGTCGCCGACAGCTGCGAAAGCGGGGGGTCGCTGACGGCGGCGTTGGATGGGAATGTCTCGCATCCGGCGAATGTGTCGGCCGCGACGTGGATCTTCAGTGCGCCGGCGGGGACTCAGATCGCGGCGGCGAGGTTGTGGCGTTCGTCCTACACCCGTTCGTGGGAAGCGGGTAACAACTCGACGGAGACTCAGCTCGAGGCGCCCGGGGATACGACCACGGCCGATGTCTTCAGTCAGTGCGTGCGCTTCGAAGGCTGTGAATCGGTGGGGAGCTCCAGTGTTCCGCTGTCGAAGGAAAATCTCGTCGAAGCGCCACAAGCCAACTTGACCGAAGCGACCCACCTGTACGTGAACGCCTCTTGCGGCGGAGGCGATGGCAGCTCCTGCCCGGCGGTCGGCGCGGGCTACGCGGCGTCGATCAGCCTGTACGCGGCCGACATCACCCTCGCCGACGACACACCCCCGGCGTTCTCGAGCGTGGGTGGGAGCCTCGCCGCTGGGGGGACGATGAGCGGGGTGGGAGATATCTCGTTCTCGGCGACGGATACGGGCTCCGGGCTGTATGAGGCTGTGTTCTCGGTCGATGGGAACGCGGTCTCCGAACAGCTCTTGAATAGCGCTAGCGGGCCGTGCCGTGACGTGGGTGGCACGAGCGACGGGAGCAATGCTTTCGTCGAAGTGGAGCCCTGCCCGCTGGCGTTGAGCGATGACCTGTCCTTCGACACTGCGCTGGCGCCGGACGGGTCGCATCTGCTGACCGTGGCGCTGCTCGACGCGGCTGGTAACGCGACGACGATCCTCAGCCGCCAGGTGACGTTCGCCAACCACACCGCGAGCGTCCCCGCGGGCGCCAGCGTCGGCCCCGGTAGCCCCCTCGCGCTGCGCGGCCCGGCGAACGGCACTAACGCATCCGATCAGGCCACGCTGACCGCGCGCTGGAAGAGCACGACAAAGGCGACCCGCACCAGCAGCTACGGCGCCAAGGAGGAGATCACTGGGCGTCTCACCGCGCCCGGCAACGTACCTATCACGGGCGCTTCGCTCAATGTGTATGAGACGCCCGCATATGAGGGCGCGCGGACCGTACCCCTTGCCGGGGTGCGCACTGGCCCCACCGGTGCCTGGACGCTGACCCTGCCCCGAGACGTGTCCTCCAGTGCGTTGCGCTTCGAATACCGCAGCCACCAGAACGACACAATCCCCGTCGCCACAACCGCACTCACGCTACGCGTGCACGCCGGGATCGCGCTGAAGATCGCCCCGCACGTCTCGAGCATCGGCCACAGGATCGTCTTCAGCGGCACCTTGCAAGGCACGCCGATCCCGCCGGGCGGCAAGCAGCTCGTGCTGGAGGCCTCATCGGGCCGGGAATGGATCCAGTTCCGCACGATCACCACCAACGCGAAGGGCCGCTACCGCGCGACCTACCGCTTCAAATTCGCCGGCCCCGTCGTCTACCACTTCCGAGTCCTGTCCCCACACGAGGCAGACTTCCCGTACCTCGCCGGGACCTCCAACGTGGCCAGCGTGTACGAGCACTGAGCGGATAGCCCGCTACTGCGCCAGCGGCGCAGGCAGCTCCTACAACATCCGCTTGTAGACCCTGTACCGTCGCTTGATCTCGCCGCCCATGCCTTCCATCGCGCGGTTCATCGGCGTGTTGGTCTCGAGGATCCGGCGATCAGCACGCCGATCTCGTCGTTGGTCGTGAAGTCCATCGGGCCGACCATCCGATCGCGTCCGCGCTCGCGCAACCACCCCTCAGCTGCGTCCAGCAGCGCACGCGCTGCCTCGGGGTCATCCTCGCACTCGAACCACCCGAACAGACCCCACTCGTTCTGCTGGAAGTCGTTGAAGTTCCGATCGATGTGGGCGCTGACACGACCGACTGCCTGCCCATCGCGGTAGGCGAGGAAGTACTGCGCTTCGGCGTGCTCGAAGAAGGGGTTCTTGTGCTGGTCCAGCCGCTTCTTCAGTTCCATCAGCAGCGGTGCCACCCAGTTGGGCTCGTCGCGATAGAGCCGCCACGGGAGCTTGATGAACGTATTCAGCTGGCGCCTAGAGGAGACGGGGTGGACCTCGACGACCATCGCCCTGTCATGGATGCCCTCCGTCATCGGCATACACCCTATATATTCGCTTCGCCCGCTCTATCGACACCGCTCAGGCCAGCCCAAGGGAGGTCGTCCTGGTGACCCGCAAGCAGTGGTTGATCCTGCTCGGTATCGCGATGGTCGTGCTCACGATCGTGCCGTTCTTCGTCTTCGAAAAACGGTTGGAACACACGGGCGGGCCGGGGATCGTGGGATTCGAGTTCGCCGCGACCAAGGCGCGCGCGAGCCAGATCCTCGCCGAATGGGGCTCGCAAGGCCGCCACACCGCCCGACTCTCTCTGATCGTCGACTACGCCTACATGGTCAGCTACGGCGGGTTCTTCACACTCGCTGGTCTAGCCACCCGCGACCTCGCCCGAATGCGCGACTGGCGACGCCTTGCCGCCGCCGGCGCGATCGTCCCGTTCTTCGCCACAGCCGCAGCGATGTTCGACGCCACCGAAAACGTGTTCCTGCTACTCGTCCTCGAAGGTCACGGAGGCGAACACGCACCGCTGATCGCGACCATCTGCTCGAGCATCAAGTTCACGCTGATCACGATCGCGATCCTGTACGTGCTCTGCGGGTTGGCGTGGCGGGCTGCAGTAGCGAACAGAGTGAAGCTGACCTCGATGTAGGCGCCAACTACAGCCGGGGACCACAGCACCGAGACCCGCCGTGCAGGCGCGCCGCATAAGCCTGTCGGTCGCGTATGCGCCAGGAGCGAGCAAGACGACACCGTCACGCCTCGTCCTTATTCACTTGTCAAAGACCGTTTGCTGCCAGTGCCATGGACGGTCGTGTCCTCGTCCCTTTCCCGTTCGACTTCTCGAGCCGACTCCGTGGGTTCTCAGACCTGGCCGCAATGGGCACCGTCGAAAAAGCTAGAGACGCCTTGAGACGGAACAGTCGATCCGGGCGCAGAGCTTAGTGGGTTGGACCTGAAACCCCAGCGTTTGTGGGCCGCTCGTCAAGAAACGTGGCGCGAGAACGCTTACCGTCTTCGAGCTGGAGCTGGCCGTCGCGCGTCAGGCGTCGAGCTTGCGGCGCGCCTTCTGCACGGAGGGGAGTGCATCCTTGGCCTTTTTCAGGGGCCGCGCTTTGATGTCGACGCTGGCCGGTTTCGCCTTGATCGTAATCGTCTCGCCCGTTGCGGGGTTGCGGCCCGGGCGTGCCTTCGATGCTGGCTTCAGTTTTACGGTCAGCTGGACGAGCTTGCCGATCTGTACCTTCTCCGCTTGGGCGATTTGCTCGAGGACGATCTCTTCGAGGGCGTCGAGCACGATCTTCGCGTCGGCTTTGCTCATATCGACGCGCTCGGCGAGAGTGCTCGCGAGCTGGGTTTGCGTTAGGGCCACAGGAACTCCTTTACGGTCTGTTTGTTGGACTAGGTGGCTCGAACCTACCAGCCCGAACCCCGCCGCCTCAGGAACGTGAGACCGGGTTGCTGCTTGCCCAGTCGATGATCGCGGTGGATCCCTGGATCACGGTGCCGTCGTCTAGTACCAGGATCGGCACATCCTGCTGGCCGGTCATCTCGATGATCTGATCGCGCTTGCCTCTACGGCTGAGGGGCACATTTTTGAAGCCGCCGACGACCTTTACGGAGTAGGTGTGCCCGGCTTGCTCCAGGGCTTGGGCTGCCACTCCGCATGGGTGCTTGATGATCGGCGCGTTGGCGCCGTGAGTACGGGCCGGGCAGGTGTACAGATCCACCGGGCGATTGTAGAACCGACGTGAGTACGGTGCTCACTGCGCATTTTTCCGGAGAATGCGGGAACTCCTGAACAGAGGACTTGTGCTCGCCGCCTGGGCTACCTACATTGCTCCTCGACGCGGAACTGAGTCGCAAAGAGCGAGGCCACTAGAGGTGTAAGGCCGCGCCACCCAAGCTGGAAGGCCTTCAGGCTGGACGGGCGGGTTCCTCAAGCGGCCCGGGGCCGCGTCGTTTTGTTGATGGAACATTAGGGCGTGCGAAGAACTACGTCAACGAGCGAGTGGTAGTGGAGGGCGGGAGCTTCCGGGTCGTGGAGGGCTACTTGGATAGCCGGGTGCGGATCGAAGTCCGGGGGCGGCGATCCGCCTGGGAAGTCAAACCAGACTACCGGCGTATTCTCCTCGAGCGCGACAGTGTTGATCTTGTAGAGCGGAGCTACGTCGCCGGGACGTAGTCCCCACCACATCGAGCCCATATCGAGACCAAGGACCACGACGAGAAGCAATCGGTGCTTGTCAGTCTGTGTAGGGTAGGAACATGGATACGCTCGGCGCCACAGGTGCATCCGCCGCTCTTGGACTTGCTGGTCTTGCTGTCGCAGTCCTAGGAATCATCATTGGCGTCGCCTATGCGAGGCGCAAGCCACATTTGGTGTTCTTTCAGGAAGGGCGCGTGGTCGTCGTGGCGCGACCACAGGACGACTTGGACGTTCACTGGCGGCACAAGTCTGTACCGGCGTTCGCACGAACTCGGATCTGGATCTGGAACGCAGGATCGGTAACTCTCGACCGTCCGGCGATAGTTCCCGGATATCCCCCGCGACTGTCTTGGGGCGACGAGGCGACCGAGGTTCTTGCGGTCGAGAGAATTGCTTGCACAAAGGACGAGAATGGCGCCGTCGTCGAAAAGGACCCGGTGAACCACAATGCAGTCACGATCTCCACTACGCCTTCAAGCGAGCGTACGATCTGGATCCGAACCCTCGACGGATGGCGTCGAGCCGCAAGGCGAGGCTGAGACCAAGCCTTAGCGTGGACTTCGGCCCGACCGATCCGCGAAGCCACCCTCCCGGCTGAGGGACTTGATCTTCAATCGGTCGGGCCGAACGTCCGGGACCTGCGCCGCTGTCGGGCTCGCATATCTCTTACTTATGCAAGATGCATCACATGGGGAGCCGTAAATATTGATCGATTTTTTGGGAGGCAACAAAACTAGCTATCCGCACAAAGGTCTGTGTCGCCAGCCACAAAGGGAGTTGGATGAGCCCAGGCCCAACCACCCCAACTCCGCCCACGGCTACCGCCCCCGTCGCGCCGCCTGCGCCGGGCAGGGCTCCGTGGTCCGCGCGCTCGCGTGGACGCCGTCCACAAAGCTGAACTGCGCGGCGAACGGGAAGCCGCCCGGCGGGCAGGTGGGGGGCAGCAGGATGCCCGGGGGCTGGTAGCCGATGGTTCTGCCTTCGACCGGTGTTCGAAGTAGGTGACTCCGGCTGGGGCCGAGGGTGGCGCGCAGGCGCACGATCGAGACATCGGCGCGCCGGGGAGGCTTGGGATCAGGGGAACATCGATGCTCACCTGCCCGCCGAACGGAGCCGGCGCGGGGAGCAGCGCGCCCGGGAAGACGGCGCTCGTGTTCAGCGGAGTGGTGCCGACCGCATCGAACAGCAGCGAGATGTGTCCTTCTTCGTCGGGCGCGCGCAGGATCGTGAGCGGGACGGGCTCGCCGACGACGTCCGAGCCGAGCGAGATCTCGGCGGTCGCGTCGCCGAAGCCCATGATCGAGTTCTGCCTGGCATCCCGGCAGCGCCGGCTGCTTCGAGCTGCGGCGGCGGTGCAGGTGGCCAGCCCGAGGCCGCTGAGGGCGATCCCGAGCTTATGCGGGTAGCTCAGGCTGACGCCGTCAACGCGGGGGGACCGCCGCCGGCTGCGCCGGCGATCTGGAAGCCGAAGCTGAGCGTGGTTCGCTGACCGAGGCGCTCGGGTTCGAAAGACGGCGGTCAAGCTCGCCGACGGTGCGCATCGCCGCCGCTCTGGACCGGTGCTGAGGTGCCGCATCCGCCGTCGCGCTCGAGCGGGCCGCAGGCGCGGCGTACGCCGCGCCGGTGAGCTGTGAGCGCGCGGCGCCAGGCAGAGGCCGAGCAGGACTGCCGCCAGGCGGGTCGCTGCGGCGCGCGAATGTCGTTCGGATCACCCGCGACTCTCAGTAGGAGAGCGTGCCGGTGGTCTGGATCGTCAGCGCGTAGTGTGTTGCGGTCGAAGGTGCCGTAGAGGCCGGTTGTGCCCGTGCGCGTGGACGAAGCGGCCGGTGCCGCCGGTAACCGCGACCGAGCCGGCGAAGCTTTCGTAGATGCCGCGCGCCGTGTGGCGTTGCCACGCCGTGGCCCTTGATCGAGCCGCCCCGCGTGTAGATCGTGAAGTTGCCGCTGATCGTGGCGCCGATTTCGACCAGGGCGCGCATGCTGCCGGGGATCGTGCCGGTGGCCTTGCCCTGCTCGAGCAGTTCGGACCCCGCGGCCGACACGTAGTGCAGCTTGGCCGTGTCGGTCGCCTTCGAGCGCGTGCGCCGCGCTGGGCCGCCGGTGGGCGCGTGGAGGCGCTCGCGCCGCCGCGGACGCCGTCGCGAGCAGCGCTCCGCTCGCAAGCACGGCGAGCAGCGCAACGCTGCACGCTGCCCCGATCCTCCAACGCTTCAGAATCTCCGATCATGCCCTACTCCTCTCTCCTGGGAACAGTTGTAACACCCTCGGCCCCGTCTTGGTGCGGTTGGGCCGTGTCCTGCGTGCGTCCACCGAAGTGGCGCCGGCGCTCTGAGAACTCCCGCAGGCACTCCTCCAGCGCCTCGCGGCTGAAGTCGGGCCACAGCTCGTCGCGGAACACGAGCTCCGAGTAGGCGGCTTGCCACAGCACGAAGTTCGACAGCCGGTGCTCCTTGCCGGTACGGATCAGCAGCTCGGGATCGTGCATGTCCGGGGCATACAGCAGCCGGCTGAACTCCTCCTCGGTATCTCCCGTAAAGCGTCGGGCCGCGTCGAGGATCTCCGCGCGGCCGCCGTAGTTGAAGGCGATGCACAGCGTGATCCGGCGGTTTGAAGCGGTCAGCGCTTCCGCCTTGTCCATCTGCTCGAGTCGAGCTCGCGGGGATCTCCTCGCGACGGCCGATGAAGCGCATCCGTACGCCCTCCTCGTGCAGCTCCGGGGTCTCCCGCGCAATGCGACTCGCCATCATCGAGATCAGCCCGTCGACCTCCTCCTGCGGGCGACACCAGTTCTCGGTCGAGAACGAGTACACCGTCAGCTCCTGCACACCGAGCTCCGCGGCGTCGCGCAGACGGGCCTTGAGCGTGTCCGCGCCGGCGTCGTGACCTGCGGTGACCGGCAGGCCCCGCGCCCGCGCCCAACGGCCGTTGCCGTCGGTGATGATCGCGACATAGCGCGCCACCCCAGGCTGACCGTTGGACGGGTTAGACATGGCCCACCCCGTGGCGCCCCCGATTGCGCGCTGGCTTTGCCAGGCGCCAGGCGCGCATCAGCGCGAGCGTAGGCGTGATCAGGGGCCGAAGCTCTCTGCGGACCGGCGCGATCAGCGGCCGGGCGAAGCTCGGTGTTGGCGGCCGGCGCGGAGGCGTAGTAGGCGACGATGCCGGCGAGCGTCACGATGTGGTGCGCCCCGTTGGGCAGTGCGCGTGCGCGCGCAACCGCGTCGCGAGGCGACGTTCGCGAGGCGAGTTGCCATCAGCTCCGGGTGCTCGTAGTACTGGACGTATCCCAGCTGCCCGCGGCGATGTCCTCCTCGCAGGTCGACGAGGCTGTCGAGCATCGTCAGCGCGCCGATCGAGAGGTAGAGCGCGTCGAGCTCTTCGGCGTCGCGCGTGCGTCCTAGCCGGATCGGCCGCGGCCGCGATCAGCGCATGGATCCCCAGCACCGACGCGGTCGCGCCAGCGAGGTACTCCTGCCAGCCGAGGCCCGTGCCGGATGCCTGCACGGTGGCCCAGCGCCGTGCCTCATCGATCCCCGAGCGAGACGCCTCGTGATTGAGCATCTGCGCCTCCGCGCAACGCGTCGCGCTTGCCGGGCGACGGGCGCGATCGTGGCTGCGCTCGGCAACGTGGCCAGTGCGGTCTTGACGGTCTCGACCAGCGCTTGGAGGTAGCCGCCGTCGTCCGAGTGCGGGCGGTTGCGGTAGTAGTCACCGGGGTCGTCTGCACCTGTATCCCGACGGTCCCCGACATCTACCGTGCTACCTGCCCCGAGATCGAGCGTGAGCGCGTCGGCCAGAGCGGAGAGGAGTGCGCGGCCGCTCGGAATTGGATCCCACCCACCCACCGGCGGACGACTCGGTCAGCAGGTCGAGGTAGTCATACATCACCTGCAGGGCAACGATCGCCTCCACCACCCGGGTGCGCTGAGCACGTGGAGCGAGCGTCGCCAGCGTCGCCGCGACCTGGGCGTTGAAGCGCTCGTCGCGCAACTTGGCCGTCGCGCAGGCCCGGAGGAAAGGATCGGGAATCGCCCGCGCACGCTTGCTCCCAGCGCGCCAGCTGCGCGCGCACGTGCGGTGCGACCGTGCCCCAGTAGCGAACGTTTGCGAGCACGAGGGCGAGACTGGCGCCCGCGAGCGTCGATAGGCCGGCCGCCCCGCCAAAGACGCGCCTCGCCGAGGCGCCGTCGAGGGCTGCCGGCGCAAGCGGCCGCGGGCGATTCGGATCGATCGTGGCGTTCGCACTAGCGCGCGTCCGTCGGCCGAGCATCGTGTCTCGGGTTTCAGTCATTGAGCCCGAACATCGGATCGACGTGGGCCGCCCGCCAGGCGGGAATGGCCACGAGTGCCAGGACGACGACGATCACGAACGCAAGAATCTCCAACGGCCTGAAGCTGGCGGCCAGGCTCGCAACGGGGAACCCCGTGATGTGTTTCAGGTAGCCATCGATCACGACCTGGCCGTAGATCCCGGCGAGCGCCCCGGTCAGGCAGCCGCCGATGAGGATCAAGAACGACTCGACCAGCAGGATGGGCCACAGTCGACGCGGCTTTACGCCGGAGCGCTGGCGTTTCGCAAGCGAGGCTCGGCGCTGCCATACGGCCGAGGTGCCGGCCGTCGCGAGTGCGAAGATCGCCGCGAGCAGCAGCAGCGTCGAGATTTCCCCGAGCTGTCCGAGTCCTTCGCCGGCCAGGGTGTCGATGCTGGCCTCTCGGGTATTTGCGCTGGCCACTTCCAGGCCGCTCGAGGCGCCAAGCGCGCGCTCGATGGCCCTGCGCGCCTGCGCGGCATTCGCGCCTGCGCGGAGCTGGACACCGAGCGCCGTGGGCGCCGAGGTTTTCCAATCGCGGCTGTAGTCGGCAGTGCTCATGAAGATCACGCCCGGAGGCCAGGCGAGGTTGGTCGTGGTGGCGGCGATCCGGAAGCGCTCCTCGCCGGTGGGGGTGGGCAACGTGATGGTGCCGCCGACACCGACATGCTGTTCTTCGGCGATCTGCTTAGAGACGGCGATCCAGCCCCCTTCACCGAGTCGCGTGATCGCCTGCTTGGAGTTACCGCCAGTGACCTGACTCCTCAACACGTCGCTGTCCGCCCCCGCCGGCCGCGCGATCACCCACACACGCCGGGGGTGGGTGGGATTCAATTCCAGGAAGCCACCCTGGAAGACGCTCACTCCAGCGACGCCGGGCACCTGCGCGATGCGAGCCGTCTGCCCGCTGGAGACGAAGTCGCTCGTCGCCTGGTTATCGCCCGGGTTGCTCACCCAGATGCTCGCGTCCTGCGAATAGCTGTGGGCGAAGGCGTGGATGCCACGCAAGAGGTCCTGGCGAGCGCCACCGAGTGCGACCGCGCCGAACAGCGCGACCGCGCCGGTCGCGGCGAGCGCGAGCGTGCGCAGCGTCGTGGCTTTCAGCGGCGTCAGCGCCACCTCGAGAATCCCCAGGCGCCCGAACCTCTCGCTCAGCGCGCGGGCCACGCGCAGGACGCCGGCGAACGCGAGCGGCACGCTGCAGACGGACGCGAGCGCGAGCACGGCGCAGGCGAGCAGCGCGAGCGAGGGCGAGAGCAGGAAGATCGCGGTCGCGAGCGCGAGCAGGATCGCGGCGGCCAGCGCGAGACGGCGCTGCGCCTGGCAGCCGAGCGCGTTGCCGGGCACGCCGCCCTGCGCGTAGACGGCGTTGAGGGCCTCGCCGCGGCGCAGGTCGAGCAGCGGGATCGCGGAGGCCGCGCAGGTGGCGAGCACCCCGCCGAGGAATGCGAGCTCGAGCGTCCGAGCGCTGACGGGGGCGCCTTTGCCGAGCGTGAACGCCTCGGCCAGGTAACCGGTGGACTCTCCGAAGACGCCGCGTGAGATCAGGTAGCCGCCGAGGACGCCGAGGGCCGAGGCCGCGATCCCGAGCGCCAGCGCCTGGCTGGCCAGCATCTGCACGATCGCCGTGCTGCGCGTGCCGATGACGCGCAGCCGGGCGATCGTCTGGCGGCGCTCGGGGGCGGTCAGCAGCAGCGCGTTGAACGCGAGCAGCAACCCGATCAGGGCGCTGATCGCGGCGAAGAACTCGCTCGCCTGGTTGGCCGGTCGCAGCGCCTGCTTCAGTGCGGCGACGTCCTGGTCGGCGGGCGCGACCGATGGGATCCCGCCCGCCCGCACTCCAGTCCCCCCCGCGGAGCCGGCGAGCATCTGCAGCTCGGAGCGGACCTGCGCTTCGTGCCCGGGCGCCACCCGCACGAGGATGCGCGAGACGCGACCCGGTAAGCCGGCGAGGCGCTGCAGGTCTCGCAGGGGCATGACCGCGACCTGGGCCTGTGCGAGCGCGCCGAACGTTTCGGGGCCGAGCACCGCGGAGACCCTGACGGAGCGTAGCTGCACCGCGCAGGTCGAGCGCAGCAACTCCGGTCAGCGTTGACGCGAACGCCATTCCCACCTGACAGTGCGAGCGCGTGTGCGGTCGTTCGCGGAGAGCCCGAGACCGCCGGGGGAGAGGGTGGCGATCGGGAGCTTGTGCGCGAGCCCGTCGAGCACGACGAGGCTCGTGTCCGCGCCCGCCAGATCGACCGTGACCTGCCTGCCGTCCGCCGCGCGAATCGTGGCGGTCTGTTCGAGGATCGGCGCGGCCTGCTTGACGCCCGGGCAGGTGCTCGACGCGCGTGAGCAGCCGTTCTTCGAAGCCGTCGGAGCCGCGCGCGCGCAGCTGCAGCGACGCCGGCCCGATCACCGCGTGCACGACTTCGCTTGCGGAGCCCGCGATGCTCTGGGAGGCGATCGTCGTCGCGAGCACGAGCGCCACGGCGATCGCGACGCCGAGGCCGGCGAGCAGCTCCTGGACCGCGTGGACGCGCAGCCGGCGGCGGTAGAGGTAGACGAGCATCGAGGACGCCCATCAGGGCGCGCGCCTTGACGATCTTCCGCGTTACGGGCTCGGGTGGCGCCAGGGGCTGCGCGGGCGCGAAGGGCTCAGTTGGCGTCAAGGCCGTGCCCTCCTACGCGGTACGTGTTGCCGGTGTTTGAAGGTGCTCGTCTGCGTCCACTGCAGCTGCGTCCACCGCACGCCGTCCATTGGAGGATTCGCTGAGCGTGCCGTCGCGCAGCGTCAGGCGCCGGTCGGCGAGCGCCGCGGCCTCGGGGTCGTGGGTGACGAGCAGCACGCAGGCGCCGCAGCTCGTGCGCGATCTCGCGCGAGCAGCTCGACGATCTGGAGGCTCGCGGCGCTGTCGAGGTTGCCGGTCGGCTCGTCGGCGAGGATCAGCTTCGGCTCGGTCGCGAGCGCGCCCGCGATCGCGACGCGCTGGCGCTGGCCGGCGGAGAGCTGCTCGGGGGTGTGCTCCAGCCGATCTGCGAGGCCCACGCGCTCCAGCCATCCGGTCGCGCGGGCCTTGGCCTCGCGCATTCCGACCCCGCCCAGCATCAGATCCATCGCCGCGTTCTCGACCGCGGAGACGTGCGACATCAGCCTCGTGGTCTGGGAGATGAAGCCGACTTCCCGCAAGCGGAAGTCGCAGGCCTGATCGCTCGAGAGCGAGGCGATGTCGCGTCCGGCGAAGCGGATCGTGCCGCGTCGGGTTTCAACAGCGCGGCGATCAGCAGCAGCAGCGTCGTCTTGCCGGAGCCCGAGGGGCCTTGCACGGCGACGATCTCGCCCGGCGCGATCGCTCAGGCTGACCCCGTCGATCGCGGGCACCTCCTCGCCGGCCGCGCGGTAGTGCTTGACGACACCGCTCCAGCTCAAGCATCTCCGTGTACCTCTAGCGCTACCTCGTTGGTATCGACGGCGGAGCCTCGGCGAGCCTGGCTCACGCGCTGGCCTCGCGCAGCAGCTGATGGACCGAGGGGAGCTCGGGATCGACGCTGCCGCCCAATCCGCCGCCGCGGATGCTGCAGCTTGCGGTCGGCGTCTGGTGAACTCGGTCGACTCGCTGACGCTCATCAGGACCGCGATCCCGTCGTCGGCGAGCGAGCGCAGCAGCGCGAGGATGTCGCTCGTGCTCGAGTAGATCGACGCCGGTGACGGGCTCGTCGATCACCAGCAGCGCGGGCTCGAGCACGAGCGCTTGCGCGAGGCCGACGCGCACGGCCTCGGCGCCGTCGAGCTCGCCGATAGGGGTGCCCGGCGCAAGCGGCGGCGCCGACGCGCTCGAGCGCCGCTCGCGCGCGCGCCTGCGCGTCGGACTGTGGCCGACGCCGCGGATCCGCGGGGCGAGCATCAGCTCCTCGAGCACGACGCCCGCTTCGCGGTCCGCGGGCGCGCGGGCAGCAGTAGCCGATCCCGTCGCCCAGCGCGCTGCCGTTGCGCCCGCCGAGCTCGCGTCCGGCGAAGCGCACGACGCCCGAGTCCGGCGGCTCGATGCCGGCGGCGATCCGCAGCAGCGTGGAGCGCCCGGAGCCGCGCATGCCCCAGATCGCGACCAGTTCGCCCGCGTGCAGCGACATCGACACATCGTCGAGCACCACGCGCTCGGAGCGTCCATCCTGGTGGCGCTTGCAGACCCGCTCCAGGGCGAGCAGCGTCATGGCGCGAGCTCTGACTCCGGTGCGGCCGCCGGAGCGGCGCTGGTTGCGGCTCGCTCCAGGCGCCGGCCTGAGCGTCGATCGCCGCTTCGAGCTCGCGCGCGTGCGTACGTGGTCCACTTGAGCGCCACCCCGTTTCCAGCTGCTTTGCGTGCTCGGCCAGCCGGCGCGCGAGCGCGGACGCGCCGTCGAGCGCCGGCGGTGCGCTGCTCGCGCTCTGAGAGCAGGTGCGCGCTCGTAGCGGTCGACCACGACGAGCGCATCGGGCGGCGGGCAGCGCCCCTACCTGCAGCGCGAGCAGCTCCAAGCTGCTGGCGTTCCTGCGTAGACCTGGGCGATCAGCCACTCCCGGTAGGCGGGCACGGCCTCGGCGCGCGCCCGGTAGCGGGGCTTTGGCTGGCGCAGCTCCTCGGCGCCGGCATCGCTCGTCGCGGGGAGCGGCTCGATCAGCCCGCGTTCCTCCAGCGGCGTTGAGCGCTTTGTAGATCTGCGAGGGGCTGGAGAGCTCCAGCAGCTCGCCGTAGGTGCGCTCGAAGCGGTGGAACAGGTCATAGCCGTAGCCGGGACGCTCGATCAGCAGGCCCAGCACCCCCCAGTTGATCGGCGAGCGCATCGCGAAGGCGCTCCCGTCTGTGAGGACCCCGGCTCCCATCCCCCCAGAGCGTACCTCAAGATCGCGCCCAGTGTACAGGCGAATCCTCGACATTCTGATTCATTCACTCTGTGAATAGTCACAAAGTGAATTCACAAAGTAAACCTTACAAAGTAGCTTTACGAATGGGCCAAAAGCGCGCCATCATGGAGCGCAGAAAGTTTGAGAATTCGGACGACCTCTTCTCTGCGCCGGGTCGGCGAAAGAGGGGGAGAGGGAACGAGAAGCAGGAGGAGAGGGAATGGGGATGCACCGCCGGATCTCACGAGCGCCATCGAGCGCGACAGCACACGCGCCGGTGCCCGCGCGTACCGTGACTGCACGCCTCGTGCCGCGACGGCGCGTGCACCGCCCTCACACCAATTGGCCGCTGGGCGGGTGGGGTCCCCATCCCTACTCCGGGGGCGGTCGAGGGGACCCGGCTCTATACCCCTCTCCGGGCCGTCGGTCTCCAGGGCGTCGCGGTCGAAGTGCCTGGCCGCGGCGCCCATTTCTTCACCGCAGGACAGGGCGATCCCGGGCAGGCGCTCGGGGATGCCGGATAGCGCGGTGATCAGGATGCCGGCCACGGCCGCGCTGACCGCTACCCAGGGCAGGGTTCTCTGCACCCAGCGGGCGAGGCGGTACGGCGGTTCTCGGTGGGGTGCAGTGGGCATCAGGCAACCATAGGCGAACACACGTTCGTCCTCAAGGCCCATCGCAAAATTGGCACAGAGTAGGCGCAAAGTTGGTGCATTTCGCGACCCGGCCCGTCCCCGGCCACCCGCCAGGTCACGAACAAAACCAAAACCAAGCGGTCCCCACAACCAGCGGCCGGCAAGCTCACGACGCTCGGGGTCACCACCCGCTCAGTGGCGTAGCTGGATCCCCCCAACCCTTTGTCCTTCACCACCCGCTCAGTGGCGTAGCTGGATTCCCCACCGCCCCTCACCCCCCCACCCACCCTTCCCCCTACCAAGGGGCAAGAAGCAGCACGCAGTCGCAGTACCTGCCTCATCTCATTTGTCATCCCGCGATGCCCGAATGCGCCCGGCCTCGCCTATGACCGGGGCTGAGGAGCGCACCCACACGGGTAGCGCTCCTCAGCGCCGGATGAGACGAAGGAAACTAAATGAAGTCAGTAATAAGATTAACCCTCACAGGAGCGTTCCTGATGGCCGCCCTTAGCGCCGTCCCGATCGCTTCGGCATCCGCCGCGGAATGCCCCGGCACCGTCGAAGGCGGCGGTGTCGCGCTGTGCAGCGAAGGCCACGAACAGAAAGGCACGTTCGCGTTCACGGGCGAAAAGAAGGCGGGGACGGAAATGGTCATGTTTCGCCTCGAGAATTCGAGCAACATCGTCTGGACCTGCGGTTCCGCCAAGCTCTCCAAAGGCAGCTTTATCGGCGAAAGCGGCGGCAAGCTCAAGATCTCTGGGCTGTATATCGAATACGGAAAATGTCAGGTGCTGGCGCCGGCGTCGTGCGAAGTCACGTCGTCGATCGTCGTCGATGGCGGGCATGGCACCGGTAGCGGCCCGGGGCTCGGGGCGTCGCTGAAAAGCGCCTCCGAAGTGACCCTCGCCGGCGACGACAATGAACTGGAAGAAGAAAACCTCAATTGGACCGAATACACGCTTAAAAGCAAAGTCGGCGAAACCTGCGCTCTCTCCGGGGTGGTGCCGATCAGAGGCAAGACGGTCTGCAAGTTGCCGGAAAGCACGGTCGAAAGCGTCACCCACATCCTCAAATGCGAAGAAAGCGACAGGCTGACGTCGCGTGGCACTCCGGTGCGATGGGCGCTGACCGCCGAACTCAAGCTCAGCTCGGGCAAGAAGTGGAGCCTGCAGAAGGTCTGACGAAGCGAGAACCAGGATAAACACAACGGAGGGGCGGGGCGCCGAATCGGTGTCCCGCCCTCCAGTAAGCGAGCAGAGGAGCTAACGATGTCTCACAAAATAAAGCAACACGTCACACCACCCACAGTGATATCGCTGATAGCCCTCGTGTTTGCTGTATCTGGGGTTTCATATGCGGCCACCGGTGGGGGTAGTAATACTCATTCTCTCGCCGTTGCCAGTGTTTCCAAGGGCAAGAGTAAGAGCAAAACTGGCGCCCGGGGGCCGGCGGGACCCAAAGGAGCTACAGGCGCAACCGGCCCGGCCGGCAAAACCGGCCCCACCGGCCCCCAGGGCCCCGCCGGCTCGAGCGGCTCCAGCGGCCAGGGTGTGACGAGCACCCCGTTCTCGGGAGAAAAGGGCAGTTGTGTTGAAGGTGGCGCCGAACTGACATCGGCGAGTGGCACGACGTTTGTCTGTAATGGCGAAGAAGGCCCGCACGGCACCAACGGCAAGAGCGTCACGAGCACCGCCTACACCGGCCCGGAATGCCCCGCGGGCGGCTCGGAATTGAGCACGGGCGGCGGCAATAAGACTTATGTGTGCAACGGCACCAACGGCAAAGAAGGCGCGAAAGGCACCTTCGGCAGCGAACAGCTCCCCCCGGGGCAGTCGCTGACCGGGGTGTGGGGTGGCGGCAGTTATTCCGAAGCGAGCGGTGAAATCACAAAGGGAACAGGCGTCAGCTTTGCGGACCCGATCGACAATCACTGGATCGGAGAAGAAGGTGAAAATGTGTACTACATCAAGCCAGGTGTGACCAGCGCAACCGGCAAAGGCAACATCGAAGAAAACTCCTTTACAATTGAGGACGTGACCACGTCGAGCGGGCAATTCACCGAAGGCGCGGCGATCACGGGCGCCGGGATCCCGAAAAACACGACAATTGAAAAGGTGGAAGAAGGCGGTGCGAAGCTGCAGATAAGTAAGGAAGCTAAAGCAACGACAACAACCCCCGAGGAACTTACCGCCGAGCCGGCTGCCGGCTGTACCGGCACCCCAAATAACCCTGTCGCCAAGCCGGGCAACCTGTGCATTTTCAGCGTGGAAGAAACCAACGCCTCAGAAGTCAGACCGTTCGTCGATACGGAAAGCGCGACGCCCATCGTCGGTGGTTTCGGGATCCAGCTCGTCAGCGCAGGACATAAGGGACAGTTCTTCGCTGAGGGAACGTGGGCGGTGACCGGCTGCAACCCCGCGCTACCAGCAGGACAACCGTTGGCCTGCGAACGGTCGTAGACATGCACGACACCATCAGAAAGAAGGCACAACAGTGAAACCCACAGAGAACAACGCGAAGTCCGCTTCCACGCCGAGGACCGGCATCTTCGCGCTGCTCTCAAACATGCTCAGCGCCAAAGGGATTGGTGCGTCCGTGCTCCTCCTCGCGCTGGCCGTCTCTCTCGGCTTCGCGTCTACAGCGTTGGCCAAGAACGGCCAGCACGGCCTGCTCACCACGTTCGGGCCCGAAGGCCCGCACGCGAAGTCTTCCGTTGGCTTTCAGCGGGCGGAGGCGGTCGCGGTCGACGAAGCCGGCAAATATGTCTATGTCTATGAAGGCGGAACCAAGATCGAGCGGTTCAATCTGGCGGGCGAACCCGCGGACTTCAGCGCCGGGCCTCGGGCCGGGACGAACGAGCTGACCGGGTTCCTTTCCGAAGAACGTGCAAGGACCGAGCTCGCGGTAGACAACTCCTCCAGCGCACTCGACCCCGCCAAAGGCGATCTGTATGCGGTCGACTACGGCGCCGGTTCGATCGAGGCGTTCACGCAGAGCGGGGAACCGGCCGATTTCAGCGAAGGCCCGGGCGCCGGCACGAACGTGCTCCCGGCGTGCGGAGGGTGCGGTGTCGGTGGGGTCGCGGTCGACGCCGACGGTGATATTTACATGACCTCTTCGGGCACCGGTGACGTCTACGCCCCGAGCGGGGCGCTGATCGACACGTTTCCTATCAAACCGGGTCAAAACGGTCATCTGGCGGTCAATTCCAACGGCGTGATCTACGACATGGCGGAAGAAGGAATAATCGAGTTCGTGCCATCGTCGTTTCCGGTCATGCTGGCGACGACATACACGGAAGTCACCGCACCGCTGCACGAACCCCCTGATCTCGTCGCCAGGCCCAATGGCCCTGGCGACGACGACCCCTACGAAAAAACCCAAACGACGGCGATCGCTGTCGACCCTGCCACCAACGATCTCTACGTCGATCAGTTCACCAAACAAGGCGAAAATGTAGAAGAAAGAGAAAAACATCACGAAAAACACGAACCCTATGAAGAAGCCCCCCCGTTCGGTTATATCGTCCAGTTCGATGAATCGGGTGATGTCGTCGGTCCGGCGTTCGGCGCCTCCGGCGAAGGCGCGCTCATCTACATGCCCGGTATAGGGCAAGGCCCCGCCTCCGAAGGCGTCGCCGTGGATGGAGCTTCGGGGAATGTCTACGCGACCGACACGCTGTCGGGACGCCAGGCCGACATCTTCGGCCCGCTCGTATTCCTCAAAGCGCAGGTCGAATCCGAGGCCATCAGTGAAATAAGCGAAACCGAGGCGACCGTCACCGCAAACATAAATCCCGAGGGCGAAGCGACCACCTATCGCGTCGAATACGCCCCCAGTGGTGAAGAAGGTTGTTTCGCAAGCGAATCGTGCGCCGGCACGGCGCCTGTCAGCGTCGGCGAAGGCGAAGTCGCGGTTCCGATCGAAGCGGCGCGGTTGAGTGGGCTGCTGCCCGGTACGCCCTACGTGGTTCGTGTCCTCGCGACGAAATGGGCTCGGCCCGAATGCCGCGACGGTGGCGTTCACTACCTTGCTAGCGGCTCCCGCGTCGGCCTCCGCGCTGCCCGATGGCCGTACCTATGAGAACGTCTCGTTGCCCGCGGACGCCAATGGCGAAGTGACGCCGCCCGAGAGGGGCATGAGCCCGGGGGCCGGTCAGACGAGAGCCCCCATTCGGTGCGCGCGTCCGCCGACGGTGACGCGATCGCGTATGCGGCGGAAGCGGGGCCTCACGGCGACGGGGCTGGCAATACGGGCAGCGGTATCCGGTGACACGTACATCGCGCGCCAGGCGGCGGGCGCGGCTGGGTCCGGTCGATCTAACGCCGCGGATCGAAAAGGCTCCAAGTCTATGAGGGTTCAGCGCCGACCTCTCGCAGGCGTACTTGAACCGACGAACCTGCGGCTCGCGCCGGGAGCTGCCTGGCTGCTTGTGCTGTATTCGCGCAGTACGCGCGTACAGTCCGCCGTTCGCGAGCGCGTTGAATCAGCTATGATTCGACAGCGGTAAACAATGGTAGGTGTGTCAGCGGACGGTTCCTCGACGTGTTTGACCCCCGAAGACGCGCTGACGCCGGAAGCGGCCGAAGGACATCTGAGTGTTGGGGTTGGTGGAGCGGTGGTAACTGGGAAAGCCCGTACAACGTGTA
Source organism: uncultured Solirubrobacterales bacterium (assembly GCA_963779405.1). GTDB lineage: Bacteria > Actinomycetota > Thermoleophilia > Solirubrobacterales > Solirubrobacteraceae > Palsa-744. The sequence goes on from CAVZYF010000005.1 coordinate 688,116, forward strand.
TGACTCGGCGGCGGTCACGCGTCATCTGGTCAACGTTGGCGCGGAGGCGAAGCGGAATCGCCTAAACGCCGTTCTTGGTGGGCGTATTCTCGGACAAGGGCACCGAGGGATCCGCAGGCTCAACCTTCATATCATTGCAGCACCCTGAAGATGCGATCAGCGAGGATGGTTCGCGGATCGTCTGGAACCGTAATTTGCAAATACTCGAACGCGCGAACTGTATGTGCGCGTCAACCCGGCCAGACGCCAGAGCCCGGTAAGCGAAATCGGCGGTGCCTGTACCCGCCCCGCCGATGCGTGTACGCTGCTCGACGCGCCCGACGCGCAGTTCAAGGGCGCGAGCGGCGACGGGTCGCTCGTGTTCTACACCAAGGAAGCGACGCAGGGCGATGATCTGTATGAGTTCCGACCTCGCCACCGGGGTCATCGACCGATCGCGTCCCGGTGGCGCGGTCGCCGGCGTGCTGGGCAACAGTGAAGACGGCTCGTATGTCTACTTCGACGGCCGCGGTCGCGCTCGCGCCCGGCGCGCAGGCGCGCGAATGCAAAAAGACATTGCAACAGGAAGAAGACAGACTGGAAGAAGAGAAGGAAGAAAAAAAGATCACTGCAGTAGAATACAACGGATCAGCGACGGGTCTTGAGAGGAGAATACGGTCGAGGAGCGCTCTGAAGAACAGGGCGGCGTGCTGCCGTCCGGCAAGGGTTGCAACCTGTATGTGTGGCACGCCGGCGAACCGATCAGGTTGATCGCGGCTGTGTCCGCCGAAGACGCGTTCGATTGGGGGGAAGAAAGACCGTTGCGTACCGCGCAGGTCGCGCCCAGCGGTGTCGCGGTCGCGTTTGAATCGGCGCGTCGCCTCACCGGCTATGAAAACGGCGGGACAGCGGCGAGGTGTACGTGTACAGCGCCGCCACGGGACAGGTCTCGTGCGCGTCGTGTGCCGCTACGGGGGCGCTGGGGCTCGGCGGCAAGCTGCCGCCGATCAGCCTCGAAAGCTATGAACCCTTTCGGCAGAGCTTCTATCAGCGCGGGGTGAACTCCGAAAGCGGCGGACGCGTGTTCTTCACCAGCTCGCAGCCGCTCGTCGCGCACGCCGCGGAAGGCGTGCAGGAGGTGTATGAGTGGGAGCGTGAAGGCGAGGGCGCGTGTACGGCGCAGTCGCTCTCGCGGCTCAACGGTGGTTGCGTGTTCATGCTCTCCAGCGGCGCGGCGAGCGGAAGCGAAAGGCCTCGGCGACGAAGGCGCGGTCTTCCTCGACGCGAGCGCCACCGGCGACGATGTCTTCTTCACGACCCGCGCGCAGCTCGTCCCCGAAGACAAAAACGAACAGATCGACGTCTACGACGCCCGCGTCAACGGCGGCTTCCCAACCGCCCACACCGCCTGCAGCGGCACACGGCTGCCAGGGCGTCCCCCAGCCCCCCCAACCTTCGCCACCCCCGCCAGCGTCACATTCTCCGGCACCGGAAACTTCCCCCCACTCGCGTCGGTGGTAGTAAAACCGAAAACAAAGACAGTCATCTGCAAAAAAGGCGACGTCAAGAACCACAAAGGCAAGTGCGTACCTAAGAAGAAGAAAAAGTCAAAGGCGAAAAAGTCTACGCACACCAACGCGAAGGAGCCTGATGAGCTCGTTCTTGAATAGTCTTAACAGCCGCTTCAACGGCGCTCTCGGGACCGGCGAGGAAAAGAAAAGCAAAATCGCGGCCTCTGTTTCCCTTTCGCCTATAAATATCGTAGCCCTTGGTGTCCTGGCCGCGATTTTGCTTTTCTTTTCCTCGCCGGGCCTAGCCAAAGCCGAAGAAGCCGAAACCCGGTTGGGAGATCACCGCCCAGTCGCGGCCCACCGACCTCCCCCCCGGCGGCCGGGGCCTGATCGAGCTCTACCCGTTTGATGTGGGCGCCGCGAGCACCGAGGCGGGCCAGCCCGATCACCGTCAAAGATGTTCTACCCAAAGAAGTGACCGCGCTCTACGCGGGAGATCTCAATCATGACGAACCATCCGAATCCCCGTGGATCTGCACGGGGACGGGGACCTCTGCTAGAAGTCGAGTTGCACGAACAATCCTCTGTACCTGAAGAGCGTTTCCCGGGGGTGGCTTTCCTCTGGCTGAGGGGAACTAACGGCGCCGTGGAAAAAAATGGCGAACAGAGAGCGAGCGCGCCCCCGATCATGATCGAAGTGGCGGTGTCGGGCGAACCTCGCACGGCTGTCAAGATCGGGGCTTCGACTCCGGTGGTGGCGCTGTGGGTCGGCGTCGACGGCGATCCCGCTGTACATCGGCTCCCAGCCCGCGCCGTTCGGCGTGGCGCAGTGGGAGGTGGCTCTCCAGCGCGGATGGCACGATCGATACGCAGGCCGGCTCGCACCCTTACGGGGCCACGTTTGACTTCCAGGTCAACTCCGAAGGTAATTCGCAAATTGTGGAAGACGAAAAGGAATATCGGGAAGGCAAGGCAAATGATCTCGATCCAGTAGCTTTTGTACCGTCTGGTGGGGATGGCGAATTCCGTGATGTCGTCACGGATCTCCCGCCGGGGTTTGTCGGCAACCCGACGGCGGCGCCGCAGTGTCCGCGCAAAGCGTTCGACGAAACAGAAAATGTATTCAACAGCGGCCGTCGTGTTTGTCCTCCGAGCACGTTAATCGGCTATGCCTTGAGCTTCGCGGGCGCCGGCGCGGAAGTGTCGGCGATCTATAACCTCGTTCCTCCCCCGGGTGTCGCGGCGCAGTTCGGATGGAGCGCGACCGGAAATCACGTGTTCCTCGACTCTGGCGTGCGTACCGGCGGCGATGACGGCATCACCTCGGTCGTCGACAACTCGCCCACGGGACGCAACACGCTCGGCGCGGTGATCCAGCTGTGGGGTGCTGCCCGCGGCCGCAGTCACGATCCGTGGCGATGTGGCATCGCAGGAGGGGGAGAAATCCTGGAAGATTGCGCGTCTGGCGCGGCCGTGCAGCCCCTGTTGACGTTGCCGACCGCGTGCGGCGAAGCGCAGCCGGCCACGGTGCACGTCAACACCTGGGAGAATCCGAACATCACGGCTGAAAAGACCGTCTACACCCACGACAACAACGACGTGCCAGCGGGGTTCACGGGTTGCGGAAGGCGCGACCTTCGGCAGCGGCGGCCCGTCGATCTCGACCGCGCCCGACACCAAAGACGCCGACACTCCGGCCGGGTTGACCGTCGAAGTGCGCCCGCAGCTCGGTGGCCTCTCAGAACCGGGAGGCCTCTCGACCGCGGACATCCAGGACACGACCGTCACGCTGCCCGCGGGTGTCGTGATCAACCCCGGCCAGGCGGCCGGCTTGCAGGCCTGCCCCGCGGGTCCCGCGTCGACCGAACCCGGCAGCGAACGCCCGGCGACAACCTGCCGCTGGCGGGGGAAAAGCGGCGAAGAAGAACGCTTCGAAGGGCCAGCGAAATGCCCGGTGCAATCGAAAGTCGGGACGATCCTCATCAACACCCCGCTGATCGAAGGCGGTACGGAAAAACAGCTCGAAGGCGACGTCTACGTGCTGCAATCCGACCCGCCGGAAATCAAGCTGCTCGTCACCGCCTCCGCCGACGGCGTCAACCTCAAGCTCGTCGGCAAAGTCGAACTCTGCGAAAGCGCGGGCGAGGTCGTCCCAGGCACCGCGTCGCTCGCGACCGGACTGTAGGCCCGGGCCAGCTGATCACGACCTTCGCGGGCACCCCCGAGCTCCCGTTCACCGACTTCAAGCTCTCCTTCAGCGGTGGCGCGCAGGCCGCGCTGGACACCCCCACGCAGTGCGGGGTCTACACGGCGACCTCGGACTTCACGCCTTGGTCCAGGCCCGTTCGATCGGCAGACGTCGTTCCCAACCGCCGGAAATCGCGATCGACCACACGGTCCCAGGGGGCGGCCCCTGCTCCGTCGAGCCCCTTGCCGTTCACGCCGGCGATTGACCGCGGGCGCGACGACCGACCAAGCGGTGGGTATACGCGACTTCGCCTGCTGTTGCAAAGAGGGGACGGTCAGCAGCGCATCGACGGGCTGAAGTTCAAAGCCCCCGAGGGCCTGACCGGCTTTCTCTCCAAGGTCCCGCTCTGCACGAACGCGCAGGCCGAAGCGAACGCGTGCCCCGCGGCGTCGAAGATCGGGCACACGGTCGTCGAGTCCGGCCCGGCCCCTATCCGCTGGTGGTCCCCGAACCGGGCCAGGAACCCGCGCCTATTTACCTGAACCGAATCCTACGACGGCGCCCCCTTCGGCCTGGCGATCGTGGTGCCGTTGCACGTCGGCCCGTTCGTGCTGCCGACACAAAGGGTCAGGGCGAGGATCGAAGTCAACCCGACGACCTCCGCGTTGACGATCACGACGAACCCCCTGCCCCAAGAGGTAGCGGGCGTCCCGACGGATCTGAGAGAGATCGATGCGGTGATCGAACGACCGGAATTCATGGTTAATCCGACGAACTGTAATCCAAGCGAATTCTCCGGCACCGCCTACGGGACGGCCCCTCCCGGCCAAAACGAACCAAACTCCGAAGCACACATCTCCAGCCACTTCGGCGTCGGCGCCTGTCAGGCATTGAAATTTGCCCCCAGCATCGCCTTCTCGACAAATGGCAAAACGTCTAAAGCGGACGGAGCCGATCTGATCACGAAGTTGACCTATCCAAGCGCCCCCCAGGGCACGTACGCGGACATCGGCTATGTGAAAGTCGAACTGCCAAAGGCCCTGCCAAGCAGGCTGACCACCCTCCAAAAAGCCTGCACGCAGAAGCAGTTCGAAGCCAACCCTGCCGGCTGCCCGGCGGCCTCGGACATCGGCCACGCGGTCGTCCATACGCCCTTGTTGCCGGTTCCATTGGAAGGTCCGGCGATCTTTGTGTCACATGGAGGAGAAGCCTTTCCATCGTTGACGATGGTGCTTCAAGGAGATGGAGTGACGGTTGATCTGGTGGGCACGACATTTATCTCTAAATCGGGCATAACATCAACCACCTTCAAGACGGTGCCGGACGATCCATTTAGCTCATTTGAATTGGTCCTCCCCCAAGGCCCATTCAGTGCTCTTGCGGCCAATGGAAATCTATGTTCGGAGCAATCGAGCCTAAAGCTCCCCGTCCAGTACGTCGGCCAAAATGGAGCAACCCTCGCCCAAGACCCGCAGGTCGCGGTAACCGGTTGCAAGCCCGCGATCACGGTCGTAAAGCACAGCGTGAAGGGCAACACCGCGACGATCCAGGTAAGCGTGCCTGCAGCGGGGAAGCTCGTGGCAACGGGCAAGGGCCTGTCGAAGGGCACCGGCAAAACGAGCAAGGCGGGCACAGTGACGGTAAAGCTGTCTCTGACAAACGCCGAAGTGGCGTTCCTAAACAAGCACCACGCCCACCGCCTGAGGGCCAAGATCAACCTAACCTTCGCCCCCAAGAAGGGCGCCAAGCTAAAAACCACCACCACGGTATTTATCGGCTGAGGAGCGTTCTGGCGCCAAGCTTCAGGACGAATGCCAGTAAAACCGGGGGTTGAGCTCGCGATCGGGTCCACGAGCGAGCCTCCCGTCTCAGGGGCTGAGTAGCGTTGGTCGGGTCATGTCTTCGGTTGCTCTACAGGAGTGGCAGGGAACCCGTAGCGTTCAGCTCGATGAGCTGGATGCGGTGCACGGCGCTGTGGGCGACACCGGCCCTGATCGGAGCACCAGCTGGAGGACCCTGCTGACCGCGTCGCAGCATGCGGGGTCCGGGAGGTCGAGCGATGGCTAGCTCCCGCGGAACGGCCCTTGAGGTCGTTAGACTTGCTAATGCGCAAACTTCCTGCAATAATGGCCTTGTAATGTTCGAGAGCGTGGCCCCCAATGCATCCATGCTGCTCGCGTTCCGCGCTGAGAACGTTCGCTCGTTCCGCGACGAGATCGAGCTATCGATGGTCGCGACCTCTATGTCGGAGCAGCGCTTTGTGCGCCAGGTTGAGTGGCGAGAGGGCGGCCGGCCGATCGGGGTTGTGCCCTTGGTGGGTGTGTTCGGTCCCAACGCATCCGGGAAGTCCAATCTGCTCGAGGCGATGGACGACATGCGAACCCTCGTCTTGCAGTCCTTTCGCCAGGAGATCAAACGAGGTCCGAATTGGGTCTTTCGCCTGGACTCTGAGGCGCGCGAGCGTCCTTCTCGGTACGAGATCGAGCTGATTTTGCACGGTGTTCGCCACGAATACGGGTTCGTGCTCAACGGAGATCGTGTGATCGAAGAGTGGGCATATCGTTATCCGCGCGGGCGTCCTGCAACGCTGTTCTCCCGAACCGGGGACGATGTCGAGGCTGGTTCTGTTGGGCGGGGCGAGACGCGCAGCGTCCAGCAAGTGTTGCGCTCAAACTCTCTCTTCCTATCGGCTGCTGCGGCCGCAAATCACTCGCTCCTTATTCCATTGTATGACTGGTTCCGGCGCAACTTGCAGCTCGCCCACATCGGCAATCGGCCGCAGCGACAAATCCTGACGGTAGAGATGCTGGAGGATCAGGTGGGCCGTGAGCGTCTGCTTGCAATGCTGGGCGCGGCAGACCTCGGCATTGTCGACGCCAAGAAGCTGAAGCCGGACCCTGTGGAGAAGGAGAAGATGGCGCGTGCTCTACGCGCGTTCCTTGGAGAGGTGGGCGTCGAGGAGGATGAGGTACTCGACCTAACACTAGACCTCGATAACTTTGGATTTACTCTGACCCACCAAGGTAATGATTTGCTCATGGAGCTCCCTCCTGGCCTGGAGTCACAGGGCACCGTTGTCTGGCTGGGACTGATTGGTCCTGTGGTTTCCGCACTTACCGACGGTACGGTTCTACTGGCAGATGAGCTCGATGCCAGTCTTCATCCCGCGCTTGTGGAACAACTGGTGCGCCTCTTTCAAGATCCGGAGGCCAATCCTCATCGTGCCCAGCTCATCTTCAACTCCCACGACCCGACGATTCTCGGCGACTCCAGCGAGGATCGTCTGCTTGGCCGCGACCAGATATGGTTCACGGAGAAGCTGGTGGACGGCAACTGCCGTTTGTATCCCCTTACCGAGCTTCGCCCGCGCAAGCACGAGGCGATCGGGCGACGATATCTCGAAGGCCGGTATGGAGCGACGCCGATCCTCTCGCGCCAGGACTTTGACAGGATCGCATCGGTCGCGGATGAGTGAGAGGTGGCACGACAGCATCGCAGAGGGCCTCCGCGCCCGCGCGCTACGCCACAACGGCAAATTCGCCAGATTCTCGTGTTCGTGGAGGGCGAGCGGACCGAGGACGGCTACTTCAAGCATTGGGGGCGTCAACACCGCAGCAAAGTAATCGTTAATGTCCATGAATTCAAGGGTGCCGATCCTTTATCACTGGTCACCCGGGCGGTTGCTGAGCAGAAGCAAGAGCAGTACGAGGAGAGGCATCGGCGTGGCCCACCTCACGATGAGATCTGGTGCGTGTTCGATGTCGATGCACACCCGAAATTGACAGAGGCGGTTGAGCTCGCCGCGACGCACAACATCAAAGTCGCGGTCTCAAACCCCTGCTTCGAGCTCTGGTTTATTCTGCATTACGAGGATCAAACTGCACATATCGAGCGCCATCCTGCTCAAGCCCGGTCCAAAGAGCTCATAAAATGTAAGAAGATTTTGACTACGGAGGCGTTGGAGGATCTCGCCGATCGCTACCAGGACGCGGTAAAGCGCGCAAAGTCACTCGACAAGAAACACGAGGGGGACGGCAGTCCGCCACGAAGCAACCCGAGTAGCGAGGCCTGGAAGCTGGTTGACAGGATCCGATATCCGGATAAGTGATCAACTAGTTCATCGTGCGCGCTCTTTCAGCTTTCCGTCGATGAACCTGTTGGCGGCCTGCGGCCCGAGGTAGGGGGTGAGCGCGAGGTAGGTGGCGTGGTAGGCGAGGCGTGTCAGGTGGTGGGGGTTGCCGTGGCGTGTCTGCTGGTAGCCGATCTCGAAGACCGCGGCGGCGATCGCCTGGGGGGTGATCGCCGCCGTGGGTGCGGGGGTGTGTTGGTTGCCTTCTTGGAGGAAGATCGTGAACGCGGTGTGGCTGTCCTCGACGCGCTGGATCGCGGCGGGGCCGACGGCGTGGGACTCGACGAATCCCATGTGCGCGATGCTCGCGTGGGTGCCCTGGAATTGGGTGGCGGCGTGGATGCCGCGCCAGACGCGCTCGGGCCATTGATCGGCGCTGAAGTACGCGCTCGCGGCGACGGCCATCGCCTGCTGGAAGGCGAGCTCGTGGACGGCGAGGAACGCCTGTTGCTTGTCGCGGAAGTGGTTGTAGAAGACACGTTTGTCGAGGTGTGCGGCGCGGGCGATGTCGGCGATCGTGGCGGCGGTGTAGCCCTTCTGGGTGGCGATTTCCGCGGTCGCGAACAGGATCCGCCAGCGCTGGTTCTGGGAGATCTCGTTCTTGCTCAGGCGGGTGCGTCCGGAGGGGATCGGCGCCGGCGGGTTCGCGGGGATCTCCGAGACGTGGAGTGAGGGCCCGGTTGGGGGTCCGGGCCTCAGGGCGCGCCAGCGGTGTTTGCCGGCGGGCCGGTTGTACGTTTCGATCCAGCCGGTGAGCTCGTCGGCGAGCTGGGTGTGGTCGTGTTCGCAGCGGCGCAGGCGCCCGGACAGCAGCCAGTGCGCCGCGCCGATCAGCGCCTTCGTCGGTAGGTCCGGGCTCGGTGTGCGGGAGGAGACGCCCGCGCGGGCGTCTTCGATCGTCTGCTCGATCTCGGCGATCGTGCGGTCGCGCTCGTCCAGGGCGCGGGGGCCGGCGGCCATCGCGTCGTTGGCGAGGAATTGCGCGCGGGCGGGCTCCGCTTCGGCGCGCGTCAGCAGCCGCCGGATCGCGGCCTGCGGCGCCCGCTCGGGCGGAGCCTGCTCGACGGCTGTGCGGATCTGCGTGCAGAGGCGCTCGGCGATGTCGCGGTGGGTGGCGAGGAAGCAGTCGTCCTTGTCGGCGAAGTATTCGTAGAACGTTGGTCGAGAGACGCCGGCGTGCGCGATCACCTCCGAGACGCTCGCGGCGGCGTATCCGTCGCGGTTGGCGACGGCGATCATCCCCTCGATCAGCCGTTCGCGCTGGGTCTCCCTGCGACCCCTGAGAGACTGAGTGTTTATATCGCTGACGATTGTCTGGTCTGGAGGCATGGTCGTCAATCGCCGGTTGGATGTCGCTCTGTGATTGGGTTCCTGCGCCGCCGCTTCACGCCTCGGGAAGCGTGGGGGTCTCTGGGGGATCGAGTCGATGGTCTACTTGCCAAGAATAATCTCCTCTCTGTTGTTTATCAAGTGGCTGATATTCTTCACATAGGGTCTATTTCACACACTGCCTGCTGTGAATCGGACTTCCCGAATCATGTGGTTTTGTAACGCTTTATCGCAGTAGGGCGACATGTCACCGCAGGTCTTGACGTGCGTCCCGATAGCTGCTTAGGATCTCCGCCAGCGTTTATGAGCACGGCCTTACGGTCGTGGGAGTGAACGTCAGCCGGTATCAAAAGTGTGCAGCTTGGTGATGCCGGCGCCGAATGAGACGACGTACAGGCGCCGGAGCGCCAACGTTCAGCGAAGCGCTCCGGCGTCCTGTCCGCAAGCGCCGGCGGGCCGGTGTCAAAGCGCTTTTTTCCGTGACACCGGCGATCCAGCACCGGATGAGACGGCTGGATTCTACCGAATACAGGCACCAGGGGTTACAGGCCCAGGGGGACGGTGAGCGACCAACGTCCAAGCCTCGCGCATTATTCACAAAGTAAACCTTCACAAAGTGCTTACGGAGGCCGCCGAATCCAGTCATTATGCGAGCAGGTCGAAGGATCACGGCCATCATGCGAGCAGGTCGAATATTCAGGGGCCACTTTAGTCTGCGCCGGATCATTTTTTTCAAAGCTTGGACACCGTTTTACAGCCCCACTGTCGGCGGTGTTTGAGGGGAACCATCAGGCGGGCAAACCCCGTCGGTTCTCGCTTTACTCTCCGGCGCCGCGGCCCTCCCCAACGGGCCGCGGCGCCCCCTTTTTTAGGGCGTGCGGGTGTCTTGAGGAGAGTTGACGCAGCGTCGAATTGAAATCTAGTTGCACGGAACCGTTCTAGGCAGGTTTTCTCATGGATGAGATCTTTTCGAGAGCAGGCGTACCTTTTCCGGCACCTCGTGCTCGTCGCCGCTCGGCAGGCGCGCCGATGATCCGTTCTCCTTGGCAGCGCGCTGCGGGATGGTCCCCCGACGAGGCGGCGGCGGAGCTCAAGCGCCGTCGCGCCGAACTGATCTCACAATTGAGCCGTCGCAGCCAAGCGCGCGGAATTCCGCCTGGCGCCCGGGTGGAGATCGTCGACGAGGCGATCGCCGCCGTTGTGATGTCGCCGCACGGCACCACTAATCAGCATCACCTCATCGGCGCTTTCTGGAGCGCGGTCGATCACCGCTGCAAACGCTATCGCGAAGGACGTCACTCCACGCGCCTCGGCTCGCGTCAGCGCGTCGAGTTCGACGCTGCCGTGGCGTCTGTTGCTGTCGTTGGTGGACCGTTCGAGGCGGTCGAGCTGACAGATCGCATGGCCCGTGCCGCGGACCTGATGGCCGACCTCGACGCGCTAGAGCGCCAGGTCGTCTCTGTGATGGCGGTCCTGGGGGTGGGTCCGGTGCCTGCCGCGCGCCATCTCGGTCTCGGGCTCGGCGAGGTCCGCTCCGCTGTCCGCAGCGCCAACCTGAAGCTCGAGCGGGTCGCGGCGATCGCCGCCGAAGGCCGCATGTGCGGGTTCCGCTCGAGCGCGATCGCCGCCGACGCTGCCGGCGACGCGAGCGACCGTGACGCGCGGCGTGCGCGCGCCCACATCAACGCCTGCGTGCCCTGTGGCAGGCTCTACCGCAAGCTCCGTCGTGAAATGCGCGGCCGCGAGTTCCAGCGCGCGGCGGCCGCGGCCTTCCTCCCCCTCCCTGCCGCACCCCTCGCCCACAGCGGCGGCCTCGGCCGGGTCACGGACTGGCTCCAGCAGCACACGCCGGGCTTGCCTCACGCCGGCGGCGAGCGCGCCGCCGAAGTGCTTGGCGGCGCCGGGGCTGTGAAGGTGGCGGCGGTGGGTACGGCGGTCATGATCGCCGGCGGCACCTTGACCGGCCACATCGTCCACTCCGTCGTCGACTCGCACGCCCCCGCACACCATGACGCCGGCCGTCTCGTCCGCCAGGCATCGTCACAGTCCTTCCAATCTGCCAGTTTGACCAGGGCGTGGGCGAGTCCCACCGCCACCACGATTCCCGCCGCGCTTCGCGCCACTAGCCGTTCCACCGCTCCATCGAGCCCGCGCGAGCGCCTCTCTGCTCGCCACAACCCACCATTGCCGCCCAGCAAGAGCCTCGGCTACCTCGCGCTCGGCAGATCATCCGGGTCAACCTCGCCTTCCAGCTCGCCACCTGGCTCCGCCTCGTCGATTCCTGCGCGCGCGATCGTCGCCTCGGTCGACCAATCCGCACGTATCTCATCCTCATCGAGCGAACCCTCACCGCAATCCACTTCGCCCGGCAATCGCGGTACCTCGGGCGCCGACCTCGGATATCTGGGGCAATGAAACGTCTCGCTCTTGTGCTGGTCGGTGTCGCGCTCTGGTTGGGCTGCGCTTCGCTTGGACCGGTGTCGCAGGCCCATGCGGGCGAGTGGGTGCAGCGCTCGTGCTCGTATGGCACCGACTTCATCGAACCCGAAGGTTGGGAAGGCACCGAGGAAAACGGCTTCAGAGGTTTTCAAGATACGCCGTTCGATAGCTGCCTCGATTTTCCTTATGGCGGTGGTCTGGAGGCGATAGCCGCTGGCGCTGACGGTGACCAGCCCGGTGCGGGGGAGTCTTGGATCTACAGAGCTCCGCATGACTCCACGCTCGCCGGCGGGATTTTGACCGCGAGGCTCTCGGCTCCCAACGGCGATGCGGTGATCTCCGCATCGGCGAAAAACGGGCGCGTGGTCCTTGCGAGCTGTGAAATGAAGGCGAGCTGCCCGCTTCCCGGTGGGTGGGCGCCGATCACGGCGGTCGGCGGGACGGAACTCTACGAGAAAGCCGGCTGCGCTACCGACGGCAAGGCGTTCTGTCCCTCAGAACAGAGCATCGCCGCCGAAGTGACTATCACCAGCGCTCAAATCATGCTCGCCACCAATGCCACCCCTGGGGGCGCAGGGTTCAGTGGAACGTTGCTGGGCGAAACGGTCAGCGGTACGGGCACCTTGAGCTTCACGGCCACCGACCCCGGTCCTGGCGTCTACCAGGCAAGGGTGCTGGTCGATGGGCATCGGGTGTGGGCGGCGACGCCGAGCCTCAACGAAGGCAGGTGCGTGGCGCAGGGGACCTACGAAGAAGCCCGCGCGTTCAACTACGAGCAGCCATGTCCCACCTCGACGCCCGTCAGCGCCGAAATCGACACGACGACTTTCGCGGACGGACCGCACCATTTGGTCGTGGAAGTGGAAGACGCCGCCGGGAATGTCGCGGCGGTGTATTCGGGCACGCTCACGACCGCGAACCATCCGGTTGCTCCGATCGTCTTGCCCCCGAGTCGGGGGGCTCCGAACGGCACGCCTGCCTCAGACGACGCGGTTCTCACGGCAGGCGCAGGCCAGCCCCAGACATTCACCAGTATGTTGGCGGACTCGGCGGTGACGCTCAGTGGGGATCTCACCAGCGCGGCGGGCACGCCGATCGCCGGTGCGCAGGTGCAGCTCTCCGAGCAGGTGGCTGGCTCGAGTGCGCCTGCGAGTCATGTCTCGAGCACCACCACCGGACCGAATGGAGCGTGGACGTTTGAGGTGCCAAGGGGTCCCTCTCGACTACTGGAGGTCGCCTACTATTCTCATTTGCTGGACGGTGCGCCCGCCGCGATTCTTGACTTCCACGAGCGGGTGCGGGGTGTCCTGTCGATGCGCGCGCCTCGCCGCGTGCGGTTGGGTCAGGCGGTCATCTTCAGTGGCCGGCTGGCGGGCGGATATGTGCCCTCCGGTGGCGAGTCGGTGCAGATGGAGATTTTCTACGGTAGGCGCTGGCGCACGATCGAAGTGCTCCCCACAACGAGCCAGGGACGCTGGAGTTACAAATACGTGTTCGTCCTCGGCGCGGGCTCCTCATATCGGTTCCGTGCGATTACCGTATCCAACGGCGGCTACCCTTTCCTACCCGCCGTCAGTAGACCCGTTTGCGTGACGATCCAACGCTGAGCATCCAACGCTGAGCTGCGACCGTGAATGGGGTTCGTCATTGGTGAGCGGCGCCCGCTCAGCGCAGCGCGGATCATCGCGGCCTGTTTCACAATTGCCTTTTATCTAGACGTCGCAGCCTGGTGTAGAGGGCATGAGTGTTACAAGCTCACCCTCCACGTTTGCTGACCCTCTCGCGAACACGGGTTCACCCTCTTCGTTTGTCGATCCTCTCGCGGATGGAGTCCTAACCCCGCCCTCTCTCACACAAGCGAGCGAACCCGCCGTACGAGACAACGGCCCGATCGCGCGCGACCGCGCCGCGCTGCTCGCTCCCGACGTAGCGGGACTGCCCGGGGCTGACGCGATCGACCTCGTCCGCTCGAGTGGCCTGATCGCGGCCATCGAGACGGCGGAGGTCGCCGACGACTCACAGCAGGGCATCGTGCTCGAGCAAGACCCTCCCGTGGGAACGCAGATGGTCCGCGAAGGCGTGCTGACCCTCAGCATCGCCCAGGCGCCAACAGAGCCACAAGACACAGGCGACGACGGCCCCGAGGCCCAGAGTCAACCAGAGGCGAGTACCGCCGCGCACGACGCGGACAACGATGACACGGAGCAATGGTTCGCCACCCTCGTACCAACCTTGGGCGACCCGGCGAGCGAGGAGCCAGACACTCCGAGGCCGCCCCGTCGGCACCGCAAGCACCGCCTTGCGCCTGTACCTACCGCCGATGCGAGCGCCCGGGTCGAGATACCCCCCGAGCCGCCCTCCGCGCCGTGTGACCCGCCGACCGAGGATCAGCCGAACCCTTCACCGCAAATCGCGGAACCAGGCCTTCTCGCCTCGCTCATAGTCGCGCTGCTTGTGCGGCTTCCGGCGTTTTCCGCATCGCGCGCCTGGCGACGACGAGCGCTCATCTTCGCCGCGGCGATCGTCGGTCTCCTTCTTTTCACGCGCGCTGGCGCCTCGCACTCACACCACCAGTCCTCCGCGTCCCTGGCCACGGCGCCCATCTCCCATCCGCGCGTCGTGGCATCTCGCGCCTCAGCGCATCCACGCAATGGGTTCGCGGCCGGACGTCTTCCACGGACCCCGCGTCCTTCCTCTCCGGCTGCCCCGCGTGAGTCGGTCGCCACTGTCGCCGGCGCCACTCACCCCATCGCAACCGCATCGACGCCCTCAGAGCAGTCCTCAGAACCCGCTCCCGGGCCATTTGCCTATCTCGGAAAGTGAACACACGAATAAAGGAACGCACATGTACGACTCAGCTCTCACACTCACCCGCCCGACCCTGACATTCCGCTGCCCAAAACTCACCCTCCACCGCCCAAACCTGACGCGCCGCTCTTCAAGTCTGGCGATCCGCTACCCAAAGCTCACACTCCCCTCCCCCGACCTGACGCTCATCTCGATGCGTCGTGCGGCCCTGGTGCTCGCGTTGACGCTGCTCGCCGTGACAGTCTCGATCGTGACGCTGGCGGCCGGTCATGTGGAGCTGCTGAGCCGGATGCCGATTTTTCAGGGTGCCACACCAATTACGGGTGTCACTGAATTATTGGACAAGATCAAGGGTTATCTGATCTCGATCGTGCTCGCCGGGTTCACGGTGGCCGGACATTGCGGTGGGGGCGGCGAAGCTCACTGGCCATTCGCGCGCGAACGACATGATCTTCAACATCGGGGTCGGCATCGCGATCTTCGCGGCGTTGCCGACGCTCGTCGCGTAGCGAATGTCGCGCCGCCGCATACGCTTGATTCTCCTGGCGGTGGCCGGGACGATGCTCGCGCTGCTCGTCTGTGCTCCCTTGGCGCAGGCGAAGGGCGTTCTCGGCAGCGGCGTCGGGCCCGAGCATCGGCCCCGACCTGAATCCGCTGCCTTCGATCGGCGAACTGCTCAACGGGGTGGTCAACGGACTCTTCGGGACCTTGCTGTCGGCCTTGACACCGAGCTTTCTCAAGCACGCGGACATCGACACGCTGGAATGGTTGGTCGAACTGCCGAACGTCGCCGACGCGGCGATCTGGCCGACGGTCGGTCGTTGGAGGGAACATGGTGTGGGTCGCGGGAGCGATCCTGCCGACGACGCTGATCATCGCCACGGCGCGCGACACCGCGCTCAGCCTCGTCCTTCCGCGCAGCACCCGGGAACGCGCTCCTGCGTTTCATCGGCGCCGTCTTCTGGCTCGTGCTGTACCGCTTCGCTTTTCGCAACGCGGTCGCGTTCGTCAACGTCCTGACCCACACGATGCTCCGTGGCCGATCGTCGCGCAGGGGCTCCACCGCACGATCCTCGTGATGTTCGGCGGCGCGTTGCTGACTGGGAGTGGCGGCGAGTTCCTCGCGCTGCTCGGACTCGTGGCCTTGGTCTTCGCCGTCTGCTCTGTTCGCGCTCAAGGTGCTGATCTTGACGGTGCTACGGCGATCCTGTTTGTCGCGGGACCGCTGTTTATCGCGCTCACCCCGCTGCCGGTGGTTGGCGTATCTCGCGCGAGGCTGGTTACTCGCGTTGACCGGGGTGTGCCTGATCCCGATCGGCTGGTGCATCATCTTCGCGATCGCGGGGGCGATCAGCCTGGACGTGACGAACCTGGGCGGGGGCGCCCACATCGGCAGTCGCGTCGTCGGTGCGTTCGCGGCGCTCGCCACCTTCTACATCGCCCTGAAGTGGCCGCTGATGGTGCTCGGCCACGTCCGTTGCTGCCTCGGCGGCCTCGGCGTGCGCCCTGGCGCCGCCACGGGTGGTGGCGGTGGACAGAGCAATGGGGCGCTCGCGGGAAAGGCTCAGCGCTCCAAGGCGAAGCTACAGGCCGCGATGCTCGCCGGCGGGCGAGGCATCGGCCTCGCCGCGGGCCAACTCGGAGCGCCCCGCGGCGGCCTCGTCGGTCTAGCGGGCAGGCAGGCCCGGGCGCCGCTCGCGGTCGCGTCGGCGAGCGGGGCGATCATGGCGGGGCCGCCCCGCGCGCGGCCACGTCCGACGGCAGCCGGGGAGCGCGTCGCCAGCGCGGGCGACAAGCTGCGCGACACCCCGGCGCAGATGCGCGAGGCATGGCGATCCGCCGGAGAGCCACCGTCCCCTCCCGGATCGGCCCGCCGGCCCGCCCCCGGCGCGCGACGCACCCCCGACAGACAAAGCGGCCCCGGCGCACAGGGCAGCACCACCGCAAAGGACCGACCTGGCACCCAGGCCAACCGCGGTGGAGGGGCGACGCCTAAGGCCACGCCAGCGCGAGCAAGCCGCGGGAACACCAACCGATCGGACGCGCCTACGCGCAAGCCCCCACGCGCGAGTGCCTCGCCTCCCATGCGCGGCAACCGCGGGTCGTCTCCCGCCGCTGGGAATCCCTCGTCGACCACGGCCACTCGCACAACTCCTCGCCAGAGCGCCGGCACCTCGACTTCACAGCGCCCGCCCGTCGCCCCTCCGGCACGTCCCTCACAAGCGGGATCTCCAAGGTCGCCGCAGTCCTCTCCTCGAACCGCACAGGCTGGCGGCGCGACTGCAAGCAGGCAAGTGAGCGCTACCGCGCAGCCGCGCGGCGGTCATACCTCGCGGACGGCACGAACGCGGCCCTCTGCTACCAGGCCCGCACGACCCACTTCTCCTGTTTCGGGTTCGACGTCAGCACGTCGCCCTGGCCCCCAGCCGAGTGCTTCTGCGTCGCGTTCGACGTCAACGCCGGTTCCACGGCCACCGCGTCGAACCCCTCCCTCCCCACCTCCGACCGCGAAAGGCGACCGGAAGTGAGTCACCGCACCTACCGGCACGTCGATACGCCCGTCCCCTACCTGGGGTTGACGTGGCGTCAGTGGCTGCTGATCGTCGGCTGCGCCGCGCTCGCCCTCGGTGTCATCCATCTCCTGCATCCGCCGACGCCGATCGCGTTGTGGCTGGGGACCGTCCTGTTGACGGCCCCGGTCACGGTGAGCTATTTCACGAGCGGCGCGAGCGTGAGCCTCGGCCGGCTGCTCATCGATCATGCTCGCTGGAGGCTCGCGCCACGCGAGCTGCCCGCCTCCTCCGGCGTACCATCACGTTCGTGCGCGGGGCTTCATGGTCGCCGCGCGCCCCGCCGGGGACGGTGGTCGCGGTGATCGAGCGGGCGCGCAAGGATCGCGCAACTCCCGTCGAGCGGTGACCTGCTGCCCTTGGAGGCCCTGAGCGCCGAGGGCGTCGGCGTCCTGTCACTCGGGTGCGCTTGTCCGCTGGATCGAGGTGTCCCCGGTCAACCCCCTGATCTATGACAGTGACGGGGCGGAGGGGATCTCGCGTGCGTTCACCTCGGTCGCCGCGAGGCTTCCCGACGAGCGCCAGAGCCTGGAGTTGATCGCCCAGGCGACGCCCCTCCCGATCGACGCGGTGCTGGCCGCCGAGCGCGAGGACTGCCGCTCCGCGACCGAGGATGCGCGCTCTCGAGGGTGCGAGCAGCTGGCGGTCGCGATCGAGCGGCTGGGCTTCGCCCAGGAACAGTCGTTGCGCACCCAGAGTCAGGCGCTCGCGGCGCTGGAGCTGCGCTACTTCGTCGTCGTGCCGTGGCAGCCGGCCCGGGAGAGCCACGCGCTCCTGCGCCCTTCCTCGCGCAGTGATCCGCTGACGCTCACGCCGGACGCGTATGAGCGCGCGGCGCGTGAAAGCGCGCGTCACACCGAGGGGGTGCGTACCGATCTGGAATCGATCGGGTTGGACACGAGGGTGTTGGATGGCGCAGACGTCGCGCGGTTGCTGTGGGCGCGCTTCGCGCCGGCTCAGGCGGATGCTGGCGAGGTACCGGATCTACAGCTGGATCTGCCGGCGACGCTCGATCGGCTGGTCGACCCGGAGCAGGCGCGTGCTCACGCCGTCGCGTTGCGGCGCGCGCTGTGCCCCGAGCCGATCGACCTGCGCGATAAGCAGGGTCATCCGGATCGGCGAGCAGGTGGAGCAGACGCGCTACGTCGGCTCGCTCCCCGAGCAGACATGGCTCGGCTGGCTGCTCTACCTGATGTCGGCGCATCGCCCGTTCACCGTGTCCGTCACATCTCACGCGACCGATCGCACGCGCGAGCGCTTGTTTCACAAACGCCGCTACCGGCGGATTCACGGCAACAACCGCGGTACCGAAATGAAGGGCCGCCCGCTCGACCCCGAGCAGCAGGCCCAGGAGGTGGAGGCCGCGGAGCTCAACGCCGAGCTCGCCTGACCGGAGCGGGCATCTACCGGGTCGGTTGTTATTTCTCTGTCCGCGAACCCGCGGGCGACGCGGAGGCGGTGACGGACATACAAGACGCGATCGGCCGCGACCTCTCAGCCGCGAACGAGGCACACCTGCACCCCGGCGTCGCCGCCCAGCGCGAGGTCCGGTCCTCCACCCTGCCGACCGGAATGGACACGGCCGAGACGAACCCGGAAGTACGTCTCGGTGAACGTGGGGGACACCACTCCGCTGGTGGGTGCTCGCTGCGGGTCCCCATCGGGAATCCCGCTCGGCTACTCCTCGGTCGGCCGCACGCTGGAGCGCATCGATTTGTTCGACCCGGCGCACAGTAACCACATGCTCGTCGTCACCGGGGAGAGCGGTTTCGGCAAGACGATGATGGTCAACAACATCTACTCTCGCGCGCTGGCGCGTGGCGATCACGGCGCCGTGATCGAGCGTGGCGGGCACTATGAGTTCCTCGCGTCGCTGATCCCGGGCGCGGCGAACGTGAGTCTCGGTACGGGTGCCGACGCGATCTGCCCGTGGGATACCCCCGACCCGCGTCTGTCGATGCCGAAAAGATCGACTATCTGATCGCGCCTGCACGCGACGCTGATCGGGACCGGGCCGCCGCGAGGAGTACGGGCTGACTGCGCTCGAGGAGAACCTGCTCGGCCGCGCGATCCGCCAGGTCTACGAACGATGTGTGGTGACCGGCGAGCGGCCCCGCGAGCTGCTGTTGCAGGAAACCCTGACCGCAAGGGCACTATCCGAAGCAGAGGTTGGTGCCGGGCAGATGGCCGACGCGCTCAGGGATCTCGCGGCGCGACTGCACAACTTCGTCGGCGACGGCCCCTACGCCTACCTCGCCGACAGGCAGACGACCGTCCCAGTGGATGCGCCGCTCGTCGTGTTTGACACCCGTCGGATTCCCGCTCACTTCGCCGGGGCGGCGATGTTCGAGATCGTCGAGCACATCGCAGAGCGTGTCGCGCGCGGCGTCACCAGCGACACCTGAGCGCGGACGCGCGCCCACATGACGGCGTTCGTCCACCACGCCGATCGCCCAGATTCATCTTGACCCTCGAGGAGGTCTGGAAGCTGCTCGAACACGAGGCGACCGCACGCTGGGTCAACGAGCTGCCGAGACGCTCCCGGCACGACAACCTGGGGCTGATCGGTGTCAGCCAGCAGCTCTCAGATTTCAACACGCCTTGGGGCCGGGCGTTCATCGACAACTCCGCCCGCAAGCTCAACTTCCACCAGTCGCCTCGCCAGATCGAGTTTCTCAGAGAGGAGATGGGACTGACCGCTGAGGAGGTCCAGGCGATCGGTCAGCTCAAGACGGTCAAGCGCGAATACTCGACGGCATATTTGGACAACGGTCCTCGCGGGCGCGGCACGATCACCTCGCGCTACTCGGACCTCGAGTATTGGATATGCACGCACGAGCCCGAGCGTGACGAGCCGCTCCGCCGTCAGGCGCTCAGGGACGCCGCGAACGACCCGTGGCGCGCGTTGCGCCTGCTCGCCGACCCCGACTGGCACAGCCAACTCGCCGAGCGGGCGGCGTAATGGACGCCGCGACCGTAGCCGGCCGGATCATCCTGACCGACCCGCGGGCACGGCGCTGGGCCGCCGCGCGCAGCCGCGCTCGCCGCGCTACTGATCGCGCTGCCGATCGTCGTCCTGCTCGCGGTTGTCATCGCGCTGTCGAGCTCCTCAGGCGCCGGGCACGGTCGGGACCGCCGATGGGATCCCGGCGGTGTATGCGCCGATGTATGAGGCCGCCGGCACCGAGTACCACGTCGACCCGTACGTCCTCGCCGCGCTGCACAAGACCGAGAGCGACTACAGCACCGACCCGGCCGCGTTCCACCCAAACTCAGCGGGTGCGCTCGGTCCGATGCAGTTCCTGCCCTCCACCTGGGCGGGCTACGCCAACGCCTATCGGCCGATCGCCGCGCAGCGGCCCGCGCGCTACCCGCATATGTGCGCGCCGCACGGATGCATCACCGACGACTTCGACTCGATCGCCGCCGCGGCCGACTATCTGCACCAGCTCGGCGCTGACGACGCACTCGATCAGCGCACGCTGAACGCGCTGATCTCCTACAAGGGCACGCCGCCCGCGTCGATCGCACCAGCGCGCGAAGCCTTCACCCTCGCCCAGCAGCTACAAGCCGCCAACGTGACCGGCACCGGCCACGCTGATCGCACCGCCGTCAGGACCGCTGCTGACACGGCTCGTGACGGTCGCGAACGAGATCGCCGCCGCGCACATTCCCTACTGCTACGGCGGCGGCCACGTAACTCCGGCGCGTCCCGGCCACGGGACCTACTGCCACAACGAAGCAAACGAACACATCTCCGGCTCGGCCTACGACGGGCTCGACTGCTCGAGCTCGGTCTCGATGCTGCTGCAGCTGTCCGGGGTGAATACGCCGACTCTGGACTCCACCGAATTCATGTCGTTCGGCGACCCCGGACCCGGCCGCTACTTGACGATCTGGGCGAACCCCGACCACGTCTTCGTCACCTTGGACGGCGACGACTGGGGCACCAGCAACTCAATCCCCTACGGCGGACCCGGCTGGGCGCCACAAGACACCGCCGGCTTCACCCCACGCCACCTAGCGGGCCTATGAACACACGCCCGGCACGCACCACGCAACCTCGCCGGCCTATCAGCACCCGCTCCGGACGCTCCGAGCGGATCGCGGCTCGGCGAACGGCAACCAGCACGCGGCAGCTGAATCCTGTCCCGTCGGCGCGCGCTCGATCCCATCTTTTTGAGCCGGGGCTGGCCCGCTGCATCCTCTCGAGCTACGCGATCCTCTGGGCGGGCACGATCCTGTTCGCGCTCCTCGCGATGCCGTTCGCGGGGCATCTCCGGGAGGTTTTTGGCTACCGCCTCCTCCCCGCACGAGCGGGCACCGCCAGCATGGCGGCGCTGATCGCGGCGAACAACGTCCGCGAGGCGAGCATCCCGCTCCTATTTGCCGTCCTGAAGATCCGTGGACGGCGTTGGTCTCGTGATCGTCGGCGATGTTGTCGTAGGTGCAGCCCTTACGGTCAACGTGGCGCTCGGCGGGACTCGCCTCGGCTCCTATGGGCTGGGGCTGCTGCACTTCCTCCCTCAATGGCCCTTGGAGTGGGCCGGCCTCGCGCTCGCCCTCGCCGCCTGGCGCCGCGCGCGCAGTGGCCGCCGGGACCCGCTCGAGCTGACGCTGCTCGCTATCGCCACGGCGATCCTGCTGTGCGTGGCGGCCCTGCTCGAGACATACGCGGTGCCCCAGAGCTGAGCGTCGATGTCCTACCTCGCGCGACGCTTCCTCGGCCCGCTCGCGCTGATCGCGGTCAGCTTCGCCGGCCTGCTGCTGCTCCTCAGATCCGTACTACCGAGCGCGATCCCTCGTGAGGTGATCACGGGCGCCGACGCGGCAGGCACGAACGCGCAAGCGGCGGTCACGAGCGCCCACGCGGCAACCCGGCAGGGCACATCAACGCTCGGATCGGGCCTCACATGGCTCACAGATGCGGTGTTCCTCGGACTCCACCTCGCGGCATACACCGCCCTTTCGCTACTGGTGCTGGCCGTCCCGGTCGCGGTGATGCGATTGCGCGCCCGCCGCCGGCGCGCCGAGACAGGCCGAATGCTGGTGCGCTGAGCTGCGTTTGGGTCGTGACGATCACGCCTCGCCATATGAGGTCAGCAAGGTCTTCGACGGGATCGCGGGCGCGCTGCGGCCGGCATCTTCATCGGCCGTGTGCTCGCCGGCCCCGAGACGCTGGTCTTGAAGATCGTCAGCGACGCCGACGCGAGGACCGTGCGCTTTCTCGTCTGCGCGCGCAGCGGGCTTTCATGCCGCCGATCGCGGCGCGCCTGCGTGCGACCTACCCGGACGTCAAGCTCATCCCGACTCGACGCGAATGAGAGCCGACCCGCTCGGGCTCGCGGCGGATCCCGTCTCCGTGCGCAAACACTCGACGCCCTGACTGCAGTCGGTCGAGCCCGTACCGGCGCCGTTCGGGGTGGAGGTGCTGCGTCTGAAGAAGGCGCAGGCGCTGGGTGTGGGCGCTGGCGACGACGAAGGACTACGAGCACTCGCCGGTCGAGAGCCTCGTGTCCGTCATGCACGCCACTCCGGCGCTCGCTGCGTCGTCGAGCTGGTGCTCACGCCGGCGCCCGTCGCTGCTCGAGCGCTACACCGGGCACGCGCTGCGTGGCCGCGAGCGGCAGCTTCATGCTGAGCGGCGGCCTCTCGGCCCGCAGGAGCCGGGTGTGCAGAGCGTCGTCGCGCAGAAGCACCTCAAGGGCGCCGTGGAGGGCGTCGGTCGCGCGTGGTGGTGGTTTGACTACCGCATCCTCGTCCCCGCCGGGCACAGAGCCGCGGCGCCGGCATATCGCGGGGGTCATGCAGGAGACCCGCGGCGGAGAACTATCTGCGCGTCAGGGTCATGCGTGTGCGGCGCCGGTTGTATGCGTGGCGCTCGGCTCGCGGCCTGCCGCCGCTCTTCCCCGCGTTGTGGAGCGGCGCTGCTCTCGAGCGCGGAGGTCGCCTCGCTGTGGCATCTGCCGACGTTGCGATTGAAGGGCGTTCCGCTGCGCCGCATCGCCGCGCGGGAGATACGCGCGGCGAGCGCGATCAGCCGTGACCCGGCGCACGCTCTGATGCGCGACGAGCACGGGCCGGTCGGGATCCATCCGCGTCGATCGGCGCAAGGGTTGGATGCTGCTCGGCGCGCCGGGCACTGGCAAGACCGCGGCGCTTGCACCGCACGTCAAGGCCGTCGCGCGAGGACGACGAGCGCGCGCTGATCGTCGATCGACCCGAAGGAGGACTTCGCACGCCTCTGCCTGAGCCTGATCCCCGCTCGGCGCACCGTTCACTACCTCGACCTCGGCGCGCCGCGATATGGGCTCAACATCCTCACCGCCGGGCAGCTGTCGCCGGAGATCCGCGCGGACATCTTGATCGCGGTCATTCGCGAGCTGGCGGGCGAGAGCTCGGTCGGCCCGCGCTCGGACATGTTCCTGCGCTCCGCGATCCAGGCCGTGAGCATCGTCGAGCCGGTCCCGACGTTGCATCACGTCTGCGGCGCTGCTCGACCCCTACGACGCCGGCTACCGCGAATGGGTTACGCGCGAGCTGCGCGGCTACCACGAGGTCGACTTCGTTCGTGAGTACTGGGAGCACACCTTCCCATCGATGGTCAAGCCAACCCCCGCTTCTTCGCGGAGGCCGTCGCGGCGCCCGCGAACAAGATCGCACGGTTCCTGACCAGCCCGAGCCTGAACCTGCTGATGACGCACCCGATCCAGCTCGACCTCGAGAGCATCATTCGCAACGACGCGAGATCCTGATCGTCAACGGCAGCAAGGGCGCGATCGGTGAGGACAACGCGAACCTCTTCTGCTCGATGCTGATCGTGCTGCGTGCAGCGCGCGCTTCACCAGATCCAGCGCACCGCCGTCGAGGATCGCGTGCAGGCGGCGTTGGTGATCGACGAGGCGCACAACTTCTTCATCCGCGTCCTTCGCGACGCTGCTCTCCGAGGGCCGCTCGGGTGGCATCGAGGTCACCGCCGCCTTCCAGTACACCGGCCAGATCGAGGACGAACGCGTCAAGCAGCGGCGTCAAGAGCCTGCTTGCAGAACATCTCGCATCTTTCGCCAGCGCGACTTCGAGGACGCCCGCGCCGCCGCCGCGCTGGCGATGGAAGTCTTCAGCGACAACATCACAGCGCGACATCGAGGACCAGCGCCGGATCCGGATCGACCCGATGGACATCGTGCAAGCGAGCCGAACTACCGCGCCGTGAACCTGTGGCTCGCGGACGGCGTGCCCCAGCCCGCGTCCACCGCGAACACGCAGCCGATGGAGGAGCTCGTCGACACCCCCGAGGCGCTGCAGGCACGCGAGCACCACGAAGCGAGCAACAACGGCGTGGCGATCACCCCCACGATCACGGCCGCTACATCCAGCCGCCATTGGTGTGGTCGGTTCATACGCCCGTGATCGCGAGGTTCCGCACGATCCATATCGACCTGGCCGCCTGGCCGGGTCGGTCCACCGATCGAGCAGGTGCAGCGTGTCGCCGCGCTCCTGAAATCCCGTGACGGCGACTCGATCGCGCACATAGCCCTGCCGACTGACCCGTCGCACAGACGCTTCGCCGCGTGTTGCCGGACACGCCGGGTGAGCCCGGCTGGCTACCCGAGGGTAGCTACACGATCCAGGTGCTCGCATGGGAGACAGGGCAAGACGAGCCTCGCACCTGGCGCCCGACCGTCCAGGACGACGATGGCAAGGAGTTCGCGCTTGCAGATCGAGCTCGCCGACGAACCGAGGCGACCCGAGCAGCCCGGCCTTCGTACCGGCGAGCCTACGCAACCTCCTCAGGCCGACCTCCGCACCAGCCCAGGCGCGACCGGATCAGAGCGACCTTCCGGAGGCCGCATGACCGCCGCGCTCCCGGTCGACGAGCGGATGCTGCGCGCGGGGGTCGGTCTCAGCGCGGGCACGATCCAGTGGGGCCGCCGTCCAAGTTCGCCGGCGCCCGTCGGCCTGACGATGCGCGATCTGCGGCTGATGGCGCTGCTGCACGACACCAACTACCTGTCCGCCAGCCAGCTGACGCTACTCGGCTGGGGCAGCGCCGAGCGCGCCGCCCAGGAGCGGTTGAAGCGGCTGCACGACGCCGGCTACCTCGACCGTTTCCGCCCGCTCGTCGCGCGCGGAACCAGCGAGTGGAACTACCGCCTCACCCAGGCCGGCTGGCAGGCGCTCGTGGCACACGAGGTAGCCGCCGACGGGCGTCACTACACCCCGGCGGAGATCACGAGCATCAGCTACACCGAGCACGATCTGCAACTCGCCGCGATCGTCCTCCTGATCGCCACCGCCGCGGCTACGCCGGGTCCGGGCGGCCTGCTCGATCGCATGCCGTTCAAATGGCATGGCCACTAGAAGCGGCCGCATCGAGCCCGACACCTCGGAGCAACCAGAGCGCCCGGCGACGGCGAGCCTGCCGGAGGGCACGCGCTTGCATCCCGGGCGCAGCCGGCCGGGCTACCTCGAGCCCGACGCGACGCTCATCAGGCCGTGTCGGCGAGGAGCGCTTCGCGGTGCTGATCGAGTACGACCGCACCGATCGACCGCACAAGCAGCTCGACCGGCTGCGCCGCTACGACCACTTCCTGCTCGACGGCTGGCGCCACACCCATTTCGCCACGCACGCCACGCCACCGTCGGTGCTGTTCCTCACGGCCCGCGAGCAGCCTCTCGCGCGCCTGATCCAGACCGCCGATCAGACGTTCACGGCGTGGCACGGCCCTCAAGCAGGTCACGCGCCCGCGAGGGCGCGCACCCCGCGAGGCAGCGCACCGTCTTCACCAGCCGCGAGCGCATCATGAAGGAGCGACTGGACGATGCAACGCACCCCCAGCCTCCCCCCAGACCTCCGCGACCCCGCCGCGGGCGGCGCCTGCGTCCCACGCCCGATCGACTACAACCTCCCGGCCCTGTTCGCACGACACGGACCCGGTCCAGATGACGGCGTGTAGATACGATCCCCCCGCGATGGCAGGTAAGTACGAGCCGGCTCGATCATTGGCTGAAACGCAGCTGCAGATTCAGTTTGGCGTCTTGGGTGGCCTTGACACGTCCGCTCTGGGGATCCTCGGCGTCGATGTCGCGTTTGCGACCATCACGGTCGCCGCGAAAAGCACGCTGGGGCATCTCTGGTGGCTTCCGCTCGCAGCGCTGGCGGCGTCCAGTTCTTGCTGCTTCCTCGCCCTTGTAACCAGTGGCGACCGCCTTGGACCCACCATCGCCGCGGTGCTCGGGAAGACCACCGAGACCGCATCCGAGGACGATGTAAACCGGTTTGTGGCTGAAGAGCTCAAGGCTGCGATCGACGCCAACGGACCTCACATCCAGGGTGAGTTCGACGATCATCGCCGCCTCGGTCTTGTTCCTCTTCCTCGCGCTGATTCTTGGCCTCGTTTTGGCCGTTTTCGTCAGCTGATCATCTATAGTTAGGCGTGCGAATGTCCACACAGTCTTCACAAAACGGCGCGATCGAGCAGACGAAGAAGCAGCGGCGGGCTGACGAGAAGATCGCTGAGCAGGAGCGTGTCCAGCAGACGGCCGGCCAGCAAACGGTCCAGACCGGGCTTTTCCCAGCTCCCGCCATTCTGCGCCGCTTCGCCAAAGCACTCTAAGCGCTCGCTTTCCGCCGTAGCGCTCACTCGTTAGCTCAACGAAAGCCGCTGCTACTCCGTCTCGTTCGTCGCCAGCTGGAACAGCTCGGGACTTTTGTTGCGCGCATCGTTGAAGGCCGTCGTCACGGGCCGCGCAGTCATCCGCTCGGCGCCGAGCGGCTTGCACATCGATAGCGCGTCCTTCGCAGCCACGCCCGGGTTCATCCACGTGAGCCACTCATCGGGGTCCGCGAGAATCGCCGGCATGCGATTGTGGATAGGGCTTACGAGCTCGTTCGGCGGGCAGGTCAGAATCGTGACGCTCACGATCAGCGCGTCCTGCACCCCGTCTGATTAATCGCGCACAAGCCGGCAAAGCAGAACACCCTGCCCCCATCGACGGTAAAGCCGAATGGGGCGGGCTTGACCTTCCGCTTCTGCTCCGCTTTGACCCACTCCTAGAACTCCGTCGCCACAATCAGAGCCCGGTGTGGCGGGTCAGCAGCGACCCCGTAGTACGTGCCCCCCAGAAGAGTCTCCGTTCTCGCGTTGTGCCGTGGCGGAGCGTCGATCTTCTCAGCCCACGGTGGCACCAGACCCCACCGGACCGTCCGCGCCTCCGCCACCCCCTCCGGCGCGACGATCGCCAGGACATCCTCAGTCGGCGCGATATTGAAGGCGGGCCTGCCCGCCTCCTCGGTGATCCGCACACCGAGCGGCTTGCCGATCTGCTTGCCGATCTCTTCGGGACCCGCAGTATTCGTATAACGACCACACATTTCTCAGCGCCTCGCGCCTTCTGCGCCAAGCAAAGGCCCGACGTTAGCTTCTGCCGTTGGGCGGGGAGTCATCTGTTTGCCCGCTCCCAAAAGAAATGCGCGCGATCCCGCCGACCATGCCGGGCAGGATCACGCCGAGGATCAACGTCCATGAAGCGAACGCGACGACTGCCGTGTCGCCGCTGACGACCCGCGCCCCATGCAGAACCACGAGCAGAATGAAAAAGCCCGCCAACAGCCGGACCATCCATCTTCCGACGGGGTGCGTGACCGTCGTCTTGATGAGCGGCTCGCTGACCCGGTACAGCACGACGGTGCCGGAGAACAGCACCGCTCCCGCCACCAGAGGGCTCTCGTCCGTAGTGAGTTCTCGATGAAGGGACAGCGCGTTCAGGCACAGCAGCTCCGACGCGAGAAGCACGATCACGATGGATAGGAGGATGCCTGCGGCCAACGGGGTGGCCGATCTCTTGGCGAGCCCGAGCTCCACGACGATCGCGATGAAGACGAAAGGGATCACGGTCGCCACGGTCGCTTCGTAGGTGGGGTCGTAGCGCACAAGCTCAAACTATGGCGATCGGTGCGGCCGCGACTTGAAGCTCCACGCAGGCAGACCCTCTGGCGCCTACTCGACGACGAGACGCCGCAAGACAACATTCAGCGGATTTTCGCTTGACGACTGGGCTCGTAGGCGACGGCCGGGATCGGACTTGACGGCGGTGCAACCATTGGCTACGAACACATGTTCGTACACGATCCGAGCTCACCTCACATCGCTTTCGCCCGCGCGGAGGCCGCGCGGCAGGCCGGCGATCTGGGCTGGATCCTCGCTTACAAAGAGCAGATCAGCATGTCTTCGGAGTACGAACAAGGGGTTCTGGAGCTCATCGAAGAGCAAGATCCGAAGCACAAGTTGGAGGGGTCGGCGGAGTTCGTCCAGCGAGCCCGGGTGCGGGGTGATCGGCGGAAGCGTGGGCGATGAGCAGGGGCGTGCGCAGCCGCAGGGAGCGTGGCCGGCCGATGGTCGTCTGCGTGTATGTCCCCCGCTTCGAGTTGCGTGTCGCCGCCGGCGGCTCCCAGGACTTGTTGGGGCGGGCGCTGGCGATCGCGCCGAGCGGTGGCGGGGCAATGGCGATCGGCGAGGTCTCTCCGAGCGCGCAGGCGCAGGGCGTGCAGGCGGGGATGGCGCTGAGTGACGCGCTCGCGCGCTGCCCGCAGCTGGAGCTGATACCCGGCGACCCGATCAAGGTCGCGCGGGGGTGGGACCAGGCCGCCCGTGCCTTGGAAAGGATCGGCGCGGAGTTGGAGCTCAGCGGCCGGCCCGGCCTCGCCTACTTCGTCGCGGATGGGTTGCAAGGGATCCATGGCGGTCGGGATGGGGTGATCGCCGCCGCCGGGGAGGCGCTGCGCCGGCGCCCGCGGATCGGTGTGGCGCCGACGCGGTTCGCTTCGCTGGCCGCTGCGCTTCAAGCGCGCTCCCGTCGCGCCAAGGTGATCGGCGAGCGAGAAGCTCGCCGGTACCTCGCCGCGCGGCCGGTATCGACCCTGCGCTACCGCCCCGAGACAGAGCAGTTGGTCGCGCCGCTTGAGCGTTTCGGTGTGCAGACGCTCGGCGATGTCGTGAAGCTCGGCGCCGCGGCGATCAGCGACCGCTTCGGCGAGGCCGGCACGCTCGCGCGGCGCCTCGCGCTCGGGTACGACACACCGCTACAAACCCGGCGCGTGGAGGACCACCTGGCGGAGTCGATGCGCCTCGCCGAGGCGAACTCCGGGCTGCTGCTGCAGCGGACACTCGGCGTGCTCGTCGACCGGCTGCTCGCCCGCCCCGAGCGCCGAGGCCGCACGATCCGCGCGCTGATTCTCTCCGCGACGCTGGTGGAACGCGGCACCTGGCTGGAGCACGTGGTGATGCGCGAAGCGATGACGGACCCGAAGCGAATCCTGTTGGCGCTGAGCACGCCGCTTGGCCTGCTGCCGGCGCCCGCGGTCGCGCTGGGGTTGGAGGTCGAGCAGTTCGGGCCCCCGACGGCTGAGCAGACGACGTTGCTGGATGGGGAGCGCAGCGCCCGCGACGAGCGCAGGCGTAAGGCGGTCGCGCAGGTGCAGGCGCTCGCCGGCCCGTACGCGCTGCTGCGGGTGCTGGTCGTGGACCCCGACTCGCGGATGCCCGAGCGCAGGACGCTGTTCACACCGTGGCCGGGATGAAACGACACCTCAAACGGCACGTCTCCGCGCCGGGACCGTTAAACGCGCCGCAACCGGTGCGGGTGCAGGCGTCCGCGCACGGCAGGCCAACCGTCGTCGCCGGCGAGCCCGTCAAGACGGTGGACAACGACTGGCTGAGTGGTGACGGGTGGTGGCTGAAGGACGAGCTGCACCGCCGCTACTACGAAGTGACCACGGTCGCTGAGCGCGACATCGTCGTGTTCCGCGACCTGATCACCGGCGGGTGGTTCGAGCAGAGGGCGTGAGCAGATGCCCGGGACCCCGCCGTATGTCGAGTTGGAAGCTCACAGCGCTTTTTCGCTGCTTGACGGGACGAGCCTGCCGCAGGAGCTGATCGCGCGGGCGGGAGAGCTCGGGCACACAACGCTCGCGCTGACCGATCACGATTCGCTCGCGGGAGCGATGGAGCTCGCGATGGCCGCCCGGGACTCCAGCAGCGGCGAGCACCCGGTGCGCGCGATCTTCGGCGCGGAGATCACCGTCGAGCCCAAGACCGGCGCGGGTGAGAGAGACAGGTACCGGCACTTGACGTTGCTCGTCCGCGATGGGCGCGGCTGGAGGAACCTGTGCCGGCTGCTCACGCGCGCGCACGCGCACACGCGTGACTCGGCCGACCGCCATGCGGGCCAGCCATCGGTTTCGCTGGATGCGGTGCGGGAGCACGCCGACGGCCTGGTCTGCCTGACCGGCTGTCACGCACATGGCGTCGAGGACGAGCCGACCGCGCGAGCACTCCTCGACGCGTTCGGCACCGAGTCGCTCAGGGTCCAGTTGCAGCGCCCCTACGCGCGTGAGGACCGCCGGCACAACCGCGCCCGCGAGCGCCTCGCACGCACGCTCGGGGTGCCGACGATCGCGACGGGTGGCGTACACGCGCACACCCAGAGCGGGGCGCGGCTGCAGGACGCGTTCGTCGCGCTACGGCTCGGCGAAACCTTGGACGCGACCGAGTCCCGGCGCCGCCCGAACCACACCCACATCCTCGCGACACCGGCCGGGATGGCCGCCCGCTTCGAGGACTTCCCCGGCGCGGCGGCGGAGAGCGTGCGGCTCGCGGAGGCGTTGGAATTCGATTTGACCTCGGATTTGGGTTACCGCTACCCCGGCTCCGAAGACGAGAACGCGAGCCGCCGGCTGGCGGAGATCTGCCAGGCCGAGTTCGAGCGCCGCTACCCCACGGACTACCCCCGCCGGCAGGAGGCGGCGAGGCGTTTGGAGGAGGAGCTGGCGCTAATCGACAGGCTCGGCTTCAGCGGATTTTTCAATTTGCATTACGAGGTTCTGGGCGTGGCGCGGGCGGTCGCGATCGAGGTGCGCGGGCCGGACACCGTCAGGGCCTTGTTGGAGCCCGGACGCGGCCGCGGGTCGTCGGTGTCTTCGATCGTTTGTTATCTGACGGGGCTGTCGCACATCGACCCGATCGAGAACGAGCTTCAGATCGGGCGGTTCCTCCACGCCGAGGTGACCTCGCCGCCGGATATCGACATCGACTTCCCGCGCGATATCCGCGACCCGCTGCTCCCCCGCCTGATCGAGCACTTCGGCAAGGATCGCGTCGCGCTGGTCGCGAGCTTCCCCACGTTTCGTGCCCGCGGCGCGATCCGCGAGCTCGGCAAGGTGCTCGGCCTGCCCGCGGCGGACCTGGACCGTGTCGCGAAAGCCTCAGACGGCTGGGGCGCCGAGGCAACGATCGGGCGGGACATCGCCACGGTGCTCGGCGCCGAGCACCTGCAGAACAAGCGCTGGCGGCGGCTCGTGGAGATCGCCGACGCCGCGCACGGACTGCCCAGGCACCTCGCTCAGCACCCCGGCGGGATGGTGATCTCCACCGGCCCGCTGAGCGATTGCTGCCCGATCGTGCCGTCGCGAACACCGGGGCGGCAGATGATCACGTGGGACAAGGACAGCGCCGCGTACGGTGGCTTTTTGAAGATCGACTGCCTGAGCCTGCCCACGATCGGCGCGGTCGAACGATGCGTCGAGCTCGTGCACAAGCGCCGCGGCATACGGATCGACGTGTCGCGGATCCCGCTCGATGACCCCCGCGTCTATGAGCTGATCGGCAAGGGAGAGGAGCTCGACTTCTTCGGGATGAGCAGTCGCGCGCAGCAGGCCTATTCGCAAATGACCAAACCCCGCAGGTTCGCCGAATTGGTGATCCAGCAGGCGATCATCCGGCCCGGGACTACCGGCTCCGGCGAGACACGCGGCTACGTCGACGCCCGCCAGGAGCAGCTGCGCAACCCCGCCTTCCAGCCGACATATCTGCACCCGTCGCTGGAGGGGCCGCTGGGCCGGACATTGGGGGTGCTGGTGTTCCAGGACCAGGTGCTCGAAATCTGCCGGGCCGTCGCGGGATTCAGTCCGGGGCAGGCCGAGGCGATGCGCCGCGCGATGAGCCGCAAGCGCTCAGCGGAGGCGATGGCCGCCCTCTATGAGCAGTTCATGCAAGGCGCGTGCCGCACACACCCCGGGATCAGCCAACCCGTGATCGACCGGATCTGGATGAAAGTGCTCGGCTTCGGTCAAGGCTACGGCTTCCCCGAGGCCCACTCGAACTCGTTTGCGCTACTCGGCTGGCACTCCGCATGGCTGGACACCTACTACAAACCCGAGTACCTGGTCTCGCTTCTGAACGAACAACCACTCGGCTTCTACGCCCCCGACACGTTGATTCACGGCGCCCGCCACCGGGGAATCACGACGCTGGCACCCGACGTCGTGCACAGCGAGGAGGAGTGCACGCTGACCGACGACCAAACCATCCAATTGGGGCTCTGGCACATCAAAGGACTCCGCGAAGACGACATCGGGCGGCTGATCGAATCGCGGCAAGCCGATGGGCCCTACCGCTCGCTCGAGGACCTCGCCGCACGCGGCGCCGTCAGCCAGCCCGCGCTCGCGCGGCTCGCCTGGTCCGGCGCGTGCGACAGCCTGATCGGCCCGGACGAGGAAGCCCGCCGCAAGGCGCTGTGGCAGCTCGGAATCGCACGCCCAGCCAGGCGCGGCAAGGGCGGCGACCAGCTCGCGCTGGAGCTCCCCCTCGGCGAGGCGCCAGAGCTCCCCGCGCTGAGCGCCTGGGAGGCAATGCTGGCCAACTACGAAACAACCGCCGTGTCGATCGACCCCCACCCAATCGGACTGCTGCGCGAGCAACTCACGCGCGCCGGCGCCACCTCGATCGCCGGATTGAGCCAGGTCGCGCACGGCAGGCACGTCAAGGTCGGCGGGCTCATCGCCGCACGCCAACGACCGGAGACAGCGAAGGGGATCACATTTTTGTTGCTCGAGGACGAGACCGGGTTGGTCAACACCGTGGTCTTCCCTGCGCTGTACGAGCAAGAGCGGCCGCTGGTGCGCGGCCGCGCGCTCGTGCTCGTCGAAGGAGAACTACAACGCCGCAAAAGCGACGGCGGCGCAATCAACCTGGTGGCAGAGAACATCCAGCCCTTGAACAACGAGGACGGAGCGCCGGCACAAATCAGACGCCTACCAACCGGCGAGCAGACCAGCCTGACCGACGACGACTTCGGCGCGGTCGCCCCCGCCGTGATGAGCTTCGCGCAAGGCAGAAGGCGTTGACGCTGGCACCTCATCCGAAGACCCAGGCGAACACGCTGCCCCTCTAATGGGAATACGTCGCCGGAAGCGCCGGAATGCTCGTGAGTGTTCGTCTGCCTATGCATCTATGAGCCGAAAACCCTCGGCATTGCCTGACCGGCGTGGACGGCCCACTCGGATCTCGTCCGGACCAGGCGTCTGGGTTGAAGCTTGACAGGCACTAGCAAAGCGGGCGAAGCGCAAGTCTGATCCTATGCCAGTTCGAGAAAGAAGACCTCTACGTAGGCTGGACTTCTGCGCTTGTTACGCCCAGACAATGCAGGGCAATGACACTCTGGCGGAGTTACTGCGGCGGAGACTCGCTTGCGGCACGGATTACGACAGCAGCGCACTGCTCCCTTGGGGTTGGCGCGTCGGCTACGGCCTGTACGTCTCAACAGGTCGACGAGCACTTTTCTGACGAAAGTCGACCACCATGTGCTCCCATTCCTGAAAGAGGCGGGGATTGGCCTCAGACTCGCGGATCGCACGTACGAGCCCCGTGGCATCCTCCCACAGAACTACAGCGACATCCGAAAAGTGGCGGTACAGGATCGCCCGATTGGCTTCCTTTGCGACGTATGCGGCCCCTATCCACTCAAAGGCGTTCAGCGTACTGAGCACTCGCTGTTGCTCTGGGAGCCGCAGCTCCGACAGGCTAAGCGTGTCCGTCCTCAAGAATGCCACGGTCACGGCGACGCGCTCTGTGAACGCAGGCGTTGTGAACCGGGCAACTAGCGATAGCGATAACGACTCTCGAGCCCCCTCTAGCTGGCTCGCCTGCCCAGTAAGAAAGACGACGAGCGCGACGATCGCCCCACCAAGAAGCGCGGCTCCAAGCTCGCTGTCATTCGTGGGGGGCTTCGTGCCAGCGTCTTGGAGCCACAACGTAAGGCCACCTGCTAGCAGTAAGCCAAACGACAGAGCCGCAAGCGTCATCGTCGATGGAGCACGGCGAAACATGAGCAGAAACTACACGCCCGAGACCGTCCGAGGCTCTCGCATCCGCCCACACGCGAGTGCACACGTCCAGGTTCGGCGCGGACCTACTCGGCACGAAAAGCACCCCTCTGCGCCGGTGCCGCGCTACGCCTGCTAGCCGCTACGAGCCATCCCGTCCACTCCATCTACATTCGCGAGCTGCCCCAGCCCGGCCCTGACCGCCAACGGAAAGGCCATGTCCAGTATTCGGCTGGGGTATTCGTCTGCCCGTGCGTCTATGAGCCGAAGACCCCAGGCGAACAGGCTGCTGCCCGCTCACGGGCGTGGTTTGGCTCTGCACCTGGCCCGAGGAAGGGAGTCCCCGCCTCTCCGCTAGCACTCCGACCCGGGGACTCCCTTCCTCGACCAACAAACATCAATAGATGTTTTAGGTCAAGGGCCAGGTGCAGAGTGATGGTGTAAGTGAGCGGGCAGCAGCAGATGGTGGTGAGAGAACAACAACTACATAAGGACTGGTCAGACGAACATGGTGGTAGTTGGGGGGGTGGCTGGTGGCAATGACAACGGCAAACGGCAATGGCATTGCGGGCGGTGGTGGCACTACGGGCGGCAACCCGACGGTCGGTGGCGATGACGACGGCGACCCGCGGACGGTGGTGGCGACTGCGCGTGGTACTTCGGCGGTTCGTAGCGGGACGTGGACGCTACGTGGTGGGGATCGCGGGTGGCGGCCTGTCGAGGCCGTGCAGTGGGCGGGCGAGCGGACGCTCCGTCGTGCGAACGGCGAGGACGCGGCGTAGCCACCGCCAGCAACCAGAGTGGCGCCCAGGACATCCGCTCTTGGCCTGTCGGGTGCTGGGATCTTGACGCAACGGCTCATCCAGCCCGCCTGCATCACCGTGTCGAGACCGATTTGTCCAGTAGTTCGAGCACGACGGCCTTGGCGCTTCGTTGTCAGGGCGGAAGGCGACAGCTAGGGTTGTTGCATGTTGCATGTCTATCTGGCGACGTCAGCGAGTGCGACCACAGGTTTCAGCGCACTGGTAGGCGTCTTGATCGGCGGTGCTATCACGATCTTGGGACAACACTTGATCGAGAGGCAGAGACGCAAGGTTGCTAAGGACGACCGTGCACGGATGGCGATGGGCATCGCTCGTCTCGCCTGGGATGAGTTCTGGCAAGCGCTGGGCACGCTGCAAGAGGCGCTCAACTCTGGAGAGTGGTGGGCGCTGAACCACCAGCCACAGACAGAGTTGTCGAACGACGATCGTCGCCTCTTGGCCGAAGTCGTGGAATGGGAGCTGTGGAGTGACGTTACTAGGAGTTGGCGGCGTCTAGCGCGGCTTCGCGCCGACCGAGAGAGCCTCGAGCGCAGCGGAAACGCCCTTCCACTGGGAGACAAAGACCGCGCCCTTATTGAAGACGCAAAGGCTTCATGCGAGCGGGCAAACACAGCCCTTGAATCAATGGCAGGCCACGCGCTACAGGGGCCCTTCGAGGAACGCAGCAGAGACTTGCGGATCCTTGAAGTCTAAACGCACCGACGAATCAACATCCAGCCGCAGGTGACCATGCTTAACAGATCCCGTCAGTCACGCTTGCAGGTGATGCTCCCCGGATGGCTCATAGCCGGCCTCCTGGTCGTAGGCAGCCTTGCGGTCTTCCAGCTCGTCGTAAGCAGGAACGACGACAGGTGGGGGGTCGCAGCGACCGCGCTTGCCACGGTCTTCCTGGCTGCCTACACAGCCAGACTCTACGGGGCCGCGATAGCACAATTTAGGGCGTCGATGCGGCCGCTGCTCATCGAGGTCAAGCCGTATGCCCCGCCGCCAGCCGACCTGGGTGGCACGTGGGACGCCCGAACAGGAAGCCATGTTTATCAATTGCGGTTCCCGGACGGCTTCGTCCTGGAAGGTTGGGATGGCCGCCGTCCGTTCGTAGGGCTTAATCGCGATCGGCAACTACTAGTGAGTATCGTCCTCCGAAATGTCGGTGACGGTCTCGCGTTGGTCAACGAACACGCACAAACTGAAATAGAGGGCGATGATGAGACTTTGCCTTTAGCTCATTGTGTCGTGCGGTACCCACGCTTGCCGCCGGGGGAGTCGACACGCGTGAACCTGGTGACCAAGCCCATCCAAGCGACGACGACCCAAGAAGCGTCAATCATCGTCCACGTGTCGTATACGGACCTGAGCGGTCAGTTTCGCGAGACGGCTCACGTTCGACTCGAGCGCAGACCATCCCAAGCACGCACCGCTTACGCCAGCGGATATACCTGGGCAGTTCAGCACATCGCTTACGATGTCTCCGCGCGCGGGGCATAATGTCTACGCAGGCTGCTCAGATGCTACGCCCATTAGTTTGAGGATCTTATGGCGGAGGCCTTTTTGCAGTCCTTCGGATACTCCTGCGGCGGCTCCGCAAAGAATCATTCCCGCAGGGACTGTGAAGAAGAGCAAAGGTGTTGGGCCACCGGCTACCATAATTGCGACGCCCGCACCAATCCCAGCCCCGCTGCCAGACGTCAAGATCTTTCCGAGTGAGTCACCACTCAGCGGCGAAGACTCGAACGGCACGATGCTCGCGTAGCAAACGTATTCTGCGAAAGCTAGCAACTCGGCGTGGTCCTCAGCGAATGCAGGAGGATGCTCTTTTGCTAGCTGGAACTGCTGTGCAGCCTCGGAAGGATTGTCTTCCTCTTTCATAACCGATGCTATCGCCAAAGGAAGCGCTGAGACACTGATCAGATCAGAGAGTGGCTCGAGTTCAAGTGCGCTTGCAACATTTTCGGGGCTACCGAGGATCGAGGACGCCTCAAAGGATCTTGCTGGAACTACCACGAGCCTGACTCCTGTTGCAAGCTCGCGTTGCCACAGTTCCGTCTCGTATATCTGAGAAACCTCTACAGCCATTCGGCTAACCTCCTATTTGAGCGCGACTACAGTGTTGGCGCGCACGACATGGGTTCTACCTCGCGCTGCGTGCGAGATTCGCAGATCGACGGAATCAAGTCAATAGAAGCGTTCTGGGCTGGCGCTGGCGCTACGCCGAGCCTGAGAGGATGTATTTAAGACCTCTCCGGATCCGCACCCCCTCCAGCGCCGATCGTGCTTTCTCGCGGCTGTGGCGACCTCAACCACGAGCTTCGGTGCTCTGGTCGATTACAGTTCCCCAGCCGATTCGAATGCGTAGGAGATCCAACATGCGTCCCCATCCGCACCCCCGAGCGTGTAGCCCATGAGTCACGCGCGGGGTGAGCCGCGCGACACTGGCCAGGCCAGCGTCGTTGAGTTCTGGCGCGCGGTCGAGCTGTTCGCTCCGCAGGATGTGCCGAAGCTCAGCGAGAAGAAGTGCGTGTACACGGTGGACGAGCATGAGTTGCCGTGGCAGGAGGGGCATCGCCAGCGCGAGAAGAGGCCGGGTCGCAACCAGGCGTGGCAGCACGTTGTGTACTGCGGTGTCTACTCGATGGAGGAAGCCCACACCGAGCTCAGGGACCTCTACTCCGACGGCGAGGTCATTGTTGACGAGGGTCCGCCGGCCGGCGATAGCGCGCTCGCGGTGTTTGTCGTCGCTAATGACGGCCGGGTGATCTTGGGGTCTGAGGTGTTCGCGAGCGGTGGCTGGGCGATCAGCCGAGCGCTGTCGGGCAATCCACGATCGGTCGGGACGGGCGACTTCGAGAAGATCGCGAAGCGCTTCTCCTCGGAGTTCGAGGAGCTCATGGAGGCGGACGACGATGACGAGGAAGCGCTGGAACTGGCAAAGAAAGACAGCGGTGTTGGGGCGCCGATCGATCGTGAGGCGCTCACGGAATGTCTCGATCTGCTCGAGCGCTTACTGAAGCTAAATGGGTTGGCTGAGGGTGCGGTGTTGCGCGTGGCCAAGGGGATCCGCGTTAGAAGCCGCCTGGTGAGTGTCCGTGAGGCGCGCGAGGCGGGTGAGCGTGAGCTTCTGAACAGCTTCTATGTGAGGGATCTGGGTTTGGTTGCCCGCGCCGGGTCTTACGGTCCGGCGCTCAACGAATACCTCACAAGTGCGGAGGAGATCGATACCAAGAGCCGGGTCGATCTCGAGCGCGATCTAGACTATGTGCGTCGCGCGCTGTCGGCGAGGATGGTGCCGGATGGGCGCTGGCCGAGCGCGCCCGCGAGCAAGCTGGCGTTGGGCCAGCAGCTCGCGGTGAACACGATCGCCTCGGACACCGGGCAGTCCGTGTTCGCCGTGAATGGGCCGCCGGGCACCGGGAAGACGGTGATGCTGCGCGATCTGCTCGCCGCGATCGTCGTGCAGCGCGCCACGCGCCTCGCCGAGTTGGACCACCCCGAGGAAGCGTTCGCTGACCCGCTCAGCTGGTCGACGAAGAGCTACGAGCGCACCGTGCACCCCTTGCACGACGAATTCACCGGTTTTGAGATGGTCCTAGCGTGCGCCACGAACGCCGCGGCAAAGAACCTCAGCGTTGAGATTCCGGCGTCAGACGCGATCGACCCCGCGTGGCAGGGCAAGCTCGACTACTTCCCCGAGATCGCGACACAGATGCTCAATGGTGGACCCGGCGCCGCCACGGGCAGGCAGGCGTGGGCGCTGATCTCCGCGGCCCTTGGCAACCGCACCAACAACAAAACCTTCGTCAACAAGTTTTGGTATGAGGGATTGAAGGAGACACTCGAGGACCTGAAGCCGGCCCAGGATTGGGAGCAGGCGTGTGAGGACTTTAATGCGGCGTTGTGGCGCGTCACTGACATCCGCGACGAGCGCGCCTCCTACAGCGACCTGCTCGATGATCTCGACGACGCCGCACAGGCAAGCTGGCGCTACCGCGAGCTCGCCGAGGGTGCCCGCGAGCGCCTGCAGGAAGTCGAGCAGGAACTCGCCGACGCTCAACGGACAGGCGAGCAGGCCAAACGTGAGTGCCGGCGATCCGCGCGTGCGCTCCTCGATCATCGCGGGACGCGGCCGAGCTTCTGGGAGAGGCTGCGCACACTGAACCGCGCGCAACGTCAATGGGACGCCGAGGACACGCGTCTCGCTGCCGACGATACCGCTGCCACAGAGGCCGCTGAGGACGCCGAGGTCTGCAGGGTGCGGAGCGTCGAGGAGACCGCCAAGCTCGCCCGGGCGATCGAGGCTCACGACGAGGGCCGGCGCGCCGAACACGCCAGAGCAGAGGAGCTTGCGTCCCTGGTCTTCGACGCGCGTGAAGTGTGGGACCGCGATCACCCAGATGTGCCGTTCCCGGATGACCAGTGGTCGCAGCCCGCGCAGCGCGAGCGCCGCGAGCAGCACCCGCCCTGGATCGATCAGGAATGGAACGACGCCCGCACCGAGCTGTTCCTCGCGGCGCTGCGCCTGCAGAAGGCGTTCATCGAAGGAGCGGCGCCCCAGATACACGACACGCTGCAAACCACGATCGAACTGATATCCGGCAAAGCGCCCAGCAACCTACCAGCGGGGATTGCGCTCGCGGCATGGCAGTGCCTGTTCCTCGTCGTGCCGCTGCTGAGTACGACCTTCGCGTCCTTCCCATACGTCTTTCGTCACCTCGATCAAGAGTCCCTTGGCTGGCTGCTGATCGACGAGGCGGGACAGGCGACCCCGCAGTCCGCGGTCGGTGCGATCTGGCGCTCCAAGAAGGTCGTCGTCGTCGGCGATCCCCTGCAACTGGAGCCCATCGACCGGCTCCCATTGAGTATCCAGAGCATCCTCAGAAAGAAGCACGGGCTCGACGAGCACTGGCTGCCGAGCAACCCCTCGGTGCAGAGGCTCGCCGACCGGGTCGCGCCCGCCGGCACCTACCGCGGCGCCGAGAGCAAGGAGCGCATCTGGGTCGGCTTTCCGCTGAACCTACACCGCCGCTGTGAGGACCCGATGTTCACGATCGTCAACGAGATCGCCTACCACGGTCAGATGATCAACTGCACCCCTGAGCGCCCCGAGTCTCCCTTCCCGTCAAGCAGATGGATTGATGTGCCCAACGCACCCGCAAGCGGCAATTGGATTCCCGCGGAGGGCGATCGCCTCGATGAGCTCCTCCAAGACCTTGGCGATTTGGGAGCGGACTTCTCCGAGGTGTTTCTCATCACACCGTTCCGTCAGGTGGCATACAACATCGCCAAACGCCGCTATGACTACCCTGGCCTCACTGCGGGGACGGTTCACGTCGCCCAGGGCAGGGAGGCAGACATCGTCATCTTGATCCTCGGTGGCAACCCACATCACCCCTACGCCAGGGAATGGGCCGCGGGAAAACCAAACCTGCTCAACGTCGCGATCAGCCGCGCCAGACGCCGCCTCTACGTAATCGGCGACAAAAACGCCTGGTCAAAACAACCCTACTTCCAAACTCTCGCCACCAAACTCGACCCATCCTAGACCAACGGTGGCCGGTATCACCGTGATCGAGGCCGCAACCGTTAGGGCCGATACCGCAATGCTCGGTGTCCATGCCGTAAGGACACCGTGTAGCCAGAGCCATACCGCGACCCCTACGATCCCCAGCAGACGGGTGAGAGGTGGCCGCCGTGGGGCGTCAGTCAAGCTCACGCTCGCAGTGTACCCACCACCTCCATACGCGCCGATGATTCCAGCTGGACCAACACCAGCCCCGCCCGGAATCAGACGGCGATTCCTTGAACAGGCGCAGTAGGGTTGGCTGCATGAAACCGTCTGCTCTCTTCGCTGCGGTGCTGGTCACCTTCCTGGCAGGCTGTGGTCGTGGGCCCGCAAGCGCTGGAAAGCTGGCGGCGTGCATTGAGAGCAGCGGCCAAGGTTGGCATCGGGTGACTCACGCGTTCCAGATCGAAGGGCTTGGACACCTGGACTTGGAGACTGCTTGGGTTGGTGGACCGGAAGAAAAGGCACAAGGGATACTCGAGCCGTATATCGATGTCTATTCGCTGAACCCGCATGTCCACTTTGAGCTGGCGGTGTTGGGTGGCAATCCCGCCCATGAAGCAAACCAAGCGCGTCTGCTGACGGAAGTGCAAGCAGATCCAGCGGAGTTCGAACTCGTCCTCATATCGAACGACGCGCCGCAAACGCCCGGCGGTGGGAGCGGGATCCTGGACCAGTGCTCACGCAAGGTTTACCCCCACCAGGGACCTTAAGCAAGGAGGCTAACCTTTCAAAGCTGGGGAGTCTTTGAAAGGAACGCAATGCCGCGAGCGAACCGACGAAAGCTCCCAGGGCTCGAGCACGGCAAGATCACGCGGGAATCCCGACATAAAACGGCGTCCTTTCAGTCTTTCTCTTGGCGCCTACGGGGTTAGCTGTCGGGCTCGCGCACTTGCGCTACGCCACACAAATGTGGCGATTCGCCCCCGCAGCCTTCTACTTGGCCGCATT
Organism: uncultured Solirubrobacterales bacterium; assembly: GCA_963779405.1. Lineage (GTDB taxonomy): Bacteria > Actinomycetota > Thermoleophilia > Solirubrobacterales > Solirubrobacteraceae > Palsa-744. The sequence continues at coordinate 729,562 of CAVZYF010000005.1, forward strand.
GGGGTGGGTGGGAATCCATCGATCGGCCCCGTGGGGTCGAAGACTCGGCACGAACGGGCGGGAACCTAACAAAACTTCTTGCAAGATGCATCACACGGGGAGCCGTAGATATAGATCTATTTTTTGGGAGGCAGCAAAACGAGTTATCCGCACAAAGGTCCGTGTCGCCGGCCACAACGGACGTTGGACGAGCCCACAGCATCCGCCACGAAGCCCCAAGCTCATCCTTCGGTGTAACTACCATCAGCCGCCGGCAAGCTGACGATCCTCTGGGTCACTGCCGCCAACGTGGCGTAGCAAGAGCAACCACTCACCATGGGGTCACCCCACATCAAACACTCGCTTGCCCGATCCTCATGTAGCCCGGCGTTAAGGTGTCGCCCCTCCGGGCAGTGACGTCGGACGGGCGACTACTTTTGACATGGCATTCACCGAACGACAGGAGAAGACGCAATGCCCTACTCATCCTCCCTCAACTCCGCGGCTCTCATCGGGCGCGTAACACGCCAACCAGAGATCCGCACCGTTTCCGGCAGCGCCGGCGAGCGGTCCGTGCTGACGCTCGGCATCGCGGTTCGCAAACCGAGCAGGCCCACAAATAACGAGATGCCGACGGCCGACTTCTTCGACGTCGCCGTATGGGGAGATCTCGCCGAGACGTGCTCGCGGCATCTGTACAAGGGCCGCCTGGTGGCCATCTCTGCCCGGCTCGAACCGACCGCGTGGGAGGCGAAGGACGGCTCAAAACGCCGCGGCCTGGAGCTCGTTGCCAGCACGGTTAACTTCCTGGACAGCCCACGCAGCACGGACTCTCCCAAGCCTCAGCCTGAAGCGGGCCCGATCGCGGCCTGACGATCAAGCGCACATTGGCTGCCGTGGAGCGCAGGTTGGGCGCGAAACGAAGAAAGAGTCACCGGTGTTGGCAGCGGGCTGCCAACGACAAGCATTGTGGGCTGGGTGGAGGGCTCAGGCGCCGCGGCGTCAAGTCCTCTGATCCCCTCCAGGCGCCCGTGTGGGTCACTTGACACCGCTAATCGAGACCTTGGAGCATTTCACCTTTGGTGCCCCCGAAATGGCGCGGCGACGCTTTTATGCCGTCAGGCCATAACCCGAACCAAAGTGTGACAGTTGTGCACCAATTTTGCACCAATTTCCCCCACGACCCTGTTTCCGTCCGATGGCGCTGGTATAATCCATATCAATTAGTGCCCCGGCAGTGCTGTAACACCGCCGGGGCGCACGACACACGAGAAGAATTGGGGTCTTCCCATGCAGGTACAGCGTAGCGGCTCGCCGCACAGCCTTACACCACGCCACAGGATTCGCGTGCGTGCGACGGCTCCGGCTCGGCGTATCTCACAGAGAGCACTATGCCTACGACCGACAGGTGCCATGAGCGACACGTACGACAATGTTGCGGTTCTGCGCCCCCATCCAAGGGCAGAGATGGTGCAGGCCATCGAGGTCCGGCCGGTCGAGAAGGTGGCGCTGTTCACCCGTCACACGCTCGCGGCCTATCTCGACGTGCATGTGAACACGATCGACCGACTGGTCAAGCGCGGCGAGCTCGTCGCTTACAGGGTCGTTGGCAAGTTGCGGTTCTACCCCGAGGACGTCGAGCGCTACGTCCGTGAGCATCGGGAGGTGGCCTGAGCATGGCCGCGATCGGAGCACCCAAGAAGGCTGGCGGGGAAGCCCGCGAGCTTGCGAGCACTCCCGAGACGAAGCGCGGCGTTCGGACGGGATTCTTCCTCGCGCGGTTCGTGGATTTGGAAGGTAAGACTCGTCAGGCGGGGAGGTTCAAGCGCAAGGGCGACGCGAACAAAGCCTCGCTGGAGAAGGTCAACGAACTGAACGCGCTATGCACGACATCCAGCGCCGCACACACGGTCCCCGGCGTTGGTCCCTCCCCGAGCGCCGTGCTGACCTTTGCCAGATGGCATGAGATCTGGCCAAAACGGGTCCGCCGCGACAAGCGAACGATCAGCACCAACGAACACCGGATCAACAAGTACATCATCCCTCACCTGCCCGATCACGGCCGAATCCCGGTCGTTGATCTGAATCGCGGCATGTTGCACGACGTCCAGGTCGCGTTACTCGAAGCGGGGTACGCCAAGAGCACGATCGACGGGGCGCTGTCCTCTCTGTCCGCCGTCCTTGGCTACGCGATGGACGAAGAACGGATCGAAGCGAACGTCGCCTACCGGATGACCGTGAACCCCGACGACCCGCTCTTGAACCCGACCAAAGAGCAGCACAAGCGCCGGTACATACCCCCCGACGAGTTCGCGCGGTTCTTCAGCTACGTCAAGCCACAGCACCGTGCGGTCTGTCTCGCGCCGCTGGTGACGGGATGCCGCACGCAGGAGCTGTTCGGGCTCGAACGAGCCGACCACGACCGCAAGCAGCAGATGGTCCTCGCGCATCAGCGCGCGAAGGTCTCGGGAGGGGACCCGGAGGACGAGGCAACTTTCCGGCCAGGGCTGAAGACAACGAAGGGCGTCCGCGGCAAGACCAAGGAGGAGCGCGGACGCCGGACGCTGTTCCCGGCCGCGCTGTTCAGCGTGGGACCCGTGCGACTGCACCGACGGCTGCTCTTCCCAAGCCCCACGGGAATGGTGTGGGGGCAACGGAACTTCTACCGCGACGCATGGGACCCAGCAAGCGAGAAAGCCGGGACGGAGTTCACCGTCTACGACCTCAGACACACGTTCGTCTCGCACCTGCTCGCGAACGGCATCCCGGCCGTCGAGGTCGCCGACTACGCCGGCCACTCCACCAAGGAACTCGGCGAGATCGACAACACGACCACCCGCATCTACCAGCACCCAACCGGCGAATACCGCGAGGCGGCGCTGGAGGCGATCAACGGCTATCTCGCCCAGATGGATAGCCAGAAGCTGGCGAGCGCGCGATAGCTCGGCTCGCCCCGCTGGCGGGAAACTCGATGGCCTAGACTGGACGGCTCTGCGCCTGTAGCTCAGCTGGATAGAGCGCCGCTCTACGGAAGCGGAGGCCGGGGGTTCGAATCCCTCCAGGCGCGTAAGCGGATGGGTCAAACAGCCGCGAGCGCGGGGGCCAGATCCTCAGCGGTCGTCTGGACCGTCTCGGGGATCGTGACCGCCAGATTTCCGTCGCGCTCCAGGATGCGGCGTGGACCCATCATCGTCAGCCCGACGATACGGCTGGTGCCCGGCTCATAGCGAACGACGTGGCCCTCCGGGGTCTCCTCGCCCTCGCCGGCCTGCGGCTCCCCGACGTGCAGGTAGAGGACATCGTTCTCAGCGTCGTAGTCGGCGCGCTCGAAGCTCATTGGGCCGATCGTGATGTTCACGCGCTCCATGACTTTGGGTCCTTTCGGTTCGCAAACGCCGACACGATCCGTGCGGGCGTCTGCTCACAGCTTACGACGACCAGCAACCAGCGACTCGGGCCGAGATCCCGAGCGTAGTACCTGGTGCGGTCCCCATAGACAGGATCGGGCGCGACGTGATCGGGTCTTGAGACTGTCTGCAGGACATCCGGCAAATGCATATCGATCTCCGGGTGGTCCATCGTGATCTTCTCATCCCAGACGCTGCGCGGCAGCACCACGCGAGCCCCGCCCGGATCAGTCGTCTCGATGACTGTCAGCTCATCGTCCATGATCCGACAGGATGCTCGGCGCCTCGGATGGCTGGGCAGGCGCCGGGCTGGCGCGGGCCGCTATCCGAGGCTCGACGACGCGGTGACGCGGTGGGCAAGCCAGCCGTCCGGCGCGCGGATGGATGGGTCGGAGCACCACCTGAGTCAGGCCCCTGGAGACGACGCCCGCGAGAAAACGCCGACTTAATCGTGATCTAATCGTGATCCAGCCGACCAGATCCGACGGCGGCGAGGCCAAATCCCTAGTGTTTACGGGCTCTGCGCCCGTAGCTCAGCTGGATAGAGCGTCGGTCTACGGAACCGAAGGTCAGAGGTTCGAATCCTCTCGGGCGCGTCGAAAATCCCCAGAAAACAAGGGTCTTTCGCGAACATGAGCGGCTATAGAAAAGTAATTATGTCCCAAATATGTCCCGAGAAGTTGCTAAAATGGGGTATATGTCGGGCATCGCAAACGTCCTGAATCAGCCCGCGAGCGGCCACGTTTTCCGGGTCGAGCGCAAGCGCGGCCCGGCCTGGTACGCGAAGTACCGCCTCCCCGACGGACGACAGGTCCAACGCAAGATCGGACCGGCCTGGGCACAGCGCGGCCGTCCGCCCGCCGGCTACTACACCAAGCGCATGGCCGAGGACTGGCTGCGCGACGTCTTCGAGCAGGCGCGCCGGGGCACGCTGCCGGGCATGGTCCGCACCGGCGCGACGTTCGACGAAGCGGCCGCCGAGTTCCTGCGCTACGTCGAGCAGGATCGCGCCTTGAAGCCGTCGACGCTGCGCGGCTACCGCTCGATCATCGATGCCTACTTGACGCCCGCCTTCGGCCGGCAGCGGCTGGAGGACATCACCACGCGCGAGGTCGAGTTGTGGCGCTCACAGCTGACGCGCGTCGGCGGGGGACGCAAGCCCAAGCAGCAGGACGAGCAGGCCGATGGCGAGCCGCCGCAGCCCCCACGCCCACTGACGAACAACTCGAAGAACCGGATCGTGACGCTGCTGCACGGCGTGATGGCGCGCGCGTGCAAGGTGTACGGCCTCCCGGTCAACCCCGTCGCCGGGATCGAGCGTCACCCGGTCAGGCTCGCCGGTGACATCGACGTCTTCAGCCCCGAGGAGGTCTGGGCGCTCGTGCGCGCCGCCGCGAGCGAGCAGGACGGCGCGATCTTCTTGACCGCAGCGTTCACCGGCTTGCGCCGCGGCGAGCTGATCGCGCTGCACTGGCGCGACGTGGACTTCGCCGGCTCGCTGCTGCGCGTGCGCGCAAGCTACGCCGCCGGTGCGCTGACGGCGCCGAAGTCGGGAAAGGTCCGCTCGGTCCCGCTCGCGCCAGACGTCGCCAAGGCCCTGGCAAAGCTCTCCCAGCGCAGCTACTTCACCGGCGAGGACGACCTCGTGTTCGTCGGCGAGGCGGGCTCCTACCTCGACGGCTCCGCGCTCCGCCGTCGCTACAAGAGCGCGCTGAAAAAGGCCAAGCTGCGTCCACTGCGCTTTCATGACCTCAGGCACACCTTCGGTACCCGCATGATCGCCAAGGCCGATATCCGGCGTGTGCAGGAGTGGATGGGCCACGCCGACATCCAGACGACGATGCGCTACCTGCACTACGCCCCTCGCGAGGAGGACGCGCAACTCGTAGCGGAGGCGTTTCGGGTCGAGGCGGCCAGCAGTGATCCTGCAGCGGAGTCAGAGGGCGTTCCCCGTTAGCTTGTAGCGGGCAATGTCCCCAAGCTGAGCGGGTAGGTGTCAATGTCGAGGGTGGAGCACCGATCAACGTATAGCGCGGTTGTCGCGGTGTCCAACTGGCTCCAGCCCGGCGGCGCGGATGCCGGCAGTGAAGGAACCGAATCGTCGCCTGATCGTGGATGCTGAGGGGTAGCCGTCGGGGGATTCGTCGCACTCTTCCTTGAGGGGCGCGCGGCCGAGCGCGTGTGCCATGCGCTGGATCGCTTCGATTACGTGTTGATGGTCCCACGGTGGGTGATATGGGGGATACCCGGCGGCGGCCATCATCTCGGTCCAGCTACCGAATACGATGCGCGCGGCGCTGGCGGGCGGCCAGCGAGGGAACTCGCGTTCCCAGCGGTTGCGTTGACCGTCGGTCGATGGTCGCCAGTCCATGTTCGCCGGTGGCCGTCCTTCGAGCTGCTCCCACGCGACGAGCGCGTCGAGCAGCTCTTGGGCGGACCAGCGCTTCGGATTGGAGCGTCGTGTCGCGCACCTCAGGCACCGCTCACCGTCGCCGACAACCGGCCCCGCACAGTCCACGCAGGGGTGGGCCTTCAGGTAGCGATATGCGGTCGCGATACCTACGTCGAGCTCGCCGGCAATCTCACGGACCGGGACGCCGGCTGCGGCCATCCTCTCCGCGATCGTTATGCGCTCGGCCAAGGGCAGCCTGCACTCGTGCCGAGCGAAGGGCGGCAGTCCGGCGGCTTCCAGCGCCGAGGCCCACGAGTCGAAGTAGCGATAGACGGTGGTATTGCCCGGCCAGCGGGGATGCTCGCGCTCCCACTTGCTCTCCGCCTGGCTCATCAGACCCGCGCTGCGCGCGGCGCTGGGACACCACTCCCACGAGCGCGGAGGCGTGCCGGTCTCCCTCGCCCAAGAGCGCATGGCTGCCGCGATCCGTTTGGCATTCCAGCTTCCGTTGGGGGCGTAGTGCCAGCGACGGTAGCCGCGTCGCGGAGTGACAGGCCCCTGCGTCCGAGTCATCGAGGTTTGGGGTAGTGCTACCAGCACAGACAGTCTTTGCGCATAGGTTGACTATATAAGCATCCTGACTCGTCCAACCATTCCGCAAATTACGGGTTATTTGCTGATGCTGGCCATTGAAATCAGCCGAGGGGTCGGGTAGCGTGGCGCGGGTCACGCCTGCCTGCGGGATAGGACCCGCTGGGATAGGGAGGGCTGCGCTTTGTAGCCCGTGTTTTGCGACGAGCCGAGCATATGGCCAGGGAGGGCACCAAGCAACCGAGGAGGAGCCAGTGAGCCGGACCGCGGGACAACAGGCCAAAGGGGCGCGTCGCACCCGTGATCGCTCTCGCAAGTGGACGGTGCTCTTCTGGGTCGGTTTGCTCGCCGCGCTGGTCTTGGCGAGCGTGGTGCCGGCGTCGGCGTCGGAATCCTCCGGTGCTGCGGCTTGGGGTCTGAACAACGACAGCCAGCTCGGCAACGGCAATACCACGACGGAGAAAGAAGCGGTGGCGGTGAAAGTTCTGACCGAATCGACCGCGGTGGCGGGGGGTGAACTACACAGCCTCGCGTTGCTGAAAACCGGCAAGGTCATGTCTTGGGGAGACAACGTTGACGGGCAACTCGGGAACGGCACGACGACCACCGAGAAAGAACCGGTGGAAGTCAAAGGGATCACTGAAGCGGTGGCGATCGCGGCAGGCTCGGACCACAGTCTCGTGTTGCTGAAAAGCGGAAAGGTCATGGCTTGGGGTCTAAACAATGATGGGCAGCTCGGGAATGGTACGACTACGACCGAGAAAGAACCGGTGGAAGTCAAAGGCATTACCGAAGCAGTGGCGATCGCAGCTGGCTCCGATCACAGTCTCGCCGTCCTGAAAAACGGCAAAGTCATGGCGTGGGGAGACAATAATGACGGGCAGCTCGGAAACAACACGACGACCAACGAGAAAGAACCGGTAGAAGTCAAAGGTCTCACCGAAGCCAGCGCCGTCGCGGGCGGCGAATTTCACAGTCTCGCGCTGCTGCAAAGCGGCAAAGTAAAGGCCTGGGGTGAGAACAACGACGGCCAGCTCGGCAACGGCACGACGACCAACGAGAAAGAAGCCGTGGAAGTCAAAGGCATCACCGAAGCGACTGGTATCGCCGCGGGACACAATCACAGTCTCGCGGTCCTGAAAACCGGCAAGGTCATGGCGTGGGGAGACAATAATGACGGGCAGCTCGGAAACAACACGACGACCAACGAGAAAGAACCGGTAGAAGTCAAGAAAATCACCGAAGCGACTGGTGTGGTGGGCGGTGGATTCCATAGTCTCGCGCTGCTGGCAAGCGGCAAAGTCATGTCTTGGGGCGAGGACAATGATGGGCAGCTCGGGAACGGCACGACGACCACCGAGAAAGAACCGGTCGAAGTCAAAGGTCTGAGCGGGGCTGTTGGGGGGATCTCAGCCGGTGCGAACTTTAGCCTCGCCTCTTACGCAACGAAACCCGCGAACACGGTGCTGCCGACGATCACGGGTGAAGCGAAGGACGAAAAAACGTTGACCGCTTCGACGGGTACGTGGACTGGTTCGCCGACGATCACGTATAGCTATCAGTGGGAGAGCTGCAACACGGCGGGTGAAAGTTGCACGAACATCTCTGGCGCCACGAGCTCGACCTATGTGATCGCTCACGAAGAGGTTGGTCACACGATCAGGGTGAAGGTGACTGCGAAAAACAGCGCGGGTGAAGCCTCGGCGAGCTCGGCTCAGACGGCGACGGTCGCGGCTGTGGCGCCGGTGAACACCGCGCTGCCTGTGATCTCTGGTAAAGCTGAGGTCGGGCAGCTGCTCACTGTGAGCAATGGCACCTGGTCGGGTACGCCGGCCACCAAATACACGTATAAGTGGGAAAGCTGTGTGAGCAAAACATGCAAAGCGATCACTGGCGCCACTGAATCGAGCTATCGTGTGATCTCCTCTCAGCTCGGCGATACACTGCAGGCGGTCGTGACGGACGAAAACCCCGTCGGTAACGCGAGCGCGACTTCGGCAGAAACCGCCACCGTCACTGCAGGGCCGCCGGTGAACACTGCGCTTCCGGCGATCTCTGGAACAGCGAAGGAAGGCGAAACGCTCAGCGCGAGCACAGGCAGTTGGGCGGGCACCGAACCGTTCTCCTATACGTACCAGTGGCGAAGCTGTAACGGCTCTGGCGAAAGCTGCTCAAACATTTCCGGTGCGACCAGTTCGACTTACAAACTGACTGCGAGCTATGTGGGCAAAACCCTGCGGATCGTTGTGACCGCGAAAAACTCAGTCGAATCGACCGAAGCGACATCGTTTGCGAGTGCGGTCGTTGAGGGTCTTCCAGCAAACACCGTCCTTCCCTCGATCTCGGGAACCGATGAACAGGGGAAGACGCTAAAAGCGAGCACGGGTACCTGGACAGGCACCGAACCATTTTCTTATACGTATCAGTGGCGAAGCTGTAACAGCTCTGGCGAAAGCTGCTCAAACATTTCCGGAGCAACAAAAGCGACCCATATTCCTGGGCATAGCGAAGTAGGCGAGACGCTACGCGTCGTCGTAACAGCCTCTAACATAATCGGGTCGACTCCAGCGACATCATCTGCGACCTCGGTGATTACTGCAGCCACAGCTCCTTCTAACACAAGCCTGCCATCGATATCTGGCATTGTGCAAAATGGCCAGACACTTGGCGTAAATGTGGGCACGTGGTCAGGCTCAACACCAATAACGTACACTTATCAGTGGCAGAGCTGCAATTTACAAGGAAAGGAATGTCATAACATCGAAGGCGCAATACGCCCCAACTACACTGTCGCTATCGGGGATATGGAAACGACGTTGCGCGTCGCAGTAACTGCCACCAACGCGGCCGGATCGGCAGAAGCTACCTCAGCGGCCAGTGCGGAGGCAGAAGCCGGAGCACCGAGTGAGCTTGAAGCGCCCTCTATCTCCGGTGACCCCAACACTGGCCACGCGCTGCTTGCCGACGCTGGCGCGTGGGGAGGCACCGAAACGGAAGTCAGCTATCAGTGGGAACGCTGCAATGCCACGGGCGGTGAATGCGCAAGCATCGAAGGTGCAACTGGGTCGGAATACGAGCTCGAAAGTGAAATCGGGATCACGCTACGTCTGCGGGTTGGAGCCAGTAACGCGCTGGGATCGGTCACCGCCGTCTCGTCTGTTACGGAAGTGATCGGTTATGTCGCGAGTCTAACCAATACCCTGGCACCAAGTATTACCGGTACACCGAGCAGTGGCCGGACCCTCACGGTGAACGCTGGGAGTTGGGCCGGTATCGAAGCGATCGGTTACACATATCAATGGGAGAGCTGTAATAGTTATGGCGGCAGCTGCAAAAACATCGAAGGCGCCACCGCGTCGACCTATGCGCTTGGCGTAGGTACTATCGGCGATACGCTGCGGGTCCGCGTGAGCGCAAGCGAAATGAGCGGCACGATTGGGCAGACCTCGGCGGCGACACCGCCGATCGCAGCAGAAGAAGATCCCATAAACGAGGGATCGCCAGGCGTGTACGGAACAGGACTAAAGGGGCACGTGCTCACCGCAGCCACTGGAACATGGTCCGGCGAAGGCGGTATCACTTACGGCTATCAGTGGGAGCGTTGTGGCGAAAGCGGAGAAGGTTGCAGCGCTATCAGCGGTGCAACCGCCAGCACATACACGCTTGCTGAAGCCGATGTGGCATCTACGCTGCGGGTACTCGTGACCGCTACTGGCGCAAGTGGTAGTACCACGGCGCCGTCAGCCGCGACGGCCACTATCAGCCCGACAACGCTCGTCAAGGTTGTAGCGCCGTCGGTCACGGGCACCTACGAGATCGGACGAGCTCTGAGCGCCGGCAGAGGAATCTGGACCGGCGAAGGCGCGCTTGCTTACACCTATAAGTGGGAACGCTGCAATGAAGAAGGCAAAAGCTGCAGCACGATCACAGGCGCCACGGAATCTTCCTATACACCTAGCTCAACCGATGTCGGCAAAACCCTGAAGGTCGCTGTCACGGCGGAAGGAACCGCAGGGAAAGAAAGCGTGGCCTCTGCCGTGACACCGGTGATTGGAAATGAAGCGCTCGAACCTGAGAACCTGCTCATACCAACGATCGAAGGCAATCTCACCCCCGGCGAAACGTTGACCGCCCAGACGGGCACGTGGGTGAGCAGCGAAACCATCACCTACACCTACCAGTGGCGGAAATGTAACGAAGAAGGCGAAGAATGCGCGAACATCTCGGGAGCCACCAGCAGCACCTACAAACTGATTGAAGGCGATATCAACTCGACACTGCGTGTGGTCGTCACGGGCAAAAACCCGCTGGGGACCACTAACGCTACCTCGGAACAAACAGAAGTCGTGGGAGCGGCGGGACCACCCGCAAACACCACAAGGCCAGTCATCAACGGGAGCGCCAAACTCGGCGAACGACTCGTCGCCGGCAACGGCAGCTGGTCCGGCTCGCGACCACTCAGCTACTACTACCGCTGGGAGCGCTGCAACACCGCCGGAGAAAGCTGCGCCTCGATCGAAAGCGCGACCAAACCCAGCTACACCGTCGCAAGCGCCGATGTCGGCTCGACGCTGCGCGTCAAGGTCACCGCCAAAAACTCGCTCAGCAGCGCGGGCGCAATCTCCACGCAGACGAGCGTGGCAGTGGGCAGCGAAACCACCGCCACGTCCGCGATCGAACTCGCCGAAAAAACCGATCCGTCGGTACTGCAGCCAGCCACCGCCGATACGATTGAAGGACAGGAAGTCAAGCCCGCGCTCAGCGACTCGGGCGAATCGCTGTCCGGCACTACAGCGCTGACCACCTCTTCGGTGTCCAAGGAAACCCCAGGAGAATTTGCGGTCAACACGCCCGCCGGCGAACTGAGCTTCCAGCCTGTCAACAGCATCCCCAACGCGACCAAGACGCCGACGATCGTCAACGGGGCTGCCGCCGTGTTTGCGGGGACCTCAGGCGTAACCGACACGATCGTGCGCCCAGACGCTCTCGGCGCCACAACACTCCTGCAGATGCATTCGTCCTCGTCCCCGACGTCCTTCTCGTGGGAAATCGGCCTCGGGCCCAACCAGAAGCTCGAAAAACTCTCCAATGGTGATGTGGCGTCGTTGAAGTGCCATCCACTTCGCCTTTGGAAGGCTCGTTGGGCGAAGGCCTCGGATCAGAAGCCTCAGAAGCCACAGCAGAACACGAAGGCTCAGGCGAAGGCAGCGAAGCAGCGGAAAACACCCTGGAAGAAGGCATCTCCGGAGAAAACACACTCGAAAAACTAGCCGCGGCACCAACAGCCTCCACACCTGCGGTCGAACCGAAATCTGGAGAACTCCACCCGCAGGAAACCAAAGTCCAGTACGAAACCGCGAAAAGCACCGTAGCCTCGGCCGAAGAACACACCGTCGGCACCACCCTGATGGTCGTCGAACCACCAAAAGTCATGGACGCCAAAGGCAACACGGTTTCATCGTTCCTGACCGAGGAAGGCGACACCGTCACGGTGACCATTTCCCCAGGCGGCGCGACCTTCCCAGTGACCGCTCAGACAAACATCGCGGCTCCTAGTAATGAAGCCAGTGCGGCGAAAGCCTCGAAAGTCCGCTACGGCCTTTCGGACCCAAAGGCCACGAGTTTTGAAAAATCGGAAGAAGTAGCGGGAAAAGAAGAAGCACACTTCGACAAACACGTAAAAGAAGGTATGCACGTTGGCATCGCACGGGATGTCGTCTCGTACCAGACCAAGCCCAAGGAATTAACTAAATGGCTGGAAGCGGTCAAGGCAGATGGCCTCCAGCCGTACATCACTCTCGGGACCGCGGCCTGCAAGTATGGACATCCATGCAAAACGCCCAAAATCGGACCGTACGCGGCAGGCGTGGAAAGCCTGATCGGTGGGCTGATGAAGCTCCACAAAGAACACGAAAGCACGATTCCACCGGTTACGCTTTGGGGGGCGTGGAACGAGCCTGATCTTAATAATAAGATCGAATATAATCCTTTGTATGAAAGCCCTCGGACGGCCGCGCTATTTTGGCAAAAGGCTCGTTCCATTCTGAGGAAGGAGGGCTGTAGCTGCACGATGGTCGCTGGTGAATTCGCAGAGGATGATGGCTACGTCGGTAAATATGCGGCGGTGATTCAGCATAATCACAGTTTTGGATCGGCATATCCACATGTATGGGGCTTCCATGATTATCACGACCTTGAAACTTACTATGAAGGCGAACATGTGTACGATTATCCGTACTACAACAGCTATGCCTACGCGATTCTGAAAAAGCTCGGTAGACGACTCCACAATCCACGTATTTGGTTCAGCGAGCAGGGCGTCATTTTACGGAATGGCGCGAAACCGACGAAGCTTGCCGATAGTTCCGAAGGCGAAGATCTACTACGGCAGCTGGACGCAGCAAAAGATTTCAAGAAACTGAGCAGTCTTCATCTAAGCAAAGAACAAAGTCGAGTTGAATTAGTCAATTATTACCTTTATAAGGGGCCGTCACAAAAAGAAGAGAATGAAAAGCATGAACCGTACGAGTTCGATAGTGCATTGCTACCAGGGGAAGGTATAGAAGAAGACAAACATCCGGGTGAAAACCCCCGGCCGGCGTATTGCGTGCTTGCGCTCGGCTTGGAAGGCTGTCCGGCAAAATCTGAAACGCAGGCGGCGGTTGGGGGCAGCGTCACCAAAGAAGCTGCGACAGTGTCATCGATCATAAATCCCCAGGGCCTCGCCACTAAATATCTCGTTGAGTATGGCACGACGGAAGCGTATGGAAAAACTACCACCGCAGCAGCAGTTCCTAATGTCAATGGTATGCAGAACGTGACGGCAGCTCTTAGTGGATTGACACCATGCACGACATATCATTATCAGGTGGAGGCTGAAAACAAAGCCAATGAAGAAGAAAAAAAGCCTGGTTTCGGGGGGGATAAAACATTAAGACCGGATGTGTCGCGACGGCCGTCAGCGTGGGTGGTGGGTTTGCTTGTGCCTTAGTTCTTGGCGGTAGCGTTAAGTGCTGGGGATATGGTGCGGGCGGAGAGCTCGGGAATGGAAGCACCGATAGCAGCTCAACACCAGTGTCCGTGAGCGGGATCACCAACGCCACGGAGATATCGACTGGTGTGGAATTCGCCTGTGCGCTACTATCCGAAGGTAGCATCGAGTGCTGGGGCTACAATGAAACCGGTGAACTCGGAAATGGCACGACCTCGGAGGAGACAACACCAGTACGGGTGTCTAGTATCAGCAATGCAATAGCAATTAGCGCCAATTTGTATGGTGCGTGTGCGCTGTTGTCCACGGGCGGCGTTGACTGTTGGGGGTTCAACCGCTATGGGCAGCTAGGAAACGGGACAAAAACGAACAGTTCGAGCCCAGTCTCGGTGACGGGGATCACCGAAGCTACGACGGTGACCGCTGGGGATGAGGGGGCCTGCGCTGGGTCCGCGGCCGGCGAGTATTAAGTGCTGGGGATACAATGAGTGGGATCAGCTCGGCTATTCGAGTAAAACGTTCACGGAAACCGACCTGCCAAAACCTTTAGAAGGAGTCACCAACGCTACGATGCTAGCACTAGGCTCGGAGCATACATGCGCGCTGCTGTCCACCGGCGGTATCGAATGCTGGGGAGCCGTAGGGATCGGTTTACCAGAAAACGGCGGTGATGAAGAAAAAGACTACAGCCCGACGCCGACAGCAGTGAGCGGCATCACAAACGCAACCACGGTTAACAGTAAGGGCTACACCACATGTGCGCGGCTTAGTACCGGCAGTATCGATTGCTGGGGCGACGATGAATTTGGTCAGCTGGGGGACGGCAAAACGACTGAACCCTTCGAAGGCAGTCTAACTCCCGTGGCCGTAAGCGGCATCACTAACGCGACAGCGGTGAGCGCCGGTGGTGCGTCTACCTGTGCATTACTTTCTGGTGGTGGCGTGGACTGTTGGGGCGACAACGAAGAAGGATTGCTTGGGAATGGGACCACTACTAACAGCTCCACGCCGGTACCAGTCAGCGGCTTTGGATGAGTTCCCACACAGTCGGGCTTGGGACTTCCGATGTTTGGTCGGACTCAAACAAACGTCCATCCTTCCGCAACTTCCGACTCCCTTGGTAGTCTTATAGGCGTGAGACGAATAGCTATAGCTGCAATCCCAGTGCTGGCCCTGCTCCTGGTGCCTGGCGGAGCGAACGCGGCGCATGGTCGCCACGCGTTGCCGGCAAAGTGCGCTCCGAGCGCGCATACGCTGCTCGCGGATGCGCAGGCGCAGGTCTATAGCACGCCGAAAGACAGCGATGGAGTGATTAGCCTTCGAGCGTGTGCATACGGGCAGCGACGCTCGTTTATCGTGTCCGGCTGTAACTACGAAGAAGGCGCGGCGGCTTGCGCTGGCAGTAGCCACGTCACGCTAGTCGGTGCCCTTGTCGCCTATGAATACGCAGACTTCAACAGTGGCAAGTACCCCGAGCTCGAAAAGAACATTGCTGAACGGTATGTCGTCGTGCAGGAACTGCGCACGGGACGTCTGCTTCATAAAGTGCCCACAGGGACACCGCTGAAACCTGAACCCCATTATGTGGGGGTTGGTTCGATTGTGGGGCTTGTCCTCAAGAGCGATGGATCGGTCGCATGGATTGCAGAAGACTATGAACGGTCTTCAAAACTTTATGGAGCCGGGGCGCCGTATTTCGATGTGTATGCAACCGACGAGACGAGCACTCGGCTGCTGGCCTCGGGGACCAATATCGATCCGTCATCGCTGGCGCTGTCGGTCGGCGCCTCTGGTGTCAACGCTAGCCCTCGAACTATTGAAGGCAGCACTGTGTTCTGGTCGCAGGGCGGGGTGTCGGCCTCGGCTGTCCTGAACTGAGGCGGCGAATCGTACTGTATAGAGTTTCTGGTCGAGGGCCGGGTGACTCTCGAACCAGGATCGCGCGAAAAGAGCCGTCACGGTCGCTGGAGCCGCCGCCGGGGCGGGGCAGGCGATGCGTAGGGGATCGTTTGCAGGGTGGTTAAACCCAGATTAGGGTACTATGCGGTTTTCTGGACTATTTTCAAGGTGCTGGCAGACGACTCGTCGGCTGTGCGCACGTCGAAAATCGAGTGCTGGCGATCGCATTGGCAAACACGACGGATCAAAAGGCACTCACCGGTGCTCGGCGGCGGGGCGCGAGTTTTGACGTCAAGGCGTGGCTGTGGTTTCTCTCCTCGTATGCGCCTCTGTGGCTCATGCTCGGCCTGCGCTTCCGCCCCCTCCCGCTTCGCATCGGCCTGTTCCTGGTTGCGATTGGGGGCTTCGTCTATGTCGGCGTGATTCTCAGACGCCGCAAGGACGAGCGCCCGTCCAATGATTCGCTCACCATCACGGGCGACGGCGGCGCCGATGTCAGCGGCTACCTTGCCGCCTACCTGCTGCCGTTTCTCACCGTCGCGGAACCGAGCGCGAGCGACCTGGCCGCCTACGTGATCTTCGTTGTCGTCGCCGGGCTGGTCTACGTGCGCTCCGGTCTCATGCAGGTCAACCCCACGATCTACCTGTTCAAATACAAGGTGTTGCGTGCGAGCGTTCCAGTGCGTGACACCAACAAGGAGGTGTTCGTCATCACCAGAGCAGACTTGCGTGTCGCGAGCAAACTCAACGCTGAGCCGCTCGGCGACCGCGTCTACATCGACCACTCGGACGTGGGCTGATGCCCTCCTCAAGTCCGTTTGCGCTGAACGACGCCGCTCTTGGGCGTGGCATGTCGCTGGTCGTCGTCGACCCGGACGGCGACCAATACGAGGTCAAGACCGGCGGTGCCGCCGCCAAATACCTTGCCACGGCATGGGAGGACACCCTTCAGAGCATCGAAGACCGCGAGCTCGTTCCCTACTCCCCCGAGGTGGTCATCCGTTCCGGCGAGAACCGAGGTCTCGTGATCACTGACGACCTGCGCAAGGAGAACGAGATCGTCGAGGAGATCCTGGACGACACTGATCGACCCAAGGTCAAGCCCAGTGATGTCAGCGGCGAGCTCTACCTCTACGCCGTCCTCAGCGACACCAAGGCCGGGCGTCTTGCGATGATCAAGAAGAAGAACCCGACCAAGCGGGCGAGCGCGGGCAAGGCGCTGTTCGCGGCTGCCGACGAATTGCGTGAGCTTGACGCCGATCCGTGGGAGCTGGACCCGCTGTTTGACTTGGTCGTCGGCGCCGACGGCGGCTATGCGCTGAACACGTTCTTCTTCGAGCAGCTGTTCGCCGACGCCGCGCGGCTGCGCGCCAAGATCGGGCCGTGGGTGGCGGGCATCGCAAAACAACTACCGATGAGCAAGGCATCCAAAGAACTGCTTGTCAAGGCATGTGACGACAGCCCGCGTCTGCGGCGTAGGCTGCGCGCGATCGCGCACCGCAAACACATCGCCAAAGTGAGCATCGCTGACGTCAAACGACATGTCCGCGAGATGGGTCTACCCGGCAAAGACTTTGTCCGGAACAACGAGCTCGTCGTCAGCGAGCAGAACGTCGGGGAGCTGCTGCGCATCCTCAACGAGGATCTCACGCGCGGCGGGCTGACGCACGATCGGTTCTGGATCGAGAGCAAGGAGCCGATGCAACGACGGGCGAGGGCTGTCACACCCAAATCACCTTGACGGTGATCCACTGAAGTCTGCTCGACGCGTGATCTCGGCGCTGCCCGCGCTACGGACGCAGCTTCTGTGCAAGCGCCATCCGCTTTGCCTGTACATCGCCGACGTGGCTGGTTCCGACCGGGAACGGTCGAGTCCTTGGTGCGACGCCGAGAAATCCAGCGGTGGTCGGGCCCATCCTCCACTTGCTTGTCGGCGGCGGAAAGCAGGACGGCCACTTTGCTGCGTATCGCCACCAGGAAGCCAGCCACTGAGCAGCCTCCTCGATCAAGGCGTTCAGCGCCATCAGTACGCCGGACAGCGTCGTCGAGGCGGCCTCGTTGATCCACAGGTCCGTCGTCTTCTCGGCCGTGACGAAGTCGTGCATGTCGGGCAGATCGGGCCGTCGGCGGAGATGCAGGTCGAAGCGAGCCATCCTCTTGTGCAGGGCCGCGGGATCGTCGGTGAAAAGGATGGCCTGGGGTTGGTCATTCTCTCTAACGCGCTGCAGGAGGGTGTGGGTTTGTCGGGCGCGGTGGACGTTGAGATTGCGCATCTTGATCAGCCAGTCAAGCCAGCCGGTCGGTGGCTGATGTTCGTGGTGCTGGCAGATGCTGATCATGCCCTGCCACGCCTCCCGCTGCTTCGGGGTCGCGGCTGCCAGGCGCTTCGGTTCGCCGGCAAGCCCGGTGATGTTCGAGTAAGACGCACGCGTCTGCGAGAACGGCATCCGTGTGACGCCGATCGCGACGCCGGCCATGCAGTCCAGCGCCGATCCCATCGCTCTGACGCATCCTGTGATCGCCATGTCCATTTCTGCGCTGCGGCGAAGGAATTGCGGGTAGCTGGCTTCCTCTGGAAACGGCAGGCCGGCGTCGCCGACGATCTCCTCCAACTGGCGCTGATGCAGCCTCGACTCCGCGAGATTGTTCTTGATCGCGGTCGAGGTCATGAGCAGTTGATCGGATACGACCGCGCGCTGGAGTTCGTCGGTCAGTGCGGCGAACTGGCGAAAGCCACCGGCGTCGACGGAAAAGTCGGCGTCGAACTGCTCTATCAACGAGCGGAGATGCTGATGGGTCACAGCCAGTTCGTCGAGCAGGCTCCACCATCCGTCGTCGGCTGTTTCTTGCATCCGGTCATTGTGGCCGAGGAGCGGCGAGGTGCGTGTTGTGGTCGGGAAGCCGGGAGCTCTCGCGCTCGTGCTCATCGCCCGCAAACGCCACGGGCCGTAGTTCCACAGCGCTCAGCTGCAGCTGCATCGTCGAGTAGCGTCCTCCAAAGAGAGGCGAATCGCGCTGTAAACCTGTCGCAAAGGATGTCGCGGGCGGCGTCACGTTTTGCGTCAGCTTCTGGTCCTGGTCCCACCTAGGGATTTTGGCTCTGGAAAGGGGAATTTGCCTACCCCTGGAGTGCCAAGGCGGTGGTGGGGGTGGTCATTGACCACCCCCCTCTCAGCTTTGCTGTAGATATGGGAGAGGGTGGTGGTCAATGACCATAGGTAGGTAGGTGGAGAGGGGTAGGCAGAGAGGTAGATAGAGAAGTAGAAGAGTGGGACCTGAGAGAGGAGGAGGGAAGAGAAGAAGAGAGAGAAAAAGACAAAACAACTGCAATGCGGCGGGCGTGGTGCGGCTCGGGCGGCCTGGCGGGCTGGGGAATCTAGGCGGGGCTAGATTCCGGGGTGGTGACGGCGCGGCGGCGGCGTGCTGCGTTGGCGTGTGGCGTTGCGGTGGCTTGTGTTGGCGTGTCGTCGGGCTCGGGGGCTCCTGGTCGTGTCTGTTCGTCCGCGTGGCGTGTGTGGGGGAGCCTGCAGAGAATCTTCCGTGGGGTTGTCCCGTTCGTGCTCGGCTGTCGGAGTAGGGAATGGACATCCCTATCGAGAGGAAGCCATGACCGAAGAAGCTATGAGTGCGCGTCTACGCTGGGTGTCGCGCCGGGCGCGGAGAGGTGTAGCGCGCATGTCCCGCGCGGCGGGCCACGCAAGGCACGAGGTGCTGCGCCGTCGTGATCTGGAGGTGCTGGGCTGGCTGGGGGAGCAGTATGGCGCTCGCCTTGATCAGTTGGAGGTGTTGTTGGGTTGTGGTCCGCGGACGGTGCAGCGCATCGTCGCCCGTCTTCGTGCGAAGGGGCTCGTGCGGGCTGAGCGGATGATCGTTGGTGAGCCTGCGTGGGTCACGCCGACGGGCGCGGGGTTGGCGGCGTGCGGAGCCGGGTTCGGTGTGTGGCGTCCCCGGATCGGGCTGCTCGCGCATGTCGCGGCCGTGAACGATGTGCGTCTTCATGTGCAGGGTCGCGCCCCAGGGACGGAGTGGGTCCCGGAGCGTGTGCTGGCGCGGGAGCGTGTGGCGGGTGAGCATCTCCCGGATGGTGTCGCGATCACGGAGGGCCGCCGAGTGGCGATCGAGGTGGAGCTGACGGTCAAGAGCCGGGAGCGCGTCACGGCGATCGTGGACGAGTTGGTGGGTCGTTTTGACGCGGTGCTGTATTTCTGCGCCCCCGGGCCGCACCGTCAGCTGGGCGAGCTGGCCGAGAGCGGACGCTGGCCAACCTTGGGGGTGCGAGAGCTGCCCGTGTCGCGGGGTGGTGCGGACGAGCGGAGACCAGGATGAGCGCCGCCAGTATTCCCGAGCGGGGGATCTTCGGACGCGGCCGCGCCCCCTCGCCCCAGCGAGTCGTGCCCGCTCAAACACCTGAGCCGCTTGTGGGTGAGGCTGAAGGGGAGCGCGGGTTTGTGATCGCGCACCGCCTCTCCGGCGAACGAGCTCTACCCGTCGCCGGCCGCAACGTCCTGCTCTCCAAGGAGCGCATGTGCCGGCATCTGCTCGTGTGCGGCGCCACGGGCAGCGGGAAGACCGAGACGGTGATGCGCCTTGCGTGGGCCGTCGCGAAGGAAAGCGACGCGCCCGTGTTCTATCTCGATGGGAAGGGCGACCGTGACACGGCGGAGCGCTTCTGCGGCCTGATGGCCGACGCCGGAAGGACGACGAGAGTGTTCCCGAACGAGCCATTCGATGGCTGGCGGGGGCGGGCGCACGAGATCCAGGGCCGGCTTATGGAGATCATCGACTACACCAGTGAGGGACCCGCCGCGTGGTACCGTGACGTCGCGAAGACGACGCTCAGATTGGTGTGCGAGCACCCCGACGGCCCACCACGCTCCTCGCAGATGGTGCTCGCCAGGATGAATCACGCGCTGCTCACCACAGCGCACAAGGGTTCGAGCGCCGTGGCGGCGTTGTCGGCGGCGCAGGTCGGGCAGGTGAGGCTCAGGTACGAGGCGTTCTTCGGGCAGACCCGCGGCGCCCTCGACGGCGGCTGGGCATGGGAGGACACCAGCGCTGCGTACCTCCTACTCGACAGCCTCGCCCTACGGGAAGAGACCGGCGGCCTTGCGAGGTTCTTGTTCGAGGACTTCGCGCACTACTTCACCGGCCGCAAGGCAAAGGCCCAGTTCTGTGTGCTGATCGTCGACGAGTTCTCAGCGCTCGCGTCTAGTTCGGGGATGGCGGCGAGGGTCGAGCAGGCCAGGGGTTTCAACACTTCGTTGGTGCTCGCCCCGCAGGTCGTCGCGGGGATGGGCGACGCGACGGAGGCCGAACGAATCATCGGGAGCGTGGAGAGCGTTATCTGCCACCGCGTCAACACCCCCGACGCGATCATCGCCCTCGCCGGCACAAGGCAGGGGATGGAGTACTCAACGCAGTTCGCCGCGGAGGGAGCGACCGGCGCCGGTTCGGCCCGCTCCCAGCATCAGTTCAAGGTCGACCCCAACAAGGTCCGTGCCTTGGAGCCAGGGATGGCGTTCCTGATCAGCCGCGGCCGCGCGATGAAGGTCCAGGTCCCGCGCGCTCCGACGGTCAACGCACCGCTGCCCGAGATCGCCTCCCAGGCGCCGGCCCGGTCCACGGCAGACGGGCCGGGCGAAGGATCACCGGAGAAAAACCTTCCAGGGAGTGTCCCGTTGGGGGGTGGTTCGTCGGAGAAGGAAGCAAGGACGCTTCCATTCTGAGGACGGAGGAGTGATTTTGATGCATAGCTTTCTGCGGAGCACCCGAGACCAGGCCGCCGTGATCCTCGACCACGAACGGCCGTTCTTCACGCCCGGCGCGCTGTCGATGTATGGGTTGGCGTTGGTCGCGGAAGCCCCGGTGATCATCGCGCGGTACTTGCTCGCGCTGCTGATCGTGTTCGCGGTCCTCGTGATTGAAGGCAACCCGCATGGCGGCACCGAATGGGCGCTGGTCGCGCTGATCCCGACCGCGTGGTCAGCGGTCGCATTGTTCAACCCGGCGGGTGGTGCGTGGTGGTGGCAAACCCGCGCCGGTGGCCGCGAACCCTCCAAACGCGAGCAGCTCGCCTACGACGACGCGGTAGAGCTGCTGCAAGCAAACTCCGTGAAGCCGCTGCCGTTGCCGGCGCACTGGTTCGTGATCGACAGCCACCAGCCCGACGCGGCGGTCAGCGGGGACGCGTTGATGGTCTCCCGAGGATTGTTGGAAACGGATCATCTCCCCGCAGTCCTTGCGCACGAGTTGGGACACCTCGGCAGCCCCGACGCCCGGCTGACGACCGCGATCAACCGCCTGATCATGTTCTCCACCCCGTTCCGCGCGGGCGTCGAAAGGAGCCGTTCGCGTCCGCAGATCGAGCTGCTGCCCCGCCTGCAGTACACCCCGCGTCCGGCGGGCGACGTGTTCGATCTCGAACCCGCGCTCACACAAGCCCTGTTCGGCTTCGCACGGTTCCTGTTCATCACGTCCCTCTTCGCAAAAGGCGGCCTCGGGCTATGGCTCACCGGACCGATCTGGGGACGCTACTGGCGCACACGGGAGTACCACGCCGACCAATACGCCGCAGCATTGGGCCAGGCGGACGAGCTCGCGGACTTCCTCGAAGTCCACGCGCTGATCCACGACAACCCGATCCCGTTCCTCTGGCTCACCGAGCACACCCACCCACCCACAGAGCTCAGAATCGACCGACTCAGGCCAACACCAGATGAGATCAGCGCCGATACCGCGGCCGTGGTATCGGCGTAGCCCTGGATCCCGTGGCTGGGCGCTCCGCGTCTACTGCATCACCGAGGGGTGCGTGTGGTGGTGGCCGGCGCTCATCGCCGTGGGGTCGGGCCGACGGAATCGAGATCGTCAAACGTACGCCCGGCCCTCCCGACGAGCGCAGCCGCAACACGCGTCCGAGACACGCCGCTGGACCGACCACAGACCATGATTGGAGGCATCGATGCGTACGTTGAACACACTGCCCGCCAACCCCGCTCCAAACGCCCGACCCCAGAGCCCACCGCCGGCCGGGCGCTGGGCGCGCGCCCGCAACGCCGCGGCACAGCTCACCCGACGCGCCGTCCACGCCGACAGCCCGCCGTTCGCGCTGATCGACGCCAAGGCCGCCAGCACCCTGCTCGGCGTCCCTCCCACATGGCTCCTCGCGCAGGCCCGCGAGGGCCGCATCCCCCACCACCGCCTCGGCCACTACGTCCGCTTCAACCCCGACGACCTGCGGGAGTGGTTACGGGAGAACAGGATCGATGCGCCCGCGAATGGATTTCGGCCGCGATGAGCAGGGACGGGCGTTCGCCCGCGTACAATTGTTATTTCGAGTATTGCGAGAAGGCTGATAGAATGCTTCGCGTGGCCGCGACTCGAACGACACGTAGCATCACGGCCGGTACGGCCCTCGCCCCCGCGCCCAGGGAGGCACTCGGTGTGGAGCGCCGTGCTCGCGAAGCGTTATCGGATCTCGCGGACGACGCGATGATCGAGGTGCGGATCTCCACCAAGGCGGCGACCAAGGCCCTGGTTCCCGTGGGTCTGCTGCGACGCTATCTAGAGGCACAGGAGGTCGACGGACGGCAGCTGCTGGTGTTCGACGTCGATGAGGAGGTTTCCTCGGAGGTCGCCGCGAAGCTCTTGGGAGTCTCGCGTCCCTATCTGAATGAGCTGCTCGAGATCGAGGCTATTCCCTACCGGCGGGTTGGCAATCAGCGCCGGATACGCGTTCTCGACCTCGATAGCTATCGCCAACGACGGGATACAGCGCAAGCCGGACTGCGGCGCATGGCGGAGATCACAAACGAATCCGCCGGCGGCTGGGGCTGACCTCCTCACCAGACGATGGCTCCCCGTCGAGGTGTCCTCGATGCTTCTGTGCTCTATCCCGAGCCGATTCGTAGTCTGCTGTTGTGGATCGCGGCCCAAGGCGCTCTCGATCCTTTCTGGACGGAGCGCATCCTTGACGAGACACGCAGGAACCTGCTCGAAGAGCGCGCACTGTCCCCCGAACAATGGGAGCGCTTGCGGGCAGCGATGCTTGCGTCCTTTCCCGACGCGATGCTCGACCAGGCCGCAGCCAACGCGATCGAGCACGAGATGCCCAACCACGAAAAGGATCGCCACGTGCTCGCAGCGGCCGTTGCGGGCAACGTCGAGCTCGTCGTCACGAACAACCTCAAGCACTTCAAACAGGCCGACCTCAAAGGCGTCGGCGTACACGTCCTCAACCCCGACCAGTTCCTCTGCGAGTTGCTAGATGCGTCGCCCAGCTTCGTCATGGAGGCCCTCGAAAACCATGCTGCGACGATGCGTAATCCCCGCCAGTGGTCGGTCGCCGATCTGCTCGGCCGTCTCGCTGGGCTCGGTCACGGCGACGCCCTCGCACCGCAATTCGCAAAGGCCGCGACGGCAAAGTTTGAAGTCGAGGCGGCGCCTCCCCCGCCTCCAAGAGGCCTCTCAAACGACGACTGAACAAGGACGATCGTCGTCAGTTGCAAACCGTGTCCCAAACCATGTCCCGAACTCCGCAAATCTGAGGTCATTTCGGGACATATTCTGTGCCTTGATATGGCTTTACAGAGCCAAAAGATGGGGTCATTGGCCCTCTACGGAACCGAAGGTCAGAGGTTCGAATCCTCTCGGGCGCGTCGAAAATCCTAAGAGGGCACGACGATCGTCCGCTCACGCCGCCTGCGCCAGCACGCGCTCGATGTACGGCCCGAGCAGGGTCGTCACCGAGGCGGCGGTCATGCTGGTCGGCCCTGCCGGGAGCGCCGCATAGCTGATCGCCAGGCGCACGAGGCACTCGGCGAGTAGCCGGGCGTCGGCCGGCGCCACTGCAGGCCAGCCGGAGAGGATGATCGCGCAGAGGCGCTCGGTGGCGCTTGCGACGACGGGCTCGCCCTGGGTGGTGATCAGCGCCAGCAGGCTGTAGGCGCCCTCGCCTGCGAGCAGCGTGCGCACGAGTGGATCCTCGGCGGCGGCGGTGAGGAACACCTCGAACGCCGCCGAGAGCGCCGTGGCCGGGTCGTCGAGGTGCTCTCGTACGGCCTGCTCGACGGCGAACAGGAAGCGATCGCTCTCGCGCAGCACGAACGCTTGCGCAAACGCCTCGCGCGAGCCGAACTCCTTGTAGAGCGTCTGGCGGCTGACGCCGGCGGCGGCCGCGATGTCGGCCATCGTGATCTCCGCCCAGGGGCGGCGCTGGAGCTCGTCGCGGGCGCCGTCGAGCAGCGTGTTGCGCAACAGTTCGCGCGCGGCGAGCGCGTATGGGGTGCGCTCGAGGGCGCGCTCGAGAGTCGCCATCCGGCTCAGTCCTCCGCGAGCAGCTCGAAGTCGACCTTGTCGCACACGCCACAGTCTGGACAGGCCAAATCGTCGGGAACCTCGCTCCACGGCGTGCCTGCCGGGAAGCCCTCGCGCGGGTGTCCCGCCTGCTCGTCGTAGGTGTAGCCGCAGCCCGGGCAGCGCCAGAGGCTCACCGCTGCGCCTCCGCGCTCCCGCCGCTGCTCGCCACACCGTCGCCTGCCCCCGCCTCGACGAGCGAGCCATAGCGCGCGAGCACTCGCTTGCGCGCCCGCGGGTGGATGTTCACGCGCTCCAGATCCCCTCCGTAATGAGCGAGCACACGATGGTCCATCACGCGCCGCCACAGCGGGGGGAAGGCGGCCGTGACGATCATGCCCGCATAGCCGGTGGGCAGCTGCGGGGCTTCTTCGAAGTGGCGCAGCGCCTGATAGCGGCGCATCGGGTTGGCGTGGTGGTCGGAGTGGCGCTGTAGGTGGTAGAGCAGCACGTTCGAGGCGACGCTGTTGGAGTTCCAGCTGTGCTCGGGCGCGGTGCGCTCGAAGCGCCCGTCCTCGCGCTTGCCGCGCAACAGGCCGTAGTGCTCGAGGTAGTTGACGACCTCCAGCAGCGAGAACCCGAGGACGGCTTGGATCAGCAGGTACGGCAGCACCACGACCCCGAAGACGGCGGTGAGCGCCCCGAACAGCACGATCGTCATCGCCCAGGCATTGAGGATGTCGTTGCGAAGGCTCCAGTGGGACTTGCCCATGCGGTCCAGGCGCACCCCCTCGAGCTCCCAGGCCGAGCGCAGGCTGCCGGACACCGTGCGCGGCCAGAACGCGTAGAAGCTCTCGCCGAGCCGCGAGCTGGCGGGGTCATCCGGCGTGGCGACGCGCACGTGGTGGCCGCGGTTGTGCTCGATGAAGAAATGCCCGTATGCGCTCTGCGCGAGCGCGATCTTGGAGAGCCAGCGCTCGGAGCTGGCGCGCTTGTGGCCGAGCTCGTGAGCGGTGTTGATCGCGATGCCGCTGACCATTCCCATCGTAAAGGCCAGCCCGATGTCATCGAGCGTCGAGAGTTTGCCGCTGGACCACAGCCAGCAGGCCAGCACCAGCCCGGCGTACTGGATCGGGATATACAGGTACGTGCACCAGCGGTAGTAGCGGTCTTGCTCTAGCCACTTGATCACGCTGTCGGGCGGGTTGGTCGCATCCATCCCGACCGCCAGGTCGAGCAAAGGGAAGATCACAAAGACGAGAAACGGCCCGTAGAGCCAGAAGATCCCAAGACCCGTTAGTTCGACCAGCCCAAAAGCCAGGAAGGGCAACGTGGGAACGATCAGACCGAGCAGCCAGGCATACCGCTTGTGGTCGCGCCAACGCGCTCGCTCTGAATTCTCAATCGTCTGCGTGCTTGCGATTGAAGCCATCTGTACGCGTCTCCTCGGATCAACTTTGGACGATACGTAAGCAGTGTATACAAAAACTGTCTACTTGTAAACTTAAAAGACGAGTTCATGTATTCTGTTCTGGAAGGTCCCCCACCGATGGCCGTCCCGCCGCGGCGGCGGAAATCAGGCGAGGACCTTCACCCGCGCTGTCTCGCTCGGACTGGATGTGGCCGTGGCCGGCGCCGGCGCACGCCCACCGATCGCGATGAGCGTCGCCCCGGCGAGCAGGCTCGCTGCGATCATGAGCTCCCAGGCGGCCTTGAAATCGCCCGCGGTGCGCGGTGTTCCCAGCACCGCGACGAGGATCGCGAAGCCCAGCGCCGAGCCGATCTGCCGGCCCGTGGTCTGCACAGCGATGCCGGTCGCCAGCCGCTCGGGGGCGAGCGTGGAAGCGACGGCGCCGGTGAGCGAGGGAATCATCTCACCGACGCCGACCCCGCCGATCATCATGCCCGGCAGGAAATCGGCCGCGTAGTGGGGCGCGCCGGTCAGGTGCGTGACCCACCACAGGCCGCCGAGCGCGAACAGCAGCGCGCCTACGGCGCCCACGCGGCCGGGGCCGAAGCGCGCGCCCAGCCGCGCTCCGGGAACCGCCGTCGCGGCGGCCATCGCCGGGCCGGGGAAGATCTCGAGGCCGGCGGTGAGGATCGGCTCGTGCCAGATCTCGGTCAGGAACAGCACGCTCGCGAGCAGCATCGCTGCGAATGCCATGAAGAACAGCAGCGACGCCGTCGTCGCGAGGCTGAAAGTCCTGACTTTGAGCAGCGCCGGCTCGACGATTGGGGAGGGGTGCGTGGCGATGCGCCGGCCGACCATCCCGATCAGCAGCGCCGTGAGTGCGAACAGGCCGAGGATCCGCGCGCTCGCCCAGCCCCAGGTGGCGCCCTGGATGATCGCCACGACGAGCGTCGCCATCGCCGCGGTGAGCAGGCCCGCGCCGAGGAAGTCTGGCCGCGAGGCGTCCGGGTGGCGGACCTCGCGCAGGATGTACCAACCGGCGATCAGGCTCGCCAGGCCGACAGGCACGTTGACGATGAACACCCAGCGCCAGCTGATTTGAACCAAGAGGCCGCCGAGCGGCGGTCCGGCGGCGGCGGCGATCCCGCCGACCGCGGCCCAGATCCCGATCGGGATGTGGCGCTGCTCGGGCGGGAACTCAGGCAGCAGCAGCCCGAGCGAGGCAGGCATCAAGAGCGCCGCGCCGAGACCCTGGACCGCGCGCGCGGCGACGAGGAAGGGGATCGACGGCGCCAGCGCGCAGGCGGCCGAGGCCGTCACGAACAGGGCGGTGCCGAGCAGGTAGGAGCGCTTGCGCCCGAACGTGTCCGACCAGCGTCCCGCGGCGATCAGGAACGCGGCGAACACGATCGTGTACGAGTTCAGGACCCACGACAGCGAACGCAGGCTCGTGCCCGGGAAGTCGGTGTGCAGCTGCGGGAACGCGATGTTGACGATGAACACGTCGAGCCCGGCCATGAACACTCCGGCGACAACGACGATCAGGACCTTCCATCTGCGTTCCATGCGTGTCACGCTCCCATTCTGGTTCGGACGACTGGGTTGCATCAAGAGACGCACACTAACACAGAGAGTTTTATCACGCAACTTAGTGATAGGATAGGAGGGTGCTGAAGAACGACTACTCAGACCAGAACTGCTCGATCGCCCGCACGCTGGAGCTGGTCGGCGAGCGCTGGACGATCCTCGTGCTGCGCGACGTGTTCCTCGGCCGGCGTCGCTTCGACCAGATGCAGCAGAGCCTCGGTGTCGCCCGCAACGTGCTCGCCGCGCGCCTCGATCGGCTCGTGGCCGAGGGGATCCTCGAGAAGGTCCCCTACCAGGAGCGGCCGCTGCGCCACGAATACAGGCTGACGTCCAAGGGGCTCGACCTGTGGCCGGTGATCGTCGAGCTGCTGCGCTGGGGCGACCGCCACGTCGCCTCCGAGGCGGGACCGCCGATCGTGCTGCGTCACAAGGGCTGCGGCGGCGAGCTCGGCGAGCATCGCATCTGCGCGCGCTGCGGCGAACTGCTGGAGGTGGGCGATGTGCGCGGCGAGCCCGGGCCGGGGGCGGGCGCCTCCTCCAGCGTGCGAAGATCCGCGCGTGCACCGCGCCCCGCTCGTCCAGCTACCGCCTGAGCTGGCCCTGCCCGGCGCAAACGCAGAGAGCGTCGGGACCGCGCGCTTCGTGCTGGGAATCGATGGCGGCGCCACGAAGACGCTCGCCGCGTTGCTCGACCTGCGCAGTGGGATGCTGCACCTGGGGGTGGGAGGGCCGAGCAACGAAGACGCTGTTGGCACGCGCGCCGCGGTCGCAGCGCTGCTGGAGGCGGCGGATCAGGCGGTGGGCAAGGCCGGCATCGACGGGGGGCGACTCGATGCCGAGGTGATCGCGCTGGCCGGCACCGACACCGACGCCGTGGCTCGGCACGTGCGCACCGTGCGCTCGGAGGATTGGCTCGTCGTCAACGACGTCGTCGCGGCCTGGGCGACGGCCACAGGTGCGCAGCCCGGAATCGGCGTGATCTCGGGCACCGGCAGCAACGTGCTCGGAGTGGCGGCGGATGGACGCGCCTGGCGCGCGGGCGGCTGGGGGCACATGCTCGGAGATGAGGGCAGCGGCTACTGGTTTGGAATCGAGTCGATCAAGGCGGCGCTGCGTGACCGCGAGGCCTCCGGCCCTGAGACCGCGCTGAGCGAGGCGGCTGTCGAGTTCTTCGGTATGCCGAGCGTCGAGGCGCTCGCAGCGCATGTCTACTCCAAGCCGCTGAGCAAGGGCGAGATCGCGGCGTTTGCGATCGAGACCGCGAAGCTCGCCGAGGACGGCGACGCGGTGGCGTGCGAGCTTTACCGGCGCGGGGCCGGACTGTTGGGGGAGCAGATCGCAGCGGTGATTCACCGCACCGGCTTGCGGGGCGCTTTCCCTGTGGGCCTGATCGGCAGCGCCTTCAAGGCCGGTGCCGTGTTCGTCGAGCCGCTCACTCGGGCCGTGCACGAGCTCGCCCCCGCGGCTCAGGTGTCGGTCGTCGAGATGCCCCCGGTCGGCGGCAGCCTGCTACTGGCGATGCGCGCGTGTGGTTGCGAGGGCGCGCTGT
Source organism: uncultured Solirubrobacterales bacterium (assembly GCA_963779405.1). Lineage (GTDB taxonomy): Bacteria > Actinomycetota > Thermoleophilia > Solirubrobacterales > Solirubrobacteraceae > Palsa-744. The sequence goes on from CAVZYF010000005.1 coordinate 758,659, forward strand.
CGGTCACCGAGCTGGAGCGACTCCTCGACGAGGCGCTCGTCTTAGAGTCGAGCGCAGTCGCCTGATCTCAAGGCAGCCGAGCCTCGATCGCGCTCCGATCGCCGATCGCGTCCGCCCCGGAGCCTTCGATCCGGATCGCCGCTGCCGCGCCCGCAAAGGCCACGGCGCGCTCGGGGGGTAAGCCTTCATGGAGCGCGACGAAGAACGCCGCCGCGAACACGTCGCCGGCGCCGAGGTCGTCGCGGGGCTCGGCAACTGCAGGAGCCTGTACTCGGGTACTCTCGCCGCCGGGCGGCTGGACGCTCGTTGCGTCTGGGCCGGCGGTGATCGCGATCACCGCGCCGATATCCGCCGCCGCGTCCAGGAGCGGCGCGCAGGCGAGGCGCTCCTGCTCGCTGACGACGACTGCGGAGCAGCCGTCGGGGAGCAGGGCCTCGAGTGAGTCACGGTCGCCCGGTAGCGGTGCGGTGACGATCTTTCCACCCGTCGCACCACCTTGATCCCATGTGCGCGCGAGCCCCTGGGGGGTGAGCCCGACAAAGTCGGCGCGCCCGCGCCATGCCGCCGGGATCTCGCGGGCGACGGGCGCGAAATGCAGGATCCGGGTATCTACTTCGATCGGTCCGGCGATCGGACCAGCCCAGGCGAGCACGCGCTGGTGGCGCTGCCCACCCGGCCACGAGGTCTCGAACGTCGTCGTGGCCGGTGCCGGGAGGATGTGCAGCCCGAGCTCGTCGCGGTAGGGCTCCAGCAGCGCTTCGATCTCGGGGGGTGAGCCCTGGGTGAGGACCAGCGTGCGCAGCCCGAGCCGGGCGGCCTGGAGTGCGCTGTAGAACGCGCCGCCGCCCGGACGGCGCGAGTGCTCGGCGGCGATCACGTCGACCGTCACGTGGCCGACGGTTATGTAATCGAAATTGAAGGAGTTGGGCTTGTGGATGCGTACACCAAATCAAATGGCCCGCTCGACTGTTCTGCCTGCTGAGTGACGATGAGATCACACGCCGATACCCCTGATACACAAAAGGCGCGTCGTGGCATGCTGCTGCTGGGCCTCGTGGCCGCGGCTTGCCTGCCATCCGCGTCCGCCGCGGCGGTCTCGATCCAGCCGGCGGCCTCGCCCTATCCGGCCGGCGCCCAGCGCCCCGCCAAAATCGCGCGGGCCTCTGAATTCGCCCACTCCGCGAGCGCGGGTGGCACGAGCGCCCCAGGCGCCACGGTGCCGGGCGCCACGACGCCCGCCGGCACGAAGTCCGCAACCAAGAAGCCCGCCAGGCACGCGCCTAAGAAACCGAAGCTGCCTGTCAACGCCGAACGCGCGCAGCTCGCGTTCGAGGCTATGCAGAAGACCTACTACATCGAGGGTTCGGGGCTCTATCAGGGAGAACCGTTCTCGTTTTTGTGGCCGTTCTCACAGGCGCTGGCGGCGACGATGAGCATGGCGAACATCCCGAGTCTTAAAGAGCGTCCTCGCCCATGAAGTCTATGCCCGGCTCGTCGGCCTGAAATCGTATTTGGACCTCAATAACTCGGGCGCCCCGGAAGGGACCTACACGAGCACGCTTGCGGCGTATGACGGGACCGTGGCGCCCCCGGAAGGACCGGGCGGGGCGAAGTACTACGACGACAACGCATGGGTTGGGATCGAGCTCGTGCGGATGTACGAGCTGACCCACGTCCCGGATGTACTCGGCGCCGCTGAGGGGATCATGGCGTTCGAGATGGCCGGCTGGGACACCCAGCCGGGAATCGCCTGCCCGGGTGGCATCCCGTTCTCAAACTCCGCCGAAAACACCGAACGCAACACCGTCACCGACGCGCCCACGGCCGAGCTCGGATTGCAGCTGTACCGGTTGACCGGCAACGCCCAGGACCTGCAGTTCGCTGAGATGGCCTACGAATGGGTACGCGCCTGCCTGACCGAGCCGAACGGCCTGTACGCCGACCACATCAACGCGCGCGGGAAGATCGAACCGACGGAGTGGAGCTACAACCAGGGCACGATGATCGGCGCTGGCGTGCTGCTCTACCAGGCGACCGGCAACAGCGCCTACCTCTACCAGGCGCGTCAGACCGCCAAGGCGGCGCTCGTCTACTACACATCCGAACGGCTCGGTCAGGAAAACCCGTTCTTCGTATCTGTCTACTTCCGCAACATGCTCTACCTCGACTCGGTTACCCGCGACCCACCGGGGACGAAGCTCGTGCAGGGCTACGTCAACTATGCCTGGGAACACCTGCGTCTGAGCGACGACGTGTTCGTGTTCGGCTCGCCCGCCACCGCCCAACTGCTCGTGCAGGCGGCGATCGTGCAGGACTACGCGCTGCTTTCGACGTCGCCGACCACTTACTTCTGAGTCCAGGCAAGGCGGTCGCGTCGAGTAGGCTCTTAATCAGATGGCCGACTCCACGAACATGATGACCGCCGAAGGCTTACAGAGCCTGAACGCCGAGCTTCAGGAGCTCGAGGGAGAGGGCCGCAGGGAGATCGCGGAGCGGATCAAAACCGCGCGCGAGTGGGGGGATCTGAAGGAGAACAGCGAGTACCACGACGCCAAGAACGAGCAGGCGCACTTGGAGACGAAGATTGCGCGCGTGCGCGAGAAGATCGCCGCGGCGATCGTCGTCGAGGAAGCCGCCGCCGCGGGCGGGGTGGTCGGCTTCGGTTCGACGGTGCGCGTACGCACCGAGGACGGCGCCGAGCACACTTGGCGGATCGTCAGCTCGCACGATGCCGCGCCCGGCGAGGGCCGGCTGTCGGCTGACTCCCCGGTCGCGGTCGCCCTGCTTGGGCGTGGTCGGGATGACAGCGTCTCTGTGGCACTGCCGCGGGGCAAGCGCAAGTTCACCGTGCTCAGCGTCGACTGAGTCGCCGGTCGGAGATCTCGGGCACCGCCGGTGGCCATTCCGGTGGGCGTTGCTGCTCCTTGCGTGCATACAGTCGCTGGTCGGCCAGCTGCAGGACCGCGGCCGTGTCACTGCCCTCGGCGGGAATGCTCACCTCGCCATGCGACGCGCCGATCGAGAAGCCCGCCCCGTGCTCGGATAGCGCCGCCACGCTCGCGTCCACCAGTGCGTCGTCGGCTTTTGTGGTGCGGATCAGGACGCAGAACTCATCGCCCCCCATCCTGTAGGCGGTGCCGTGCGGGGAGACGATCGCGCGCAGCCTGCCGCTCAGTCGCGCCAGCAGGGCGTCGCCCGCAGGATGGCCGAAGGTGTCGTTGTAGCGCTTGAAGCCATTCAGGTCGTACAGCACCAGCTGCCAGCGCTCGCGTGCTCGGTTGGGGTCGCAGGCGAGCTCGAGGTCTTCCATCAGCTGCCGGCGGTTGCTCAGGCCGGTCAGCGGATCGGTCAGCGCCAGGCGCCGCGAGGAGACGAGCATCGCAAGGTTCTCGCGCACCGTGAACATCAGCCGCGCGCCGACGGCGAGCACCGTGGCCGTGGCGAGGATCACTGCCACAGGGCTGAGCTGGACAGTGGGGAAGTTGCCGAGGACCAGCACCCCCAGCGCTATGAGCAGCGAGACGGCGGGTACCGTCACCAGCCGCCAGTCCTCCACGCGCCGGCGCTTCGGCGGTGGCCACGGCGTCCAGGCGGCGATCGCCAAGAGCACGGCCGCGGCGGGCCACATCGCTTCGACCCAGCTGCCCGCGCGATATGTGCTCGTGGCGGTCTGGTAGAGGTAGGTCGTGTCGGCGATTGCATTCAAGAGCATGCTCGCCGCGATCAACAGCCACACGCGCCCCGGGTGCCAGCCGGTGATGCCGAGCGCGCCGATCGTGAAGATCAACAGCAGCAGGTCGCCGATCGGGTAAGCCAGCGAGATGGCCACTGAGGCGATGTTGCCGTGGGTGCGGTCGATGATCGGTGGCAACAGCACAGCCGCTCCGAGCGTGGCGGCGGCGAGGCCGCCGATCAGGCCGTCGAGCCACAGGCTCACGCGCAGCTCGCGCAGGTGTGCCCGCAGCAGCAGCATGATCGCCACGTACAGGCACGGGTACATCGCCAGGTACAGCCCATCGGCCGGGGAGACGCTGCCGGTGGCCACGCCGGAGCCTTCGACGAACAGGGCGAAATAGAGTTCACCGAGGCTCCAGCAGAGCAGTCCCGCGCCCATCGTCAGCCACGCTGCGCGCTGCTCCCTGAACGCGACGGCGCGTGCGATCACGGCGAACGCCGCACCGAACATCAGCACGTCGTAGACGCCATCATCGATCACGCGGTCAGCGCCGTGACCGCCAAGTTTGACGGTCGTGTGCAGTATGAGCACTCCCAGTCCTCCCAGGAGGAAGGCGAGCAGGAGGTTCGATGATGTGGTTCGGGCGCGCATGGCCGCGAGTGGCCTCACGCTTACATCGGCATTCGCCTCAGATCCTGGAGGTTCGCCTGTGCGCGCTGCGCACGCGTCGTAGGAACTTCTTCGGCCGGCGTCCGTACAGACGCTCTCCCTTGCGCAGCGCGCGCTTGCGCAGTTGCCTGCGACGGCGTGTGATCTGTTCGAGCAGGGCCTTACGCGCCCGCTTGCCGCGCTTGCCCTTGAAGGGCGCTCGCCCGGGTGGGGGGAGCAGTGCGGCGAGCACCGCCAGATCGTGCTCCTCACCGAGTACCTCGCCCAGTTCGTCGGCCCGATGGGCGAGCGGGCGCAGACCCAGGATCTCCGCGCCGTAGCGCAGGTCCTTGACGCGTTTGCGCCATTCGTGGGACGCGTGTGCCCCGCCCTTGCCGCGCGCAACGCGGCGCATGCGGACTTGTCCCTGGCGGTAGACCCGCCTCAGGTCGTTCTCCACGACGGCGATACCCGGCCGTTCGGGCAGCTCCCACCGCTGGGCCCGTTCGCGCAGGCCGCTGAGCTCGCGTAGCACCTCCCCGCGGGTGGCCTGGTCATCCAGCGTTTGCCGTGCGGCCGCCACGCGTTCGGCGACGAGCAGCTTGCGCAGATCGATCAGTGGACGTCGGCGGCCGAGCTTGCGTGGGTTACGCTGCAGGAACGTGTCGAGCGTGTTGACCATCACCTCTGCGTCACGTGCGCCCGCCAGCCGCCGGGCTGCGTCGCGGAGAATCGCGTGCTCGCGTTTGTACTGCCGCTCGCCCAGATCCTCGCGCAGCAGTCCCACCAGCGCGCGCAGGCGCTTGAGCGCCTTACGCGTCTCGTGGATCGTCTTTTTGTCGGGGGCCCACCCACCCGCGCCTTCATCGCCCAGTAGCTCGATCGCGAGGTCGAGCTGGCCGAGTGCCATCCGCCGTAGGGCCCGCGGCAAGGGCTCGCCGGGCAGCTGGGTGAAGCGGCGCTCGCGCCCCAGCCGGCGCTTGGCCGAGCGGCGGGAGCGCTCCGCCTGCGCCAGGGCGACGCCGACGCCCACGGCCACGCTCGCGACGAGGGTGGCCGCAAGCGGCGCAACAATGGAGCCATGTCCAGCCTGCCGCCCGCCCCATGGTGGACGGTGCGCCGTGCGGCGAATCGCAAGCCGGCGACGTACCGATGTCCAATTTGCGGCCATCATTTACCCGCGCTCAGCGAGCACATGCTGATCGCCCCCGAAGGCGACATGCGCCGCCGCCGACACGCCCACAGCGCGTGCGTGCTCGCCGCCCGTAAACGCGGGGAGCTAGTGTTGCGCGAAGAGTGGCTGAAGACGCAGCCGCGCTCACCGTCGCTGTGGCGGCGTCTGCTGCGGCGCGCGTAGCGGCGCCGGCCTGTCCGCCGGCCCGCGCGAGCTCGGTCGCGATCGCTTAGCCTCCCCAGACCTTCGCGTGCTCGGGCTCGACGCGGATGATCACGCGCTGTTCTCCGGGCTGGCGCAGCGGATACTCGTCGGCGCCCATGTACTTCTTCGCCATCGCGTCGATGTGTGCGTCGGCGCCCTCGTGCGTGCGCTCGGCGACCGTCCCGCGGATCTCCACGTACTCGTACGGGTTCTCCATGTTCTGGACCGTCAGCGTCACGCGCGGATCGCGCTCCAAGTTGCGCGGCCATGCGCGTCCCTCGGCCGTGTTCAGCACTGGACGCCCGTCCTGCACATCGACCCATACGGGAACGCCGTGCACGGTGCCATCCGCGCGCAGCGTTGACACATGGCAGAAGTTCTTCCCCTTCAGCAGCTCCTCGGCACGACCATCGATCGTTGCGCTCATGAGACGGCCCTTTCCTCGTGAGGTGTGGTGGTTTGACTACACCACGATAGGGCCTTCGCGATGATGCGTGTAGGGCCCTACTGCCGGCTGCTCGCCGAGGGGATGGTTCCCCGAGCGGGACCAGTTTGCCGTTGTTCAGCTGGAAGCGCACGGTCGCCTGGCCACCGCCGGCCAGGGCATAAGCCAGCGTGACTTCGGTGTCGCCCTGGCTGACCACGTGGACCTGGGCGCTGGGCTGCTTGGCGTCAGTGCCGATGTAGCGCCCGTCGACGAAGAAGAACGCCTGCTGGCCGTTGCCTTCCGCCGCGCCTGTACGTGTGCCAACGAGTACGCGCAGGGTCTGGTCAGGGTGGTAGTCGGAGGCGGCGTCACGGTGAAGCCCTTTGCGCGCACGACCGCTTCGGCGGCGCTCAGCCCTTCCGCGGTGGCGCCGGTCGCTCCCGTGGCTGCACCCTGGGTGAACGCCGGCGCGGTGGCGGTGCGCGTCGTGCTCGGGCTTGAGGTGCCACCGTTTCCGCTCGGGGTCGTCGTGGTGGTGTTCGTCGAGGTGGTCGCGGTGACGGTAGTGCTCGTCGTCGTGCTCGTCTGCGGCGCGCCGGTCGAGGTCGTCCCTTCCGGCAGCGGGGTGCTCGCATCGACCGTCTTCGTGCCCCCGCCGCAGCCGGCCAGCAGCGCCGCGAGTGCCACTCCGAGGAGGGCCATGGGGATCGTGGGGGGGCATCGTCTCATGGCTTCGATGATATTCGCCACGTGCTCTGCTCCTCCTGGGTTGCCCGCGCGCCTTGCCGGTGCCACCCAGTTGTCTCCTCGGCTTGGAATCCGTCTGTCTGGGTTGGGTCCCTTGACCTTCTTATTAGCTACTGCTAATCTCCCTCGGGACATAGTTAGCACTAGCTAAGAATGGAGCCAGAATGACCGACAAGCGCAGGAGCAACGGCTGGACCTTGGCAATCGTCTCGGTGGCGCTGTTCATGGCGGTGCTCGACAACCTTGTCGTGAGCGTTGCGCTGCCGACGATCCATCGCGATCTCGGCGCCTCGATCCAGTCGCTCGAGTGGACGGTCAATGCCTATGTGCTCGCCTATGCGGTGCTGCTGTTGACTGGCGCGGCACTCGGCGATCGCTTCGGACGCAAGCGGATGTTCGTGATTGGCCTGGCGATCTTCACCGCGGCCTCGGCCGCCGCCGCGCTCGCCCCAAATACCGACCTGCTCGTCGCCGCGCGCGCGGTGCAGGGAGCCGGCGCCGCGATCGTCACGCCGCTGACGCTCACGCTGCTCGCGGCCGCCTTTCCGGCCGAGCGGCGCGGGATGGCGATCGGCGTGTGGTCGGGCATCTCGGGGATCGCCGTGGCGATCGGGCCGCTCGTGGGCGGTGCGGTGGTGCAGGGTATCTCCTGGCACTGGATCTTTTGGATCAACGTCCCGCTCGGCATCGTGCTGATCCCGCTCGCCGCGTACAGGCTGACGGAGAGCCGCGGGCCCTACGGGACGCTCGACCTGCCCGGTCTGGGACTCGCTCTGCCGGGTGCGTTCGGGCTCGTGTTCGGGCTCGTGCGCGCACAGTCCCTCGGCTGGACGAGCGCCACGGTCCTGATCTCGATGATCGGCGGCGTGCTGTTGCTGGCCGGCTTCGTCCTGTGGGAGCTCCGCACGAGCGAGCCGATGCTGCCGATGTCGTTCTTTCAGAAACGGTCGTTCGCTGTTACCAACGTGGCCTCCTTTAGCATGTACTTCGGGATGTTCGGGTCGATCTTCTTTCTCTCTCAATACATGCAGAACGTGCTCCACAACTCTCCCCTGCAAGCCGGCTTGAAGCTGCTCGTGTGGACGGGTGCCACGATGGTCGTCGCGCCCTTGGCGGGCGTCTTCTCCGAGCGCTTTGGCAGTCGCCCATTCATGTTCGCCGGGCTGACGCTGCAGGCGGGTGCGCTCGGATGGTTTGCCTTGATGGCCTCCACGCACCTGCCCTACTCGCACATGCTCATCCCGTTCGTGATGGCCGGCGCCGGCATGGCGCTCGTGTTCGCGCCCTCCGCCAACGCGGTCCTTGCCTCCGTGCGCACCGAGCAGGCCGGGCAGGCCTCCGGCGCCAACAACGCGATCCGTGAGGTCGGCGGAGTGTTCGGGGTCGCCGTGCTCGCCTCGGTGTTCACGGGCGCGGGCGGATATGCCTCGCCGCAGGCGTTCGTCAACGGCCTGATCCCCGCCCTGTGGGTGGGCGTTGCCGTGCTCGCGGCGGGCGCGTTTGTCGTGCTCGTGCTCCCGTTCCGCACGCAGGCCTTCGCGGATGCGGCCGATGTAGGGGTTGCCGCGGCGGGCGAGAGCTCGATCGCGGCTGGAAGCCGGCGCGGGGTGCTCGCGGGGGAGGCGGTGTGAGCGACGCGCCCGCAATCGGGGAGGACGCAGCTGCGGGAACCTTTGTCGAGTTAGACGTGGTGGATCCTCAGCCTGCGCCCGTGCGCCGTCGGGTTCCCGCCGCCGAGCGCCGCGAGGAGCTGATCGCGGCGGCCGTGCACGAGTTCGCGCGCGGCGGCCTGCACGGCACGCCGGTCGAGCGCATCGCACGGCGTGTCGGTGTCGCCCAGCCGTACGTGTTCAGCCTGTTTCCCAACAAGCGCGAGCTGTTCCTCGCGGCCCTGGAGCGGGGCTTCGAGCGGGTCGCCGACACCTTTCGCCGCGCCGCCGCCGACTACCACGAGGGGCGCGCCCCGCAGGAGTGCGAGGATGCGATGCAGGCGATGGGGCTCGCCTACAAGGAGCTGCTCGCATCCGACCGCGACTACCTGATGCTCCAGCACCAGTCTTACGCCGCCTGTGACGACGAGGTCGTGTGCGCGCGCGTGCGGCGGCGCTACGCCGAGCTGATCGAGCTGGCGCGGGAGCTGTCGGGCGCTGACGCCGAGCGGTTGAACGAGTTCTTCTGGCACGGTATGGCCCTCAACGTCGCCGCCGCGCTCGGGGTGGAGGACTTATCGATCGATTGCCCTTGGATCCAGGCCGAGCTCCGTTGAGCGGTAGCGGGATAGGATCAACTGGTGGCCTCGCCGATCCAGACACCGCCGGGGCGTAGGGGGTCCGCTTCACGGCGCAGCCGGCGTGAGGTGGCTCGTACCGGCGCGCTTGTCGTGCTGGCGATCCTGGTCACGTTGTTCGCCGTCTTGAACACCGACAAGGTCAAGGTGCACTGGATTTTCGGTACCCGCGAAGCGCCGCTGATCATCGTGATCGTCGTGTCGCTGCTCGTCGGCGTGATCCTCACCCACTTCGCCGAGCGTCGAGGTGCTAGGCGCCGCTGAAGGCGTTCACGTTCTGGACCCGCGCTGTCGAGGTGGGTTCAGTCGTCCTCGATCACGAGTTCGGCAGCCGCCTTGGAACCGATGAAGGGTGTGAGCACAACGTAGGTCATGTAGTCCGCGAGCGCTGGAAGCCTTTGGATCTGCTCGCCTGCGACCTGGCAGCGGACCGTGTGCCAGATCGCGCCCGCGACACCATCGACCGCGAGCATGCCGCCAGCCCCAGCGGGAGCTCCATCGGTGAGCAGCGTGGCGATCTCCTGGGCGAGCTCGTAGTTGCGCTCGATCGCCTCCGGCCCGGCGGCGTACACCCCCGTGGCGATCATCCGGGCGTGGAAGGGGTGGTTGGCCAGGTGTTGCATCAGTGCACCGATCACCCGCCTCACCGCATAGGCCCAGTCGTGGTCGAGAAGCTCGGGGTCGGCCGCGATCTGGAGGAGCTCGTCGCTGATCGCCTCGAAGGCGGCCGTGAAGCACTCTTGCTTGTGCTCGAACAGCTCGAAGAAGGTGTTGATCGAGACGCCCGCTGCATCGGCGATCTGTTGTGCACTGAGCTCCCTGTAGTCCTCGAGCACGGTGAGCCTCAGCATGCACTCGAGCATGCGCGCACGAACTTCCAGATGCGCGGCCTCACCGTTGAGGTGGTTGTTGGCGTTTGTGGTGTATCCGTTCGCGGAGTATCCGTTTGCGGAGTAGCCGTTCATGGCATGCCCGTTTGTGGAGCGCACATTGACGCGCGCACGTTCGGCTAGACGCTCGGCCAACTGGTCGGGCGCGGGCATTTGGAACAGCAGCGTCCACCGCAGCAGCTCCTCGGTAAGGGCGGGGATCTCCGTGGTGCGCCCGGTGCGCATGCGTATCGAGATCACTTCTTGTAGGCCTCCGACGATCCCCCTGACGATCGGTAACGGAAGGGCGCCTATCTCAGGCGCGTGCGCGAAGCTGCTGAGAAGCATCTGCTCGAAGGTCCCCATTGCCCGGCATAGATGCAGCATCCCCGCCGCTCCGGCTGTGGGCGCTTCGACGATCACCAGGCTGGCGCTCTTCGATCTGCTTGCAACCTCCTCGGTGAACTTCTCAAAGGCGGCGCGCAGGCGGTTCTCGAGAGTGCCGTCTGCAGCTCGGTAGGCCTCGTTGGTTCGTTTGACTGCGTGGGCTGCGACCAGGTCGAGACTCGTCAAGAAGCACTGCTCCTTGTTCGCGAACTGCTCGTAGAAGGCCCGGCGCGAGAGGCCTGCGAGCGCGACCACTTTCTTGATGCTCGTCTTCTCGTAGCCATACTGGGCGACCGCCTCGACCATTGCCCCGTGGATGCGGGCCCGCTGGTTCCGAATTACCTCGATGCGCGTGAGGCGGTGAGGACCGTGGGGCAGGCGCTTGTAAAGGGGGGCGATTTGCGCTGCTGAGCTCGCGCCACTGACCGCATGCTCCTCGAGCTGCGACGACGACGATTCCCCTTTTGCTGCCATTTGACCCCTCCCTCTCCGAATCCCCGAACCGACCTACGAGCCAGACGACAACTGTCACGCTGGCTGGCAGCTCACATCTTCCCATGGCGGCGGTTTTTAGTCTAGGGAGAACCGTCTGTTCGCCAGTCGAGTCGCTTCGATCGTCGACTGAGTCATCCGTTCGTTTAGGTTCTCAGTGCAGCAGGACTTTCAGCGCGATGATCGCGAGCCCCATCGTGGCCCCGATGCCGGCTTCGAAAGCCAGCTCGCGCGGCGTTGCCTTGGCGCGGATTCCGGCCAGCAGCTCGAAGGCGATCAGGCTGCCGACCGTGGTCCACAGCGCGGCTTCGACGCCGCTCGCCAGCGCGACGCCCAGCGCCCAGCAGAAGAGCAGCGCGAGCAGCGGCAGCACGGCGCCCATCAGGATCGCCGCTTCGTCACGGAACGCTCGTCCCAGGATCGCGATGCTGAGACGAGCGTGCGCCTGCAGGCGGTGCCCGAGCACGTCCGCGTAGGCGTGCGCGAGCCAGTAGAGCAGGATCGCGATCACTGCCGAGGCGGCGGTGTCCAGGTAATCCTCGTGACTCCCGCTCTCCGCGGCCAGCACTGTCCCGATCGCGAGCACTCCGTAGACGAGCCGCGCCGGGTGGCGCTTCGGCAGCAACCAGTCGACGGCGCGGTCGACCCAGCTGGGCGGGCCGGACTCGTGGGCCGGGAGCTGGGAGGGGGGAACTGGCGAGGCGATGCGCGGATTATCTACTGCCGCCTGACAGACTCTCCCTAGCATTGTGCGACTCCTCCGTCGCGGGCAACTAGGTTCCACCTCAAACAACTACGATCTCGGGCCATGCCGACGTAGCTCAGCTGGTAGAGCACCTCCATGGTAAGGATGGGGCCCCCAGGGGCGTTTTCCCTGCAAATCAGCACAATCGGTTTCCCTCGGCAGGTTTTTTACCGCAGGCGTACCGCAAATCCGCGCGGATTTCTCACAGAACTGCGCCAAAGTGGCCCCCTCCTCAGAGCGTGCTCTGAGCGCTTGGGCGGCCCATCGCGAAGGGCCCTCGCGGGTCTTCTGAGCGGCGATCGAGGCGGGGGCAAGGGCAGGCCCGGCCCGACAAGAGCGTATGGGTTCTTCGGTTGGCAGATCCGGCACGGAGGGTCCGCTGAAGTGCAGCGAAGCGGCGGCGAGGCTCGGCATCTGCGAGCGGACGTTGCGGCGCTACATGCAGGCCGGCCGTATCCGCTACCACCGCCTGCCCGGCGGGCACTACCGCATACCCGAGGACGCGATCGAGGAGTTCTGGTGCGAGCACGGCCCGCCCCGCTCCCGCTCCCGCCGCAGGCACGCGAGTCCGGCCCGCGAGCCGGTCCTCCGCCGGCCGACTCAACGACCTAGCACTGGCCGCCGGTCGCGACTCGGTCAGGAGTCCACGGAGGACTACGACCTCTCCCCGGCCGCGCTGGCAGAGCTGCGCGCTCAGTTCCGCTAGCCGGCCCCCCTTTCGACTTGAGGAGTTTTGGAATCATGAGTAGACCTTGGAAAAAGCAGTGGCCGCGCGTCGGGCGCGACGGCAGGAAGTCCTACGTCGTGGGCTACTACGACCACGAACGAATCGAGCGCTCAAAGACGTTCGCGTGCGCCTCCGGTGAGGGCGGCGCAAGGGACTGGATGCGCGACTACTCAGCCGCGGAGCGCAGAGGGCCTGACAGCCTGGAGAGGTTCCTGCGCGACCTAGACGCAAAGGAGGCCAACGTAACGGACGGTCGCCCGTTTGGGCAGGTCGTCGCGATGTACTTCGCGCTCGACGCCGACCCGGAGCTTGAGGGCGGCCTTGCGCCTGCAACGTTCGCCGGCTACAAGGCGACCGCGAACCCGCACCTTCTCGGCCGCCCGATGCACAACAACAAACACGAAGTCGTTGGCCGCAAGAGCTACGCGACGTGGCTCGCCGCCCGGCCCGCGTCGGAGTTCAACGAGCCGCACACCGTCAGGCAGTACCGGGACATGATGCGCGCTGACGGACAAGGGCAGCCACGAATCAACGACTCTTGGAAGGTGCTCTCCGCTGTGCTGAGCTGGGCAGCTGGATCGCACGAGATCCCCGAGATCCACACAAACGGGTGCATCCTCGCCAACGAGCGCCCCACGAACCGCAGGCGCTCCGTTCGGGCGCGCTCCACCGGCAGGGGCTCCCAGGGACGCAAGCGTCGCGCAACGACACAGAGCTGGGCGCTGTCCCCGCAGGCCGTCGAGGCGATCCGCCGCGAACTGCTGGCCCGCGTCGGCACCGGTCGCCCCGGCAACAGGCGCGACCCGATCCTCGCAAAGCGAGACGCGATCATCGCGAGCCTGATGTATGGGCTCGGCGCGCGCCCGCAGGAGGTATGGGGGCTTCGCCTCGGGTCGGTCTCAGAGACCTTCGCGGAGGTGACGGAAGTTATCTCCTGGGGTGAACTTGACGAGTACGGAAAGACGTCCAACAGCACCAAACGCCGGCCAGCCGTCCCTCGCGTTCTATGGGAAGACCTGACCGAATGGCGCATCGACCTGCGCGAGTGGGGGCACCCTGCCGGCGATATGGACTTCATCATTCCGGGGGACCTCGGCGGCAAACGCTGGGGAGTCATCGACCCCGACACCGGCTCGTGCCACCTGAGCCTGAACCAGTGCAAGAAGTGGGGCGCAAAGTTCTTTTCCCCGGCTGTGGCGAAGGCTGCCCTCCGTCCGGAGTTCGCCGCGATCAAGGGCGCGACGCCCTATTCGCTGCGCCGGGGCGGCATCTCCGTTCGACTTCGCGCTGAGGACCCGCAAACGGTCGCCAAAGACTGCGGAACCAGCCTTCGGATGCTCGACGAACACTACGCCTTCGCGATCGACGACTTGCGCAGATTCGGGCCGCGACCGTTCAACGAGGAGTGGGCCGCCGCGCGGGAGGCCCACCAGCCCGCCGATCAGCCGCCGCCACTGCGCCTCGTTGCTTAGCGCGGTCCGGCTGGAGCCCGCGCTCCGACGAACGATCGAAGGCGCCGCGGTGGGGCGACCTCGACCGGGGGCTGGCCTGGCCAGACGCCTGCGGATCGTCCGAGGTCGGCGCCTACCCTCGCTTTGCGGTTCAAGCGCGCGTCGAAGAAGGAAAGCCGCCTTGACCGTGACATCGCGAGTAGTCTCCCAGGCGTGGAGATCGCGCAGGTGGGCGCACGGCACGGCGGTAGTGACGGGCGCTCTAGCGCGTGGGAGCGGTGTGCCTGGGCAGCGGGGATCCTGTTCGTAGTCGCGCTCGTAGTCGAGATCATCGTCGCTATCGGAGTCGAACTGAGCCAGAACGACTCGGCGGCGAAGATCGCGAACGGTCTTCACGCCCATGAAACGCGGCTGATCGTGGTGGCGTGCCTGTCCGTCGTCTATGCGGTGATGTTCGTGATCTACCTGAGCGCGCTGTACAACCTGCTGCGCGGGGGCACCGATCGCACGCGGGTCCTTGGTTCGTTGGTGCTGGTTGGAGGAGTGCTCTTCGTGACCCTCCATGCCGTCAGCGACATCGGTATCACCGGATTGGTTGGAGCAAAGCTCGCCTCGTACGGCGCCCAACACGACCCGGGCGTGTCCTACGCGCTGTACTTGATGACGTTCGCACTGGAGAGCGTTGGCGATGTCTTCGGCAGCCTGTTTGCTTTCGCAACAGGCGCGCTTGTGCTTAGGAGCGGGGTCTTGCCACGCTGGCTCGGCTGGGTGTCGATCCTCGCCGGAAGCTTGCTCTTCCTTCAGGGGTTCGGCCTCGGCGGCGTCATCGCCTCGTTCGGGCTAGTCCTCGACCTCATCGGGTTCCTGCTCCTCCTGGTCTTTGTTCTGGTGAGCAGTGTCATCTTGGTCATGCGTAAGAGCGCGGCGCCCAACACCGCGGGCGCAATCACGTAGACAAGCTGGGCTGCGTGGCAGCCGCAGGCACGAGCTCCAGCTTCGCCGACGGCCTCGGGTCAGGCTTCGATGATGCCGCCGGTCTGACTGCGGCACACGATCTCCGGCCCTCGGTTCGTTTCGATCGTGACGGGTTTGCCGCCGACTGTCACGCAATTGTGTTCGAAGCGTCGCTGTTGGGCGAGTTCTTCGCCGCGCTTACGGCGTGCCTTTGCCCGCTGCCGGCGCACTTCTTCGCCGTGCTTTCGAAGGTAGATGCGCAACGCCTTCTCGCACTGCCGTTGGGTGGCGCCGATGAAGCTGCCGGTCTTTGTGAGTGATGGTTCTTCGCCGTATTCCGTCGTCGCGGTCACCGTGTAGCTGTACACCGTCCCCGGCGGCTTGCAGGACCAGAACACGACCGCTGCGTGCGTTCCCGTCGGGCCCGGAGCCAGTTCTTTGCCTTGTTCGAGGAAGCCCTCGTTGCCGCGTTGTTCTTCGCTGAGGACAGTCGCACCGTGCGCGCGTACCGTGATGCTCACGCGCCAATTGGCTGTCGTCGTGATATTGAGTTCGGTCTTGCCGAGTTCGCTCGGGCTCACCGGTTCATAGCGCGGGGTCGTACTCACTTCGAGCACTCGCGGCAGCGTGTCTTCTTCGGTGGCTACTGCGGCCGCTGGTAGCGCCAGCAATCCAACGACCGCTACCAAGGCTACCCGTAGCTGTCTCATGGTGTGACGTGCACCTGGACGGTGTTGCTGGCGCCGCTTGGCGTGTAGGGGTAGCTGCCCGAGCCACTGTCAGGCAACGCGACCCTGAACCTGTAGGTCGTTGACTCGTTGGTCGCGTGGAAGCGGTAGCTGTAGCGAAACTTACCCTTCCCGTTGGCCACGACCTGGTCGAAGATTTTCCAGGCTCTGCCCTCCTGCACCTCGACGTCAAGCGTCACTCCCTGTTGTGGATAGGGGCCGCCGGTAACTGTGCCCGTCCAATGGATCGTGTGTCCGTCGCTGGAGTGGTGGGGTTTGATCCTAAGGGTGATCCTGGGGCGGATTATGATCGCCGCGGTCGCGGTCGCGGAGGGCCCGGGATCGTTGCTGTACGCGGTATAGGAGAACTCCAGTGTGCGATCTGGACCCGTCGGGACCTTGTACGAAAACGAGCCGTCCAGGGCGGTCAGCACGGAGCTATTGATGGCCGCGCTGGCCGGACCACCCAACGTGACGATGGAAATCCGGGCATTGCGGATCGGCACGGTGCCGCAGTGCAGTACGCCCTTCACCGTGACGGTTCTGCCGTAGAGGATGGTCGGTGGCTTGGTCTTGCCGTTGACCGCTAGGTTCAGTTCCTCGCCGGCGCATGGAGATTGGCCGTTGGCGATCCCAGAGCCGCTGATTGATCCGCCGTTGACACCGACCGACGGCGGGCCGCTCGTGGTGATCGTGCCGTCATAGGCCGTCGCGTGATCGCCGGCGGCATCCGTGACCACGACCTGTAGCTGATGCTGTCCTGCGGAGAACTGTGTCGTCTTGAGCGGGATGCTGACGTTCTCCGTGGCCGGGCATGGTTGGGACGCGGCGAACGCCATCGTCGGACTGGATGGCGGCGCGAGGTTCACGCATAGCCCGTCGTTTGTGTCGGGCACCTCCTGCGCGACCTGATGGCCGTCGACGAGGACGGTGGCGCTATAGACACCGCCACCGCTGTCCGCGGCCGTGAAGCTGATCGTGGCTTCTCCCGTGAGCGTGCCGCCGGCTATGAGTGACCCTGAGACATTCGTGACCGAGGGGACCGTCGAATCCAGGAGCGTGAAGCTCCCGCCGCTCACGAGGGCCTGTGCCTCGGGGTCCGCCGAGCCAGGGCATTCGTAGCTGAGGTCCTGTCCCGGATCGCAGCTGACACCGACGTTCACGTAGCTCACGCCGCTCAGTTCGCCGGCGCCCACCGTCTTCGTGGCGGCGCCTTCGCCGAGGTTGCGGTAGTCGTAGTTCGGGTCGCTTTGCCCATCGTGATTGACCCATACCTGACCCAATCCGTTGGCACATTGCGCGTCCTGAATCACGCACGGCCCGCCGAAGGCATGCAACTGCAGGTTGTAGCTTGAGATCGTCAGCCCCGCCGGGACTGAATAGGTCATTGAGTTGCCGTTGCCGTTGTAGTAGTTGCTGGTCGGGTCAGGGCCCATCGTCAGCCCGAACGACCCCTGGCCACCGCTCCCGCAGCTATCGCCGAACACGATGTACTCGCCGCTAGCGCTCCCCACGCTCCACCCCCGCGTTCCGATGGCGTTCCCGGAGGGGTCGTGGCAGGTGAGGGCCGTGAACGTGCCCGCAGAGGCAAACGAAGGCGCAAAGAGCAAGCACACGGCGCCGGCGAGAGCACCGACGAAAACCTGGACGCGCCGGTGTCCATGTTTGCGGCTACTCATGGTGTGACGTGCACCTTGACGGTGTTCGACGCGCCCGGCGTGTAGGCGTAACCCTGGGCGCCTGTGTGGGGAAGGGCGACGCGGAACGCGTATGTCGTTGACTCGTTGGTCGCGTGGAAGCGGTAGCTGTAGCGAAATTGCCCCTCCCCGTTCGCGACGACCTGATCGAAGATCCTCCAGTGCCTGCCCTCCTGAACTTCGACGTCGAGCGCCACTCCCTGCTGTGGATATGGGCCGCCAACAACTGTGCCCGTCCAATAGATCCTGCGTCCGTCGCTGGAGTGGTGGGGTTTGATCCTCAGCTTGATCCTCGGGCGGATCATGATCGTCGCAGTCGCGGTCGCGGAGGGCCCGGGATCGTTGCTGTACGCGGTGTAGGAGAACTCCAGCGAGCGATCCGGACCCGTCGGGACCTTGTAGAAGAAGGAGCCGTCCAGGGCGGTCTGTACAGAGCTGTCGATCGCCGCGTTGGCCGGGCCACCCAACGTGACGATGGCGATTCGGGCGTTGCGGATCGGCACCGTGCCGCAGTGCAGCACGCCCCTGACCGTGACGCTCTTGCCGTAGGGGACGACCGGCGGCTTGCGCTTGCCGTTGACCGCGACTTCCAAGGCCTCCCCCGCACATGGAGACTGGCCGTTGGCGACGCCCTCGCCGCCGATCGATCCGCCGTTGACGCCGATCAACGACGGGCCGCTTGTCGTGATCGTGCCGTTGTAGGCGATCGTCTTGTTGCCGGCGGCGTCTTCGACGATCAGCTCCAGCGAGTGCTGACCGGCCGCCAGCAGGCTGGTGTTGAGCGTCAGGCTGGCGCTCACCGAGCTCGCGCATGGCTGGGCGTATTCGAAGGACCGCTGCCCGTCCGAGGTGACGTTCAGGGACTGGCAGGCGCCGCCGTTGGTGTCCAAGATCTGCGAGACCTGCGTGTGGCCGTCGACGACCAGCGAGCCACCGTATACGCCGGATTGACCGTCGCTCGCGTTGAACGAGATCGCCTGCTGCCCGCTCAGCGCGCCGCCCGCGACGAGCGGACCGCTGACACCGCTGACAGTCGGCGGGGTGTTGTCGACGAGGTCGATGTCCGCCGCGTAGACGTCGTACTGAGAGGAGAGCGATCCGCTCCCTTGAGCTCCGGTTGCGGGGCATTCGCCGCCGGGTCCGCCGCCGCAGGCGGCGCTCCACTGGATTTCTTTCACGCCGCTGAGTTCGGGGACGCTAACCACATTTTCCGAGCTGAGCGGATCGGCTGGATTGCCGCGAGAACATCCTTCTGTGCACAGACCCTGAACGGATATTGGCCCACCAGGTCTGTAGGTCAGATTCGATGCCGGCGTCCCGTAGGGCTGGCCCGGTCGATCCGCCTCATAGCGCCAGAGGACAAAGTGCGAGATCGTCAGGCCGGCTGGCGCGGTGAACGTGTTCGAGGCTTCGGTGGCGAAGGGGTGCGTTGTTTCGCCAACCATCTGCGCATACAGCGCGCCGCCGCTGGAGCAGGTGTCCTCCGCGTAGATGAAGTCGTTGTTGATTGCGTAGGTGACGCCATCGGCCGGCGCCGCACGGCCCGCACTCGCACCGTAGGGGATCCTGCAGAGAAAGTCGTGGTAGCTGTTCGCCACCGCCGACGAGGACGCTGCGAGGAGGCTCAGGACGCCAACCAGGATCACGGCGGCGATGTGCCCCTTGCAGTGCCCGAGCTTGGAAGTGCTCATCCTGTCTATCTCCTAACGCTGCGCGAGGGACCTTCTGCTCATGGCCCCTTGTCGCGGGAGACCGCGTGTTTCCCCCAACCAATTCCGTGCCCTCCGCACGGCCTCCGTTGGCCTGTCCTATCGGGGGTGTGGGTCCGATCCTCCATGCGTACCCTGCACTTCAAGTTCCACAATGTAGACCATCGGCACCATTCAGGGTGGTTCTCGTCCCTGTCATCCGCTGGCGGCCATGCTCACGGCCTATTTGCGGGCGCGAGGATGATGCACATAGCGGGTCACCGTCTGGGAGAGCCAGCCTGCGGTGCTGTGATGGACGACTGTCACAAGAGCCGTCCGCGCGCCGCCGGGTAGCAGGATGACGGCGGCCCATTGTCCGTGGGCCACGCGAACGGTCTTCCGGACGCTGTTTGAGCGCGCTCCGAGCTTGTAGTGGACGACGATCGTGACGTGCCCGATGAGCGTCTCGGCGGCCGCGCCGCGCACGTGCAGCGCCCGCTTGGTCCGCGTGACGCTGAGGATGTGCAGGTGCGGGCTGGCCTTCCCGGGCTTGCTGTGGGTGATCGCGAGCGTCGCACTGTCGGCGGGGCTGGTGTTCCCCGCGGCGTCCTGCAGCCAGGCGCGGATCGTGTAGGAGCCGTACGGGCTAGCCTGAAACTGCGGAATGTGGTTGGGGTCGAACGAGAACGACAGGCCGGGGCTCGTCTGGGTCGGGGTGCAGTTCGCGGTGCCTTTGCAGGCGATCCAGTCGGTCGCGGTGATCGGCGCGAGATGCGCAGGAGCGCCGAGCGTGATCGTATAGGGCCCCGCGCCGCTGGCCTTGATTGACGTCGGCGGGGCCGGCGGGCTCGTCTC
Organism: uncultured Solirubrobacterales bacterium; assembly: GCA_963779405.1. Taxonomy (GTDB): domain Bacteria; phylum Actinomycetota; class Thermoleophilia; order Solirubrobacterales; family Solirubrobacteraceae; genus Palsa-744. The sequence continues at coordinate 778,415 of CAVZYF010000005.1, forward strand.
AAAGCCGAAGCTGATCGCGGCCGAGTCGGCCTGCTCGGTGTTCCCGATCGCATCCTGCAGCCACACGAACACGGTGTAGAGCGCCTGGGGCTGGCCCGCGAACGCAGGGTCCTGCGCGGGGTTGAACGTGAGCGAGCCAAGCTGGGTAGCCTGGTGCTGCGGGGCGTCGCAGCCACTCGCGGGGATGGTCGCCTGCGTGCCCGTGCACGCGATCCAGTTGACCTGGCTGATCGGGTCGTCTTCGAGCGCGCTCGGGTTCGTCCAGGTGATCGTTGCGGGCTGGTTGATCCACGTGCCGGCACCCCTCCCGTTGATCTGCAGGCCGGTCGGGGCGGTCGGGTTGGTGTTATCCACCGTGATCTGCACCGGGCTGCCGATTGTCTGGTTGCCAGCGGCGTCAACTACGGCCGCCTCGATCTGATGCGGACCGTTGGAGAGCGCCGTCGTGTCGAGGCTGAACTGGTTGCTCGAGCTGGCCGGGCAGGGCGCTGGCCGCGTGAAGTCGCACGCCAACGCCTGTTGGGCGACCTGGGTCCCATCGACGTAGAGACGGGCGTACCGTACGCCACTGTTGTCCGAGCCGTCGATAGTGCCCGTGATGGTGCCCCGTACAAGGCTTCCGGTGAACAACTGACCGCTCGTCGAGGTGATCTGCGGTGGCTCCTCGTCGGTAATCGTGACGGTGGCGCCATCGAGCTCGGCCCGCGCACTGTGCAGAAACGCACCGCCCCCACATGCCGTAAGTCCTTCACTGGCAGGGCTGCAAAGGACCTCGATTGTGAGGCTGGTGGTGTCAAGGCCCGTATGACTTGCGGCGCCAGAGGTCTCGCAGCCACCGTTGCTGCCGTTGTACGGGCAGGCATCTCCCGGGAGCGGGGTCCCCGACGCGTCAACGATCTGAGGTAGCCAGCCGGGACCGTCGTTGAATAGGTCGCGGTCCATGCTGATCGCGGTGATCTCATCGTCGGTTGGTGCAGCGAATGTCCAGCCCGCGACGGCGCCTTCAGGGGTGTTGGTGCTCAGCCCCAGGACGTCTGCGGCTGCCAGCCCAGAGGTTTCGCGGCTAAAGCCGGTGACTTCGTGGGTGCCGCAGTTCGCTGGCGTTTCCAGATAAGTCGGGTTGTTGTTGAAAGGTAGCCAGGAGTTGTTGACGAGCGGCGTGATGCCAGTACAAGCGCTGACCTGGTACGTGCCGGCCAGAGACGATCCAGGCGCAAGCATTCCCGCCGCAAAAAGCGTCGCCACACCTGCCAGCAACGTGCGTCTCATCGCCCACCCCGCTTGTGGCCCCCGGTGTGCGTGTCGTGCGTGATGCGGGTCACGACCACCGACGGAAGTTCGCTGTGCCCTGCGAGAAACCCGGCCACGATCCGATCCCATCTGCTTACGCGCAGAGTGATCGTCGTGTGCCCGGTAGTGACGCGCGCGAGCGTCACGAAACGGCCTACGTTGGCCTTGGCCTCCACGAGAAGCCTCAACCGCAAGCCCTTGGGGATGGCGGCGACAGTGATCGTGAGGCGGTGCTTCTTGAATGTGATCTTGACGATCTTCGGCTTCGGAGACACTGCCTTTCGCTGCGGGGTGAGTGTCGCCGCTGGCGGTCCGCTGTTTGAGGGGGTGGGCGCCGAGTTTGCGGCCTGGTAGGCGACCATGCCCTCGCTGACGATCGCTCCGAGGCCACACGCGTTGAATGCCGCCGCGACGTTGAGGTCGACTCCGTTGGTGAGCGTCGAGGTGATGCACCCCTGGGCCTGGGAGTAGCTGAGCGTCGGTGAGTACGCGCGCATGCTCGCCTCCGCGGCAGACACGATCACCGAGGCCTCGCTGGTGCCGTTAGCCCAAGCGGGTTCGCCATTGTCGCTGAACGCGATTTCGATGCCATTGCCCCCGCCACCGGGCTCGGTCTGACTACCGCAACCCGGAGCGAGCAGAGCAAGCCCAGGACCGCTGTTACTGAAGGAGCACATCACGCCTAAGTTCGCGGGGTTGGCGTCGGATGCGCCAACCCCGAGCACCCCCGGTACGTTGGCCGGGGCCTGAACCTGACCGCCTTCGTTACCGGCCGCCGCTACAACACTCAGCCCGCGCGCGTTTGCTGACTGAACGTAGTTCTCCAGGACTTCCAGTTCGCTACCGGTTGGTTGTGTCCCTGATCCGAGGCTGAGGTTCACGACGCTCACCGGCATCTTGGTGGTGAGGTCTTGGCAATACTGGATCGCTGCGGCGTACTCGGAGAACGAGAACGTCGTCTGTCCGGCAGCGAGCGCCTTGACGTTGAAGATGCGCACGCTGGTCGGGGCAAGCCCGACCATGCCCCACCCGTTCGCGGGAGCGGCGGCGATCATCGCCATGAAGGTGCCGTGCGCGTCGGGATGGCCGCCGGGCAGCGGCGGGTTCAGGTCAGCGAGTTCGTCGCCCGTGTTCGTTTCCGGCGAGAGCGCATGGCTGCCCGCCAGGATTGGCGTGGTGTCCGGGTTGGGATCCACTCCCGAATCCACGAGACACACGACCCCGGGAGTCGGGGGAGGAGGCGCGTACTGGTCAAACAGTGCGTCAGCGCCTGCCTGCTGCACCGTTCCAGCGGGCACGCCGACCTCGCCAGACGCTTGCGCGGACAGCGTCATGCAAGCGGCGAGCAGAACCGCGCCCGCGAGGGCAGCTATGCAGAGGAACCTGCGCGCGGCGACGCGACTCATGATCAACAAGATAGGACTCTCCGAGCGTCGCTCAGCCGGCAAGCGCGGCGCGGTTGGCCTTGGCGACCGTCCCGAAGTAGTACTGCACAACGCTGAGCGAGGGCCAGGGGCTGCCCTCCCATCCCTCTTCGAGACGACGGAGGCGCTCCCCGCCGTAGCGCTCTGCGTAGTTGCGTGAGAGGTCTGTACTGAGCGCAGGCTCACCGTAGTGACTCCGCCAAGCGCGCAGAGCGGCCTCGATTCGCCCCTCGCTCCACTTGCTGGAGACACGCCCCCGACAACGAGCACAGAGAGCCTTCGCGCGACCCGGGCCATCGCCTCCGCTCGTTCTCGCGCCACACTCCTCACAGCTACCCCGGTAGGACTTCTTGAGCTCGCGGGCCTTGCTGGCGTCGGGATCGTAGATGTAGCTCCTGACCGTTGCCGGCTGGCGTCCGAGCCGCGCGGCGATCTCCGTGACGCTGAGCCGCTCCACGTCCCGATAGTGCCGCGCGAGCGCAACTGCTTGACGGCGCTCGGCGACACGCCTGGGCTCGGTGGAAGCGCGTCCCGCATTCATCCAGCCATGACCGGAACGGGCCACCCAGCGAACGATGCCGGGCCGGGCGACCGCGATGCCCAACCGCAAACGGCGTTCAGTCCTGAGTCAGAGATCCTGGACTTCGGTTGGCGCGTAGCCGAGGGCCCGCACAATCCGCCCAGCGTGCTCGACGCTGATCGTCTCCTGCAGACGGCCGGGGTAGAGCTTGCCGTTTGTGGTGCTATCGCTCGTCGGTAGATAGCCAAGGATCCGCGAGACCTGGATGCGGTCCTGAAACTGAGCGCGCCGCGCCAACTCGGCAATCGAGAGGTCTGGGTCCTGCTCGCATCTGTCCTCAAAAAGTCTCTGGACCCGCTCGACGGGGATCTCGTCACAGCCGTATTGCGCGAGATCACGACGGTCCATCTCCTTCTCGATCAGCCTCTCCACGCGCGCAACGCTGATTCCCATGTCGGCTGCGATCACCTCGACGGGCATATCTCGCTCGCGTAGACGAACTACCTTCCGCCTGCGATGAGCGCACGCCAGGCACGACCCGTTTGGATGTTCGGCGCACCAACGACAGGTGTCTTCTTCTTGGCATATCGCAGATTGGCTCACGGTCTTCCTTCGCCTGCACGACGGCTGCCCGTCATGCCGACCCGTCCTCTCGTCGTGGAGGAGGGCTCGCTTCCCCCCTACGGATTTTCGCCAGGCTCGGCGAGCGATTGCGAGCGCCGTTCGGGGCAAGTTCAGGTCTGTTCGATTCCACGACCCGAAGGCTACGCGCTGGGTGCGATGGCCCTGCGCGGGCGTCCGCAGGCGAGCGGCGATGCCCAAGCGATCGCGATCCAAAATAGTCGGTAGCCGAAGGCCAAAAAAAGCCCATAAGTGCCAACATTCAGGATTCCGTTCGAGGAAAGCGGCGGCGATGCAGCATCGGAGTCGTAGAGGCAAAAGTCGGAGGGGGGCACGAGCGGCTCTTCAGCGACAACGCCGTGGGCGACAGCCTTGGTCGCCGATCCGAGGAGGAGACGAAAGGAATCTGAGCCACCAGGACTGCCCGCGCCTCTGCGACGTTGATCACGACTGCCCAGGTTCGATACCGCCTCGGTGCCCACGCCAGGAAGCTGTAGAAACGCCCTTGGCCATCCGGCCCCCTGGCGGCAAGGCGAGCGGCCGTGGTGCGGACGCGCTCGGGAGCGCCGCCGACGGGGCGACCGTACACAACTCCGCCGAGGCCGACCTTGCAGACCACGAACGCTCTGCGCCGGCGACCAGACCGCGGCCAGAACTTCTGTCCGGCCCGGATCCGCGCCGGGTGTGGCCGGTCGCCATAGGCACCGTCGCTGACGGATGCCGACGGGCTTCTGGCCCTGGATCGCGCCCCACCACCGTCGAGCTTCTTGCCTGCCGCACCCATACCCGTCGGGACCGTACTCACGGGTGTAGCGGAATCGTCCCCATCTCTCTCGCGAGCAGGCCGGCGAGCCTGTCGGTGACCATCGTCTTCGCGAAGAACAGCGACGCCGACTTGCTCTCCCGGCGCGCTTGCGCGAGATCGTCGTCGTGTGCCGTTGGAGCCCGGAAGAGAAGCGTGGGCTGGGCTCCCGGGACTTCGAGCCACCAGCCTGCCGCGTCGTGGGCCTCGCTGACCCGCCCAACCCACACGAGTCGGCCGACGACGACTCCGCCATCGAGAAACTCCACGGCGTCAGCGGTCTGTCGCTCTGTCAGGTCAGCGGTCATCGGGGTAGAAGGCGCGGGACCGACCCGGGCGCGGATCGGGCGTACACCCCCGACCACACTAGCCCTCACCCGGCAGGACGCCAACCGGTCCCGAATGATCTGCAGGGTGTATCCCTTGCTTCGTGTGGGTACTAAGGGATGACCGATAGGGTGCCGATACGTAGCCGATGGATGACCGTTGTGGTATCCTGCTCACCAGGCCCGACTGAAAGGAATGGAGCAATGGCGGTAGAAGCGGCGGTAGACCAGCTCGTCGAGGATGCTCACCGGGCCGCCACCGACTTGGAGCCGGCGCGGCTGGCGGGCGAGTTGCAGGAGTTGCTGGGTCAGAAGTTGGTTGCCTTCGCGGTCGGCGATCGCCATCCGAGGACGATCGGTCGCTACGCGCGTGGCGAGCGTCTGCCGGAGTCACGCGCTCTGGGCCGGCTGGTGGACATCTACACAGTGGTGCGAATCCTGGGCGAGGGCATGCGCGAGCAGTCGATCAAGTCGTGGATGATGGGCAGCAACCCGCGTCTGAAGGGCAAGGCCCCGATCGAGGCGATCCATGACGGTCGCGCCTACGAGGTGATGGGCGCCGCCAGGGCGTTCGTGACGCGCCGCTGAAGCACGCCCGCCGACCGCCGACCGCCGACCGCGCGGATAGCGTGCGGGCGATGACCCAGCTCCCAGTCTTTGGCTTTGCCGGCTATGTCACCGTGCCCCCGCCACGCGAGGGCTTCTGGCGCGTCTCGCCGTGGCCGCGGGTGTTCGACCCGCCGCCGGCGCCGGCACCGTTGGGCACACCGCCCGACAAGGACGACGGCCATCGCTACGACGACCCGGAGGGGAAGTTCCGCACTCTGTACTGCGCCACCGAGCCCGAGGGTGCTGTCGGCGAGTGCTTGGGCGACTTCGTCTTCAACACCGTCGCTGTGGCACGCATCGAGGCGTTCTTGGAGTCAGAGCCCGAGCCGGGCTTCGACGAGGACTACCATCGCCCGCTCCGTCCCGGCGGACATCGAGGACTTCGACTGGAAGCTTGGTCATGCGCCCGCGCGCGATGCACAGCCTGATCGACGTCGAGCACCCTCGCACCTACACGGCCGCCGCGCTGCGCGCTCTGCCCGCGCTCGGCCGTTACGGCATCAAACGCTTTGATCGCCGCACGCTGCTCGACGAGCGTCGCTACATCACACGCACCCTGGCCGGCGTCTATCGTGCCGACGCCACCAACGAGCGCGGCGAGCTGCAGCGCGGCGGGGTTGCGGTTCACCAGCCGGTTGCCGCCCGCTTGGGAGTGCTGGGCACTATGGGAGCCGCTGCCGCTCGATGAGACCTGCTGCTCCGGCAGAGGATGTGACTTCGACACCCCAGCGCTGCGCACGGCCGCGGACATGCTCGGCGTGGCGCTGGCGCCGTAGCTCGCCAGGCTCAGACCGCGAGCCTCGCCAAGCGCGCCTCAGATCCGCTCGCACACCGCGAGGTACGCTCTCCTACCGACGCCTGGGCTCACGGGATGTGCTCGAACAGCCTCCCGGCCGGGACCTCGAGTGCTTCGGCCAGGATCACGATCGTCGGGAAGCGAGGCGCACGATTCCCGCGCTCCATCTTCGAGATCGCCGTCGTGTGCAGGCCGGTCGCGCGCGACAGATCCTCCTGGGACCAGCCACGCTCTGCACGAACTTCCTTGAGGTTGGCCGCGAAACGCTCCAGTGGGGTCACGGCGAGTAGCTTCCGGGCACTAGCCCAAGAAGCCAAGAGACATATCGTCAAGTTTCTGTAGAGTCCGCTCGAGGATCATGACGATGCCCGAGGAGCACTTGGATGAGCTCAGCCTTCGCGTCGCGCTCGCGAGCGGCATGTTCAGCGTCCCCGATCCGGCGTCGCTGAGCAATATCCGGGCCTTCGTCGATGCACTCCGCATCGCCACCAAGGGAAGCGACATTCCCGCCAGCGATGATGGTATCCGCGCGATACTGGAGCGAACCTGCGGCCAATTCAATCTCCGTATCGAGCCGAAGGAGACCATCGCGCTGGTGGGCCCTACACGACGGCATCGCGTCAAACGGGTCTTCCTTCTCCACGCGGGCTTCCGCGCTGGCGCCATCGGGCTGCTGTTTCTCGACCCGCCGGCAGAGTGGTCGCTCCTGCTACCCGACGACGGGGCCACTCCTGCACCTGTCCCCGGTAGACGAAGCTTCCTCTCAAGCTTGTTCGCCCTAGTGCGGGATAGGGGCACCGACAAGCCCGGCGACGGCGCCTACTGTCCCGGCGGTGAGCAGCGTCAGGACGATGCTGCGACGCAGGATCAGAAGGGCGATGGCCGCGGCGACGAGCACCATGTACTGCCAGGTCTCTGAGAGGCCGCCGACGAGTGGGATGGCGGAGCCGATGATCGCCCCGGCCGCCGCGGGCGCCGCTCCGGCGAGGAACCCGGTGACCCGCTCGTTGAACAGCAGTCGCTCGAAGCGTGCGGCGCCGAACAGGATGAAGGAGAACGAGGGCAGGAACGCGACAAACGCTGCCAGGAGCGCTGCGGGAAACCCGCCCGCGGAGTAGCCCACCGCCGCGACGGTCTGGGTCAGCGGCCCGGGTGTGATCTGGCCGAGTGCGACAGCGTTCAGGAACTGTGCGTGGGTCATCCAGTGGTAGGTGCTCACGGCATCCGACTGCATCAGTGGGACGATCACGAAGCCGCCGCCGAACGCGAGCGCCCCGACCTTCAACGCCGTCCAAACAAGTGCACCCGTCCCGCCGGGCTCCGCGACCGTGGCGAGCAGTGGCCAAGCGTGAAAGCCCACACCGTCCAGCTGGCGCTGCCATGCCAGCTCGATCGCACCGCAGCCGAGTAGTACCAGCACGAGCCACGGTCCGGTCGTGGCGGCAGCGATCGCACCGGCGAGTGCGTAGATGAGGATGCGAGGCCGCTTAGCGGCGGTGGTGCGTCGCCAGATCGGCAGCGCGACTCCCAGCCCGGCCGTGACGGCCACAGGTGCAACCGCGGCTCCGGCTCCCATCCCGGCACCGCGTATCCATGTGGGCGGCGAACCCGCGAGGAACAACACCGACAGCGCGAGGATCAACACCAAGCCGGGCAAGATGAAACCGAGCCCGCCGATCAGTGCGCCCCCGGTGCCACGCAGCCGCCACGCGCAGTAGATCGCCAGCTGCGTGGACGCCGGGCCGGGCAGAATGTTGGTGGCCGCGATTGCCCGCTCGAACTGATCCTCGCTCAACCATTCCTCCCGTGTTACGCACAGCTCGCGGAACAGCGCAACGTGCGCGGGCGGCCCGCCGAACCCGATACAGCCGATGCGGCCCCACTCCCGCGCGATCTCCCCGAGCGACGGCTCTGTCAGGGAGTCGGTCGGTCGCACAGCGGGAGGGTATTTGCTCCACTTACCTCAGGTTCGTGAGTAGCTCCCGTACACGGCCGTGTTGTGAGCCGAGCATGCCGCAACTACCGCTGCGGGCGATCGTTGCACGGTCGACCGGCGGCCTAGAGCATTCCTATGGCTGGTACGGGGGTGTCGGTCGGCTCCTTCTCCCCGACGCTGGGCCGTCATCACATTTTCTCGGAATATGCGGGTTGCAATCCTTCGGAGGGGTTGCGGTGCGCGCGGGAGGGTTCGTATGTTCTTTCTAGACGCGGAACTGAGTCGCAAAGAGCGAGGTCACCGAGGTGTGAGGCCGCGCCACCTATAAAGAAAGGCCTTCGGGCCGGTCCGGATAGGTTCCTCAAGCGACGAGGGACCGCGTCTTCTTTGTTCCATGGGCCCTACGGTCGGGGCGTACTGTGAGCCGTGTTTGCATGAGTGAGGATGATCTCGAGGCGCGGCTAGTCGCGTTGATCCGCTGCTCGTCGGTTTTGATGCGGGCCTTACGTGCCGCGCGGGCTGTCGGTCCGCCTGATTGGTTGATCGGTGCGGGAGCGCTCCGTGACCGCGTGTGGGATCACCTGCACGGGTTCACGCCAGGGCCCCCGTCGAGGGATCTCGATCTCGTGTTCTTCGATCCGCACTCGCTGGGAAGCGAGCGGGAGCGAAGCGTGCAGAGAGAAGTCAGCCTGCAGGCGCCGGACATCTGCTGGGACGTGACCAACCAGGCGGGAGTGCATCTGTGGTACCCGAACGTGTTCGGCCTAGAGGTCGAGCCGCTGATGTCCTCAGCCGATGGTGTTGGGACGTGGCCGGAGACCGCGACAGCAGTCGGTGTGCGTCTACTGGGCGACGACAGCATCAAGGTGGTCGCCCCGTGTGGCCTCGAGGACCTGTTCGGGCTGATCTGCCAGCGCAACCCTCGCCGCGTAAGCGTCGAGCACTACCGCAGTCGACTGAAGAGCAAGCAGATCGCAACACGCTGGCCCCAAGTAAAGATCCTCGACGCCTGCTAGAAAATGGCGACCTACGGGCAGATCTGGGCGACCACGGTGCCCGTGCCGGCGTGACCGGGATCGGGCCGATAGCCGAGATTGGTCCGCACGACTTCCACAATGGGTCTGTGGTTAGCACGAGTCCTGGGCTACGTCACGCCAATATGTGGAGGTGGGTAAGACTTCAGGCTAATCTCTGCGTTGCGGTTCAACGGGGCGTTGGCGTTGCACCCTCCTCGCGCCATGCTCTCGGGCGCCGCGACTTCTAACCCGGGTCGCGGCGCTCCTACCGCTTGTGCACGAGCTTGATCGTCACGGTCCGGCTCAAGGGTGATCGTGAGCTTGCCGCTCTTGCAGGTTCTTTGGTTTCTTCTTTTTCACAGTAGTCTCCTGCGGACTCGGAGAACGATGCCCACAAAGCCCTCCAGAAAATCCAAAGCCTCGAAGGTTGACGAGGAGCTTGCTTGGTCGGTTCCCGGCCTGCACGAACCGCGCTACTCGCAGTCGCTCGAGCGTGGGCTTGCGATCCTCCGCTGTTTCACGCCCGAGCGCCCGGTGCTCGGCATCGCGGACATCGCCGACGGTCTCGGGATGAGCCGCTCCACGACGCACCGCTATGTGATCACGCTCGTCGCGCTCGGTTACCTCGAGCAGGGCACGTCGCGCAAGTATCGCCTCGGGCTGAAGGTCACCGACCTCGGCATGGCGGCGCTCAACTCGACTGGCCTGCGCGAGCATGCGCATGAGTACCTCGAGGAACTGCGCCAGCGCACCTCCTACACGGCCAGCCTCGCGGTGCTCGACGGGGCGGACATCCTGTACGTGGACCGCGTGCAGAGCTTCCGTCGCGGGCAGAGCAAAATCGATCTCGGCTTGCACCCCGGATCGCGCCTGCCGGCCTACTGCACCGCGACGGGCAAGCTGCTGCTGGCGAATCTCCCCGAGGACGAGCAGCGCGAGATCCTAGCTTCGATAAAGCTGACGAAGCGCGGCCCGAACACGATTACGAGCAAGGAGGCGCTGCGCGGAGAGCTCGATGCCGTGCTTGACGAAGAGTTCGCGGTCAACGACGAAGAGCTCGCCGTGGGGCTCTACGCGATCGCCACGCCCGTGCGCAACGATGCGCGCGAGGTCGTCGCCGCGCTCAACCTAGCCGCCGATGCCTCAATGATCTCCCTTTCCGAGCTCGTCGACGCGCTCACCCCGCACCTCATCTCCACAGCCGACCGCATCTCCGCCCGGCTGGGCTACAGACGCGACGACGAGCAAAGCTGAGGTCGCATACGTCATACAGTCATGCCCGTGCCGAAAGACAACGCTAAGTCTCACGGTGCCACGAACAAGGCTGGCCGGTGAACGAGGAGCAGAGCCTGTCCCACTCCAAGCACCCGGGCCTCTACTTCAGCCACCCGGCCTGCCTGGAACACGACCCTCGGGTGTATATGCCGGAGCATCCCGATACGCCCGAGCGCCTCGAGGCGATCGAGCGGACACTGGCTGTAGAGAACTGGCTGGGCTGGGAGCGGCGCGCAGCGCCGCCGGCGTCGGAGTCCCAGCTGGAGCTGATCCACAGCGCAAGCCACATCCAGAAGATCAAGGAACTCGCGTTGGCCGGTGGCGGCGCGATCGACCCGGACACGTTCGTCGGGGAGCCCACTTACCGCGCCGCGCTGCATGCCGCTGGCGGTGCCTGCGAGATGACTCGCGCATTGGTGGCTCGCGAGGCGAGGCTCGGTTTCTGCGAGGTTCGACCCTCCGGGCATCATGCCGAACCGGATCGCGCGATGGGCTTCTGTCTCTTCAACAACGTCGCGATCGCGGCGGAGTTCGCAATCGCGGAGCTTGGTGCCAAGCGCGTGTTCATCCTCGACTGGGATGTCCACCATGGCAACGGCACCGCCGAGGCGTTCCGCCACCGCTCCGATGTCCTGTTCGCATCGATTCACCAGTCAGGTATCTACCCCGGTACCGGCCCGATGAGCGATCTGGGGTCGGGTCCGGGAGAGGGCTACACGATCAACCTTCCCGTACCGGCCGGCTCCGAGGAGTTTCTGTGGCTGTCGCTGATCGAGCACATCGTGCTCCCCGTCGCCCAGGAGTTCGAGCCCGATCTCGTGCTGATCTCCGCCGGCTTTGACGCTCATCGCGATGACCCGCTCGCGGGCTGCCGCTTGGACGCGGCCTCCTTCGCCGAGATGGCCCGCCACGTCCGTGCCTTCACCGAAGCACCGCTGGGAGCCGTCCTCGAGGGCGGCTACGAACCCGCTGCGCTGGCAGAGTGCGTGCGGGAGACACTCAGTGCGCTCAGCGCGGATGAGCCGCCGCGATCTGTGGCGCCAGAGCCGCTGCTGACCTCGCGAGCCGCCTCCTACGTCAGCCACCACTGGCAGCTGTAGGTTACGGCGCGTAGTTTTCCACGTCGAACCGGCGGCCAATCTCGGATGCCCGATCTTGCGCTGTCCACGAGAGTTCAGCGCGTGACAAGCGCATGTCCAACAGTCCCCGAGGCCAGGCGAACTATGTCCGTCGACGCGCCGGCGGAGGCCGAGCGCGTCAGGCTGCGCGATGGCTCCTCAGTGACCGTACGCCGCGCGAGCACACTGGACGAGCCGGCGCTGCGGTCATTCCTCGAGGGACTGTGCCTGGAGGCCAAGCGCTTACGGTTCTTCAGCGCCACGGCGAACATCGCGTCCGCTGCGCACCTGGCGGCCGCCGCGGACGAGGAGCACTGTGGGCTGATCGCACATGACGAGCTGGGCCTGCTCGTCGGCCATGCCATCTACGTGACGCTCGAGGACCCGACGCGCGCGGAAGTCGCGGTCGAGGTCGCCGACCACCTGCACGGCCGCGGTCTCGGCACGATCCTGATCGAGCGCCTCGCTGCGATCGCCGAGCAGCGCGGGATCACACATTTCGTGGCCGAGGTCCTCTCCGAGAACCAGGCGATGCTGGACGTCTTTCGCGAAGGCTTCGACGCGCGCGTCGTGCGTCACGAGGGACCCGAGGAGCGAGTCGAGTTCCTCACCTCCGGCTGGCGCCTGGCGCACAAGCGTTTCGGCCCAAACACTCAAACGGAGGCATAGGCACCGATGTTTCGCAAGGTAATCGTCGGCTTTGACGGCAGCGAACGTGGATTGGACGCGCTCATGCTCGGCCAGACGCTCACGGCCCCGGAGGGGGATCTGATCGTCTGCTGCGTCCATCACCTTCAGCCGCTCTCGGCTCGTATCGACCCGACGGAGCCGACCATCGACCACACCTCCGCGCAGGAGAGCGTCGAGCGGGCCACGCGAATGTTGAAGGGCGGTCTCACCGTTACTCCGATGTTCCTCGCCGGCGAGAACGCCGCCAAGACCCTGCAGGGCGCAGCGATCTCCGAGCAGGCCGACCTGGTCGTGCTCGGCTCCTCCCATCGCGGAACGCTCGGACGCGTGTTCGTGGGTAGCGTCACCCAGGAGACGCTGCACGAAGCATTGTGTCCGGTCGCGGTCGCGCCCGTCGGCTTTCACGATCATTCCGAGAGCAACCGCCTTGCGCGTATCGCGGTCGGCCATGACACGGTCGAGCCGACGCCGGATGCGCTGACGGCAGCCGTCGGACTCTGCGAAGAGACTGGCGCCGAGTTGCTGCTCGTCGCGGTCGCGGAGGACGCCGCTGTCCCTGACCCGGCGCGGGCGACGATGCCCTACACCGAGATCACCCAGGCCCGACTGCGCGCCGCCGAGCAGAGCGTCGCCGACGCGCTATCCGTCGTGCCCGAGACCGTTTCGGCCACCAGCGAAGTTCGCGACGGTGACCCGGCGGAGGAGCTGCTCGAGGTCTCACGTGACGCAGATCTGCTGCTCCTCGGGTCTCATGGCCGCGGCAGCGTAGACCGACTGATCACGGGCAGCGTCTGCGACCGAGTAATACGCTCGGCCGCATGCGCGGTGCTCGTCGTACCGCCCAGCAAGAGCACCGACGCTCCAGCCAGTAAGCGTCTTTCTCCAACGATATCCTCCGCTCATGACTCCTGACCGCGCCCACGAACTGCTCGCACGGGAGCGGGAGCGGATCGAGCAGGCGATCGCCGAGCTCGAGGAGGAAAGCCCAGAGGAGCTCGCCGAACAGCACGAACCAGGTGACCGAGGCTCCGAGGACCTCTACCAGAAAGAGCTCGACGCGGGCCTCGCCGAGGATCTCGCTGCCCAGCTCGCCGCGCTGGAGCGCGCGGAGGCACGGCTCACGGCGGGAACCTTCGGCCTCTCCACCGAGAGCGGCAAGCCGATTCCCGACGAGCGCCTCGAGGCTCTGCCGACGGCCGAGCTGACCGTCGAGGAGCAGCAACTCCACGGGCGCGACTGATCCGCAGCCGGCTCTCGCTCTGAGCGAGGCTCTTCGCGTATGTAGGCGCTACTCGCCCTGCCCGGCCCAGTAGGTCTCTGCCTCGGCCTCCATGAGGGCCAGGCGAGCGTAGTAGTCCGGGAACTCGTTGAGGTGCGCTCGCGAGATCTTTGCGGTCACGGTCACGTCGTCATTGGTGACGTTGGTTTCGAGATCCCGCGTGCCGTGCTCGAGCTCGACGTCCATCCCCATCCGAAACTGCTCGAGGTCGAAAGGCGATGTCTCCCAGTCGATGCCGATCTGCTCACCGGCCGCACGGGCCTCCTCGGCCGTGAAGTGCCCCCTATCGCTCATGACACGGAGCCTACGCTCAACGCGGCGGCAAGGGCGCACGAGCAAGTGCGGTCTTGCTCGGTCGAAAGCGGCTCACGATCGGACAATCCTCTTACGCGTCCGTCAATCAGACAAGGCACTCCTGCGGGCCCTCAGCCGAAGAACAGCTCGGCCGTCTCGTATAGCGCGGGGTCGAGCAGCTTCGGCTCGCGAAGCGCCGTTTGCAGCGGCACCTCGACGATCTCGGTTCCTCGTAGGGCGACCATCGTGCCGAAGCGCCCGGCCGCGACGGCATCCATCGCGGCCACACCGAAGCGCGTTGCCAGCACGCGATCGAACGCGACCGGAGTGCCGCCGCGCTGCACGTGGCCGAGGATCGTGACGCGCGTCTCATAGCCCGTGCGTGCCTCGATCTCTCCCTCCAGCGTCACGCCGATCCCGCCAAGACGAGCGTGCCCAAAGTCATCCGTCTCGGCGCCCTCGCGGGTCTGCAACGTGCCTTCTAGGGGCGTTGCTCCCTCGGCCGCGACCACGATCGAGAAGCTGCGCCCCCTCTCGTGCCGGCGCTGCAGATGTGCGCACACTTCATCGACGTCAAATGGCCGCTCGGGGACGAGGATTGCATCGGCGCCGCCCGCGATCCCTGCGTGCGTGGCGATCCAGCCGGCGTGGCGACCCATCACCTCGACCACAATCACGCGGTTGTGCGACTCCGCGGTCGTGTGCAGGCGGTCGATCGCGTCGGTGACGATTTGCACGGCTGTCTGGAAACCAAACGTGTAGTCGGTGCCGTCCAGGTCGTTGTCGATTGTCTTTGGCACACCGACGACGGGGATATCCTGTTCGTGTAGGCACAGCGCGACGCCGAGCGTGTCCTCGCCGCCGATCGGGACAAGCACGTCCACGGCACGTGCCTGCATCGTCGCTCCGATCGCCGCCACCGCGTCGCGACCGTCCGCGAACGGGTTGGTGCGCGATGTGCCGAGGATCGTCCCGCCGCGCGGCAGGATGCCCGAGGTGCTTTGGAGGGTCAGATTGATCGCGTCGTCCTCCAACACACCCGCCCAGCCGTAGCGGAAGCCCACAAAGCTGTGCTCCCCGTCCGCGAGGCCGCGCCGGACCACGGCCCGGATTACGGCGTTGAGACCCGGGCAGTCACCGCCGCCGGTAAGCAATCCCACACGCGCCATCTGATTTCTCCTGTCTGCGGCTTGGACATCCAATTCTCCCTGATGCGTCGCGTAGGAACATCCGTTCTGAGGGCCGGTTGAGTTTGTGGTTTTCCCGCAGTCAATTGGCGGTGATCGGCCGATGAGCGGCACGCTGCGAACTGAAACGCTAGGTGGGTCAGCGACTGAGGAGAAGACCATGGCTTCCACCACGACAACAACAACGATCAAGGTGGCATCCCGCGACCTGCTACGGATCGCGGACCTCGACTCGGGCGAACTGACCGACCTGCTCGACCTCGCGCAAGCGATGAAGGCCGACCCAACCGGATGGCTCGACTCGCACCCCGGGGAGATTCTTGCGTGCCACTTCGCCAAGCGCTCCACGGACACCCGGGTGTCCTTCGAGGGCGCTGCCTTCAGGTTGGGGATGCTGCCCGTGATGCTAAGCCCTGACGAGTTTCAGCTCGGCCGCGGCGAGCCGATCGCCGACACCGCACGGGTGCTCTCCAGCTACGCCTCCGCGATCGTGATACGCACGTTCGCTCAAGCGGACGTGCAGGAGGTCGCCGCGGCGACGAGCGTCCCGGTGATCAATGCGCTCACCGACGAGCACCACCCATGCCAAGCGCTAGCGGACCTGCTGACCCTGCGCGAGCGCTTCGGCGCCTTGAAGGGCTTGACGCTTGCGTACGTCGGCGGGGCAAACAACGTCGCACACTCGCTGATGGAGGCCGGAGCTCTAGCGGGGATGAACATCGTCGTCGCAACACCCCACGGCTATGAGCCGGACACGGCGATCACGGTGCAGGCGCACGAAGTCGCTCATCGCAACGGCGGGAGCATCCGCGTCAGCGGCGAGATCAACGACGCGGTCGCCGGAGCGCAGGCGATCTACACCGACGTCTGGGTCTCGATCGGCCAAGACGCAGAGCGAGAGAAGCGTCTCGAGGACTTCGCGGGCTTTCAGGTGGACGATCAGCTGATGAGCAGAGCGGCCGCTGACGCGGTGTTCATGCACTGCCTGCCGGCGCACCGTGGCCAGGAGGTGACGGCGGAGGTCATCGACGGCTACCGGTCGATCGTGTTCGCGCAGGCGGAGAACCGTCTGGCAACCGAGCAGGCGGTCATCCAGACACTACTCGTCGACCGCCGCCGCACCGCGGACGGGAGAGCCTGAGATGTTCAGCAAGGTGATCGTAGGCTTCGATGGCAGCGAGCAGGCTCGTGATGCGCTGATGTTGGGCGCAACCCTCGCCGATCGTGACGGCGAGCTGGTCGTGTGCTGTGTGCATCGCCTGAAGGCGCTCTCTGCCCGAATCGACCCGGCCGCACCCCAACTCGACCGGGCAGAGGCCGAGCGATGCCTAGAGGAGGCTTCGTGCTTGCTCAATCGCCGGATGACCCTCACGGGACTGCCGGTCGCCGGAGTCGGAGCGGCAATCGCGCTGCAGCGCGTAGCCGAAGAGCAGCACGCGGACCTGCTGGTGCTGGGCTCCTCTCATCGGGGAGCGGTCGGCCGCGTGCTGATCGGGAGCGTGACCGAGGAGACGCTGCACGGAGCGCCGTGCCCGGTCGCGGTGGCGCCCGTCGGATGGAGTCGGTCGCTGAAGGATCCACGTCTGGTCGAGATCGCGGTCGCCTACGACGATCGCGCGCAGGCCGGCGCCGCACTGCGTTTGGCCGGTGCGCTCGCCGCGGAGCGGGACGCCCACCTGCAAGTAGTCGCGATCGCCAATACGGCGACTCCCTTCGTCTTGGGCCCGGCGGCCGGTATGGCCTATCTCGCGACGATCGAGAATCGCGTGAAGATGACCGAAGAAGCCGTTGCCGCGGCGATCGCGTCGCTGCCGGACGACGTAGAGGCCTCGAGTGAAGTTCGCAGAGGCCTGCCTGCAGAGGAGATCCTGCGCAGCTCGCACCGGGTCGACCTGCTCGTGCTCGGATCTCACGCGCGCGGTCCGCTGGGTCGCGTGATGCTGGGCAGTGTCAGCGATGCGGTCGTGCGCGCCGCCGCGTGCCCCGTGCTCGTCGTCCCATCCGCCGCGGTTGCCGAGGATCTCGCGCGGCACACGAGCAATACGCTCGCCGGTGCTTGAGTCACATGCCCGGAGGCCAGCCGTGTCGATGATCGAAGTCGAGGGAGTCAGCAAGCGGTTCGGGTCCACACAGGCCCTCGCCGACTTCGACCTCGTCGCCGAGGAGGGCAAGGTGCTCGCGCTGCTCGGCCCGAACGGCGCGGGCAAGACGACGCTCGTGCGCATCCTGGCGACGCTGTTGAGACCGGACAGCGGACGCGCCACGGTGGCCGGCTGCGACGTGGTCGCGGACGCCGCGAGATTGCGCCCGCTGATCGGCCTCACCGGACAGTTCGCCGCCGTTGACGAGCTGCTCACCGGACGAGAGAACCTCGAGCTCGTCGGGCTCTTCTACCAACTGAGCAAGGTCGAGCGTCGCCGCCGCGCTCAGGACGTGCTCGAGCGCTTCACGTTGACCGATGCGGCCGATCAGCTCGTCAAGACCTACTCGGGCGGGATGCGCCGCCGCCTCGACGTCGGCGCCAGCCTGATTGGCCGTCCGCGGGTGCTGTTCCTCGACGAGCCGACCACCGGCCTGGACCCCCGTACCCGCAACGATGTCTGGAGCTTCGTCGAGGAGCTCGTCGCCGGCGGCACGACCGTATTGCTGACGACCCAGTATATGGAGGAGGCCGAGCACCTCGCGCACCGCATCGTCGTGATGGATTCGGGCAGGGAGGTTGCGCAGGGGACCGCCGTCGAGCTCAAGGACCGCCTCGGCGGTGACGTGCTCGAGGCGCGCGTGTCGAGCGCGTCAGACCTCGATCGAGCGGCAGCGCTGATCGCGGAACTGGGGCAGGGCGTCCCCCGCGTCGATGGCGATCAGCGCACCGTGAGCGTGCCCACCAAGGGCGCCACACAGGTGCTGATCGCGGCCGGGCAACGCCTGCAAGGAGACGGCATCGCGCTCGAGGACCTCGGCATCCGCCACCCATCGCTTGATGACGTGTTCCTGTCGCTCACCGGCAACACGGCCCCGATTGACGCCAACGATGCGCACCGAAATGGACGCTTGCCCGACGTGTCTGCAGTTGCGTTGACGCAGCAGACGCAGCAGCCGGATACCAGCCGCAGGACGCGACACGTGCCGCGGCCGACGGCGGGGGCCGCGCGCGATACCGGCGGTGTCGCCAGGCGCAATCTCCTGCGCATCCTTCGCAATCCCCGCCTGTTGGTGTTCTCCGCGGTGCAGCCGGCGATGCTGCTCGTGCTGTTCCGCTACGTGCTGGGCGGCGCGATCCACATTCCAGGAGGGAGCTATGTCGACTACATCGTCCCCGCCGTGTTCATCGAGGCGGTGATGATCGGCGGCATGGCGACGGCGATCGGGCTGGCCGACGATTTGGGCAGCGGCATCATCGATCGCTTCCGCAGCCTGCCGATGGCCCGCTCCGCGGTCCTCGCCGGCCGTACGCTCGCCGACCTCAGCCGCAGCGTGTTCGCGCTGGCGCTGATGGTCGTCCTGGGGTTACTGGTGGGATTCAGCTTCCACGCCGACGCCGGCGGGATCATTGCCGGGCTGGCGCTGGTGCTCGTTTTCGGTTACTGCTTCTCCTGGGTCTACGCGACCATCGGCCTGCTCACAAAGGATCCAGAAACCGCCCAGGTCGCCGGCATCCTGCCGTTCTTCGTCCTCGTGTTCGCCAGCTCGGCGATCGTCCCCGTCGCCACGATGCCCGGCTGGCTTCAGCCCTTCGCGCGCCACCAGCCGGTGAGCATCACGATCAACGCCGTGCGCGCGCTACTGCAGGGCGAACCAACGCACCACTGGGTATGGCAGTCACTCGCCTGGTCAGCCGGCATTCTCCTCGTGTTCTTCACGATCGCCGTGCATCTGTACCGCAACGTCACCGCCTGAAAGGCTGCGCTCTCATCTTCGGGGTATGGTCCCGGGATGGACACCCGGTTGGAGCCCCGACCGCGGTGAGCCGGGGCGCGCACCCTAAAGACGGCCGGCTGAGCACGGCGGATGTGACGGCCTCCACGGTCGCCAACATCGGGCCGGGGATCGACTTCTACTTCGCCTTCGGGGTGATCGCCGTCACCGCCGGCGTCGCCGCCCCGTTGACGATCCTCGCCGCGGGCGTGGCCGTCGTCCTGCTCGCCTTCACGGTGGCCGAGTTCACGAAGGCGGAGCCCTCGGCGGGTAGCTTCATCACCTACGTCGAGACCTCCTTGGGAGCGAGGGCCGGTGTTGTCACGGCCCTGCTGGTGGCGGTCGGATACACGGTGGCGATCGCGGGCGTGTTCACCATGTCTGGCGGCATGGTGGCGTTAACGCTCGCCCACTACACATCGTGGCACCCAGCCTGGGAGCCACTGACGCTCGTCCTGACCGTCGGCGCGATCTGGCTCACGGTGCGCGGTGTCAGGCTTTCGACGACAGCGGTGGGCGTGGCCGTCCTCGTGCAGGTGGCGATCATGCTCATGGTCTGTGTCGTTGTCCTGATCGACCAGCGTGCCCATCTCTCCGGTGTGCCGTTTTCCTGGGCGCACCTCACCGGTGGCCTTGCCGGCCTGTCCGCGGGCTTCCCACTCGCCCTTTACATGTTCATTGGCTGGGAGAACGGGCCGGCCCTAGCCGAGGAGTGCCGCAACCCCAGACGCACCATCCCCAGAGCCCTCTACCTGTCGATCGCGATTGGCGGCGCTCTCTTCGTCTTCTTCGCCTATGCCACCGTCACCGGCTTCCATTACAACGTCTCTTCCATCGGCCGCTCGTCAGTCCCGTTCCTGACCTTGGCTGACCACTACCTCGGCGCAGCGGCCATCTTGGCATGGGTTGCGGGAACCGTCTCCGTGCTCGCCACCCTGATCGCCGGCGCCAACTCCCAAGCGCGGATGCTCTTCGATGGCGGCCGATCCGGGCTGCTCCCGGCGCGACTCGGTCGCGTCCGCCCTCCGGGGAGCACCCCCGTCAATGCGCTGCTGTGCATGGCCGGCGTGGGACTGGGGATCATCGGGGTGTGGTGGGCGCTCCACCTCATTGGCGTGGACACCGGCTCCACGGACCCGGTCGGCCTCTATGCCGAGTGCTCGACGATGGGCACGATCGTGATCCTGTTCGTCTACTTCCTGACGACACTCTCCCTCCCGGTCTTCATGTGGCGCCGCCACCGCCATACATTCTCAGCCCTCCGGCACCTCGCGATCCCCCTCATGGGGGCCCTGACACTCATCGTCCCGTTCATTGAGCTGTGCAAGCCGGGGCAGCCCGCGCCCTACAGCGAGTTCCCCTACGTCGCACTGGCAATTGTGGCGGTGGCCACCGTGACCGCGTGCCTCACCGTGCACCGCCATCCCTCCACCGGCTCCGGCGAGGGAACGACATTCCCCGAGCCCTGAAGTGAACGCCAAGAACCCCAGCGTGAGATCGATGCGCTGGCGGGGTTCGTGAGAGGCTCAGATCGGCACAGCGCTTCGCGTTCCGAGGCCGAGCGCCACCGCGTGCTCGTGCAACTCCTCGCGGGCGTCGGGGTGCGCGGTGTGCTCGATGATCAGCTCGGCCTGCGCTCGCCGGCTGCGTCCGAAGATGTTCGCACAGCCCTGCTCGGTGATCACCGCTGAGTGTTGAAAGGAGGTCACCGGGTCGGTGAGCCGGGGCACGATCGTCGAGGTGTTGCTGGGCTCGTGCCAGGAGCGCAGCGCGATGATGGCGTGACCTCCGGGTGAGTGCAGGGCGCCCTCGACGAAGTCGGGCTGGCCGCCGAAGCCCGAGTACAGACGGCCGTTGATGTGGCTGGCTCCAGCCTGATCTGAGAGGTCGACCTGTAGAGCGGTGTTGATAGAGACCATCCCCGTCTGCGCGGCGATTCGCGACGGGTCGTTGGTGGTCTCCGTACGGGTCATCCTCAGCCTCGGGTTCTGATCGACCCACTCATACAGCTCGGGCGAGCCGAACAGGAACGAGCACACGATCGGAGCGCTCGAGCGCAGCGCCCAGCGGCGCTCAAGCTCCATCACGCCATCGCTGATCATCTCCGAGAAGATCGCCAGCTCGCGCTTGTCCCATAGCGCGCGCAGCGTCGCGTCGGGGATCTGGCCGATGCCGAGCTGCAGTGTGGACCCGTCCTGCACGAGGCTCGCGACGAGCTCGGCGATCTGCGCGGCGTGCTCGTGGACCGGATGGGCGGCGGGGGACGGGAGGTCTTCCTCGACCTCAATCGCGAGGTCGATCTGATCTTCGTTGAGCTCGCTGTCGCCGAGCGTGTAGGGCATGCGCGGGTTGAGCTGTGCGATTACCAGGCCGCCGCGCGCGCGGACCGCTTCGATCGCGGCCGGGAGGATGTTCACCTCGATCCCGAGGGAGACTTTTCCCGCGCGCGGGGTCGAGGCGTGCAGCAGCACGACGTCGGGCGGGCGCATCGTCGCGAACAGCCGCGGGACGAGCGACAGGCGCATCGGCAGGTAGTCGAGCCGCTCGCCGGCGTCCCGCATCCCGGGCCCGACGAATGGCGTCTCGACGATCACGCCCTCGCGCGCGGGCAGCGGCGCCTGCGCGGCGAGCATGAACAGCCGGTAGCGCTCCACAGACTGATCGAGCGCGTCGAGCAACGCCCGCGGCGTTGCAAGGTTGCCGCTGGCGACGATCCTCGGCTCCAGTGCCGGCAGCGCGGCGAGGGTCTCCTTCAGCTGCTGCTCGGAGATCACTCGCATCGATCTACACCGCCGCCGACACGGGCGCCATCACCTTGGCCGCGAGGTCGACGAGCCGCGAGGAGTAACCCCACTCGTTGTCATACCAGGCGACGACCTTGACCTGAGTGCCGTTCATGACGCTCGTCAGATCGGAGTCGAAGATCGAGGAGAAGGGAGACTTGACGATGTCGCTGGAGACGATCGGGTCCTCGCTGTAGGAGAGGATGCCTTGTAGCGGGCCGTGCTCAGCGGCGTCTCCGAACGCGGCGTTAATCTCCTTGGCGCTCGTGGCTCGTTCGGCCTCGACGGTGAGGTCGACGATCGAGCCGGTCGGGGTCGGCACGCGGATCGCGATCCCGCCGAGGCGTCCGTCGAGCTCGGGGATCACGAGGCCGAGCGCCTTCGCAGCGCCGGTCGAGGTCGGCACAAGGTTCAGTGCGGCGGCGCGGGCACGTCGCAGGTCCTTGTGTGGTCCGTCGAGCAGGTTCTGATCCGCTGTGTAGGCGTGGATTGTGCTCATCTGACCGTGGCGGATGCCAACCGTCTCGTGGAGCACCTTGGCAACGGGCGCCAGGCAGTTGGTCGTGCACGAAGCGTTTGAGATGATGTGATGGCGGTCTGGGTCATAGACCTCCTCGAAGTTCACGCCGATCACCACGGTCGCGTCGAGCGGCTCTGATCCCTTGCCGGGCGCGGAGACGATCACCTTGCGGGCGCCTGCCTCCAGATGCTCCGCGGCTGCCGCGCGCGTGCGATAGCGGCCGGTGGACTCGATCACCACATCCACTCCGAGCTCGCGCCACGGGAGCTTGGAGACCTCGGGCTCTGCGAGCGCCTGGATCGGACGGCCGGCTACGAACAGGTCCCCGGAGGTGGACTCAACGGCGCCGGGAAACGCTCCGTAAACGGAGTCATGACGCAGCAGGTGCGCCAGCGTGGCAGCGTCGGTGAGATCGTTGATCGCGACGATCTCCAGGGCGGCTTCCTGCTCGTGCGCGATCCGCAGCACGCTGCGTCCGACGCGGCCGAAGCCGTTGATGGCAACTCGAATGGGCATCTGGCGTCCTCCTGCTCGTATCTCGGTGGTAATGCCCCGGGTTCAGGGTGCAGTACGGCACGCTACGCCCGCCCGCCCGCCGTGTCATGAGTGATCAGTCCCCTGCTCACTGGTGAGAACTACGGAGCGCGATCAGTGGGGAATGCGGTGGTAGAGGGCCCTCTCGCCAGCTTGACTTCTCTGCATACGAAAGCAGGCGGCAACCCGAGGAGCGAGCACACGATGAGCATCGCCACCGACATCGATACCCGAACCAGCGTTGATGCCGTACGCCCGTTTGGGCAGCTGGGGCGTGAGGACACCATGTACGCGGGTGGCAAGGGAGCAAACCTCGGCGAGCTCACTTCCGCGGGACTGCCGGTGCCCGACGGCTTCGTCGTCGGCGCCCCGGCATACGCAGCGTTCCTCATGCAGACCGGGCTGCGCGAGCGCTTGGCGCAGCTGCTCGACGCCATTGATGTGGAGGACACCACCGCACTGCAGGCCGCTAGCGCAGCCGCACGAGAGATGGTTGATCAGACCCCGTTGCCGGAGCCGCTCGCGCACGAGATCAGCTTCGCCTACGAGCAGCTAGCCCGTGAAGATCCCCAGACGCCGGTCGCTGTGCGCTCCTCCGCCACTGCCGAGGACACCGCCGCCACTTCCTTCGCGGGGATGAACGAGACCTTCCTGAACATCCGCGGCTCAGGCGCGGTCATCGACGCCGTGCGTCGCTGCTGGTGCTCGCTGTTCGGCGCGCGCACGATCTACTACCGGGGCGTCAACGGCTTCGCACAGGCTGACATGGACATCGCCGTCGTCGTGCAGCGTCAGGTCGACTCAACGCGCGCTGGCGTGATGTTCACCGTCAACCCGGCCACCGGCGAGCGCGACGAGCTCGTGATCGAGGGCTCCTTCGGCCTCGGTGAGGCGGTCGTCTCTGGCTCGGTCTCGCCCGACCGCTACGTCGTGGACAAGGCGACGCTGGCGATCCGCCGCCGCGAGGTTCACCACAAGGACCTCGTGATCGAGTACGCGCCCGAGGGCGGCACGTGCCAGCGCGCCCTCTCCGAGGAGGAAGCGCTGCGCCCGGTGCTGAGCGACGAGGAGGTCGTCGCGGTCGCCGAGCTCGGCCGGCGCATCGAGGAGCACTACAACTTCCCGCAGGACACCGAGTGGGCGTTCGATCCCGACGGCGCGCTGTGGATGCTGCAGAGTCGTCCGATTACGACCCTTCACGACGTGGCCCCCGCGGAGGCTACGACGGCGACACAGGCAGAGCCTCAGGCGGTGTTGCTGCACGGGCTGGGCGGTGCGCCAGGCAGCGCCAGCGGCGCTGCGCGCGTGCTGGTCTCGCTCGCGGACGCGGTGAGCCTGAACGACGGTGACGTGCTGGTGACGCACATGACATCACCGGACTGGCTGCCTCTGCTGCGCCGCGCGGGCGCGATCGTCACCGACTCCGGCGGCATGACGTGCCATGCGGCGATCGTCTCGCGTGAGCTGGGCATCCCCTGCGTAGTTGGGACCGGAGAGGGCACCAGCAAGCTGCGCGATGGCGAGATCGTGACCGTCGATGCCACACGCGGCGTCGTTTTGGAGGGTGCCCGTCCAGCCGCTGACGTCAGCGAGCCGCGCGGGGACGCGTCCCCTGCCGGACAGACTGGTGCAACGAGGGGCGTCGCCCTCGTGACCGCGACGCAGATTCTCGTGAACCTCTCAGAGCCCTCGCAGGTCGAGCGCGTCAAGGATCTGCCGGTCGACGGGGTGGGGCTGCTGCGCGCTGAGATGATGGTGCTCGAGGCGCTGGCGGGCGATCATCCCCGCACTCTGCTCGAGGAGGGACGTGAGGAGGAGTTCATCGCACGGATGGCAGCGGGCCTCACCACGTTCGCTGCTGGGTTCGCGCCGCGGCCGGTGACCTACCGCACGATCGATTTCCGCACGAACGAGTTCTCAGGGCTGCGCGGCGGCGAGCGCTTCGAGCCGCACGAGTCAAACCCGATGATCGGCTACCGCGGCGCGCTGCGCTACACGCGCGAGCCCGACGTGTTCCGCCTCGAGCTCGCCGCGCTCAGCCGCGTGTGGGACGCGGGCCTGCACAATCTGCACGTGATGCTCCCGTTCGTGCGCACCGCGCGCGAGCTGCGGCGCTGCCGCGAGCTGATCGCCGAGTCGGGCCTGCTCGATCGACCGGGATTCGAGTTGTGGGTGATGGCTGAGGTGCCCTCGGTCCTGTTCAACTTGCAGGAGTACGCCGCGCTCGGTGTTGCGGGCATCTCGATCGGCTCGAACGACCTCACCCAGCTGCTGCTGGGAGCAGACCGTGATAACGAGGTGCTGGCCGAGACCTTCGACGAGCGCGACCCGGCCGTGACCGCCTATCTGCGCGAGCTGATCCCCCGCGCCCGCGAGCTCGGGTTGCGTACCTCGATCTGCGGACAGGCCCCTTCGGTTCATCCTGAGTACGCCGATCTGCTGGTGCGCGCCGGGATCGACGCGATCTCGGTGAGCGTTGACGTGATCGACCGAACTCGAGGGCTCGTGGCGGCCGCGGAGCAGCGTGTGCTGCTCGACGCCGCGCGCGATGGCGGCTAGCGATGTTCGAGGTTCGCATTCACGGCCGTGGCGGGCAGGGCGTTGTGACGGCGGCGGAGATGCTGTCGCTGGCTGCATTCGACGAGGGCCGCTACGCGCAGGCGTTCCCAAGCTTCGGGTCCGAGCGCATGGGCGCGCCGGTGGTCGCGTTCTGCCGCATCGACGACCACGAGATCCGCACGCGCGAGCCCGTGATGGAGCCCGATGCGCTGATCGTTCAGGACCCGACGCTGCTGCACCAGGTGGACGTGTTCGGGGGCTGTAAGCCCGGCGGCTTCATCCTGATCAACTCCGCCAAGAGCTTTGACGAGCTCGGTCTCGGCGAGTTCGTGAAGGGCTTTCACCACGAGCGGCTGCTTACGGTGCCCGCGTCCGAGATCGCGCGTGAGCACACCGGACGGGCCGTCGCGAACGCGGCGCTGCTCGGCGGCTTCGCGGCGCTGGCCGGCGTGATCTCGCCCGATGCCGTGCAGCGCGCGATCCGCGAGCGCTTCGCCGGCGCAGTGGCAGATGGCAACGTCGCGGCCGCGAAGGCCGCGCACACCTGGGTCACGGACGAGATGCGGGAGCTGAGCGGTGCCACGCCAGCTTGAGGGCTCGCGAGCGGTGGCCGAGGCGGTTGCGCTGTGCCGCCCAGAGGTGATCTGCGCGTACCCGATCTCGCCGCAGACGCACATCGTCGAGAACCTCTCGCAGCTGGTGAAGGCCGGCGAGCTCGCGCCGTGCGAGTTCGTCAACGTCGAGTCCGAGTTCGCCGCGATGTCGGCGTCGATCGGCGCGTCGGCCACCGGCGCGCGCGCCTACACCGCCACAGCCAGTCAGGGCCTCTTGTACATGGCCGAGGCGCTCTACAACGCCTCGGGTCTCGGGCTGCCGATCGTGATGACGGTCGCCAACCGTGCGATCGGCGCGCCGATCAACATCTGGAACGACCACTCGGACTCGATGTCCCAGCGCGACTCGGGCTGGATCCAGCTGTACGCGGAGACCAACCAGGAGGCGCTCGACCTGCACATCCAGGCTTTCCGCCTCGCCGAGGAGCTCTCCACGCCGGTGATGGTCTGCATGGACGGGTTCATCCTCACGCACGCCGTCGAGCGCGTCGAGATGCCCACGCAGAAGCAGGTGGACGCGTTCCTGCCGCCGTTCCAGCCGCGGCAGGTGCTCGACCCGGACGAGCCGATCACGATCGGCGCGATGGTCGGGCCCGAGGCGTTCATGGAGGTCAAGTACCTCGCGCACGCCAAGCAGATGCAGGCGCTCGAGCTGATCCCCGAGATCGCCGCCGACTTCAAGCGCGCGTTCGGACGAGACTCCGGCGGCTTGATCCGCGGCTACCGAACCGAGGACGCCGAGACGATCGTCGTCGCGCTCGGCTCGGTGCTCGGCACGATCAAGGACACCGTCGACGAGCTGCGCGAGCAGGGCGTGAGCATCGGTGTCGTCGGGATCACCTCCTTCCGGCCGTTTCCGCTCGACGCCGTGCGCGCGGCGCTCGCGGGGGCCCAGCGCGTGCTCGTGCTCGAGAAGGCGCTCGCGGTCGGCATCGGCGGGATCGTCTCCGCCAACATACGCATGGCGCTCGCCGGTCATGCGGCTGCACGGCTACACGGTGATCGCCGGCCTCGGCGGACGGCCGATCACCAAAGCCTCGCTGCACGCGCTGTTCACAGACGCGGCCGCCGATCGCCTGCAGCCGCTGACGTTCCTCGACCTCGACTGGGAGCTCGTGAACCGCGAGGTCGAGCGTATGGCCGGTTCGCGCTCCTCCGGCCCCCACGCGGAGAACATGCTGCGCGACCTCGGAGCCGTCGCGGCGGGGCCGGTGTGAGATGAAGGCGCCGGCAATCCGCTTCTACCAGACGGGCAGCTTCGCGGTCGGAAACCGGCTGCTCGACCCCGAGCAGCGCTCCGTGCAGGCGGGCGAGCAGCGCACCAACTCGATCACCTGCGGGCACCGCGCCTGCCAGGGCTGCGGCGAGGCGCTCGGTGCGCGCTACGCGCTGGACGCCGCGATGCGCGCCACAAACGGGCAGATGATCGCCGCCAACGCGACCGGCTGCCTGGAGGTGTTCTCCACGCCCTACCCCGAGAGCTCGTGGCGGATCCCGTGGATCCACTCGCTGTTCGCCAACGCGCCGTCGGTGTCCACCGGCATCGCCGCGGCGTTGCGCGCGAAAGGCCGCGAGGACGTTCGTGTCGTCGGGCAGGGCGGCGACGGCGGCACGGTGGATATCGGGATGGCGTGCCTGTCCGGGATGTTCGAGCGAAACGACGACGTGCTCTACATCTGTTACGACAACGAGGCGTACATGAACACCGGCGTGCAGCGCTCGGGCTCCACGCCGCCTGCCGCGCGCACGGCCACCACGCAGGCGGTCGGACCCGAACCGGGCAACGTGTTCGGCCAGGGCAAGAGCGCGCCGCTGATCGCGATGGCGCACGAGATCCCCTACGTCGCGACTGCCACCGTCGCCGAGCTGCGCGACCTCGAGGCCAAGGTCCAGACCGCGATGGAGATCCGCGGCGCGCGCTACCTGCACGTCTTCGTCCCCTGCCCGCTCGGCTGGGGAAGCGCCTCGAAGGACACGATCCGGATCGCGCGCCTGGCGAAGGAGTCGGGCATCTTCCCCGTGTTCGAGGCGCGCGACGGCGAGGTGACCGACGTCTCCAAGATTCGCCGACAGGTGCCCGTCGAGGACTACTTGCGCCCACAGCAGCGCTTCGCGCACCTGTTCAAGCCCGAGCCGCGCACGCTGAGGTGATCGCGCGCATCCAGGCCGGCGCCGACCGCAACATCCGCCGCTTCGGGCTGCTCGGCGACGGCACTCCCGCACAGATCCTCTCCGCTGCCGCGACCGAGACCAGGCGAGGCTGATGGACAAGCCCTTCGCGATCACCTTGGACGTCGGCTCGAGCCTCGCGAACAAGACCGGCTCGTGGCGCGAGGAGCGCCCGGTGTACGTGCACCGCATGCCGCCGTGCAACCACGGCTGTCCCGCCGGCGAGAACATCCAGCAGTGGCTCTACCACGCGGAGTCCGGCGACTACGAGGCGGCGTGGCGCGAGCTCGTCAAGGACAACCCGCTGCCCGCCGTGATGGGACGTGTCTGCTACCACCCGTGCGAGACTGCCTGCAACCGCGCGCAGGTGGACGACGCCGTCGGCATCCACGGCGTCGAGCGCTTCCTCGGCGACGAGGCGATCCGCCAGGGTTGGCAGCTGACGGTCGATGCCGCACCGACGGGCAAGCGCGTGCTCGTCGTCGGCGCCGGCCCGTCCGGACTCTCCGCCGCATACCACCTCGCGCGTCGCGGCCACGAGGTCACGATTCGCGACGCCGGGCCGATGGCAGGCGGCATGATGCGCTTCGGCATCCCTCAATACCGCCTGCCACGCGACATCCTCGACGCCGAGGTGCAGCGGATCCTCGACCTCGGCGTCACGCTCGAACTGGACTCCAAGGTCACGAACGTCGTCGAGACGATGCGTGACGGTGGCTTCGACGCGGCGTTTCTGGCCGTCGGCGCGCACATCGGCAAGCGCGCCTACATCCCCGCCGGGGAGGCCGCGCACATCCTCGATGCCGTCACGCTGCTGGCAAGCATGGAGGGGCAGGAGCGCCCATTGCTCGGCCGGCGCGTGGTCGTCTACGGCGGCGGAAACACCGCGATGGATGCCGCACGCACCGCCAAGCGCCTGGGCGCAAACGAGGCGATCGTCGTCTACCGGCGCACGCGCGAGCGGATGCCCGCACATGACTTCGAGGTCGAGGAGGCACTCGATGAGGGCGTGATGATGAAGTGGCTTTCCACCATCAAGCAGGCCGATGAGGGCAAGCTGGTGCTGGAGAAGATGGAGCTCGACGAGACCGGCTTCCCGCAGCCCACCGGCGAGACAGAGGAGCTGCAGGCAGACTCGCTCGTGCTCGCGCTCGGCCAGGAAGCCGACCTCTCGCTGCTCGATGGTGTGCCGGGTCTGGAGATCGAGGACGGCGTTGTGCGGGTCGATCAGGGATGATGACCGGCCACGAGGGCATCTTCGCCGGTGGGGATATGGTGCCCGCCGAGCGCACCGTCACCGTCGGCGTCGGCCACGGCAAGCAGGCCGCGCGCAACATCGACGCGTGGCTGCGCTCAGCCGAGTTCGTGCACCCGCCCGAGCCAGAGCTCGCGAGCTTCGAGATGCTCAACACCTGGTACTACGCCGACGCCCCAAAGACCGTCGCGCCCGCAGCTCGACGACATCCGCCGGCAGTCGAACTTCGAGGAGGTCACGCAGGGGCTGGACGAGAGCAACGCGCTGTTCGAGGCCCGTCGCTGCCTGAGCTGCGGCAACTGCTTCGGCTGTGACAATTGCTACGGCGTGTGCCCCGACAACGCGGTGCTGAAGGTCGACGAGGCCGACGGCTACGCGTTCGACCTCGACTACTGCAAGGGCTGCGGGATTTGTGTTGAAGAGTGCCCGTGCGGAGCGATCGAAATGGTTCCCGAGGCCAGCTGAGAGAGAAAGACGCCTCAGGGCCCATCTTGCGCACAACTAGCCGGACAAGCGGTCTGGACGCATCACCGACGTCCCATAACGACGGCGGGATATCCGTAGTTGACCGCAGGCATATCGCGGGGATGCTCGGTTGGCGGGCTTCGCGGGCGAACATAACCTGTATCAATGACGAGCCCACAAGCAAGCAATTCAAGCGTCGGGGAAGCAGCGACGCTCCGCAGCCTGGTGACTGGATCGAGGTTGACGCCAGCGAAGGCTCCGCGAGGCGTGGCGAAATCCTCGAGACTCTCGGCGAGGGTAAGCACACACACTTTCGCGTCAGATGGGACGAGGAGCACGTGGGGCTGTTCTACCCCGCCGACCGCGGATTCATCGTTCGCAGCAAGGCGACTCGGCCACGCGCCGAGTGATGATCCGCTCAGCCTGAGCGCTCAGGAGGACCACTTCCCCTTGCCGTAGCGGGCGAGCTCCAGGCGCGCGATGACGCCGCGGTGCACCTCGTCGGGGCCGTCGGCGAGTCGCAGGGAGCGAGCGGCGGTCCAGGCGCCGGCGAGCGGCAGGTCGTTCGACAGCCCGGCGCCGCCGTGCAGCTGAATCGCCATATCGATCACCGCCTGGGCCATGTTCGGCACCGCGACCTTGATCTGCGAGGACGCGCCGATCGCCTCGGGCGCCTGCCTGTCCACCAGCCAGGCTGTGTGCAGGACATGCAAGCGCGCCTGGTCGATCGCGATCCGTGCGTCGGCGATCCGCTCGCGGTTGCCGCCGAGGTTGGCCAGCGGCTTGCCGAACGCGACCCGGTCGGTGGCACGACGGCAGGCGAGCTCCAGCGCCAGCTCCGCGAGGCCGATCAGTCGCATGCAGTGGTGGATGCGTCCGGGCCCCAGGCGGGCCTGCGCGATCGCGAACGCCTGGCCCGGGTCCGCCGATGATGGCGCTCGCGGGTAGGCGCACATCGGTGAAGGACATCTCGCCGTGCCCCGCGGGCGCGTCGAGGAACCCCATCGTCTCGAGCATTCGCTCGACCTTCACGCCGGGCGTGTCCAGCGGCACGAGCACCATCGAGTGCTGGTGGTAGCGGTCGGCGCCCGGGTCGGTGAGGCCCATGAAGATGAGTGCCTTGCAGTTGGGGTGCCCGACGCCGGTGCTCCACCACTTGCGCCCGTTGAGCACGACCTCGTCGCTCTCGAGCACGGCGGTGGCCTGCATGTTTGTCGCGTCCGAGGACGCCACGTCGGGCTCGGTCATACAGAAGGCGGAGCGGATGCTCCCGTCCAGCAACGGCTCGAGCCAGCGCTCGCGCTGCTCAGGGGAGCCAAAGTGCAGCAGCACCTCCATATTGCCGCTGTCCGGCGCGTTGCAGTTGCACACCTCCGGCGTGATCAGCGAGCGGCCCATGCGCTCGGCGAGCGGCGCGTACTCGACGTTGGAGAGGCCGGCGCCGTAGCGCTGATCGGGGAGGAACAGGTTCCACAGGCCTTCCTGCTTGGCCTTCGCCTTGAGCTCGTCGATCACTCCCAGCACGACCCAAGGGTCGCTGCGCGAGAGCAGCTCGCGGTGATAAGGCTCCTCACGCGGAGCTATCTCAGTCTCCTGAAAGGCGATCAGGCGCGCCAGCAGCTCCTGCGTGCGATCGGAGTGCTCGAAATCCATTGCGCTCAGGACACCGCTCTGGAGGCCTTCGTGCGTCGTGTGCGCCTTGCCGCCGCGACGAGCTCGCGCATGGACTGCTCGATCCCGTCACAAAGCACGTCGATGTCGCGCGCTCTGTCGTAGTCGCCGGTGACACCGAACCGGCAGCCCGCCAGTCGTAGGAGAAGATGGCAACTCCGATCGCGGACGTGCCCCCCGAGCGGAACGTAGGGGAAGCACTCAATCATTCGGCACCCGCCCGCGTACAGTGGGCGTTGAGGGCCGGGAACGTTGGTCGTCACAGTGTTGACGCTGCGCTGTGGCATTCGCGTAGCCGCGCGCAGCCCAAGCGCGAGCAGCATCGCGGGCGCAAAACCGCTGAGACCCACGAGGACGTCACCCGCGACGGCTTCGCCGGAGTGCTTGAGGTGCTCCATCTGCGCCCGCATCGCCGCGAGCCGCTCCAGCGGATCCTCGATCCCCACGGGCAGGTTGGCGAAGATCGCCGATACACGGTTGTTGTACTCGCCATGCTCGCCATCGGAGCGCACGGACACCGGTACGAGCGTTCTCACGTCGCGCTGCGTGGACTCTTCACGCCCGGCAAGCAGCGTGCGGAAGCCGCCCGCGATAACGGTCAGCACGACGTCGTTGACGGTGCCACCGAACGCGTCGCGGACGCGCTTGACGTCTGAAAGCTGAGCGCGAGCCCAAGCCCAGCGACGGTGGGGGCCGATCGGTCCGTTGAGTGACGAGCGCGGTGGTGGGGGCGACGACGCCAGTCATGGACCACAGTCCGCGAGCGGTCGCGGCGGCGGTCCTCGCCACACGGCCCGGCGAGCGCACCGCGTACCGCACCGAGCGCAGCTGCTCATACGGACTGACCGCTCGCTCGGCGAGCGCCTGGATGGCCAGCTCCGCCCCTAATGGCTGGCGCTCCGGATGCCAATCCTCCGGGGCAGGGAGCTTGGGATCGCGCTCGGTGTCGAGGATCACAGCAAGGAGCTCCGCCCCTGAGACACCGTCGACCATGCAGTGATGCATCTTGGCGATGAGCGCCCACCGTCCCTCGCTGAGTCCCGTCGACGATCCACATCTCCCACAACGGCTTGCCACGGTCGAGCTGCTGAGACATGACGCGCCCGACGAGGCTGCGCAACTCCCCATCGCCGCCCGGCGGCGGGAGCGCGGTGCGGCGTAGGTGATAGCCCAGGTTGAAGTGTGGATCGTCCACCCACACCGGCCGGCCGAGCGCGACCGGCACGAAATGGACCCTCTGGCGGTAGCGCGGGACACTCGGCAGGTGCGCCCAGACCATCCGCGAGAGCGCCTCGTACCCGGGCGAGGGCCCCTCGAGGACCGCCACCGCGCCGATGTGCATGTGGCTGACCGCGTCCTCGAGATGCAGGAACGAGGCGTCCTGGGGGCTCAGTCGCTGCACTATTCTCTTCGAGCCAAGCTGAGCAGCGAATGGCCGGTCATCGTTGCGGGCTGCTCGATGTCGAGCAGGGCGAGCACGGTCGGCGCGACATCGGCCAGGGTGCCCTCGCCGGCCAGATCCGCACCGGCTGCGGTCAGGATCAGCGGCACCGGGTTCAGCGAGTGGGCGGTGTTGGGGCTCCCGTTCGCGGCGAGCATGTCCTCGGCGTTGCCGTGATCGGCCGTGATCACGCACACCCCGCCCTGCCGGTTGACCTCCTGGACGATCTCACCCAGACATTCGTCCACGGTCTCCACGGCGAGAATGGTCGCTGGAACCACCCCGGTGTGTCCGACCATGTCGGCGTTGGCGAAGTTGAGCACCGAAAAGCGCGGGTATTCGTCGCTGAACCTCGCCAGGAAAGCGTCGGTGATATCGCAGGCGCTCATCTGTGGCTTGTGGTCATAGGTGGGCACGTCGCGCTGGGATGGGACCAGCTCCCGTTGTTCGCCTGCGAGCGGCTGCTCGACCCCGCCGTTGAAGAAATAGGTGACGTGTGGGTACTTCTCGGTCTCAGCCACGTGCAGTTGGGTTTCGCCCCTCCTGGAGATCGTCGCGGCGAGCGTGTCCTTCGGGAGCTCTGGGGGGAACGCCGCCGGATATGGCCAGCCCTCCTGGTAAGAGGTCATTGTCGCGAGCGTGCCAACTGGGGCCGCGCCGTCGCGACCGCGCCATCCGGGAAGCTCTTCCACGCCTTCGCCCAAGCCCGGGTCCGCGAGCGCGCGCACGAGCTGACGCATGCGGTCGGGCCTGAAGTTCAGGCACAGGACGCTGTCGCCGGGGCGAATCAGGCCCTCCTTGCCGACGAGCGTGGGGGTGATGAACTCGTCTGTCTCACCGCGGCTGTATGCCTCACGGGCGGCTGAGCCCCCATCGGGAGCGTGGTGCTCGGCTTGGCCGTGCACCAGCAGGTCATAAGCGGCCTGGGTGCGCTCCCAACGATGGTCGCGATCCATCGCGAAGTAGCGCCCCACAACGCTGGCCACTCGCCCGGCGCCCGCCTGCATGCACCAGCGCTCGACCGTATCCAGATAGTGCATGCCCTCGGTCGGCGAGGTGTCGCGCCCGTCGGTAAAGCAGTGCAGAACGAGGTCCTCGGTGCCGAGGTCTGCGGCCAGCTCGATCAACGTGCGCATGTGCGCGAACTCGGAGTGCACGCCGCCGTCTGAGGTCAGCCCGAGCAGGTGCACCCGCGGGCTGGCGGTGAGGGCACTGCGGAGTACATCGTTCTCAGCGAACTCGCCGCGCGCCGCGGCATCGTTGATCCTGACGAGCGCCTGGGGCACTACCGCTCCCGCGCCAAGCGTGAGATGGCCCACCTCCGAGTTGCCCATCTGTCCCTCGGGCAGTCCGACGCTGGGCCCCGATGCGCTCAGCGAAGCGTGCGGGTAGGAGGCCCACAGCTCGTCGAATACCGGCGTGCGGGCGAGCGAGATCGCGTTACCAGGCCCCGACGGAGCGACACCCCAGCCGTCCATCACGATCAAGCAGACGCTCTGGGCCGCCGTAGCGGCGGGATCTGGGTCCAGGCTCATGTGAGCACGCCGGCAGCCGGCGGTTGGCTGGCACCCGTAGCGCTCGGGCGTGCGCTCCGAGCGTCCGGCTTGCGTGCGCTGTCGCTCAGAGCCTCGACACCGGGCAGCCGTCCGCCCCGCAGCAGCTCCAGCGTCGCCCCGCCCCCTGTGGAGAGATGGTCCACATCGTCCTTGAGCCCGAACTGTCTGACCGCGGCTACGGTCTCGCCTCCGCCGACGACGCTGGTCCCGTTCGTGTGCGCCACGGCCTCCGCAATCAGGCGTGTGCCGTGTGAGAACGGCGCACACTCGAAGGCCCCCATCGGCCCGTTCCAGAAGACCGTGCCGGCGGCGGCGATGGCGTTCGCATAGTGGGCGGCGCTGCGCGGACCGATGTCGAGTCCCAGCCAGCCGCCGGGTACATCCGGACCGTCGGTCCTGTGCCGCTCGGCCTCAGCGGAGAGCCGCTCGGCGACGACCAGGTCCTCGGGCAGCTCGAGGCTGTGGTGTGTCTCGGCGGCCTTCCTCAGTGCTCGACGGGCGCAGTCGACATCGTCCTTCAGACACGGCGAGGCGCCGACCGCGTGGCCCTGTGCGGCAAGGAACGGGAAGCTCATCGCGCCACCGATGAGCACCGAATCGGCCACGTCCAAGAAGCGCTCGACGAGAGCGATCTTGTCTGTCACCTTCGCGCCGCCGAGCACCGCCACCAGCGGCCGAACGGGCCGCTCGATGATCCCTGTCAGAGCGCGAACCTCACGCTCCATCAAGCGTCCGGCGGCACACGGCAACAGGTGAGCGACTCCCTCGGTGCTGGCGTGCGCCCGGTGGCCGGTGCCGAACGCGTCGTTGACGTAGACGTCAGCGAGCTCGGCGAGCGCCCGGGCGAGCTCGGGATCGTTCTTAGTCTCCCCGGGCTCATAGCGCACGTTCTCGAGCACGAGGATCTCCCCTTCAGCCAGATGTTCGGTGAGCAGTTGGACCTCCTCGCCGATCACCGCTGCAGCCAGCGTCACGTGTGCTCCTGTCAGCTCTCTGACCCGGTCCGCTACCGGGCGCATCGACAGCTCCGGATCGCAGTCGTGGGGCCGGCCCAGGTGGGAGACCAGCACGATCCGCGCGCCATCAGCGCGCAGCTCATCGATCGTCCCAAGCGCGGCCCGGATGCGAGCGTCATCCATGATCTTCGGCGGCGCGCCAGGGATGTGCTCGAGCGGGACATTGAGGTCGGCTCGTAGCAGCACTCGCTTGCCGCTCACGTCCAGATCGTCGAGAGTTCGCATGTCGCAGTTGGTTGGCTGTCTATCCGAGCTCGATCGCGCGAATCGCGTGCTCGTCGGGTAGCTTGCCCAGAATCTGCCAGAGGATCTGACGCTCGGAGTCCTGCTCGCGGCCGAGGTCATTGAGCAGCAGCCTGACGGCGGTATGAGTGATCTTCATCTGCTCGGGGCTCAGCCCCACCGTCAGGATTCCGTCTGCGCCTGGCTCCGCTGCGAGCTGATGAAGAACCTCGCGGGCGAGCCGCCGAATCTGCGGCTCGTGTGCCTCATCGGAGATGAGCATTCCAAGCGCAAGATTGGCCACAGGTACCTCGTCGGGGTCGACGTAGAGGTGATACGCCACGTCCGTATCGCTTGTGATTTCACTCATGCCAATCCTCGTCGGTCGGGGGTGATCGCTAAGTGAGCGCCCTCGTAACTTAGGCCCCCGCGCACTGCCGATCATCGGTCTGACACCACAGCTCGCCTGCGTAGTTACCCGCAGGGCGAGCCACGACTGTCAGGCCATCTCCAGTCCTGCGGCATTCCCGGTCTACATGGCGGGAACACCCGGATGGCGACGCTCACCCAGCGGTCTAGCCTGCACAAAGACATGACCGAGAACAACAGGGCCCTGTGAATCCCGAGATCGCTCCCCTGAAGTTGCTGGTCGCCGGCGCCGGGTACGGTGGTCTCGAGACGGCGCTGGCCGTCAAGGACACGCTCGGCGAGCGGGTCGAGATCACGCTGCTGGCTGCGACCGTGAACCTCACTTACAGGCCCCTCTCCAGCGGCGCTCCGTTCGTCAGAGAGCCGGCGCGCACGATCGACGTCCACCGCCTGGCTGCTGAGCGAGGCATGCGGGTTGTGCTTGACGAGCTCGTCAACGTGCAAGACGACGAGTGCCGGGTGCTGACGCACGATGGCGAGCTGATCGATTTCGACGCGCTTGTGATCGCCGTGGGCGCGCACGAGCGAGGTTCGGCCCTGCCGCTGATCACATGGGGCCAGGAGCCTGACCAGGGCCAGCTCGGGGCGCTGCTCGGCGAGTTGGCCGCCGGCACGGTGAAGTCGGTCGCGGTAACCATCCCCGCGGGGACGGGCTGGCCGTTGGCCGGCTACGAGGCGGCGCTGATCGTTGCCTGGACAGCGTCTCAGTTGGCGCCCACGCCGGTCTCGGTAACGGTCATCACGGCCGAGGAGCGGCCCGCGAGCGACTTCGGTCCGCAGGCGGCCGACTGGGTGAGCAGGACCCTGGCCCACGCAGGCGTAGAAGTCTTGAGTTCGAGCGTGGTACACAACTTCACCGCAGAGCAGGACACCCACGACCGCGGTGGCGGCCACACCGTCCGGGTCACCCTGGGCGATCCAGCCCGCGAGATCACCGTCGACCGTGCGCTCTGCGTCCCGGAGAGCTTCGGTCCCGAAGTGTCCGGTCTGCCGAGCACTCCACATGGGTTCCTACCGACCGGCGTCGACGGGCGCGTCCTTGACACACAACGAGTGTGGGCGCTCGGCGACGCGGCTCAGAGAGCTCTGAAGCACAGCATCATCACCGCCGCCGAAGCAGACGCCGTCGCGAGCTCGATCATTGAGACGCTCGGTCTGGGCGAACCGTCAGCGGCGCCGCTTCCCGCGCTTCACGGCATCCTCGTCGACGCCCCCGAGCAGCGCTGGTGGGACGCCAACTCCGAACACCTCCACGATGAGCAGATGGCGAGCGGATGTCTGTGGTGGCCGCCCGAGGAAGCGCTCGGAGCCCACTTCGCGCGGTGGGCCCACACCCACGACCCCGCCGTTCACGCGGGGATCCCCTGGCATCCAAATGGGCTGCCTGTGATCGTGACAGCACCAGCCGGCGACCCGCTGATCGAGATGCTCACACCCGCCGTTCATCCACAATCAAAGGACTTGCTGCATGACTCTGAGAACCGCGAGGGCATGGCGATCCGCCGCATCGAGCACCAGATGGCAGCCACCGCGCACGAGCTCGATGAAGAGCTGCAAGCACTCGATAAGCGCCAAAGCACCGTCATCAAGCAGCTGCGTGCGGCGGGCTACCTACAGCACCACGAGCACACCGCAGGTGGGTAGCTCGCCACTTTCCCGCACACCGATTGCCGAAAAATACGGATGCGAGCGAACCCGGCGTGCCATTAGGCTGGCGGCAGATGGTGGGCAAGCCGATCGAGAGGAGGCTCCTGTTGAGTGTTGTGAGCGTGCTGGGCGCGGTCTTCAACTTGAATCACCCGGCGCATACGGTGGACTGGAGCTTCATCCACCTGTCGGTGGCGAACGTCGTGGTGATCGTGCTGATGCTGGTCGTGTTCGTGCTGGCGATCCTGCTGCCGTTCCCCGGCGCGGCGGGGCGAGCAGCCGCCCGTCGCGGCGGAGGCGCGGCATGAGCGTCGCACCGGCCACTCCCCCGACGCTCACCGATCGAAGTCTTGGACCGTCAAAGTCCGCGAAAAAGGCGTTGCGGCGCTGCCGCCCGAGAGGCTCCTGCCCGACGGCCAGCCGACGTACGTGGCCTCCTGGATCTACGTGTTCGGGGTGGCCAGCATCGCCTCGCTGATCGTGATCATCGGCTCCGGCTGCATCCTTGCCCTGAAGGGGCCCGCCTGGTGGCACGAGACCGGGGTCGGGCACTTCTTCAACAGCATCCACCTGTGGAGCGTGGAGCTGTTCTTCTTCGCGATGGTCGTGCACCTGTGGGGCAAGTACTGGATGGCCGCCTGGCGCGGAGGCCGCGCGCGCGTGTGGGTCACCGGCGCGATCGCGTTCCTCGTCGCGGTGCCCTGCGCGCTGACCGGCTATGTCTCCCAGCAGAACTTCGACGCGCAGTGGATCTCCACGCAGGCCAAGGACGCGATGAACTCGGTCGGCGTCGGCGCGTTCTTCAACCTGACCAACTTCGGGCAGATGTACAGCTACCACATCCTGCTGCTGCCGATAGCGGTCGTGGCGACTCGTGAGCCTGCATGTCCTGCTCGTGCGCCGCAACGGGGTCGTGCCGCCGTTTGAGCTCGACGCAGCGGAAAGCGGCGCTCTCGCGGCGACGACGAGTCCCGGCACGGGGCACGGACCCTCCGCGCCCCGAATTCGAGCGGAGTGCAGTCATGAGCTTCCTTCGTCCCAAGGACGACACCCAGCCCTGGAAAGGCCGCTACGCGCCCTACGACCTGGTCAAAGAGCTGTGCATCGCGGTCGGCGTCATCGCGCTGCTGGCGGTGCTGCTGACCGTCCTGTTCTCCTCGCCCGACGACAAGCCGAGCACGATCGCGCAGTGGTCGCACGAACTGCCGGCCGACTTCGCCACCACGGCGGCGCTGGAGCTCAACGGGACGAGCGGCACCGCCGAATACGGCCCCCCGTACAACCACAGCTCGGGCAGCGTGCAGCACTTCCTGCTCCTGCACCCGCAGCGCTGGCTCGGCGTCAGCCATCCGATCGACACGGCCGATGACTACGTGGTCAAACCGCTGGAAACGATCCCCAACGACCCGGCGCTGCAGCAGCGCGCTCGCCGAATACAAGGCCGCGCCCGAAAAGCAGAAAAA
Source organism: uncultured Solirubrobacterales bacterium (assembly GCA_963779405.1). Classification (GTDB taxonomy): domain Bacteria; phylum Actinomycetota; class Thermoleophilia; order Solirubrobacterales; family Solirubrobacteraceae; genus Palsa-744. Next base: position 817,857 of record CAVZYF010000005.1, read on the forward strand.
GGAATGGTCCGACAGCCTACGCCAAGCCGCTTGAAGAATATGCGACGGCGGTGGAAGAAAAGAAGACGCCGCCGAGCACTGTCGCGGTCAACACGAGCACGGGCACCGTAACGGTCAAGACCAGCGGCGCCGGCCCGGTTCCGACGATGATGGCCAGCCTGCAGGCCCTCGCCCAGAGCGGCGGTCTCGAAGGGGGCCTGGTGTCCAGCAGCCAGTTCTTCCAGACCGACTACACCAAGCCGCTGCTGTTCATGGCCGACGGCGGGCTGCTGGCCGAACGCGCCGAACAGCAGCACCTGCTCGGCGAGCAGTGGGGCCTGATGAACGAGACCGGCAGCTACCCGGGCCAGCCCTGGCTGTGGCTGTATGCGCTCTGGTACCAGGTCGAACCGATCGAAGCATCGCCAAACGCGGACATCCAGGTGCTGCTCGATGATGGGCCTGCTCAGCCTCGCGTTCATCTGCATCCCCTTCATCCCCGGCATCAACGCCCTGCCGCGCAAGATCCCGATCTACAAGCTGATCTGGAAAGAGCACTACCGCGACCTGCCCGAGCGAGTAGGGCACGAAGCGACGGCGCGGCACATAGCAGCGCAGCTCCTCAGCGTTCCAGTCAAGAAATCCAACTTTTCGTCGATAACTGACTGGATGGAAAAGACTTTCATCGAGCCGGCGCTTTCTCGGAGCGGTAGGTGCGGTCGTGCTCGTGACCGGCATGTGCGGGGTCTGGATCGGGCTGCGCATCGGCGGCGGCCGGGTGACGCTGTGGGTCGATGATGGCAGCCACGCCGCTGGCGGCGTTGATCGCGTGTGTGCTGTGCTTGCGCGCCCGTGCTCGTCATGTTGGGCGGATGCGTCTGTTCTGGACGCTGCTGGGGTGCGCCACCGCCTGCTGGACGTTTGCTGAGGTCCTCTGGGGCTACTACGCGCTGATCCTCGATGTGGAAGTGCCCGCGCCCTCCTGGGCGGATCTCGGGTACCTCTCGGCGATCCCGCTCACGGTCGCGGCGCTGGTCGTGCACCCGGCGACGAAAGGCAGCGGCACACGCAAGGCGCGCTCGGTGTTCGACGGGCTGGTGATCGCCACCGCGCTGCTGTTCCTCAGCTGGACGCTCGTGCTCGGCCCGCTGTGGCGCAGCGCCGACCTCAGCACATGGGCAGGCGTCGTGAATCTGGCCTATCCGTTCGGTGATGTGGTGATCGTGTTCTTCATCGTGCTCGCGATCCGCGGCATGACCGGTCAAGGCCGTCTGTCGCTGTGGTGCCTGCTGGGCGCTCTGCTGGTGATGGCGCTGTCGGACAGCACCTTCACCTACCTGAGCGATGTCGCCAGCTACAGCAGCTCGAGCGGGCACCTGATCGACACCGGCTGGATCGCGGCATATCTCGGGATCGCACTGGCCGCATTCAGCTCACGGTCAGACGGCGCCGTCGTGCCGACGGCCGAGAGCTTGAGGCCATCGCTCGCGTCGCTCATAGCCCCACTGTTGCCGGTGCTGCTCGCGTTGACCGTCGCCGCGGTGGAGATCAGGCTCGGCCATCACCTCGACCACGCGGCCTGGCTGATGGCTTTCGCGCTGATCGCGCTGGTGCTGGTGCGCCAGGCGTTGATGGTGCTCGAGCTGCTCGGGCCGGGCCGCGACGCGGATGCCGGTCTGATGCAGCGGCTTACGCATGCGGCTCTGGGTGGAGCTGCCGGCGGGGACGGGACCAGGTTCCGGCTATGAGCCCCTTTGACATGAGCGCGGGACAGTCCAGCCGCGTGGGGTTCACGCCCGCGAGCGGCGCATCGGACGTCAAATGGATCCGCCCCGACAGGCCAGGCCTACCTGCCGCCCCCGATATCCAAGTCAGCAGATAAAGAGCGCAGCGAACAGGCGACCGCCCTGAATCGTGATCGTGCTGACCCTTGCCTGCACCGTCCTGGCGATCTTCGATCTGTTACTGCTCGCGTCGGGCTCCTAAGCCGGAGCCGAGCTCACTCGTCGGTGTTGATCAGCTTGCGCTTCAGCGCATAGTCGACGAGCTCGGCGCGGGTGGAGAGCCGCAGCTTCTGCTGGATGTGCGAGCGGTGAGTCTCGACGGTCCGCACCGACAGGAACAGCTGCTCGGCGATCTCAGAGTTGGTGTGCCCCAGCGCGATCAGCCGCAGCACGTCGACCTCGCGCTCGGAGAGATCGTCCGGTGGGCCGGGGGGAGGCTCTGAGGCGATGCGGGCACCCAGCTTGGGATTCAGATAGGTCTCTCCGACGGCGGCACGCCGAACCGCCTCGACGAGCTCATCGTCGGCGGCCTCCTTGAGCACGTAGCCAAGCGCGCCGGCGCCGAGAGCCTCGCGGGCGAACGCCGGCTCCTGCTGCATCGTCAGCACGACGATCTGCGTGTCGGGCGACTCCTGGCGCAGGATCGGGGGATCGCCTCGAGGCTCGAGCCGCCCGGCATGTTCAGATCGAGCACGAGCACCCTGGGATGGTGGCCGCGCACATAACGCTTGCGCGCTCTCGATGTCGCTGGCCTCCGCAACGACCTCGAAGTCCGGCTCGCTGTCGAGCAGCATCCGCAGGCCACTGCGCACGACCGCGTGATCGTCGGCGAGAACGAGCCTAATCGTCGCCGAGGAGGAACCCTCATCACCGAGGCGGCATCGGGCGCTGCGGTGTCCTCGTCAGGCATGATCCATGAAGGTATCGAGTTGGGCGGTCGATTACCTGCGGCAAACTACGGATGGCTACTCGGGCCTCTACGGATGCGCCTGTTCGGAGGTCAAATAGCCGTGCCCGCGGTGCTCTTGGCCTGGAGCTCGCCGGAAGTCGTGGAATCCTCGCTTGGCTGGTGGCGATCGCGGGGCAGCACGAGCAGTGTGCAGCGTGCGTGGCGCTCCAGGTAGTCGCAGGTGCTGCCGACCACGAGGCGCTTGACCGGGCCGTAGCCGCGGGAGCCCACGACGAGGATGTCGACCTGGTCGCCGAACGCGGCTAGCTCCTCGCCCGCGATGCCGTACACCGCGTGACCCTCCACGCCGGGCAGCTCCGCCAGGCGGCCTTCCGCTTCCCGGAGGATCTGGTTGATGTAGCTCTCGAAGGTGGGAACGACGATCCCGGCGTAGGCCGTCGAAGGTATCGAGACGACCTCGACGGCGTGCGTCGTCGCCCCCGTCAGCGCGGCCAGTTCCTTCGCCACCGCAAGCGCCGCGATGCTCTCCGGCGAAGCGTTGTAGGCGACTCCGACCTTGACGATCCGATGGGGGTCCTGCGCGTAACCACGGGGAGCGACGGCGACCGCGCAGGGCGCGCCGTTCAGCGCGGCGCGCGTGTCGTCGCCGAGCATCGCGCGACCGAACGCACTGTGACTGCAAGAGCCGACGACCAGCAGATCAGCGCCCTGGCGCTCGGCTTGCTCGTGAAGCCCACGGCCGGCGCCAACCGAGACGACATCGAGGAGCTTCGCCTGCACGTGCGCGGCGTCACGCTCCCTCTCGAGCAGCGTTCGGGCATCCTCGCGATCTTCGGCCATCTCACCCTGGTGCACACAGGCGAGCGTCAGTTCTCCGTCGGGGTCGGCGAGGAGAGAGGCAAGCGCGATGGCATCCGGCCATTGGGTCTGCCGTCCACTCCCACGAGCACGTTCTTGAACATCACGAATCTCCTTATCGGGGTCGATAACAAACTAGATTCAGACGGTCCTGGCAGCATCCGGGATGGCCGCTGAATTGGCTGCGGGTTTGTACTGAGCGCGGCGAAAGCAACGCTCAGCGTGCGAGGGCGCGCGCGCCCTCTCGCTCCGTGTGATCGGCGAGCCGGGAGGCGCGCAGGGAACGCTTGACGTCGGTGATCGAGACCAGGCCCACGGGCCTGCCGAGCTCGTCGATGACCACCGCCCGTCCGACCCTCGCAATTGCTCGTCGCGGACTGGCTGCTATTCGGGCTCGGTGATCTCGACCGCGCCGAAGCCCTCGAGCGGGGCGTCGACGAAGAAGATCTCCATCGTGATGTCGGGCTCGACGTGGGCTTGGCTGAGGAACGCGAGGACCTTGCGGCCGGTGAGCTCTTCGATCGTCTGCTTGTAGCGGGTGGCCATGACGCGCTGGAAGTCCTCGCGCATCGCGACGACGCGGTCGGGCTCGCCGCTGTCCATGATCGTCTGCTCGAGCGCTGTGAAGCCGCTGCCGCGCATGACCACGACGATGATGTCGTCCAGCGCGTAGGTCTTGGCCTTCATCGGTCCGCGCCCGTAGTGCTCGCGCAGGATGCCCACGATGCTGGTCGAGATAGCCGCCAACAGATGGCCGCCTGCCAGCGGCAGAGGCCCGGGCCTGTCGTCGGCTGTAGTTGCCTCCATCGATGCTGCTCCCGAATCCGGCGGGGCCAGCGAGACCCGTTCCGTGCGTCGTGATGTGGTTGTCGGCTTGGCCTGTGGGGTTACTCAGACCCCGTGAACCCTGCCGTCGAGCAAGCGTAGCGTACGTCGCGCCCAGCGGGCCGGCCCGCCTGTGGCTTTACTCGGTCGTCAGCTCCGGCTCGAGCACGAACAGCTCGACCGAAGACTCGGCGGCGGTACTGATTCCGCTTAGAAACCGCTGGACCGTACGTCCCGTTAGTCGCTCGATGACCGCCACGAGCTGAGGCTCCATCACGCGTTGCAGCTCGTCACGTGCGAGGCGCACGAGGTCGGCCTTTCCGGCCGCGACGAGGTTCACCTCGGCCTTCGTGGCGCCGTCCTCGAGCAGACATACGACGATTCCCTGGTCGATGAACGCGCGTGACTTGGGGCTCCTCTGCCCGTGAAGTCCGCTACGAGCTTGCCGATCTCATTCGCGATCGCGGCGTTCAGGGGTCCGCCCGCCAAGCTGGCTTTGGAGCTGGTCATTCGAGCCTCCGTCTCCGCCTCTGCTTTTTGGTAAGGAGGCCATGGCGAGCAGAGAGATGGAGAGGGCTCGGTGACGACGCTAGACACACCCACCCTAGCCGATCTGTGTGTGTGCCAGATGGTGTTGCTCTCCGGTCAACGATCGGCAGCGAGTTCTTGACTGGCGCTGTGCTGCTGGCTATCCTTCGGGGAGAGCTGTCCCTGAAGTGCGGTCACTGATCGTGAGCGGGATGGCACCTCATAGCGGAACGAGCTCCTCGTCACGAGTTGGCCGTGTTCCTGGTCCGCGGCAATCCACCGGTTTCAGCTGAAGCCAAAGGGGAGTTCGCGGATGTGTGCATCGGATGTGGCTCGCTCAGCAACGAGGAGCGGGACGTCGAGGAGCTGGCAGCGATGCCCTGCTTGAACTGTGCTCGCGCCGAGTTGCGTTTCCGAGGATGTGCAACGGAATGAGCTTGGAATCCGACGCGTCGCGGGTGCACCGCCTGCTGGAGGTCGGTCGTGCGTTGACGACCGAGCTCGATCAGCGCGTTGTGCTGGACCGTGTTCTTGAGACGGCGCGTGAGATCACCGGTGCGCGCTACGCGGCGCGTCGGGGTCTTGAACGAGCAGCAGACCGAACTGGCGCAGTTCCTGACCTCGGGCGTCGACGAGGCGACGCACCGGGTGATCGGGGACCTGCCGCGTGGACGCGGCGTGCTGGGCGCGCTGATCGAGCAATCCCCAGCCGCTGCGCCTCAGTCGACGTCGGCCAGCACCCGGCGAGCTATGGGTTTCCCGCCGGGCATCCGGTGATGCACAGCTTCCTCGGGGTGCCTGTCGTGATCCGCGGGCAGGTGTGGGGCAACCTGTACCTGACCGAGAAGGCCGAGGGCGAGTTCACCGAGGATGACGAGCAAGCCGCGGTGATCCTCGCGGAGTGGGCGGCGATCGCGATCGAGAACGCCCGGCTGTATGAGACCAGCGAGCGCCGCCGCCAGGAGTTCGAGCAGGCCGCTCCGCGGCCTGGAGGCGACGCGGGACGTGGCGGTCGCGATCGGCGGCGAGATCGCCCTGGAGCATGTCCTGGAGCTGATCGTCAAGCGCGGGCGCGCGCTGGTGGGCGCGCGGAGCCTCGTGATCATGCTGCGCGAGGGCGAGGAGCTCGTCGTTCACGCGAGCGCCGGCGCACGTGCGAGGACATGCGCGGCGTGCGCCTGCCGATCGCCGGCTCGACGTCCGGCGCAGGTGCTCGAGCGTCGGGCTCCCCGAGCGGATCGCCGATGTCGCCGCGCGGTTGCGGATCGCCCCGAGCGAGTTCGGTGTCGCCGACCCGCAAACCGCGCTGCTCGTGCCGATGGTCTACCGCGGCGACGCGCGTCGGGCGTCCTGGCGGCGTTCGATCGCGGCGCGGAGGGCGAGGTGTTCAGCGAGGACGACGAGCAGATGCTGCGCACGTTCGCCGCGAGCGCGGCGACCGCTGTGGCGCTCGCCCAGAGCGTCCAGGCCGACCGGCTGCGCAGCTCGCTCGCCGCCGCCGAGGCCGAGCGCCGGCGCTGGGCGCGGGAGCTGCACGACGAGACGCTGCAGGGCCTGGCCGGTCTGCGAGTGCTGCTCTCCTCGGCACTGCGCCGGGGAGAGCCCGACCTGCATGAGCAGGCGATGCGCGATGCGGTCGAGCACATCGAGCGTGAGATCGAGAACCTGCGGGCGATCATCACCGAGCTGCGTCCCGCGGCGCTGGACGAGCTCGGGCTGAAAATCGCGATCGAGGCGCTGCTCGATCGCCATCGCGAGCACAGCGGGCTGGAGATCGAAGGCGAGCTCGCGCTGCCTGCCCCGGTCGGCGGGAGAGCCGCGTCTGGACGGGGAGCTGGAGAGCACCACCTACCGGCTCGTGCAGGAGGCGCTTACGAACGTCGCCAAGCACGCCGGGGCGAACACGGTGCGAGTGGCTGTCGGCGAATCCGACGGGGAGATTCAGATCGAGGTCAAGGACGACGGCGGCGGCTTTGACACCCACACCGCCAGCCCGGGATTCGGGCTGGCCGGGATGCGCGAGCGGGTGACCCTTGCCGGCGGCACCCTGAGCATCAGCTCCAGTGAGCACGGCACGCTCGTCCGTGCCTGTCTGCCAATCGCAGGTCTCGGACATCTGGCCGCGGGCCCAGGCTCCGAGCTGGCCGCATCGGCATAACAAGTGGGATAACGGCGATGCGTGCTGTGCGAATGCTGTGACCGGGCATGCGGATCCCACCGTAGGGGCGCGAGAGCCTTACTCATCGGTACTTATCACGGGAATCCTCCGTAGAGACCACTGAGCGGTTTTGGTGAAACCCTCGGATTACCGACTCGATTCCGAGCGCGAGGATGCGTTTGTAGAGATACAAACAGCGGAAGGAGAGAGAGTGTCACCCGTGAAGCTCGCCGCATCGAGACCACACGGCCGTCAATCGGCTGCACTTCGCGTGGAGAGCCATAGGCTGCTGGAGGAGATGTGCCGGCTGCGGCGCCAGCGTGGCGAGAATAGATCGCTGTCGACGAGGAGTGGGAAGGCACCCGCTGGGGCGCTGGATTCCGGCACCCGCGGCGCAAATATTAACAGCTGTCCAACGCCAATGTGCACACGCAGCACAATGCCTCGAAGCCGAGCTAGGCCTTGCCGAACACCCAAGCCAATCGAGGAGGCCTCATGACGCAGGTGATTGTTTCCTATGACGGGACCCGCAATGATCGCGATGCGCTTGCCCTCGGGCGACTGTTTGCTGCAGCTGGTTGCGAGATCTCGCTGGCCTATGTGCGTCACGCCACCGAGCCCGACCCACAACAAGAGGCAACGGCTCAACGAGAGGCCGAGCACCTGCTCGCAATCGGCGCCGGCCTGCTCGACGGCACTGGCGTCGAGGCGCATGTGATCGTCAATTCTTCTACCGCCGAGGGTCTTGCGACACTCGCGGCTGAACTGGGCGCCGATGTGATCGCGTTCGGGTCGAGCTATCGGACCCCGGCCGGCCGCGTGGAGCTGCCACATACGGCTGAGCAGCTCCTGGACCGTGGGATCGCGTGCTCGCTCGCGCTCGCTCCCGCCGGCTTGCGGCGAGAGCCGGTCGAGCAAAGCATCGGGACAGTCAGTGTCTATGACGAGGACGACGACCAAGCCGCGCTGGCGAGCGCAAAGGGCCTCGCCCATGCGCTCGGCGCCGTCGTGACCGAGCACGAGGCCGACCTGCTCGTTATCACCTCGCGGTCAGAGCTCCACACGGTCAGCTGCTGCTCAGCGGCACGGCACGCGAGCAAGTCGAGCAGGCACAGTGCCCTGTCTTCGCGCTGGCGCGAGGTGCAGCCCTGTCATTCGGCTGAATCCATAGGAGTTGTTAATGAGCACCATCGAGCACGTTCACGCCCGCCAGATCCTGGACAGCCGTGGTAACCCCACGATCGAGGTCGACGTCGGGCTGGCGTCCGGGGCCGTGGGTCGGCGGCCGTGCCGTCGGGTGCCTCCACCGGCTCGCGCGAGGCGCTGGAGTTGCGTGACGGCGGGGACGCCTTCGGCGGAAAGGGGGTCACGCTGGCCGTCGAGCACGTCAATAGTGAGATCGCCCACGCGGTGCGTGGCTGGGACGCGGAGGATCAGGCGGGGTTGGATAGCGGGCTGATCGATCTCGACGGAACGGCGGACAAGTCTCGGCTGGGCGCCAACGCCGTGCTCGGTGTATCACTCGCGGTTCTGCGGGCGGCGGCCGCGGATCGCGGTCTGCCGTTGTGGCGCCATCTGGGCGGTGAGCAGGCGTGCGTGCTGCCCGTGCCGATGATGAACATCCTCAACGGTGGGGCGCACGCGGACAACTCGGTTGACTTCCAGGAGTTCATGATTGCCCCGGTGGGCGCCGAGAGCTTCGCGCAGGCGCTCAGGGTTGGTTCTGAGGTTTACCACCAGCTACAGCGCACTCTGCGTGAGCTGGAGTTGAGCACGGGCGTTGGCGACGAGGGCGGCTTCGCACCGGACCTCGGCTCCAACGAGGCTGCGTTGGAGCTGCTCGTGCAGGCGATCGGGGCGGCCGGCCACCGGGCGGGCGAGGACGTGGCGATCTGCACGGACCCGGCGACAAGCGAGCTCTTCCACGACGGGCGCTACGAGCTCGCTGGCGAGGGCCGCAGCCTGTCCTCGGCGGAGCTGGTCGAGATGTGGGTGGGCTTGGCGGAGCGCTATCCGATCCTGATGCTCGAGGACGGCATGGCCGAGGGAGACTGGGACGGGTGGAGGCAGCTCACCGATCGCCTCGGCGATCGGCTGCAGCTCGTGGGGGATGACATCTTCGTGACCAATCCAAGCATTCTGCGCGAGGGCATCGAGCAGGGGATCGCCAACTCGATCCTGATCAAGCTCAACCAGATCGGCACCGTGACCGAGACTCTGAGCACGATCGCGATGGCGCGCGAGGCCGGCTACCGGGCCGTGATCTCACACCGATCGGGCGAGACCGAGGATTCCTCCATCGCCGACCTCACGGTCGCCACCGGCGTCGGGCAGATCAAGACCGGGGCGCCCGCGCGGGGCGAGCGGGTGGCCAAGTACAACCAGCTGCTGCGCATCGAGGAGGAACTGGGCGAGCGCGCCCAGTACGCTGGCCGCGAGGCCG